>CAVQNY010000024.1:0-95675 GCA_963714225.1 uncultured Acidobacteriaceae bacterium | reverse complement strand
AACTCAAAGCGGTTCGCGATTACGATCAGATTCGGCGCGTTCTGGAGGCAGCCTTCGGCTCCAACGACTTTGACGGGTTCGACGTTAGCTTTAAACTCTTTCCGGGTGAATCTCATCCCGTGGGTGCCTCTGAGCTCGGCGCTCAGCCGCGGCGAGGCGAGGTGTCTCTTCACTGGGGTAAAACGCGAGGCTCGAGGTCTCTGGAAGGTCTGGCGGTTTGGACTCTATCGCTTGACCTGGTGAGCTCATCCAACCGCCGCCGCGGCGCGCTGGCGGTTCACCGGCTTTATTCGCCGCGGGCTCTACAGCTTGATATCAATCTTCTGACGACGGCTTTCCCGATTGCTCTCGCCGATGCGCTGGACCGCACTTTGCAGCATACGGTGCAACTCATTCCGCAAGCGGGTCAGGATGATCAGGGATTTGTCGCTGCGCAGGCTGGCTAGAGGTTCCGCGCAAGGGCGCGGCATAGTAGTTCATGGAAAGCAAAGATCCAACACGCGCGCTAGCGCGTGGCTCAAGCTTCAAGAAGGGTAGGTAGGGCTGGCGGGTTAGAGTTTCGCGCTGACGTAAGAGTTGATCTCACAATTCAAGCAAACTTCTTCAAAAGTCGGTGCTGTCCACTGCATTTTCTTCCCCCCAATCGCTCAAGCCTTTCTGCCTCAAACGTTTAGCAATTCTAACTCAGCACTATCCCCAAATCAATACCCGACGCCAAAAAATCCCGCTCGTCAAACGCCTGCCGGAAGCTGCATCTGAGGCCAATGGCAGATGTTTGCAACTTCCTGCACACTGGCAAGCTGCTCCCACGCCACAGGACGTTGCGTCCATCAACGAATCGCCTACTTTCCCACACGAGGAACCATTGCGGCCACTTGTCTAACCCCGCTATCCCTAATTTACCTTGATTCTTCTCTTAATCAAGGTTGGCGGGAAAGGCAAGCATGTTTCGTGAGACGGTTTATGGCACGACCTTCCAGGACGTTAATTTTGTTCCTCTTCAATCGGCCACGTTTTGTGTCCAGTGCGAACTAATCAGCAGCAACAGCCGTCCGTATTGCCTGGCTTGTGGCAACCCTTCGCTGCTCAACCTTTCTCGTGTTCTGGGCGGAACCCTTCGCCACCAGCAGACGGCGCATCTCATCACCGATTCTGAACTCGACAGTCTTGTCCGCGACTTGCTGCGCACGGTCCCCGATCCTAGGGTTCTGAACCTTGCTGACCATCCCACTCGCATCCCGACGATTGCTCTTCGCAGCCAGCTTCGCGTCGCCAATGCGGCCCATCCCGTCTCCGGTTTTCGTATCGCGCATCCTGGAGAAGAGGTCGACATTCACGCCGCCGAACTGGATCTCGAGCCCGCGATCAGCGCCATTACCGAGCGCGCCCAGCACCTCACCGGCGCTACCGGCGCCGCCATTGCGCTGCGCGCCGGCGAAGAGATCGTCTGTCGCGCCCGCGCCGGCCGAACCGCGCCCGACTTGGGTGTCCGCCTGCAGACCGATGCCGGCATCTCCGCCGAAGCCGTGCGCACCGGCGAGGTCATGCTATGCCACGACGCCGAGCGCAACCCGCGCGTGGACCTGGCGAGTTGCCGCCGTCTGGGGGTCCGATCAATTCTTGTCTCTCCGCTGCGCTACTATCGGCGGACTCTGGGTGTGTTCGAAGTGCTGTCGTCGTCGCCGAGCGCCTTCGACGAACGCGACGTAGCCACCATGCAACTGCTTTCCAGCATGATGGTCGCCGCCATCTCCCGCATTTCCACCCTGCGCCAGGCAAAGCTCTCCCGGCTAGCCGGCTAGACATTGCAGCCAGCGATTGTCTAATTAATAGGCCCAGTAGGGCCCGGTCCCGCCGGGCGTGCTCGCACCCGCAATCGCGACGAACACATTCTGGCCGAGAAAGAAAGGAAGTCCCCAATCAAAGTAGTACGGCGCCGAACTTGAGGATGGGCCGCCAAGATTGTCGAACGCAAAATCGCCTGGGTTCGCAAACAACGTTGCAGCGTTTGCGATGCTGAAATTGACGACGCCACTGGCTCCGTTACTTCCTTGATTGGTAACCGAAAAATTCTGACTGCTGCAATAAAATCCCGCCTCATCTGTGTTACTCCCGCAGTTCGCCAATCCGGTGAGGCTGCTGTCGAGAATGAAGTAACCATCGGAACCGCTGTCAATGAAACTGTCGGGATAAGACTGACCATTGTATGAGGTTGTGAAGTTTAAGTAGTCGTCTGGGGTATAAGCAACAGCCGCCCCAAGCCCGTTGTTGGATTGCGTTCCGATGCCGAAAACCAGCGAACCGTTCACGCTCGGTTCTCCGCCCGAAGAAACCGCCGGCAGCTCGACGATCACTCCGTTGTTGTCGGTGGCAAATAACGCAACCGGGTTGGTAACTTGCTGGCCCAACGCTTGATCTATCGGCTGGCAGCCTGAAGATGGGCACTCATAATACTGGTCGTAGCTTGCAGGACACGGGTTGCCGCAATCTTGCGCGAGCAGACCGACTCCGAGAATGCCATTCGCGTCCAAGCTGTCAAGCGTGTCAGCGGAGTGAAATCCGGAACTCGTGCAGCTGCTAGGAACTGGAAAGTCGGTGTTGCTGAGCACCTGGATGGGCACGGAACTGGCCTTCTCGCCTGCAATCTGCAGGTCAGCCGTTTGCACCGGACCCCAGGTATAAGAGGCCACAAAGGTAAGGCATTCCGCGACCGGATTGCCATCGGGGGCGTTCTGCTGCGGCAGCGCAAGGGTTAGTGCGGAAGACAAGATTCTCAGGCCCCAAGAGCCGGTGTCGACCAATACATCGTCGATCGTTTGACAATTCGACGTTCCCGGAACGCACACCGTAACGCTGGCAAAGGCTGCGTCGGGGTAGTTGCGAAGCGGGCCGCCGCTCACCGAAATCGACGCCACATTCGTTCCAGACGAAGCGATCGTATTGGGCGGGCTGCTGCTACGACTGCTTCCACCGCCGCACCCGACTAAGAAGGCGCACGTTGGACAAACCATTAAAGAGATGAGGATCCTCATAATATCTCTCATTGGATATCCTCCGCACGGACGCCTGGCGGCAGCATCTCGGGGACATACGCTCTGCCCACGAACGCCCGGATGTGTCCACTGATTCGCACAACCAAGCCCGGCTGATCGATCACGACCGGCCTGCGTGCCACACGCCCGCCGCCTTGTGACTGCACCACTGCTTGATACTGCTCGAAGTAGCTGCCGAACAGTTGCCGCAGGTCGGGCAGCCATGGCCCGCGCCAGGCTACGCCAAATACCTTCCCTTCTTGCGAGACGTATTCCCTCACCACTGTGCCAGTGGCGGCTTGAATCTCATGCACGGTTAGGACTCCGCCGCCTTGGTGGTTCGGGTTCCTTGCATCTGGAGTTGGTCTGCCTGGATCGTGGCGGTGTCTCCACCCAAAGACGCCCACGCGGGGAAAGCAGCGGCCAGGATTACGAGTGCCGCAGCCGCGCCCCCCAGCCCAGACTTGATGAAACCTGCTCGCCGCTGGGACATGGATCTACCTCTGATTGCGATGGGCGCTCAAGGTTAGATTTAGTTGCCACGCGGTAGGTTGCCAGGGATTTTGGAGTTCGTTCATGCTTCTTTCTGCTTACTTTTCCGTGATTTCGGGTTAAGATGTCAGATAAGGCTTCAGGCCCGGGTCTTCCCATGTCGGCCACCATTCAGGCTTCTCGACCAGCTTCCCTTAGCCGCCGCCGTCGCGTGCGCCAGAAAGTGCATGTGCCCGCCTATGCGAGTTTCGGCGGCGCCTCGAAGAACGAGATGCTCGATCTCTGCGAGATCCTCGACATCAGTGAGGTCGGCGTGGCGGTGCAGTGCCCATCGCCAATGGGAATCGACCAGCAGGTGGAGTTGTGCCTGGATCTGGCGGAAGCCCACGGACAGATTTCCGCCATCGCACGGGTAGTTTGGTCCGACTCAGCCGGGCGTGTCGGGCTCGGTCTTTCGCCTCTGCCGGATTCGGCTCTGCACCGCTTGCGCGAGTGGCTATTTCTCAATGCGATGACTGCGGCTGCCAATGGCGGGTCTTCTGCTACGCTCCCGTTGACCACGCCAGAGCGTTTCGTATTCCGGCCGAGCTATACGGCCACGCTCACCGCCGCCTCGGCGGTGCAGAGGGAATGTGAGTCTCTTGGGTCCGACATCGAAGCCGTTCTGTCGCTGGTGGCTTCCCGGTCTCAGTCTCTGCTTCGGGCTTCTGGCGCGGCGATTGCCCTTGCGGGAAACGATGCCGGCACCATGATCTGCCGGGCCAGCGCCGGCCCGAGCGCTCCGCCCGTGGGATCCACCCTGCAAGTGGGTTCCGGTTTTTCCGGCGAATGCGTGCGCACGGGAAGCATATTGCGCTGCGACGACACCGAAACCGACGAACGCGTGGATCGCCAAAGTTGCCGCGCTCTCGGCATTCGCTCCATGCTTGCTGTTCCGCTACGCTTGGATCAAAGAGTGATTGGGCTGCTCGAAGTGTTTTCCGCCCAACCCGGATCGTTTGATGAGAATGACAGCGCTGTGCTCGAGCGTTTCGCTGAGACCATTCTTGCCGCAGTCAATCGCGCCGCGCGGGCGCACGATATCTCCGGCCCACCTCCGACTTCTCCAATACCTTTTACCGCCCCGCCCGGCAGCGTTCTTTTTGCTCAGGGGCCCGAAGAAAGGACGGAGAAGAAAGACGCTTCCGGTAAAGACGAAGATGAAGAAAAAGGCAGTAGCATTCGCCTGCCTCGCGCTCACCTTTACCTGTTTATCTGTGTTGCCGCCATCGTCTTCCTTGTGCTCGGCTTCATCCTCGCTCCGTTGATTCAGCCGTGGGTCCAGGCCAAGCTCCAGGCACGACGGCGAAATGCCGATCAAACCGTTCTGGCGTCGTCGAGGTCACCCGCTGATGCTTCGAAATCAGCTCCAGACGGCCCCTCATTCGATTCTGCCAACCTCGAACAACTCCGGGAGCTAGCTGGACGAGGCGACCCCAACGCCGAAAATGCTTTGGGCCTTCTCTACGCCCAAGGCGATGAAAAACAGGCAATCAAGCCAGACGACAATGAAGCAGCCGCTTGGTTTACCAAAGCGGCCGAGCATGGCAATGTGTCTGCCCAGTACAAGTTGGGCCTGCTCTACTGGGGTGGGCATCATGGCCTGCCTAAGGATACAAACAAAGCATACTTCTGGACGGTGCTGGCCCGCGCCGGCGGCCAGGAAGGCAGCAAGGATCTCGCCAAAGTCCTCGCCAACGGAATGAGTCGTGCCCAGGCGGCAGCCATCGAACAGCAAGCGGAGATCTGGTACCAACAGCATCAGCCGCGCACCAAGCCAAATCCCGGCCGCTAGCAAACGTCGATTGCTCTATCAGCCATCCTGATTGCTCGTCATCCGGATTACTTTGTCACCGTCAGTGAAGCCAAAGCCTGCCCGAGCCCAGCCAAAAGGGGACCCATGGAATTGCTTGCACCCCCGTCGCTCCCGCAAGAACTCGTCTGCTGTCACATGTCACTTGCCGCTACGGACTCACCCATCCCGCCTCCAGCCCGAAACTACAAGCCCGAAGCCCGAAGCCCGAAGCCCTCCCGACTCCGCAGCGTTAGAATAGAACTAGAGGTCGTCCGTGCCCACCCTGCGCAGTGTTCTCGACGAGCGAGTTCGCGAGGCCGATCCCAGTCTGTACCAAAAGCTCGAAAATCACCGCGTACGCTGCTTCGCTTGCGGACATTGCTGTCCCATCCCCGAAGGCCAGCCCGGCGTCTGCAAAGTCCGCTACAATCGCGGCGGGACGCTGTTCGTCCCCTGGGGATACACCGCCGGAACCCAGTGCGACCCGGTCGAGAAAAAGCCATTCTTTCACGCCTATCCCGGCGCTCTCGCCTACAGCTTCGGCATGTTGGGTTGCGATCTGCACTGCGCGTATTGTCAGAACTGGGTTACGTCGCAGGCCCTGCGCGATCCCAGCGCCGTCTCGCCTCCGCTCGAAGCCTCACCCGAACTTCTGGTGCGCGACGCCATCGCTCAGGGCGCAAAGATTCTGGTCAGCACCTACAACGAGCCTCTCATCACCAGCGAATGGGCAGTCGCCGTTTTCAAGGAAGCCAAGGCCGCTGGGCTTATCACCGGCTTCGTCTCGAACGGCAACGGCACTCCCCAAGTTCTCGAATACTTGCGCCCCTGGCTCGATCTGTACAAAGTCGATCTCAAAAGCTTTGACGACCGTCATTACCACGAACTCGGCGGCCGCATCGGTCCCATCCTAGAGAGCATCCGCCGCATCCACGATATGGGCCTCTGGCTTGAGATCGTCACGCTTCTCATCCCCAGCTTCAACGACTCCGCCGACGAACTGCGCCGCCTCACCGAATTCCTTGCCGGCATCTCGCCCGACATTCCGTGGCACGTCACCGCCTTTCACGGCGACTACAAGATGACCGATCCCCGCGACACGTGCCCGGAAGACCTGCTGCGAGCCGCCGAAATCGGCCGCCAGTCGGGTCTTCGCTACATCTATGCCGGCAATCTTCCCGGCAGGGTCGGCCCTTGGGAAAACACGCGCTGTCCGCAGTGCAATGAGACTTTGATCGAGCGCTACGGCTACCTGATCAAAAACTACCGCCTCACCCCGGATGGCCACTGTCCCCAATGTGCCACCGCAATTCCCGGTCGCTGGTCCACCCGCTTCGAAGGCCAGATCGCCTCCCATCCTTTCTTGCCGCGCAAGAGATCGCTTTTGTTTACAATCCGGTAGGAATGTCATCCTGAGCAAGCGTTCTTTGCGCAGCGAAGGATCCGGGCCAAACCACGCGAAGCGTGGCGTTGTTTGCGAAGCAATCATCGCGCGTCCGGCTCGCTTCCTTAATTGACTTCCCGTTCGTTCATGCGAAAACTATCCATCCTCGTTGTGTGGGTTCTAAGCTCCCTCCAGCTCTCATCCTGCTCTCCCCGCGACTTTCTCACTCGCCGCCTCGCCGCCGATCTGATCGCGAGTTCCAATACCTTCCGCGCCTCCCAGCAGCTTGAGCTGCGTACCGGCGTTGTCTCCAACAAGGACTACCGCTCGCCTGACTATCTTGTCCTGCAGCATCGCGGCTGGATTTCCGCCACCAACGCCCCCTGCCCTCCGGCTCTGGCCCCGCCGCCTTGCTGGGATGTCATGCTCACCCCCTCAGGCGTGGATACGTTTCAAAGTCTCATCGCCACCGGCGATGGCGAAAAGCAATCCTTCAGCATTCCCGCCGCGCGACGCGAACTGATAGCCATCACGGGCATCGCCAAGCAGGGCAACGTTGCCGACGTCGAATTTACCTGGCGATGGATTCCCTTAAACGAGGTCGGAGCGGTCCTCTATCCCAGCAGCATCCACTACCAATCCACCGCAATCTTTCGCAACTATGACGACGGCTGGCGCCTCGTGCAAGGCGCCCCCCATCCCGGCCAGCCTCTCGACGAAGGCCTCAAGAATGCCGAACCTGCACTGTAAGGACCCAAGATCGATCCCAAGGAGAACCCGACGGTAGGTGCCTGACGCACAGCCGTTGAATCGTCGTTCGGTCGCTCCTCATGCCTTGGAAGATTACCGGGGCCTTGTACGCTGCATTTGTGCTCGCGGCAGCATCCTGCGTCAGCGCGCAGGATCAGCCTGCGGCGAACCCGCAGGATGCCCCGAGCCAGCGCCTGTATTCAAGATTGGCAAGGGTGTCTCTCCGCCGCGAGTGGTTTACCGAAGTCGGCGTAAAGCCCCTGCCTTCAGGAATGGGGATACAAGCCGACGATCTTGCTTTTGCTCTTGCTCTTGCTCTTTGGTACTCTAAATACGGCGTTGGCGATAACCAAGCCAGAGCCAGCAATCGCTGTATCGTACTAAACGTCGCCACAGGGCATGAGGAGACGATAAACGCTTGTGGACAAGATGTAAGTCTGGCGATAGCCAGCAATCTTGGTTGAAGCAAGAATTCCCCGGCTTTAGCCGTGGGGAGTGTCAACACAGAGAGCCTGGGTTCTTCTCGGGAACAGTCGCTCCGGGAGCACTTTCAGGGCATCATCGTTCTGAGGCTGGCGGTCGGCGAGGACGGAAAGCCTAGAGACATTCGGGTAACGAAACCGCTCGGCAAGGGACTGGATGAAAAGGCCATCGAGGCGGGCAGTCGTGGAGGTTCGATCCCGCGCGTAAAGATGGCAAGGCCCGTCGCAGTCGAAATTGCGGTTGAAGTTGATTTTCATTTGTCTGGAAACAATGACCGAAAGATCGCAGAGCTAACCAGAAAGGTGGCTGCCGGCGATGGTCGGGCGGAGTTGGACTTGTCGGCCCTTTATTTCGAAGGCCGCGACATGGGTAAGGAAGATAGCCTTGGGTTGATGTATCTCGAGAAGGCAGCCCAGGCAGGGCTTGCCAAAAGCTCAATTCCTGATGGGAGAGCATCTCGCTCATGCCAACTCGCCGGATTATCCCAAGGCATATCTGTGGTACACGCTCGCGCACCGAAGCGGCTACAAGCACAGCGACAAGAAGCTCAGGGAACTGACTGCAAAAAATGACGGCCGAGCAAGTACACCGAGGACAGGCGCTTGTAGACAATTGGCCGAATGTTTCGCCGAAGTGAGACGGAGTGTTTCGCTCTCGCTACCAGGTATTATTTCGCGGCGCTCGCGACCTTGACGCTGCGTGAGTTGGCAGCGTAGCGAGCGATGCCTTTGTACAGAGCTTCGGCGATCTGCTCGCGGTATTCGTCGCTGCGCAGCTTCTGCTCGTCGTCGGGGCTGCTCACGAACGAAACTTCCGCTAGAATTCCCGGCATCGCAGTTTCCGTAAGCACCACGTAAGAAGCCTCCTTCACACCCCGGTCGCGCAGTCCGGGATTTTGCGCTGACAAAGTTCCGTACAGCGAGCGCTGCACGCTAGCCGCCAGCCGCCGTGACTGCTCAATCTTCTCGTGCAGTTCAGCGGACGAGAGCACCGCTGCGGTTGCGTTCTTGCGGCGATCTGGATCCCGTGTCTCGAAATCCTTTGCGTTGGGAGCCGAAAAGAAATTCGTGTAGTAAGTTTCCACACCCCGCGCCGAAGGCAGATCGCTATAGTTCGCGTGGACCGAGATAAACAGATCCGCCTGCGACTGATTTGCCATCCCAGCCCGTTCGTCGAGCGGGATGTAATTGTCGTCGTTCCGCGTCAGAATCACGTCCGCGCCCAGGCGGCTTTCGAGCAGCTTGCCCAGTCTCTGGGCAATCTCCAGCACCACATCTTTTTCCAGCAATCCTCGCCGGCCGACCGTTCCCAGATCCCAGCCTCCGTGACCCGCATCCACCACGATGCGCATCTTCGGCACCCGCGCCCGCAGTTGCAAATCTTCGCGCGTGGGCGGAGGAACCACGATGGCCAGCTTCTCCTGTTCCGCGTTCGCGGCTCCCGGGAAAAGATTTACCTGAGCCTTAGGGTCCGCGCCCAGTCTCCGCACCTGCACCACCAGACGGTAGGGATTTGGCTCCAGGCTGACGGAAAAGTTCGGTTTGTCTTTCGTCTCCAGCACCACACGGGTCAGACCCGAGACCGGCTGCGACACCCGAACCCGCGCCAGCAGCGCATCGCCGACATCGATGGCTTTCCCTTCAATTTCGGGAGCGAGCGAGGTATCGTGCAGATCAAAATAAATGCGATCGGGAGAGGCCAGGCGATGGGCCTCATACTGCACCTGATCTTCCAGGTCGAGCACAACTGTGCTGGAATCGGCAGAAGACCAATGCCGGATCCCGGTGATGCGTGGCAGCTTCAACGGTTCCTGCGATGTTGCGCTGCCGGGTTCAGGCGCTGAACTCGTTTGTGCATCCAGGGTGGTGCTCGATGAGTTGACCGAAGATGAATTGACCGAAGAGGAGCCAACCGAAGAGGAAGATATTGCGGCGGAAGGCGCCGGCTTCGTCACGGCTACGGGCTTCGTGATCTTCTGCTCAGGCTGCACCAATACCTTGCCGAGCTGCGCATTTTTCAGCTTCCACCACAGCCCTCCCGCCAGGAGCGCAGAGACCACTACCAGCACCCATACCCCCACGATCCCCGGATGGTGACCCGCGGAATGCTCAGGCTCTCGCGCGGCTTCGGGGGAAATCGGGTCTTCGGTGTGCTCTGGCTCGGTTCTCAACTCCGTTTCCGGCACAGGCAAGAGCGCTGGCTCAACGACTAGCGGAGCAACGACCGCCGCTGCGTCCTCCGCTGACGCTGCTTCCGCTGCATCCTCAACTTGGGGCACGGGCACAACCAGCGCAGCGACTCTCTGCGAGGAAGGGTCTTTAACGGGGGGAGGCGCTTGCGTCGTAATCGGCGGCGCGGCTAATTCGGCTTCCGCCACTCGCGCCGATTCCGCGAAGCGTTCTTCGTCCTCAGGTTTGAGAGCGCTGACAATCAACTCCGCCAGCAATCCGAGGCTGCTCACGTCGCTGTCGTTGAATCCGAACGGCTCGGCCGAGAACGCCTCCAGCAGTCCGATGACGCGCCGCCGTCCGCACAGCGGCACCGCTACCATGGACCGCGCGCCCAGTTGCCGGCACGCGTCCAGGTTTACGCGATCGTCGGTCTCCGTATCGTCGCAGCGGATAATCTGCGCCGTGCGGAAACATGCTCCCGAGAAAGCTGAGTCCCGCTGGATACGCTGACCCACGTCCGGCTTGATCGCGCCCGCCGAGGCCCGCAAAACAATCTCGTTGTTCTCCGCCAGAGCGACTCCCAATCCATCCGCTCCGGTGATGGCAATGGCTCGCTCCGCCACTAACTGCAGCACTTCGTCCAGAACAAATTGCTCTCCCGCCTCGAACTCAGTCGCGCCACGAATCGTCTCAAATCCATGGAACGCTGCGGCCAGGGCCCGCCGTTGCCGCACCTGCTGGTGCAAGGCCGAGAACGCCAGAAGCGCCGGCAGGGCATCGCGTCCAGACGGCTGCAACTCTCGCGTGTGATGAGAAGCGTTCTTAGGGAAGGTGTTTTGCACTGGCGCAGATGCGCTCCGCTCCCGCTGCCACACCGGCAACCGCGCATCGGTGAGGCCGCCAACTTCAACGGTCGGTTCTGTCGGAGTTGGTTGCGTCACAATGGTCGGCCAGTTGCCTTCGTCGTCGCGAATGTAGCGATCAGCCAAGCCATTGTCAATTACCAACTTAGAGCCGTCGCTCGATCTGCCCATCGCCATCCGTTGCACAACGGCTTGCCATCCGGTTCCGGGTGAGCTTTCTCTTAAGTTAGCGGGGTTTTATCCCGGTTGCAATTGGGGGGACCTGCCCTATTGGGCATGGTCTTTGGTAAGAGCGGCCGCTATATTTCCAACTTCCGGACAAAGCGGCGATGGGTCGCGACGCCTTTCGTGGACAGGCGTACAATGCTGGGCGCTTCAGAAATCTTGCTTCAGTAGTTCACTCGCCGCCACGACCCGGAGACCGATCATGCCCGCACCCCGCTCTCACGGACTCCCCAGCCCAACCGTTTGCGCTGTGATTGTCGTTGCCATGTTGGCGATGATCGTGATTCCCGCGGCCATCACGCTCGAAACCGTCCACTCCCCGGCCACGCTCGTGCCCACCAGCCAGGACCCCACACCGCATGGCTACACCCTTAGCCTCTTGCTGTTCATCGTCCCATCATGGTCATCGCAGGATGGTTGCTGCCCAGCGAGGAATTGAAAATCCCGAAGCGTGCCTTTGGGTGGACCGTCGCCATCCTCGTCCCGCTAGGCTGCTTGCTTGACGTCGTTTTCGCGCAGTGGTTCTTCTGCTACCCCAATGTTGGAGCGACGCTGAGCATACGCGCTCCCGCGCTCGGCAGGCCCGTTCCCATCGAGGAGTACATCTTCTATTTCACGGGCTTTCATGCGGTTCTTCTTGTGTATGTATGGCTCGGCGAGTTCTGGCTAGCGGCCTACAACATGCCTGACTACTCTGGCGAGGCCAAAAAGATGCGCCGCCTTCTGCAATTTCATCCCGCCTCGCTGATCCTCGCCGTGATCTTGACCGCGGCTGCCTGGTTTTACGAAAAGCATCTTGCCCTGCCTGAAGACCAGGCAGGCTTTCCCGGCTATTTCACGCTTCTCGTCGCCGGAGGCCTGCTGCCCGCCGTGAGTTTTTTCCCGGTAGCGCGGCGTTTCATCAACTGGCGTGCCCTCAGCCTCGACGCTTTTCTTTATGCTGCTGGTCAGCCTGCTCTGGGAATCTACTCTGGCTGTCCCTTACAACTGGTGGAACTACCAGCACCGTCAAATGATGGGGCTTTTTATCGGCGCCTGGCCTGGCCTGCCTATCGAGGGAGCTTGTGTCTGGATCGCCGTTACCTATGCCACGGTGATCGTCTTTGAAGTCGTGAAGGTCTTGCTGGCGTCGGAACGATCGGTAGGCGAAACCTTGCTGCGCTCTTGATCGGCGCCCTGGTAACATCGGGGTTCTTTCACCGTCCATAGAACGTCTCTGTATGCTACGGTTCGAAGGGGAAAAGAATCTATGCGCTCAGACCTGACTAAGACCACTCACGCTCGGTTGCTTGTGCTCGTCCTCAGTCTTGTCCTTATCAGTCTCATCTATGTCGTTCCCTCCGCACAAGCTCAAGCCGCCGGCGTGGGGGACAAGACCAGCAACGCGGCCGCCCCACTGGCGGAGCGCATCGCGCGGGTTGAGAACGACTTTCCTGCCATTTCCCTGGGCGAAAATGAACCGCCGCTGCAGATCAATCTGCAGAAACTGATGGAGGTCTACAAAGTCCCGGGCCTGAGTGTTGCGGTCATCGACAATTTCAAAATCGTTTGGGCAAAAGGTTATGGCGTCACGGAAGCGGGGACGGCCACGCCTGTAACCACCAGGACCCTTTTTCAGGCAGGTTCGATCAGCAAGCCCGTGGCTGCGACCGGCGCACTCTACCTGGTAGAGCACGGCAAGCTTTCGCTCGATGAAGACGTCAATCGGAAGCTGGTGAGCTGGAAGGTTCCGGAAAATGAATTCACCCGGGAGCAGAAGGTCACGCTCCGCCGTCTCATGAGCCACAGCGCCGGGCTGACCGTCCACGGATTTCCCGGATACGCCGTTGATGCGCCCATTCCGACGCTGATACAAATCTTCAATGGCGAGAAACCAGCGAATACCGCGCCCATCCGCGTGGATATTGTCCCTGGCACAAAGTCTGTCTATTCCGGCGGCGGAATCACTATCGAGCAACAATTGGTGGTGGACGTGACCGGCGAACCCTTCCCGAAGTTCATGCGCGAGACCGTTCTCGACAAAATTGGAATGCGCGAAAGCACCTACGAACAGCCGCTTCCACCGGCCCGAGCGGCTCTGGCAGCTTCCGGAACCCATGCGGACGGAAAAGTTGTTCGCGGGAAATGGCACGTCTATCCCGAGATGGCCGCGGCTGGCCTGTGGACCACGCCCTCTGACCTGGCCCGGTTCGCCATCGAAATCGCGCTGTCCAAACAGGACAAGGCAAACCACGTCCTGTCTGCGACGACGACGCAGCAGATGCTGACGCCGCAGATTGAAAACGTGGGCCTGGGGTTCTTCCTGGGCGGCAAGAATAATCCCAGCCAATTCGGACACAACGGCGCCGACGACGGCTTTCAGGCCGTTCTCACCATGTTCAGCGACTCCGGGCATGGCGTAGTAGTGATGGCCAATTCCGATAACGGTGTCACCGTGGGAAACTATTTCATCAAGAGCGTTGCCAGGGAATATGCGTGGAGCAACACTGCCGAGAAGGAACCCGCCGCGGATGTCCTGATGCTCATTGCGGACTTACGAGGCACGCCGGCCGCGATGCAAAAGTATTCGGAGATCCAGAGATCAGGTTCTTCGGAATATGAATTGGATGAAGGTACCCTGAATCAGCTTGGCTATCACCTGCTCCAGTCCGATCGGAAGGAAGACGCTCTCCTGGTCTTCAAGCGCAATGTCGAGGATTACCCCAAGTCCTCGAACCCGTATGACAGCCTGGGGGAAGCTTATATGGCTACGGGGCAAAAAGATCTCGCCATACAGAACTACGAGAAATCGATCGAACTGAATCCCAAGAATCAGAATGGGATCGACATGCTGAAGAAGCTAAAAGAGCAGAAATAGCAGCATTGCCCGCTCCCCACGAACCAACCGAGTTACTGCCAGCCCGCGCCTGTCAGAAACTAGAATTTGACCGAACAGGCTCTGTCCGACCATTCCTGGGGAGAGTATGCAGGCAGTCTCTTTTCCCGCGCGGCAAGCACGCGCTCAGTACCGGCATGAACTGCGCACGCTGACCTACGTCACTCTGGACGATGCCAACGGTGGAATCATCCGCAACCTCAATCACGAGGGTGTGGCCGTGCAGGCCGTCGCTGCGCTGCGCCCGCAGCAGCGCGTTCGCCTCCGCTTTGAGTTGAGATTCCCTCGCCTGCGCGTGGAAACCGGTGGTCAGGTCCTTTGGGCCAGCCGCTCGGGACGATGCGGCATTCGCTTCGTGGACTTGCCCACACGTACCCATCATCAGATCAACGAGTGGATATTTTCCAACCTTTTGGATGCCATGGCCCGCGAAGCCGACCATCCCCGCTCCATCTTTGGGGCTTCTGTCGCCTCGATTGCTCGGAAAGAAAAGGTTCGTGAAGAAAATCTTCGTGACGAAAACGCTCCGGAGGAAAACGACGGGCTGACTGTGTCGGCTGCGCCCCGTCCGGCGATCCGGCTGGAGCCAGGCGTTGCCCGGCAGGACGAGGCACAAGCCGCTTACCAGAATTGCGAAGAAGATCTTGCGGGTCCCGCCTACGAATCCCACGCCTCCGAACTTCCCGGCTTCGAACCCAATGAGCCGCTGAACTGGCTTTCCCGGCCGCTCTCGGGGCGCACCCTCGCGTGGTTGGTGGATAGTCTCGTTGTGCTGGCGGCCCTGCTCCTGTTCGCTCTGATTTTTATCTCCATCGCGCACGAACTTCCGCCCTGGCCCCTCACTCTGGGAACCGCCTCGGCGGCGGCGGTTTTCGTCGCCGCTGCCTACTGGGCCATATTTGCTGTCTTTGGAGGACCAAGCCTGGGCGCTCGCCTGGCGCAAACACCATCCAGCCTTGAAGAGAATGAAGAAGAGGCCGTCCGCATCCGCTAGAACCGCCTCGACCCTGGAAACCAGAAACCGCGAAACAAGAAACTGAGAACTGCTCCCCTAGTTCGCAAAATACTGCTGCGCCAGCCAAAGCCGCAACGTGTGTTTCATCTCCGATCCCATATTCACAAAGCGGATGCCAACATTTCCCTGCTTATCGGACCAAGCCACTTCCACTTCGGCCTTCATCCCGCACTTGGTTCCAGGCAGTTCGAAGGCCACCCGCGACGCCTTACTCGCATCGAATCCATCCTCGACGCGCACCTGCAGCCCACCCTGGCTTAAATTGATGAGTTGAGCTCCCGCCCGCTTCCGATGGCGGCTAGTCAGAGTCACCGGCACTTCCAGCCCGGCCCGGTGATAACGCAGGCGTCCATCCAGAATCATGTTGCGCGCGGCCGAGAGCGTGCGCACCGCTTGCTCCACCGAAATCGGTTTATCGAAGGCAAACATCGCGCCGGTTCCCTCCATGTTGGGTCTTCCTTGCGGCCCACCCATGATCACCAGCGGCACTGTACTCGCGCGCGGAGCTGCGCTGTGCAGTTTACGAAAGAACTGACGCGTGCCATTCAGATCACAGTCAACAATCAGGGCATCGACTTTCGACTTCGTGAGCCGGACGAGAGCCTGTTGCGGGTCGCTCTCGACAGCAACATCCATGTGCAAGCTGCCAAGAATGCATTCCAGAACACTGACTTCCTGCCAATCACGCGAAACCACCATCGATGAGAGTGTCATGCCTTCACTCTATCCACAGCGATAACCTCGACGTAGATCACCAACGTAACGAGCTTCGGCTTTCCGGCTCCGGCTTCTTCAGGGAAGACGCCCATTCGAGTACGGGACCGCCTTGCCGAAGCCCGAAAGCCCGAAGCGCTAGGGGCGGGAATTCCGATACCAGTCAACCGTCTGCTGCAGGCCATCTTCAAAACTTACCTTGGGTTTGTAGCCCAGATGCTCTTCCGCAGAGGAAATGTCGGCCAGCGAATGCTTGATGTCGCCGCTGCGCTCCACGCCATAGATGGGGGAACCGGAGTACGAGGTGAGTGTCTGCAGGAGTTTGAAGGTCTCATTGAGCGTGACGCGGCGCCCCGTCGCCACGTTGAACACCCGGCCCGCCACCTGCTGTGTGGGAGCTTGGCAGGCCAGCAGGTTAGCCTCGACGGCGTTGTCGATGTAAGTGAAATCACGGCTCTGCTCGCCGTCGCCAAAGATCGTGGGCTGCTGTCCGTTGAGCATCTGCGGGATGAACTTTGCCAGCACACCCGAGTAAGGCGACGACGGATCCTGCCGCGGGCCAAAAATATTGAAGTAGCGCAGCGCCACCGTCTCCAGTCCGTAGCAGCGGTAAAACGAGATCATGTAACGCTCGCTGGCCAGTTTGGCCACGGCGTAAGGCGAAATCGGATCCGGTGTCATGCGCTCGTGCTTGGGCAGTGTCGGCGTATCGCCATACGCTGATGACGATGCCGCATAGATCACCCGCTTCACCCCGGCATCGCGCGCCGCGACCAGCACGTTCACTGTGCCATCCACGTTCGCCCGGTTGTTCCCGATCGGATCCTGCACAGACTTCGGCACCGAAGGAATCGCCGCTTGATGCAAAACATAGTCCACTCCAGCGCACGCCAGCTTCATGGCATCGAGATCGAGGATGTCCGCCTCGCGAAACTCGATCCGCCCCAGGATTTGCGAAAGATTTTCCCGCTTGCCGGTTGAAAAATTGTCTACTCCGCGAACCTGCTCGCCGCGCCGCAACAGCTCTCGCGCCAGAGACGATCCAATAAACCCGCCAATGCCCGTGATCAGGTAAACCGCCATAGGCTTTATCATAGCAATCGTAAGATTACTTTGGGCAAACGGGGCGACATGGCTGGAGACACCAGAGTCACTGGAGCGCTGGTTTCATCGAACACCCTAGAGCAGTGCCCCTTCGCTTCGAGGCCCTCCGCTCGAACAACCTTCCGGAGTCTAACTGCACGAGGAGTCTCTGTTTTCGACTCTAGGGAGCTTTCGAGCCGAACACTTAGCGGTAGTGAAAGGTTGCTTGCGCCGAAGGGAATGGGCAGTTTCCGTAACGAGAGAAGTTCAAGACGGGAACGTGGCCGCAGAAAATTCGGCTGCCGACTGCCGGATCTTCTTCCACACCTCGTTCCGTCCGGCTCCGGTCTTTGCCGAGAAGGGAATCACGGTCGCCGTGGGATATGCTTCTGTCAAGCCTCTCAGCGCGTCGCGCAGTTGATTGTTGGAGAGCCTGTCGCTCTTGGTTGCGATCAGGAGAAAGTCACGGCCCGAGGCATTAAGAAAATTTAAGAGTTGGCGGTCGCTCGCTTGCGCAGGCACGTTCACGTCCACCAGCGCCAGACATAACGACAGCGTGGACCGGTCGTTGAGGTAGGGCTCGATAAACTTGGGCCACTCCTGTGAAGTCTCGCGCGCGAGCTTGGCATAGCCGTAGCCCGGCAGGTCGGCGAAGATGACCTCCGGGCGCGGCTTTCCCGGCCAGCGCACTTCGAAGAAATTAATACTCCGCGTGCGCCCCGGCGTGGAACTGGTGCGGGCCAGCTTGGCGCCCACCAGAGTGTTAATCACGCTGGACTTGCCCACATTGGACCGGCCGAGAAAAGCGACCTCCGGCACGCTGGGAGCAGGGAAGAGCGCGGCGTCCGTAGCCGCCGCCAGAAATCGCGCGATAACCCTCATGCTCCAGTGTGCAATGGGGCAGCGGGGGTTGGCAAGCTGGCAAGCGAGCGGGCGACTCAACCCTTACGAAACTGCTTGCTCAGGGTGAGCGCCTGGTGTTGGTAGGACGACCCTATATTCGTCCCATAGATCTTGTGCGGCCTGCACAACAGAGGCATATAGTTCAGGCGGCCCACAAGTTGCCCGTGTTCCATCAGAAACGGAACCTCGTGCGCTCGAACCTCAAGCACGGCACGGGTTCCTTTGATATCGCTGAAACCATAGCCGAAGCCGGGATCGAAGAACCCTGCATAATGAATCCGGAACTCACCATCTGAAGGATCGAAGGGAACCATCTCCGCCGCGTACTCCGGGGGAACGCTCACCCTCTCTCTGGAAGCAAGAATATAAAAGTCACCGGGCTCGAGAATCAGATTCTTGTTGGCGTTCTGATGACGAACTTCCCAGAACTCCTCCGTTGGATAAAAATCAATCTTGTCCAGTTCGATGGCCGGAGCATAACGCTTCGCCTTGTAAGCGATAATCTCGCCCGCCTCCGCTCCCTCCAGATTCACAGTAATTCTTAACCCCCGCTCGATTCGGGCTTTACCAGGGCTGTCTTCGTCCATATAAACAAGCGGTTCTTCCCGATCCAATCCTTTGATCGCACGGTCGCTCGAACGTGCGCTGCCCTGCACAAACCGCAACTGACTCAGCCGCATGCCCGCTCGAATCGCAACCGTAAACGTCCGAGAAACAACTTCGGCGTAGAGTTTACCCTTGTATCCCGGCGGCACGTGGTCGAACTCGGTGCCGTAATCCGTGATCAAGCGCGTGAAAATGTCGAAGCGTCCGGTGGTACTCTTCGGATTGGCCTTCCCGGAAATGTTTTCCGGTAAGTTCAACTCTTCCAGCAGCGGAATGATGTAAACGCAATCTTTTTCGAGAACAGACGCACCCGTGAGATCGACTCGCGCCATCCGCAGGTCTTTGATTTTGGCTTCGACCGTGCTATTCGGGCCCGCCAGAAAGCTCGCGCGCACGCGATGTGCCATGTCGCCCAGCCGCAGGTCTAGACTTGCAGGTTGGATGTGATCGGGGTTTATCGCCGGCGTGGCTATGACGTTTCCCCGGGCGATCAGGTTGCTGATTTCCTGAGAAGGCAGTATTCCCGTTGTCCGGGCTTGCGCCTCTTCGGCTGGCAGCTCCGGCCCGTTGTCAAAGGTGATCTGACCTTGGTTGGAGGTGGACATCGTAACGGGCAACCGGGTACTGGCAACTGGCAACTGGTTTCCTACTGATGTGCCGCCGGGCTATCCCCGGTGCTCGAGGTCAGAGGCGCGATCGGCTGCGTGGTTACATCTTCACCGAGCGTCGGCAGGGCAGATTCCAGCGCAATCTGCAGCACCTGATCCATCGTATCCACGAAGTGCAGCTTCATGGCGTTGCGCAGATTTTCGGGAACCTCGGCCAAATCTTTTTCGTTGTCCCGGGGCAGGATAACTTCGAACAGTCCGGCGCGATGCGCAGCCAGCAGCTTTTCCTTGAGCCCGCCGATGGGCAGCACTTTGCCGCGCAGCGTGATTTCACCGGTCATGGCAAGATCGCGCCGCACCGGAATTTTGCTGAGCGCGCTCGCGATCGCGGTGGCAATGGTAATGCCAGCCGATGGCCCGTCTTTCGGGATCGCGCCTTCCGGCACGTGCACGTGCAGATCGAGCGTGCGGTAGAAATCGCGATTCAGGCCGAGGCGGTTTGCCCGCGAGCGGATATACGACAGCGCGGCCTGCGCCGATTCCTGCATCACGTCGCCGAGCTTGCCGGTCAGCGTCAGCTTGCCCTTGCCATCGACCACCGTGGCTTCGGTGCTGAGGATCGAACCGCCAACTTCGGTCCAGGCCAGGCCGGTGACCAATCCCACTTCGCTCTTTTCGTGCGCCAGCGTGTCGCGGAACTTGATCACGCCCAGGAAGTCAGTGACATTCTCGCCGGTCACGGCGAGCGGTATAGTTTTGCGCCTTCCTTGACCACCTTGCGCGCGACCTTGCGGCAAACGTTGCCGATTTCGCGCTCCAGATTGCGAACGCCGGCCTCGCGCGTGTAGGAGCGAATCAGCCCCATGATCGCCTCGTCGGTGAACTTTATGTTTTTCTCCGACAGGCCCGCCTGCAGCATCTGTTTCTTTACCAGGAACTGCTTGGCGATCTCAACTTTCTCCTGCTCGGTGTAGCCGTGCAGCCGCAGCACTTCCATGCGGTCCTGCAGCGCCGGAGGAATGGTGTGCATGACGTTCGCAGTAGCAATAAAGAAGACTTGCGAGAGGTCATATTCGACGTCGAGGTAGTGGTCGACGAACATGAAGTTCTGCTCGGGATCGAGCACTTCCAGCAGAGCCGCCGAAGGGTCGCCGCGGAAGTCCATCGACATTTTATCGACTTCGTCGAGCATGAAGACCGGGTTCTTGGTGCCCGCCTTCTTCATCATCTGAATGATCTGGCCCGGCAACGCGCCGATATAAGTGCGCCGGTGGCCGCGAATCTCAGCCTCATCGCGCACTCCGCCCAGCGACATGCGCACGAACTTGCGCCCGGTGGCCTTGGCGATCGACATGCCCAGCGAGGTCTTGCCCACGCCCGGAGGCCCGACGAAGCAGAGGATCGACCCCTTCGGATTCTTCACCAACTGGCGCACCGCGAGAAATTCAAGGATGCGTTCCTTGATCTTCTCCAGCCCGTAATGATCTTCGTTGAGAACTTTTTCGGCGCGCGAGATGTTGCGGATTTCCTTAGAGCGCTTTTTCCACGGCACCGCCAGTAGCCAATCGAGATAGTTGCGCGACACTGTGGATTCGGCCGACATGGGCGGCATCGCTTCCAGCTTCTTCAGTTCCTGCAGCGCCTTGTCTTTGACTTCTTTCGGCATGCCGGCGGATTCGACCTTCTTCTTCAGTTCGTCGAACTCGCTTTTTTCGCCGCGGCCCAGTTCCTTCTGAATGGCCTTGATCTTTTCGTTGAGGTAGTACTCTTTCTGCGCCTTCTCCATCTGCCGCTTCACCCGCGACTGGATGGTGCGGTCCACGTTGAGTTTTTCGATTTCCACGTCGAGCACGTCGGCGATGCGGTTCAAGCGCTCCGAAGGGTCGAAGATTTCCAGCAGTTCCTGTTTTTCTTCGATGGAAAGCTGCAGATTGGCGGCGATGATGTCGGTGAGCTTGGCCGGATCTTCCATGCGCACGGCCGAGATCATGGTCTCGTAGTTCAGCGCCTGGCACAGCTTCACATACTGCTCAAACAGCGTGGTCACGCGCTGCATGCCGGCTTCGATCTGCGCATTCATCTCGACCGGGTAGCGAGCCACGCGCACGGTAGCCTGCATGTAACCGTCCGCGTCGGTGGCCTGGAGCAACCGCCCGCGCTCAATGCCTTCCACCAGAACCTTGATGTTGCCATCGGGCAGCTTGAGGCTCTGCACGATGTTGACGATGGTGCCGACCTGATAAATCTCATTCGATTTGGGTTCGTCGATGGAAGCATCGTGCTGGGTGGCCAGGAAGATTTTCTTGTCCGCAGCCAAGGCCTCTTCCAGGGCGCGCACGCTGGACTCGCGGCCCACGACGAACGGCGTCATCATGAACGGGAAGATGACCACGTCCCGGATGGGCATCATGGGCAGCTTCTTGGTCTCGAATTTTTCCTTGGATGTGGTCACTCAATCTCCCTGGGTTTATGCCGAATGACTCGTGCGGAATGGCTCGGGCCGAATGACAATCGCCGGCTAACCGCCCCTCTACCAGTTTACTCCTCTTTTGCTATCCCGCCTTCTCCATCATAGCCACGGAAGCGCTGCGCTTCTCCACCATCTCCCGCGTAACCTCAAACTCCTTTAGTTTCTTCTGGCTGGGCAGGTGGAACATCAGGTCGAGCATGAGTTCTTCCAGAATCATGCGCAGGCCGCGAGCCCCCACTTTGCGAGCCATGGCCTGGCGGGCGATCGCGCGCAAAGCGTCGTCGCTGAACTTCAAGCGCACATTTTCGAACTCGAACAGGCGCTGGTATTGCTTGACGATCGCATTCTTGGGCCGGGTGAGGATCTCGATCAGCGCAAACTCGTCCAGATCTTCCAGCATGCCCACCACCGGCATGCGGCCCACGAATTCAGGAATCAGGCCAAACTTGATCAAGTCTTCCGGCTGGATTTCGCTCAGCAGTTCGAAGTTGCGCTTGCGCGCGATAACGGCGTCTTCCTTTTCCGCCTCTTCGCCGCCGCGGAAGCCGAGCGACTTCTTCCCGACCCGCCTGCCGATGATCTTCTCCAAGCCCACGAATGCTCCGCCGCAAATGAAGAGAATGTTGGTGGTGTCGACGGGAGTGAATTCCTGGTGAGGATGCTTGCGTCCGCCCTGCGGGGGAACATTGGCGATGGTTCCTTCCAAAATTTTCAGCAGCGCCTGCTGCACGCCTTCGCCGGAAACATCGCGAGTAATGGACGGATTCTCGTCCTTGCGCCCGATCTTGTCGATTTCATCGATGTAGATGATGCCGGTCTGGGCGCGGCTCACATCGCCCTCCGCGGCCTGCAACAGTTTAAGGATAATATTCTCCACATCCTCGCCCACGTAGCCGGCTTCGGTCAGCGTGGTGGCATCGACGATAGCGAAGGGCACATCGAGCATGCGCGCCAGAGTCTGCGCCAGCAGCGTCTTTCCGGTTCCCGTGGGACCGATGAGCAGTATGTTCGATTTGCTCAGTTCGATGCCGTCGCCGGCCGCCTTCTGCCGGTTCATGAAGATCCGCTTGTAGTGGTTGTAAACCGCCACCGCCAGCTTCTTCTTGGTCTGCTCCTGCCCGATGACATATTCATCCAGGAAGGTCTTGACCTCCTGCGGCTTGGGCAATTGGTTGGGTGCGGCAGTTTGGGGAGTCGCCGTGCGGTCGTCTTCCAGAATTGAGTTGCACACCGCCACGCACTCATCGCAAATGTAGGCGCGGGGATAATCGCTGGGCGACGAGATGAGTTTGGCTACTGCATCCTGCGACTTGTGGCAGAACGAACAGCGCAAAATCTCCTCGGACCCCGACTTGTTTTTCACTCGGCTGTACTCCTTGTTGTTATCCTGAACCAGCGTTCTTTGCGCGGTGAAGGATCTGGGCGAGCCGCGCGAAGCAGCCTGCCCCGACCGCGCCGAAGAGCCGCGCTCTTGGCGACGCAACACTCGCGCGTGTGGCTCGCTTCCATATCCGCAGGCCGATCATACCGCTTTCGCGGTCTTATAGATGATATCGTCTATGATTCCATATTCCTTAGCCTGCTGCGCGTTCATGATGAAGTCGCGCTCCACGTCCTTTTCCACTTTATCGAGCTTCTGCCCGCTGTGCTTGGAGAGTAACTGGTTTGTAATCTCCCGCATACGCAGGATTTCACGCGCATGGATGTCAATGTCGGTAGCCTGGCCCGACAACCCTCCCATGGAAGGCTGGTGGATGAGAATGCGCGAATTCGGCAACGCCAGCCGCTTCTTGGGCTCTCCCGCGGCCAAAAGTAAAGCAGCCATCGACGCCGCCTGGCCCACGCACAAAGTCATGACATCATTTTTCACATATTGCATGGTGTCATAAATGGCCATGCCCGCCGTAATCGAGCCGCCCGGCGAGTTGACATAAAGCTGAATGTCTTTCTCGGGATCTTCCTGCGCCAGGAACAGCATCTGCGCAATCACCAGATTGGCGATGTTGTCGTCAATCGGCGTGCCTATGAAAATAATGTTATCGCGGAGCAGCCGGGAATAAATGTCGTAGGCGCGTTCGCCCCGCCCGGTCTGCTCGATGACCATCGGTACCAGCATCATTTGCGGATCTTTGCGTTTCATTGTCTACCGGACCTGTCACCGGACCTGCCACACTCCGCCCCGAACCATCGCTTGCGTTCTCGGGGAGGGTCGAAAGTGGTCCACGGGTTCATCGAGTGACTGCATCGAAATGACTACGCGGACTGGTGATAAAGAAATTCGAGGGTCTTCTCGCTGCGGATTCTAATCCGGATTCTATCGAGGCCCCCATCCTCTGTCAAACGAGCTCGCACCGCTTCGGAACTTTGTTTTGACTGTCGCGCCAGAGCTTGCACCTCCCGGTTCACTTCCTCATCTTTGACCTCGATTTTCTCCAGCTCCGCAATACGCTCCAGCAATAAAGAAGACTTAACATCGTGCACCGCCTGTTCCCGCTGGCCAGCCCGAAGCCGCGGCAAGTCCATCTTCTTCAGGTCTTCCATCTTCATGCCTTGCGCGGCCAGAGCCCGCAGGCCGCGCTCCAGGCGCAAATCGATTTGCTGGTCGACCAAAGACTCCGGCACTTCGAACTCATTGCGCTTGACCAGCTCAGCAACGAGTTGGTCTTTCGCCTCACGCTCGGCGTTGTGGCGCTTTTCGACTTCCATGTTTTCGCGGATCTGCTTGCGAACCTGCTCCAAGCTGGTAAATTCGCCCAACTCCTTGGCGAAGTCATCATTAAGCTCCGGCAGGCTCTTCTGCTTGATGCCATTCACCTTCACCGTGTAGACAAAAGTCTTGCCCGCCAAACGCTGGTCGGAAGTGTCTTCGGGATAACTCACGTCAAACGTTCGCTCGTCCCCGGCCGAAGCGCCGGTAAGGTTCTGGCTAAACTGCGGCACGGTATTCTTGCCGCCAATTTCAATCAGCACCTCGTCCATGTGTACGGGATTGGCTTTGGCGTCCGCAACATCCTTACCATCTTTGGGCTTGCCGTCCATGGAAGCCTGGGCAAAGTCGCCCTCGGCAAGCGCTCGTCCCTCCACGGCAGTGTAGGTCGCATGTTGTTCGCGCACGCTGGCGAGCGCCTGTTCGACTTCCTCGTCGGTAACGACAATCTCCGGCTTGTTGGGGCGCAGATCTTTATAGCCTTCGACCTGAATCTCCGGCAGCACTTCGAACGTGGCTTTGAAGGTCAGCGGCTCTCCGTCATGCATGTGGAGATCGGTAACGCGCGGCTGCGAAACCGGAATCAAACCTTGTTTTTCAGCTTCCCGGCGGAAGTGTTTCGGGACCAAAGCCTCGACCACATCACTCTTCAGCCCATCGCCAAACCGCTGCTTGATGATGGAAGCCGGCACATGCCCAGCCCGAAAGCCCGGCAGCCGCGCACTCTTCTGATAGCGCTGAATCTGCAACTCGGTCTCGCGCGCAACCTCCGCGGCCGGAATCTCAACCGAAATCTCCCGCTTCACATCTTTCTTATTAGCTTCCGTCTTAGTCGCGTCAGTCTTGGTTGCGTCCACCTTGGCCGCGTCGGTAGTTTCTGTGGGGCTCACATTCCGCCTTTCACCCGCCGTCGCATCGAGGCTCCGTCGAGCAAACGGAACCACCCCGAATTCATACGGCGTTAACTTGAGTGTAAAGACAGAAGGAAGCAGCGTCAAACGGCGGAGGTGGTGGCTGTCCTCAGACGTGGTCTTGACAACACGCTGGCCGAGGTTTATTAGTCCTGGACCGCAAAATGTGTATCCCGAACACAACCGGCCCGAATCCATACCGTTAACCTGAACGTAAAGGCGTAAGAAGCAGAGGCACCAAACCCCTCAACGTACGGGATTAACCGAGATTTCACACAACAGTAACGTCTGTGTAATATTCGGCGGCTCATACTCCCGAGGGGGTTTCATATGAAGGCAAACAGGCCGGTACTGGCGGGATTGGCAGTGGCGGTAACGCTGGCGTCGTCAACGCTTGGAATAGCGGCGGATACGAGCAAGGTGGGCTCGGGGAAGATCAAGCATGTGCTGCTGCTGAGCATTGACGGCATGCACGCGGTAGATTTCTACAACTGCTCGCATGGGATTGCGGGCGTGAACGGCGGCGATTCCTACTGCCCGAACATGGCAGCGTTGAGCCAGACGGGGATCAATTATGTGAACACGGAGTCGTCGAAACCCTCGGACTCCTTTCCGGGAATGGCGGCGCTGGCTTCCGGTGGCACGCCGAAATCGACCGGCCTTTATTACGATGTAGCGTATGACCGGTCGCTCGATGCGCCGGAAAAGACAACTGGCACCGGCTTGGCTGGGGGGACGTGCACTCCCTACGGAATACCGCTCGGCACTACGACTGACAACGACCAGGGCGTTGACATTGACGATAGCAAACTGAACGGTGGCGCACCCGGAGCCGGCCTGACCGAGGGCGGCATCGCCTCGATTGACCCGAAGAAGTTGGAGCGCGATCCGCGGAACGGTTGCGCCCCGGTGTATCCTTGGAACTTCATCCGGATCAACACGGCATTTGGGGTGATCCATGCGGCGGGTGGATATACGGCGTGGATCGACAAGCACCCGTCCTATTCCATGGTGGGTGGGCCCGGCGGCCACGGCCTGGATGACTATTATTCACCCGAGGTTGACTCGACTGTGGTGCCGTTGCCCGGCGTAAAGACGTTGGCAGGCGCTCCCTGCGATCCCATCCGCGACCCCACCTCAGTTGGCGTGTCGGCGTGGAATGCCAGCTTCGAAAACATCCAGTGCTATGACGCCATCAAGGTGCACGCCTTGCTGAACCAGATTGCCGGCAAGACACACTCGGGCGCACCGGCGGTTGTTCCGGCAGTCTTTGGCATGAACTTCCAATCCGTGTACGTCGGACAGTCCGTAAACGAGGCGGGAGTGGCAGTGGGTGGTTACCAGAACGCGTCGGCTTGGCCCAGCGCTCGGTTGCTGGGGGAGATCGAATACGTCGACCTCGCGATCGGCGAGATCGTCGGCGCACTCCAGAGGGCTGGCATCTATGACAGCACGCTAGTCATCATCACGGCGAAGCATGGCGACTCACCGATTGACCCGACCCGCTACGTGGCTGACGGCAGCAAAACGCCGGCAACGCTGCTGGCGATTGCCGGTGTCATTCCCTATTCGGAATCGCCGCTGAACCCCACGGGCATTGGCGCAACTGAAGATGACGTGTCTGTGCTTTGGCTGAAAAAGGGCGAGAGCGTGACTGAGGCTGTAGATCTGCTCGAAAAGAACGCGGCAGCGATCGGACTAGGGGAGATCTACTACGGGCCCAGCCTGGCGCTTAACTACAACGTGGGCGGTCTTGACCCGGGTGAGGATCCGCGGACGCCAGACATCATTGTGACGCCGAACGTGGGCGTGACCTACTCAAGCAGCACGGCGATGATCGGCGACCACGGCGGTTTCGCGCATGACGATACCAATGTCATGCTGCTGGTAGCGAATCCGCGCTTTACGGCACAGACGGTCGCGGCCGTGGCGACAACCAGGCAGGTCGCGCCGACCATCGTGAACGCATTGGGTCTGAATCCCAACTTGCTGGATGCGGTGGAACTGGAAAGCACGCCGGTGTTGCCCGAGGTTACGGCCCAGCTCGCAAAGTAGTCGTTAGCAGCGCAAGAGGAGCCGCGCAGGTGGCTCCTCTTCGTTATATGACGGACCGATCGAGCGACACGAATTCTGCTTTGCCTAAGTATTTGATGGAATCCGCCAGCGTCGCAAGCCCGCGAGCATTGGGGCAAGCCCGCATCCTGGCAGCCTTTTCGATTACAGTTACTACCTCAGTAATGCAGTGCGTAAAAACTCAGTCCAACCGCGAAAGTTTCTTCCCGCCAAATCGGGGATTCGCTAAGCTAGGCCAGTGCTGTGGGTCTGTCATTGTTAAGATTTTACGTCCCACCGCTGCGGGTAGGCTTTGTCACCACTTAGCTTACCTTTTCCAGAACTTGACGCTGTTGACGTACATGTAGCGCGTGACGCCCACGGTTGCGCGACCGCCCCACTCAAGATCATTCGTGCCGTAGAAGTTAATATCTATCACTGCGGCTACAGATGGGATACCTGACGTGCAGATAGCTTTGAGGACGCCGTCGACGTAAAACTTGATGCTGGCCGGTGCCCACACAAACTGGTAATGGTGGAACCCTTCTTGAGGATTCGCCAGCACGTTGAACTCTGGGGTTGGATCGGTGGAAACGCTGTTCTTCCAAACGTCCCACTCAATCTCGTTAGACCGGGCTGCCAACCCCTCAATCTCTGGCGCGTCAATCTCCGTGACGGACTGATAGCTGGGCGGGGGATCATGAATAATGAATGTGGAACTAATTTGCCCGCTCTCGGTCGTACCCGGGCCGCTAGATGTTGGCGAGGTAGACCCTGCCCGCATCGAGAACGCGTAGGTGCCATAGCCGAAGCTGAGCTTGGACGTGAGTTCAGCACCTCTCGAGGTACCAGCGGTTGGTTGCGTCAGCTCCAGGCGCAGGCTCCCGCCACCCAAATCTACATTGTCGGGGGAGAAGGTAACATCGCTACCGCCTCCTGCGTAGTCATTGGTCTCATAGTTCGAAACCGCCCACTTGGAAGTGTTCAACTTACCCTCGGAGAAGTTATCCTCAAAAGTTGGCGGCTCTGTCGGCTCTTCGGACGGCTCTTCGGAAGTTTGATCTTGGGTTGGGGATGGCGTGGAAGCAGCATCCGTCACTACCAGTGAGGCGTACCGGGTAACGCCATAGGTGCCCAAGACTGTCACCGTAAAGTTTGACGAGACAGCCCTGGTTTGTACTGCGAAGTTCGCGGAAGTGGCGCCAGTCGGAACCTGTGCGCTGACAGGTATGACACAGGAATCGCTGGGATCGTCAAGGATCAGGGTAACTACTGCCCCTTCCGAGGGCGCAGGCGCGGTCAGGTGGACGGTTCCAATTAGAGTGTCTCCTCCGACTACGCTCGCAGCACTGAAACTAATCGAAGACAGGGAAGCTGATGCTCGGCTCCTGTTATGTGGCTGTAGCTGTGCCTGTAGCAGTGTCGCGCTGCCCAGGACGAGGAACACAACGGTGCTCAGCTTCTGCATTCGCCTTACCTCCCTATCGTCAACGAAAAATCCAACCTGTTCGGCCCGAGCTACGGGCCGACTGGTAAAACCGATACCTTGCCGACCTCGAACGCAACCGCACCGCGGAAGCCGAAGCCGAAGCCGCACCCGGAGCTTCTTTGCTCAAGCGAGGAAAAACGGGTCGAGGCCAGACTCTACGCTGGATGAGAAAGCTGGTCAAAATCGGAAGTACATCTGGGTTGTCAGAGGAGATGCGGCGAACCGAGCCCCGGACGGGCGATTTGCTACGGTCGCGGCCCGGCCGCCAACGCCGGAGGAATGAACCCTGCAACCTTCAAAACTGTGTGGCAAATTGGGGGAAACACGCGGAACCAAGATCGAAGAGACGTCTCGCGAAGGATCAAGGACAACCCAACCGGGCAGGGAGTGGCATGCGAATGTCGCCGCATGTTTCAGCGCATGATCGCGACCAACCACAGCGTAATGCAACGTAAATGGTGCAGATTGGCGTCCCCATGGCGTTCAAGACCTCCCGATAACGGGAACGAACCTGGGCATCAGCATTGCTGGTCCCGTCGCAAGGGCCGAGTTCGCCGCGCCGGTTGAAGCAGGGGTGCCATGAATGACACCGATCACCAGGACCCGCGACGACTGCTTTAGGGCGTGCGACTGCCAGTGAGGAACGGAGGCAGAACTCGGAAAGGCTGAATGAAATTCGCCGGCGAGGCGTTTTCAGATGCTTTGGCTCATCTGGTGGCTGGCGCTAGAAGCGGGCGTTGCCCGTTGTCGTGCGGAGCTTGGTCGGGAAACAAGGCACAACACACGCTTGTGGCCCTCAACCCGACCGGAGTAGCGCCGGGATGGCCACGTCTGTTCTGGCTAGACTCTTGGAAGCCGCGGATAGAGGAACTTCATACGGAGCAGGTTCAGGAGCCCTCCGCTCGGACAAAGTATTCCCGCTTGGCCTTGGGTTGCTGCCCGAGTGACGCTACCAGGGCAGCTTGCCCTGGTGCGCCACTGGGTTTCCGCCAGTTAGTGGATATGCATTTCCTTGCGCAGAGTCAACGGTGACTCGGTCACCTGCTTGCGTTGGAATATGTAGGCCGGCGTGGGCACTCGCTCGGGATGCAACTCAACGTTTGCGATCGGAGCAGCAGGACCGGAAACCTGCACCCATGAGGCCAGGGAGGGTGTACCGGCCTGGTTTACCAGAAAGAGCATGTAGTAGCCGGGGGGCGCTATATTCGAGTTGGAGGGGGCGGTGACGCTAAGGCTCCCAGAGGCCTGACCGGCGGTGAACGACAGACCCACATAGCGTTGATCCATGTCGAAAGAGTGGGTCACGGCGCCGGCCTTCATGAGCACCACAGAGGAGATCGTCGAAGCATCCGGGGTTGACAAAGTGAATGACTGACCATAGGTGATCGAACTCGGTGAGTTGGTCGCAGACTGGGGTCTATACGCCGGACTCCCATCGGCGTTGAAAAGGTAGGACGGCTGATAAATTTCAATATGGTTTTCAAACACACCCTGGGCCGGGTTGCCCCCGGTGAGAAGAACGGTCCCGTCGGGCAGGAGCAACTGGATATTGTGATAGAGCCTGGGGAAAGCGTTGCTGTCGGCCGAGGAGAATGAATTGGCTACCGGGTCGTAAATCTCTGCTTGCAAGCTCGCCGTCGTCGCGTTCTCGTCCTGGGCAGAGCCGGCGTCCACCAGCACCTTACCATTCGGCAGCAACGTGGCTTCCATCTCGACGCGGGTTTGAGACATGGCCGGGCCTTGCACCCAACACGGAGCATAGACCGGGCAGGAAGGAGAGATTTGTGCTCCCGCAGGACTTAAGTCAATAAGCTCGGTGGTGTTGGTGGCGGGATTGTCACCGCCCATGATCATCACCTTGGGGCTGTAGTTGTTCAGCGGTGTGAGCGGGAGCAGCACCGACGAACCGTAGATTCGCTCTCCGTTGGGATCATTCGGTCCGGGATAGATAGTCCAGGCGACCAGTGTCCAGGTCTGGGTAGTGGGGTTGAAGTCGAGGGTTGCAGAAGATGGCGCGGAATAGAAAACGTGCCCGGTGGGCAGCAGGTGCATTCTGGGATACAAGGGGAATTGAAAGCCCGGAAAATTTGCGATGTTGGGGTTCCCCGGAATCGGCGTGCTCCACTGCTGTCCGTTCCAGATTTCGCTGGTGTTGTTGTTGGTGCCATCGGTATCATTCAGCCCCGAGGTAGTCATCATGGTGCCGTCGTTCAGTTCGGTGAGGGTTGGGTACCAACGCCCATGTGCCGTCGGAGCGATGTCGACGAAGGACTCGCTGGAAGGATCGAAAATCGATGCGTTGGGCAGGCCAGTGAAAGGAATGTCGCCCTGAGCGCCCACCACAGCCAGCGCTCCGTAACCCTTGGTGCCACCATCGATCAGGACGCGTCCGTCCTGCATGACCGACATACCGTTGCAGAACATGTCCCACGTCACGAGCATGGTGCTGATGTTGTCATTGGACAAGTCGAGAAGCGCTGCGCCCTGAGGATATTGTGGCCCTTGTGGACAACCGGCCTGCTGCGGCGGGCAGTTGCCGGAGCCCGATAGTATCAGAATCTTTCCGGTGTGGAGCAGCGCGGCGTGAATCGGATTGATGGGCATGGTTTGAGGAAGGGTTGACCACTGGCCGTTGGGATGAGGCGTGTAGGTGGCCGTGGTAGCGGGGGTTCCACCGGAAGCGGAGGTTGCACCGGATCCAGTCGCTCCTCCACCACCGCAGTGGATGAGTGAAAGCGAGATGACCACAACGAACAGAACAGTGACGAACTTCTTCATTGAATTTTCCCCTCGATAGTAATGCTCGTTTTCACGGCACTCGCCGCCGTTGAGAATACTGGTCAACGTCCGGCTCATCGTCTTGTTCATTCCTAACCGCTCGTCCCTTGCCTGAACCACTAGGCAGAGACTCTTCACAGTGCGTCCTTGACAATCAGCTCCCCAGAATCGAAGGAGATGGAGTAGACCCCAACCTTGCTGGGATGTAGCTCACGCTTACCTTGGTAAACACGGAGATGCGTTCCGCCTTTAATCGCAGCCTTCAGCACTACCCCGGAAGGGAACGGGGCGGGCAGTTTCCAGACGAATCTTGCTCCGCCGTTTTGCAGTTGTGGCTTTGCCGCTTCTACAATCTTCTGTGCGCGCAAGTAGGCGGCTACGGTCCCGAAGGGAGCGACCCAAAGACCTCTGGATTCTTGAGCCTTGAGATAGTCCAATAGAGAAAGGAAAGTTTCGCTAGGGATCGGTTCAAATCCAGTCGAAGGGTCGCCGATGCCGTGGATCTGAAGCGTAGTCCAGGCGTGCGTCTCGAAAGCTTTGTCGATCCAGGACCTGTAAACCGCGGCATCGTACCGGGTGTAAGCCGGCTGGCTGGGCAAGTTATACCAGTCAGGTTCGGTGTCCGAAGTGACGTAGGCCGAAGCGCTATCTCCTTGCCAGCCCCGCGCCGCAAAGTCGTACCTCTTCACCCATAGAGCCAACCCCGGGGATATCTCGGCGTAAGGGTACGCGAAAATACTGACGTCGGAGTTAAAGTTGCTGTCCAAAAACCTCTTGGCGTCTTCCACCTGGAGTTGTTCGCTTACCTTGGTTAACACAGCCGCGTGCTCGTGGGTCACGGAATGATTGCCAATCTCGTGACCTTGCGCTTGCACTCTTCTCCAGTCATCCAGGCGGGTAAGTTTGGAGACGATGACGAAAAAAGTTGCATGCAGATGACGACTGTTCAATTCTGGAACCACGACGTCCAACTGCACAGGCCTGGCATCGTCAAAGGTGAGCGACACGGCTGCGGAATGGTCATTCCAGGGCAGTACGCGAACCGTCGGCGTCTGGGCAAAGCCCAGCCCCACCAACAAACTGCACATCAACACTGCATGGATAGGCTTTGCCATGGCTCGCATAAGGTGTTGCACGATGGGTTAGTGCAATTGCCCTGCCAGCGGCTGGTGGCCGCCAGTCTCGGTGGGGCGGCAGATCATGGCGGAGCGCAGTCCGGCTTGGAACTCGAACTAAGAACAGAGCTTATGCCCTGGATGAGTCGGTGGAGGCGCTAGAGCTGCAGCAGACGAATCTCGGTCGTGAGTTACTGCGATCATTACTTTTTTCGTTACCAGGGTAACCGGGATTCGGTTTGCCAATGGGAAGATTTCTTCCACGCAGAGAAAACCCGTTCCATAACTCAGAGGCTCGATCCGTCCCACAAAGCGCGCTAAATTCAGCCAGCTTATTTGAATCACAAACCCGCTCCCAGGTCTTTCGCGGAAACCGTTGCCCAGAACTTCTTAAGCGCACGAGTGGCGCAAGCATCGGAGTGTGGAAGATGTTTTCTCTTGCGCACAACGACTCTGCGGGCTCTGAATTACAGTCGTAACGCCTCAAAAGTGGCCCTTCGATCACAAGAAGGTAACGGAAACGCGTTTCAGCCAGGGCCCACCCCTCAGCCTAAGTCATGTTGCTGCGGGAGGTTGCGGGCTGCACCCGCTAAGAAAACCACAATTACGCTGGCGCGTCGTAGGTCACACCCTGCATTGGCACCGCGCTTGCACTTACGTGGTCACCCCCTCGCTTATGACCAACAGCGCCGTCTTACCAGCCAGTGCCGTCGCCAGCTGCTTTGCGCAAACGCCGACTTCCAGGGGTGTCAAGTGAAGTTCTGCGTCATTATAGCTGCGAAAGATGAGAAGCTGGGCATTGGTAAGACAGTGCGTAGCGTTCTCGCAGCAGGTGCTAACCAATCTGACGTCTACATTGTAGATGATGGCTCCAGTGACGGAACAGGCGCCATCGCTAAATCCTACGGAGTCACTGTTCTTCGCAACGACAAGAACATCGGCAAGGCGAAAAGCATTTTGCGCGCTACCCAGCACTACGGTCTGACCGAGAACTATAGCATCGTCTGTTTGATGGACGCTGATACGGAAGTCCACGAAAACTACTTCCAAAAGTGTGTTGCAGACTTCGGGGACCCCAAGGTCGCGGCCGTATGCGGACGGGCATTGAGCGTTCCGCACAATTGGCTCACCGCTTATCGTTCCTTGGCATACTGGATCTCCCACGCCATTTACAAAGGCGGCCAAAGCAACATGGGCGTGGTCACTGTTGTCCCGGGCTGCGCCGCAAGCTTTCGAGCGGATGTGTTTGAACAACTCGAATGGAACAGCGACACCATCGTTGAGGACATGGACTGCACCGTTCAGGTTCACCGCAAGAAGCTGGGCAAGATTATCTACCAGCCCGAGGCCCTTGTCTTTACCCAGGACCCGAACAATCTTCGTGGCTACGTCAAGCAGATGTACCGCTGGGACGTAGGCGCATGGCAGGTAGGCAAGAAGTACGGCTTGCTCAGCGGACTAAACAGGATCGATCTTGAGTACAAGTTGCTTATGGGCGAAGGAGTCCTCTTCGCCGTGATCATCCTGCTTACCCCGCTGTGGCTCATCATAAACCCAATCTGGGCAGGCAGAATTATAGTGGGTGAGTTCTTCTTCCAGGTGTTACTAGCCACCATTTGCGCGATGTGTGACCGACGGGTAGATGTGCTGAGCAGTTGTCTGGCTTTTCCTTTAGTTCGACTTATCGACTGCGGCGTGTTTCTAGCCGCTTTCTGGGGAGTAATGATTCGCCAACAACGGATTCACACGTGGTTCGCCGTAAGTCGCTACTAGAGGCCAGGAAAAACATGAAAAGATGTCCAGATATCGGGCTTGCGTTAGGCGCCACTGGCGTGGCGCTACTCGCGTTGCTCTGCCTAATCCCGCGTGCCCAGGCACAGCAAGGTCCGCCGCACGCAGAACAAGGCAGCATCCTTGATGCGGTTGGGTTTCCAGGGCAGATGTGGATTGCCAATGGCACGTACAGCCCAGTGGAAAAAAACAACGTGATTTCCCAGTGGGACTTCCAGCAAACGGCCGTGGTCTACTCCGGGTGGCATAACTCCTTGACTTTCACCCCATACGTCGAGTTTGGCGGACTAATTGACAGTGAAGGTTATACCTACGACAACCAGCTCCAACCTAGCGCTGGTATCAAAGTTAACAAACTGTTCCGCTTCGGCATTATCAGTGCGGGCACAGCCTACTCGTACCAGGATAGGTTTAGCTCGGCCACTGCGAGCGGCAGAACAGACTTCATTTCAGACTGGTTCGGCTGGCAATCCATCGTCAATCCGAAAAACCGATTCCCCGGTTCCAGTTGGGCCAGCATTGGACATATTTCTCCAGTGGAACACGGCGACCTAATCGAACAAGGGTACCTAACTCAAGGCTACGTGCTCCACCGCTTTAGCCGTGGAGCTCTAATTCCCTATGGCGAGATTACCCTTGGGCATGATAGCCAAGGGTATGACTGGGAAAACAGATACATTGCTGGAGGTGGGGTAAAGGCCGGTGCTTTAGTCGGGGCAATGTACACCGAACTCGGCGCTGGCTTGATGCACGAGAGCCGATTCAACTCCGGTATCAGCGCCAACGGCCTCAAAGTGTTTCTGAATACCTCATTTAACTGGCATCTATTCGGAAGAAGGGGGAACTATTAGTATGTTGTCCTCTGTCCCGGGTCTCGGCAGTGTCTCAGGCGTTGTCCATTTGGCCGCACGAAGGCCATATATCGTTGCGCTAGCTGTGGCTGTGCTTGCAACAGTAGCGTTGACACACTCGATTTTACCGGGGATTCCCGCTCCTTCCCCACCGCCGGTTCCTACGGCTCCCGCTGTCCAGCATACTCGGCGACCAGCGGGAATTCCGCACGAACACGTGGCTCAGCATTCCCTTGGCCATCGGGAGAGTTCGGCGGGCAAATAACAGTTAGGAGTAAAGCAGCGGCCGATGGTTTAGCAGTTATTTCAAGTCGGGGACTTATCGCCAATGAGCCAAAACCAGAAAATGACCATGGGGCTGTTACCCCAGCCGAAATTCAACTACCAGAGTTTGTTTATAGCCGTCGCTGTGCACGGTATGCTTATCACCGGGCTGGTGCAGGTTGGTGTCATCAAACCAGACAGAGTCGTAGTAGTCACCAAAAGGCTGGCCTATACTCCGCTGGTGTCGACCGAGACCTTGCCTGCTAGGCCGCAGCCAAAGATCAAGGCATACGAGCCCGCCACGGTTGCCAAGCTTGTGATTCCCAAGTTCAGCCCCGTCATTCACCCTGCCCTTGTAGAACCGCCCAAATTGGAAATCAAAGCCCAGGCCCCGGTTTTGACAAACGCCCCCGTCCCCCTTCCGAAGCTCGTACCCCAAGTACAAGTGGGCGCGTTCACTCCGACCAAGGAGAAGCCTACGTTGCCAAGGTCCCTGCCTTCTGAACAGGTGCAGACAGGCGGATTTGGTGATCCCAACGGCGTCAAGGCCCATGGCGACGGGAAGAGCCAGGTGACGATTTCATCGTTGGGATCTTTCGACATGCCCAGCGGTCCAGGGAACGGAAATGGTAGGGGCGGTGCTCAGGGCAAGGCTGGCATTGTTGCTTCGTCCGGCTTCGATCAAGACCCAGACGTAACCGTTGCCACCGCAATCGTTCATGCTCCTCTGCACGACACTGGCAAACCAGTGGAGATTCTAAGCCACGATAGACCTGACTATACCGAGGAAGGTCGTAAACTAGGCATCCAGGGAGAAGTCTTACTGCGGGTCCGATTCAACGCTTCCGGTCAAGTCTCTGTGCTCAGCGTGGTTCAAGGTTTGGGCCACGGACTTGACGAGCAGGCCGAACGTGCTGCCGAAAGGATCAGGTTTAACCCGGCAGAGAGCAACGGACAACGTGTGGATTCAGTAGCCGTAGTCCACGTCATCTTTGAACTAGCATCCTAAAGGGGGACAGCTTCCATGAAAACGCCGGTCAAGTTTCTTCGGGGTATGTCAGTTGTGCGGTTGATACTACTGGCCTTGCTCGCTATTTCAGCCTACGGTCAGACGACCGACAGCTTGAACTCCATAAGCCTTACGGCTCCAAGTGCCGCGGGCGGGAGCTCTATTGAGGGACGCGTCACCCTCTCTAGACCCACTACACAAGACATCGAAGTCTCCCTTGCGGCAGACCCAATGACGGCGGCTAAGGTCCCATCCAGTGTGACTATCGAAGCCGGCGAGACCAGTGCCACGTTCACCGTGACAACCATCCTGAGCCAAACGGCAATAGGCGGGAACGACACGGTGGTGAGTATTTACGCCAACTACGGCGTCACCAAACATGTGGACCTTACCGTTCTTGCCCCTGTCTCTTTCGACCGAATGATCGACAAGGTGATCGTCCGAGAGCACTCTTTCATCGACAATGTCAAGCAGTACCACCCCTTGGCCGAGACCTACATTCAGAACATGCAAGAAGACAAAGAACATAACGTCAAACCCGTTGCAGATACATATTTCCTGGGACGGCTGGATTTGCGAGAGAGCACGAACGAGGAACTATTCCAGAAGGACAAGCGGGGGGGAATGCACCGCTTCCTTTCCTCGTTCGAGACGCTCGAGAAAAATACCTTCACGCGCCATTACGTGCCGAGAGGCTTCGCCACCATGGCGATAATCGACCGTGACTTCAAGAAGGACAACTACTACTTCACTTTTGTGAGGCAGGAGTTCCTGGGAGAAGTGCGATGCATCGTCGTTGACGTGCAACCCCGGGAAAAAGCGCACCAAGGATCGTTCGCAGGACGCATTTGGGTTGAAGACCAAGACTTCAACATCGTTCGGTTCAACGGAACATATTCTAACAAGTCGAACTACGACTCCTATTTCCATTTTGACAGTTGGCGCATGAACACGCAGGCAGGGATCTGGCTACCCTCTTACATTTACACCGAGGAAACCTCGCGTAAGCACGACGTGCCGCCGTTCATCCAGCCTCGCTTCAAAGCGCAGACCAGGTTCTGGGATTACGACGAGGTACACATCAAGCATCAGTCGGAGTTCACAGGTATCCGGGTCGACGTGACCCAGGACTATGATGAAGCAGTCCGCGCACAGGCTACCCCCTTGGAAGCACAGCGTGACTGGGAGAGGCTAGCCGAAGATAATGCGGTCGACCATTTGCAGAAGATAGGTCTCATTGCTCCTCCCGGGCCCGTGGATAAGGTGCTTCAGACCGTAGTGAACAACCTGAGCATTACCAACAACTTGGAAATCATTCCCGATGTGCGTTGTCGGGTGCTTCTAACCACGCCGCTCGAATCGTTCACCATCGGTCACACCATCGTGATCAGCCGAGGTTTAATCGACGTGCTACCTGATGAAGCTGCGTTGGCAATGGTTCTGTCTCATGAACTGGCACACATCGCGCTGAATCACAAGATTGATACCAAGTTTGCCTTCAACGACCGTTTCTTCTTCTCGGACCCGGCCACATTCCAACGCATGGACTTTGAACGTAGCGCGCTTGACGAGCAAGCGGCGGACAACAAAGCAGTCGAACTGCTCAATAATTCGCCTTACAAGCAAAACTTGGCGTCCGCAGGACTGTTCCTACGGCAGCTACAGGAACGCGCGCAAGTGCTTCCCAACTTAATTCGCCCCCATTTGGGCAATCCGTTGGGCAACAAGAACACCACCCGGCTAGCACCTGTAGCTATGGCAGCCCCAAAGCTAGAAAACAAGGTCGATCAGATAGCGGCCTTGTCGCTAGGTGCTCGGGTGAACCTGAATCCATGGAGCAATCAGATTGAAATGATGAAATCCAAACACATGACGCTGTTGAGCTCGGCTGACAAGATGCCGCTCGAAGTCACGCCGTTTTTCCCCTACTTGACTAGAATGTCCACGAAATCTACCGACCTCACTCAGTCAGCCAAGCTCGTGAGTGTAAGTAAATAATGGAAGGAGCATGACGCAGAAGTGATCAGCAGCGTTCCCCACGCAGCACATTAGTCTTTTCCGGCTGTTCCCAATCGTCTGCCTGACTAAGGTGCTCTCCGATAAACCGACGAGGATGCAAACCATACTTCAAACAGTTTGCCGGGATCGAGTTCAACCGCGGGTCCGCTTCCGGGCCGTCTATTTGATCCACTTGCACTCTGCAGCGCGTAGTTTGCTCCCCCGACGGTGAACCCCGTCACCAAAACCGTGACGTGTCCTGTGCTCACTGTCCCAGACCCAGCCAGCTCTGTACCCTGATCAAGCTGGTTGGTGTTCGCGAGGGTAACCGTCTGCAGCAGAGTTCCGCGGAACGTAAAGCTCCCATCCGGCTTGCGGCTGATGACGGTCACGCGAATCCACAAGCGAACCCCAGCCTCAAACTCGAGTTGAGGAGCGAGTTGAGGAGCGAGTTGAGGAGAATGATCTTCGGCGGCTGGTGTAGCGCTCTTCGCCGCAGGGGCCGGTGCGGCGCTGCTCGCTGCCGGAACTGCTTCACCCCCCGCGCCCCGGCTTCCAGTCCCCCCACCCCCCGAGCCGGCCAGCACGCCCGATCCCGGAGTCGATTGTTGTTCTTTCCCATTCGAGGACGGTGCTGGCACTGCGGCACTGGGTTTTGCGGCCAACGGCGCCGTAACCCGGCTGCTTGCGTCCGGATGCAACTGCGCGACACCCCCTCCCGCCGGGCCGGTTGGAGAGCGCAGTCGTTTCAATACGAACACCGCAACTCCCAGCACAACCACTAAGAAAATAAGCCCCAATATATTTTTCCTAGGGCTCATTCAAAGCCTCCGGTGCTGTGCGCTGTCGCCTCAAGATGGCGCAATTGCTGGTAGGACCGCCCCCACTCAAAGACCAAATGAGCGAAGCACAACATGAGTGGGAGAATAAAATCGAGATACCAATTGAAGTTTGCAAGAATCACATAGCTTGCTAACAGCGGAAGCAGAAAGACCCCAAGCACCTTAAGCTTGCCTCGCGCAGTAACCGCTTCATGAAAGTAGACGTATAACAAGATGCCTACGAATAGGTAAAAAGCTAACCCGAACGGAAGCGGCACGATTCGCTGGTAGCGGTCATCGAGCGGGGCTTCCATATAGTTTGCGTGTATATACATACCCGCCATGGGACCCACAGGAGTGTCGTGTGTGTCCACCGGATCACCGTTGCCGCTGTCATCCCGCCAATTGCCTCCGATCAGGACGATTCGGCCGCGACAGCTCTCGATCGCATCTTCGTCACCCTTGAATAACTTTTCCGCGGCAACGGTTTGAAACCCGGACATGGGGATAAACTACCGACAACGAAGTCATCGTCCTGGATTGCTTTGCTGATGATCTTTTTTCTCTTGTCCTCGGACTGAGATCGATCGTGTCCTCATGGGCAGCAGCCGCAGCAAGTGACAGGGAGGTCGCGCCAGGATCGGGATCGATCGTCCGCGAAACCAGCGGAATCTGCCGTGCGTCAGCCGGCAAGTTAATGTTTCCAATACGCACACAACCCGGACGGAACCTACGCTTACTTCGAAGAAGAGGACACTGGTCATTACTGTCTGGCAGTGTGAAGTCTGAGTCTTTAAAGAAATCTGGCAATCGCCGGTATTGCCGCGAACTGGCTTTTCGAAACCAGCACGGCACAATGATAGGGACACCATCCTGCGCAGCGCTTTTGATGGCTTCGACAAGCTCAGAATCTTGGGATGCTCTGCTAGGATCGTCTTCGCCCTTACCGAAACCCTTGGGAGATTGAAACCTGAAGTCTAATACAATGACTTCTGGCAGCGCCATTCTCGCCTGCGTTATGAGAGTCGCGAGGAACTTGCGGTCCGTTATGCCATTTATCTGATGGGTCTGATGGTTAATTTCTACGGTTCGTAACCACTTGGCAGTAAGCGGTCGCGGCATAGTCCAGCGCAGAATGCGATGAAAACAAAGCTGTCCTTTCTGGATCAGCGGGAAGGAAGTCTGTACCCAATCGAGCTCGATGACTACATTGAAACCGCGAACCACTGCCAGTACGATGATGGTAGACGGCTGCCAGACGTAGCGTCTAAGAGACGCAATAATAGAGGTCGACATGACAAGCACCATCAGAAGACGCGAATGCGCGCTTCCGGGCAAGTCCCAAAAAATTCAACTCGTATTCCTACCATCCTCACTAAGAACAAGCAAGGGGAAACAGGAAAGCCTCGCCTCACAGTGTGATCAATAACTCAAAGTAAACATGTGAACACTCACCATCCTCACTGGCTAACCGTTCTCAACCGCGATGTGATTGCCTGCGCTCGCTGCCCGCGGCTGGTCGCCTATCGCGAGCAAGTGGCCCGCGAGAAGCGCCGGGCTTACCGGGACTGCGATTACTGGGGCAAGCCTGTGCCCGGGTTCGGCGATCCCGAGGCGCGGGTGCTGATTATGGGACTGGCTCCCGGCGCGCACGGCTCCAACCGCACCGGACGCCCCTTCACCGGCGATGCTTCCGGCAAGTTCATGTTCCCTGTGCTGTTCGAAACCGGATTCGCCAGCCAGCCCGATGCTACCGATAGGAACGATGGACTCCAACTGAATGATCTGTACATCACCGCCGCGGTCCGCTGCGCTCCACCCGCCAACAAGCCCACACCGCAGGAACTCGCGGAGTGTTCGCATTTTCTCGACCGCGAGATGGCAGGATTAAAGAAAGTACGGGTCGTGGTCGCGCTGGGCAAGATTGGCTTTGATGCCTATTTGAATTACCTGAAACGCGGAGGCTTACTGCTCAACAGACAGCGCTACCTCTTCCAACATGGTGCCAGTTACCGGTTACCCGACGGTAAGGTGTTACTGGCCTCTTACCATCCTTCGAACCAGAATACGCAGACCGGAAAGCTCACGCGAAAAATGTTTATGCAGATATTTAAGGAGGCGGCAAGACTTGCCGACGAGTAAGTGGAGGCGCCTCCAGGCGGATCGGTGCACCCTGGCCCAGCGGAACATATGAGTTGAATGTTCCAACTGGAACCTTTGTGCCGGCAATGGCGTAAGGATGGTTATGTATGTATACTCCCCGTAAATGAAACGAGCTAAGGCGGGTAAGAAGGGTCGGAAGGCAATCCGTCAGAAGAAGGCGATCAACCTGAGTGCGTCGGCCGAGGAGCCGAAGCGACGCTTTTCGGTTCCGGAGAGTATGGAGTGGTACCGGCCGATCAAGAAGCCGGTCACGTTGCGTTTGGACGCCGATGTGATTGCCTGGTTCAAGCAATCAGGACGCGGCTACCAGACGCGGATCAATCGGGCGCTGCGAAAAATGATGAAGGATGAGATATGAGATAAAACAAGAGAAGAAAAAATCCGGGGAGTGAACTGGGCCGGGCTTTCGGTGACGCGGTGCGCGGGCGGGTCGCCCGCGCGCACGACTTGCCCGCGCCCATATGACTACTTCAACCGCGTCACCGTCACTTCGAGCTGGAACTGCCGATCGGAAGTGGGATCGTCCGCGCTGCCAATCACGATTGGCTTCCCGGGGACCACAACCGTGCTCCCTTCCATCTTGATTTGGCGAACTACTGGATTCGATAGGCCACTGCTTTCCTGGCGCGGCCCCGTGTCGATATTGCTGATCTCGCTGCCTGCTTGCAACTCCAACTCATCGCTGCGGTCCTTCAGGGAACACCAGATGTGCGTGCCAATATCCAGATACTGAAATTGGGTGCTAACCGTGCCGCCCGACGAGGTGCTCGTCGGAAATGAACCAGTAGCCACCGGAACCCGGGTGCCGATCTTGACCTCTTGCCGGTCGCCGGGGACGTCCAGACTTATCGAGTAGTGCCTGCTATTGACTTTCTTTTCTCCCGCCAGCTCGTTGAGGGAAAAATCAAGACGATAGGCGTGCACTGGCTTCTCAGCTTGGTCTGGCCTGTGGGGTGAATCCTGCGCTCGCGCCGCTTTCCAGCCAGAGCATAGAGCCAAGGTCACTGCCAGAATCGATACTACAATTACTTTTTGCATACATTGTGCCTCACCTTTCCTGTTGATCTGAGTTCGTCCTGGGAGGCTGACCTCCGTCAAGTCTTTCCATCTCCTGCTCTAATTCCGCTTGCTCTTTCGCTATGATTACTGCTTCATGGGGGAAGTCCTGGACGTAGCGCACCAGAAGCTTCTCTTCCTCGCTGAGCGGCCGCGGCGAAGGAAACTGATCCAGCCTGGGCCCGGACGCGACGAGGGCTTGAGGGTGACGAACGCCGGGCCTCGTAGGTCTCTTTATCGCTGTTGGCACTGCTGGATGATCCAGGGTGCCCATGTCCTTTGCCGCAATGTGCATCCCGGTTTGCTTATCGCCTTGCACTGTCGTTGCCGGCAGATGGGTTGTGATGTCCGGTGTTGGCTCTCCCGGCTGCCACAGGAGGGATACGGCTACAACAATCACCACCGCTGCTGTTGCACCCAGAACTGGCCAGCGCCCCCACGAGTGCTCCGCTGCATGTTCTGCCCGCAGATTCGCCAGAACGCGCTCTTCCAGTCCTGTTCTCGGCTCGACCGTAGCGAACTTGGCTAGCGCGGCATCGAGTTCGCGGTCGAGCTTGTTGGTCTCCGGGTCTTGGTGGTTCATGCCGTCTTGTTCACTGCCTCTCATGTGTTTTTCGGCCCTTACTTGCCAGAAGCCATTTCCCAGTGAAAGCGAACGAGTACGCCGTCGAGCCCGCAGGGGCTAGAGCCCTCGTCTTGATTGGCTCTGGGCGGAACGGCTGAAGCCGTGCCCTTCCCGGACGACTTATTCGCTAGCTTCTACTTCCTGTCCGTTCGTTCCACTCGTTCTGACAACTTTTCCTTCAGAATCTGTCTGGCGCGGAACACTCGCGACCGCACTGCCGCTTCGTTGATGCCCAGCGTCGCGGCCACTTCGCTCGGCGCCATCTCTTCGATCGCCGACAAAATTAGCGGTTCGCGCAGTTTCTGGGGCAGTGCTGCTATCAATCGTTCCAGCAGCGCGCCGACCTGCGAGCCGTGCATAGTCTGATCCGCCGGGGCGTCTGCGGATGGTACCTCTGCGACCGGCTTCTCGGGATCCTCGATTGGAATCTCCTGCCTGCGGCCGCGCTGCTGGCTGCGGTCGACGGCCACTCGCCAGGCGATGCGCGCGAGCCAGGTCTTGTGGTTCTCCACCGCAGCCAGCTTGCGGCTGTAGCGCAGCACCCGGAGAAACGTTTCCTGCGTAACGTCCTCGGCGTCGTGATGGCTTCTGAGCGCGGCATAGGCGATGCGGTAGACCAGGCGCGAGTGCTGCCGGACGAGATCTTCGAGCGCTTCGTCCTGACTGCGGTCTCCACTGCGCTCTTGACCCCGGTCTTGACTGCGCGGCACCGTCACGGCCTCGCTCAGGACTGCCTCCCGCACCAGCAATCGCTTGACCTCATTCATGAAGACCACCGAATCGTCTGGTTTGTTCAGGTATTTCTTGGGGAGAACGCTTGGAGAGATGTTGCTTGCAGGGTATGAGGAAACAGCAGGTTCCTCCATTCCGCATCCCATTCCCTTCGGGCATGGGATGCTCCGGTCGGAATGGGTTTACAGCAGTTGTGAGCGAGCCGCTCTAGAATCCAACCATGACAGGTTCCGGTTCCAGGCGGACGCCCCAGATTTCTTCCACGCGATGCTGGATCTGTTCTTTCAGGGTGAGAACATCGGCGGCGGTGGCTCCGCCGCGATTGACGATCGCCAGCGCGTGCTTGGTGGAAATGCCAACGCGCCCAAAGCCAAATCCTTTGGAGAAGCCGGACCGCTCGACCAGCCAGGCTGCCGAAACTTTCTTGCGGGTTTCGAGTGCGGGATAGCGGGGCAGAGTTAATCCTCGTGCGGCGGCCCGCCGCTTCAGATCTTCGTGATGTTCTTCGGAGAGCACAGGATTCTTGAAGAAGGAGCCTGCGCTCAGGCAATCCGGGTCTCCCGGAGTGATGAGCATGCCTTTGCACGCGCGGATATGGCGCACAGCCTCGCGTGTTTCGGCGAGATCCGGCGGCGTTTCGCGGCCCTCGAAGTGCCGCTTGAGGTCGGCATAGCTGATGCGCGGATTGCCCCCGGGAGTGAGGGCGTAGGTGACGCGGAGAACGATGAATCGTCCGCGTTCGCTGGTGTTGAAGATGCTAGCCCGGTAGCTGAACCCGCAGGCTTCAGGGCAAAGTTCGCGCACCTGACCATCTTTGTCCCGCAAGTCGAGAACCTGTACTGAGGTAATGGTTTCGGCCACTTCCTGTCCGTAGGCGCCGACGTTCTGCACGGGCGTGCCACCTACGCTGCCCGGAATTCCGCTCAGGCACTCGACTCCCGCGCAGCGGGCCATCACCGCGTGACAGACGAACTTGTCCCAGGATTCGCCGGCGCCCGCGTCGAAAAGAATTTTGCCGTCATCGTGCCCGCTGCGCTGGACTTGGTTAATGCCTTGAATCGCGATTTTCAGCACCAGGCCCGGCCAACCGGTATCGGCGACCAGCAGGTTGCTGCCGCCGCCTAGAACGAAAACAGGCAGATCGCGCGAGCACGCGAATGCAACTGCCTCCTGCACTTCCCCGGCAGTCCTGGCCTCGACGAAATACTTCGCGGGGCCTCCGATTTTGATGGTGGTCAGCGGCGCGAGCGGGATGTTTTCGAGCAGAAGCACAAATCAGTTTCAAATATACACACGGCGGGAAGCGGACGCACGGGTCTGCAGGTTACGAGAGTACAACAGGCAACTGCGCTTGATCATTCACGACGGAGAACAGCACGTCCCTCCACTCCGCTTACCCCTGCTATCGCAGAGGTAAGTTCCGGTCGGGATGACAACTCGCGATGGGATACGGCAGTCTATGATTCGGCCTAAATCGTCAGAGATCCAGGAAGGCCCGCACCGAAGTCAGATCCCGGTCGGCGCGAATACGAAAGCCATTGCGCCTGAAAATGACCTGCATGGCGACGTTGTCCGTCAACATTTCCGCGGACAGGTGGCTTACCTTTTCCTCCCGGGCGACCTGCACCACGCGACGGAGCAATTCATTCCCCAGTCCAAGTTTCTGATACCGGTCCGAAACCAGCACGGCGACTTCCGCTTCATTCCCGGCGTGAAGTTTGTTCATACGCCCGACGGCGATGATCCTGCGTTCTCCCGTTCCTGGATCGGTGGATTCGGCGACCAGCGCCATTTCACGGTCGTAGTCGCCGAAACAGATGCGCAAGAGCCGTTCATGCGACACCCGCCTGCTCAGGCTGAGAGAGGAGAAGAAACGCAAATAAACGCTGCGATCGGAGAGCGTTTCGTGAAACTTAACCATCAGCGGTTCGTCTTCCGGGCGTATCGGGCGGATGGTCACCTGAGTTCCATCCTTCATTGTCCAGGGCGAGACATACTGTAAGGGATAGGGGCGGATAGCGGGCTTGGGCAACCGATCGAGGGTTACGGCTGGACCGTGCAACACGATTCTGGCATCGAGGGCTAGCACGCGCGCCGGTGAAGCCAGCAGGGGATTGATGTCAATTTCCGCAATCCACCGTTGTTCAAGCACGAGCCGGCTAAAGAGGACTAACAGGTCCTCCAGAGCGGCCATGTTTACCGGCTTGCGCCCGCGAACTCCTTTAAGCGCGGTGAAGATTTTCGTTTGCTCCATCATTCCGTGAGCGAGAGTTGTATTCAGCGGGGGAAGCGCCAGAGCGCGGTCGCGATACACCTCGACAAGCTGGCCACCAGAGCCGAACAAGATTACCGGTCCGAACTGCGGATCGACGCTGCTGCCAAGGATTAATTCGTAGCCATCCAGCTTCACCATGGGTTGCACGGTAACCCCGGAGAATTGGTCTGGGCCGGCCTTCTCCGCAACGGAAGACTGGATGGCGCGATAGGCGGAGCGGACCGCCGCTTCCTCTTGCAAGTTCAGCCTGACTCCGCCAACATCCGATTTGTGGGTGATGGTTTCGGAAAAAAGCTTCAGCACAACTGGAAAGCCAATTTCTGAAGCGAGCCTGGCCGCTTCGTCTTCGCTGCTGGCGACGCGCGTCTCGACCGTGGGGATGCCGCAGAGCGACAACAACTGCTTCGATTCAACCTCCGTGAGCAGAACGCGGCCGTGGCTTCGCGCATTCTGAATGATTTGCTCGACCTGATTGCGGGATGCGGTCGCCATCTCAGAGTGTTCCGTGAGTGTGGGAGTTTCGTAGAGTCCGCGCAGGTTGTAGGTGTAGCGCCACATGTAGGTGAAGGCCCGCGCCGCGGTATCCGGATAAGCAAAGGTGGGAATGCCTGCCGAATTCAGGGCCGCTTCGCCAGCGGCAACGCTGCTTCCTCCCATCCAACTGGCGAGCACGGGCTTGCCATATTCTTTGGCGTAAGGCTTCAAGCGTTCTGCAATCTGTAAAGGGTCGGTCATCCCCTGCGGAGCAAGAATGACCAGGAGCCCATCGCTGTTTGGATCTTGCGCAGCAATTTGGAGCGCGCGGGCATAGCGCTCTGCATCGGCATCACCGAGAACGTCAATCGGATTGTTGTGACTCCAGTGGGCAGGAAGGAACTCATTCAGGCGATTCAAGGTCTCCGGAGAAAGCTCAGCCAGTTCTCCGCGATTGTCTACCAGTTCGTCGGTGGCCAGAACTGCGGGTCCGCCAGCATTGGTCAAGATGGTGAGCCGCGGACCCTCGGGGCAAGGTTGCCTGCCAAGCACCTCCGCCATATAGAAAAGGTCCGCGATACTGTGGACGCGTAGAACTCCCGAGCGCCGGAAGGCTGCCTCCAGAACCTCGTCGCTGCCCGTGAGCGCTCCGGTATGCGAGGCTGCGGCGCGGGAGGCGGCTTCGAAGCGGCCGGCCTTGATCACGATGATCGGCTTGGTGAGCGCGACTTCGCGAGCGGCTGACAAGAACGAGCGTGCATCTCCCACCGACTCCATGTAGAGCAGGATGCTCTTGGTGGGCGGATCGTCGCCGAAGTAGTCGATCAAATCACCCCAGCTAACATCCAGCATCGATCCGGTGGAAACGATCGCACTGAAGCTCACTTCCTCGCGCTGGCTCCAGTCGAGGATCGCGGTCAAAAGTGCTCCGCTTTGACTCAGGAACGCTACGCTGCCGGCACGCACAGCATCTTTGGCGAAAGTGGCATTCAACCCGATCGTCGGGTTCATGATGCCCAGGCAGTTGGGGCCAATCAAGCGCATGGAACTGCGGCGCAACTGCTCTTGAATTTGCCGTTCGAGGGCGGCGCCTTCCGCACCACGCTCCTTGAATCCGGCAGAAATCACCACCGCGGACTTGACGCCAACATTCACGCACTCTGCAACGAGCTGCGGGACGGTCGCCGCCGGCGTGGCCACTACCGCCAAATCCACCGGTTGGGGAATGTCGCGAATGCTCCTGTAGGCTTTGCGCCCCAGCACTTCCTCACGCTTCGTGTTTACGGCATACACTTTGCCTTGGAACCGGCCATGCAGCAGATTCTCCAGAACGGTCCGGCCTACGGTGCCGGGACGATCGGTCGCGCCGATGACGGCCACCGAGCCTGGAATGAACATTGCGTCCAGGCCGTACTTCGGTGGGGATGTTTGTTGCCCTTCATTTGACGGTTGTCCCAGGAGACCAGCTTCGGTCGAACCCATAAAAGCTCCTCATTCCTCAACGTTGCCGCGGCGAAAACCGCCACTCTAAAGATTAAAGATAAAGATTAAAGATAAGGCTAGACCATCGAAGAATGTTTAGGATTCCCTTCAAGCTTCCGACGGTTACGCCCGGCCCCCGGCAGCGGGCGCGGCAACCTTCACTGCGGGTTCAAATGTTTGCTTGATCGCCAGTGCGCGCGCCACTAGGCACAGCCCCTTGGCTTGTGTATGAGCTTGATGGCCCGCGCTTGTTCCTCTCCTCGCGGAATTATCAGGTTCGCGCGAATGGACATTTCGCCGAAGCGGTAGCCGGTCTCAGCCTTGCTGATAAATCGGGGATTCGGCGCCTTTCTCCTCAGACGCCGCGAAATTTGACCTGGCATCAAGGTTGGCCCAAACCTAGCCTCTACCCTTCCTGCCTTAAACTCGCACGAGGAGAGGACAGCATGCGGGATCACAGGCAAATGTGACGTAGATCACACTGGTGCCTGTTCAGTTGGATTTCTCTTACTCGCAATTTTGCTGCCCTTGAACTCTTCGAGTGCCCATCGCAAGAATAGCTTCTTCCTGAATGGCTGTGGTTGGAGCCGAGCAAGAGTCCGTGCAGCAAGCGTTCTTAAAGGTTGCTATAGTGGCCGCATCATGCATCGCCCTGCCGAAGCGCGCCCATGGCGATTCCCTTCTTTGCTGAAGATAGCGTTATTTCTTCTTTGGTTGATGGGGCCGACCTGGCTGCGTTCAGAGACGATTTCGGGAACAATCCAAGATCCATCGGGCGCCGTCATTGCCGGAGCGCGGATTGAGATCACCGGGGCAGACTTGGTGCAGCCAATCTTGCTTTCGTCGGACGGGCTGGGCAAATTCGCGTCTCCTGATCTGAAACCCGGAACGTATTCGCTGCGGGTGACACAGGAGGGGTTCGAGCCTCTGGTCAAGGTTGTGAATTTGCAGGGAACTGTCCAACTGCAACTGACGCTCAGCATTGCCAAACAGCGGGCGATCATCGCAGTTCCCGGAAAGAGTCTAGCGTTTGCCAATTCCGACCCTATCTACCGGCAACTCCGCGAGATCGGCCTGGGCCAAACGTTTCGCTTCGACCATTTCGCCTTGACTTGGGACATCGCAACCTTCCAGTTTCAGAAAGGGACACTGACGATATTGAGTCCGGTGAATGGAGTTGTAACCGGTGCGATCTTCGTCGGGGAAGGACATTTCAATCTAAAGCCTGTGATTCCTCTCGATGCCGGCGAACTAAGCCGGCGTACCGGAGCAGCCGAGGTCAACGAAGACTTCACCGAGGCGGTCTTCCGATTCACCAGGGAAGCTCGCTTGAGGTTCCTTCCCGGATTGGGGGATCGAACAGAACCGTCGTCCGAGGCGGCCGCTGCCCTCAACCAATGGAGGGAGCGGATGCGGCAGCGCCGCGAGCCAGCTTTGGGTTTCACGCAGTATCTGTTGCAGGGCGAAACCATGGACAACGTGGATGCCGACGTTCTGGCGGCAGTCTACAATGCCGCGCATCCAGAATTCTTCAATGCCTACCTCCGCGGCAAGAAACATAAAGACCTCCGTTTCTTCGTAAGGGCCCGGGTGGGAGCGCTACCCCAGCTCGATTCGCCGGAGGAGGTCGCTTTGATCAACTTCGATCCCGAAGCAATGGAAGATGGCGTCTGGTATCTGGCTCATTTGAAGTCCGAATACTTGAACCGCACCGCAAGTTCCGGTGAGGACCGCCGCCTGTTTGCCACGCGGCGTTACAAAATCGAGACCGTCATTGCCAAGAACGGGCATTTGTTCAGCAGCGCCACCATCAGCTTCGACCCTCTGGTCGCTGGGGAGAGAGTGCTGAAGTTTGGCTTGTTGCCGAATCTCCGCGTCACGCGAGTCACAGACGAGCAGGGTCAGGATCTTTATTTCATTCAGGAGAGCCGCAAGGAGGACGGTTCGTTTTACGCAATCCTCCCGCAGGCGCCGCCGCTCGGCCAGGAACAGTCAATCAATGTCGAGTATGCGGGCGACAAGGTTTTGGAAGAAGCTGGAGAAGGAAGTTTCTACGTCGCCGCCCGTACCTCGTGGTATCCCAATCTGAATGGATTTGGCGAGCGGGCTCTCTATGATCTTACCTTCAAGGTCCCGAGGAAATACAAGGTCATCAGCGTTGGGCAGCTAAAGGGAGAGTCGATTGAGCAGGACCTCGCCGTCAGCCACTGGATCACCCCAAACCCGGTGGCAGTGGCCGGATTCAACTACGGTGAATACACGAGACTCGACATCCCGGATGAGATAACTGGTTACAAGATTTCCGGCTACTATCTGAGTGAGTTGCCCAACAACCTGCGCGGGAGCCGAGCGCTCGAGTCCCTGGCGCCCCGCGGCATGACGAAGTACGCCCTCGAACAAACTCGCGCGCAGTTGCAGTTGTGCACTTACTACTTCGGCAAGAGTCCTTATGAAGAGATCTACATCACAGAACAGCCGAATTTTAATTTTGGGCAATCCTGGCCCAACCTGATTTACCTTCCTATCTCTGCCTACACCGATTCGACACAGAGATGGATGCTTTTCGGACAGATCAACAGCAAATTCACCGGCTTCGTGCAGGAGGTAACCCCTCACGAAGTCTCCCACCAATGGTGGGGCCACGGTGTGGGCTGGGCGTCCTACCACGACCAGTGGTTGTCGGAGGGCTTTGCGGAATTCTCCGCGGGGCTGTTTCTGCAGCAGGCCGTGGGAGGAGACTGGCGGAAGGACTACATCGATTTTTGGGAGCGCCTGCGTCAGCGTATTCTGGAGAAGAACAATTTTGGCGTAGCTCCTAACGACGCCGGCCCCCTCTGGATGGGACTGCGTCTGATTTCTCCTCGCACCGAGAATGCCTACCAAAATGTGACCTATCCCAAGGGCGCCTACGTGCTGCAAATGCTGCGTTCGATGATGTACGACCCTGACGACAAAGACAAGGCATTCATTGCCATGATGCATGACTTTGTGGAAAGCCATCGCGAGAGGGCTGCGACCACGGAGTCATTCAAGGCCATTGCCGAGACCCATATGACAAAGCTGATGGATCTTGGGAAAAACGGGCGCCTGGACTGGTTTTTTAGCGAATGGGTCTACGGTACTCAAGTGCCGCGATACCACTTCGAATACCAACTCGCTCCGGCGGACGGCGGCCAAGTGAAGTTGCATATGACCGTTACCCAGAGCGAGGTCGACGAGCGCTTTGCCATGCTGGTCCCGGTATTTGCCGACTTTGGCAACAAGGGCATGGTCCGTCTCGGCCAAGTCGGAATCATCGGCAACACCACCCGCAGCCTCGATGTGCTGCTGCCTAGCCGACCGAAGAAGGTCGCCTTGAATGCATACAGAGAAATTCTGGAACGATGAGCGGTCATTTGTTAACGTAAGCCGGAATTAGTATTTTCCGTGAAATATCGCCTGATTCACGTCCGGCCAGAACTCTTTTAATACGTTGAACGCGCCGTCCAAGCCCACCTGCGTTCCCCAACGTTGGTACGTTTTCACCCACTGGTTGTTCTGTGCCGGGTAATACGCATTGCCGATGCCCGCGGCCGCTCCGGCCCCCACGACCTCCGACAGATTGAACGTGCTCTTTCCCGAGTTGGCCCTGGTGATGAACAGCCGAGTTACCGCGTAACCGGTCCGCTTAAAGAATCCGCCTTTGCCCATGGTGTAGTATCTCGGGTCCTCTTTCGTCGCCAGCGGGACGACCGCTTCCGTCATGTAGTTCTCTATGCCGCCATCGACAAAGGCGTGCCAGTAGTATTTGCCGAAACCCTCAGCGCCTTGCCCAAAGGTCGGCTGCGATTTGCCGGCCATGTCAATTCCCGCGAGCGCTCCCACGAAAATGAAATTGGAGTAGTCGAACGTATCCTGGGTCGCCAGCCAGAGTTCACCCTTGAAATTCAGCGGAGGCAACTGCATGTTGGCGCTGACCGCCCGGTAATTGGGGATGATCCCAAGAATTCTCTTCGGTTGTTTGCCAAACTGGTCATTGGGGTTATTGGCTTGTGCGGGGGTGACGCTGGGCGTGGGTGCGTCTGGCACAGAGGACTTTCCATCCGTTGTCCTGCCCGCTTGCTGAGAGTCCTGGGGGAGCAACGAAACATCGTCCAGACCCAGTGGCGGTGTTCGTCTGGATTGTTCTGGCGCGCTCGCTGGTTCCTGAGCTTGAACAGACGCCGCCGCCAACGTCCCGGCCAGCGTTAGCGCCATGCAAAATAATCGAATCACTTTCAAATCTTCCCCCCATCCGCATTTTCCCGCTCGTCCTTATCTGCGTGCTTTTCAAACACTTCCTGCCAGTTACCCAAACTTGGATTGTTGGACTCCGGGTTTGGATTCACCCCAGCGGCAGGAAAGGGGTAATGCGGAATCCGACTTGGAAAGCGTTAGTCGGGTGCTTTCTGCTGCTGTTTCTTCAGGTGGCGGGCGTGTCTCCTCTGCAAATAGCCGTGAATATCTGGCCAAAACTCCTTCAGCTCATTTCCAAAGGCGTCGATGCCCATCTGCGTTCCCCAGTCTGAGAGACTCGACGACCAGCTGCGATCGGCGGCGGGATAATAGACGTTGGAAATAGCGATCGCGGTTGCGTTGCCGGCAAACTCGGGAATATTAAACATGTTACCCCCAGAGTCTTTCCGAGCGATGAAAATACGATCGAAGGCATAGCCAAAACGGTGCAGGAACGAGCCCCTGCCCAATCGAAAATAGCGTGGATCGATTCTTAGGATCGTGGGGTAAACGCCGCCCACCATGACATTGCCATCCACCTGATCGGCGAAAGCCGCTCCATACCGCTTCGCGTATCCCTCCATTCCCTGCCCGAACGCCGGATAGGAATTATCCGCTTGCCGGATGCCCGCCACGATGCCGACGACCGTGAATTCATAGGGGTCGAATGAGCCCTTGGCTGCCATGGCGAACTTCTGCTTCCAGGAGACTGGCGGCACCTGCGCCTGACCATCTACGGTCAAGTAGTTCGGCATCACGTAAAACATCCGGTCGTCTTTCTTCTTTTGATCTTCGGCCTTCTTTGGATCTTCCTGGGCCAGGTTTTTTTTGTCCTGAGAATTGCTCTGGGCAGGCGGTTGGTCTCCGGGTTTATCCTGCTTCGAAGAATTGGGCGTGGGCGATTGGGAGGATTGGGCAGGGTCCGAGGCTTGAGTCTGTGGGGAACTTTGACTTGGGCAAAAAGCCGCACAGAATAAGATCGTCACGGTCAGTAGGCCTTCGCGCGCTGAATAGCTCAGTTTCAAATTGATAATGGCTCCCAGGCCAGTTTATTGAGATGCCGCCGAGGCGATATTCGCTGTCCACGGTTGGCTGTCCATTCTCCGCAAACACACTCCGCAACCCGTATGCGAGCCTTGGTAAATCCCGAGATTCAACGAGTCGCCCGCGGGACGTGTGGTCAGTTTCCCCCACTTTTAGGGTGATTTCCACGGCCCCAGGCGTAGCAAACGAGAGAACTTCTCTTCCCACTCTAGCAGTTAAGAGGGCGAGCCTCTCAGAAATCATAAATCATTTCTAGAAACTGAATTTCGTGCCGAACTGAATCAGTCGTGGAGCCGCCGCGCTGACGACTTGCCCAAAATGGACGCCATTTATTCACTTCGCCGTCTACCGCAGCGGTTTTGTCAGCGTCATGTCAAAGTTATTGATTCCGGGGCCATGGAAAAATCGTCGGGGCACATTCCCCCGAGACCCCTGCTACCAGTGGAGGTGAGCCGTCGCAAGCAGAGGGAGCGCCTGTGTCCGGCTATCAAGTCGGCAGCAGCCGTAGGCTGGCGCACTGATATCGAGCGGCGCCCCGGTGGACGGCAGTGATCGCTCGCTACACCTCACATCTCGCCGACCCCGATCGCCCGATCGTGCCTCTCGCGGCATCTGAGCGGCAGAGCGGATTGGTTTTGGCGGGCTATTGACTGGTGCGGTCGTGCCTAAACTGACACGCGGCACGGTTTTTCTTCACATTTCACGTGTAGAGGAAAGGACAAAGTGAAAGCCTGCCCGAGCCGTCATTCGATTCGTTGACTAGCGGATGCCGCGTCCGTAAGATGAAGCGACCAGAAAGCGAGACATCTCCCGAATGATTGGCCAAAACCTCTCGCATTACCGCATGGCCGGCGGCGGGGGCATGGGAGTCGTCTACAAGGCCGAAGACATCCGCCTGCACCGTTTTGTGGCCCTGAAGTTCCTGCCAGACAAAGTTGCCCGAGATGCCCAGGTGCTGTACGGCTTTCAGCGTGAGGCCCAAGCGGCTTCCGCCCTGAACCATCTCAACATTTGCACGATTTACACATCGGCGAGCATGACGGAAAACCATTTGTCGGCTAATCGAATTTCTTGACGGAGTAACGCTGAAGTATCTGATTACCGGCCGACCACTTGAAACCGAGCAAGCTCTGGGCCTGGCCATTGAAATCACGGATGTCCTTCGATGTGGCGGATAGCGACTGCTCACGCTGTTGAACGATCCTCTCCGGTCGAACAGTTCGACATCACAGGCCTGTTCGAGTTCTCCGAGACCCTGCCGACCCTGGATGAAATGCACAAGATCGTGCTCGATGTCCGCCCCGACCTGAAAGCCGCGATGGAGGCGGTGGACAAGGCGCAGACCGATCACAAGCTCGCCATGACGAACGGCTCGACCGATCCAACCTTCGGTTTCGACTTCGGACGAAACCCTCCCATCGATGCCTATTTCCGCGTCAGTGTGAACCTTCCGCGGCGATGCCACTCAGGCCCAGGTGTTCAGCGACGTCGACTCCGCCTACGCAACTTTGAGCAGCAATCTGATCCTGCGGCAACCTCAGAAGACAAAGTATTTTCAACCAGCGGTCCGAGTTCGGGACAGCATCGGTTTTTCCTCTCAGAATGGCTGCGCGTCGCTGCTCGGCTTTCTCAACGCCGCGAGCGAGTACCGCACGGTTCAGATCAGCTACGTGAACCTGATCGGTTCTTACCTGACCCTGCCAGTCAACTGAACTTTGCCGTCGGTTCGGGAGGTAATCCCATGACAGATAATCTCCGTCGACATGTGGCGCTGATGGCTGCGTTGTTTCTTTTGGCCCTCGCGGTTGCCTGTTCGGCTGGCAGGACGGCCGCGCCTACCAAATCGGAAGTCACCATCGACCCGAACCTCTATAACGTCGATCATCCCGAACTATTCAAGCTGGCGAAGGTCGGAACTCAAAATCTTCCCACTCTGCTGAACGCGAACGGAGCCGTGACTCCCGATGTGAACCGAAACATCCACGTCACCTCCCAGGGATCGGGACGGGTAGTGGATCTGCGGGTGAAGCTGGGGGATTCCGTCGAGAAGGGCCAAGTGCTGCTCACGATCTATAGCGCCGATCTTACCGGAGCATTTTCCGACTATCAGAAAGCCCAAGCCGACGAGCGCCTGTCCAAGAAGGCTCTGGAGCGCGCGCAACTGCTCTATTCCCATGGTGCGCTGGCTCAGAAGGATCTGGAAGCAGCTCAAGATACCGAAGACAAAGCCAAGGTGGACGTGCAGAACACACAACAGCATGTGCGCTTGCTCGGCGGCGATCCGGCACAGCCCAGCTCCATTATCGAACTGCGCGCTGCTGTGTCGGGGACCATCGTGGAGCAAAATGTCTCGGGATTCGAGGGCATCAAGAGTCTGGACAACAGTCCCAACCTGTTCACCATCGCCGATCTGTCTCAAGTCTGGGTGGTATGCGATGTCTATGAGAATGATCTCAACCAAGTGCGCCTGGGCGATTCAGCGGAGCTCCGCCTGGCGGCATATCCTGGCCAGGTGTACCACGGCAAAGTGGCGAATATTTCACGCGTGCTCGACCCCAATCTTCGCTCGGCCAAGGTCCGAATCGTGCTGCCCAACCCGAATAGGACCCTGCGGCCGAATATGTACGCGGTGGCAACTTTCCGTTCCAGCCAACTGCGCCCTCGGCTGGTGGTGCCCACCACCGCCGTAATGCGCTTGCAGGATAAAGACTGGGTTTTTCGTAAAGAGAGTCCGAATCAGTTCCGCAAAATCGAGGTCCTCAGTTCCGGTGCAACCTCGGATGGATTGCAGGAGTTGCAGGATGGCGCGGTAAAGACAGGAGACGAGATCGTAGTCAATGCGCTCGAGTTTTCTACCGCCATGGCGGAGACCAAAGAATGATTCGCGGCCTCATTGATTTTGCGCTTCGTGCGCGCATCCTGGTGCTGAGCGTGGCGCTGGTTTTGTTCATCTGGGGCATCGTCTCTTTTCATAACCTCCCGATCGAAGCCTATCCCGATGTCGCTGACACCTACACGCAGATCATCAGCCAATGGCCGGGGCATGCCGCCGAAGAAGTGGAGCAGCAAATTACGGTGCCTCTCGAAGTGCAATTGAATGGCGTGCCGCACATGACGCATCTGCGGTCTGTGTCCTTGGCGGGGTTGTCGGTGATCACCATCATTTACGACGACGAGATCACCGCGTTTACCGCGCGCCAGGAAGTACTTGATCGCCTGGCGCAAGCGACGATGCCCGCCGGGGTAAATCCAGGATTGGGTTCCGATTACAGCCCCACAGGCCAAATCATGTTCTACACGCTCAAGAGCACCAATCCGAAGTATGACGTGATGGAGCTCAAGACGCTGCAGGACTGGTATGTGCTGAACCAGTTGAAATCGGTGCCCAACATTGTCGAGGTCAACATTTTCGGTGGGCCCACGCGGGAATATCAGGTCCAGCTCGATCCCGGCAAACTGGTTTCCTACGGTCTTTCCCTAGGTCAGGTCGAGCAGGCGCTGACCAACAATAATCTCAATGCAGGCGGGGGTTTCATCGAGCGGGGAGAGCAAGCACTCAACGTACGGGCCGTCGGACTGATGGCCAACACGGACGATGTTGGCGCCACCGTGATCAAAGCCGTGAATGGCACGCCGGTTCGAGTGCGTGATCTGGGTGTGGTCGTCCAAGCCCCCAAGGTCAGACTGGGACAACTCGGCAAAACCATCCGCTATGAGGACGGAACTGTCCTTAACGATGACGACGTGGTGGAAGGCATCGTGCTTCTGCGCAAAGGAGCCGAAGCGGATTCGACGCTGGAGGCGCTGCACAGGAAGATCGAGGAATTGAACAATGGCCTGCTGCCTAAAGGCGTGAAGTTCGTTCCCCATCTCGACCGCAGCATATTGGTGCACCACACCACCAGAACGGTGCTGCGCAACTTGACCGACGGCGTGCTACTAGTCAGCCTCATTCTGTTTCTTTTCCTGGGCAACGTCCGCAGCGCGCTCATCGTTGCCATCACCATCCCCTTCTCTTTGCTGTTTGCCGCTATTCTCCTGGATCTCAGCCGCATCCCGGCGAATCTGCTATCGCTCGGCGCCCTCGACTTTGGCATGGTGGTGGACGGCTCGGTCGTCATGGTCGAAAACATTCTGCGTCATAGCGAGCTCGGCCGTGGGAAGAAAACGTTTTTGGAAATGATTGGGACGGCCGCGCACGAGGTGCAAAGGCCGGTTTTCTTCGCACGCATCATCATCATCGTCTCCTATCTCCCTATCTTCACCTTGCAGCGCGTGGAAGGCCGCCTGTTCCGGCCTATGGCTTGGACGGTGGCCTACGCGTTACTGGGAGCTCTGCTATTTGCCCTGCTGGTCGCGCCGGTGCTATGCACATTCTTGTTTAAAGACGACATGCGGGAATGGCGCAATCCGGTCCTACTCTTTGTTCAGGAACGTTACGCCCGCACTCTCGACTGGTGCTTCGATCATCTGAAATTCACGCTGGGTCTTGGCGCGGCGAGTGGAGCACTGATGCTGTTCCTGTTTTTCAGCGGGGCAGTTGGTTCTGAATTTCTGCCCCACCTGGATGAAGGCGCCGTTTGGGTCCGCGGCACGCTGGCTCCCAGCACCGGCCCGTCAGTGAGCATAGCTCTGGCTAAACAGGTTCGGCTGGTGCTTGCCAACTTTTCGGAAGTCACACAAGTAGTGAGTCAGGTTGGCCGTCCCGACGATGGCAGCGATGCCAGCGGCTTCTACAACACCGAATTTTTTGTCGATCTGCTACCACGCTCCGAATGGCGTTCTCACTTCAGAACTAAAGAAGAGTTGATTGCCGAGATGGACAAAGAGCTGAGCAAGTTCCCCGGTGTGGACTGGAATTTTTCTCAGCCGATTTCGGACAACGTGGAAGAGGCAGTTAGTGGGGTGAAGGGCGAGCTGGCAGTCAAGCTTTTTGGCACCGATTTGAAGGCGCTGGAACAAAAAGCCATCGAGATGCAGGATGTCATGAGCAAGATTCCCGGGGTCGCAGACTTGGGAACGTTTCAGGTACGCGGTCAGCCTAATGTGAACTTGGTGGTGAATCGCGCCACCGCCGATCGTTTCGGAATCAATGTCAGTGATGTCCAGGACGCGGTAGAAACTGCAGTCGGCGGCAAGGCGGTCAGCCAGGTTCTCATCCGCGAGCAACGCTATGACCTTACCGTCCGCTATCAATCGCAATTCCGCAAGACGGTCGAAGATATTGAGAACATCCGCATTCTCGCCCCTTCGGGCGAGCGGGTGTCTCTGAGACAACTCTGCGATGTGAAGCTGGAAGACGGAGCCTCCACCATCTACCGGGAAGGAAATTCCCGCTATATTGCCATCAAGTACAGCGTGCGTGGACGCGATCTGGGCAGCACGGTGCGCCAGGCGATCGAAGAAGTCCAACAGAATGTGTCCTTCCCTGAAGGCTATCACCTGGATTGGACCGGCGAGTACGAAAGCCAGCAGCGCGCCAATCGTCGGCTGGCGATCATCGTTCCACTCACGATCCTGCTGATGTCTTTCATTCTGTATTCGGCTTTTGATTCATGGAAGTGGGTCGCACTCATTCTGGTGGTCGTGGCCCTCTCCCCGCTGGGCGGCTTGTTCAGCCTGTTGCTGACGCACACGCACTTCTCGGTCTCTTCGGGCTTGGGGTTTCTGGCACTGATCGGTGTGTCGGTCGAGATCGGCGTGATTATGGTGGAGTACATCAATCAACTTCGTACACGCGGGATGAGCCCGCGCGAAGCCGCCAAGGAAGGTGCATCCCTCCGTCTGCGGCCTATCATGATGACCATGCTGGTGGCCACACTCGGGCTTCTGCCGGCAGCCATGTCGCACGACATCGGATCGGACTCGCAACGCCCGTTTGCCATCGTGATTGTTGGTGGACTCATCGTGGAGCTGTTTATCAGTGTGGTGTTGTGGCCCACCTTGTATGTCTTCTGGGCGCGGCCAGGTGACAAGTTACCGCCACCCGAGCTCGGCTTTATTGAAGAAGGGGAACACGTGGATTAGTGGAAACCGTTAACCGGGAGTAATCCATCCTGGACCACGCTGGTTTTACAAACGGCTGGATGGAGATAGTTGGTGAAATCGGGTATTGCGCCGCCTGAGAATTTGCTGGTGAAGTGGGCGAAGTCACGCCGACTAGATTCAATCTGTCAACCGTGTGTTTGGTCTGACACCTACTTTCCAGCGGACTGAAACTTTTTGTTCAATTCGTTCAAAACCACACTTGCATACACCAAGTCTTGTAATTCTGGTTCGTGGGCGGAAGCCTCCCGGATCAAGTGGACTGCGCGTTCCGCAGCAGCTTTTCGCGCTTCCACGATTCGTCGAGGGACAAGTTCCATATTTGTTTCAAGCACGGCAGCTCTGTATAACTGCTTCCATGATTGGACATTTTGGCTTCGTCGGTCTCTCTCCTGGATAGATTGGTTGATGTCCAGTTCCGCCTTGGCAGGCTTCGCCTTTTTCACTTGTGCGCGAATGCGCGAGATGACATCGCCCGCCATTCTTCCTTGCTCGGCAATATCCACCAGGGCTTGCTGCACCTCTTCCAAGTCACGCGACTGTGTTGCAAGAAGGCGAATGCCAGCGTTCGCTTTATTGACGATGGCTGCAAGAGGCTCGTTGACCTCGTGCGCAATCGACGCGGTCAACTCGCCCATCGTCGTCACCGGATTGATGGGGGCCAGCTCCGCCTGAGCCTCTCTCAACTTTCGATTGGCAGTCTCGAGTTCTTCGGTGCGTTGCACCACGCGCAATTCGAGTTCGTCATTCATTCTCTTGATTTCTGCCTTAGCTTGCTTGAGTTCTGGAGTCTCAATCAACTCCCAAGACCCATTTCGCATGGCGACCGCAAACTGGTGCGTACTTATCACGTCAAGCAGATCGGCCGCCCCACTCGTTGCCATCGGGTAGGTGCAGAGCGCGGTCACATTCTGATCCACCAGGCTGTCGTTGAGCATTTTCTCGTAGTGGCAAAGGATAGCCCAATCCTTTCTTTCCAGCCAGGCAGTGTCTCCAGAAATTCTCATTCCTTCATACCCGCGATCTAATGCCCGATTCAGTTTGTCGTTCCACGCACGGGTCACTCGCTCCATATCGAAAATTCCCTGTTTCAGATACCATTCCCGCGCATGAAAGATCTCTAAGCATCCATCGGCTAGGTATTCATCGAGCTCAGGTATCGTTTCCCTCAAAGCGTTCCAGGCCTCCGGTTCAGTGACGGGCTCAGAAATAACCCATACGCAGAATTCCTTGTTTTCAAGCCCGGCCTTGAAGTAGGGCACTAGCATCTCAACCAAGTCAGTCTTGGTCGCGTAGAAATTGCAGAAATGCGTTCCCCAAGGTCGATATCCGACTGGACCGATTCCCGTATTCCTCAATGTACTCGTTGTCCCCGTTTCCATCGGAAGGCCCTCCCTTGCATCGACGTTCGGAAATGCGATCTAGGATACCGGAACCCGTGAATCTCAACATCTCGGAATGGAGAACCGCGAAATGACAGCGTAGATGAGTTCACGCATCTCGCTAATTTCGTAGTCCACCTGTTCGATGGACGAGCGAAACCGATCTACTTTCCCGCCGATCTCCGTGAAAGGGCAGGCGAGATCCTCGAAAGTTGTTCTCAGGAACATGTGATAACGCCTGATCGTCTCATCAAATTGGGCCAGCAGGCCCGCTGCGTCCGCCATTTGACGTTTTGAATCCATCGTGAGTGTGTCAAATATCTCACGAGCTGCTTTTTCCGCGGTGACGTTCACCACGAACAGTCCAAGTTGCTGCACGCGCCCCGAACGTCCGATGATGGGGAAGCAGTAATCTAACCAGTAACCAAATTCCGGAGTATCACGGACGTGCCCTGTCAGCAACACGGATGCCGGCTTCCGCGTACGAAAAACCTTTTCATAGGTTGGTTCGATTTGTTTTGCCAGATCACCCACGAGTTCGCGTGATGTCTTTCCGATGTGTTGCTCAGCTCCAACCCGGGTCTCGCGAGCGAGGGAAGCATTGACCGACTCAACGCGGGTTTGCGAGTCCAAGACCGCTATTCCAAGGGACGAGGCACGTACACCGTCGGCAAGTAGCTTTTTGACATGATCAACGTCTGTAAGTCCGCGCGGATGCTCGCTTGGTTTTACCTTTGATCGCACTGCGTCGCTGCTGCGAATGGCCTTAGACATACAAAATTCATCACAGGAGTTTAGACTAACGAAAAGACTCGCCTACAACTCGTGTGCGACTGCTTAACGACTCGTTAGTGACAAAACCCTTAGCTGTGGATGCTTCTGGGAGCAACCGTCGGTGCCTGGTTTTTTCCTTCGTTCCACCCGATTAACGACGTTTCCAGACGTAGAGATTCTCGCGATCCGACATGCTGGAGATCTCAATTGTTGTTGCGGCGGCAGCGCGAGACACTGCCGAGCGCAGATCCTTTGCGGAAAAATCCCCCAGGGGAAGTTTGAGGGCGGATTCGCTGGGCAGGTCGGCCAATTCCTTTAAAACCTGCTTCATCAGGTCGTAGTGCTTACCATGTCGTTTGTACACCAGGCTCGAAAGCGGCACCCTTTCAACCTTCGGGCCTTCGTGCGTTATACTCCTGTCGGTCTCTTTACGAACCCTCACCACTGGAGTCTAGACCAAGTTTAAGACTTCAAGTAAATTTTTTAAGAGAATAATATAGAACTCAGTCCGACCCGTTACAAGCTCGTTAGCACGCGAGAGAACTCTGGGAAAAAGAACCGCCGCCCCGCCGCGAAAAACGGGTTTCCGTTGTTTCGCTGGACGATCAGCGAATACCTGGCTCGATCTTTAAGGCGCTATGCCATTCGACCGCGACTCATGAAGATTTGCGTCGCCAAATATTTAGACACATGGCCAAGAGTACAAACTCCAACGTGTGCTCCTGGACGTTGTTTCGCAACCCCCCGATATCCAGAGAACGGTTCTGCAAGAACTCGCAAAAAACCCTCAACTGAAGCGCAAGCTTGTCGTGGTCGCCCACGAGCACAAGAAGTCGCAAGTGACTTCTCATTCCTGAAAGAGGCCCAGGAATTTGTTTTTCAGGCTGACCTTCATCGGATGATCAAGATTGGAGTCAGCGGCCTCGGCAGGCACTTGCATGCCCTGAATAAGCTGCTTGATGGCCCTCACGGTAAACTGTGATGCCGGTCACGGCGTCGCCTGCGAACCTGGGGCGAAACTAGGGGTAGGGTTAGGGGTGGGGCCTATGCCAAGGGATAATCGCAACCTGCTGGATGTGCTGAAGTTCGAACTGGAGTTTCTTGAGCAAGGCGGTTACGGGCGATTGCCGCGCGAATCCTGGCGCCCCCGGTTTGTTTTCGAGGATTCTCCCACCTGCATGAACTTTAACTCCAAGGACCGCGAACCGTAGAGTGAATGTCTCCTGATGCAATTCGTCCCAGAGGAGGATGCAAAGAACAAGTTCCTTGCGTCCATATCCCATAGTCGTTGAGTGGAGAGACTCTGGAGATTTGTACCGTACCCGGACGCAGCAGGAGATTGAAGAGGTGCTCGGCAACTGGCCCCGGGCGACAATCGGCAGCTCGAAGCGGAAAAAGAGAAGCAACGGGCGTCTGCCGACTTGCCTCGCTAGGCGACGGCAAGATAGACATAGCGCAGGATGAACAGGGCGGTGAGAATCCACACCAGGGTGTTGATGTCGCGAAATTTTCCCGCCGCGACCTTCACTACCGTATAGGAGATCAGACCGAGGCTAAGGCCGGTGGCGATGCTGAACGTGAGGGGTGTGGCTAGAATCGTGATGAAAGCCGGCACGGCTTCGCTGAACTCCCGCCATTGGATCTGCGCAATGGATTCCGACATCAATACGCCCACCAGAATTAAAGCCGGGGCGGTGGCATAACCCGGAATTGCCGTGGCCAGCGGTGAGCAAAACGCCGCCAGCAAGAACAGCGCCGCGACGGCGATATTGCTCAGGCCGGTGCGGGCTCCGGCGGCGACTCCGGCGGCGCTTTCGATGTAGCTAGTGACCGTGGACGTACCCGTCAATGCGCCGAACACGGTGCCCACGGCATCCGCCAGCAGCACGCGTCCGACGCGCGGAATCTTGCCGTCTTTGATGAAACCGCCTTGCTCGCAAACTCCCACGAGCGTACCAACATTGTCGAACAGATCCACGAACAGGAACGCAAACGCAATTTCGAGCAGGCCGAGATGTTTCAAGCCGCGAAAATCCAGTTGCAGGAACGTCGACGACGGGTGCGGCATGGAGAAGATCGCCGTGGGCCAACTCGTGATACCGCGAAGGATTCCAAGCAGAGCGGTGCCGAAGATACCGAGCAAGATGGCCCCGTGAAACCTTCGCGCCATCAAGATCAACGTGAAACCAAGACCGAAACAGGCCGTCTGCACTTCCTTGTCGGAGAAGCTGCCGAGGCCGACGAAGGTAGCGGCATTAGCAACCACGAGCTTCGCATTCCGCAGGCCGACGAACGCGATGAACATTCCGATTCCGGCAGCGGTCGAATGCTTCAGGCAATCGGGCATGCCGTTCACGATCTGCTCGCGAATCCGAGTAACGGTGAGTATCAGGAAGAGGACGCCAGAACAGAAGACGACAGCGAGCGCCGTTCGCCACGGAACATGCATGGCCATGCAAACGGAGTAGGTGAAATAAGCGTTTAGCGACATCCCCGGCGCCAGGGCGATGGGATAATTGGCGTAGAGCCCCATCACGAGTGTGGCGACCGCGGCCGAGATACAGGTCGCAAAGACTACGCCCGCAGCGGGCATTCCCGCTTGCGCGAGAATCTGCGGGTTCACCACGACGATGTACGCCATGGTGACGAACGTGGTGAGTCCGCCCAGCATCTCCTGTTTCACAGAAGTCTGGTTCTCGGCGAGCTTGAAGTAGCGATCGATCAAATCGTTCCCTCAGTAGACTATCTTGTTGGGTTTCTCTTCCCAGGCGCGAAACGCTGCCAGAGATTCCTCCCGCATCATCTGAACCGTGGGGATGGTGCGGTGTGTGAGCGGCTGCGCGATCTCGCGGTAGATCAGCGAATCGTCAAAGCCGATCCTGGATGCGTCTGCGGCTACACTGGCAAAATAGATGCGCGAGAGCCGGGCCCAATAGATTGCGCCCAGGCACATGGGGCAAGGTTCACAGGAAGTATAAATCTCGCAGCCGTGCAGGTCGAAGACGCCGAGTTTCGCGCAGGCTGCACGAATGGAGAGTATTTCGGCGTGCGCCGTGGGATCTTTTGTCGAGGTCACTTGGTTCGCGCCCTCGGCAATAATGTTGCCGTCTTTCACGACTACTGCACCGAACGGCCCGCCGCGTCCGGAGCGGACGTTCTCAATCGAGAGCTGGATTGCGCGCGCCATGAAAGGGTTGTCCATGGGATTGTTTGTTATCGCGTGATCGGCGACAGTATGCCCACGCCCGCGAATCCGCGAGCACGTTCGTCGACATGGACTCTTTCGCAGCCGCTTTGCTGAAAAGGGAGTATAAGCTGGGAGCCGGGAATTCGTAAAATGTTCTTTTGATCTTCTTATTTTCAAGTTTCCGTCAGGAGCCAATACTTGGAGTTGCAAGCTTTTCTATCGCGTCAGGTCGTGACACCGGAAGGAATCCGGCAGGCGGCTATTCTCGTAGAAGGAGAGAAGATCCAGGCAGTGGTTTCTCCGGAGCAACTGCCCAAGAATGCCGACGCGCATGACTTCGGGGAAGCGGCGATTCTTCCCGGGCTGGTGGACTCCCATGTGCACATCAACGATCCTGGGCGTGCGGAATGGGAAGGGTTCGATACGGCGATGCGCGCCGCCGCGGCCGGTGGCTATACGCTTCTCGTGGACATGCCTCTGAACTGCCTGCCGGCGACGACCAGCGTCGCCGCTCTCGAGGCGAAGCGCGCGGCTGCCCAGGGCCGATGCCGTGTGGACTGGGCGGCCTGGGGCGGAGTAGTCGAGGACAATCGGGGCGACATCGAGCCTCTTGCCGCCGCAGGCGTGCCGGGCTTCAAATGTTTTCTCATTCATCCCGGCATCGATGGTTTCACGATGGTTACGGAGCAGCAACTTCGAGCGGCCTTGCCTGCTGTCGCGCGCTCCGGTTTGCCGCTGCTGGTGCACGCAGAACTGCCCGGACCGATCGAAGTGGCCACACAAGATCTGGCCAACCTCGATTGGAGACGTTATGCGACCTATCTTCAATCGCGCCCGGAGGAAGCGGAACTGGCGGCGATCCGGCTGCTCTTATCGTTGTGCCACGAGTACGATTTTCGCCTGCACATAGTCCATCTCTCGGCCAGCGCGGCACTGCAAGAGTTGAAAATCGCGCGTTCCCAGGGACTTGCCCTGACCGTGGAAACCTGCCCGCACTATTTGCATCTGACCTCCGAGACCATCCAAGACGGAGCAACGGTGTCGAAGTGCGCACCGCCGATCCGCAGCCGCGAAAATCGCGAAAGACTGTGGCAGGGGCTGAGGGACGGCGTGATTGATCTGGTGGTCACGGATCATTCTCCGTGCCCACCAGCAATGAAGCGGCTTGACGAAGGCAACTTCAAAACCGCTTGGGGCGGCATAGCAAGCCTTTCCGTGGCACTGCCCGTGATGTGGACCGAGGCCCGCAAGCGAGGATTTACCATGTTGGATATTGCGCACTGGATGGCTGAGGCACCTGCAGGGCTCGCGGGCTGCCAGATGGGCAAGGGACGCATTGCGCCGGGCTGCGATGCAGACTTCGTGGTTTTCGATTCCGAGGGTGAGTTTGCGGTCACTGAAGAGCGATTGCATTATCGCTATCCCCTTTCCCCCTACATGGGAGAGAGGCTTCGTGGGGTCGTGAAGGCCACTTATCTGAGAGGGAAGCCGGTGTTCTTGGAGGGTCAGTTTGTGGGAGCGCTCGCCGGACGCGAGGTCCGGGCCATGCATCCCACAGGTGCAAAGTAATCGAGCTTGTAAGGCGGTTCGATTCCTGGTCTCCTGGATCCAGTCAACGCGCTTGGATTGTCGTATACACTATCCCATCCGCGTGCAAAAGGAGATCACGGGTCGGGACAACGTTCAATCATGAACCATGAGCGCATCGTCGGCACGGCGGTTCCGCGCAAGGAGGGCCGCGACAAAGTAACCGGAAAAGCTCAGTACGTCGACGATATGCTTTTGCCGGATATGATCTATGGCGCGACGGTTCGCAGCCAGATTCCCCGCGGCAGAATCAAGAAGATCACGTTCGGCCCTGGCATCGCCTGGAAGGAGTTTGTAGTCGTATCTGCGAAGGATATTCCCGGGAAAAATTGCATCGCGCTCATCGGAGACGATCAACCGTGCCTGGCGAGTGATTTGGTTAACCATCCTGAAGAGCCCATTCTGTTGTTAGCCCACCCGGAGCGCCACGCTCTCCGGAAAGCAGTGGAAGCGGTATCGATCGAATACAATCCTCTTCCTGCCGTATTCACGATGGAAGAAAGTGAGCGCCGCTCCGAAATCGTCTGGGGCAGGGATAACATTTTCAAAACCTATCGAATTGAAAAGGGGGATGTCGATGGTGTCTGGTCCAGAGCCGACTACATTGTCGAAGGCGAATACTCGACCGGCGCACAGGAGCAGCTTTACATAGAAAATAACGGAATGATCGCCGCCTTTGATGCGGAGCGGGGCATCACGGTATGGGGTTCGTTGCAGTGTCCTTATTATGTGCACAAGGCTTTGCTGACGTTGTGCAACTTGCCTGCGGAGAAGGTTCGGGTCGTGCAAATGGAGACCGGAGGTGCTTTCGGAGGCAAGGAAGAATATCCATCGATGATTGCGGGGCACGCCGCACTCCTGGCGATCAAGTCGGGGAAACCGGTGAAGATCATCTATGACCGCGCGGAAGATATGGCGGCGACTACGAAACGGCATCCCTCGCGGACACGCCACCGTACGGCCGTCAGCAGTGACGGCAAGATTCTGGGAGGAGAAATCGAGTTCACGATTGACGGCGGGGCCTACGCAACGTTGTCCTCGGTAGTTCTTTCCCGCGGTGCCATTCATGCGGGCGGTCCCTACTACTGGCCGAATGTTCGAATCCGGGCAAAGGCGCTCGCCACAAATGCACCACCCCACGGAGCTTTTCGTGGTTTTGGAGCGCCCCAGAGCCTGTTTGCCATGGAGCGGCACATGGATCGGATCGCGCGGGTGGTTGGGCTTTCGCCGGTCGAGATCCGGCGCCGGAATTTCCTGAAGCCCGGACAGACGACAGCCACGGAACAGGCGGTGCGCGAACCGATTGATCTCGGAAAACTACTCGATCGGGCACTGAGCCTGTCGGAGTATCACTCCAAGAAAGAGAGATTCTCGCTCGAAAATCCGCCCGGGGCTACGAAGAGAGGGATGGGCACCGCAGCCTTTCTGCATGGTGCGGGATTTACCGGATCGGGTGAGCGCTACCTGAGTTCCGTGGTGGGCGTGGAGGGATGCGCCGACGGGAGCGTTCGTGTGCTGGTGTCGAGCACGGAGTTCGGGCAGGGGACGAAGACGGTTCTTTGTCAAATTGCAGCCGAGGCACTGGGCCTTCGCTACGAAGATGTAACGATTGCGCAGCCGGATACGACGGCGGTCCCAAACAGCGGTCCTACGGTTGCGTCACGCACTGTCATGGTGGTGGGAAAGCTGGTGGCATCCGCGGCGCGAGGGATCCAACAGACTTTGAGGTTGACCGGCATGCTCAGCGATTCGTACTCGGCGGACGAATTCCGCACCGCATGCGGAAGCTATGTAGCGGCTCATGGCCAACTCCGTTCCTGGGCACAGTACGAGCCGCCCCCGGACATCTTCTGGGACGATCAAGCCTATCGAGGAGAAGCCTACGCCGCGTATTCGTGGGCGGTTTACATTGCCGAAGTCGCGGTTGACCTGACGACCTATAGCGTGTCGGTAAACGACTTTGTCGCGCTTCAGGAAGTTGGGAGGGTGCTGCACCCGGTTCTTGCCATCGGGCAAATCGTGGGCGGGGTCGCCCAAGGCATCGGATTCGCCTTGTACGAGAAAGTGATTTGGCAGCAGGGGCGCATGCAAAACAGTCAGATGACAAATTACATCATGCCAACTTCCAGCGACCTGCCGCCGATTCGAGTCTTCTTCGAGGAGTTGGGCAACGTCCACGGCGCATTTGGCGCCAAGGGAATTGGGGAACTTCCTATGGACGGACCTGCACCGGCGATTCTGAATGCGGTTGAAGACGCGTTGGGAATTGGTTTCGATTCGATCCCGCTGCTGCCGGAGGATATTTTCGAGGCGATTACGGCGCGCTCTCTCGCGAGCGAATCCGATGTGGCGAGCGGAGTTCGATGATCAGTTCCTTGGAGGATCGCGGCAAGTCCGAGATTGCTCTCACAGTAAACGGTGAGCCAAAGGTTGTGCGCGCCTTCCCCATGGAAAGGCTGTTGGATGTGCTGCGGCAACAGCTCGGGTTGATCGGCGCAAAGGAAGGCTGCGGAGAAGGCGAATGCGGATCGTGCTCGGTGTTGATGGATGACACGCTGGTGAACAGCTGCCTGGTTCCGATACTGCAGGCAGAAGGCGCGACCATCGTTACGATTGAAGGGCTTGCGGCCGGCGAACAACTGGAAGCGCTGCAGGAGGCTTTTCTGGAATGCGGCGGCTCACAGTGCGGTATTTGTACTCCGGGAATGATACTTGCCGCGTTTCATCTTTTGAACAAGAACCCCAGACCTACGCTCGAAGAGGTGAAAGAAGGGCTCTCCGGCAACCTGTGCCGTTGCACTGGATATGTTCAAATTTTCGAAGCCGTAGCCAGAGCGGCGCAGCGCGGGACGACATCGTCATGAGACTCCAATGAGATCTGATCCCAAGGATTACGAGCTCGTTGCCCCCGGCAGCTTACAGACGGCTGTTGAGCTTCTGGCGGGGAGTCCCCGCGAGTGGCTTCCCATCGCGGGTGGCACGGACCTCATGGTGCAGTACGCGGCGGGGAAGCTGCCATCGCGCAAGCTGGTTAGCATTTGGAATCTGGCTGAGTTGCGGCACATGGAGGTGCTGGCAAACGAAATTCGCGTCGGCGCTGGCTGCACCTATACCGATATTCGCGAACATGAGGTCATTGGGCGCGAGTTCCCCCTGCTGGCACGCGCCGCCGCCTGGACGGGCGGAATTGCCAACCAGAATCGCGGAACTATCGGGGGCAACATCGTGAATGCGTCGCCCGCCGCGGATTCGCTTCCTGCGCTCCTGGCCTACGATGCGGAGCTGATTCTGGTATCGGTTCGCGGTGAACGTCGGTTATCCTACGCGGGATTCCATACCGATTACAAAAAGACGAAGCTCGCGCCCGACGAATTGATTCAATCCGTATGCCTTCCCAGGGAGTTTTCAGGATATGTTTGCCACGCGCGAAAAGTTGGGAGCCGAAGCGCCCAGGCGATCGCAAAAGTGTGCATCGCGGCACTCGGGCGGGTGGCCGGCAAGACCGTCGAAGATGTTCGCATCGCTCTGGGAAGCGTGGCGCCGGTTCCGCTTCGCCTAAGCGAAACGGAGGGGGTCGTGAGAGGGAAGGCCATGGATGAATCGCTTGTGGCGTTGGCCAGGAAGACGGCGGTGGCGGAGATCCGGCCGATTGACGATATTCGATCGACGGCGAAATATCGCGCGGCCGTGGCTGGCAATCTGGTCGCCGAATTCCTGACCCTGCTAAACGCGGATGGAAGGAAGGCATGAGTGAAGTTCTGCTGCGCTGGAATAACGCTCCCCTTGAGGCAGGCGCCACCCAGATTCTGCCTTGTTGCGGCTCAATGGCATGGGCTCGAGAGATGGCGGCTCGAAGACCATTCCAAGACGAAGCTGCTTTGATGGCCGCGTCCGACCAGGCTTGGCGCAGTCTGACGGAATCCGATTGGATGGAAGCCTTCAATAGCCATCCGCGAATTGGCGAGTCGAACGCGGCCAATCCTTCGGCGCAACGGTCTTCGGTTCAACCGTCCTCGGCTTGGGCGATCGAAGAACAAAAAGAAGTCGCGGACGCCGGCGATACGGTTAAGATCGCTTTGGTGGAAGGGAATCGTGAATACGAACGGAGGTTCGGGCGTATCTTCATCGTGTGTGCCACGGGAAAATCGGGGGCGGAACTTCTGGAGATTCTCCGGCGCCGGCTGCAGAATGAGGCGGGGACCGAGCTTTACGAGGCAGCCGAACAGCAGCGGCAGATCACCCGCATTCGGCTGAAGAAATGGCTTCAGGGATGAGCCGTATCTCAACCCACATTCTGGATCTCGCTCTCGGTAAGCCAGCGAGCGATGTGGCTGTGCGTTTGGAGAGGCAAGAGCCTTCTGGCTGGCGGCTATTGGCTTCGAAGCGGACGGACCGCGACGGCCGGTGTGGTCAATTGCTGCCGGAAGGCGAAGATTTGTCGGCGGGCTCCTACCGTTTGGCCTTCGACACCATGAGTTACTACGAAGCACAAAAAATTGCCGCACTCTATCCCGTCGTCGAAGTCACGTTCCGGGTAAGGGAGGGCGAGACCCAATTGCACATACCGCTGCTGCTGAGCCCCAATGGCTACACGACGTACCGGGGAAGCTGAGCCAGATTGTCCGCCAAGGAGCTAGCAAGTTGACTTCTTCCATCCGAGAATGGCTCAACCTAAGCGTGCGATGGTTCCATATTTTTGCCGCCATCATGTGGGTTGGCCAGACGTATTACTTCACGTGGTTGGACGGACAATTTCGGCGGCTGGAGAAAACAGCCGCAGACGACGCAACTCCACCGCAGATCTGGATGGTGCACAGCGGGGGCTTTTACGCGGTCGCTAAGCAGAACTCGCTGGGAGTCTTGCCCGAGCAAGTCCGCTGGTTTCGCTGGGAAGCGTTCATGACCTGGTTGAGTGGAATGGTGCTGCTTTTTCTCGTCTACTATTCCAGCAGCGGACTCAGGGATACGGACGTGGCGAATATTTCCCAAGCAGCCGGCATAGCCATCGGACTCGCTGTTTTGCTTGGCGGTTGGCTCATTTACGATCTGGCGGCACGGTCGCCTCTGGGCAGCTCCGAGGCTGCTTTCGCGGGTTTTTCCCTCATCATGATTGCTGCGATCTCTTGGGGGTTGATGCACCTGCTCAGCGGCCGCGCGGCTTACATCGAGGTGGGAGCGATGCTCGGCACCATCATGACCGCCAACGTATGGTTCCGAATTCTTCCTTCCCAACGCAAGATGATCGCTACGGCCGCCTCGGGAGCCCAGTTCGATGCGTCCCTCGCTGCTCAGGCCAAGCTGCGCTCCAAACACAATACTTTCATGGCTGTTCCAGTTGTCTTTATCATGATCAGCAATCACTTCCCAGTCGCGACTTACGGGAACACCTATGGCTGGGAGATTCTGGTTGCCCTGGTGATGATCGGCTGGGCGGCGGCGAAGCTCATCCGCGAGGCCTGAGTGTCAAACGATTCGCCTTCCCTGCCTGATGGGTTAGCGATGAACCGAGCACGCTATGACGAGCGAAATTAGAAAGCACGCGCAAGAAGTCATGACTCGGTGCGGCAAGCTGGCGACTTTCTCGGAAGACTCTTTCTCGAAAAGTCAGGGCACGCGACGGACATTCCTTTCTCCGCCGATGCGCGATTGCCACCGTGAAATCGCTCACTGGATGGAGCCTCTCGGCATTCCGGTTCGTGTGGACGCCGCGGGCAATTTGCGCGCATCGTATCCGGCCGCTCAATCCGGCGCTCCGACGCTGCTCGTGGGATCGCACCTCGATACGGTTCCGAACGCGGGGGCTTACGATGGTGTTCTTGGAGTGATGCTCGCGATTGGCTTGCTGGACGCTCTGCGCGGACGGAGGCTTCCATTCGAAATCGAGGTCATCGGTTTTTCCGAAGAGGAGGGAGTTCGCTTCGGTGTGCCCTTCATCGGCAGCCGGGCGCTGGTGGGACTGCTCGACGAGGAACTGCTGAACGTTCAGGATGCCCAGGGGATTTCCGTGCGGAAAGCGATCCAGGAGTTTGGCCTGAATCCGGCGGAAATTCCTCAAGCCTGTCTGAGCCACACCGGCGCAAACACGGAATGCTTCGGATACATTGAATTTCACCTCGAGCAAGGGCCGGTTCTGGAAGAACTGGGACAGCCGCTTGCCGTGGTCGAGTCGATCGCTGGGCAGAGCCGACTGGAGTTCACATTCCTTGGCCGCAGCAATCACGCTGGAACGACGCCGATGCATCTTCGATACGACGCTCTTGCCGCAGCAGCGGAGTGGATCGCCGCAGTCGAGCGCCTGGCCCGAAGCGTAGCTGGCTTGGTGGCGACTGTAGGGAGGATCGAGGCGAAGCCGGGGGCAACCAACGTTATTGCGGGGGAGACACGATTGTCGCTCGACGTTCGCCACGGATCGGATCAGATTCGAATCCAGGCGGTCGAAGATCTCGTCCAGCAGGCACAGGAAATCGCCAAGCGCCGAGGCTTAACGGCGCGCTGGAACACATTGCTGGAGCAGCGGGCGGTCGCGATGGATCCGTTTCTGGTTGCTGAAATCGAGCACGCGATCGGAAAAACAGGGGGCGTGGCACAGCGAATGGTGAGCGGCGCTGGTCACGATGCTATGATCCTCGCCCAAAAGGTTCCTGCGGCAATGATTTTCTTGCGAACTCCTGGCGGCATCAGCCACGATCCTGCAGAATCGGTTGCGGTTGAGGATGTGGAGAAAGCAATGGAATGCGGCTTGCATCTGCTGGATCAGCTTGCCGCTTTGTCCGCAGCTTCTCTGGTTCGGGCTTCGTCGTCCATAATTCGAGAGAGGATGAGACGTGCATAATCTTGGCCAGACACGCAGTTCTCATCAGTACAATCATCTGCTGTTGACTGCCGACACTTTTGTGCGCACCACCCTGCCGGGGATGAAGGCTTGCTCTGCGATCGTGCATATCGGTCCGGCGATGGGCGCAAAGTTTACGGAATATACGGCCGAGTTCGAGGCGGGCGGGGAACTTGGCAGCACGACCGCGCAGCGCTTCATTTTTGTGATTGAGGGCGGCGTGAAGGTGGAAGTTAAGGGCAAGGCGAGTGAACTAGGTGCGCGCGGCTATGCTTATCTTCCCCAGGGTCTGTCCCATCGCGTGGTGGGAACGAATATGAGCCGTGTGGCTGTGATCGAGAAGGCGTATCTGGCGCTCGATTCGGTCAAGGCGCCAAGCTTCATCGTGTCCAGTGAAGATGCAGTTGCCTCGCATCCACTCGACGATGATCCCAGCTTGCAGGTGAAATGCCTGCTTCCCGATGAGATGAATTTCGACTTCGCGGTGAACACGATGGTGTACCAGCCGGGAGCGGCTCTGAGCATGGTCGAGATGCACGTGATGGAACACGGACTCGTAATGCTCGAAGGTGGCGGAATCTACCGGCTCGGCGATTCGTGGTATGCGGTCACAGCAGGAGACTTCATCTGGATGGGGCCTTGGTGTCCGCAGTGGTTCGGAGCGATCGGCAAGGTAGCCGCAAAATATCTTATCTACAAAGACTTTCACCGCCATCCCTGGGCCGGCTCGCAACCATGAATCTTGAGATCGACCGCAATCGACTGCTTTCCGAAATCGAAACGCTCGCTTCATTCTCGGACGCTGAAGCTCCTGCCGTGACGCGAATTGTTTTCACGCCCACGGATCTGAGAGCGCGGGCATGGATGAAAGCGCGTTGCGAGGAGGCCGGGCTCAGGGTGCGGTATGACGCGATTGGAAATACCTTCGCTCGCTGGAATGGTGCGGACCCGGCGGCGACGGTGGTTGGCACAGGCTCCCACATCGATGCCATTCCCAATGCGGGCAAGTACGACGGCGTAGTCGGGGTGTTGGGAGGTCTCGAGGCGATCCGAGCGCTGCAGCGCTGCGGATTCCGTCCGAAGCATTCGATTGAGTTGCTTATTTTCACGGCTGAAGAACCGACGCGCTTTGGAATCGGCTGCCTCGGAAGCAGGCTGCTTTCCGGAACTCTTGCCCCCGATGCAGCCCGAAAGCTGACCGACCGCGATGGTGTGTCCGTCGAGGTAGTTCGCTCCCGTGCCGGGTTCGCAGGCGAACTCAAAGAAGTGAAATTGCCGAGCAGCTACTACAAAGGGTTCGCCGAGTTGCATATTGAACAAGGTCCCTTGCTGGAACGCGAGCATATCCCGCTTGGTATTGTCACCAAGATTGCCGCGCCGGCGAGTCTCCGCGTTTTGATCGATGGTTCGGGCGGACACGCCGGTGGAGTCTTGATGCCCGACCGCCAGGATGCTCTCTGCGCAGCGGCCGAGCTGATTCTGGCGATCGAAGGCGCAGCACGCACCAGCGGAGCGATCGACACCGTTGCGACCGTGGGCATGTGCGAGGTGTTTCCCGGCGCGGTCAATAGCATTCCCAGCCAGGTTCGTCTTAGCGTGGACATCCGCGATACCGATCTCAGGCGCCGCGATGCTGTGATCGAAGCGTTGGAGACCGCGGGTCGCGCTATCTCGGCAAAGCGGCAGGTTTCGAGCCACACCGAGCTATTGAACGCAGATGCTCCGGGGGATTGTGCGCCGATCGTAATCGATGCGCTTTCGCAATCCTGCAGGAAGTACGGGCTGACGTTTCTTTCCATGGTCAGCCGCGCCTATCATGACTCGCTCTTTATCGGACGCATCGCTCCCGTGGCCATGTTGTTCATTCCGTGCCGAAAGGGATACAGTCATCGTCCCGATGAGTACGCATCCCCGGACGATATCGTCCGAGGGACACTCGTTCTGGCGGAAACGCTGGCCACATTGGCGGCTTGAGCTTTCCGTGCAGGCCGCCAGCTAGGGAGCGCGGGGGATGGTTGATTCGCGATCTGCCCAATGCTCGACGATATCCCGCACAACTTTATCGCCAACGACCTGAGCTGCCTCCAGAGCAGGCATGTAAGCAGAGTAATTACCGGAAACCATTTCTTTCAGACTTTCGGCAGTGGCTATCCCAGGAGGCTCGCGGTCGTAGTTGCTGACGGTGCGCAGCACCAGAACACGTTGCAAATCCACTTGTCCAGCCTGGCTCAAGAACGTGAGAGCCTGCAGTGTGCCGGAGTCCTCCATGGCCGCAACCATGTAATTGCCTTTGCCGCCGGTGTAGTAGCGAGTCCAGGCATTGGCCCACTCGTCCATCTTAGAGCCGTGCCAAAACGTGCTTGCCGATAACGCGTCGCCTCTGGCCACGAACGGCGGCTTTAGCGCGTTGGGGAAGCCAGCGAACCGCGCGCGTGACTTGCGCAAATCGTCAGAGTCGGAAAGCGGCACGTCATGCGTGAGGCGAAATGCCCAGCCAACGAGCCATGGGTTGAGGGTATAGACTTCGCCGTAGAGGTTGCTGGCGGGCTGCTCGTAGGGCGTGCCTTTCCGCAATGGAACGTAGCCGGTTGGCCAACTCTCAGGAATCTGCCGCGCGTCGATCTCAAACGCCAGGTCACCATCCACCACGTGATCCGCCCAAACCGCCGAACCAACCGAAACGTCCGCCGGGTCGCCTCCACCAATGCCGGCGACAATCCAGTATGCTTTCGAGAGATCGAAGCGCGGGTCCAGGCCGAGCGCCATCACTGACGCTGCTGCCTTCGCCGTTCCGACCCCGGTGACCATGCCAAGGACTCCGTCTTTGTTCAGGCGCACATGGTGATAGCCCGCAGGCAGCGATAGAATCCGGTCCAAGTGCTCACGCTCCACCCAGAGTTGAAACTCGCCTGGAGCGTCTCCGGTGTCTTCCCCACGCTCAAACATCGTGACCACCACAACCTTGATGCGGATCGGCGCGGTCGGCGGCGTCGGTGCATAGAGGAGCCCTGAGAAACAAACCAAGCACGCGATTCTTAGAACAAGCTGCGTAACTAAGTTGCGCATGGAAGTTTTGACATCCTTCGTGCGTTTCCAGACAGCGAAGCTCCACCTATGGCTGGGAATAAATCGGCGGACTTGCGGAGTTACGGATCTTGGCATAACCCGGCTTGATGATCGAGTAGATGAAATCACAGCGCTGTTTATAAGGCAAAAAAGCGCTCTTCATCGCGTTGATGGTGATCTTCTCAAAATCCTCCAGGGACAAACCAAACGTGTTCGCGGCTGCTTCAAATTCCTGCGTCATGCTGGTATGGCTCATCAACCGATTGTCTGTGTTAAGCGTGACGCGGAATTTCTCTTGATAGAGAATCTTGAAAGGATGCTCGGCCAAGCTTGGGGTAGCGCCGGTGTGCACGTTGCTGAGCAGGCAGATTTCCAGCGGGATTCTTTTATCCAGCACGTACTGGGCAAGGTCGCCCAATTTCACCGACTTGCCGTCCACAACGGCGATGTCATCGATCAGCCGCGTTCCGTGCCCGATCCGGTGTGCCCCGCAGTACTGGATTGCCTGCCAGATCGATTCCTTTCCATAGCCTTCCCCGGCGTGAATCGTGATGTTGAAGTTCTCGCGCTGGATGTAATGAAAAGCATCGACGTGTTTTTTCGCGGGATAACCGCCTTCTTCTCCGGCAAGATCGAAGCCGACAACTCCACGCGCGCGAAAATCGACGGCCAGCTCCGCCATCTCAAGCGACTCGTGCCGATTGCGCATGGCGCAGATGATTAGCCCGGAAGAAATTCCAAAAGCTTTGCGGCCTCGTTCCAGACCCTTCAAGACGGCCGAAACGATTTGTTGGTGGGTCAATTCTCGCTGCGTGTGAAAGACCGGCGCAAAGCGGGTTTCAAAGTAAACCACGCCGTCTCGGCTTAGATCCTCGGCCTGTTCATAGGCTACGCGCTCCAGAGCCTCTTCCGTTTGCAGGACCGCGATGGTGTGCGAGAAGCCCTCCAGGTACTTGGCGAGACTTCCCTGGTTCGCGCCGCGATGAAACCATTGCGCCAACGCCTGGGGATCTGCTGTCGGAAGCTCCGCGTACCCCGCGTCTGCTGCCAACTCAATGACAGTTTGCGGCCGCAGCACACCATCCAAATGCTCATGCAAAAGGACTTTGGGAAGGCTCTGCAATAACGCTTTCTCAAATCTCATGGAATGTGACTTCCTCCCAGGCGGTGTTCCAACCCTCAATTAAGCGTTGCAAGATAATATACCGCCCCGCGGATCAGATTCTCTCTCCCTCGCATGTGCGCTACGTGTTGTACAATCCGACCTCAACTTGAGGAAGGATTGTTCGGATGACGCTAACCGTCCCAGCGCATTCCCAGACAGCCGATTATGGTTTGCGTCGCGAAATTCTTTCTCCGATGGAAACGCTGGCACAATCAGTCTCCACCATGGCTCCCACTACTACGCCTGCGGCCACTATCCCGCTGGTTTGCGCTCTTGCCGGCAATGGCACGTGGCTTGCGTATGTACTTGCGACCGCGGCCGTGCTGCTGGTCGCACTCTGCGTTGGCCGCTATGCCCGCTATTCAGCCTCCCCCGGTTCGTTGTACACCTACGCCTCGATGACCCTGCCCCCCTGGCTTGGCGCAACCGTCGCCTGGAGCCTGTTGCTGGCCTATGTGGCGACGGGATCGAGCGTAATTGGCGGCTTCTACCACTACGCGAACTTGCTGCTGCGCGATGCCACGGGCCATGCCTATTCGGCTGTGTTGCTGGCTCTATTGGTCACCGGCGTTTCGATATGGATTGCCTATCGCGATGTAAAGATTTCCGCGCGGCTGATGCTGTGGATCGAGGCTCTTTCCGTGACCGTGATCCTGGTCATGGTGACTCTGTTGCTGGTGCGCCACGGCTGGCACTGGGACAGGGATGAACTTCATCTGCGCGGTATGACCGGCAGCGGACTGCGGCTCGGGCTGGTGTTGGCGCTGTTCAGTTTTGTTGGGTTCGAGAGCGCGACGACTCTGGGTTCTGAGGCGCGCAATCCGTTACAGGCGATTCCCCGCGCGGTTATTCAAAGTGCAATCCTCGCCGGCGCTTTCTTCACGGTTTGTGCTTACGCGGAGGTGCTGGGCTTCCACACTGCGGAGCAGGACCTGGGCGCGAGCCCAGCCCCGATGCATGTGCTGGCCCAGGTGGCCGGCAGCCCGGTGCTGGGATTGCTGATTGATATTGGAGCGCTGGTGAGCTTGTTTGCGGGAACACTCGCGTGCATCACCGCGGCGGCCCGCGTGTTGCTGCTGATGGCACACAACGGGCTCGCCCACGGCTCTCTGAGCACAACGCACGCTCTCAACCAGACGCCTAGCCGCGCCGTAGTTATCACCGGCATTGCGGCAGTGCTTCCCGTGGCTGTGCTCGCGGCCCGCGGGGCGAGCGGGTTGGACGTCTACGGCTGGCTGGGATCGCTCGCGACCTACGGCTTTATCGTGGCGTATGGGCTGGTTTGCGTCGCCCTACCGAGGTACTTGCGCACCCATGGCGCTTACCGTCCGGGAGCGCAGGTCATTCCCTGGCTGGCGGGCATCGCCATGTTGCTGGCGCTTGCGGGCAACCTCTATCCGGTGCCGGAAGGGCCTTACGGGAAGCTGCCTTATATGTATCTCGCATACTTGACTGCGGGACTAGCGTGGTTTCGGTTTCGTGGGCAGAACAAGACGGCGGAAGGTTAGCGTTTCCCTTGGTCTCGAGCCACCAAGGTCGCCGCTGCGATAAAAATAACTAATGTGTGGCAAAGAAATTTTTACTGGATATAATACTTTCGTTCTGTACCCAACTCGCGTAAAGTCGGTCACGCATTTCGCGTGCGGACGGGTAAAGCAAACTATCTCAGCTGCCAACATCGGTGAACAACACATTGGCACTTCGATCGCTGGCAAGCGGTCCTGCACGCGCTGGCTTACTGACTCGCACGAGGTCCCCCATGCTCAAGAGAATTCGACTCGTCGCTCTCCTCGTCGTTCTGCTCGGGGCGTCGTCCTTGTGGATGCCGTTTGCCTTCACACCCTATGCTCAGGCTCAACAAACGCTCGGCGGCATAACGGGCACAGTCACAGACAAGACTGGCAGCGTGCTGCCCGAAACCGTTGTGACGATCGTGGGTGAGCAGACAGGCCTGACGCGCACTCAGAAGACCAACCCGAATGGCGCCTATGACTTTGTTAACCTGCCGATCGGCACCTACACGCTTACCTTCAAGCACGACGGTTTTGAAAGCGAAAAGATTCCTTCCATCACGGTGCAGGCCGATCGCACCGCCACCGTCAACACCACGCTGACCGTCGGCAAAGTAGGCACGGTGGTTGAAGTAGAAGCGACCCCCTTGATGAATGCGGTGGACACTACGAACGGTTACGTCCTGGAAAAGAACCAGATCGACGCCATCCCGCTGCCCACCGGCAGCTTCACGGGACTGGCCATTCTCTCTCCGGGCGTGAATGCCGAACTGCCCGGCGGCACGGGCGCCAACAGCGGCCTCGGCAATCAACCCATCTGGGCGAATGGCCAGCGCGACACCAGCAACAGCTTCCTGCTGAACGGCGTCGACGCCAGCAATCTTTTCAACGGCAAGAGCACCAGCCAGGTAAACTCGGCGCGAATTGTGAACAACACGGGAGTGGGCGGTCCCGGGTCCAGCACCAGCGCAGAGCCCATTCAGAGCACCGCGTCGATATATCTGGCAGTCGGTCAGGCGCTGCCAACTCCAGCTCCGGAGACCATCCAGGAGCTGCGTGTGAACACCTCGATGTACGACGCGCAGCAAGGCTCGACCAGCGGCGCACATATTGACATGAGCACCGCTTCGGGCACCAACCGACCGCATGGCAGCGCTTATCTGCACCGCGGCACGGATTGGCTCAACGCCGCGCCCTACTTCTACAACCAGGATCCCAACATCCCCGCCGACCAAAAGGTTCCGGAGTTGCATCGCTACACTCTGGGTGGAACTCTAGGCGCAGCGCTCATCAAAGACAAATTATTCGGCTTCGTCAGCTACCAGCATGTCCACGATTCTGACCAGGAGATCGGCCTTTCGCGGCTGATGGTCCCGTTGGATTTCAACCCCGGCTATTGCGGCACCTCCCACCGCCAGGGCCCGGAGTTTACTAACTGCCTGCTCAGAATCGCGAACAACGATTTCCTCGTGCCCGACGGATATCCCACCATGACGGCCGCGCAGATCAATCCGGCCGCCCTCACCCTCTTTCAATATCAATTGCCCAATGGACAGTACATGGTTCCGTGGAGTGACGGCATCACTCCCTCGCCGAACTTTCCCGAGAACGCTGTGGTCCCCGGAACGGCGTATTTCACCGCGGATCAGGCGGTCACCAACCTCGATTGGAACCAGAGCGCCAGGGATACCGTGTCCCTCAAGTACTATTACCAGCACGATCCCAGCATTGCTCCCTACGCATACTCGAACGTCGCCGGCTTTACTCAAAACCTTGACGCGGGCAGCCAGGTGGCTGCGCTCACCAACACGCAGACGGTAAAGCCGAATCTCAGCGTGGTCGAAGTCTTGGGCATCCTTCGCGAGAAGGTCTATAGCAGCATCCAACAGCCGTTCACGCCTGAACAGCTGGGCATTAACACGTTTGGATCGTCCTATTTCCCAGGGATCGCGATTGTGAATATTCTGACCGCCGACTCACCCGTGCCCAATGACTTTCTAAGCTTCGGACAGGGTTCTGCCTCGCAGGGAGCTTTCACCGGAGTCTTTCAGAACCGAATCATGCCCTCGGCCGATGCCACCTGGAATCATGGAAAGCACACGATCACGTTTGGCGGCAGCTATGCCTACACTCAACTCAACACGCGGGATGAAAGAACCAACCAGGGAATAATTTCCTCCGCCGATTTCAGCCAGTTTCTTCAGGGACTTGTCACCACCAACGACGACTTCACCACCACCAAGTTCCTTCAAGGCGATGCCAACCGCTATTACCGCGCCAGACAGACGGGCGCCTACCTTCAGGATAAATTCCAATTCCGCCCCAACCTGAGCCTCACGGGGGGTCTGCGCTTCGACTGGAATGGTGGCCTCACAGAAAAAGAGGGGCGCATCTATAACTTCGATCCCTCTCTGTATTCCTACAATGCCACTACCGACACCTTGGCGTCGAACGGCATCATCATCGCCGGCAACAACAATCTGTTTCCAACCAAGGGCGTCAGCAACACAACCCTCACCGGACGGCAATGGGGCCTGGCGCCGCGCCTGGGAGTAGCCTGGAGTCCGAAAAAATTCAACGACAAGGTAGTCGTGCGAGCGGGAACCGGCCTTTACTACGACCGCGGCGAACTCTTTGTTTATTTGTCCCCGGGCTACGCCGCGGGCGTGGTTAACGGTGGGCCATTCGGCGTCAACCAGACTCCGCCCTTCGTGAACGCGCAGAACTGCAATCCATCGACGATCAGCAACTATTATCTGGGCTACATTCCCACTTGCCCAGCCCCCTACTCTCTGTCAAACCCGTGGGGATTGTCTCTTGGCCCAGGTCCCACCGGCAATCCAGCCGATGTCGACAACTACATTCCTTACACCACAACAGCGGGAATGGGCGTCGCGAATGCAATCTCAAATGGCGCCCAGCTTTTTTCCTTTGCCACCTACAATCGCGCCAACAAACTGCCTTACACCATTAACGACACGCTCGATTTCCAGTGGCAGCCGCGCAATGACCTGGCCATCGACATCGGCTACGTGGGTAACTTCGGCCGTCACGAGATCATTCCTCTTCCCTTTAACCAGGCGGGCATTGCTAGCCCCACCAGTCCCATTCGTGCCGGTACTCCATATGAGCAGGATTACACCTACGGCTACACGGTACAGGGTCCCCCCACTTGCAATCCAGATGTTTTTGGAAGTTGCTCCTCCATTAATTTGCCCAACGGTCAACCCATGCTGGCTACCTACGAAGGCGGCAACATTGATTTGCGCGTTCCCTACCTCGGATATTCGGCCGAATCTGAGACCTACAAAGCGGCCGGAGTTTCCGCCTACAATGCCCTGCAAGCGCACTTGGAGAAACGTATGAGCCACGGCTTGCAGTTGGGCGTTTCCTACACTTATTCTCACTCGCTCGATGAACAGAGCGCGATGGGCCTGTTCTACAACGGCAACAATCCGAACAACCTCCGCTCCTCATACGGGTCCTCTGATTTTGATCGTACCCACGTCTTCAACTTCAGCTACCTTTATCAACTCCCCAGGTTTTTCCCGGAGTCTTCCTTTAGAGGCAAGGTGGCGGACGGTTGGGCGATTCAAGGTCTCACCGTGATTCAAAGCGGCCAGCCCTACAGCATCATCGACTATTCGGGCGCAGTCGGCAGCATTTACTTCGGCACCTCCGACGGCATCACCAACCCCGTGGTCCCCCTGGCTCCCGGCTGCACTCCCAAGAGCGCCCTTACCGGCCAGGTTGGTGCCGCTCCCGGTACAACGGCACTCAAGGCCTCCTGCTTCACGCTGCCGTTGTTGAACCCCGGAGATCTGGGAGGTGCGATCCCGGCGGGCGACACCTTTGAGACCGACTTTACCTCGGGCCAGCGCAATATTTTCCGGCAATCCTGGCAACGCGAGGCTGATATCTCTCTCGTAAAGGTGACCCCGCTCACCGAGCGGGTTTCGGTAAAGTACACCTTCGACGTCTTCAACCTGACCAACACTGCCAGCTTCGACGTTCCGATTGACGACATTACGCAGAACGCGGGCTATAACGACTTCCCGGTAGTGGGCACACCGGTTTTGCCTCAGGGCTGCGGTACTCCCAATCCGACGACAACTAATTTTTACAGTTGTGGAGTTGGTCTGGGCGCCGTAAATAAGACCATCGGCCACCCGCGCGAAATTCAGATGACACTGCGGGTCCAGTTCTAGCTTCTAGTCTCCGGTTTGGGATAAGGGGAGGTAAGGACGGCGATCACTCTTCGCCGATGTCCTCGTTCCACACTTCGGGATTCTTGCGGATGTATTCGCCCAGCAGTGAGGCGCACTCGTCGGAATCGAGATCAAAGACCCGCACTCCGAGTGATCGGAGCCACTCCATCCCGCCCTGAAAATTGCGGCTTTCTCCCACCACCACGGTACCAAAGCCAAACTGCCGCACCAAGCCACTGCAGTACCAGCACGGCGCCAGCGTGGTAACCAGGGTGAGGCCGCAATAGCTGCGCTGCCGCCCCGCATTGCGAAACGCATCCGTCTCGCCATGCAGCGATGGATCCCCGTTCTGCACCCGCCGGTTGTGGCCCGAGCCGAGGAGTTTGCCCGCGGCGTCAAAGATCGCGGCTCCGACCGGGATACCTCCTTCGGTCAGCCCTTTGCGGGCTTCCGCCAGCGCCACCTCCAGCATTGTAGAATGATCAAGTCCAGACACGACCTTACGATTATATGGGTAGCGCAGAACTGAGACTGCAGTGCGAAGTGCGGCTGGGTTGCGCAGTATTGTTCGGCTCCCCGCATCCTGTGGGTTAGGCCGAGACTGCCTCTCGGTCGTAGTTGGGAGCGTAGGCATTCTCGACTCCAGCAAGGATCTGTAAAGGTTGACTGACTAGACGCTTACCTATACACTCAGTATATGCCGAGGCCAAGGAGCGATGAGAAGAGAAGTGCGATTCTGGAGGCGGCGACGCGCATCATCGTGATGCAAGGCCTGAGCGCGCCGACGGCAGGCATAGCGAAAGAAGCTGGTGTCGCTAATGGATCGCTTTTCACCTACTTCGCAACCAAAACGGACCTTTTTAACCATCTCTATCTCGAGCTCAAAGCCGAGATGGCATCGGCTACTTTGAAAAACCTTCCGGTAAGTGCGGAACTGCATGAGCAGTTCTTCCACGTCTGGCGGAACTGGATGAACTGGGCGTTATCCAACCCCCACAAGCGCAAAGCACTGGCACAACTCGGTGTATCCGACGAGATCACCTCGGAGACCCGTGCGGCAGGGCACAAGACCATGGCACCCGTCGCCCAGTTGCTGGAACGTGGTCGCGCCAACGGACCTATGCGGAAAGCCCCAATGGGCCTCGTTGTTGCGCTCATGAATTCCGGGGCGGAGGCAACGATGGATTTCATGACCCAAGATCCGGCCAATGCAAAGAAGCACAGCAAAGTGGGTTTCGATGCTCTATGGCGAATGTTGCGTTGATTTTTTGGGATGGATAAAGACTGTCTAGACAGACAACAAAGAAGTGGCGAGGATGCGAGGCACCTCTTTCATGAACAATCCAGCCGAGCCTAAGGCATACATCATCACCGGACCGACGTCCGGCATTGGCCGCGCGACCGCATTTGAGGTAGCGAAGGGCGGTACCGTCGTCCTGGTCGGACGCGATCCTGAAAAGCTCCGCGAGCTGCAGAAGGCTCTCGAACAAAATGGAGGGAGCACTGTGTCGGTCCTGTGTGATTTGTCGGATCTTGCGAGTGTGAGGCGTGCGGCAGCGGAGATCGTCGCGCTCGATCTGCCCATTGTGGGCTTGCTTAACAACGCCGGGATCTTCCCGATGCGTGCGACGAAGAACGCGCTGGGCTGGGACAATGCATTCGCGACGAACCACATCGGACCATTCGTGCTGACTGAGGCGCTCATCTCCCATCTCCCTGACGGTGCGAACGTCGTCTTCGTGGCTTCGGGCGTAGAAGATCCCGAGCGTAGACCAGCCAAGATGGCGGGCTTCCGTGGCGGCCGTTACATCTCCGCAGAGGCGAGCGCGCGCGGCGAGTGGAAGCCAGGCGGATCGAAGATGCCGGGCGGGGACGCCTACGCCACATCAAAGCAATGCACCCTGGCCACGACGCTGGCGTTTGCTCGCGAGACTCCGCGGTTACGCTTCAACGCGGTCGAACCTGGATTCAGTCCGGAGACCGGCCTGTGCGGGATGCCAACGCCTTCCTGCGCTTTCTTTCGAAATACGTCCTCTCACTGCTCGCTCCTCATAATCAGGTACTGGAGCACTCCAAAGCTCGCGGCACCCGTGATCACGAACGTGCTGATGAATGAATCGGGCGAAACCGGCGTTTACTACGACGAAAAGGGTCATCCAATGCTTGGCTCCGCGCTCGTGCGCGACCCGAGGTTCCAGGACCGCGTCGTCGCTGAAACGCGAGCCTTGCTGGCGACGACTGGGAGATAGGTAAAGTAGTGCGTGTCTCTACGCGCCTGCCTCTATGCGGGCGTATCTTTTCCGTCCAAGCCACGCAAGACAAGCGCCAAAAGTCTCTTCACACGCGCTTCTCCGGCTGAGCAGTCAGTCACGATGTTCTTCTACATCAGCCGATCTAGATAATTTCTATCCCCTCATTGATTACTCGCGGATGACGGGGCAAGGCGGAAGTTATCGTCGTTCGTCGGATTACCATCGACAAACAGGCTTGGAGTAGATCAAGGAGTCAAGGGTGATTTCCTCGAAGCCGACTTCGGGCCAGCGTCGAAGTCCGCAATCAAAGTGACGCATCCGCTCCGCCGTGACTCAGGCAGAAGCAGCAATCGCAATCGCCACCTCTCTCCATCGGTAAACACTAGCCGACCTCTCATTACTGAGTCGAGAGAAAATCGCTTTCTATCGCCGAACCTCTCGGCCCGGCGTCGTGACGCGCAAACGTCATCATTTGCTCTCCTGGGGAAAGTGGGGACGCAGAGCGGCGGCAAGGATGCGGTCGAGCATCCGGTCGGGCAGGATCGCGAGCAGAGGCAGCATTGCGGCTTGACGACCAACGGTGTAGCGAGTACGAGGCCGCTTGCTGGTGATCGCGTCCGCGATGACTCGACCTGCCTCCTCGGCAGGCACCCCCTTGGGGATAGCCGCCTGGGCCTGCGAGATGATTGAATGCATGAGCGTGGCGTAGCGACCATGTTGCTCAGTGGTCATTCCGCTGATGATGCGCTCGCCAGTGACAGCGACCCGCCCGAGCATTTCGGTCGTGACGGCGCCGGGTTCGACCACTATGACCTTCACTCCAAGCGGCTCGACCTCTCGGCGCAATGCATCGCTGACCGCTTCGACCGCGAACTTCGTGCCTGCGTAAGGACCATAAGTGGCCATCGCGATCTTGCCGCCAACGGAGCTGATGTTGATTACGCGCCCCTTGCTGAGGATCAAGGCCGGCAGGAGTGTCTGGATAACGGCGATGTGGCCGAAGAAGTTGACCTCGAACAGGCGTCGCCACTCGTCGATCGCGAAGACCTCGACCGGTGCGTTGACCCCGACGCCGGCGTTGTTCACCAGCGCCCGCACTGCCCGGCCCTGCGGGTCCTCGTGCACCCGAGCAGCTAGCGCCCGGATGTGGTCCGGGTTGGTGATGTCGATGATGAGCGGCTCTATGCCCGGCCCCCGGATTGCGTCGGCGTCCTGGTCGCGCCGGACGCCCGCAAGGACGTGGAACCCCCGCCGGGCCAGTTCGCGCGCCGTGGCCGCACCGATGCCGCTAGACGCACCAGTGATTATGACGATCTCTTGGATTTCAGGTGACGTTGCCATGACTGCAGTCCTTTCTTTGTAGAGCGAGGAGCGAAGCGCGCTGCGAGGAGCTTCGTCCGTCCCTCTAGCACCTCCATCGAGGGCTTGTCCGCGAACAATCCGTCCAACGCGAGGAGGAAGACCTCTGTGCTCGCTTCGTCGCCCAGGATGGCAGCGACGCATTCGTACACGACCTTGCGGTAGAGCGCCTCACTCTTGGGGTCGATCAGCTCACAGGTCTCCAAGAACTCGCTCCCCATGGGCGTGCCGACCATTTCGGCCCAGGGCTCGAGAGCCATCAACCGGCACACGCTGAGCAAGCGCTCGTAGGGGCTGGCAGGCCCCTTTGCCGCCAGCTTCGCGGCAGGGTGCCGGGAAACCAGCCAGTCCACGAAGACGGCCTGATAAATCTCCTCCTTGTCCTTGAAGATCCGGTAAAGCAGCGTCCGCGAGAGGTTGGCGCGTTTGGCGATGTCCTCGAACGCCGTCTTCGCAAAGCCGAAGTTCAGGAAGCACCAGCGCGCGGCGGTCAGTATCTTCGCGCGCCGGACGGCAGCCTCATTGTCCGTTATCCCTTTCGGCATATGGACATTGTGACAACAGAGACATCTAATGTCAATATGTATTGAACCGTCTGAGGCGGTATGGTCGGGCCGAGCGTTTCTTTGCCAACGTAAACCCCACCCTCCGGCATGGCGGCAATCGTGCCTATTACACGCAAGTCCTCGACGCTATCCGAATGCCGCCCTTCGAAGCCTTTCGCGATGCCGAGAGCGACTACGCCACCCTGGCCCATAGACTCACGCACTCGACAGAGCACCCGCAACGCCTGTGCTGCGACTTGGGGCGCAAGAGCTGGGGTGATGCGGGTTACGCCGCCGAAGAGCTTGTCGCCGAATTGGGTAGCGCGTTCATCTGCGCCGGCCTCAATCTGGCACCGGAAACACCGGAAGAGAATGCCGCCTACCTCGCCTCATGCCGTAGAGACTTTCGCAGCGAGCACATAAGTCCTCATAAACGCCCATGTGTTGACCAATCCGATCAACTCCCGGCTTGTCGGCATACAGGAACTTAATAATAGAGGCTGCGCAAGAATGGCAGCGCGAAAACCCAGCATCATTTCTCCCAGCTATTCCTGCCAGGAATAATCGGTCGTTCGATTGGTTCGTGATCGGAGAGAAGGAAAACCGTAAGAGAAGCCCGGCGGAGAACCCGCCTCTGCAGAATACTAGGGTGCGAGACTAAGATGTGTATGTAAATAATTGATAATAAATGAAAAATATTGGTGGAGGCGACGGGAGTCGAACTATCTGGCGTGTTGATAATACGTAAGTTATTGATTCCAGGAATCGCCACAACGGCTAAGAAGGACCCACTGCCCAATCCATTGCACGTTTATTGTACGAAAATACTCTTGCTGTGGGAATCCAACGGGCACACACAGCGACGACAGTATCCCATTGTGTCAGCCAAAGATCAATTGAATCGGCACCACTTCCCCCATCCGGCTTGGCCTTCTAAAGAATAACCGGAAAGCTGCGTGATAAGCGCGGCTAGGCCGCGCTCTTCGGTTGCGCTGGGAAGTCCCGTGGCGTCAGCACGTCGCTCAGACCGATCCGACGCAACATCTCGGCCCGGACTCGATCCAAAACCATATTCACTACCTCCGCTCCGTCCTGGGTCGGGTCATAGTGCACGCGGAACGGGCGCTTGCCAAAGGGAGTGTCCACCACTTTGACGATAGCGTCCGCAACGCCTTCAACATTCGCATCTGAAGGCACAATGGCGGAGAATCCCTTGAGCACGCCATCTGCGAAACCCCTGTAAGGACCGGCCTCGTATTCGGCGGCCCGTGTCTTGTCGTCGGGCGATCCGGCGTGCGCGAAGTGATTCGTGCCACCGGTGAAGGCGCCTGGAACGATGATCGAGGTCTCGATGCCCCAACGCGTCAATTCTCGCGCGTAAATCACCGCCAAAGCATCCATTCCCGCCTTTGCCGCGAAGTATGGCGCCAGGTAGGGCGGAGTTCCTCCCGCACAACTGCTGCTCGATACCCAAATCACGAGGCCCCGTCTTTGTTTGCGCAACTGGGGCAGTGCCGCACGGTTCACGCGCTGCGTGCTCAACACGTTCACGTCGTACAACTCGGCGAGTTGCTCGGGCGTGAAAGCCTCGGCTGGGCCAAAAACCATGTGTCCAGCGTTATGGATTACCACATCGAGGCGACCATTCTTTGTGATGATTTCCTGGATGGCTAGATTGCAGGATTCCTGCGACGAGACGTCCAGTTCGACGGCCCGCAGATCCGCAGAGTGGTCAGCTGCATATTTTTCTAATTCTTTGACCTGTGGTGCGTTACGACCCTTAGTCTCGCGCATGCTCGCGTATACGGTGTGACCTGCCTTTGCCAAAGCGCGCGCAGTTAGGGCGCCGAACCCGCTCGAAGCTCCGGTGATGACAATTACGTTTTTCATGGGGCATTCTCCTTCCTAGTGGAGGCTGTGCGATAATCTTCGCCTGCTTGTCTCTTAGCAACAAGGTTGGCGGCAGCGTCAGGCAAACCCGCCATTCGCCCGAAGTACCTGGCTGTTGACCCAGCCGCCGTCTGGGCCAGCAAGGAATGACACGACTTTGGCAATATCCTCCGGCGTGCCCAGGCGTTCGAGCGGATTCAGTTTCTTGAACTCCTCGACCTGAGCCTCACTTTTGCCCTTGAGGAACAGTTCTGTTCCCACAGGCCCGGGTGCTACTGCGTTTACGGTTATGTTTCGGCCGCGCATTTCATTGGCAAGCACATGCACCAGGCCCTCAACCCCGGCCTTGGAAGCGATATAGGGTCCATAGGTCGGAAAGGACTTAGCAATTACGCTGCTGGAGAAAGCGATGATGCGTCCGCCATCTAGGACATGCTTGGCTGCCTGAGCCAGCACCAGGAACGTTCCGCGTAAGTTGGTGGCGATGACCTTGTCAAAAGTCTCCACATCGCCACTTGAGATCAAAATGTTGGGCATGATTCCAGCGCAGTGGACGACGACGTTTGGCTCGCCAAAGGCCTCCATCGATTCCTTGAATAGACGGTCCACGTCTGCGGCGCTTGCCACATCCGCTTGGACAGCGATGGCTTGTCCACCCGCGGCCTTGAGTTCGCCCACCACGGCTTGTGCCGGGGTAGGTTTGCCAGCATAGTGGACCACGACCGCGAAGCCATCTTTTACTAGCCTCCTCGCCACCTCACCTCCGAGTCCGCCGGAGGCGCCCGTGATGATCGCGCTTCGTTTCGTTGAATTTGTCATATGTGCCTCTCACCTTTTTCGAGCGAGCAATCCTGATCTGGACTCTGCTCATTACTCTTTGCCTAGGATAGTTTTGTGTTCGTCATTTGAGAAATGCATTGTTAGAATGCATGCCATGCGTGAAGTGCATGTACGGCAGGTTGATTTGAATCTCCTCCACGCACTTCGTGCGCTCTTGGAAGAACGGCACGTAACTCGGGCGGCCGCACGATGCTTTTTGAGCCAGCCCGCAATGAGCCGATCGCTGGAACGCCTTCGAGAGATGTTCGGGGACGTCCTGCTCGTTCGCAGCGGCCGCTCTTATCAGCGGACCGTGCGTGGAGAACGAGTGCTTCGAGAGCTGGAGACGCTGATGCCCCGGCTCCAGGCCATGGTCTCGGGAGAGGATTTCGATCCGGCCCGAAGCCGAGAACGTTTTCGTCTTGCGATGACCGATCACGCCTCCATGGTCTTGATGCCGCCACTCATGGAGCGAGTGCGAACCGCGGCGAGTGGTATAACGGTGCACGCATCCGCGTGGAGCGACCGTGTCTACGAACAGATCGCAGCAGGAGGAATCGATACGGCTCTCAGTGCGGAAGCAGCGCCGCCCGCGCTGGAGGCCGAAGTGCTCTATGAGGAAGAATTTGTTTGTCTTGTCGGCCCTGCTCAGCGGATTCGTACCCGGCGCTTCTCACTGAAACAATACCTGGACCTGCCCCACGCAGTGATCGATACCCGCGAGGGTCAACAAACTCCGGTGGATCGGTGTCTGACGGAACTGGGCTTGAAACGCCGGGCCGGGCTCCACCTTCCGTTTTTTGTGCCCACGATCCTCACCATCGCTCGTACCGACTTGATCCTCACGCTGCCCCGAAAATTGGCGAAGATCATCGCGCGAATCGCTGATGTGCGCGTGGTGGAGCCACCCCACGAGATTAAAGGCTTTTCTTATTTCATGGCCTGGCATCCTCGACTCACTGCCGAGCCAGCGCACGTATGGTTTCGCGAACAATTGCGGGAGGTCGCTCGGACAATCTGACAAAAGTCGGTGCGGGTAATTCGTGTCGTTGGTCTGATGAGCCCAGACTAGTCCTGATAAACGCGCTAGCAGTAACGCACCGATTGCAGCCGAGAACCCGACTTCCGGGTACCCATCCGCGTGTCCCGTTGAGTCGTACTGGCGGCGCAATCCTCACTATGCGTTGAGGGCCGCGATCGTTGATCGCATGGCCTCGCGAAGCCATACATGTCGCGGGTCGGTGTTGAGTCTCGGATGCCAGGCCATGAGGAAATGAAACGCGTGCAATTCTTGCGGTGCCTTCACGAGCCGCAACCTGCGATCGTTTTTGATAACTGATGTCATGCCGCTGGTTAAGGTAAGGACTAGTTGGGTGCCGGGAAGGCATTGCAGCGCCACGCCGAAGTAAGGCACCCGAATACAAGAGCTGCGTTTTGCACCGACAGCCGCCAGTTGCTTATCTGGAATTGTTTGCACCCCCTCATAGGTGGCAACCACAATGTGGCTCGCGGCCAGGTATTGCTTAAGTGGCAGCCGGTCGCCAAAGTGGCTGTCACGCGCCACGGCGCAAATCCAATCCTCCTTGTAGAGCCTTTCCGACTGAAAATGCGACGGCAGGAGCCCGTCATCAATGTGGAGAACAAGATCAAGCTGCCCGTGTTCCACGAGTTCTGCGGTGCCGCTCCGCCAAGGCCAGAATTCAAACTGTACTTGATAGCGTCCGTTCGCATACTGCCGGCACAAGCGCGGAAGCACTACTGTACAAACGTTATCCGGGCCTGAGATGCGGAAATGGCTTTTCTCTCTCTCCGGATCAAACAGAGCCGGGGCAACGAGATTCTCCATCCTGGGTAGAAGCCCCTCAAGCTCGTCAAGAATCTTTCGACCTCGCAAAGTGAGTTCAAAGCCATTCGGCGATCGAACCAGAAGATCATCCTGAAACATCGCGCGTGCGCGCTGCAGGGCCCGGCTCACGGCGGGCTGGCTGAGGAACAGGCGGGATGCTGCTGCGGTAATGCTTTTCTCCTCGGCAATCGCAGCAAACGTAACCAGGAGATTCAAATCACCCTGACGCAATTTCTCTAGACGCATGGACATCATGCTTATTATGCATGATTCGCATGCGTGTGTCTGCTCATCTGTAGCTGTGTAAGTCGACAGAACTGCACAGACGGAGAATTCAATGCCACGAGAAAACGGTTTCGAGAATAAGCGGGTGGTCATCGTAGGTGGGTCGTCGGGAATCGGTTTCGCAGTCGCCGAAGAGGCGGCATCGCATGGAGCCGAGGTCGTCATCGTCTCCAGCAAAGCAGAACGAGTTCAGGAAGCTATCCAATCCATCGGAGGAGATGCACGGGGCCAGGCGGTTGAGGTCTCGGACGAAAAGGCTGTCGAAAGCTTTTTCACGAACCTTGGCGCCTTTGATCACATGGTTTTCACCGCCGGTGACAGCCTGCAATTGCACGAGCTTGCTGATACCGATCTCAAGCAGGCCAGACGGGCGTTTGAACTGCGTTATTGGTCTGCACTCGCCGCGGTCAAATACGGGAGTCCACAAATTCGAAAGGGCGGCTCTATCGTTCTCACGACGGGAGTCGCCGGCCGACGTCCACACTGCGGATGGGTAATTGCCGCAAGTGTCTGCGGAACTATCGAAGCGTTAACACGTGCCCTGGCGATTGAACTGGCGCCGATCCGGGTTAACGCCGTATCCCCCGGAGTCGTCCGGACGAACCTCTGGCAGAACATGAGTTCAGTAGAAAGGGAGCAGCTCTTTGAAAGCGTCGGCAAGCGGCTGCCTGTGGGGCGAGTCGGCGAAGCTCATGACATCGCGCAAGCCTATCTGTTCTTGATGAAGGAAGGATTCAGCACCGGCCAGACCGTTGTGGTCGATGGGGGTACGGTCCTGGTTTAGCGTCGCGGTAATTCCAACACACTGAAGAGGAGGAAGAGGATTATGCGTTCTACTGAGCGAATCGCAACGCTGGCACTGACACCGCTGGTCATGGGTGTCCTGGCTGCCGGCATGATGAGGGCGCCCGCATTGGGACAGACTTCGCAGGTCGACAATGCCGATTGGCCGCTACGCTCTTCTGAAATCCATTGGCCGGCTGGACACACCCCGGCGGACGCGGACCTATTCGCTCACAACGAGTTGCTGATCCACGCATCCTGCTCGATTGTCTGGCAGCATCTCGTTCAGGCGCAGACTTGGCCCGAATGGTATCCAAACTCACACAATGTAAAGCTGCTGAACAGTACTGACGGCAGGCTTCACCAGGACACCCAATTCTCATGGGATACGTTTGGCGTGCACATTGAGAGCCAGGTACATGAATTTGCGCTGGACTCGCGTATCGGCTGGTTCGGTCAGGGAACAGGTATGGATGCCTACCATACTTTTCTGTTGCTGAAGACACCTGACGGTTGTCGTGTCGTCACCGAAGAGGTCGTGAGAGGACCGGGAGCGGTGGAGTTCCGCAAGAAAGACCCTGACGCGATGCATAGGGGTCACGACCTCTGGTTATCGGTCCTAAAGCAGGTGTCAGAAAAGTAAATCCAAGCCGCCATGGCAAAAAGGTCTTCGGCGTTGTCCATCGGATGATGCGAAATCGCGAAGACAGTAGCGTTTGATTTGAGTTCGAATAATGAAAAGCAATCGGAGATAGATTTCGCACAACGCCTTCGTATATCCATCAGCAGAGGCTCAGGTCCAATCTAAAGCCGCACATTCATTGTCCGTGGCTCGGGCTCATCGGGGTCGGTGATAGCGCGCCGCCTGGCGCCGAAAATCTCGGCGTCAGCGTGCTCTTGCTGGAAGCAGGCGGCAGCGAAAACCGTGAGAGAAGCTCGGCGGAGAATCCGCCTCTGCAGAATATTATTGTACGAAATTAAAATGTGTCCATAGACAATTGATAATAAACGGGATATTGGTGGAGGCGACGGGAGTCGAAGTTTTTCCCACCTCCCGTGAAGGCTCGCCTGCGCCTTGCTGTCGCTTCGTGGCGCCGACCGGAACCTTGGGGGTTTCGGTCAGCGCCAAATCCGGCTCGCCAACACCTCCCTGCTGCGATTACTTATTGTCTTCTCTGGCTTCGGCGACGTGGGCCTGGTGGCCGGCTTGGGATACAGCCTTCACAAACGCCTCTGCGCTTGCTGGAGTCGCCGCCCTACCCGAAAGAATGTTGCGGAACATCATGTGGTGGCCGTAAATGGCGCGAGTCGAATCGTTGTCCTGCTCGATTACCGCACCTTCGAGCGTCAGGCCGGCGAATACGCCTTTCGAGCGCGAATAGGTAAGCACTTCCGTATTCAGCAATATGTCAGTTCCGGCAGAAGTGTGACGGCCAACTGGGCCCGCTGCCACCGATCCTTCCCCGGTAAGTTCGAACTTGCTGGACAGCAGATGCTGTAAACCACGGTCGTTCATTACCAGCATGACCAGGTCCACGCCTTCGATTCCGATCTGCAATCCCCAACTGCCACCCCCAACCGAGACGAATGCGGGAGCACTCCAGCCTTCCGGTGTGCGGCAGGAGGCTACTCCACGGCCGTGCTTGCCACCAAAGATGAAGCCACCTTTAAGCAAGTTTGGAACTACGACGATGCACTTTGCACCGTTCAACACTTCCTCCGGGATACCTTTGTCGGGAGTTGACATGATCGATTGCAGAACGTCCACGGATTTTTGCATGCGGTCGAGCGTGTCTTCCTGATCTGAGCCTGCCCAAGCGTATGTCCCAACCAGACCCAGCAAGCTCATCAACAACAGCGAAATTGTCTTTTTCATGATTATTCCTTTCGAAGCTGCGGAACTAAGAGGAGAGAACTTCAGATAGCTGACTTAGTTCAGAGACCTGAAAGAGAGAGAAGAGGTGCTCGTCTCTAACGTCATGATCGCGCAGGCATCCGACAATAGCTGGTCTGAATTGCTCACTTCCGGCTCATCGCAAAAGGAGATTGTCGAACTACACCGGGTCGGTTGAGAATTTTCTTTCAAAGTGATCAATCCTGCACAGCATCGTCCGCCCTAGCCTGTCATGATTGACTGGTTGCGGCGGCCTCGCAGGAGAAGCAACAGGAGAAGCAAAAGGTGCGAGACATTCGGCGCGAGCGAATGGTTCCCGTTGCGGTGGTTAGTCACCCCGCCCTCCAAACAATTGTGTTTAGAGTGCGGGAAGCCGCTCAGAGGTGTTCAGCTTGAGCAGTAAAGATGCAAGCCTTTAAAGATGCAAGACAAGTGAACAGAGGAGATTGACATGCTTTGGACGATTTTTGTAGTGCTTCTAATTCTGTGGCTTCTGGGTTTCAGCCTCCACGTGGCCGGCGGGCTGATTCACCTGCTGCTGGTCGTTGCGTTGGTGGTCTTGGTCATCAACCTGGTGGGCGGCCGCCGAAGCGCGGTCTGAAGGCCTTTGGAAGACCACGACGCAGGCTTCGGTGTTCGAATTACAGGTCGAGCCGCTGTCTTCGTTTGCTCGTGTCCTGGGGGCGTCTGTTCAAAACTGGATTCTGCCATTCCGGATGCCGCGCCATAGTCTCGGCGAATGAGATACATCCACTCATGCATTGCCCGGCAAAGCCGCCGCCCCTTCCCGTGACCTGCCGGGATGACGGAGATGTACCGGCGTTTGACCGCCGAAGCTTTCCTTCC
>CAVQNY010000023.1:0-32287 GCA_963714225.1 uncultured Acidobacteriaceae bacterium | reverse complement strand
GCGGGTTATCGCCACGCTGAACCCGAAGGAAGTCACGCCGCTCGCAAACGGGGCCTACATCTTCGACATGGGCCAGAACATGGTGGGGTGGGTGAGGCTGAGGGTGGACGGCGCCGCAGGCACCAGGTGCGCCGCGCTTTGCGGAAACCCTGCATACGGACGGGACGATCTACACCGCAAATCTGCGGAAGGCGCGCGCCACGGACATTTATATCTTAAAGGGCGGCGATGGAATCTTCTACCCCGCATTTCACTTTCACGGGTTCGCTAGTCGAAATCACCGGCTTTCCCGGAAAGCCGACGCTGGATTCGATCCAGGGAGACGTCGTCAGCAGTGTGAGCGGCGACCCAGTCGCGAGGCTGGCAACGTCGAGCAACCTGGTCAATCAGATGTGGTCGATCGGAATCTGGGGTCAGCGCGGAAATTTCCTGAGCATCCCAACGGATTGTCCGCAGCGCGATGAACGCCTGGCCTCGATGGTAGACGCGGGAGTTTTCTGGCGAACTGGGAGCTACAACTTCGACATTGCGGCGTTGTTGCAGAAATTCATCCAGGACATCACGGACGCGCAAAGTCCGCAAGGTGCATTTTCGAAACGTGTCCCCAAATACTCTTCCCCTTCGCGCGCGGCCGTGAATCCGCAAGCAAGCCGCCGCAACGAGAAGCGACAGCATAGGCGCACCCGGCTGGGGCGATGCCGGAGTGATCGTTCCATGGACGACGTGGGTGCAGTATGGCGATAAGGCTGTGATCGAACAGAACTGGGATGCGATGCAGCGCTGGATGGAATTCATCCAGAGCCGGAATCCCGACTTCCTGCGTACGAAAGGAGTTGGTCCCAACTTCGCCGATTGGCTCGCGCCGGATGAGCATACCAACAAAGATCTGCTGGCGACCGCGTATTGGGCTTTGATCGCCCATATGATGTCTGCAGATGGCGCACGCCGTCGGCAAGGAAGATGATGTGGAGCGCTATGACGATGTCGTTGCAGAATATTCGCGTGGCTTTTCAGAAGGCCTACATGAAAGAAGATGGAGAAAGTCGGAACCGGAACGCAAACCTCCTACGTGGTCGCCCTCTACACCAAGATGGCTCCCGAAGCTCTTGAACCTCTTCTGGTCGACAATTTGTCAAAGATATCGAAGCGCGGCAATGGCATCTTTCGACTGGATTTCTGCACTTCCTTTCTGCTATTGACCCTGGCCGATCACGGCGCACCGATGTCGCTTATCGTTTATTGCTGAACGATACGTATCCATCTTGGGGGTACATGCTTTTGAAAGGCGCGACTACATGGTGGGAGCGGTGGAATGGGGACACTGGCGATCCCGCCATGAACTCTTACAATCACTACGCGTTCGGCTCTGTCATTGCCTGGGTCTACCGTTACGCCGCTGGCATTGACACGTTACCGAACTCCCCCGGATTCGAAGAAATTGTCATTCATCCGCATCTCGACGCACGCATGACCTCGGCGCGCGCTGAGTATGACTCGATTTACGGCAAGATCATCAGCGATTGGAAGGGAACTCCCGATGGGCCATTTTCTCTGAAAGTCACGATTCCGGCGAATACCTCCGCCAAGGTCGCCTTGCCCGCCATCGCGGGTGCACACCTGACAGAAGGTGGGAATCCCGTCGAGACGCAGCAGGAGAGCGGGTCTTATGTGATCCACATTGGGTCGGGTTCCTACAACTTTGAAGTGAAGTGACTCAACGGCGGCTGCTGACAGCCGTTCTACGAAGGTCAGGGAGTGCGCAATATGCCAAAGACGTCAGCAGAGAGGGCCACAATGTGCAGAGTTTGCGCAGTCTCTTTGATGTTGATGGGTTTGATCGGGCCTTCGTTGGGGCAAGGCTCCCGAGACGCTCTGGAGAACGGTTTCAAGACGCCTCCCAATTCGGCCAAGCCGCGCGTGTGCTGGCACTGGATGAATGGCAACATCACCAAAGAGGGCATCAAACTCGACTTGGAATGGATGAACCGCGTCGGCATCGGTGGTTTCCAGAACTTCGACGCGTCGCTGGGTACTCCCCCGCTGGTGGACAAGCGCCTGGTCTACATGAAGCCCGAGTGGAAAGACGCGTTCCTGTTCACCACCAAGCTGGCCGACCAACTCGGCCTCGAAGAAGCGATTGTCGGCTCGCCCGGCTGGAGCGAGTCTGGCGGCCCGTGGGTGAAGCCCAGCCAGGGGATGAAAAAAGTGGTGTGGAGCGAAACCAGGATCGAAGGCGGCCAGCCGTTCTCGGGCGCATTGCCGTATCCCCCACCGTCACCTGCCCCTTTCAGAACATCCCGCTCTTCGATTTCCTCGCGATGATCAGCTTCGACGACCCCGGTCGAGCGTCAACGCCACCGACTTTCTATGCCGACACCGCAGTCGCGTATCGCGCACCCGCAAGTGACGTTCCAGTATCGTCTCTACAACCGAAAATCATATCCCGCGGCGGCAATCTTGATCTAGCGGTACTGACCGACGGTGATCTGGTGAAGACGACGCAACTGCCCAAGCCGCCCGCAGAAAAGCAGGCATGGATCCAATACGAATTCTCTGCGCCGCAAACGATGAACGCTGTAACCCTGGTGCTCAGCTCCCGCGGTGGGAAAATGTATGGGGTGGTTCTTTCTTGCTGAGTGGGGATTGAACCCACGATTTCAACCCGCGATTCGCATGCGCCGTCAAAGGGACAAGGATTCTTCTACAGGCCAGGGGAATGAGCCCGTATCAAAGGCGGGCCAGGGTTTTGCATCCAACCGGCTTGCCGCACAATCCAACCGCCAATAACAACTCGCCCAATCAGGAGGACCTCGACATGCCACCAAGCACCGCCGTCTCCAACGATTGCATCAAGCAAATCTTTCGCGAGGCGCGGACCCACAATGTATGGCTTCCTCGACCAGTTTCCTCGGAGTTGCTGCGTCAGGCTTATGAACTTGCCGCCCTCGGTCCGACGAGCGCCAATACTACGCCCGCACGCTATGTCTTCCTCACCACGCCCAAAGCCAAGGAGCGTCTCCGTCCCGCTCTTTCGCCCGGCAATGTCGAAAAAACCATGGCTGCTCCCGTTACCGTCATCATTGCCTGGGATACGAAGTTCCACGAGAAACTACCAAAGCTCTTTCCGCAAAAGGATATGCGTTCGCTGTTCCTCGGTAAACCCGACTTCATTGAAGCCACAGCCTTCCGAAATAGCTCTCTCGAAGGTGCTTACTTCATTCTCGCCGTCCGCGCGCTTGGCCTCGATTGCGGCCCGATGTCCGGATTCGACGCCGCCAAAGTCAACGCCGAGTTTTTCCCCGATGGCGAGTGGAAATCGAATTTTCTCTGCAATTTAGGCTACGGAGACGGGACTAAACTTTACCCACGCAACCCGCGCCTCTCCTTCGATGAGGCCTGCTTGATGTTGTAATCGGCTTGTGCTGAGAAGTTTGTGAACACAACCTCGTCCAGTCGCCAACGGGCATTCATGCAGGTTTTTGCTCCATCGGGGATAACTGTCGAAATATTGCCATTCCACAAGCAATGTGTGGCGTATCACAGAACTGGCCCGTGCGCTAAGTTAAGAAGGTCAAATGCAAATCGATCTTCACGGATATCATCCGGCGGAAATAGTGTGGAGCGGCGTCCTTGCGAAAGTCGTGGAGCAAGCCTGGGAGATGGGAGAGCGGGAGTTGATTCTGATTCACGGGCACGGCCGCAATCGGGGCATCACTCCAGGTTTCGTCAACACCAATACGGGGTTCTTTGGGCTACAGATAAGGCGTGCCTTGCGGCATGATAAAGATTTGCGTCGATGGATTCACCACACGACACTTGACTGCAGCCACCCCGGTCTCACCAGTGTGTCCTTAAAACCCAACCGTTCTCCCGACCGAACGTCCTTGGATGCAAACCTCCTTCCGGATTAGCGAGCGCAAAGAAAACCGATGGTGGAAGACGGCGTTGGGATTGGTTGCACGCCACTCCTGTGATTTGTTCGTATCCGGAAATTTTGCGCGACATCGAGGCCTGTCTGCGTTCGATGCCGGGCAAGTTATACCACCTGGGCTTCCGCGGCAAAGTGGCGCGCTCAACGCTGCCCGACGCGAACAAATCCCATAATAGGAGGATCTTCGCCCATTTCGCCCAGCTGTTAACAGCGTAGCTTTACGGAACGTCGATGTATATCTTGGCTACAGTGGGCATTGGGGACGACAGGTACGGGCCTTTTCTCTATAAACCCTGCTCTGGGTGACCGCCGGAATTTGTGCACTCCTGACCTTTCTCGTGACATCAATTTACGGATTTATCGCGGTAAACCATCCGCTGGGGCAAGGTTCTCGTCGTAGAAGGCTGGATTCCCGCGAAGACGCTGGCTGAATCCGTACACGTCTTCCATTCCGGAGACTATCACTACCTTGTTGTCGTGGGAGACCTGATCCAAGGAACGGGTAGCGTATCCGATCAGCCCACAACATATGCCGACCTTCCCGCGAGCAGACTCGAACAGCTCGGATTTGATACTAAGAAGCTGATCAAGATCAACGTCCCGCCCGTGTCATCCGAGCGCACCCCTACGGGGGCCGCAGCTAAGCGTTGGATCGAGCGCTCGGGGACCAACGTTTGTTGTGTGAACATCTTTACTGCGGGGGCGCACGCCAGAAAGAGTTGGATCCTTTCACGCTACGCGCTCGGCCACCGTTACCGGGTCGGAATCATCGCAGGACCGAAACTCGTTTCGATCCGAAGTATTGGTTTGTTTCACGGAGAGGAATCTGGCTCGTCGTCCGCAACTTAGCCGGCTATGCGTACTACAAATTCTGGATTCTCTATTAGGGGAAGATATTCGTCTCGGTTTTCATGGCCTCTGGGGGCCCGCTCCCGGCGTCGCAACCGCAGTACGTCGCAGCGGCTCCGCGATGGCCTTCATCACCTTGTCGAATCCGGCGAAATCAAGCGACTGCGCCCCATCCGACAGAGCCCGCTCCGGACAAGGATGCACTTCAATGATCAATCCGTCCGCCCCCACCGCGACGGCTGCCCGTGAGACTGCGGCGATCAGACTCTGCTTGCCAGTCCCGTGTGAGGGATCGGCGATCACCGGCAAATGAGAAAGATCGCGGGCCAGCGCCACCGCCGCCAGATCGAACGTGTTACGCATTTCCGTCTCGAAGGTCTTTATGCCGCGTTCGCAAAGCACAACCTGGCTGTTTCCTCCCGCAAGCAAGTACTCGGCGGCCAGCAGCCACTCCTTCACCGTCGCCGACGGACCACGCTTCAATAGTACCGGCATGTTTACGGTTGCCAGTCGCCGCAGCAGCGCGAAGTTCTGCATGTTGCGCGCGCCCACCTGCAGCATGTCCACATGTTCACAAATGATGTCCACATCCTCCGTGCTCATCACTTCCGTCACCACCGGCAGTCCTGACTGCTCGCGCGCCTCACGCAGGATCTTCAGCGCTTCCAGTCCAAGCCCCTGAAAGTCGTAGGGAGAAGTCCGTGGCTTATAGGCCCCACCACGAAGCATGGTGGCCCCGGCCCGCTTAACAGCGTGAGCTGTGCTCAGTAATTGCTCCCGCGATTCCACCGAGCAAGGTCCGGCAATGATCACAACCCCCGGTCCGCCGATCAAGACGCCGCCCACGTCCACCACCGTTCGCTCCGGCTTAACCTGCCGGCTCACCAGCTTGAAAGGCTGGGCGATGGCGACCACATTGTCCACGCCGGGCGCCACTTGCAGCGCCTCGATTTCGTGGCGCCGCCCATTTCCCACGGCAGCTACGATGGTGCGCTCCACTCCACGCGTAACGTGGGGCTGGTAACCTGCCTCGCGAATGCGCTCGATGATATGCGCAATCTCCTGTTCCGTTGCTTTCTCGGACATGTTGACGATCATTGGCTCTCTCCCCGAGTTAAACCTTTCACTACAGAGCCACAGAGAATCTTTAAGCTGTTCTTGTTTTTTTCCGTTTTCTCTGTGGCTCTGAGGTGAAAGCCTTTCCCTCCCAAAAAGTAAAAGCCGCGATCCTGGAATCGCGGCCTTTAGCTGACCTTGCTTGAATCTAGGCGATCATGGTTGACTCGATCTCCCCGCAAGTTCCGCCGCAGCCGCTACTCCGGTAAACCAGCAGTAGCGAAACGGCGCGGTAAATGAGGCAGCTCGCGTCATGGAAAACAATCCCCTCTGACGATTCTGAATGTGGAGGTTGTGCCAGCCGAACCCGCTATTGTATCGAACTGGCTACCGCGGAGAAGGCATTATTTGCGTTCGACCCGATCAGGCTTACCGTACCCACGACCAGCACCAGGATTACAGCTAGCATTACCGCGTATTCGGCAATATCCTGCCCCGCATCCTCCCGCCAAACTCTGTGAATAAACTCGGGCATATGCCCTCCAATTCCTACATCTATTCCCCGCGAGAGGGAAAAACGAAATGGCCGAACCCATCATGCCGCACCGGGTAGTGCTTGTCAATTGTGGAAATCCGTGCAAAAAGATTACGGGAAATACGCCAGAAAGATCGCAATCACTTTGACTTGCTCCCCACCGGTTCATCGAGAATGCAGTACGGCAGAATAGTCTTGCCCACCTGCGCCACCGGCCGATAACGGCCGATAACGGCCGAGCCAGGCAAATGCGTCAAGAGGAGAGGGCTACTTCTGCGAACTCTCCATACTCGCGCCGCGCCCAGAGAAACACTCTTCCCAGCAGCAGAAACGGAAGAACTCCCACACGCGCTGAACTCATTGCCACCGGTCGGCGTGGCGATTCTCCTCGCCCTTTTGATGAGAAATACCGCGAACGCAGCCACCCTTCCACCAGTACAAGCCGCCGAGAAAGCGGAACTGGCGACTGGCAACCGGCAACTGGCAACTGTTCTGCTTTACAATCTTCCCGTGCCCGTGCTCCACAACCTCCGCGTCACCCTGGAAATGATCAAGTGGGAGCACTCCATCTTCGCTCTCCCTTTCGCTGTTTGCGGAGCCATGCTGGCAGCCTCAGGCCTTCCCACCGCCCATCAACTTCTCTGGATCGTGATTGCCATGCTCGCCGCCCGCTCCGCCGCCATGGCCTTCAATCGCCTCGCCGACTCCGCCATCGACGCCGCCAATCCCCGCACTCGCACCCGCGCACTCCCCGCCGGCCATCTCTCGCCCGCCTTCGTTACTACTTTCGTCATCGTCTCCTGTGCCATCTTCATTCTCGCCGCCGCCCAACTGAATCGCCTCACCCTCTGGCTCTCTCCGGTAGCCCTCGCCGTCCTGCTCCTTTATTCCTACACCAAGCGCTTCACCCGCTGGTCGCACCTCGTGCTCGGATTCGCGCTCGGCATAGCGCCCGCCGCCGCCTGGATCGCCGTTCGCGGCTCCCTCGACCCTCGCATCCTTATCCTCACCGCCGCCGTAACTTTTTGGGTCGCCGGCTTCGACATCCTCTACGCTTGCCAGGATTTCCAATTCGACCGCGACGCTGGACTCCACTCCATCCCCCGCCACGTCGGCATCCAGCGCGCTCTCTGGATCGCTCGCGCCTTCCACCTCATCATGCTCCTGCTGTTGATCGCCCTGCTCCCAGCCTTCGCTCTAGGCAAACTCGCCATCGCCGGCGTCATCGCCGTCACACTCCTGCTGCTCTACGAACATTCCCTGGTCAAGCCCGACGATCTCTCCCGTCTCAACGCCGCGTTCTTCACGATGAACGGCGTAATCTCCGTAGTATTCGCCGCATTCGTAGTAGCCGATATTCTCTTGCGAAAGTAGGAAGTGGAAGGAACCATTTGGAGACAGCCGCTCTCGCTCGCCTGTTGTAACATCGCATTTTGACCCACGTCGTGAGCATAATCGCCTATGGTTGTTCCGGAGTAAACTATTCCCCGCAACCGTGCCACAACCAAATCAACGCCAAGGAACAAAACATGACAGTGCGAACTGCCACACATGTAGCGATGGCACTCATACTTCTCTCGACGCTATGCACGCCGCTAACCGCTCAGACCCAGCTCCCCGCTGCTTCCGCGAGGACTTCCGCACTCCCGCCCGGCTTGGATACCCGCTTCATCGACACTACTGCCGATCCCTGCGTCGATTTCGCCCAGTACGCCTGCGGCAACTTCACCAAGTTCTATCCCATTCCCAATGACCATTCCGGCTATGGCACCCTCGCCCTCGTTGGCGAGCACACCGAAACCGATCTGCATACCATGCTCGAAGCCGCCGCTGCCGGTGGTGCCAAACGCACGCCTAACGAACAGAAAATCGGAGACTTCTACGCTTCCTGCACCGCCGCGGACGCAATCGACCGGAACGGCTTGAATCCTCTGCGAGCCGAACTCGACCGCATTACAGCCCTGAATAGCAAAGACGAATTGCCCGAACTATTAGCCCACTATCAGCTGATCAACGACACCGCATGGTTCAACTTCGGCGAACAACAGGATTTCAAAGACGCCCGCAAGCAGATTGCAGCCGTCGATCAAGGCGGCCTGGGCCTGCCCGAGCGCGACTATTACTTCCGCACCGGTGACGTCGCCGAAAAGACGCGCACCCAGTATGTCCAGCACATCACCAACCTACTCAAACTCATGGGCGAGCCCGAGACCAAGGCCGCCTCCGACGCGCTAAAGATCATGCAGTTGGAAACCGCTCTGGCCAAGGTTTCCATGGATATCACTTCGCAGCGCGATCCCAAGAACATTTACCATCCGATGCCGGTATCGCAGCTCGCCGCTCTCGCACCGGGCATCGCTTGGGATCGTTTCCTCAAGGCGTCAGGCGCTCCGCCGGTTTCTGAGCTGAACGTCGCCAACCCGGACTTCTTCAAGGGCATGAATGCTCTGCTCGCTTCCACTGACTTGGAAACGCTGAAGACGTATTTGCGCTGGCAATTGATCCACAACACTTACAGCCTCGTTCTGCCCAAGGTTTTCGACGACGAAATCTTTGACTTCTACCGGCGCAAACTCGCCGGCCAACCCGAACAGCGCGCCCGCTGGAAGCGTTGCGTGCAACTCACCGATGGAGCCTTGGGCGAAGCGCTCGGTCAGGTCTATGTCGCCCAGGAATTCCCGCCCTCCAGCAAGCAGGCCACGCTTCAGATGGTGCACGACATCGAAGCGGCCATGAACCAGGAAATCGACACTCTGACGTGGATGAGCACAGCCACCAAAGCAAAAGCCAAAGAAAAACTGCGCGCCGTCGCCGATAAGATCGGCTATCCCGACCACTGGCGCGATTACTCGAAGCTCACCATCGTGCGTGGGGACGCGTTCGGCAACGCACAGCGCGCGATTGAGTTTGAGAATCGCCGCCAGCTCGCCAAAATCGGACACCCGGTCGACCGCGGAGAGTGGGGCATCAGCCCAGCCACCGTCGATGCCTACTACAATCCCAGCATGAACGACATCAATTTTCCCGCCGGCATCCTCCAGCCCCCGTTGTATGACCCCCACTCAACCGACGCCGAAAACTACGGCCACATTGGCGGCGTGGTAGGCCATGAGCTAACTCACGGTTTTGACGATCAGGGCCGCCAGTTTGACGCCAATGGCAATCTCGACGACTGGTGGACGCCCGAGGATGCCAAGAAGTTTGACGAAATGACAGACTGTGAAGTGAAAGAGTACAGCAACTTCGTCGCAGTGGATGATGTGAAGGTGAATGGCAAGCTAACTCTGGGCGAGAATACCGCCGATAACGGCGGTCTGCGTCTAGCTTTCATCGCGTTCCTCGCCGACGCCAGGCGCAAGAATATCGACCTCACTCAGAAGCAGGACGGCTACACTCCCTTGCAGCAATTCTTTCTCGGTCACGGGCAGACCTGGTGCGGCAGCACACGCCCGGAACAGCTCCGCCTCCAGGTGCAGACCGATCCCCACTCGCCCCGTCAATTCCGCATCAACGGGGTCGTGCAGAATATGCCCGAGTTCGGCCAGGCCTTTGGCTGCAAGCCCGGCCAGCCCATGATGCCAACCAACGCCTGCCACGTGTGGTGAAGAGCAGTACAGCAACAAAACCGGCGTCCCCACCCCCTGCGACGGGAACGCCGGTCTCCCCCATTCCCTCACGACGACGGAGGGCGTGAAGAGCAACGATCAGACTGCTCCTGTCCGATCTCCTGCTAATCGTGCCCCAACCGCGCCCCCCATTTGTCTGACCCAGGTCAACAATTTGTAAAAAACCAGTGTTGTGTTCGTTAAATGGGTTCGCCTCGTAACCACATTCTAAGAGCCGGAGTCACACGGGGACAGCCACCGGGCTCATGTGGGGACCGCCGCCCTCGGTCGTCCGCCGGGCGCAAGCCGGTTTCCGGACCGAACTCAGCTCACGCCCGCTTGAAATACTGCACAGCCCGCTCATGCTTCTGCGCCGCCGCCCGCGACGAAAACGTTCCCAGGTTCTTCCGTTTCCCCGTCTTTGCATCTTTCTTGCGGGAATACAAACGATACTCGCCGGATTGTAGTTTGCGAATCATGCAGAAGGAGATGCTCGGTTTGCATCTATCGGTTGGCAAAGAAAAAAGGACGCGGGTCAATGGTCATCCTGAGCGCCGTCGAAGGACCCCTTTCACGCCGATGCGGCGATAGGCCTCGTAAGGAGTTCCCGCCTGCAGCCTCCTATAAAACATCTCCTCACACTACGAAATACTTCGCTCCCCCCCGGATGATGCACCACCACAAACAACTTCGTCTGATCTTCCAGATTGGGGCACGCCGGATACCGAAACGAATACCTCGACCCACGATACTTCTAGCAAGCACAAACGCCGGCCCCCGAGGACCGGCGTGTCATTCGCTCGAACTCAAGACGTCCCGAACTCTAACTCCCCGCCACCATCTGCGCCGGAGCCCCGCCATCCACGTCGGCCTGATTAAATACCACGTTCTCTCCCATATGTGCTGGCCGGGGCGCCAGCATCTGCTCTTTGCGGTAGACCAGATTGCTTGCGTTGAACGTCGCCAGCTCAAACCCGTGCCCATGCGTAATCGCGTCGGTCGGACAAGCCTCCACGCAATACCCGCAAAAAATACATCGATTGTAATCGATGTTGTAGACTTTGGCGTAGCGTTCGGCGCCGCTTACGCGGTGTTCGGCGGTGTTGTCGGCGGCTTCGATGTAGATGCAATTGGAGGGACAATTGGCGGCGCAGAGGAAGCAGGCCACGCATTTCTCGAGGCCGTTTTCGTCGCGCTGCAGGACGTGAGCGCCGCGGAAGCGGGCTTCGAACCTCGCTCCTTTGAGCGGACCTTTGCCGTCGGGATAATTTTCTACCGTGGTGGGCTGGAACATCTCCATGAAGGTGATGCTCATGCCTTTGGCGATGGCGGCGATGTTTTTCAGGACCGGCATGCCCTCCCAGTATACCGAAAACGAGGGCCGTTGAGGCGCGGGTCGGACCCAGGCGACCCAGGCCCACCCAGGCCCAAGCTGCGAGTCCGCGATGGCAAGAATTGGGACAAGGCAGGCGCCATCTCATTAATAACAGGGCGATGGATTTCACATTGTCGTGCAGCGAAATACGGCTCACATACCCGACGGAGCCGGCGGTGGCGGCTACGAAGAGGTGGTCCCTTATGATCCTTCGGAAATCGGTTTTGTGGTGGCTTACGTGATGCCGTGCGACGCCTGGTTTGTGATTCCGGTGGAGGTGATTGCGGGGCGGAAGACGGCGAAGCTGTGCTTGTGAGGGAATCCTCGGAGCGGGAAGCTGGGGAGATATGGGGGAGCGTGGGGATTGATGACTGTGCATGGCCGGAGAATGAGTGAGGCTGATTGTTGATTTAAGAACCAATTGTGCTCTGCACCCGGGAGGTTTCAGTCAACAATCAAGAACTATCAATCGACGGCGCTTTGCCGAGGTCTGAAGCGAAACCTTAAAACGCGAGGGCGCTGAGAACGTCCCCGGAGTGCACGGAGATTGCTCGTCGCTTTGGGCTTCTTTTGCTGGAACTGAGACACTTAGTGCCGGATCAGCGTGCTCACGATAGACTACTGGCAACATTCCATGCGCGTGCGGGTGCTGTTTTTCGGGGTGTTGAAAGATCTGGTGGGGAGAACCGGCGAGTTGCTGGAGCTGCCCGACGGGGCGGTGGTGCGCGAGGTGCTGTCGCACTATTTGTCGGAGGTTCCGCGGATGAGGGAAGCGCTGGCTTCGATCGCTGTGGCGGTGAATCAGGAATACGCGGGAGCGGAGACTGTGCTGAGGTCTGGCGACGAGGTGGCGCTGTTGCCACCGGTTAGTGGTGGGTTGGGAAAGGCGGCCTCGATCGTCCGCGATGCGATTGACACGCAGGGGGTGCTGGCGCGCATCAAGCGTGGTGAGGATGGAGCTGCTGTGGTGTTCGAGGGGGTGGTGCGTAATCAGACGCGGGGGCGTAGGACGCTCTATCTCGAGTACGAGGCTTATGAGGAGATGGCGCTTGACCAGATGGAGGGGCTGGCCGAGCAGGCTTTGAAACAATTCCAAGTGCGCGAGGTTGCACTGGTACACCGGCTGGGGCGGCTGGAGATCGGCGAGACCAGCGTGTTGATTGTGGTGGGGTCGGCTCATCGCGCCGCCGCGTTCGATGCTTGCCGCTGGCTTATCGATACGCTCAAGCGCACTGTTCCAATCTGGAAGAAAGAGTATTTCGAGGATGGCGCGGTGTGGGCGGATGGTGAAGCATTTCCGGAGGAAATTCCCCGGGCGCAAGGCAGCCCCGGACGCGAGGGCGCATCTAAGTGAGCGGGCTGATGCCGAGTTTTGCTCGGCGGACGGGTGAGTCGCCCGTCCCCACACGGGCTTTCGAACGTATACTTCTTTTACCGAATGAGAGAATCCGCCACTGTGATTCTGCTGTTGCTGGCCTGCGCTCTGTCGCGGGCGCAACAGGCTCCGGCACCGAAGCAATCGACGCCTGAACCCGAGACCACGCTTAAGGTCGACGTCAAGCTGGTGAACGTGTACGTGACCGTGACCGACGCTCATGGGGCGCCGGTTGGCGGTCTCAAGAAAGAAAATTTCGCGGTGCAGGAAGATGGGCGCGAGCAGAAGATCTCGGTGTTCGACAAAGAATCGGCGCTGCCGCTTTCGATTGCGCTGGCGATTGACACGAGCTTGAGCACGCGTCATGACCTGCCGCTGGAGCAGGCGTCGGCCAAGCGGTTTGCGCAGGCGATCCTGCGGCCGGTGGATGCGTTGTCGGTGTATGGCTTTAGCGAGAGCGTGTCGCAGGCCACCTTTGGCTACACGGCAGATCTGAAGCGCATTGATGAGGGCATTGACCACATCCGGCTGGGCGCGGCCACGGCGCTGTTCGACGCCGTCTATATAGCCTCGCGCTCACTCGATCGCCGGCAGGGACGGAAGGTGATGGTGCTGATCACCGACGGAGGAGACACCATCAGCCAAATCGACTACAAAGAGGCAGTGCGCGCCGCCGAAGAGGCCGAAGCGCTGGTCTACAGCATTATTGTGGTGCCGATTGAGAACAGCGCGGGACGGGAAACCGGCGGGGAACATGCGCTGATCCAACTCTCGGAAGACACGGGAGGGAAGTACTACTATGCGACTTCGATGTCGCAGCTCGATGATGCGTTTCGGCAGATCAGCGACGAACTCCGGACGCAATACCTGCTGGCCTACTATCCCTCACAACGCACGTCGAACTCGCAGTTTCGCCGCATTCAAGTTGGGATTACGGGGCCGGCCGATGCCGCTGCTTACCACGTGCGGACATCGGGCTGGCTACTACACGACGAAGTCGGATTTTTAGAGTCAGTGGCCAGTGGTCGGTGAGATCGGCACGTGGGGAGAGAATAGGCGCCCCCAAAAGCTTTTAACCGCTAAGGACGCGAAGAGAAGCGGGAAACTTGCGATTTTTTGGGGGCCTCCGGACGCCAGGCGAGGACGCCCGCCCCTTCGGCTTCGCTCAAGGCAGGCTCCCAGCCGCCGGGGACGGCGGCGCTACGAAGGCAAAGCGGTTCCGATGGCTTGATTGACAAGGATGGTGGATGGTTTGGTATCGTTCGGACTTGATCAGACATGGCTAGCGGAATGCTTCTCCATCCCAAGAGTCAACTTGGGTTCGCGGGTAGTTGCTTTTGAGTTCGTGTTGCTCGCACCGAGTTGAGATGCGCAGTTTCTCGTCCCATCGAACGGCGATTGCCGATCCAGCTTCCGAGTTTTTGAAACGGGAACTTTAAGAGGGTTCAGTGAATATTCCGAATGGAAGGTTGACGATCTTGAACTTCAATTTCGCTGGCCGTTTAGTCGCGGGGTTCGCGGTAGCGGCCTTGCTGGCTTCGCCGTTGCTGATGGCGCAGACGGTGGGAACGGGCAGCATTGTGGGCATGGTCACTGATCCGCAGCAGAAGGCGCTCGCCGGCGCGAAGGTGGAGATCACGAATAAGACCAGGGCTGCGGTGATCCATGTGACGACCTCGGCGGCGGGACTGTACTCATCGGGGCCGATTCAACCCGGAGATTACGTGGAACGGATCGAGGTCAAGGGATTCAACCTGACAGCACTGACCGTGGTGGTTCAGGTCGGCAACACGACTCGCGCCGATGTGACGATGCGAGTAGGGACAGAGAAGCCGCAGGTTGGGGTTCCGGGAGGTACGGCCGTCAATGTTGAACAAGCGACCGTGCAAAGTGTGGTGAACGGAGAACAGATGGAGAGACTGCCAATAGGCGGGCGAAATTTTCTTGACCTGGCGCAGCTTGAGCCTGGGGTCCAGATGCAGGATGGCAGCGTCTTCGGTCCGAGCAAGAATGGGCTCTCGTCAATTTCATTTCTGAGCCGGTACGGCCGCGGGGAGAGGATTGAAGTGGATGGAGTCGACGTCAGTGACGAGACGGTGGGAACCACGACGCAGAACATTCCCGCGAGTGCGATCCAGGAATTTCAGCTTCCGCAGTCGGTGCTCGACCTCTCAACGGGACTGACCTCCTTCAGCGCGGTGAACGTGATCACCCGGTCGGGAAGCGATCAGATCCACGGCGGGCTATTTGGAGTGTACCGCGGCGATCAGGGTGCGGCGGCGCTGCCTGACTCCACATCGTCTTCTGGGTCTTCGTTTCAGCGGGAACAATTTGGCGCAAATGCCGGAGGAGCGATCATCAAGAACAAAGTCTTCTGGTTCGCCGACGCCGAGCGCACGCAGCAGAATCTGACGGCGGCCGAGCCCTTTAGCTTTCCTTTTAATGGACTGAACACCATCCTCAGCCAGCCCTACCGCGAGTTCGACACGGATGAGCGTGTGGACTGGAACATGAGAGGCAGCACGCGGGCATTCTATCGTTTCAATTTCTTCCAGAACCGCGATCTGCGTCCCGATGGCTCCGCCAGTTCGATGCAACAACTCCGCAACACCAACAACACCGCGACGAACGGCTTGGGCGTTGACTTCAACACTGGCGTGTACGCGCACAGCCTGCGCTTTGAATATCTCAAGCTCCGCAATGCCGTCTCGGATGCCACGAGTGGGCTGAGCGGGGCCGATAATCCCATTCCCGGGCTGGGCATTAACATTGGCGCGGGCACCGCGGGGAATTGCATTCTGAGCGACGGGGGCAGCTATTGCGGAGGGCCAAGCTGGCTGGCGCCGCAGCAAACCGTTCAATCGGACAAACTCGCGAGGTACGACGGCAGCAGGGTGATGGGCGAGCACATTATTCGCTATGGGATTGCTTTCAATCGCATCGACGCCGGACGCTTGGCGGCTACCTCCGCGTTTCCCCAGGTTGGAACGACTTCGCTGGTGGGGTCGACATCGTCCGATCCAACCTCTTATCCCGCGGATTGGGTGAGCTTGGGGAATGGGATCGGGTTCTCCACAGCGAAAGCTGCGTTCGGCTTTCCTGGCGGAGGACTGGGTCCAGACAACCGGGTGGAAGTCTACGTTGGGGATGCGTGGAAGTCCAGTCCAAAATTGACCCTGACGTACGGCGTGCACTACGTGCGCGACACCGGGCGCACGGATAGCGGCTTGGGTGCGTTGCCGGACCTGAATCAGTGGCTGCCAGGATTGGGCGATAGGGTCCGCAATCCGAACCTGAACTTCGCGCCGCAGTTCGGGTTTGCCTGGGATGCGGGGGGCAACGGCAAGAGTGTAATCCGGGGCGGGGCCGGGTTGTTCTATGAGAACTCGATCTGGAATAACACCTTATTGGACAGCCCGGCGCGCCTGACGAACGGAGTTTTTGCCTGACACTCCGGAAGTTTGCCAGGGGGGTGTGGCTGCACCCTTCAATTGGCCCACCAATCCTGGAGCGATAGGAACGCCCATTGGAGGTGGGGCGGGTATCGTGGTAGCAAACCCGACTACGGGAGTGCTGGAGGTTTCGCCAACCTTTTGCGGCGGTACCATCTCAAACGTCGCGCCTGAAATTCTGGCGCTTAGCGGCGCATTCCAGGCGGCTGCCGCGACCGTTACCCGGAGCCAGCCGAATGGCAACTTCGTAGGCAGCACCTTGTCGGCACTGAATCCCAGCTATGACCTTTTCTATCCGAACTACCGCACGCCGCGTTCGTGGCAGATGCACCTCGGCATCGCAGAAGGAACTGCATCCGGGAACCGTGATCACTTTGGATTACATCCGCGACATCGGCGAGCATTACTTGATCGGCCAGGACGTGAACCACAGCGGAGCTGCGCGCAGCTTCAATCAGGCGAATGCGGTTGCCGCCAGGGACGCTGCCCAAACGGCTGCCGGCTGTCCCACCGGGTTTGGCCAGGCTACGTGCATGATCGCGGCGTTGGGCCAAGCGGGGGCTCAGGCGGCCTATTCTACGGCGGGACTGGATTCGAACCTGCAGGCGGCAGGCGGCGGGCCCTGCTCCTACTGCGCCTTTCCGGGAACGAACCCGATCACTGGCAACAACGGAGCGGTGGGCGGAGTCGACATGCTTTTTCCCGACGGCCGCTCGGTCTACAGCGGCGTGCAGATGAAAGTGGTGACACGGATCGACAAGCCAGTGCGGGGCGTGAAGACTGCGAACCTCCAGGTTTCCTACACGCTCTCGCGGTTCATCAGCCAGGCGCAGGACGAAGACGCACTCAACCTGGCAACGGACAACGACGACCCGACCCTATTCACGGGGCCGAACGCCCTGGACCGGAAACAGCAGATCTCGTTTGCGGGAACGTTCGATCTGCCGTTCTATACGAAGCTCAGCATGATCGGACATTTCTACAGCCCGCTTCCACAGAACCTGGAACTCCCGGAACTGACCAACGGAGGCGAAATCTATGCCAGCGACTGGCTGGGAGCTGGGCTGGGTTCCGCTGGGGCTCCTGAGCCTTTGCCGGGAACGCAAATCGGCCAGTTCCAGCACGCTACCAACATCGACAATTTGCAAGCCGTGATCAACCGCTACAACCACACCTATGCCAGCAACTTGACGCCGGCGGGTGCCTGCCTGGTGGCAAACAACGTGCCTGCCGGCGACCACTTCACATGCCCGGGGCTGATATCCGGTACGGAGGTTATGACCCCTAGCGACATGGTCGCTCTCGGCTGGGTGATGCCCACGCTGGGTTCGGTTGCTCCTTATGCCGTGGGAATCCCCTGGTTGAAGTCGATGGATTTGAGGGCATCGTGGCCAATCAAGATTAAAGAACGCCTGACTATCGAGCCGAGCGCCAGCGTTTTTAACGTCTTCAACCTGGTCAATGCATTCCTGCCGGGCAACCTGCCGGGTGCTTCCTTGCTCCCCGGGCCGAACGGTTTACTGGCGCCGAACGTGTTGGGCGGAGTCACTTCGGTTTCGAGCTTTAACGCTTTCCGGGCGGGTTTGCAGTCAGGAACCTATGCCGTGGGTGCTCCGCGCGTGTTTGAATTCGGATTGCGCATTAGTTTTTAGAGTGGAGTTACACAGCGATCAGACAACCAGGCTGTGGTGCTCTGGCGGCGCGGCTTTCCCTGGGTGAGGGCAACCCAGATCCGAAGCTGCTCCGTGTACAATGTTGGGATGCCTTTCCGCGTGCAAGGAAATCCCAACGCCGCTCAAGCACGGGCGGACGCCGCCTCCTGAAGAGACCTTTGAAGAAGCCGGCTTCCTGAAGACTCTGGGCGAGAAGCAGAAGCCAGTCAGCGTCAAGCTGATGGATGGTCAGACGGTGAGCGGCTGGATCGAGTACTACGACAAACACATGGTGCGCCTGACGCGCGAAGGCGCTCCGAACCTTTTCATTTTCAAGCACGAGATCATGTACATCGCGGAAGACGGCGGGAAGAAGAAAGGGTCTTAAGGTGTTAGGCTGGCTGACACTTCCAGAACTGCCAAGAGATGGCAAGAGCCAAGACCTAGGACCTAGCCCCTGAAACCTGTGCCCAACCCTAACCACAGCTTTCTTCCTGCCATGTCCGCCATCGCACGCGAAGCGGGCGCATTGCTGATGGATTACTTCCACCAGCGCTTGAAGATCGAATACAAGGGTGAGGCCGACCTGGTGACGGCGGCCGACCGCGCTGCCGAAGTGCTGATCCGCGATCGCATTCGGGAGCAGTGGCCCACGCACGATGTTCTGGGCGAAGAGCAGGGACTCAGCGATCAGGGCAGCGAGTATCGCTGGTACGTCGATCCGCTGGATGGCACGACGAACTTTGCGCACGGATATCCAGTTTTTTGCGTTTCGATTGCGCTCGAACGCCAGCTGGAACAGAAGGGCGAACGCATTGCCGCGGTGATTTACGATCCCACGCGGGATGAGCTGTTTTCCGCGGAGCCGGGAAGAGGCGCGCGGCTCAACGGCGAGACGATCCATGTCTCGAAAACGGCTGCGCTGAAGGAATCGCTTCTGGCTACCGGCTTTCCCAGTCATAAGCGGCACAAGAATCCGAATATTTACTTCTATCACCAGATCACGCTGCACACCCATGGAGTGCGGCGGGCGGGATCGGCTGCGCTTGATTTGTGCAACGTGGCCTGCGGCACGCTTCGATGGTTTTTGGGAATTCAATCTCAATCCCTGGGACACGGCGGCGGGCGTGCTGATTGTCGAAGAAGCGGGCGGCAAGGTGACGCGGTTCGATGGATCGCCGTTTGAACTCAACAGCCGCGAGACTCTAGCTTCGAACGGGCTGATACACGAAGCGCTGTTGCGGGAGTTCGAGGATGTCTTTGCGGGGCGCGGTTTGGAGGCGCTGCCGGATCCGCGTGAGTACAAGAGGTAAGATTTCGGTGCTCCCGTTTGCGTGCGTGTGGTTAGGAAAGAATTTAACCACATGGGACCAGCCTTCCCGCGAGCTCAGGGCAGGCTCCGGAGCGCAGAGGGTCTTAAGAGGTCCTTTAATCGCCAATCGCCAGACCCTTCCTCCGGCGCGTTACAATGAGTAGGGGCCGGCTACGACAGCTTCCGGCTGTGTCCTTCGATTCTTGAACTCCTACAGGTTCAATGTGATCAACTCTCTTCTTGAACGTAAGATTGAAAAGCGGCCTGACCGAGTCCGGCTGCGCGGGCGCATTCTCTTTCTCACTGAAGATCCGGAACTGATCAAACGGCAACTGGCAGGCGAAGATCTGCCCTGGGATACGAAGAATCCGGCGAATAATCCCAAGCTGCGCGACGACATCTCGACCGATGAGATCACCCCGGCGCATTACTGCTTTTATTTTGACGAGACCCTGGGCGAGATTCCCTATCTTGGACTGAAGTGCGGGAGCGTGACGCCGATTGGGCGTGGCGACGTGAAGCGCGGGGGGTTTGTATGCGCGGTGAGCGGGAAACGGCGCGGGAAAGGGTCGAGCCGCGAGCAATCGCCTTACGCCGAGATGTGCGCGGGCATTCAAGTCGTGATCGCAGAAAACATTGAGCGCATCTACAAGCAGAATTGCCAGAATCTAGGCGTGCTGACTTCGACGGATTTTTCGCTGATCGACAGGATTCGCGGCGGGGAAGAGATTGCGCTTGCCGAGTTTACTGCCGGGGAAGATGAGATCACGCGTCAGGTGATTGAATACGGCGGGCTGTTTCCGTTCAATGTGGCGCGGATGCAGGGGAAAGTGTTTTTGCCGCCGATCGAAGAAGCGGGCAAGACTGCCCGCTCCACACCAGCAATGACTCTGGCTGAGAAGATCTTTGCGCGGCACATGGTGAATGAGAAGGGCGAAGTGGGTTTGACGAGCGTGAAGCCGGGTGACACCGGATTTGCCCAGGCCGACCTGCGCTTCAGCCATGAGTATGTCACGCCCATGGCGGCGATCTTTTTTGAACGATACGTCGGTAAGGACGCGAAGGTGAACGACGCGGCGAGCATTATCTTTTTCCGCGACCATCTTACCTTTCTCGATGAAGTCATTTCGGAGGAAAAAAAGAAGCTGGGGCTGCTCGATTTGGCGACGCAACTCAAGCTGAAGCAGCAGGATTTCGCCGCCAAGCAGGGAATCAAGCTGCATGGAGAGTTGAAAGATCGCAAGGGCTCGGAAGGCATTTGCCACTCCATCGTGCTGGAAACCTACGCGCTGCCGGGGCAATTGAACGTGGGCTCGGACTCGCACACGCCGCACGTGGGCGCGATTGGCTGCGTCGCTTTCGGCATTGGCACCACCGACGTGTTCAACAGCTGGATCACGAAAGATGTGCGCGTGAAGGTGCCGGAGTCGGTGAGAATTGTGATTCGCGGCAAGAAGCGCGTCAATGCTACGGCGAAGGATTTCATCCTGAAGATTCTGAGCCTCGACTATGTGCGCAGCGGCAAAGCGCTGGCCAAAGTGATGGAGTATGCGGGCGAGGCCATCGAAGAGCTCAGCGTAGACGAGCGCGCCACCATGACCAACATGGCGGCCGAGATCGGCGGGTTCACCGGCATTGTTGCGCCGGACAAGAAGGCGGTCGACTTCCTGGTGGAGCGGCGCGGCATGGATCGCAAGAAAGCCGAGGCGATGATTGAAGGCCTGTACAGCGATGCCGATGCGCAGTATGCGCACGTGATCGAACTCGATGCGGCGGAGATTAGGCCGATGGTCGCGACCCCGGGCGATCCGGGCAACGGGAAATATGTATGCGAGCTGAACACGCCTGTCCCCGTCGAAATCGCTTACGGAGGCACTTGCACGGCGGGTAAGAACGAAGACATGGACATGTATGCTGCCGTGCTGGCCGATGCGCTCAAGCAGGGCAAACGCGTGGCCGAGTCGGTGAAGTTTTACATTCAGTTTGGATCGCAGGAGACGCGCGAGTACTGCTTACGCAAGGGCTACATCGATGTGTTTCAGAAGGCCGGGGCGATTGTGATTGAGCCGAGCTGCGGAGCGTGCATCAACGCGGGGCCGGGAGTTTCGACGCGTCCCGATCAGGTGGTGATCAGCGCGCAGAACCGCAACTTCCCCGGCCGCAGCGGTCCGGGACAGATGTATCTGGCTTCGCCTTTGACGGTCGCCGCCAGCGCGGTCGCGGGATATATCGTGGAGTACGAACCGAGCGAGAAGAGGGCGTTGGTGGGAGTGTAGCGCGGGCTGCTTTGGGGTTATTTTCCGCCTGGACAGTTCTAATATCCCTGAACAAGGCAGGCTGCTAGGGAGGCGGATGACAGGTGGCACTACGTGACGGAGACGAGGCTGCGCGATGGCAGCGTGTTGCTGGCGGGCGGGTATCCGAACAACGATCGAGCCACGGCCCAGGCTTGGATTTACCGGCCATGAAGCCGGCCTGGAGCAACGCGATCCTTGCAAGTGGTTGAATTCAGGCAGGGTGGCCGAAATCAGCCAGTGCCGGCCCTGCAACTTTTTTTCGGGATCCGCGTTTAAACAGGTAGGCGCTTCGGATAGAAAGAAGATCTAGAAGACCTGCAGATTCGATAGGTTTTGGGCTTGGAGCACGGATCTGGGACAAGGGGGACACCATGCGGTATATGAAATATTTGGCTTTGGTCGCGGTTTTGATGCTGCCGCTGACCTATTCGCAAGCGCAGGTCGCGGTTGGAGTTGGTGTAGAGCCGGTATGCGCGTACGGCTACTACAATTATTATCCTTACGCCTGCGCGCCTTACGGCTACTACGGACCTAGCTGGTTTCTAGGCGGAGTGTTTATCGGCGCTGGCCCGTGGTATGGCTGGCACGGTGGATGGGGCGGTGGCTGGGGCCGCGGCGGTTGGGGCTATCGTGGGGGCTACGGACGCGGCTTCGCCGGTGGACGCGGCTTCGCCGGTGGGCGCGGATTTGCGCATGGTCCGGCTGCGGGTGTGCGTGGCGGCGCTGGGTTTCGCGGCGGTGCAGTCCGCGGTGGCGGTGGGTTTCATGGCGGAGGTGGTTACCACGGTGGTGGCGGAGGTGGTTACCACGGTGGTGGCGGCGGAGGGTTCCACGGTGGAGGGGGCGGACATGGCGGGGGTGGACACCGGTAAGTTCGTCCGCGGCTTGATTTGAAGTGAGTCAAGCAGAAAAGAAACAACGGCTGGCAGCTAAAGTTGCCGGCCGTTTCGTTTTGTCCAGGCATAAAGCCTGTACCTACGCCCGCATTCTTGCTAGAATGTGCGGTTCGCGGAGCCGCCGCTGTAGTAGTAAAATATTGGTATTGATCTTCAGGAGACTGACACCCTTATGACTTACGTGATTGCAGAGCCTTGCATCAACACCAAAGACACCGCGTGCGTGGATGCGTGTCCGGTGGATTGTATTCATCCCAAGAAGGATGATCCCAAGTATGCTACGGAGCCGTTGCTCTACATCGATCCCGTGGAGTGCATCGACTGCGGCGCGTGCGTACCGGTGTGCCCGGTCTCGGCAATTTTTGCGCTCGATGATCTGCCGGAAAAATGGAACGAATTCACCGCGAAAAACGCGGCGTACTTCGGACGGTAGGGAAGCTATCAGCCATCAGCCATCAGGAAGGTCTCTTCCACGGTTTGAGGCGGACCTCAAGGGCGCGCATCCACCCGGATGCGCGCCTTCGCATTTTGAGATCACAAATTGTGAGCTCAAGATCTCGCGTTTGTCCTTGTTGCCCCCAGCTTCGTTTCTTAGACTTAGATGTTTGTGCGCGCATTTTGTTTTTTCTGATGACTGATGGCTTGCTAGCTGACGGCTGATAACTCTTCCATTAGAATCATCGCTTCACCGCTGGTTCCCATGGCACTGATGGAGTCGGAAGCGATCGTGTTGCGCACGTATCCGCTGCGCGAGGCCGATTTGCTGGTCACGCTGTTTACGCGCGCGGAAGGCAAAGTGCGTGGCGTGGCGCGGTCGGCGAAGAAGTCGAAGCGCCGGTTCGGCGGGGCTCTGGAGCCACTGACTTATGTACGGGCGTTTTATGATGTCCGTGAGCGGCAGGAGTTGGCGCGCCTGGATGCCTGCGAAGTGCTGGAGTCTCCGCTCGCCAGCGAAGTCAGCTATGCGCGGGCGGTGGCGCTGGCGCACGTGGGCGAGTTGCTGGATGAGTTGTTGCCTGATCATGAGGCCAACGACGCGATCTTCCGGCTGACGCTTTCGGTGCTGCATGTTTTGAACGGCGGGGATGTCTGGATGCCGGTCACCTACTTCGAATTGTGGCTGACGCGACTGGTGGGCTTTCTGCCTGAGTTGACGGAGTGCATCGTCTGTGGCCGCAGTCTGAACGGGAGTCGGGCGTTTTTTCACGCGCTGGCGGACGGGCTGATGTGTGCCCAAGACAAACGGCTGGCGTCGTCCGAGATTTCAGGCGAGTCGCGCGTGCTGGCCGCACAGATGTTTCGCGCTCCGGTGGAGAGCTTTGCCGGGGATCCGTGGCCGAGGGCGCGGGGGGCGGATTTGCGGAAGTTTGTGATCCAGGCGCTCGAGCGGCATATTGAGAAGAAGCTGGTGACGGCGGGGATGCTGGAGAAGGGCGGGTTCTGAGGTTAGCTGACGGCTCGCCGCTACTTCCTTTACAATCAACAATTGACCTATTCGTTCCCGAACAATCCTGTGAATCAACACAAAGCCAATTCGCCGACGTTCCAGGAACTCATCCTGCGGCTGCAGGCGTTTTGGGCGGAGCGTGGATGTGTGTTACAGCAGCCTTATGACGTGGAAGTGGGCGCGGGGACGATGGTGCCGGAGACGTTTCTGCGCGTGCTGGGGCCGAAGCCGTACAAGGTGGCCTATGTGCAGCCTTCGCGGCGGCCGGCTGATGGGCGCTATGGCGAGAATCCGAACCGGCTGTTCAAGCACATGCAGTTGCAGGTGATATTGAAGCCTCCGCCGGAGAACGTGCAGGAGTTGTATTTGGAGTCGCTGGGCGCGATAGGGATCGACCTGCGGCAGCACGACATCAAATTCGAGGAAGACAACTGGGAAGCGCCGACGCTGAGCGCGTGGGGTGTGGGCTGGCAGGTGATGCTCAATGGGCTGGAGATTACGCAATTCACCTATTTCCAGCAGTGCGGCGGTCTGGATCTGTTTCCGATTTCGGTTGAGCTCACCTATGGACTGGAGCGCATCGCCGCGTTTCTGCAGGATGTGGATTCGATTTACGACATTGTGTGGGCGCGCGATCCGGAGACTGGGCAAGCGACGACCTACGGCGATGTGCGGCTGGCCGATGAGCTCCAATTTTCGGTTTACAACTTCGAGGCGGCGGACGTGGAGAAGACCTGGAAGCACTTCGAGCTGTACGAATCGGAATGCAGAGCTTTGCTTGAAGGAGTTCAGGCCAATCTGAGATCGTTGAACACGCCTGGGGGAGCCGTTTCGCAAGCGGTTGAGGAAGCTATGGTTACAGGCGCGGAGACCGCTGGCGCTCGTGTCCTCCGTGGGCCGATTTTAGCGGCCTATGACCTTTGCCTTAAGTGTTCACATCTTTTCAATATTCTGGATGCCCGGGGAGCGATCTCCGTCACCGAACGGGTCGGTGTAATCGGACGCGTCCGAGCACTGGCCGTAGATGTGGCTAGGACTTATGTCCAGCAGCAGCACTTGGCTGACAACCTGCCCGATGCATCTCCGCCTCTCAGTTTGGAGCGGAAGAAGAATCGTCCTCTGAAGGCGGAACCGGTGGGATCGTAAGTTCTGGTTCTGCACGGGACACTTGTGAGGTCCGTCACATTTCGTTTAGGAGCGCGGTTTGAGAAATTTGAGAATTTGAAGGCATGCCAGACTTTCTGCTAGAGATCGGGTGCGAAGAGATTCCCGCGCGGATGATTGACGCGGCCTCGCAGGAGTTGCGCGAGCGCGTGAGCGCACTGCTGACTAGGGAGCGGCTTACTGCGGACGAGATCGCTTATTTCGATACGCCCCGGCGGTTGGCGGTCATGGTTGCTGGCATCTCAGCGGCTCAGGCGGATGTTACCGAGCAGGTGACCGGTCCATCGGTGAACGTTGCGTACAAAAATGGTGAGCCTACGCCTGCGGCGCATGCGTTTGCCAGAAAGGCTGGAGTCGACGTCGCGCAACTGGAGAAGATCACAACGGCGAAGGGCGAATACCTGGCCGCGAGAGTCAGTAAGAAAGGCCGGAGTGCGGCCGAGATTCTTGCAGAGAATTTGCCGATTGAAATCTCCTCCATCTACTGGCCGAAGAGTATGTACTGGCGCAAGGCTAACGAGCGGTTTGTGCGTCCGGTGCGGTGGTTGGTGGCGATGCTCGACGGGGAGACGATTCCGCTGAAGTTAGCTGGAGTCTGGGCGGGAAGGATTTCGCGCGGGCACAGGATTTTGTCCGATGGCGCCGTGACGATTTCGCGCGCTGGGTCTTCGTATGTGGATGCTCTGCGCGCAGCCAAAGTTTTGCGACGGGGTGAACGGGGGCAGCAGATTCGCAAAGCGCTCGATGCGGCCACCCGCACGATTCCTGGCGCGCGGTGGAGGGAAGACAAGTCTCTGCTCGACACGGTGGTGAACCTGACGGAGTTTCCTTCGGTGATTCTGGGAGGGTTCGATCCGCAATTTCTCGCGCTGCCGGAAGAGGTGCTGGTTACGGTGATGCGTGACCATCAGAAATATTTTGCGGTTGAAGACGGGGGCGGCAAGCTGCTGCCGCATTTTCTGGCGGTGCTCAATACCGATGGCGATCCGCAGGGGCGGATCCGGCACGGCAATGAGCGCGTGCTGCGGGCCCGGTTCAACGACGCGCGATTTTTCTGGGAGACGGATCAGAAGCGGTCACTGCTGGAGCGACTGGAACTGCTGCGGCACGTTACTTTCCAGAAGGATCTGGGCAGCTACTACGAGAAGACGCGGCGGGTGCAGCGTTTGTGCAGTTGGCTGAGTGAGATCGTCAGGCAGAGCGGGATGGCAGTGCGTCCCGGCGTGATCCACAAAGCAGCTTGCCTGGCGAAGACCGACCTGACCACCGAACTGGTGAAGGAGTTTACTGAACTGCAGGGTATTGTGGGCGGGCTGTATGCGCGGGCGCAGGAGTTGGATTCGAGCTTGCCCGAGGCGACGCGATTGGCGATTGCGGATGCGATTTACGATCACTACAAGCCCGAGTCCACGGAAGATGATGTGCCGCGGTCGATGGAGGGTGCGGTGCTTTCCATCGGCGACAAGGCGGATACGATCGCCGGGATGTTTGCCCTGGGACTGGTGCCGAGTGGGTCGAAGGATCGGTTTGCGCTGCGGCGGCAGGGGAATGCGATTGTAAAGGTGATCGACAAGTACAAGCTGCCGCTCCGGCTGTATGACATGATGCGGGATGCGCGCGCGGGGTACCAGGGATCGGAGGCGGAGAAGAAGTTCGTCGACGATGCCACGTTCTCCGGGGTCGTGCGCACGTTCTTCCGCGAGCGTCTGGAGTTTTATCTGAAGGATGTGTGCGGATACGCGTACGACGTGGTGAAGGCAGTACTGGCGGCCGACGCTGATGATGTGGTGGATGTGCTGGCGCGCGCCGAGGCCGTGAAACAGGTCTTGCATATGCCCGAGTTCCTGGCGATTGGTGCAGCGTGCAAGCGTATGCACAATATCTTGAGGCAAGCGGAAGAGAAGGGAACCACTCCGGCAGCGAGGTTCGAGTGCCTGCGTGATTCAGTTCAAGAAGAAAAAAACCTGGCAGCCTATGTCGAGGTCAACGGTTCTAAGGTCGAAGAGCTTCGGAGGAAAAAAGAGTACGGCGCCGCGCTGATGCTGCTGTCGACTGCTCGCGAACACGTGGACGCGTTTTTCGACGAAGTCATGGTTATGGTAGAGGATGAGAAGCTGCGGGCGAACCGGCTGGCGCTGCTGCGGACTCTGCTAAAGGAATTCTCTACCATTGCCGATTTCTCAGAGATTGTGACCGAAGGAAAAACATAAAGTAAACCCAAGGAGCTAAAGCCCCTTGCGAAGAAATAAGCACGCTCTGATCGCAGCGCCGCAAGCGCTGCGCCGCCCAAAATCCTAGGACAAAGGACTGATAATCATGGCGACAATTACCCTCCCCGAAGCCGAAGTGCAGGAAAGCAAGAAAAATACAACCAAGTATGTTTACTTTTTCGGCGGTGGCCAGGCGGATGGCCACGGCAAGATGAAGGACGAACTGGGCGGCAAGGGCGCCGGCCTGGCCGAGATGACCAATGCGGGTCTGCCCGTGCCTCCGGGGTTCACCATCCAGACCGAGGCCTGCCGTGAATACATGCGACAGGGCAATGTATCGAAAGAGGTCGACCAGCAAATGGAGGAGGCGCTGGCCAAGCTGGAAGCGCTGCAGGGACAGAAGCTGGGAACGGGCGAGAACCCGTTGCTGGTGAGCGTGCGCTCGGGCGCGAAGTTTTCTATGCCGGGGATGATGGACACGATCCTCAACCTTGGTTTGAACGACAAGAGTGTGGAGGCGCTGGCCAAGCGCAGCAATAATCCCAGGTTCGCCGCCGATTCGTACCGGCGGCTGATCCAGATGTTTGGCAATGTTGTGCTGGAGATTCCGAAGTCCGCGTTTGACGAAGTGTTTGATGCGAAGAAGAAGCAGAACAAGACCAAGCTCGACACCGATCTTGATGCCAAGGCGCTGACGGAAGTGATTGAGGAATACAAGAAGGTGGTCAAGAAGCATGCCAGGCGCGACTTTCCACAGGATCCGCACGAGCAGTTGGTGATGGCGCGGGACGCGGTGTTCCGCTCCTGGCAGAACGAGCGCGCCAAGCATTACCGCCGCATCAACAATATCGATGACCTGCTCGGCACCGCGGTCAACGTGCAAGCCATGGTGTACGGCAACCTCGGCGACACCAGCGGCACGGGAGTAGGTTTCACGCGTAATCCCGCCACGGGCGCGAAGGAATTCTACGGCGAATTTCTGATGAACGCACAGGGTGAAGACGTGGTTTCGGGCGTGCGTACGCCGGTGCCGATCCTCGAACTGCACAAGATCATGCCGGATGTGTATGACCAGCTTCGCGACATCACGACGCGGCTGGAGAAGCATTACAAAGATATGCAGGATTTCGAGTTCACCATCCAGGATGGCAAGCTCTACATGCTCCAGACCCGCAACGGCAAGCGAGGCGGGGTGGCGGCGGTGCGGATCGCGACCCAGATGGTGGAGGAAGGTTTAATCACAAAGGAAGCGGCCATCTTCCGTCTTGATCCCGGCCAAGTCGTCGATTTCCTGGTGGCGCGACTGGATGAAAAAGACATCAAACCCGGGGACATCCTCACGGCAAGGGGCCTGCCTGCGTCTCCCGGCGCAGTCGTCGGCGAGATTGTATTTACCGCCGATGACGCCGTTGAAAAAGCTGGACACGGAGCTGAGAAGAACCCCGTGATTCTGGTGCGCGCCGAGACCACTCCGGAAGACATTCACGGCATGGAGGTTGCCGTGGGCATCCTAACGTCGCAAGGCGGCATGACCAGCCATGCGGCCGTGGTTACGCGCGGAATGGGTAAGTCTTGCGTGGCCGGCGCCGGAGAGATCGCTGTCCACGAAAAATCACGCGAACTGCGGGCCGCGGGCCAGGTGTTTGGCGAAGGGGACTGGATTACGCTCGATGGCACGACCGGCCGCGTGTTTAAAGGCAAGAAGAAATTGCTTCCTCCAGACCCGGATAACCTGGCCAAACTTGCTCAATTCATGAGCTGGGCGGAGCCTTATCGCACGATGCGGGTGCGCGCCAATGCCGACATTCCGCGGGACGCCGAGAAGGCGCGCGAATTCGGCGCGGAGGGGATCGGGCTATGCCGCACGGAGCACATGTTCTTTGGCGAGAAGAAGATTACACACATTCGCGCCATGATTATGGCCGATAACGAGAAGGACCGCCGCGCTGCACTGAAGAAGCTGCTTCCGCTGCAACGCGCCGACTTTATTGGCGTGTTCAAGGCGATGGATGGTTTGCCGGTTACGATCCGCACACTTGATCCACCACTGCACGAGTTCTTGCCGCGCCGCGAGGACCTGATGGTCGAAATTGCCACGCTCCCACATGCAGACGCGAGGGAGAAGAAAGCGCTGGTGGCGAGATATTCCGACTACGGCGTGAAGGCTGGCGGTGATCTGAAGAAGCTGTTGCCTGCGCTGCTCAGGCGGGTGGAGCAGTTGCATGAGTTTAATCCGATGCTCGGGCACCGCGGCTGCAGGCTGGGCATCACCTATCCCGAGATCACTGAGATGCAGGCGCGCGCGATCTTCGAAGCGGCGGTTGTCGTCTCGAAGCAAGGCGTGAAGGTGTATCCCGAAGTGATGATTCCCCTGGTCGCTACCGTGAAAGAAATGGCCAACCAGGCGGCAATCGTGCGCCGCGTGGCCGAGGAGGTGTTCAAGGAGAAAGGAACCAAAGTCGATTACGTAGTCGGGACGATGATCGAATTGCCCCGTGCTGCGCTGGTTGCCGATGAAATTGCGAAAGAAGCGGAGTTCTTTTCTTTTGGCACGAACGACCTTACCCAGACCACTTTCGGCTTCTCGCGCGACGATGTGAACAAGGTTCTACCGACCTATCTGGAGGAAGGAATTCTGAAGCAGGATCCTTTTGCCACCATCGACCGCGATGGTGTGGGCGAGCTGGTGCGCATCGGAATCGAGCGGGGACGGAAGACCACTCCCAAGCTGAAGGTGGGAATCTGCGGCGAGCACGGCGGCGATCCATCGTCGGTGGAGTTCTGCCATCAGGTCGGCATGGATTACGTGTCGTGCTCCCCGTTCCGTGTGCTGACGGCGCGGCTGGCTGCCGCGCAGGCGGGGGCATCGGAAAAGTTGAAAGTTGAGGGCGGGCGGACGAAGTAGCTCGGTTTGAGGCAGAGGACACGGACGGCGCGCCAGAATTCTCCGCGTCCGTGGTGACCTACTGCACTTTTTGCAGGCGGGCGATTAATTTTTGAGCCAGGCTCTCCTCCGACTCCGACCGCAGCAGCCGCGCGCTAGCACCGCTATTTTTCTCGACGTTGGTCGAGAATTCGACCAGCTTCGCAACGTTGTCGCGAATCTTGGCGCGGGTCTGGTCGCTGAGGGAAGTCTCGGGCTGCAGAAAGTAAGAATCCAGGCCGAAATCCACTTCGATATGTCCCGTCTGCTGGTAAGACTCCTCGTCAAATTGTTCTCCCTGCACGATGAACCTCACCGTCGCCGGCTCGAGCACCCAGTTCGCGGTTGATTCATCTGGCGTCCACAGATCCCAGTGTGCTTCGAAAAGGTACGCATAATCATCGTGGACCAGTTCGGCGGCGATGAGCGTGGCCTGCCCGGGATCGATCCCGGCGGGAAATCGGCGCTCCAGCACGGTGGCTTCGTCCCAGGAAATAGGATGCAGCGCAAAGTACGTGATCCCGGGACGCTGCGTCGAGAAAGGGAACTGCTGCAGAACCGCAAAGGCATGGGGCAACATTTCCGGGCCGGAGAAGTCGGGAAACCAAAGACTGAGATAGAGTGGATCAGACACAATCGCCTCAAATGGTCGTAAGCGCCTTGCAGCTTGCCGTCTTCATAATTCTAAATTGTCCCGGCATCGTGGGAAAGAGAGGCGAGGTGGCGCAAGAGTCCGCGGAAACACAATGTGACGCGTCGAGCCTGCGTTTTGACAGGGCTGAGAAGGGCTTGTTACGATCAACTGGTGCCTCGGAAGCACCCCCCTCACAACCGTCCCCGTCGTCTAGCCTGGCCTAGGACATCGCCCTTTCACGGCGGTAACACGGGTTCAAATCCCGTCGGGGACGCCAACAAAATACACGTTCCGCACAATCACCGTTTTTCTTCATGATCCAATTTGATCCACTTAGGCGGGCTTGATTTTTTAAACGGCGCCCCGCCTTACCAATTTGACCAAATTGCTCTGTGCCTCGCGCTTCTGTGGACCGACTGCCTGCATGTAAACGTCGGTCGTGACTCTCAGACTCGCATGGCGAAGCAACTCCTGTACGACCTTGGGATTTTCTCCGTTTGCGTTCAACAGCGTTCCAAAAGTGTGCCGGAATGTGTGATACGAACTTGCTTCGTCACCCTGGCACGTTCTAGAGCTGGCTTGCCGTAATATCGCCACAGCGTTCCGGGCCAATAGGGCTGTCGGCCTTTCATATGCGGAGAGGCGAACAACCAATCGCTTGGACTTGCGTATGGAGAAAGGTGCCTCCATGCCCACAGCGATTCGGCCGTTTGTGCATCCAGCGGAACGTCTTTTAGAGACGCTTCCGTTTTCGGCGCACCCTCTACCATTGCCACTACCGATCGACGGATATGCAAGACGAGGTTCTCGAAATCCACGTCCTGCCACCGAAGCCCTATCAGTTCTCCTCGGCGCAGCCCCGTGAATGCATCCAACTCGATCATCGTGCGGAGTGGATCTGGCAATTCCTTGAGGAATGCCATGATTTCTTCCGGCGTCAGAACATCTGGTGCTTTCTCCCGTTTGAGCTCTGGCGAACGCTCGTGATCGGATTCTCCGTCCGTTCCCATCTGATCGCCTGAGAATAGATCGCGCTCATAATGTTTCTGATCTTCGCCCTGCTGCCCCGCGCTAGCGGAACGCCATTCTTCGGAAAACAGAGACTCTTGAGCCATTTCTCCACGTCGGTCGCCTTGATGTCCTTCAATCGACATACACGCCATCGTGGGAGAATCCATTTCCTTAAATAACCCTCGTAGGTCACCTGCGTCGAGTACGATTTGCGATCCTCGTCCGCCGCGTCGGGCGTCGGCTTCGTCTTGTTGAAAGTGTCCGGCAACTCGTGTTGGCGATAGTGATTCACAAGCGTCTCGAAACTGATGCTCTTGATGAGCCTTTGAGGGGTTTGTTGGTTGATTTCCAAGCGGATTGCATCTACAACAGCCTGGGCGGAAGACTCGGTCGGCAAGTCTTCCTGCGTTCCAATGACGATGTGTTTTCGCCGGATCGTGCCGTCCAGCTGAACCTCTCTCCATAGGAATTCCCAAACTTTTCCCTTCTTGCGGTCCGCCAGTCTCAGACTGCCTTTTTGATAACTCGTGCGCCTCATTTATTTCCTCCATTTCGGTTGAGGC
>CAVQNY010000022.1:0-265428 GCA_963714225.1 uncultured Acidobacteriaceae bacterium | reverse complement strand
TGGGCGCGCGACATAGATGTAAGTACTTGTGCAGGTTCTTTTTTGGGGGCTAATATCCTAGCGTAGTAGTACTTAAGGACCACTCAGCCTATCCTAGGAGGACATAGCCCCATGCCCGAATCTCTCGTCGAGCTGGAACAACAGCGCAGCGCCATCTTCCAGGAGATGCTCCGCCTTCCCGACTTTCGCAGCGGATCCATCACCACCACCCGCGGCACTTGCGGCAAACCCAACTGCCGATGCCATCAGCCCAACCAGCCCGGACACGGCCCCAGCGTTCGCTTGACCCGCAAGCTGGAAGGAAAGACCATCACCGAAACCTTCGCCACGGCGGCCGAACTGCAGAAAGCGCAACGCGAGGTGGAGGCCTATCACCGCTTTCGCGAGCTGGCGGCGCAATTGTTGGAAGTGAACGAGAAGATCTGCCACGCTCGCCCCGTCTCACACGAACTGACCGGGCAGAAAAAAAAACGGCAGAAATCATCCAGCAAGAAGTCGCCCGCGAAGTAGAGCATCTGCTCCGGCTTATCTTCCGCGCCGGGGATAAAACTGGCCCTCTCGATTTGGAAGCGGTAGAGATGGCGATTCGTTCCAGCATGCACCAGGCCGGAGCCGCCGCGCTGACCCAACTGCTGCAGTTCGATCCCCCGAGCCCGGACCACCGCCAACTGCCTTGTGCCTGTGGCCACACCGCCCGCTATGTGGAGTTGCGTGTCAAACCCGTGCTCACGGTGGTGGGAAAGGCCGAGTGTCTGCGCCCTTACTACCTGTGTGAGCACTGCCACCGGGGTCAGTTTCCGGTCGATGTCGAACTCGACATCGAGAACACCGAACTCTCGCCTGGGGTGCGCCGCATGTTGGCGGCGGTCGGCCATGAACTGCCCTTCGAGCAGGGACGGCAGCAGATGGAACTGCTGGCCGGATTGGCCGTGACCACGAAGGCGGTGGAGCGCACAGCCGAGGCCGTGGGCGCCGATATCGAAGTGCGGCAGCAGCGCCAGTTGTCCCAGGCTATGCAGCTGCCCTTGCCGATTCCACTGGGGCCGCGCATTCCCATTCTCTACGTGGAGATGGACGGCACAGGCATTCCTGTGGTGCACCAAGAAACCGAAGGCCGCGTGGGTAAACAGGAGGGCCAACCAGCGCACACGCGCGAAGCCAAGCTGGGCTGCGTATTCTCGCAGACCACAGTCGATGAAGAAGGTTATCCCGTACGGGATGAGGCTTCCACCAGCTATGTAGGTGCGATTGAGAGTTGTGAGGAATTCGGTCGCCGTCTCTATAGCGAAGCCTGGCAGCGGGGTTGGGCGCGAGCGGAGAAAAAAGTGGTATTGGGGGATGGTGCCGAGTGGATCTGGAATCAGGCGAGTCTACATTTTCCCGACGCTATCCAAATCGTCGATCTCTATCACGCCCGCGAGCACTTGTGGAGCTTAGGCGCCAAACTCTATCCCAATGATTCCCCGGCCCAGAAACGCTGGGTGATGGTCAGGAAAGACAAGCTGGACGAAGGGAAGATCGAACGTTTAGTCGCTTTGCTACGCTCGCAGGCAGCTTCTCATCCTGAACTGGCGGAGGACATCCGCACCGAAGCCAATTACTTTGAAGACAACAAGGAACGCATGCGCTATCCCAAGTTTCGGAAGCAAGGACTATTCGTGGGCTCAGGAGTGATCGAAGCCGGTTGCAAAACTGTGTTGGGGAGGCTCAAACGGTCAGGTATGTTTTGGACCGTGCGCGGAGCCAATGCCATCATCACACTTCGGTGCTGTCAGCTTAGTGGAAAATTCGAGGACTACTGGGAGGCCCGGAGGGCATAGCCTCACTTTAAAGTCGCGCACCCCAAAACCGTCGGCTTATATCCCCAGGCCTGAAGGCAGGGGCTTTACGCCGACTTCGGTAAAGTTTGAAGTAGACGATTTCCCACGGCTCTGTTTCCCGCCCCGTCAGTTCTCTTTCGACCTCCTGCTTGAATTCTTCCTCCGGTATCTGACGGGCTTTGTGCAACCAGGTTGCACAATCGAAATGCTGCCGGTCTTAATTCTCAACGCCCCACAGGCAACCGCCGGACTCGAATTCGCTTTTCTTCGATGACGACGATGCTGCCTTCGCGCAAAGGCTCCTCCATCACCGGCATAGCCCCCAGCAGCAATCGCAATTGAAGTGCGGGACGTTTGGGTCCGCGGCGAAGCAGAATGACGGATGGCTTTTCTTCGTTGCGCAAAGCTAGTAACGTGCCAAAATCCGTATCGGCAGAGACTAGGATTCGATCTTCTTCTGCAGCGCGGGCGAAAACTTCAAGATCGGTCGCTTCTGCATATTGTAGTCGCGGATATGAATCGCGTTGTAGCCGGCGGATCGCAAACCCTCCGCAATCAAAGGTGACAAAGCGTTGTCGACCTTCAACGCAACGATATCCTTACTGTGGCGGTGCCCGTCCCCGCGTGAGTTCCTAGCGACGGCCTGATGGTTTTCTCATGCAACGACGTAGACTTCGCCCCGTTGTTTCACGCGCCGGTTTGACACTAATCTCCACATCCTGTCCAAGGGCAGTCAGGAAATCCATCAGACGTTCGACCGAAAAGGAGCCGGCTCGGTTGCGCATCAATGCGGAGACGTGCGGCTGTTTGATCCCGAGGATCTTTCCCGCTTCGGCTTGTGTGAGGTTACGCTTCCGGATAAGCCGGTAAATCTCCAGCGTCAGTTTTGCTTTCAGGAGCTCCCGCTCGGGATGCGGCAAGCCGAGATCGGCAAAAATATTGCCGCTGCTCTTTTCTGCTTTGATTCGATTGCTGGTTTTTGTCCTCATGTCAGTTCTGCCTTTCTCGATGCAGGCGCTCGGCTTCGGCCAGGCGGCGTTTGATCACCTCGATCTCCTGTTTTGGCGTGGCAATCCCGCGCTTCGATTTTTTCTGAAACACATGGAGTATGTAGACCGCTTCACGAAAACGAATTGTGTAGACCGCGCGCCAAGTATCGCCGCGATAGTTCGAGACGATCTCAAGGACGGAAGCTCCGCCAAAGCCCTTCATCGGCTTGGCTGCAGGATCAGTGTCGCCCTGTTGCGCGGTATAGAGGGCCACGCCAATTTCACGCCGCACTTCGCGCGGAAAAGAGCGCAGATCTCTTCGGCATGAACCAAGCCATACGATCGGGCGTTCCGCGCCGTTCATTATATTCGAGTATACGTCTATTCGTATTCGCCTCAAAGACCCAGAGGGAGGGGATGGGGTCTCTTCAGGCGCGCACGCTTTGTTCGGAGTTGGGTCCGTTATGGGTCAATAACTCCGGTCAAAATGAGGTAGAAACGACGATAAAGGTAAGGATTGCAACTACTTAGGGTTGCAAGAAAGATGAAGACGATTTACGTCGAATCGCTAGTGAGTGCGGAATAACTGAATAACTGATTCAGACTTTCCGCAGTGGCGTTTGCATAAAATCGAACGCGCCCGCGAGATTGTCTGCCTTACGCACGTGCGAGAAGCAATTCGGCGTGTTGCTGCCGATTTGCTAACCGCGCCACTCGAAGATGGGCTGAACGGGGAGCACATACGCGAAGTCTTGCGGGCGTGTGAGACGCCGTTGAGAGACAAGTGATTGAAGGACGATTTTCGGTCCCTCGGGCCGACGTTGCCATTCATCCTAGCTGACTTCTGCTTATCTGGTTGACTCAGCAAGACCCCACAGGTAGTGTGGGGGAGTGCCCAGACCGTCGTTCCCCAAGACCCTGCGCCAATTTCAAAGCAACTTTGCCACCGAGGAAGCCTGCGAAAGGTATCTTGCGGCCTGCCGCTGGCCCGAGGGCTTCGTCTGCCCCCGATGCGGAGATCGGCGAGCGTACGACCTGGTGCATCAACGTCGGTGGCAGTGTGCTGGCTGCCGTCACCAAGTCTCGCTGACAGCCGGGACGGTTCTGCACAGGACCAAGACCCCGCTGACTCACTGGTTCTGGGCCGCTTATCTGATGACCACCGACAAGCGTGGGGTTTCTGCCTTGCTCGTGCAGCGGCAACTCGGTCTGTCCTGTTATGAGACTGCTTGGATGCTGCTGCACAAGCTCCGCCGGGCGATGGTCAATGGAGCTCGGGAGCCGCTGTACGGCGAGGTAGAAGTTGATGAAACATGGATTGGCGGCGAGCAGGCCGGTCTTCGCGGAAGCCGGCAGCTCAAGGGGCGACGGGCGGCACTGGTTCTGGTTGCGGTGGAAAAGCGCGGCAGGGGCTCGGGCCGCCTCAGAATGAAAGTGATCCCAGATTTCAAAGGCAAGACCATCATCTCATTCCTCAACCAGACCATTTCTCCCGGCTCGACCGTCTACACGGATGGCCTCAAAAGCTTTGAAGGTCTCACGAATGCGGGGTTCAAACATATCGCCCGCACTCAACCACTGCGTTCTGACCTCCGTAAGGGCGCGCAGTCGGCTGTCCCGCTTGCCGATCGCGCTATTGGAAACCTGCAGCAATGGCTGATCGGAACCTACCACGGAGTGAGCAAGCCTCAACTCCAGGTTTACCTCGACGAATTCGTGTTCCGGCACAACCGCCGCAAAACACCGGCGGCCGCCTTCCAGACCCTCCTCGGACTCGGAACCGGTCGGAAATCAACCATGTACGAGCAGATCCGCGGAGCGAAGGATCTCAACCACAACCTATTGGGGTTTGCTGAGTCAACCAGATAAGCAGAAGCTGACTAACCCGCTGCTGACTAACCCGCTTCTCCGACGGCCCGCTGACTGTATCCCACGCTGTATCCTATCGCCTCAAAATTTCGACAGAACGAGGCAACGTTGGCAGCCTGAGGCAGCATAAAACGTTGAAAATACACGCTTGCAGACTGAGAAACGGTTTGTCGCTTGCTCTGGCCGATCATGTTGGCTCCGTGCAGAGGACCGTCAACCGGGGCCCGTTGGGTCTTGGCGCTAGATGTTAAGTGCATCCGGAGAAGGAGTCAATTCGGCAGGCTGGTGCACGATTGCGGGACGCGTCGCTAACCGTTGGGCGGGCTGCCATTAACCGTTGGGTTAGTGGGAATCTTCGACGGCGGCCTTCTATGCGAGCCCGCCAAAATTCACATCGTTTCTTTTCAACCACTTCTGCGCCTCAAAGAATCGGCTTCCGAGTGACAAAGGCTTGGTCTGTGGTTTGCATTACTCAAAAGCGCAAGGAGCGCCATGAAAACGAAGACGAACGTGAAGGCCGGCTTTATTTTCCACTAACTTTACCAACCAACTCATTAAACCGCTACAGGGAACTGAAGCGAGACTACCAAATCAAAGAGGAAAGGAGGGCAGCCATGAAGACCAAGACGAATGTGAAGGCGGGTCATTGCATCGCGTAGCGCGACCGCTGGTGACGGTTCATACCGCCAAACAGCTCAGTAACCTGCTGAAGGCGACTGAAGCGAGACTACCAAATCAAAGAGGAAAGGAGGGCAGCCATGAAGACCAAGACGAATGTGAAGGCGGGTATGCGCATCGCGTAGCGCGACCGCTGTAAAGGACAACCGGAGCGAATCTGAGAGAAGCCGCCCTGAGAAGGCGGCTTTTCAAGTTACACGTAGCAACAAGCGTCAGTTTGCAATATCAAGTCTGCGAAGGCATTTCAGCGCTAAGATGTTGCAGCCCGAAATCTCGGCTGTGGCGACGGCCAGAAATGTGGCGATGTCGTTACCGGCAGTCAGCGGTGACCGGAGATCAATTTATGCCCAGTCCCTTTTTTCGTTCAGAGCGTTACCTGGAGTCCGAGACATTTAAGCGCGGCGCATGGGGATTGCTGATCGCGGCAGTTTTGCTGGGCCTGTGGGTCGCGTGGTTCTTTCGGGCCCGAGTGGCGGTTTATGCCGTCAGCGAGACTGCTGGTCTGGAAGTCGATCGCGCCGCGCATCCGGTCGAGTCGCAATACAGCGGCCGCGTGGTGACGAGCACGCTGGCACTCGATCGCGAAGTCGACGCAGGTGAAGTACTGATAGAGCTCGACGCCGACATGCAGAAACTGCAACTCACGGAAGAACGCACGAAGCTCGGAGCGCTGGGGCCGCAGATTCGATCGCTCGAAGATCAGATTGCTGCCGAAGATCGTGCCTCTGCGCAAGAGCAGCAGACTGCCTCAGTGGCGCTGGATGAAGCTCGGGCCCATTTCCGGGAAGCAGATGCCGCGGCGCATCTTGCTGAATCGGAAGCGCAGCGCTTCAGCCAGATGTACAGCAGCGGCGTGCTCGCGAAAGCGGACTTCGAACGGGCGCAGGCAAACGCCGTCCAGAGGCGTGCCGCAGCCGACAGCCTGCAGCTTGCTGTCAACAAACTGGAACAACAGCGGCTTACGGATGCGGAAGATCGGCGAGCGCATCTCGAAGGACTCAAGAGCGAGGTCAACCGCCTGCGCGGCGGCGAAGCGACGACCCAGGCTTCGATCAAGCGCCTGGAAGATGAAGTTGACCGGCGGCTCATCCGCGCCCCGATCAACGGCAGGCTGGGCGAAGTCGCCAATGTGCGGGTGGGAAGTGTGGTGCGAGAGGGCGAGAAACTCGCGGCCGTCGTACCGACGGGAGAGTTGCGAATTGTCGCGAGCTTCCAACCCGCCGATGCCCTGGGCCGCATCCAGTCAGGGCAACCCGCTCGTTTGCGGCTGGACGGATTTCCCTGGACCGAATACGGCAGCATCATCGCCACGGTTACCCACGTTGGCAGCGAAGTGCGCGACGGACGAATTCGCGTCGAACTAGCGGTTAATCCCCATTCTGCTAGCCGCATTCCCATGCAGCATGGCCTGCCCGGCACAGTGCAAGTGCTGGTCGAACGCATTTCCCCAGCATCGCTTGTCCTGCGCGTCGTGGGCAGAGGGTTGGGTGGCTCCAAAGAAGTAGCCACAATTCAGCACGCGGAGCTGCCATGAATTCCAACCACCGCCGCTGGCTGGTTCCGGAAGTTGTCCAGACCTCCGCCACGGATTGCGGACCGGCATCTCTGAAGTGCCTGCTCGAAGGATTCGGAATTCCGGTCAGCTATGGACGGTTGCGTGAAGCCTGCCAGACAGATGTGGACGGAACCTCTATCGACACAATGGAGGAGATCGCTGTGCAACTTGGACTCGAGGCGGAGCAGATCATGGTTCCCCCGGACTATCTTCTGCTCGAAGAGACCAAGGCCTTGCCGGCAATCGTTGTCGTTGAGCTGCCGACAGGGATGACGCATTTTGTGCTCGTGTGGCGAAAACATGGGCCACTTGTTCAAGCGATGGACCCAGCCGCCGGGAGGCGCTGGCTCAGCCGCGAGCGCTTGCTGTCGAGTTTACACTTACACACCCAACTCGCTCCCGTTGGTGCCTGGAAGGAGTGGGCGACATCGGACAAATTCCTGAAGCCACTTCTACGGAAGCTGTCCGACTTGGGATGCTCAAACGACCAGGCCTTGCGTCTGACGGAAAGGGCGGCCGCTGATAATGGATGGCGGCCCTTAGCTACTCTGGAAGCCTCCGTTCGGACTGTCGAGGCATTGGTACTCTCGCGCAGTCTCAAGTGTGGCTCCGAAGCGAGCAACCTTGTCGAAAGGCTCTTCGAAGATTCGCAGGCCACTGATCGTGCGAAACCGGCGATCCCGTCGCATTTCTGGTCTGTGGTGGAAGCGCCGCCAGCCGATGATGGCACCGAGCAGATCCACTTCCGGGGAGCAGTTTTGGTGCATGCCAGCGGACGCCGTCATGAAGCAGTACGGAAATTCGTGCCCGTGCCCATGGAGGACGCGAGTCCAGCAATATCTCGCGAGCTCGTTGCGGCTTTGGAAGAACCACAAACCGAGCCGTATTTCGAACTCCTTCGATTGCTCAGGGCGGACGGAGCACTGACTCCTGCATGCATCGCGACCGCCCTCCTGGTTGCCAGTATAGGGGTCATGATCGAGGCTTTGCTCTTTCGTGGCTTGCTGGACCTTGCTCACAAACTCGGAGCGCCGGTGCAGCGCATGGCGATGATCGGCGCTGTAGTTCTATTTGTTGCGGCAATGCTCATGGTGGAGTTCCCTATGACCTCGGGGCTGCTCCGGATCGGACGAAAGCTGGAGGCGCGCTTGCGGATCGCCTTCCAAGAGAAGATTCCACGCCTCGGTGATCGCTATTTTCACAGCCGGCTTAACTCCGATATGGCAGGGCGATACCATCAAATCCACCACATTCGGCGCCTTCCGGAACTTGGAGGACAGCTGGTGCGCTCAACGTTCGAGCTGTTATTCACGGGAGCCGGCGTTGTCTGGCTCGACCCCGCTGCGGCTCCCCTGGTCATCGTGATGGTACTCGTGTCCGTTGGCCTCAATCTGGCCATGCAACCGGCGCTGGCTGAGCGTGACATGCGAGTGCAGAATCACGAGGGCGCTCTCAGTTGTTATTACCTGGATGCTTTCCTCGGGTTGGTGCCCTTGCTAGCGCACCGTGCCGAAGAAGCGTTTCGCCGTCGGCATGAAGTGCAGCTCGGAGAGTGGACCCAGGCCGAATTTTCAGTGGTGCGACTCGTGGTTTGGGTCGAAGCATTGCATTTTTTTTCGGGCTTCGGGCTGGCGGCATGGATTCTGCTCGATTACATCTCGCACTCCGGCAATTTTGCCAGTGTTTTGCTTCTCGTGTACTGGGCGCTGAATCTTCCGTTCATCGGTCAGGAGATCGCGCAAGTTGCATGGCAATATCCCATGCTTCGCAATCGGACTCTACGGTTGCTCGAGCCGTTGAGCGCCCCGCTAGAGACCGAGAAAGAGGAAGGCCACATCGTCGTGGCCGCTCTGGCGACGAAGAAGACACCCTCTGAAGAGACATTCACAGCGGTAAGTGCGGTCTTTGAGAACGTCAGTGTTCGTCTCGCCGGTCACATGGTGCTGGAAGAGATCAATCTCGAACTGGCGGCGGGCAGTCATGTGGCTGTCGTGGGCCCATCGGGCGCAGGTAAATCCAGTCTGCTCGGCCTGTTGTTGGGATGGTATCGCCCGGCAGGTGGCCGAATCCTTGTTGATGGAACTCCGCTGAGCGGAGAGATCTTGAACGACCTTCGCGCGCAGACTGCCTGGGTCGATCCCGCGGTGCAACTCTGGAACCGAACGCTATTCGAGAATCTCCTCTTCGGCGCGAATCCTGGAACCGTACCGGACCCTGAACTCCTCAAATCTGCGGAGTTGCATGGGCTTTTGAAGAAGCTGCCGGCTGGTCTGCAAACACACTTGGGAGAGAACGGCGGGTTGGTCTCGGGCGGCGAAGGACAACGCGTCCGACTCGGACGCGCCCTGCACAGGCGCGGCGTCCGTCTCGTGATTCTGGACGAACCCTTCCGCGGTCTCGATCGTCAGCAACGCAGAGATCTCATGAGCCGCGCCCGCAAGTACTGGAGCGATGCGACCTTGCTCTGTGTAACGCACGATGTTGGCGAAACCTTATCATTTCCACGCGTCCTGGTTTTGGACTCGGGACGTGTCGTCGAAGACGGCCCTCCAGAAGAACTCGTCCGACGACCCGACTCGACCTACAGGAAATTGCTCTTGGCTGAGGAAGAGGTGCGCGAGGGACTCTGGTCCAACAACAGTTGGCAACACCTGCATCTACGGGACGGTCAATTGCGGCCAACGGAGAAGGTTGGCGCATGAACCACGAATCCGACGCCCTCACCTGGTCCGCCCCTCAGCTTGCGCAAGCGATCGAGGTGCTCGCCGCCATGAGCGGTATGAAGCCTCGTACTGCTCAGATTCCAAACGACTCGGGAACTGGCTCTCTTCCGCACGGCGCGGTTGAGAAATGGATCCACGATAATGCCACCTGGTATGGCCTGGAAGCCGAACACGTCAATGTGACCTACGACGTTGTGGACCAGATGTTGCAACCGATTGGTCCGGCTCTCCTCGAAATCCCGGGGAACGGCAAGCCGAAGTTTCTTGTTCTGCTTGGTGACGGTAAACCCGTATCCGTGCTCGCACCCGATCTGAGCACCAGGAAGGTTCCCCCGAGCTGGCTTCGGTCAAGACTTGTGGAGTCCCTTGAGGAACCACTTTCGCGCGAAGTTCAACCACTGATCGAGCTCGCTGGAATCCCGCCGCAGCGTCGTGAACGCGCCCGCGAAGCACTGATCCGCGAACGCCTGCGGAACAAAACGGTAAGTTCTTTCTGGAAATTGCGTATCCCGCCCGGAGCAAGTTTCGCTCACCAAGTGCGTCAGGCGAAGATTCCTTCCCGGTTTCTTGGTCTGATTTTCGCGTACCTCGGGGAATATGCGCTATGGATTCTTTCCTGGTGGCTGATCGGAAAAGCGGCACTCGAAGGTACATTCGACAGCGGGTGGCTCCTTGCGTGGGCTTTGCTTCTGCTGACGATTGTCCCCTTTCGCTTGCTCAGCACCTGGTTGCAAGGTGTCGTCTCCATCGGCGTTGCGGCTTTACTGAAGCGCCGTCTTCTTTGTGGGGCTCTCCGGCTTACTCCGGAAGAGATCCGCACGCAGGGAGTGGGCCAATTTCTAGGCCGTGTTCTGGAATCCGAAGCGGTCGAAGCGATGGCACTGAGTGGCGGCTTTTCTGCCTTGATCTCTCTCATCGAGCTGCTGGCCGCGCTGTTCGTGCTCAGTTGGGGCAGTGCCGGGACTTTGCTGTGTCTCCTTCTGGTCGGATGGGTCCTGCTGATCGCCTATCTCGGCTACGACTTCTATGTGCGCCGCGAGAGCTGGACCGACACCCGCCTAAAGATGACTCACGATCTGATCGAGCGCATGGTCGGCCATCGCACCCGCATGGCCCAAGAGTCACCCGCTCACTGGCACGATGGCGAGGATGAAGAACTCAACCGTTATCTCCAAGTTTCAAGAAATGTGGACCGGTCTGCCCTACGCCTGATCGCGCTTGCGCCTCGTGGGTGGCTCATTGTGGCCCTGCTCGGTCTTGCGCCGGCATTCGCGTATGGCACCAACTCTCCGGAAAAGCTGGCCATCGCCATCGGTGGAATCCTGGTGGCTTATCGCGCTTTCAGGCGGGTTGGGACCAGTCTTTGGCAACTGGAAGACGCTGCCATTTCTTGGAAACAGGTGGCGCCGCTGTTTCACGCTGCGGCTCGGCCCGAGCCCGTCGGAATCCCAATGCTCCAATCTGCGCGGGAGCCTAAAGCTGACGGTCTCAATCTGGTGGAAGCGCAGGATCTGACGTTCCGCTATCAGGATCGCGGCGAGCCCGTGCTTCGCAAGTGCAGCTTTTCCATCCGCCCGCAGGACCGGATCCTGCTGCAAGGTCATTCCGGCGACGGCAAGTCAACCCTGGCTTCGCTCCTCATCGCCATGCGCACGCCTCAGTCCGGACTCCTGCTGCTCGATGGTCTCGACTGGCAGACATTGGGAATTGCCGGCTGGCGGCGGCGCGTCGTCTCGGCTCCGCAGTTCCACGAGAACCACGTCCTGACCGAAACCTTCGCATTCAATCTGCTCATGGGCCGCGGCTGGCCTCCGACCCAGAAAGATATGGATGAAGCCGAGGAGATCTGCCGCGAACTAGGCCTGGGCGACTTGCTCGACCGCATGCCTGCCGGACTTCTGCAGATGGTCGGCGAAACCGGCTGGCAGCTTTCGCACGGAGAACGCAGCCGTCTCTACATCGCCCGCGCTCTGCTGCAGCGCGCCTCCATGATCATTCTCGACGAGAGCTTCGCCGCTCTCGATCCGGAAACCTTGCGCCGGTCCCTGCAGTGCGTCCTGAAGAGAGCGCCCGCATTGATGGTAATCGCTCACCCCTAGAGGGCACTTGGGCCTCCTGGCCCGTCTGATTCGCTCAGTTCGAATCGACGGCAGCTGTCGATCTGCCACCCTATTAACCGTCCGGCGGGCTGTCATTAACCGTCGGGTTAACGGAGAAGACGTCGGCCGCCTGATTCATACTCCGGGCCGGATCGATTTCGTTTCTTTTCAATCACTTGCTCGCCTCGAAATGTCGGCTTCACTGTGGCACAGCCCTTGGTCCGTCGCTTGCAATACTCAAGTGCGAAAGGAGGGAGCCATGAAAACCAAGACGAACGTGAAGGCCGGAAACCGCATTGCGTAGCGGCGGGACCGGTGGTGACGATAGCGGTTAACGTCACCAAACAGCTCAGTAAAGCGCCGATGAGACTGAAGCGAACTACCAAATTAAAAGGGAAAGGATATCCCGGTAGCAAAAAATCTCGAGGAAAGGAGGAGCTTATGAAACTCAAGACCCGTGTGAAGTCCGGAAGGCTTGCCGCCAACCACAACGCCATTGTTCGTTGAAAGCGTGGACCATGAAAGCAGGAAGGGGAGACTCATATCGAGGTAGAAAGAAATCTCGAGGAAAGGAGGAGCTTATGAAACTCAAGACCCGTGTGAAGTCCGGAAGGCTTTCCGTCAACCACAACGCTATTGTTCGTTGAAAGCTTGTGCCGTGAAAGCAGGAAGGGGAGACTCGTATCCCGGTAGAAAGAAATCTCGAGGAAAGGAGGAGCTTATGAAACTCAAGACCCGCGTGAAGTCCGGAAGGCTTGCTGTCAACCACAACGCGATCGTTCGTTGAACAAGAGAAAGGCACCCCCGAGTAGGAAGAGGTGCCTTTCGCCACTTTGACAATGCACTCAACGTCATTCCTCGGAGAAACGTCATGCAACCACAGCATTCGCCCGAACGTCCGCCTTCTGGAGGTGGCGTATCCATGAGCAGCGAGCGCGCAGCCATTTTGCAGGAAAGAGCGTGGAACCTTCAGACCGAAGGAAAACTCGACGAAGCGGCGGCCGCGTGCTTCGAGGCATTACGACTTCTCGACAGCGCTGGAGAATCCGACTCTCCTGATGCCGCAAATCTGCTCAATGACTTAGCGGAAGTAGAAAGCGAACGCCAGAACGCCAGTGCCGCTTTCTCATGGGCACGCCGCGCGCAAGACATTGAAAACCGTTTGGGGGATCAGTTTTGTGGTGTGTTGGCAACACGCATTCGTGCTCGCACATTGCAGCTAATTGGCGAGGCTCGGCGCTTGCGCGGAGAATACCAGTACGCCGAAACCAGCCTGAAGGCGGCGCTGGAAATCGTGGTAGCCGATTTTGGCGGTAGCTCCATCGAGGCTGCCAATGCCAGTAATGATCTCGCTGTCCTTTACAAATACTGGGGCCGCTTCGATGATGGGCTGCGCCTTTATGAACGGGCCTTGCCGTCCGTAATCGCCTGCCACGGCGAAGAAAGCCTTGAGGTCGCTACGCTCTATCACAACCTTGGAGGCATTCTGCACTCTAAGGAGCCTTACATAAATAAGTTCCCACACTACGATTAGGCTGGACATTTTCTCGGTCTGGTGATAAAGCACACTGGGAGACCCTGCAGCAAGGAGGATCCCCCACTGATGCCCCACAACGATTGGCGAGGCAGCAAACAAGAGAAGCTGCGCCTGTATTGGAAAGTACGGAACGGAAACAGGTGGTGCGAGAAAAATATGAGCGGCTGCAGCCGCATTTGGGAGAACGAGGAACGAGGTTGTGGGCGGCCAATGAAGCGCTTTCGTTTGGGCGGGGAGGAGTGCGGGCGATAGCCGAAGCCCTGGCCATCACTCCTAAGACCATCTTGCAAGGCAAGCGCGAACTGCAAGCCCAGCCGAGCCCGAGCCGCGATCTTGAGGGAGGCCGGCACCGTCGCCCCGGGGGAGGCCGGAAGTCGATCCTCGAGAAACATCCGGAATTGCGCAGCGTGATCGAGCAGATCGTGGATCCGGCCACGCGCGGAGATCCGATGAAGCCGTTGCGCTGGGTTTCGAAAAGCTTGCCTCACCTTGTGGCGGAACTCGGTCGCCAAGGCTACCAACTTAGCCTCACCAGCGTGAGCAAAATCCTGTACGAGGAATTGGGTTATGGCATGCAAGGGTTGCGCAAGACCCGAGAAGGTTCCTCGCATCCCGATCGGGACGCGCAGTTTCAATACATCAATCGCCAGTGTCAGGAATTTCAACAGCGGGGTCAGCCCGTGATCTCTATAGATAGTAAGAAAAAGGAACTGGTGGGGGATTTTAAAAACGGCGGTCGGGAGTGGCACCCCAAGGGCAAACCCGAATCGGTTCGCGTGCACGATTTCGAAGATAAGCAAAAAGGCAAGGTCACACCCCACGGCGTGTATGACATCGGGCGAAACCAAGGATGGGTGACCCTGGGGATAGATCACGACACCGCCGAATTCGCCGTCGATTCTATTCGTCACTGGTGGAGGCGCATGGGCCAGCCCACCTACCCTGCGGCCCAGGAACTGCTAATCACTGCCGATTCCGGCGGCAGTAACAGCTATCGAGCCAGACTCTGGAAGTGTCAACTGCAGAAGCTAGCGAACGAGACCGGACTCCGCATCACGGTCTGTCACTACCCTCCCGGAACCAGCAAGTGGAACCGAATTGAGCATCGCATGTTTTGCCACATCACCGCCAATTGGCGGGGTCGGCCCTTGGAAACTCGTGAGGTGATCGTCAACCTGATTGCCAACACCCAAACTAGCAAGGGCTTGACCATCCAAGCCGACCTCAATGTCAATTCTTACGCGAAAGGGATCAAAATATCCGATGAAGAAATGGCAAGGTTGAACATCATCCCGGCGGACTTTCATGGGGAGTGGAACTATTCCCTGTCACCCAGAGTCAGCACCGCCTGAGAAATTTATTTGTGGGAGATTATTTCTGGAAGGCTCCTAAGGGCGATTTCCTTGCAGCTGAGCAACCCGGAAGGAAGGCATGGGAAATCTCGCGACGCTTGCTGGGCGAAGATGATCCTCGAGCTCAAATGGATGCGGTGGCCTATGCCGCCATCCTTGACGGACTGCAACGATACGAGGAAAGTGAAGCCATCTATCGTGCGGCCCTGGAGATTTTTGATAAGCAGTTCGGCTCCGAACACTTTGAAGCGGCTGCCACCATGCATAATTTGGCTGCAGTTCTTTGCGCACGCGGCGAACGGCACGAGGCTGAACACCTCTACCGCAAATGTCTGGCCATCAAAGAGAAGGTGCTCGGACACGATCACCCGGACGTTGCGCTGACGTGTAACAACCTCGGCAATCTGCTCAATTCGGAGGGTCGGTGCGGCGAAGCCTTACCACTTGTCCTACGGGCGGTGGCCATTCTGCAAAATCGATTGCCGCAGGATCATCCGCATCTCGATCGGGCCCGCGCGAACCTCAGCGTTGCGACTAGTAGTTCTCACCCGCAATCAGACACAAGCCGGAACCCTTCTTCGAGTTGTGCTCTATTCTTGCAAAAAACGAACTCTTGAGTTGCCACCCAAAGGTTAACCTCTCATTAACTGGCCGTGCCTCCAGACCTAACATTTTCAGCCTCATGATCGCTCAAACCATCTCGCACTACCGGGTCGGGATCCTGGAGAAACTCGGAGGGGGCAGAATGGGAGTCGTTTACAAGGCGGAAGACACGCGCCTCGATCGTTTCGTCGCTCTCAAATTTCTGCCTGATGATCTGGAAAAACACCCGCTGGCGCCTCCTGACCGACTGGATTCGCTCAGCTCCAATCGAGGGCGCTGTCGATCTGCCACCCTATTAACCGTCCGGCGGGCTGTCATTAACCGTCGGGTTAACGGAGACGACGTCGGCCGCCTGATTCATACTCCGGGCCGGATCGATTTCGTTTCTTTTCAATCACTTGCTCGCCTCGAAATGTCGGCTTCACTGTGGCACAGCCCTTGGTCCGTCGCTTGCAATACTCAAGTGCGAAAGGAGGGAGCCATGAAAACCAAGACGAACGTGAAGGCCGGAAACCGCATTGCGTAGCGGCGGGACCGGTGGTGACGATAGCGGTTAACGTCACCAAACAGCTCAGTAAAGCGCCGATGAGACTGAAGCGAACTACCAAATTAAGAGGGAAAGGATATCCCGGTAGCAAAAAATCTCGAGGAAAGGAGGAGCTTATGAAACTCAAGACCCGTGTGAAGTCCGGAAGGCTTGCTGTCAACCACAACGCGATCGTTCGTTGAACAAGAGAAAGGCACCCCCGAGTAGGAAGAGGTGCCTTTCGCCACTTTGACAATGCACTCAACGTCATTCCTCGGAGAAACGTCATGCAACCACAGCATTCGCCCGAACGTCCGCCTTCTGGAGGTGGCGTATCCATGAGCAGCGAGCGCGCAGCCATTTTGCAGGAAAGAGCGTGGAACCTTCAGACCGATGGAAAACTCGACGAAGCGGCGGCCGCGTGCTTCGAGGCATTACGACTTCTCGACAGCGCTGGAGAATCCGACTCTCCTGATGCCGCAAATCTGCTCAATGACTTAGCGGAAGTAGAAAGCGAACGCCAGAACGCCAGTGCCGCTTTCTCATGGGCACGCCGCGCGCAAGACATTGAAAACCGTTTGGGGGATCAGTTTTGTGGTGTGTTGGCAACACGCATTCGTGCTCGCACATTGCAGCTAATTGGCGAGGCTCGGCGCTTGCGCGGAGAATACCAGTACGCCGAAACCAGCCTGAAGGCGGCGCTGGAAATCGTGGTAGCCGATTTTGGCGGTAGCTCCATCGAGGCTGCCAATGCCAGTAATGATCTCGCTGTCCTTTACAAATACTGGGGCCGCTTCGATGATGGGCTGCGCCTTTATGAACGGGCCTTGCCGTCCGTAATCGCCTGCCACGGCGAAGAAAGCCTTGAGGTCGCTACGCTCTATCACAACCTTGGAGGCATTCTGCACTCTAAGGGCGATTTCCTTGCAGCTGAGCAACCCGGAAGGAAGGCATGGGAAATCTCGCGACGCTTGCTGGGCGAAGATGATCCTCGAGCTCAAATGGATGCGGTGGCCTATGCCGCCATCCTTGACGGACTGCAACGATACGAGGAAAGTGAAGCCATCTATCGTGCGGCCCTGGAGATTTTTGATAAGCAGTTCGGCTCCGAACACTTTGAAGCGGCTGCCACCATGCATAATTTGGCTGCAGTTCTTTGCGCACGCGGCGAACGGCACGAGGCTGAACACCTCTACCGCAAATGTCTGGCCATCAAAGAGAAGGTGCTCGGACACGATCACCCGGACGTTGCGCTGACGTGTAACAACCTCGGCAATCTGCTCAATTCGGAGGGTCGGTGCGGCGAAGCCTTACCACTTGTCCTACGGGCGGTGGCCATTCTGCAAAATCGATTGCCGCAGGATCATCCGCATCTCGATCGGGCCCGCGCGAACCTCAGCGTTGCGACTAGTAGTTCTCACCCGCAATCAGACACAAGCCGGAACCCTTCTTCGAGTTGTGCTCTATTCTTGCAAAAAACGAACTCTTGAGTTGCCACCCAAAGGTTAACCTCTCATTAACTGGCCGTGCCTCTAGACCTAACATTTTCAGCCTAATGATCGCTCAAACCATCTCGCACTACCGGGTCGGGATCCTGGAGAAACTCGGAGGGGGCAGAATGGGAGTCGTTTACAAGGCGGAAGACACGCGCCTCGATCGTTTCGTCGCTCTCAAATTTCTGCCTGATGATCTGGAAAAACACCCGCTGGCGCCTCCTGACCGACTGGATTCGCTCAGCTCCAATCGAGGGCGCTGTCGATCTGCCACCCTGTTAACCGTCCGGCGGGTTGTCATTAACCGTTGGGTTAACGGAGAAGACGTCGGGCCGCCTCGGGCCAGATCGACTTCGTTTATTTTCAATCACTTGCTCGCCTCGAAATCTCGGCTTCACTGTGGCGCCGCCTTGGTCCGTCGTTTGCATTTACTTAAAGGCGAAAGGAGGACGCCATGAAAACGAGAACCAATGTGAAGGCAGGCGGACCGAAAACCCCCTGCGGCTGTTAGTGACGAAAGGAGAGCAGCCATGAAAACCGAGACCAATGTGAAGGCTGGACTGGGTGGCAAAGGCGGCAGCAAAGTGTAACTGGAGTGAGCAGCGAAGTTCGCGATGGCCGCATTCGCGTCGAGCTGGCCGTGTTAGGCAACTGGCTGGCGCACCCGCGACGATGCCTAACAATAAGCATATTGAGTGACGAAAGGAGAGCGGACATGAAAACCAAGAGCAATGTGAAGGCTGGAGGGAACATTCACAGTGTGTCCCCGAAGTCGTGAGCTACGAAGAAGCCGAACCTCACCGAACTGCGAAGCCGCCCCCCAAAGAGGCGGCTTTCTTCTTTTTAGGAGCGCAGATTCGAAAGGCCGCAAGGCCTTGGTGATGAGCCGCTTCTTCTGTTCCTTCACTACGTTCGCAACCTGGAGGGCAAGACCTCCGTGCCAGATCAGCCTCAAGAATTTCTCCCGGCAAGTCCTCCGGCAAAATCCGGTAGGTTGCGCCTAGCACCATGGCCTTCTCGATCGCGTGTTCCAGTTTACGCACCAGCCTCGCTGTCAGAACTGCTACTGCAGTCTCGCGTACTCGGCCTTGGCCTGCTTGTAGATCGGGATGTCGGGGTCGGCATCTTTCCAGAGGGTGAGGAAATCTTTGTAGGCTGCGAGCGCCCGGACGCGGGCGAGGTCGGCATCCGCTCCCTGCGAGTTTCTCGATTGTAATGCGTTGGCACGCGCCACGCCCAGATGCGCCAACGCTCCCGCCCAGCAGTTCACGACGATGCCGCTGTGGTCGAGAATCTCCTGGAACTCGGCGGCGGATTCTTTCCCCTGCCCAGCCGCGAGATATGCCTCTCCGCGAATGTATGTGTGATAGAGGCAGGAGTCGCCGAACGCCACGCTACCCAGTTCGATGGATGAAGCAGCTCGCAGATCGTTGAGGGCGTCAGTCGGATTTCTTCGATTCAGTGCCAACTGTGCCCGAATCGCAGGCAGCCAGAGCGACTGCATCTGGGTATCCAGCGGATACCGTTTGTTCAGGTCTTGCGCCAGCGATTCGGCTCGTGCCGCATCGCCCGCCATCGCGAATGCCAGAGCCGCTTCCACCTCAACACCTTCGCTTTCTGGATAAAGTTTCAAGCCCTGCGCTGCATCCTGCTTCGCATCCACAAGATTACCGAACGCGGCTTCCCGCTGAGCGGCAATCTCCTGCCACATAGCCCCAGTTTCCTTGCTATCTGCTCGGATCGCGGAATCTATTGATCGCTTGGTCAGTTCCGTTGCCTTATGCAAGTGACCTGCATAGGCTTCGGTATCGGACGCGGTTGAAAGCCCGATGTTCTCATAGTCGGGCTTGCCCGCAAACCACCGGAGCTGTTCCGCCATCGCTTGAGAATCTATCCGAACGAAAGCTAGAGCATAGAGATTTTGGCGAATTAAGACGTTATCCAGTTTTCTAGCTTGGGCCTGCTGCACTACCTGCCGTGCTTCGTCGAATCGCTGCAAGGAGATCAGGGCGTTGAGGAGATTAACGTATGGGGCGACGTTGTCCGGGGCGAGGCGTAGGCTTTCCGCATCTGCTTCTCTCGCCTTTTCCCACTCTCCAAGTGCGGCATATTCGTTTCCCAGATCGAGATGTGCTCTGTACTCTCGCGGGTAGGTTTGGATTTCCTCCTGAAAGGTCCGTGCCGCCTTGTCCACTTCCCCGGTTACGTTCGAATAGTACACACCGGTAATAAAAAACTTTTCCCGCTCGCTGGCATGCTCACGCAAGCGGAATGCCTTGGTGAAGTATTCGCTGGCGCGTCCTGTCTCACCGAGAATCGAGTAGTCAACACCTAGTCCCGCATACCCCATGGCAAAATTGGGATCGAGTTCGATGGCTCGTCGGTGGTAAGGCGGCGCGGCGGAGGTGCCATGGGCCTTCTCGCCAAGGCTGTACGCTTTCAACGCTTCAAGCGAAGAGGTGGTAGCCTCGGACAGCGGAACATCGAACTTCTGCACCGTAGCCAGCGACTCGCCCAGTTCACCGCGCAGCTTGGAGGCCGCCCCTCCCAGCGCGTCTAGCACTTTCTCCTTTGATGCCGCTGTTACCTGTTCCTGCGCCAGCGTGTCCCCGCTTTGGCAATTGACCGCCTTCAACCCCAGCACATATTCGCTGCCCAGACTGCCAATCGATTCGGCAATGTAAGCCTTGCTGCCCGCCCGCTGGCAAAGCTCGCGGGCCACCTCGGGCGTGAGTTTCGTGCTTGCGGGACGGGTCATCTCCTGCAAGGTCTTCGCCACTTCGCTGTCGGAGAGTACATTCAGGAAAGCCGATTGCCGGAGGGAAATGTTGAGCGCGGTCTTCAGCGAGTCGTCGAATACTGCATCGCCCGTGCTGTTGGCAAAATCAGCGAGAACAATGGTGTCTTTATCGGTGAGTTTGGGCGGGCGGTGAAGGAAGAAGTAACCGCCGACTGCGAGTGCCGCCACAGCTAATGCAACTGAGAGCGTGACCTTCCAGTGCATTCGTAGGTGAGTGCCGGCTTCAGCCCTTGAAACTGAGGGCATTCGCGCTGACTCTGTGTCCCGCTTCAGGCGTTGCAGATCGGTTCGAATCTCCGAGGCGTGCTGGTAGCGCAGGTTGCGATCCTTCTCCAGACACTTGTTCATGATCCGTTCTAAGTCGGGCGGCACATCGGGATTGAGCCGTACCGCAGGAACAGGTGCCCGGCTCAGAATGGACTCGAAGACCACACCCGTGCTTTCACCCCGAAATGGCAATTGACCCGTCACCATTTCGTAGAGCACCGTGCCAAACGAGAACAAGTCAGTGCGGGCGTCCAATTCTTTGGCGCGGACTTGTTCGGGCGACATATAGGCGATGGTTCCGACTGCTGTGCCGGGACTCGTCAGATGCTCTTCCAGCGTCACCGTCGTCTGTCCCACTGCTTCGCTGCTCGGCTCGCGAATCGGCTGCGTTACTTTCGCCAGCCCGAAATCCAGGATCTTCGCGTGTCCGCGCTTGGTAACGAAGATGTTGGCCGGCTTGATGTCGCGGTGGATGATTCCTGCCGCATGTGCCGCATCCAGCGCGTCAGCGATCTCGATCCCCAGCGACAGGATCGTTTCGGTCTCCATTGGACGGCCGCCGATGCGGTGCTTCAGCGTCATCCCGTCCAGATACTCCATCACCAGGAACGACTGATCGCCGTTCTTGCCGATCTCGTAAATGGTGCAGATGTTGGGATGGTTCAGCGCCGAGGCGGCGCGGGCTTCACGACGAAAACGCTCCAACGCTTGCGGGTCCTTGGCCACGTCATCTGGCAGGAACTTCAAAGCTACGAAGCGGCCGAGTTCGGTGTCCTCGGCCTTGTAGACCACACCCATGCCGCCCCCGCCGAGCTTCTCGACGATGCAGTAGTGCGAGATGGTCTGGCCGATCATGCTTTGGCTCCGCGCAGAGGAGGTCAACCGGGACCCTTGGATGTCGGGGTTTGATGTTAAGTGCAGCCGGGGAAGGAGTCAATGCGGCAGGCCTGTGTCGCTTGCCGGGCCTCGTCGTTAGCCCTTGGGCGGGCTGCCATGAACCGTTGGGTTAGTGGGAATCTGCGACGGCGGGCTTCCGTTCGAGCCGCCAAAATTGACGGCGTTTCTTTTCAATTACTTCCGAGACTCGAACCATCCGGCTTCAGGTGGCCAAGGCTTGGTTCGTTGCTTGCATTACTCAAAAGCGAAAGGAGGATGCCAAGAAATCCAAGACGAACGTGAAGGCGGGCGTCCTACGGATGTAGCAAAAGTGAGCGACATGCCGTCACTCGATCCGCGTGGACACAAACCGCAAGATAAAAGCAAAAAGCCGCCCTCGAAAGACGGCTTTTGAATTTTCTTCCATACTCAGCGATGTCGGCTTATTTGGGTGACGAGCCTCGTGGCTGCGGCTCTGCGAATGATCCTTTCAGATTCAGATTGCGGATTAGACGCAGTAACGAATTGGGGTGAATGCCGAGCAACTTAGCTGCCTCAATGTAGTTTCCGTTGCTCTGTTGCATCGCCTCCTGCACGACTTGTTTCTTATGCTCCTTGACGACACCCTGATAGCTTGACGAGCTTGGCTCGCCCGAAGCAGATTCAAATATCTCGGCCGGAAGATCCTCCGGCAAAATCCTATCGCTGGATCCCAGCACCAGCGCCCGTTCCATAGCGTGTTCGAGCTCGCGCACGTTGCCCGGCCAGTCATAACTCACTAGGCAATTTCGGGCTTCCGCCGAAATCGGCTTGGGGCGCATGCGACACTTGCGGCTCGCTTTGGCGATAAAATAGTCGGCCAGAAGCGGAATATCCTCCGCGCGCTCTCGCAGTGCCGGCAACGTGAGCGAGACGACATTAAGCCGATGATAGAGATCGCGACGAAAAGTCCCCGCCTCCACAGCCTGCAACAAAGTGCGGTTGGTAGCAGCAACGAAGCGAACGTCAATCTTCATCGGGCGCGTTCCGCCCACGCGTTCGAACTCGCGCTCCTGCAGAACTCGCAAGAGCTTGGCCTGCAGTGCTACTGCAAACTCCCCAATCTCGTCGAGAAAGAGCGTGCCCCCATTGGCTAGTTCGATCTTGCCTTTCTTCTGGGCAGTCGCTCCAGTAAATGCGCCCTTTTCGTGGCCGAACAATTCGCTTTCCAGCAGTGTTTCTGTAATCGCGGCACAATTGACCGCCACAAAGGGCCCATTCGCCCTCGAACTGGAATTGTGAATCGCACGAGCGACAAGTTCCTTGCCTGTTCCGCTCTCGCCCTGAATCAGAACGGTCGATTCGGTGGCGGCCACCCGCCGAATCAAATCATAGACAGCGTGCATACGAGGGCTTTCGCCCACCAGTTCGTGGTTCAGATTGATTTCTTCTTGCAGATATTTGTTTTCTTCTTGTAATTTCTGCAAATGCCGAACACGGTCCCAAGCGAGACTGATCAGACCGGCGACCGCCGTGATCAACTGCAGATGATCGCTGTCAAAAGGATCCTCCGGGCTCCGAGTATCGAGGTAAATCACTCCGCTCACTCTATCGGCAAGGAGCAGTGGAACACAGAGTGCGGACCTCACTCCGGCAGATTGCAGGCTGGCGGCTTGTCCCAGGGAGCTCCGCTTGATGTTGTCCAATAGAAAGCCGGTTCGTTCGGCAGTTATCTTTTTCAGCAAGGTCCGGCTCACTCGTACGGGAACCTCCGGTCCGTGAACACGGTCCCAGGCCGCGCTGCTGGCGACCTCTCCTGCACCATCAAAAAACAGGATGGCGGCCCGTTGAGCGGGCACGACGTCGAACAACATTCCAAGCAGTTGCCACTGCAGGCCTCCTTCGTCTCGAATCCCCCCGATGTGCGTGGCGATCTTGAGAACCGTACTCAAGTCTGCCGCTAAACGCTCCACCTGCGGTTGCCCTGATGCCCGCTCAGGATGAAGATAGGTAGAATCTTCGGGACGGAGGGATGCAACCACATCTTCTTCTACTGTCGTATCGTCCAATTCCAGCGGATTTCGCTCCGCAATCGCCTCTTCATCACCCAACAGAAAGACCAGTGTTGAATTACCCACGCTGATCTGATCCCGATGACAGAGCTCGTGTTTTTCAATCCCTTTTCCATTGACGCGTGTACCGTTCCGTCCGCCCAGGTCGCGCAGAAGAAACCGGCCGTCCTCTTGTTTGACGATCGCGCAATGCCGCCGAGACATCGCAGAGTCCGCAGCCCACAGCTTGTTGGACGGTTCTCTCCCCACCGATATCTCGTCATCGGTGAGCGCCAAGGTCATCCCATTGAGAGGCCCCGCAATGCCCACAATCCGAGGATTCATCCACTGCTCCGGTTGGAACTATTTACCACATAAGCGCCCTCGATGCACGAACTTCCACGACATGTCACTTGGACGACCCGGTCCATTTAGCCGAATTCGCTTCTGGGAAAACGTTCGATTTTTCGTCGTATCTGATGCGCGAGCAGCATCTTTGTCGCGGAGGGGCGCTATCGCGAGTTTGCCGACGACTTCCCGTCGGTCATTGAAAATATTAAGAAATTTCTTTTCCCCCAATCTTGATATTACACGTGGCGCCTTGCTTCATCGCAGAGGAAGGCCGGATATCCAAAGGGCTCGCTCGACACCATTGCGCAGATGCGAACCTCGCCCAAGCCGGTAAGCGACGATGCCCGCATTGATGTGGCGGAGTTGTTGGTGAAGTCGCGATGGCCTGGATCCCCCTCAACCATGACGCCGTGTTGATGCTGGCTACGGATTCACCCAACCGTGTGTTCCTCTGACGGTTACGTAAGAATGAGTTCATCTCCCGATAACCAACTCTTATCGGGAGCTACATACGCGCGACGATTAGTTGGATCGGCGTTTAAACGCGGCGGGAAGCACGGTGGGACTCGGAGCGTTAGCCGAGGCGGTAGAATACGGCGTTCAAAGCCATGCCACAGTTCGTCAGACGCACGATCCTGGCCACGGTTGATACGGTAACCGCGAGAACGCGTCAGAGCGAGACGCGATAAGAACGTTAACCATTATCGCAGTGCGAGGCATCTCACTAACCACTGCGTCCGTGGGCTTCCGATATTCCCGTTCACACCAGTTCGATGCGAAGGTCGCGTCCAATCGCCCGCGCAGCCCTGCACAATGTCTGCAGCGTCACCGAGGCGTTGCCGGGATCAAGCAGTCGGTCCAGAGCCGCACGACTCGTGTTCATGCGACGCGCCATCTGCACCTTGTTGATCTTCGCTCTCTTCATCGCTTTCTGCACCTGCCATGCAATCGCCTCTTTGAGCGCGGCGGCACGGGTTTCCTCAAGGATGCCTTCTTCTTTCAAGAACTCATCCAGCGATGAGCCAATATGACGGTTTTTCCTTTTCATGTGGTTACCTCTTTCATCCGTCGCTTCGCCAGTGCAAGATCGTCTGCCGGCGTCTTTCGCGTCTTCTTAATAAAGCCGTGAAGCACGACTAAAGTACCCTGGTGGAAACACAGAATCAGCCGGGCAATCCTTTGGCTCGGCAGCGTTGAGCGAACTTCCCATAGACCGTCTTTTAGGCTTCGCACCAGAGGCATTCCGATGGGCCAGCCGAATTGCACCCGCATCAAGCCCAGTCCGATCACGCGGCGATCTCCCCTGTCAAGGCTACGCAGCCATTCGAGTACAGGTTCGGTGCCCACATCCGTCCGGTAAAAGCGCACGGGTATTTCGGGCGCAGGTTCTTTGGCCATCCTGCCTCACTTCCTTAAGTATGTATCAGAAATGATACATTGTCTAGCCCCATATGCGCTGATTGACTCTAAACCACTTCGCGATGGCGAATACGTCACATTGGTCGACGCCTAAGAGGGCATGGTTATGAGCAACGAGAGGAACTTCGACGGTTCCAGCTTGTCCGTAAAGTTCCCGCGAAGGACGGCGGAGCCCCGATCGATATCATCGTCGATTTCCTGATGCCTCGCGACGCCGAGATCGTTAAGAACAACCCTCCGCTCCTCGACAATTTCGCCGTGCAAAGAGCGGATGGTGCGGATCTGGCGCTGCGCTTCTATCAGATGGTCGCGTTTGATGGGCCGATGCCCGCGGGCGGAACGAACCGCGTCGAGATCGCCGTCTGCTCCATTCCCGCGCTGCTCGCCATGAACGAAATTAGCGAGCGCAATCCCAGATTTTTAATCTGGGTAAGCGAGTTGTACAATAACTTTTGTCGGTTCGCATGGAGTCGTACAATCCCTGCGGTTGGTAAGGCACAAAAGCAGTAGCCGGCAAGTTCTGCTTTGGGCTGGGGCGGGATTCGCCCTCGAAATCGGGTAACACCCGAGTCAGGAATCCCAGAGTTCCACTCTGGGAGGATCAAAAGGTGGTGATTCTAATTTGTTGATGCTGGACGGCACTCTGGACAAAATGGGAGTGGAATCTCCCAATCGCCGTCGCTGTCTGCATGGCTGCTAAAAGGGGACACTCTATTGTGGTTTCAGGGGGACACTTTTGAGGCGAGAATTATAGGAGCGGTTGTGACGGAAAACAATCGAGTTCCGGGTTGCAAAATCCTTCATTTTGACAGATGGGGAGGGTTCAATACGGCTGCCTCAACCGAGTTCCACCGACCGTTTTGAGGAGTAGGATTCGGAAATGGAACTTTCTGGCGCGGCTCTGGGGAACGTGGACGAACTTGCCAACACTCGATCGCAGCCGCTTCTTCAGGTTCGAGATCTTGCCGTTCGTATCTTCGTCGATGCGATTCATGAAGTTCGTCCACTAAAAGGACTCACTTTCCAGGTCCAACGCGGAGAAGTCGTTGGCCTCTTAGGTGAATCTGGTGCCGGGAAGACAACTCTGGCGCTCGCGCTAATGCGTCTGTTGCCGTCCCCCAGCCAAGTGGTGCAAGGATCCATTGAATTTGGGGGCCGTCAGGTCTTGTCTCTGGGCGAGCGTGAATTACGGAAAATACGTGGTGGAAGCATCTCCCTCATCTACCAGGATTCAGCAGTACTGAATCCCGTGTTGCGCGTGGGCGACCACTTGGTGGAAGTTCTTCGCGCCCATCACACTTGGCCCCCGCGGCGTTACCGGGAGAAAGCAATCGCGCTCCTGGAAGACATGGAACTGTCGGATGTCGACCGGATTTATACGGCCTACCCGCATCAACTGAGCGGCGGTCAGCGCCAGCGAATCGTAATCGCCCAAGCATTGGCTTGTCTGCCCGCTTTGGTGATCGCGGATGAGCCCACCGCCTCGTTGGACCCTTCCACGTCCTCGGAAATCGTGGAACTTCTCGGACGTCTCAAGCGGCGTTTCCATACCGCATTTCTGCTCATCAGTCACGACCTCGCCCCACTGGCGTGCCTGGCGGATCGGATCATGGTCATGTACGCGGGAAGAATTGTCGAGGAAGGATCGCGTGATGAAATATTGCAGCAGCCGCTGCATCCCTACACGCGAGCCCTGCTCGCATGTGCACTACCAGAGGACATGGCCAACGACCATAACGACCATGGGGTTGACGAGCGACCGTTGGACAAGCGACCGGTACCAACCATTGCGGGAAGCCCTCCCGACCTAATGCACACCACTCTTGGCTGCGATTTCGAAAGCCGCTGCCCGGATCGAATGGGCATTTGCAGCACGCGGTTTCCAGAGGAGATTCAGCAATCGGCCTCACACACGGTACATTGTTTCAAGTTCGGAGGCTGAGCCGTTGCTGACCGCTCCCAAGTCGGAACCTTTGCTGCGGATCGAAGGATTGACCAAGACCTATTCCCAAGGCCGGTGGTGGGAGAAGCGCTTCGATTCCAAGGCGTTGGACGGGGTAGATCTGACGTTGGAAGCCGGAAAGACACTCGCGCTGGTGGGAAAATCGGGGTCGGGGAAGACGACGTTGGCAATGTGCGTGGCGATGCTGGAGAAACCCGACTCGGGCAAGATTTGGTTCGATGGCTGCGAACTCTTGTCTCTCCCCAAGTCCGAGCGCGCCGTGCTGCGTCCGCGAATCCAACTGATTTTCCAGGATTCGGCTGCCGCCCTCCCAACGCGTTTCTCGGCGGCACAGATCATTGAGGAACCCTTAGTGATCAAACACCGCGGCTGGGCCTCGGCCAGAGGCAAAGTCAAAGAACGCTCTGCTCTGGTCCTCGAACTCATGGCTAGGGTTGGCCTTCCGCCAGGGTGGGCCAATCGGCGGCCACATCAGTTCAGTGGCGGTGAGCGCCAGCGTTTAGCCATTGCGCGATCTCTCGCGTTGCAGCCGAGCCTGCTGATTCTCGACGAGCCTTTTACGGGCCTCGACCTTTCGGTTCGCGGACAGATTGTCAACTTATTATTGGCGTTGCAAGCCGATCTCTCGCTAACTTTCCTATACATTTCTCACGATCTCGACTTGCTGCGACACTTTTCTGACCGCGTGGCCGTGATGGATCGCGGCAGGATCGTGGAGCAGGCCAGCGTAACTGATCTGTTTCGCAGCCCGACGCAAGCCGAGACCCATCCGCTTTTGACCCAGGCTCTTTTGGCTTGCAGAGGCATGCGTTCTCACGGATAATCTGCCGGTGCCGCAATAAGGGCCCTATGCGCTACCTCGCCGTTCGTTTTCTCCAAAGTGCCTTGCTCTTGCTCGGCGTCTCTTTGCTTTCCTTTGCTTTTCTGGAGCTGGCGCCGGGGGACTTTTTCCAGGAAATGAGGCTGAATCCCCAAATTTCGCCCAACACCGTAGCCAGACTTCGCGCCGAGTATGGCATCGATCGCCCTTTGCCAGTGCGCTATGGCCGCTGGCTGGCGTCCGTGGTGCGCGGTGACTTCGGCTTTTCCTTCGCCTATGGCAGTCCGGTGGCGCCCCTGCTTTTGGTCAGGGCGCGCAACACTCTGTTGCTGACCGGTACTGCGACGCTGTTGGCATGGGCATTGGCGCTTCCGCTAGGTGTCTTCTGCGCCGCCCGGCCTGGAAGTTCGCTAGATCGCGCCTGTTCGCTAATGACCTCAACCCTGTTGGCCATCCCGGAGCTCCTGCTGGGCTTGTGCTTCCTGGCGCTGGGCGTTCGCACCGGATGGTTCCCGGCTGGCGGCATGGTCTCTGCAGGCTTTGAAGACTTCAACCGCTGGCAACAGAGCGGAGATTTGCTTTGGCATCTGGTTTTGCCCGTTATAGTTTTAGTGCTGGGTAGCTTGCCCGTCCTGTTGCGGCACGTGCGCGCGGCACTATTCGAGATGATTGATTCTCCCTTCATTCGGGCCGCCTTGGGACATGGGATTTCCCGCCACCGGGTTCTGTTTCGTCATGCTTTGCCTGCCGCCGTCAATCCGTTAGTGTCGCTGTTCGCATTTTCACTGGCCGCTCTGCTGAGTGGTTCCCTGCTTACCGAGGTCATCATGAGTTGGCCGGGGCTCGGCCCTCTCCTGCTGGAGGCGGTGCTGGCGCGCGATATCTATGTGGTGGTCGGCGCGGTGACCTTTTCCACCTTCTTCTTAGTGGCTGGTATGGCGCTCGGAGATCTTTTGCTGTTTGCCAGCGATCCGCGTATCCGCTCGGAGGCGCTGATATGAAGCTGACCAGAGTCTGGACACTGCCACTGCTTTCGCTCGCGGTGATCCATCTGGTTGTTCTCTTGGCTGGTTTCTTTTCCCCCTATGACCCAGCCACCCAGAACAGGGCAGCTCCAAATTGTCCACCCACACGGGTTCATTGGGTAAGTCCGGATGGCCGGCTGCGCTGGCGTCCCTTTGTTTATAGCTTTGCGGAGCATACGGAAGCAGCTGAGCCGTGCGCCGAGGACTCGCGGACGCCCTATACTATTCAATTCCTCACCCGCGGGGTTCCAAACAATGTCTTACGAGCGCTGACTTCCAATCGCCATTTGTTCGGCGTGGCCGCGCCCGCTCATATCTATCTCATGGGCACCGACAACTACGGAAGGGACGTCTTCTCGCGCCTGTTGTACGGCGGGCAAATCTCCCTTTTCGCCGGGCTGCTTGCGACTGTGCTGACGTTAACGCTGGGTGTGCTCCTGGGAACACTGGCGGGATTTTATGGAGGCTGGGGCGATGCGGTTATCATGCGCGGCACCGAGCTCTTTCTGGCACTGCCCTGGCTGTACCTGCTGTTGGCCTTGCGCGCGTTCCTTCCCCTCAACACCAGTCCGAGACAGACATTCCTGCTGCTTATCGCGGTGATTGGCCTGTTGGGATGGGCTCGACCGGCGCGCCTCATTCGGGGCGTGGTGCTAAGCGCTAAAGAACGCAACCATCTTTTGGCGGCTCGATGCTTTGGTGCTTCCGACCTTTATCTTCTTCGCCGTCACGTGCTGCCCGAAACCCGTTCCGTCGTGCTCACCCAGGCCGCGCTGCTGATTCCACAGTATGTTCTGGCGGAGGTAACCCTGTCTTTCCTAGGCCTCGGCGTGAGTGAGCCCATTCCGAGTTGGGGAACTATGCTTGCGACTTTGCAGCAATATCATGTATTGGTTTCCGATTGGTGGATGTTTTTTCCCGGATTTGTCCTGGTCCTGGTGTTTCTGAGCTACGGTGCGTTGTCCAACGCTCTGCAGGAAGATACAGGCAAGGCAGGAGTTGAATGGAATGCATACTAGTAGTTGGAAGAAGCTCCTCGGTCCGATCTTTGGCCCGGTCTTCGAGGTGGCGATCGCTCTTTTCGTGGCTTCGTTGTTCCCGTTTGGACACGCGCGGGCGTCCAATCCGGCCTTCACGGGCGAGGAGGTGCTGGTTGCGGCCAACGATCCCGGGACTTATGGCGGTCACCTAGTGGTGGCGCTGCGTTCCGAGCCTAAGACGCTGAATCCCGTGCTCTCGAACGATGTGTCCTCACGAGAGGTCATCCGTCAAATGACGGCTGACCTGATCCACATCAACCGCTATTCGCAGCAATCGGAGCCAGCCTTGGCCAAATCCTGGTCGGTTTCACCGGACGGGCTCCATTACGTCCTGCAACTGCGTCGCGGTTTGCGCTTCTCCGATGGCGTGCCGATGGATGCCGATGATGTGCTCTTCAGCTTCAAGGTCTACCTCGACGAGAGAGTGAACGCTCCGCAACGCGATTCATTCGTGGTGGCCAATAAGCCGGTCGCGGTGCAAAAGACGGGGCCTTATAGCGTGACATTCGATCTGGCTCAGCCTTACGCCTCCGCCGAGAGGCTGTTTGACAGCGTTGCGATCCTGCCGCGTCATCTGCTGGAAGCTCCTTATTCCGAGGGAAAGCTGGCGCAGACGTGGAGCCTCGGCACCGAGCCCGGAGAGATCGCCGGCCTCGGCCCGTTCCGCCTGAAACAGTATGTACCAGGTCAGCGCATCATCCTCCAACGTAACCCTTACTATTGGAAAGTAGACCGCAATAAGAATCGTCTGCCCTACTTGGAGGAAATTACGTTTCTGTTTGCCGGGACCGAAGATGCCGAGGTGCTGCGCTTCGAAGCGGGCGAAACCGACATCATCAACCGGGTAAGCGCCGAGAATTATGCGGTGCTGGAAAAAGAGCAGATCTCACATGGTTTCCGGCTCTTTGATTTGGGGCCGGGCTTGGAATACAACTTCCTGCTCCTGAATTTGAACTCAAACCTGCCTTCCAAGGACAACAGTGACAACGAAATCCGCCATAAGCAGGCCTGGTTTCGCGAGGTAAGGTTTCGCCAAGCCATCTCTTCCGCAATCGACCGGGACGGGATCAATCGGATTGTTTACCACGGACGCGGTTCGCCGATCTTGACCCACGTGCCGCCCGGTAATCGGCTTTGGGTTGACGAGAAGATACCTCATACGGCGCGTTCCCTCGACCGGTCGCGTGAGTTGTTGAAGTCGGCTGGATTTTCCTGGCGGAGCGACAGCACCCTGATCGACAACCATGGGGCGGAGGTCAAATTTTCCATCATCGCGAGCGCTTCCAGCAGCCAGCGCACCCAGATGGCAACCATGATCCAGCAGGATTTGAAGGAGCTGGGAATTCGCGCGCAGGTTGTGCCTTTGGAGTTCCGGGCGATGCTGGACCGGGTATTGCACACCCACAACTATGAAGCGGCGGTCATGGGGCTGGGTGAGGTAGATGTCGATCCCAACTCGCAATTGAACGTCTGGCTTTCCTCTGGAGACGATCATTTTTGGGATTTGGGCGAGACCCAACCTGCCACCGCTTGGGAAGCGGAGATGGACCGCCTGATGAAGCAGCAGATGTCGACGCTCACCGCCAAGGACCGCAAACGCCTGTATGATCGCGTTCAGGAGATTGAGGTGGAGGATGTCCCGCTTGTCTTTCTGGTCAGCCCGAATGTGCTGGTGGGGGCAAAGGTTCGAGTGCATAACTTTGAGCCAGCCATCCTCGATTCGCATACGCTCTGGAATGCAGAGGAGCTGTTTATCGGCGACGAAGGAAAAGCTCTGAAATGATAAGTCCACCCTCAAGGGAGAGTGCGGTCGGCGTGCTGGCTAGTCGGTTTGACGATGACACACGGCTGGTCAAGGAATGTCTGCGCGGAGAAGAGAGCGCGTGGTCGGAACTCGTGTCGAAGTACAAGAATCTGATCTTCTCGATTCCGATCAAGTATGGATTTTCTCAAGAGGAAGCTGGCGATGTCTTTCAATCGGTTTGTTTGGACCTCGTCAACCAATTGACAAGCTTACGAGAGCCGCGTGCTCTCGCTGGATGGTTGATTCGCGTTAGCCACAACAAGTGCTTCCATCACATCAAGGATAAGGGGCGACACGGAGTGCAGGACGACGATCCTCCAGAACTGGCCCTTCCGGCGGAAGAGATTCCCGAGAACCAGCTACGCGAACTGGAAAGGGAACAGCTTCTGCGAAGCGCCCTCCGGGCACTCAGCGCACGCTGCCAGAGGCTGGTGGAAATGCTCTTCTTCGAGTCGCCCCCGCGCCCTTACCAGGAGATTGCGAAATCCCTGACATTAGCTACCGGTTCGATTGGTTTTATTCGTGCGCGGTGTCTGGACAAGTTGCGTAAGAAATTGGACGAGATAGGATTCGCGTGAACCAGCCGCGTGGTCATTCTCCGTCCGATCATCCTCGGACAGATCATTCTCAGTCCGTAACCGGCGTCGCGGAGGAGATTCGCTGGGCGGAGATAGCCGATCTTGCGAGCCCACGGGAGCGGAGCGAATTTATCGACCAGCATGCGGAACTGGTACGGTCCGCGGTGGTTTCGAACCTAGCGGCTTTGATACCGCAACTAGTAAAGTCTGACAGAAACAAGGCGCTAGCCGTCGCCGAAGCAGCCGTGACGATCGCGCAGCGGCTGGGCGAAGCGGAAAGTGTGGCGCAGAGCCTCCGTGCCAAGGCCAATGCCCATTATGCGTTGGGTCAGAATAAGACAGCCCTGAAACTTCATGGAAGAGCGCTACGCCTCTTCCGCTCTCTAGGCCACACCGAACAGGTGGCGCGCACCTTGAGTTCTTCCATTCAACCGCTCATTCTGCAGGGCCGCTATCGGCAGGCGTTTGCGGCGGCGCGGGAAGCGCGCAAGATCTTCACCAAGCAAGGAAATCGATGGCGCGTGGCGCGGTTGGATCTGAATCTTGGCAATATTCTCGACCGCCGGGACCGCTTTGAGGACGCTCTGGAATGCTACAAGCGCGCGTATCAATATCTCTCTCTTCACGAGCAGGACGATCCCGAGGCAGTCGCGGTCGCGCTGCACAATATGGCGGTGCTGTACGTGCGGCTCAATGACTTTCGAGCTGCGGCCCGCACTTATGAAAAAGCCCGGGGCTTTGCCGCAGCCCATGACATGCCAGTCCTGGTGGGACAGGCTGACTACAACATCGCGTGGCTTCATTACCTCCGCGGAGACTATAGCCGCGCGATTTCTATGCTGCGGGCCGCACGCGAAACTTGCCGTGCGGCGGGCGACGAATATCATGTCGCGCTCTGTCATCTGGACCTTTCCGAGATTTACCTGGAACTCAATCTAATCGCCGAGGCCGCCGAAGCCGCTGAACACGCCGGCGCCAGCTTCAGCCGGCTCGGGATGCAATACGAGAGGGGAAAATCAATTGCGAACCTGGCTGTCGCCATGAGCCAGCAGGGAAACGCGGCTCGCTCTTTAGAGCTTTTCCTTCAGGCTCGTCAGATCTTTGCCAAGGAGAAGAACAAGCTTCTTCCTTCGTTGATAGACCTGTATCGAGCGCTTGTGCTTTTCGGCGAGAAACGGGATGCGGAAGCCCGCAAGCTATGCCGCGCGGCAATACTTGTGTTGCAGAGGTTCAAGCTCACCAACAAGGCTATCGTGTGTCGTCTACTGCTGGCGCGCCTTGACCTCCGGCAGAAACATACACGCTCCGCTCAACAGCAGTGCGCCCGGGCGCTGAAGAGTCTGACCAGTGTGGAGTTACCCGTCCTAAGCTGCCAGGCTTATGCCCTGCGGGGACAAATCCATGCGGCGACTGGGCATGACCGGCGCTCCTATGACGCCTACTTGCGGGCAAAACGGTACCTGAACAGCCTACGCAACTGTATTCACGCAGAAGAATTGAAGATTTCGTTCATGAAAGATCGCGTGGAGATCTATGAAGCGCTGGTAGCTCTCTGTATGAAACGCCCCCAAAGCGCGAGTGTGCTGTCGGAACTCTTCGGCTACGTCGAGCAAGCCAAGTCGCGAACTCTCTTTGACTTTCTATCGATCTCCCGATCGCCCTGGCTTGGGCCGGAAGGTCAGACGGAGCATGCCAAAAGAATCCGCGAGCTTCGCGAGGAACTGAACTGGTATTTTCACCAGACGGAGATGGCGCAACTTAAGCAGGCGTCCCGGCATCAAGTGACAGCGCTGCGAGCAGAATCCCAACGGCGTGAACGGGAACTCTTGAGGTTGTCGCGGGAGCATGTGCCGGCAGACGGCCTCGTCGCGAACGATCGCGGCGCCGAGGTACAGTTATCGATCACCTACACGCCGCAGCAGGTTAGGGAGTTACTACCCGCGAACGCGACCATACTCGACTACCTCCAGGTGCAGGACCAGATGCTGGTCCTGTTACTGAGCCATGATCGTTTACAGGTCGTTCCCGTCGGCGAGCTTGCGCGGATTTCGACCCTCCTCGATCTCTTGCAACTGCAATTGTCAAAACTTCGACTGGGCGCCGACTATGTCAAAAGTTTCTCGAGCGTCCTACTGCACGCAACCCAAACCCATTTGCAAGAGTTGTATCAACTGCTGGTTGGTCCGATTCGCGAATCGCTGGCCGGTGGCCATCTTGTGATCGCGCCTCATGGAATCTTGCATCACCTGCCCTTTCAAGCGCTTTTCGATGGAAGGCAATACCTCATCGACGAATTCACGGTATCGTATGCGCCGAGCGCCAGTGTTTACGCGCTGTGCCAGGCGCGGTCCGCTGCCGGCGGTGGACCGCAGGTCGGCGAATCGATGTTCCGCGAATCTCTCGTTCTCGGAATTCCCGACCCGGCCGTTCCTTTTGTGCGGGACGAGGTTGAAGCCGTTGCGGCCTGCCTTCCCAACGCTGAGGTGCTCCTGGGTGCGAATGCGACGGCCGAGCGCCTGCGCCAGAAAGGTCCGGGCAGCCGCTTCATTCACATCGCGACCCACGGCTACTTTCGGCGGGATAACCCGATGTTCTCCGGCATACGGCTCGGTGACTCTTATCTCAGTCTCTACGATCTCTATCAACTGAAACTTCCCGCCGAACTGGTAGCGCTGAGCGGATGCTCTACAGGGTTAAATGTAGTCGCTGCCGGCGACGAAGCGATGGGTTTGGCCCGTGGCTTGATTCATGCCGGAGCCGAGACTTCCATGCTGACCCTGTGGGACGTTCAGGATGAAAGCAGCGCGCAGCTGATGAAGTTGTTTTACAGTCATTTGGCTGGCGGGCAAAGTAAAGCTGTGGCTTTGCAACAGGCCATGCAGCGCGTGAAGGCGGAGCGCCCGCATCCCTACTACTGGGCGCCCTTCATCCTCGTGGGCAAAGCCTAGCACTCCGTGGGCGACCACCCTAACCCCACCCCATGATCGGTAGGGCTTAACACGGCACCAAAAATATTTTTGCGGACCCTATATTTCCTGACCCACATCCGACTCTTCCTTGCCGATTGGACATTTAAATCCTGAATAAGGAGCGGTTCTATGCTTCGTTCCATCGTTCGCACGGCAAGTTTTCTCATGTTGCCCTTGATTCTCGGGGCATCGCTCAACTCGGCATCTGCGCAGACCTGGGCGCCCACGGCGACCCAGGGCATTACCTTATCCAATATGCCCTCGGCGACTGACGCCGGCCCGCTTAACCCTCAAACCAATATTTCTGTAGTGGTTGGACTAAAAACGCAGAATGTCAGCGCTCTGCAGCAGTTGGTCCGCGCGGAAAACACTCCTGGCGGTCCGCTGTATCAAACAACGATCACCCCGCAGCAGTTTCTGACCAGTTATGCGCCCACTTCCAGCCAGGTGCAAGCCGTTACGAACTACCTTCAGAACTCCGGATTTACAAACATCACGGTGGAACCCAACAACCTGCTGATTGAGGCGAACGGGACGGCAGCCGCGGCTGCGAGCGCATTCAATACGAGTTTCGAGCAGTACATCCTTAAGGGCTCGCTGGTTTATGCCAACACTCAACCGGCGCAGGTCCCCGAATCGCTCAGCGGCACAGTGCTGGCAGTGCTCGGGCTGAATACTGTGGCTCGCATGACCACACCGCTTACGGTGAGAACAGCGGGCGACTGCGCGGAATCCGTTTGCCTGTTGAACTCAGAGGCTCCGCAGGGATTCTGGCAGGCCTATGACGTAGGCAGCACGCCAACGGGATCGAAGGCTACTATCGCGATCTTTATCTTCGGCAGTTCAGTTGGTATTGAAAACGATCTGCATGTCGCCGAGCAGGCGAACGGATTGCCGCAAGTGCCGGTCCAGATACAGCAGATCGGCATTACTAACCCAAGCGATCTGGGCGGCGGCGAGTGGCAACTCGACTCGCAGTTCTCCACTGGAATGGCTGGGACGGTAAAGAAGCTCTACATCTACGACGTCACCGATCCGATCGATGCCGATATCGCGCAGGGGTTCAATCACTTTGTTACCGACAATCTGGCCCGTGCTGGAAGCGCCTCGTTTGGCGAATGTGAGTACGGCCCGTATCTGGATGGCGCGGCAGCAATAATCGACGGCGTCCTGCTGGAAGGCGCGGCGCAAGGACAGTCGGTATTCGCGTCCACCGGTGATACTGGGGCGGCCTGCTCCGTACTTCCCTACGATACCAATGGCGATCCGGATTCGGGACTGCCGATGGTTTCTTACCCGGCATCGTCAATTTATGTCACAGGAGTCGGGGGCACCTCGCTTTTCCTCGATTCCAGCGGCGACTACAGCGAGGAAATCGCCTGGGCTGCCGGCGGCGGCGGAATCGCCCAGTTCTCCTATTGCGGCTACTGGCAGCAGAATGCCGACGTCCTCTCCTGCGAGGACGGTGACAAAGGAGTTCCTGACATCGCCATGGATGCCGACCCGTATGAGACGGCAGCGACCATTTACTACGCGTGCGGTTCTTCCGGCCCCAGCGCCTGCGAAGAATCGGGAGTTGGCGGTACCAGCTTGTCCTCTCCGCTGTCTTTGGGCGTGTGGGCTCGGCTGCTTTCGGCCAGCAACAATAAGCTGGGTTATGCACCGCCGAATCTCTACAGCTTCTATCAGCCTGGAGACTACGGAGTCGGGTCGACCGATCCCGGTTTTCATGACATCACTGTAGGCAACAATGGCCTCTATTCGGCCGGCCCGGGGTGGGACTTCACAACTGGCTTGGGATCATTTGATGTAAGCGCGATTAACGCCTTGCTCAATCCACCCAAGACAAAATAGTAGCCTCATTAGATAACCGTGTCGGGGTGCCCCACTCATCGCGCTCTTTGCGATGAGTGGGGTTCCACAGCTGTGTCACTCTTGGGATTTAGGGGGCGGGTGCACCGCTGTGTTTTGTATCGAACAATGAATGGGGTCATCGTGCTAACGCTTTCCTCGGCGCGACAGTCACGCGACATTGAAAAGAGTCTTTCGAGACTGCGCGCCGGATGAAAGGATGAAAGCCTGCCTATCCATCCGATGTATCATAGGGCGGGCTTGGCGTTTTCGAAGGGGGCTGAAATTTATACCGGGTACCCTATATTTTTTTCAACCCGCGCACACACTTCATGTTTGAACGATGCCGATGGTTCGCATCGTGCGAAGCGGCAATGCGGTCACGCCACCGTCGTGGAGGAGTTGTGAAACACTTTTCGTTAACCGAATGGACTGATTTTGTGCGCGGTGTTGGGACTGGCAAGCAGAGAGCGTCCATGCAGAAGCACCTGGATGAGGATTGCAGTCGTTGCCAGAAAACCGTTGGGATGTGGACATCAATCGTGTCATTCGCCAAGCACGAAGCTACCTATGAACCACCAGCCAGCGCCCTCCGCGTCGCCAAGTCGTATCTTGCACCTTTCAAGCTAGCTTCGCTCCAGACTCGGGTTCTCCAACTGGCTAAGTGTACTTTTGACAGTTTTGCGAGTCAGGTCTTGGCTGGCGTGCGCGGTTCAGACCCGATCCCCCAGCAACTGATGTACAAATGCGGTAATGTTTTCATAGACTTACGGTTGGAGCCGAAACCGGCCACCCGCTCCGTGGCTTTGGCAGGGCAGTTGCTCGATTCTGGGCACCCCGGGGGTGGTTTAGCGGGGATACCGGTTTCCCTGCTCTCCAGGGAGGATACCTGGCTTGAGACCACCACCAATCAGCTTGGTGAATTTCATTTTTCGTTTTCCCCGGCGCAGCATCTAAGATTGCTGTTTGGAATGCAAGGTGCTGCCTGGCTGGTATTGCTCCCAGACACCGAGGCCGGTGTTGCTTGACTGTGGAAATCTAACATAGAATGTTGCAACCTCGCCGAAGCTATGCCATTTTCTTGTGGCTGACGGTGAGGCGCTGAATCCGTGACGTGATTGATTGGCCTTGATTGATTGCCCCTAGTCCAGCTAGGGGAACGTGGGGTGGATCATGATCATGAAACATCGCTTTTTGATCCTCCCAGAGTGGAACTCTGGGATTCCTGACTCGGGTGTTACCCGATTTCGAGGGCGAATCCCGCCCCAGCCCAAAGCGGAACTTGCCGGCTGCTGCTTTTGTGCCTTACCAACCGCAGGGATTGTACGACTCCAAGCGAACCGACAAAAGTTATTGTACAACTCGCTTACCCAGATTAAAAATCTGGGATTGCGCTCGCTAATTTCGTTCATTTTCAGTTTAGCGCTGTGGATGGTTGCTGCCGTGAGCGCCAACGCGCAACAGCAAGGGCTCATCGTGCGCGACAGCCAGGGAGGATCAAATCTGACGACGCTCTGCTCCAGTCTGGGATGCAACGTCGTACGCGGGTTAGGCGATCCGCAGCAGCAGGTATTCCTGGTGGTCCCCGTGGGCGTCAGCCTTGACACCTTGCTGCAGAGTCTGCAGAGTCAGGCAGATGTTGTGGACGCAGAGATAGATCAGTTCGTGAGCCTGGAGAGTCCGGCGCTGAGCCTCATCCCGGCCGGACTGTCCGACACCACTCTGGTGGATTACTACGGCGCATCCCTGTGGGATGGCTACGTCAATCAACCGGCCAATGTGATTGTTCGGACCGCACAAACCCAGCTCAAGTTCGACGTCTCCGGGTCGGATATCGTGGCCATGATCGATACCGGTCTCGACCCGGATCATCCAGCGTTGGCGCCGGTGGTGCTAACCGGTTACGACTTCACCCGCAATCAGAACGGTGCGGATGAAAAAGGAGACCTCGATCACTCCACCGCTGCCGTGTTAGATAGCGGCGGTGATGAAATTCCTCTCTATGTAACCCCATGGCTCGCTGCGGTGCTGACCCCAGCCGGTGCCGCGGTGCTTGGCAATCCGGAATATGCCGACTTCGGTCACGGAACCATGACCGCTGGCATCGTTCACATGGTTGCGCCTACGGCCAAGATTCTTCCGCTCAAGGCATTCTCGGCAGACGGCACTGGTTATCTCTCCAACATTGTGCGGGCGGTATACTACGCTGCCGGACAACATAGCAAAGTGCTAAGCATGAGCTTTAACTTCGACAGCTACTCGACGGAAATGGCCAACGCTATCAAGTACGTGAGCGGCCGCGGATTGATCTGTGTAGCTTCGGCTGGCAATGACGCGGAAGAGATCGAGGTTTACCCAGCCTCGCTGCCAAATGTCATGGGCGTCGCGGCGACCACGGACACCGATACGCAATCCACCTATACTAACTATGGTCCGCAAGTTGTTTGGGTAGCCGCCCCAGGCGACAACATAGTCAGCACTTATCCCTACGACACCTATAGCGCGAGCTCAGGAACTTCCTTCAGCGCACCCTTCGTATCGGGCACAGCGGCGCTTTTGCTGAATGTAAACTCCAAGGAGGACCAGTCCACAGCCGCCGCGGCTATCGCCCATGCTGTGTACATCTCCCCAAATCTGAACAACGGCCGCCTGGACACCTATCTAGCGGTTGGATCGCTCAGCAAGTAGCATTAGATTTGTCGATATACGAGACTGAGTACGAGCCGGGTGGAAAGCAGATTCAACTTCTCATGCGGTCTATCATTTGGTCCTTCGGATAGAACTCTACGATGCGTGGGGATCTGGCGAAAGAGTACGCGGTACTACCCTTCCCGCTGCAGTAGACCCATCCAAAAGCATTTGTTGAGGAAATATTTTTTGAGAACCCTATATTTTCCGGGTACCGCCTCGACACTTCATGGTCGAGTGTGAAAATAAACCAAAATCTACCCCTGTCAACGCTTCGGCGCTGCCCCCGCGAACGGCGCCGCATGACTCCGCAGCGGTATGGGTCGGGTCTTTCACTACAACTCAGCAGTCTATCCGGCGCAAGGGAGAAGAAACCATATTATCAAAAGTTATCTACGAATCGATAACTTCCTGTGTGCCGTGACGCTTCAGCGTGCTTTATTCGAGGACTTGTAATTCGCTGTAGAGCGGAGATGGAATTTTCGGCGCTGAGGCGTCTGCCCCTTTGAGATGATCGCCGAAGAAGCTGCGAAGACAATACGCGGTGATAGCTAATTGGCGCCGACCATCGATTCGAATGATTCCCAGGGTACGAAGAATTCGCAACATGATCCTGCTTTTCAGAACGCCATCATCGGCGAATAGAAAATGGCTCGCGCCCCGAATCTCCAGGAATTCTCTTCCGTCCGGCGGGAGGCGTGCATAGACCGATCGCATCTTGGCCAGGATCTGCGTGGCTTCCGGATCGCCCTCGCGGCTGTGGTCGCTCAAGAGGAACATAAAGGGACGGTCGATGCCCGCCTGAATGACACTGCCGTGCAAAGCGCCGTCCACATCAATGCCAACCTTGCAACGAGCATCGTCATGGCAAAACTGTGCGGCCGTGGCGCCTCCGAAGGAGTGGCCGAATATCCCTATGCGTGACATGTCTAGCCGGCCGGTAAGCCTGCCGGACGGATCAGTGGCATTTAGAGCTGTCAACCGATCAAGCACGAAGGCCGTATCTGAGGTCCACGCATTCTGCACCTTGTCCGCACAGCGCTCCTGCTCCTGGCCCGCTCTTTCCAGGCAGCGTTCCGGATCGTTCTGCGGCAGCCGTTTTATCACTCGGCCATCAAGAAAAACGACCACCCGGCTGCGATAGGGTGCGTCGAAGCCGACGACCACATAGCCGTGGCTGGCCAGATCTTCCGCGAGCGTCGTGAAATTCCATACCTCCAGAGAAGCTCCCGCTCGCATGATCACCACGGGATAGGACCGCTGCTGCGTCGAAACCGCGGCATTGGGCCAGCTGTGCGCATGCACCTTCGCCAGATCTCGCGTCAGGAACCTGATGAAGGGGCCGCGATCGTGTTCGACTGCCGTTCGCAATTCGGTAGGCAGGTAGTCGGTGCCGGCGGCTGATTGTTGGGTCTCTGCGGGGTACCAGATCCAGACAAGGAGTTTGCGCTTGGTTGCGGGCATGGGCGCCAGCGGCTCTTCTGTTTTCGTGTCCGTCCAATCGGAGATCGTACGGCCAACCGCAAATGGGCCGGTGGGATTTGGTAGTGTGACCTCGGTCCTGTGTTCGATCCAAAGTGAGAGGAGCAAGATCGTAACTGCAAAGACGCCAAAGATCGCTAAGAGCGCAACGCATTTGAAAAACCGGCGGACTAGTCGCCGCGGCTTAGTCGATGCGTTCATCAGAATCCTCGCACACGGAGTGACTACAGATGACTAGCTGAAACGACTTTTCGTAATCACCAAACGAAATACGGCAGGATGGCGAGGCTGAATATGATGAGTGCCGAGAGCAACTCGCTGGAAATCGTCTGCGGAGAAGACCCGAAGACGAAGAAGGTCATGCTGATATGCCCGAGTCCGCGGGGAACGGCGCTCCGACTTGCCTGAATTTGGGCGGTCGCTCCCATCCATGCGATCAGGACCAAAGCGAGCGTCGGCCACGGCGATTTCAATCTTTGACGGGCGGCGACGAATGCAATGGTCCAGCCCGCAAGAATCGGCGCGCTAATGTAGTAGAACTTGCCGGCCTGAAAATAGAGATTATCCAAACTATTCATCGGGCTCCCGGGGCCGCCGAACGGTGTATCCGCTCCCGGCTTGAAGATGGTCCAACCCCACCACAAATACAGGCACGCCAGGAAATAGCCACTCGCCAGCAAGAGCAACGGAGCAATACCGAACATCGCCCATGGAACTCGGGCACACCAGGACTTGAACTGAGGCTGACCGAGCATCGCCTCGGCCAGCTGATCGGTGTTGCCGAGTCTGGAAATTGCTTCCGACTCCGCATCCGGCTTGCTGCGGCCCTCGCGTTCTGCTTCCGCCGTCAAGTCATCGAAGTGGTCGGCAAGCTCGCACAGATAGCGCCGTACATGCCGGGGCGCAACGCCGGCCACCAGCAAGCGTTCCCGAAGCTCATCGAACCTCGTCTTCGGCATATTGCCCTCCGATCAGCATCTTTTGGATCGCATCCGCTAGATTGACCCAGGTATTCGACAGGTCAGCAAAGCGTCGCGATCCTCTGGGTGTCACCGAGTAATAGACACGGCTGCGCCCGTTGACGGTCTTGCGTCGCGACCTGAGCGCATCGTCGCGTTCCAACGCGTGCAGCACCGGATAGACAACGCCTTCGCCGACAGCGATTACTGCGTCCGTGCGGCTCCGGATCGCTTGAACGATTTCGTAACCGTACATTTCTTCTTCCTGGAGCAGCCTCAGAATCAGGAGTTCTGGAACCCCGTTCATGAAATTCGGGTTCGTTTCGCGCGCCGTCATAGGCGAGAGGGATTATACCTCGCGGTTCAAGGTATAGCAATATCGGGTAGTGGGTCAGTCTGATTTCCACAGTTTGCCATAGTGTTTGCGGTGAACACTGTACAACCACGCCGTCATGCAAACACCGACCAAAAGGAAAGTCATTGACCAGTGAAACCAGAACGATGCTTGCGGGCTTGGGTGATTTCGCAATGCTTCGGAGAATGCGCTGTCTAGGGAATAGCCGGGGAACACATAGATCAGGCCCACTAAACTTACCGCTGATACGGTTGCCCAGATTAAGAGTAGCAACCTGACCACTGCTCTCATTTATCTCGCCTGTTCTCCGAGTGCTTTCAGGATAAGCCCCTTGTCAATCCGCTTCGTGGCGGATGCCATCTCAGGCAGCAAACCGCACAGTTCGTCAATTGTCCAAACGTGATTCGAGATGCTCGCTTCCATTGCTGGCGTCACTCGGAGCGTAGTGTGCATGCGGCAAAAGTTGTAGTACATAAACCAGAGCGAAACAGCGGCAGCATGATTCTCGATCTTCTTGGAGAATGCATTTGTGAGCCGAGTGAACCGACGAATGCTCATTCTCATCGACAGATTCTGTCTCTCCACGAAAGACGTAGAAACGTGCTTCGGGTCAGGATCGCCGCTGACTGTCTTCCTCTCGCAGCCAATACACCGCGCCGGAGAGTAGCGGGTCTCTTTCTCGTTCACTGCTCCGTAAAGTTTCTGCAATTGCGCATAGTCGATGTCCGCCCCGAAAGCATCTTCGACTGCTTCGAGGTAAGCCTTATGAGCATCCGTCGTGATCTGAACTCGATTGCGGATTCGAGAGGCGCAATCACGCATAAATTCTTTTGCCCATCCCAAGTCACGACCGCCCACAAGATAGCTCACGCAAAGCTTCGTGTCGGCATCAATGGCAGTCCAGGTCCATACGTCACCCCATCCAATTTCCTTTTTCTCTGGGGTCGTGTTCTTGGCCTTGGAGCCAACGTATTGCCAAATCTCATCACACTGCAAACGGCGAACCTTGAGGTTCCGAACGTTCTTATCGTGATAGGCGGCGCAAGCGTCCGCAAGATCGAGGAGGAGCTTCACGATTGTGTTCTTGGCAACCCCTGTCATCCTTACCGTGGAGCGGATGCTGTTGCCTTCAACAAGGCATCTGACAACCCGAGCGCGTTGCCCCTCGATTAATGTCCTCATACTGACCATTATGCTTGCTCGTGCATGCTTTGTCAATAGTTTTCTTGAATTCAATGAGTTATCGGCGGTATTGATTCCTCGTATCGTGGACTTGCACATTGGGTGTATGCTCTGATGTGGCGGATATTTAATGGCGAATATAAAGCGAAAGACGGGGTTGGAGTCTGGGCCAAAAGGAGAGTCTGGGCCAAAGCCAGTTTTGCAATTAAAGATTGATGGTCCGGGGATGCGCAAGGGTCGTGTGCCGATCCCCGAACTCGTTCGGATATGCCAAGAAGCGCAGAACGCGATTAATAAGCAAGCAGAGGCATTAAAGAAGCGGAAGACGTACCATCCTGGTCCTGTGGAGCAAAGTATAAAAGAGGAGTGCACCCTAGAACTAATCGGCATTCACGGAAACAGTCCGACTACGCTCGATTTTGATCTGCGCAAGCCGCAACGAGCGCTCGACTTTAGTGACGAGTTAGGACAGAGGGCTATAAGGGAGATCATTACGGGGCTTCGTAAAAGAACAGATGGATTTGACCCCGGCGTTTTGTTGAGAATGTATACCCTGACTGGGGTTATCAGTCCTAAACTAATTTCACGGATTGACTGGATCGCTCCAAGTCGCAATGGGCATAACACCAAAATGTCGGTAGCGATTACGAAAGCAGTCAGGAATCGGCTAGCAAAAAAGTTGAGCGCGCCGCGAAAGGCACTTGTTGAGATAGCTGGCGTGTTGGATATGGCAGACTTCAAGCCTGAAGATTTCAGGTGCCGAATTGATACGCCAATAGGCGCTTCCATCGAGTGCACTTTTGATCCGTCGAAAGCCGATTATGTGCAGAAATGGCTCAGGAAAAATGTAAGAGTTCAGGGAGAGGGGACAATCCACCCGTACACAGACAAAGTTGAAGTCTTGCGCATTAATGAAATCACTCTCGCCCCTCTAGAGGCATTGGCAGATCAATCATTTTTTGCAAATCCATCCTTGGAAGAGTTGATTGCAGCGAGCAATGTTAAACCTATCACCGATCCATCGGTTCTTGCTGGCTGGGTACCTGATGATGAAGATGTTGACGAAATGGTGAGGCATATCTACGAATCACGAAAGTAAGGAAAACAGCCACGACAGACGCCACTTTCATGTCCGACGTTGTTTTGCTAGATACCGACGTATTCTCATTTCTCGGCAAGGCAGGAAATAACACTGGTGCGCTCTATCAGAAGCATGTCGCCGGTAAAACGATAGCGCTTTCATTTGTCACTGTAGGCGAGCTTCTATTGTGGCCGAAAGCGCGTAATTGGGGACCGCAGAAAATCGCAGATTTACAACGGCGAATCAGTCTCGCGCAGATAATCCCCTATGACATGCTCCTTTGCGAAACCTACGCGGATTTGAAAGACAAGGTCACGAAGGCTGGAAGCCCAGTGCCGGACAATGATCTATGGATAGCTTCTACAGCCGTGCGCCATTCGATACCGCTCGTCACACCCAATCGTAGGAATTTCGATGATATTCCAGACCTTGTGCTGGTCTGCGAGGCTCCGAAAATCCTGAAAGGCCAAGTGAAGATCGGGGAAGATGGTACTTAACGCCACCTCGCCTTGGCTGCTTTTCTTGCGATGGCTTTGCGCTTAGCGGCTGATAGCTTTGCGGCTCTCGCTTTTCCGCCTTTCGATGCGCCTAATTTGCTGAGAGCGAGTGCAGCGGGATTCTTGCCAGCGTCAGGGTTTATAAGTGGGGTTCCGTCCATCTGCTCGCCAATGGCTCGTTCGACTACACGGCGAGCATTTGTAAAGAAATCGCGGTCCCTGCTTGGACGGCTAGGCATGAAACCATCATCGCAGAATTTGTCGGTTTGACAAAGCCCTGTGGAGATCAAACTGACCCACTACCCAATATCGACGCGCATCGAACCCCCAGAGAAATTGGCGGCAACTCGGAACTCATCCAAACCCGTAACAGATCCCCCGTACCATGCCCGATCAATTATCTCGATTACTTCCATGAAATCGCCATCTCGCACTCAAAGATTTTGACTTCGGTTCATTCCTTCTTCTCGTCCCACGGCGGATTGCGTTTCTTGCGCATGGACTCGCCGCGCATTTCGATGCGATGAGCGTTGTGAACCAGACGGTCGAGGATGCCGTCAGCGATGGTGGGATCGCCAATCTGCTCGTGCCAGCGCGAGACCGGCAACTGGGAAGTGAGGATGGCGGAACGAATCTGGTAGCGATCCTCGCAGATCTCCCAGGCTTCGCGGCGCTCGTTTTCATTCAGCGGCGCCATGGCCCAGTCATCAATGACCAGAACATCGATACGGCCCAGTCGAGCCAGGAAGTGGCGCAAGCTTCCATCGGCCCGTGCCAGGCCAATTCACGCAGCAAGGCGGCAGCCCGCAGATAAAAAGCCGAGTAGCCGTCGCGACAGGCTGTCTGCGCCAGGGCCGATGCGATAAAGCTCTTGCCCACGCCGGTCGGACCCAACACGAAAATGTTTTCGTGGTTGCGGACCCAGGCCGAGTCTCTTGCCAGAGCACGCACAACCGCTTGTCCAGGCCACGCGCTGTGCGATAGTCGATATCCTCCACACAGGCCGATCCTCGCAGTTTGGCCGCTTTCAACTTGCGAGCCAGCGCCTGGTTCTCGCGCCAACTCCATTGCTGATCGACCAGCAGCGCGAGTCGTTCGAGGAAACTCAGCTCGTTGATCGCTCGATCTTGCTCCTGCGTTTTCAGGGCCTCGACCATGCCCTGCAGCCGCATGGCCAGTTTTTCCATCATCGGTTGGTTCAGCATGATTGTCTGTCCCCCTTGGTCGAGTACTCGCCGCCGCGGACATTCTCATGGGTCAGGGGTGGGGAGCCGGGCTGTGGTGGAGATAAGGGAACCACGTCGAGCGAGTTCTTCAAGATCGACTTCACGCTCTGATAGCGACAAGCCTGAGCGAGGAGTGCCCGTTCAGCTGCAGCTTCCATGCGTTGCGTGGAATACTGCTGCGCCAGGCGAATGATGCCGAGACAGGAGCGGTAGCCCATCTCCGGGTGCGGCTTCTCGTTCAGGATTCGCTCGAACAACTGGGCCGTGTTGGGACCGATGCTGCGCGCCCAGTTCACCATCCGCGATACGGCTTGAGTTCATCCATTTGTGATTTTCTGGCGGAGTGCGGATTGGCACTCGGCCTTTTTTTTTGGAGCCAGAATTGGAACGTTTACAGTGAATCGAGAGCAGCGGAATGAGGCACAAATACCCGGTCTGCACACGCGCCAAGTTCGGACCAGCCAACGAAACAAAAAGGTCGCATACAAGGCGCCCGCGATCTGTGCCACGATAAACAACGGAACATCTGACGGGTCAGATCCCGCGAAGGTGTCAGTAAAGAGCCCGCAATTTGTGGCTGCCAGAAAATTACGGCGCCTTTTCTGGCAGATGACAGTTTGTTCATGTACGAGATGATCGCCGACTTCCCCACCTAATTCTTGAGTATGATTCAGATAAACCATCGCCAAGGCCGACATGCGCATAAGGGGAAAATCGCGGCATGCCTGCCTACCACATTGTCAAGATCGGTGAACTGCGCTGCGCCTTGCGCGGCTCTGAAGAGCCGTTTTTCCACTTGGAGGAAGGGAGTATTGCATATGCGAAGAGTTGTATTAGGGCAGGCAGTATTGGTGGCTAGCCTGTGCGGAGGCGTGAGTGTGGGGCAGATGCTGAAGCCAAGACCCCCGGCGGTGGCGCAGCAGCGGAGCGAAAATACGGCTGCAGTTGATCTGGCAAGCGAAAATGTGGAGGCAATGCAAGTGATGGTGCCGATGACGGTGGCTGCAGGGACTCCGATCAAGCTTGCACTGGATGCGGAGGTGCGGTTGCGAGAAATCGGTCAGGCGATCCAGGGCAAGACAACTGAGCCGGTGTATGCGTTCGACAAGTTGCTGATTCCGGTTGGAACGGTGGTGAATGGCAAAGTGTCAGCGATTGATCCGGTACCAAAGATGACCCGAACGATGCAGGCGACGAATGGGAATTTTTCACCACTGCGTAAGGTGCATGTGCAGTTTGACGAATTGGTGATGGCTGATGGGCGAACAGTCGCTCTGCATACCGTCGCGTCTCCTGCTCCGGATGGAGTGCTGCGGTTCGTTTCTGCGAACGAGGCGGAGAAGAAAAAGAACAAAGTGCAGGAGGCCGCGTCGAACAGAGTTAGCACCACGCGGCAAGCCATACATCAGCATTGGAGCGACTTGCAGAAGAAGATCCATGAACCGGGAAAGATGCACAAGGTAAAGAGGATCGTCTTGGCGCAGTTGCCGGTGCATCCTCAATACCTTGACGCAGGAACAAGTTTTAATGCGAACTTATTGCAGCCTCTGAATTTTGGGACTGAGGCGGTGAAGCCGGAAGCAATGACTGATATTGGAGTGCCGCCACCCACGGGGAGCGTCGTGCATGCGCGCCTGGAGACAGGATTGAGTTCGGCGACGGCGAAGAAGGGAGATCCGGTGGAGGCGGTGATAACCGAGCCGCTGGTGGCGTCGGATCATCTTATTCTGCCGGAGGGCAGCTTGATCAAAGGCTCCGTGTTGCAGGTTGCGCCAGCACGCCGGCTGGGTCGCAATGGGCGGTTGCGAATTTTGTTTCGCGAGGTTGTGCCGCTGAATGGGATAGCGCAAAAAGTTGAGACGAACCTGGAAGGCGTCGCTGTCGCTAAGGGCGAACACCTAAAGCTTGATAATGAAGGTGGAGCGGAGGTGACCACTCCGCGCACAAGATATCTGACGACCGGAATTCAAGTTATGCTGGCGGCCTCGCAGGCGTCTCCCGATCGGGACGCTGGACAGGGGGGGCAGAGCGTCGGCGAAGCGGGAAACGGCGCGGCAAATGGCGCGTCGGGATTTAAGTTGGTAGGAATGGTCGTAGCATTGGCGGCAAATTCGCGCGTTCTGCGGGCCGGATTTGGATCGTATGGGGCGGCGATGTCGATCTATTACCACTTTCTGGCGCGAGGACGGGATGTGGTATATCCGAAAGATATGACGATGGTGATTGGGCTGGGGACGCGGGGAGAGAAGCCGGCCCACTGCTGTCCGGGTAAAAATCGGGCGGCGGCTGTAATCTATTGTTGTTGAATGGTTTACTGCGATTTGAGTCAGGAACGATTTGAATTTGATTTAGCGAAAAATGACCGTTCCGGAGTCATTTTCGGAGAGGCGCGACAATGAGGCATGAACCTTGGCCAGACCGTGTTCTCTCAGCTGATTGAGCATCTGCCTCACAAAGAATTTCAAAAGTGCGTCACTCGTCATAGCGGCGACCATTCCTTGAAGAGTTTCTCCTGTTGGAATCAGTTTCTCGCCATGGCCTTCGCGCAACTGACTTACAGAGAAAGCCTGCGTGATATCGTATCGGCGAGCTTTGGAAAACGAAGTCGCCCACCGAAGCCATGCTCTCACTCTCGAAGATCCAAGAGGAGGAACGCCAGGCCGAGTCGACCACGAGCTATTACGGGGGAAACATCCGTCACGCGCTGGCCGAGGAAGCCCGGAAGCACCGCCGTTAAGAACAATCGGCGCAGTTCATAACGCCGCGCCGATCGCAAATTCACCCTTATGCGTTTTTGTGCTCTTCTTCCTGTGCCATGATCTCTCCGTACTCTTGGAGTCCCAGACTGAGGCGTACAAGGAGGGCCCTCAGGCCTACGAATTCAAGGGAACGAACGGCTTCATGCTCACGTTCGACATGACGTCAAAGGTCGTTCCCGCGGCTCTTCGATGAGCTACTGACCGACCTTTCCTTTCGCCGCCCGATGCGCCAGAGCCTTCTGGCGCATTTTTTCTTGCGACTAGGGTGAGAATTCGATTGCCGGAGGTGTCGGTTCGGATACCCGCGCCGGGGCAAGCCGCCCCGCGTATCGAGTCGATGCCGGTCGCTCAGGCGGGGAGCCCGCCTCACAGCATATATGTATTTGACATAATATGTACTATATGTCATATTACAAAGGTGAGCTGGGTTGTTGAGATCGGCGACGAGTTTGAGCCGGAGTTCGACGAGCTGCACAGGGACGTGCGGACGGAGATCCTGGCATTGACCCGCCTGCTGCAGCAATTCGGGCCACAATTGGGCCGGCCCCGCGTTGACACGCTGAACAACTCGCGCCACGCAAACATGAAGGAACTGCGGTGCGGCGCAGCCGATGGTGAGTGGAGAGTGGCCTTTGCCTTCGACACGAAGCGCAAGGCGATCCTTCTGGTTGCAGGAGATAAATCGGGTGTCAGCGAAAAGCGATTCTACCGCGAGCTGATCCGCAAGGCCGATGACCGTTTCGACGCTCATCTGGCCCGGCTGAAGAAGGATGAAGAAGGAAAGGAAATAACCATGCCCACGAACGTGGATGACATAATCAGGAAGCTGCCCGCCGCCCAACGCAAGAAGGTCGAGGCCCGCGCTGCTCAGTTGATCGCAGAGGAGATGACCCTGCGCGAGCTGCGGCACGCGCGCAAACTTACGCAGGTTCGGATGGCCAAGGCTATCGGGATCACCCAGGACAGTGTCTCGCGCCTTGAAAAGCGCAGCGATCTGTTGCTCTCCACGCTGCGGAAAACCATCAAGGCCATGGGCGGGAACCTGTCGCTTGTGGCTGAATTCCCCGACCACGCGCCGGTTGTTCTGTCCGGCTTTGCCGAAGACGATCCGGGGCCTAAGCCCATAGGCCGAAAAACCGCTCACGGTTAGATGGGGTGATCGTCAGGGACTTACGCGAGCGAGCATTTGGGGACACCCTCAAGAAAGGGACATTTACGTACGCTAAGGACCAGGGGGATTGCACAAAGATTCGTGTAAAAGCGGACTCAGAATGCGCAACTCACTGATTGCGTTAGGCGATCCTTTCGATTGAAGCCATGGGCGGCCATCCCTTAACTGGCAACCAGAGAGGTGTTCAATCTACGCAGAGCCGGAAATAAGTAAGGATTGTGCAAGGCAGGTTGCTGATTGAAGCGAATTGAAGGGCACGTCAAGCGCCAGTTATCGGCTATGTCCGTTTTGCACGAAATTTGCGCTACGCCGCCAACGCCTGCCTGTGCCGTGGATGCGGGCGTCGTCGGCCACTTCCCCGTGGATGCACGGTTGTGATGCGTTGCTTGCCCGATGTTTCTCCGCACTGTGGGCGATTGCCAATCAGGAAGCCGAGGGCGGCGGCCCGCCTGTAGGTCTGGCCGTTCCTTACATGTATTGGCGCACGCCGCGAATACAAGAACCCGCCGATGGCCAGTGCACTGACTAAAGCCAGGAGCGCCCCCACCGCCACGGCTGTGTCTTTGTGCCGGTGTAGGAACTTCGTTCCACGATAGATGATCGTGCTCGACCGGGCTTTGACCGGTAATCCTTCCAGCGTGTTTTCGAATGTCCTCCGAGAATTCATATACGGAGGAGTATCTCCTTTGCGGTTCCTTTCGAAGCGCCATCATCACGATTGCGTCCAGGTCGCCGTGCAGTCTGCTGGACAGCTTCTTAGGGTCGCCTTCTCTGGTGCGGCTCACCGCCTCAGGGGTAACAACAATCGACGTGCCGTCCGCAGTCGTCCGCTCGTGAATGCGCGTCACTGCAGTACTTGGCCTCACCGGCTCCTCTTCGCAGACAGCCCGCTCGATCTCCAACCGAGATTGAACCTTGAAGCGATAGGGCCGGTTTCCGGTAAGCAGTTCGTAAAGCACCACGCCAAGTGAGTAAATGTCTGTGCTGTTGGTAAGGGGTTCTCCCCGTACTTGCTCTGGGCTGGCGTAGTCAGGTGTCATGAGCCGTTGTCCGGTTCGTGTGACTACAAGTGTCGCTGCTGCCTCTGGGTTCAACAGTTTTGCGATTCCGAAGTCCAGCAGCTTGGGCGTGCCCTCGGCGGTCACCAGAATGTTTCCGGGCTTCAGATCGCGGTGGATCACCAAACGCTGGTGGGCGTAACTGATGGCTCCACAAACCGTGCGAAACAGGAGCAGACGTTCGGCTGTCGACAACCGATGAGCATCGCAATAATCGGTAATGGGCCTGCCTTCCACATAGTCCATCACCAGATAAGGGAGCCGATCTTCGCTCTCTCCGCCGTCGAGTAACTTCACTATGTTCGGATGGTCGAGCGCAGCAAGGGTCTGGCGCTCGTTGCGAAAACGCCGCAAGAGGTCATCTGTGTGCAAGCCGGGAAGGATCAGCTTCATCGCAACACATTTCCGGTACTGGTCATCGGCGCGAGTAGCGAGATAAACCATCGCCATCCCGCCCTCCCCGATCCGATGCATCAACTGGTATGGTCCGATCCGGCGCCCTGACAGGGAATCCTTTGCGGCAGAACCTGCGGTCGTGCCCGCCTCCTCATAGGCCGCGAGCAACGATTCAATCTCGTGACGTAGCGTCTCGTCTCCGCCGCATGCTTGCGCCAGAAAGGCGCTGCGTTCCGCCGGTTCATGTGCCAGCGCAGAGCCAAAAAGCTCCTTTGCCCGCTGCCATTTGTCGGAATCCAAACAGCCTCCCCAGCGATGCTGATTCTAGCTCGCAAACCCAAAAGCTTTGAAACTGGTGGAGCAGGACTCAGGGTGCAATCTTAGGGTGGAGGTGAGGGCAAGTCAATGAAACGAGGAGTTGGCAGTGGCTCAGGAGATTGTTGACCTAATATGGCGATCCAGTAATTCCATTTTGCTTCCACCTCTTCGCTGCCTCGCTTCGATCTGCCTCGTGCTTTCGTGCTCAAGGTTTGTAGCCGTTTAACCAACACTGTTCGTTGCAGTTCACGCCTCCCTGCATTGCAGACTTTTGCGAGTGTTCGTTTGCGAAGGGCCTGCTTAGGCGCGGATCAATTGGATGCCAGTTCACAGCAAGTTCAGAAATCTGCCAGGGAAGGTGGGTAAGTCAAAGATCAAAGAGTGCGGCAAGTTCCATTGGTTCCGCACTCGCAGGCTTCATTCGCGGGCTTCGAATAGCGGGAGAAAGCCTGACCCGCGGCCCCAGCATCAGAGGCAAAAAGAAACGAGGCGAAGATCATTACACCAGAACAATGCTTCAAGATTCTGACGGCAATGCCTCAGCCACAGCGCACTCTCACGATGATCATCGCGGCGACGGGGCTTCGCATTTCCGAATGCCTTGGGTTGCAGCGGGTACGTCTATGCCGCTCTCGAGCGCAAAGCACGCCGCACCCGCGCCAAAGCTTTCTTCCGCCCCGGATCATGCGGATCGTTCAGGTTGGCGACTACGGCGGTGATCGGGAGCTTGCTTCTGCGGAAGCCGAGGATGTCGTCGTAAAGCTCCTTATCCTTTCGAAGCTGCACCACGTCGGCGACAATCTGCTCTCCCCCCTTGCGTTCGTACTCGCTGCGAACGTTGACTACAACAAGTTGAGCGCGCTCGATGCCCACGTATCGTTGCGAAATCGCAGCTCTCCCCCGTTGCCCGGCGGCCAAGTGTCGCGTGCGCCACACGAAGAGCGTTTCGTCATCCTGTGGGGCAGGGGCCACGAATACTCTGAAGTCGACGAATTCAAACGGGCTGTCTCCTTCGAGGAAGACAGCTCGCGAGTAGTCCTCCATCAGTTTCGTCAAGAAGAAGCCATTCCACGCAATGTTCCCGGGGAAGACGAACAGGGCGACCCCGCTCGCTCCCGCCTGCCTATACCGGCGGAGCTCCGGATGATTCTCGGACTCGGTCTCCCGCTCCCGCCGGAGCGCATCGTCGCGGATGCATCGCGCCACGAGAACCGGCCAGTCAGCAATGCTCAGTATCGCCTCCACAAAGGTTGTTTTGCCAGATCCGGGAGGGCCGGCCACGTGTATAAGAGCGCGCTCCCTCATGACCCTGTCCTCCACTGTCTTGCCGTTTGCGAAATCACCTCACCTCAACCTCCGACTCTCACCGACTCTCCGACTCTCAGCCGTCCTTTCTGTGGGTTCACAGAAAGTTGACTTGTTCTTCCTTTTGATGTAAAAGTGCTGCGTTTTTAAGTTGGAATCGTGTCTGAACGAATCCTCCCCGCGCTCAAATCTTAATCGGAACTCGTATGCAGTGGGAAATTGCGTTCTTGGTTTGATCGACGGCAATTAGCTGCTCGCCCGCTCCGATGCCTGCGTGCTGGGGTGTACGAAAAAAATGTACAGACCAAGGTGGGCACTTCGCGCTCAAGTGTTGGGCGAAAACCTGAAAGGCAGCAAGCCCCATTTCCCCTTTGGCCCTTCTTGATGAAATGATCATGGAGGTAAAACGCGACTTGAATGCCCAGGTGGGAGGCTCAATGACGCGCAACAAGTGGGTCCGCCCCAATTATCTAAATGGCTCAGCCAACACAAGCTTCTTTCCATTGCTCTGGGCCCTAGTCTTGCTCTTCTTCTCAATGTTCGCGTTGACGAAGGGTGCCGCGGCCCGCGACCAAGTAACCCTCTCCGAAGCGTGCATCGTGGGGTTTCAGGTGGAACTGAACGGAGCTGCTAGTCCAGGGGCCTCGGTCACCTCCATCGCTTGGAACTGGGGCGATGGAACCTCGACCATTGGCTTTTTCCCTGAAGGCCACACATATAAATCCGCAGGCTCATATGACGTCCAGGTGACGGCTCACTATGAAAACGGCTCAAGCGCTTCTGCACCCGAACACGTGAAGGTTGGATCTGGCGTTGTGCAAAATTGTCCTGTAGTCAAACTGTCTAATGACAGCCTTAATCGACGAGAATCGCGTCCTCGCCCTCGAACGCAAACGTGAGTCGCCAGTCCCCGCTCACTCGCACCTCTTTAGGTATTTGTGCGGATAGCTCTTCGTCGGGATGGCGACTCTTACTCGCCTGACAAGAGGATCTCCGGATGCTTATGTGCGATCGTCAGAAGCTTCAGGGTCGCTTCCCGCGGATGGCGTGCTCCCTGTTCCCAGCTTTCTACCGCATTGCGGCTCACATTGATGATCCGGGCGAACACGGCCTTCGGCAGCCTTTGCAATTTGTGTGCTAACTGTGCTCCCTTGCACCCGTGTGTATCGGCGAAGTTCGTTCACCAGACTCAGGCAGGGCCCCAAACTGCTTGAGCTTTGCCGTCCGGTTGGGGCCATGGCATCCGCCATGGGCTGCACAGGATTCTCGGTAGGGACGGTCGAACGTGGTGACAGCCACATACCGCGCAGGGCGCACCGCTTTTATGCGCGCGCCTCTTGCACTGCCGCGGGACGCACTCGGATTCTTACCTCGATGCTCGACCCGAGCCGGTTGATGATCGACATAAGGCGATCGACCGTGAAACGGTCCAGGTCTGCGTTGCGGATGCGCGAGAAGTCGGCCGCGGCGATGCCGGTACGGCTATGCGCGGCGCGGACGGTCAGGCGTTCACGGTCGAGCGTCTTGATGATTTCGGCGGCCAGGATGGCCTTGAACTGATCGGCGTCCGCGTTCTTGTGACCCAGATCGCGGAAAACATTCCCGCTTCCCCGCGCCACCTCGAGTTTTTCCTTTTTCATCGCAACATCTCCTTCAGCCTCTTTAAACGGTCCTTAGTAAAGTCGATCTCGTGTTTGGGCGTCTTGATGCCCTGCGTCGACTTCTTCTGGAAAGCGTGTACGACCCAGATTTCGTCGGCGAACTGCACCGCGTAGACCACGCGGAACGCGTCGCCCTTGAACGGCAGCGCGATCTCGAAGACGCCCGAGCCCAGGCCGTGCATAGGTTTCGCGATGTCGGCCTTTCCGCCCTCGGCCGCGATCGCGCGGCTAGGAAGATCGACTTGGCCCCTTGCGGGAAGGTCTCGAATTCCCTCAGCGCCGCCCTAATCCAGGAAACCGGTCTTGTGCGTAATGTCATTAGCTTGAGCTTGGCGCTGTTTCTATTTAATGTTGTCATATTTGACAACATTTGTCAAAGGAAGCCCTCGCGAGGCTCGCGAGGGGGTGCAATAAGTTCTTCCCAACGGCCGGCGGAAGCAAAGCCGTCGAGTAAATTGACTATGGGCAAAGCTCCAATCCAACAATACGGAGACTGCCACAGGACTTATGTGAACTCTCGGGCACACGAACCCTTTCGGGAAGTCTCCTGGGTGCGTTGCAGGCCCGAGTTTGTGCACGGTGCATCAACAACATCGGATTGCCTTTGTGGCCTGAGGCGGGCGAAGTGGTAACGAGGGCCAGGCAGCATTTCGATTGTGCAACCTGGTTGCACACGGCCCGCGAGATGCCGAAGGATCAGTCCAAGCAGACCTGGAGAGAGCTGGCTTAAAAGAGACACGGGGACAGTTATTTCCGTCCGCAGCATCAGAACCGCCCTTTCGATCGCTTGCTCGATCACCGGGATCGGCTCTTGTGTGGCTTCCGGTCAGAGTTTTCTTGATCTGCTTGAAACGCCTGCTTAAAACTAACACGCTACTTAACAGCGGCCCTTTTCTTTTGCCCTCGCTTACTGGCTGAATCTCTCCCATTCGCCACTTTCCGGCCTGGCTTCTTCTGCCACTCCTGTGGAAGTTCGTCGCCTTCCACAGCAGGATTCCCCTTTCCAGCGCGTTCGAGAATCCGCAAGGTTTCGGCGCGATTGGCACGGCGACCCCTTTCCCGAAAATACTCCTCGGTACGCAGAGCAGAAACCTTTTCCGCCACTGCCACATTGATGAGCTGATTTAGCGCCACGCCTTCCAATTCCGCAGCTTTGCGCAACTCCTCCAGCAAAGAGGGCTGTAACCGTAAAGCAAAATTGCTCCGTCTCATGGGTTCGAACTCCTAATCTGTTGTAGCGCCGTTGCCGGTAGAATTACGACGCAGCTAAAGCCTTTGGTGCCAGGTGCAAAATCATGCTGATTGAAAGTCACAATTGCGCTGGCACTCCCGTTTATTGCCGTTTCCAAAACCATGTCGTCATCAGGATCGGATAGCCTTGGCCGCCATCGAAACGCAAGCCGAACCGGTCTCGCGACCGCCGCCAGGTCATCGAGGACACGACCGACCTCGGCAATGCTCAATCCACATGCGGCCAGATGTTGCGAGCGGGTCAGGACCGCTTCGTACTCAAGTATGAGCGGAACCGAGAGCAACAATTCAAACTGTTGATTCAAAGCGGCCAGCAAAAGCTGGCGGGAAGCACCTCTGTCACTCCGCAAAGCTGCAACCATCACGTCCGTGTCGAGCACGTAAGAAGCCGCCACCTGTCTATGATATTGCGCGCAATATCACTAAATCAAGCGATCTTGGGCTGCGGACGAAGACTGGATTCAAGCAGAACGCGAAGTAGCAGGAAGCAACGATCCCAAGGCCGTCCGAGCCTCGACCGCAAGATCGCTATGACAAGAAATCGTTGGCGATGATGATCGGACCATCGCGCAGCGGAGAACCATGCTCAAAACCAGGAGGTAAGCCATGACTAACATGTACGTCGGTAACTTAGATTTTTCCGCTTCCGAAGATCAGCTTCAGACACTCTTCGCGGCGTACGGAGCAGTTAAGACAGTCACGACCGTCATGGATCGCGACACAGGTCAACCGCGGGGATTTGCGTTCGTCGAGATGACTAATGGTGGTGAGGCGCGAGCTGCTATTCGTACCCTCAACGGTTCAGTTCACGGCGGGCGCGCCCTGATTGTCAATGAAGCTCGCCCGAAGCTCTACCGCAGTGGCGAACACGAGTCACTTCCCAGTAGGGATCACCGGCGCCATCGTATCTAATAACTGGGGAGACGATGTTGTTGGCTGTTCCTGCGAAAGCATTCGGCAGAATTCGACACACTTTCACCGGCCCGCCAAGCGAAACAGGGAGAGTTATGTATACAGGCAGCTCTAAATCTCTGGACAGTGGAGCGTGGAGGGATTTGTACAAGGCTGCGCTCTTTGAGGTTGATAACGTCAGACTCCCTGAGCGCATTGCGCAAGCAGAGAAAGCACTTGCACTAAGAGCACGGGAGTTGTTTCACATAGCCGGAGACAACATCGAAGAGGAACAAGCTCTGGATGACGCGATGTACGCTTTGCGCGCCCTGCGGAACACATCCCAAACTAGCCACCCTATACCGCATCGCAGCGAGGCTGCCTAGTCAACTCGCAGATGCTGGTCTATCCCTTCCATCGCTCTCCCTTATAGTGATTCAGACCGAGAAATTTGACAGGAGGGATTTCCACACTGTGTGACCTCAACCGGTCTGTGAATATCTGCGGTTGGGGGGATGGGGTTGCAGGGGAAGGGGGGCTTGGAGTTGCCCACGCCATGACTAGAGATTGATGAGCCCCACTTCCCCTGCATCCTCGATGTAGAGGCTTTGCACCCGCGGGTTGGCAGAGGTGTCTCCCGAGGGGAGCACGAGGGTATGACAGGGAACGAATGCGTCTGCGGCAGAAGGAGCGCGGGCTGTGCAAATGGTTGCGGATGAAGTTTTCTGCTGGCTGCCTACAATGTTGTGGCCAGCAGAGGCGTCCCGCTGCTACGAATTGCTCTCCCAAACACGAGATGTTTTCTTGCAGAGTTTCGAGCAGTGGGACGCGCTTAGCTTCCAGAACGAACACTCAGATGAACGTCTGGAACAACACTAACAAGACCCTACTATAAGGGTTTCGCGGAAGCAAGCCAGCCTCTGCCTAATGCTGATAAGCAAGGAGGATGAGTAAAGGCTATGCCAGAAAGCGAAGTAAGTCAGCAAGCGCAGGAACCACAGTTCGCAGCGTTTGTGGGTATCGATTGGGCGGATCGAAAGCACGTTTGGTGTTTACAAGAGGCCGGCTCGGCGAAGCGGGAAAGTGGAGAACTGGAGCACAAGGTGGAAAGCGTGGAGACCTGGGTCGCTGAACTTTGTCAACGATTCGGCCGTCGTCCCATCGCGGTATCCGTGGAGCAAGTGAAGGGAGCACTGGTTTTCATGCTCAACAAGTATGAGTGCTTGCATATATTCCCGGTGCCTTCGACGATGAGCGCCAGCTTGCGCAACGCGCTGTATCCCTCGGGGGCCAAGGATGACCCACGCGATGCCGATCTGCTGCTGGATTTATTGTTGCAGCATCGGGACAAGCTGCGCCGTTTGTCGCCGGATGACGAGGCCACCCGCCGAGTGCAGAATCTGGTGGAAGAGCGACGGAAGCTGGTGGATGAAAAGACGGCGCAAAGCAATCGCTTAACCGGCTACTTGAAGATTTATTTTCCGCAGATGGTGGAGTGGTTTGAGAAACTCGACATGCCGCTGGTGTGTGACTTACTGGAGCGCTGGCCTAGGCTAGAGGAGTTGCAAAAAGTGCCGCCGGAAGAACTGCGGACGTTCTTCCGCCAACATCATTGTCATCGAGAATCGACAGAACGTCGCATCCTGGCGATCGGCCGAGCGAGGCCTGCCATTGAGGATCGGCCGGTGATCGAGGCCAAGAGTACAGTGGTGAAAGTGATTGTGCAACTGATGCGTAGTTTACTGGAGGGCATTGCGGAGCTAGACGGGAAGATTGAGGAAGCGGCCGTGGTGCATCCCGATTTTTTCATCTTCGAGTCGCTGCCAGGAGCGGGTGCAGTGCTGGCGCCGCGCCTGTTGGCTGCCTTTGGCTCGCAACGCGATCGTTATGCCAGTGCCGAGGAAGTGCAGACTTACAGCGGGATCGCACCGGTGACGGAGAAGAGCGGGAAACGGAAATGGATACATTTCCGCTGGGCCTGTCCAAAGTTTGTGCGGCAAAGTTTTCACGAATGGGCCGGTCACTCGATTTCGCAGTCCGGGTGGGCTCGGGCCTACTACCAGCAACAGCGAGATCGGGGCAACGACCACCACGCAGCGGTGCGAGCATTGGCTTTCAAATGGCTTCGCATCCTGTTCCGTTGTTGGAAAGATCGCGTTGCCTATGACGAAACCAAATATCTGGCCGCACTCGTTAAGCGAGGCTCACCACTGAGCCACGTCGTCGTTGCAGCTGCGGGAACGAGCTTTTGAAATCTTGTGGATTCTGAGTGGAGGGCATTATCTCCAAGAGCAAAAAAAAACTTGACACTTACTCAGATGTCTGCATGCACGTCTTGCCCGCGGCGTTATTCGTGCACGTCGTCGAGAAATGACTTGAGGCTGAGGGAGCGTGACGGGTGGCGCAGCTTGCGCAGAGCCTTGGCTTCGATCTGGCGAATGCGTTCGCGGGTGACGGCGAACACCGGCCTACAAAGTGGTATTCGAAACCCTGCGTTTCAAGTAGCAAAGCCGAAGACAGAACACGAGTGGTGAAAGAGCTTAGGATGGCAGCATGACGGTTGCGGGAGGCATATATGAAACGCACACTCGTTGTGTTCGTGTTGTTAGCAACGGCCATCGCTTTCGCGCAGGACAACAAGAACCCGGTCACGTCGGTGGTTAAGGAGATTCTGCCGCGCCAGCAGAAGAACCTGGTAGCGGCCGCGGAAGAGATGCCAGCCGACAAGTTCGGGTTCAAGCCCACGCCCAAGCAGATGACATTCGGCAATCTTGTCCTGCACATTATCCAATCGAACAGTTACCTCTGCGCCAAGATCGGAGAAGTACCCGAGACAAAATCGCCGGGCCTGAAAGAAACGGACGGGAAGGACAGGCTGGTCGCCGCGCTCAAAGCGAGTTTTGATTTCTGCGCCACGGCTCTAGGAAGGGTGGAGGATTCCAAACTTGGAGACACGGTGGAACTCTTTGGTGGACGCGAGGGACCGCGAGCTTTTGCCCTCATCGCCCTGACCAATGACTGGGCCGACCACTACAGCGCGGCTGCCATGTACCTGCGCCTGAACGGATTGTTGCCGCCAACGGCACAAGAAAAGAAGTGACGAGAGGGCCAATCTGTCCCTTAGACCTTAGGCTCGGCCACAGATACAGTCAATCGACAACCCGATTTCGCTGCTCAACAGTGTGCGATGCAGAAGCCACGCCTTCCTGCTGTGCGGTACCTTTACGCTGGACCGGCTTGTAGCCGCATCGAAGTGAAGGACGTGCTCGACAATAGCAAGGCCCGCTCCCTGCAGAGCACCGTAGAACGGCGGCTCGATGCTACCTTGCAGTTGTTGGACTCGGGCAAGATCGTGGGCTGGTTCCAAGGAGGCGCTGAGTTTGGACCCTCCTAGCCATGTCGCCAGTGTACAACTATGCCACTTACAAAGTGCTGGCGCTGGCAGAGATGGAAGACCCCACGACGACCGAAGGAAAGGTGAGCTAGCTAAGCTAGTCAACGGCGGGGCAGCGCAACCTCATTTTCAAAGTAAGGAGCATCTGTGGTAAAGTAAGGAATCTCGGAGGTAAGGTATTGGAGAAACAGGCGAAAATCACGAGCAAGGGGCAGATTACGATACCCCGCGAGGTGCGCCGTGTGCTGGGTGTTCGCCCTGGCGACAGGTTGTCATTTGAAAGCGATGAAAATGGCGTGCGCGTGCGTCCCGTCAGGACTAAGAGTCCCTTCGCGAAATTCAAAGGAATTGGGAACCCAGGAGTTGGTTCCGGCAGGGAGGGAATTATTCGGTGGGTTCGGGAGCTGCGGGGGCGATGACGACCGCTATTGACACGAATGTCATTGTGGCGCTATGGGATCAAGATCCAAGGCTTAGCTCCTCTGCCCAGTCGGCGTTGGACGCTGCACTGGGGCGCGGAACCTTGGTCACTACTGCCACGGTCTTCGCTGAGTTGATGGCTGCCCCTGGCCGCAGTGAATCATTCTTGGATTCGTTCTTCAGAGAAACCGGTATCAGCATTGACTGGGCCTTGGATGAATCCGTTTGGCGGACAGCCGGCCGAGCCTTCCAGGGTTACGCTGCGCGTCGAAGGAAGCAACGAGACGCGGGCCCCCGCCGCATTCTGGCGGACTTCCTGATCGGTGCCCATGCTCTAGAAGGCGGCCACTCGCTGCTCACGCTCGACGCTCACCTCTATCGCACAGCATTCCCCCATCTCGCTGTAGAAAGGGTCTAGTTAAGGGTCGGGTTACCATCAGTCACGTCCAACTCCTCGGCGGTGATGCACATAGGCATGGCATGTGATGCAGAGTCTGATGAGGTTCTCGTCGGAGTCTTGGCCGGAATGACTCCGAAACTGGTTGTGATGAACTTCCAAGTTTGACATCGCGCCGCAGGATTGACACCGCCAGCCATCGCGACGCAGCACCTGCTGCCGCTCTCGTGCGACACCGGATCCAGTCGCAATCCAGGAGGGTCGGGACGCGTCGGGCTCATGAGGCCTTTTCGCTGAGGTCTCCAAGAAATGCCTGCTGCTGCTCTTCGGGCAGAAACTTGAAGAATCTTGTCATCGAGAACAGCAGCATCTCCGGATCTCCGTGGTCCAGGTTGGCCCCCGCTAAGAAATCCGCACAGATCATTTCCAAGCAGTAACCTCGGGATCGATCGCTTCCCAACATCAGAGCTGCCGTCTCGATCGCCCGCTCAATGACTGGCGTCTCAACCAGGTTGCACAATCGAAATGCTGCCGGTCTTATTATAATTCTCAACGCCCCACAGGCAACCGCCGGACTCGAATTCGCTTTTCTTCGATGACGACGATGCTGCCTTCGCGCAACGGCTCCTCCATCACCGGCATAGCCCCCAACAGCAATCGCAATTGAAGTGCGGGACGTTTGGGTCCGCGGCGAAGCAGAATGACGGATGGCTTTTCTTCGTTGCGCAAAGCTAGTAACGTGCCAAAATCCGTATCGGCAGAGACTAGGATTCGATCTTCTTCTGCAGCGCGGGCGAAAACTTCAAGATCGGTCGCTTTCTGCATATTGTTAGTCGCGGATATGAATCGCGTTGTAGCCGGCGGATCGCAAACCCTCCGCAATCGAAGGTGACAAAGCGTTGTCGACCAAGAACTTCAAGAACCACCCACAACGGGAAGTTCCCGCTCGCGGACGGCCTCAGCTGCGTAGCGCAATGCTTCCCGGATATCCTCGAGCTCGAGGTCGGGATAAGCGTCTAGGATTTCAGCTTCCGCTATGCCCTCGCTTATCATGCCGACAACGGTAGCAGGCCCCGGATGCACGCGAGGTCGCCCATTTGGTTCGGGTCTACGGTGATGCGTGTGAAGATTTTCACTTCTCCTCCGTTTAGAAAGGACGTACAAATTGCAGCTTCTCGATGCGTTAGCTAAAAGATAGCATGTCCGGGAAAGCAACCGGCTCCTAAATGCAGGCTGTTCGTATAGTGCCGGCACCAGCCACAGGCGGCTTGGTTTTGGATCAATCGAGCTCACGAAGCCTTCTCACAAAGGCCCTCAAAAAATGCCTGCCGCTGCTCTTCGGGCAGAAATTTGAAGAACCTCGTCATTGAGAACAGCAGCATCTCCGGGTCTCCGTGGTCCAGGTTGGCCCCCGCCAGGAAGTCCGCACAGATCATTTCCAAGCAGCAACCGCGGGAGCGATCGCTTCCCAACATCAGAGCTGCCGTCTTGATCGCCCGGAAACAGGGGACAGCGATATGACGAAGACGATGAGCATTCGAATGGAGCGTGAGAATTTCGAATTTCTGAACCAGCTCACCAAGGAACAAAGCAGTGATCTTTCGAAGTCCGTGCGGGATATGGTCACCCGGGGCAGAGTCTTACTCGCGGTGGAGAGATACAAGAAAGGCGAAGCATCGCTGGGCAGAGCGGCCGAGCTTGCCGGAGTCCCCTTGGGGCAGATGATGACGATCTTGACCGAGTTCGGGGTAGAGAGCAGGATCGAAGAGGAGGATTATCTCCAAGGACTCGTGACGCTCCGAAAGGCTTGGTGACGATTTCGGAAAGTTACCGACGGAAGAAAGCAACGGTAGTGGACCAGTTTCAATTGTCACAGCCTCGCTTTAGCATCCCGACTGTGGCATCATCATGGAAGCCATGAGTTCCACAGTCAAGACGATCATCGTCGCCGTTGTTTCATTCATCCTAGGTCATCTCAGTTGCGCCCTTATGCACCACATGCACCACGCGCAGCATCTCGGGAGATAACGATGACCATCGGCAAGGGCAAACGTCCGCGTGACCCGAACCAACTCGCCGCGTGGACCGTCGCTGTCTCCACGGGCCAGATTCCCGCGCCAGAACCCGCTTGCGGCAGATACCAAGGAAAGACTACAAATGAAGTGAGGTGCTTTCTCGGCTAGGAAAGCCGGGGTTGTGCCTGGCCTGTGGCTAGGATGGCGGTTCTGGCATGAACGGTCAAAATTTCCTTGCACGGTTGACCACTACCAAAGCAACAAAGAGCTTGACAAGTAGCGAACAAAAGACGAATATAATCGCCCATGGGCAAAGCCCTAACAATACAGAGACTCCCTCGGGTACACGAACCCTTTCGGGACGTTTCCTGGTGCGTCGCCGGCCCGAATTTGTGCAGCTGGATTGCACAAACCCCATCGGATTGCTTTGAGGCCTGAACGGTTCGCACGGGGCAGCGAGGACCGCATCCGCGTCAACGACCAGTGGCGTGTTTGCTTCGAATGGCCAGAACGTTCCCCCGGTCCGGCGAATGTTGAAATTGTCGATTACCGAAGTCGGCGTAAAGCCCCTGCCTTCAGGCCTGGGGATATAAGCCGACGGTTTTGTTCTTGCTTTTGCTCTTGGTTCCGGTATCTGCTGATCTGTGACTCCCAGTCAAGTCCTTTATTTTCAACATCCACTGCTCCTGCAAAACCCAAGCGTGGGCAGCCGGCCGTCGGTTGTCGTTGGAGTCACAGACCGTTCAATCCGGTTCAACCGGAGGCAGGGCTTAAAAGTGGCTAGGCGATAACCAAGCCGAGCCACCGTAAATGCTGATCTGTGACTCCCAGTCAAGTCCTTTATTTTCAACATCCACTGCTCCTGCAAAACCCAAGCGTGGGCAGCCGGCCGTCGGTTGTCGTTGGAGTCACAGACCGTTCAATCCGGTTCAACCGGAGGCAGGGCTGGTCTGTGACTCCCAGTCAAGTCCTTTATTTTCAACATCCACTGCTCCTGCAAAACCCAAGCGTGGGCAGCCGGCCGTCGGTTGTCGTTGGAGTCACAGACCGTTCAATCCGGTTCAACCGGAGGCAGGGCTTAAAAGTGGCTAGGCGATAACCAAGCCGAGCCACCGTAAATGCTGCACTGTACCAAACGTCGCCTCGGGATACGTGGAGACGCTAAACGACTGCGGACAAGATGTACGTCTGGCGATAGCCAGCAATCTTGGTTGAAACAGTTAAGGTCGCCGTGAGGCGACTAGAATCCCCCGCCTTCAGGCGTGGGGAGTATCAACACTAGGAAAGGAACGACGAAAGGAACGAACATGCCACTGCTCGCGATCCATCCCGGAGAACATTTGGCCGAGGAATTGAAGGAACTCAACATGAGCGCCGCCTCGCTGGCACGCCAACTGCAGGTTCCAACCAATCGCATCACCCAGATTCTGAACGGACACCGGGACATCACGGCCGACAAGGCGTTGCGCTTGGCGCATTTCTTCGGCACTAGTGCCGAATTCTGGATCAATCTGCAAGGCCTCTACGATCTGCGCATCGCCCAGCAGGAAGCCGGAAAATTATCAAGGCCCTTCCCACCCTCAAGCGCATGACCGCCGTCCACGCATAGACCAACTACCTACCTGCCGAATGATCGGATGATGCTCGACCTGGCCGATCCCGTGTCGCCAAGGTCAGCTCTCAATGGTCGAGAGGAGAAAAGTTACTCCCACTCTTGAAATCCTTCTGGGTGTGGCGACCAGATTCGGCAAAAGTCTCGATTGGATTGTTAGAGGCGACGGCAAGTAGTCAGCCGCTCCAACCAGGTCGAACACATACGTGAGATTCTCAACGGGTAGCGTAACGAATCATCGTTCAGAAAACACCCGCCTTTGCGAGAAGCCGCCGCCCTTCTGGCTGCCAAACCAAAGGCAGACGCTCGCGACGTCCGCACGAGTCTGGCCCGCCAGCTCTTTTAGCTTCCCTTCAATCGCTGCATCCCCAATCTGCTAATCCTGCAACTCTCCATCCCGCCCGCGTCAGTAGTGAAGGTCTGCGGGATCGCGCGAACAGCGATGCCAACTGGGAGAAAACCGCAACGAAGGACTACAATTTTCTGCGAAGGAGAGCGGCCATGTCTCTACTCAAACTGTGCTTGTTCACGCTAGCCGCCACGCTTGCGGGCTCTACGACGGTGGGAATGCTGAACGTACAGATCCAGGAATACGAGGTACCGACGCCGAAGTCGCGGCCGCACGATCCAGCACTCGCGCCTGACGGCTCGCTTTGGTACACCGGTCAGGGGGCGAACAAGCTGGGGCGACTCGATCCGAAGACCGGAGAATTTAAGGAGTATTCCTTGAAGACACCCAACTCCGGTCCGCACGGGCTGGTCGCGGATAAAGACGGCAACATCTGGTTCACCGCGATCTCCGGGGGGTACGTCGGCAAGCTCGATCCGAAGACTGGCGAGATCGCCGAGTATCGCCCATCCGATGGCACCAAAATCGACCCGCACACGCCCGTATTCGACCAGAATGGCATTCTGTGGTTTACGAACGAAGAGACCAACTATATCGGGCGTCTCGATCCGAAAACCGGCAACATGATCCTAACCAAATCGCCGACCCCGCATGCTGTGCCCTACGGCATTGTGATCTTGCAGAACAACACGCCCTTCTTCTGCGAGTTCGGCACCAACAAGCTGGCCAGTATTGACCCGAGCACAATGAAGATCCGCGAATACACCTTGCCGGCGGCGAGTTCTCGCCCGCGGCGGATCGCGCTGGCGCCGGACGGCACGGTTTATTACACCGATTTCGCGCGTGGGTATCTGGGACACTTCGATGCGTCCAGCGGAAAGCTGCTGAAAGAATGGATGTCGCCGGGCGGCTCGGAGTCAGAACCGTATGGAATCGCAATCACGAACGATGGCGAGGTCTGGTATAGCGAATCGGGTGTGAAGCCCAATACCCTGGTCAGGTTCGATCCCAAGTCGGAGAGCTTCAGTACGAAGCCGATCCCATCCGGAGGCGGTGTGGTCCGCAACATGGTGGCAACGCCTGATCGGCGGCTGTATCTGGCATGCAGTGGAGTGAACAAGGTCGCGGTGGTGGATCTGAACAGATAGGCAAATGATCCAATGATCCTAGGCTACCATCTCTGATTCAGCCTCAAAGCTGGATGGGGCCACTCCTTTCTTCTCCCGCTGGCGCGGCGGCACAGCCCCTTTGACTTCGACAACTCAAATATACAACCCGGAATCAGCAAAGAGAATCGACGGCTTGGTGATTCTTGTTGATTTGATCCTCCCAGAGTGGAACTCTGGGATTCCTGACTCGGGTGTTACCCGATTTCGAGGGCGAATCCCGCCCCAGCCCAAAGCAGAACTTGCCGGCTGTTGCTTTTGTGCCTTACCAACCGCAGGGATTGTACGACTCCAAGCGAACCGACAAAAGTTATTGTACAACTCGCTTACCCAGATTAAAAATCTGGGATTGCGCTCGCTAATTTCGTTCATTTGTTTCCTGCCGTTCCTAGAACGCCATCCAGTACACATTGTTAGGAAGCGCGAGGGAGAGCACCAGCCTTTGGTGATCGGAAACGTGCTCAGGAGATTGCTGCCGGCGAAGATGGCGCAGGGGTGACGGGGAATCGCGCCCTCAGAATAATGTAGTGTGAGACGTAGTCGGAGGGTTGGGAAGCATGACACAGCCGAGCACAGGTCCGCCGCAGATCCGGCGCCGCCAACCTCGCCACACCGAACTCAGGTCGCAGATTTCGCGCTCTCCGATGTCGATCCGCAACGTCAAACGCCGGTTACGGGTGACGCTGAGGCTCCAAGTGCCCTTGCGGTCGCCGTTCAGTGTGTGCACCTTCCACGTTGGGAGCGAGCGTAATTCCTCAGGGTCTTGCATGTCAACGTGAGGTTTTGGCGAACTTCAGCTTTGTATCCCCATTTCGGTTGGCTCATACATATGAGTCAGATAGACTCATCTCGTGACTAAGAGATTACAAGTGATTCTGAAGGATCCGGAATATCGAGAGATTCAGCGCGTGGCGCGTTCGCGCCACATGTCTATCGCCGAGTGGGTCCGACAAGCGCTGGCTCTAGCACGCCGCCATGAGCCTGTGGGCAGCATCGGGAAGAAGCTCGAAATCCTCCAAAAAGCGGCCCAGCATGACTATCCTGTCGGTGACATCGACGGCATGCTGGCCGAAATCGAAGCAGGATACGGAACCGGTGCACGTTCGTGATTTTGGTCGACTCAAATATTCCGATGTATCTCGTCGGCGCATCTCATCCTCACAAAGTTGACGCGCAGCGCTTGCTCGAGAAGCTGATCACCGAGCGTCAGCGTCTTGTTACCGATGCCGAGGTCCTGCAGGAGATCCTGCACCGATGTGTTGCAATCGATCGCCGCGACGCAATCCAGCCAGCTTTCGACACTCTGCTCGGAGTAGTAGATCAGGTCCTGACGGTAGACGTCGCGGTGGTGCAGCGTGCGAAGCAGATTGTTCTAGGGTATCGACAGCTGTCTGCCCGTAACGCGGTGCATTTATCGGTCATGGAACAAAATGGAATCGAGCGAATCTTAAGTTTCGACTCGGGCTTCGACGCGTTCCCTCGTATTACGCGCCTATCTTAGGTCCACGCCGAAGCAGAATGACGGATGGCTTTTCGTCTTTTTTCAATACAATCGCAGCATTATGAACACGAGAGCGAACGCAATCCCAGACTTTAGTCTGGGTAAGTGAGCGGACTAAGACGTAATCCTCCCTTGGTTTCATACCGTCGAAGGATGTCGATCGTCACTCCACCGGTTGAGGCAGCGAAGTAGCCCGAGTTCCAAAGCGTTCGGGAATGGTTCGACCAGAACTGAGAACCATTTTTCTGTGAGGATATCGAACAGCCGATTCAGTCGCAACCTTTGGGATGAACCACGTAATTTCTCCGCTTGAACAACGGCCAACTCGCTATCCGGCGGTGGCGAGGCGCAGAAGTGGAAGGCCATCGCCAACGACACCAATCCCGACGACTTTTCCATCTACCCTCCCGGCGCGAACAGTGGCGCTGGAGCAGTTTTCGTTGGTACTTGTGCGGGGACCTGGGTCCGGTGCGGATCAGGCCGCAGACCTCCGCTGTCCAAATCGCCATCGCAGGCACGGAAGACGAAGTGGTGGAGCTCTGAGTACTACACGCCACGACCGTCCACGGGCACCAGGACACACCTGAACTGCGCGAGCAGATTCGCTACATGCTCCAAGACGAGAACGCCGCCGCGGCATAGCCCGAACGGACTATTGGGAACGGCCAGAAAACAACTCGTACGTGCTCGCTGGAGTTTTGGCACTCCGCCTTGGCTTGCTTCAGGATGGGTATTTTCGGGATCGGCGTCTTTACGCAGAGCGAAGAAATCCCGGTAGTTGGTGTGACCCCACCTCCTACCGTCGCTGCGCGGGTTTGGTTCGTTGTTGATCGCTCGGCTATTTTTCCCCTGTTGGCAGGAGGAAGGGTCAAACCTCAGGAAAAGGAGCGTCGCCTGGGAAATGTTCGAACAAGACTTGATTGCGGCTGCGAAGGGACCGGAGATCGAACGTCCCGTAGCGGAGATTCTGGGAGGAACCTAGCTCAGCTCGTCTTGAATGGGTTGAGAATTCGGACATCCAACTGCCTGAAATCTGCTTCATTTCTCGTGGCAACAATCAATCGGTGAACGCGTGCAGTGGCAGCAATCATAGCATCTTCAAGCAATCTATCTGGTTTTCGCTCCATGATCCGGCCCCACTCCCGAAAGCACGGTGTATCCATCGGCAGTATCTGAAACGAAGCTGCCAGCTGATCTGCCCAAGACTCGATGTTACGCGCCTTCGATGGATCTTGGCGGCGAGTCCGCTCAATCCCTGCTTGTAATTCGCCCATCGTCACGGCCGACAGAAACAATTGGTCCTCTTTTTGATTGTTGAGCCAAGCGACCACTCCCCCGTGCGGACGCGGCTTTCGCAGTTCGGACACGACATTGGTATCTAAGAGGTACCTGTTCATTTGATCTCAAGTACGGTCCGTCGCCGCAATTTGTGGCGCTCCGGGATCAAATTTTCAAAGCGAGCTTCAGGAGCCAACAATAAGTCTTTGAGACTCAGACCGGCAGCCTTTTGCAAACGGTTCCATTCCCCAATCGGTACGAGGACAGCGGTTTCAATTCCCCGGCGGGTAACGACCTGGGGTCCCTTCTTGATGGTGGCATCCAAGAATTCGCTAAACCGGGCCTTCGCATCTTGCACTTGCCATGAACCCATGCCAAACCTCCTTGTTCGAGCATTCTCATTATACGCACTAGTCATATGACTAGTCACCATCAACGAAGGGATCGTCGATCCGCATCTTGGATCCGGCACGGCAGGACGACTACGCCGTCGTGGACGAGGACGTCAGGATAGACTGGATTCAGAGTGGGAACGTGCTAGAAGCAGCGTCGTCTTGCCTACCTGTCGCAGTCCGGTCAAAAGCTGGATCCGCCCAGGAGCGGGCTCCCGGAGCCGCTTGAGCAGCTCCTCGCGACCGTGATTGAAGTCGTTCAGCAACTCGACCATACTCGAATAATTATTCGACTATGGTGGCAGTCCGCAGAGACGTGGGGGCTCGCGCGGGAGATCCTTTCGATCTCAGATGAATTCTTGGTAGCGAGCAGTTCAAGAGTACGTGGCCCGCTTATTTCTGCAGAGCAATTCAAGGTCCCGAAGGCTTTGCGGGGGCCATAGAGTCCGGAACTTTTCTATTGCATTTCATGGCGTGAAATGATTTATTTCATCATATGGACAGCATCAAGCCGCGCTGGTTTCGAAGCAGTCTCCAAACGGCTCTCCGGGTGTTGCCCGTCACTGTACTAACGGGTGCACGGCAGACAGGCAAGACCACACTCACGCAGGCGATTGCACCAGGGCGGGCATACTTCACTCTCGATGATTTGGGTGTGCTCGATCAGGCCGAGCGCAACCCCGACTCGCTGCTCGCTACGTGCCCCGTCATCCTGGATGAGGTGCAACGAGCGCCACAGATCTTGCTAGCCGTCAAACGCGCAGTGGACGCACACCGGCGGGCAGGCGACTTCCTTCTGACCGGCTCTGCCAACCTCTTGCTGATGAAGCACGTGGCGGACACGTTGGCGGGCCGCGCGATCTATTTGGAACTTCGGTCGTTCTGTCCCACCGAGTGGCAAGAGCGTAAGGACGCATTGCGGCCGCTGGAACGTTTGTTCGCCCCGGATTTTGACTGGCGTGAATGGCCGGATGAGCCCGGCGACTGGCCGACTTGGCTGCTGCGCGGAGGATTCCCGCCCGCACTGCAAATTGATTCCGAAACGGATCGCGGCCTGTGGTTCGCCGCTTATGTACAAACCTATCTGGAGCGCGATTTGCGCCAGTTAAGCGTCGTCTCCAGCCTGCCTGATTTTCAGCGTATGATGATGCTGGCCGCGCAACGGACCGGCAAGCTGCTCAACCAAGCCGACTTGGCCCGCGACGCGGCGCTCAGTCACCCGACGACGCACCGCTATTTGAACCTGTTGGAAACCGGTTGCCTGGTTACACGCATCCGCCCGCTAGTGACCAATCCCTCGGTCGCACTCGTCAAAGCCCCGAAGTTGCTCTGGACAGATTGTGGTCTTGCCGCCTGGCTTGCCGGGATCAAGTCGTCCGCCGACACCACGCAACGCCTGGATGCGGGTTTTTGGTTGGAGCAAACCCTGTTTCAGACTCTGGACACGTGGCGTGCTCTCGATTCACAACGGCGCAAGCTGCATTTTTGGCGCGACCATGCGGGGCACGAAGTGGATTTCATTTTGGAAGAAGCTGGCAAGTTGGTAGCGTTGGAGATTAAGGCGGGGAGTCAGGTGACCGCGGCTGACGCGATGGGGATTCGCGCCTTCCGAGATGCTTTGAAACGCAAAGCGTCACTCGTCCGGGCGGTGGTGTTGCACGGCGGCAAAGCACGTCCGCTTGACGCCGACGATTTTGCGCTGCCTTGGGGATGGATGGTCCCCAAATCGCAGTAACCTGCGGCCTATTCGATCCTTGGATCAATTAGAAGCCGACGACTAATCATCGTTAGTGCCCTTAACCGTATTCCTCCCCGCCGTCTGCCGTTGGTCGCTTCTGGCTCTCTGAGGATAAGTCGCGAGAAAAGCGAATGGGGCCGCGTCGTCCTTGCGGTTCTCGGCGAGGTTGAAGTGCACGAGGCCGACCAGATTCCACGCGGCGTTGCGGCGCTTCAGAAAATCCTGAACGCCGCACTTCGATTCGGACAACTCCAACCCAAAGGCGCCATCCAATTCCTGCCAGAGAGACTCAAGAACGCGGGCCGTCAGGTACTCCGCTCCAGTCATCGGCGGCGCAGCGAGAGCCAGCCAAGCCAGCTCCGCATCGGGCGGAGATGGAGGATGTGTCTCTGTGGACCGGGCTCCAGCATCCGTCAGAGTGCAGAGGGCCGTCACGTAGCGCGCGCTGAATTCTCGCCAATAGGACAATACGGGGGGAAGTGGGACTCCGACTTCGCTGGCTCCGAGTTGGAGAAGACCATGGCCCGATCCGCGCGCAAAGGCATTCAGCAGACGTTGCGCAAGCTCGGGCTCAAGAGCCGGCACGTCGCGATCTTCGATCAAGCTGAGGTGGCCGTGTGGAGTTAGGACAGGAACAAGAAAGGCCGAACCCATACAGAGAACCTAGCAGCCCACACAGGCACGCCGCAACAGGTTCATGATTCGGTATGCTGGATTCTTCTCGGCCCGCCAGCCGCAACTCTGCGCGGATTTACGGTAGCGTACTAAACACAGCGTCTTAAGTAATTGCGCATAGTCTGCGGAGGACTTCGTTGCGAGTGGTCCAGGTCGCGAACTCGGATTCAACCGCGCTAATGATGTCTTTGAGATTCTCGAAGTAGCGATTATGCAGGCAACGACGGCGCGTGAGCTTCCACACGCGCTCGATCGGATTGAGTTCGGGACGGTACGGGGGAAGGAAGTCCAAAGCAAAGTGGTGGGCGTGCTTTTCCCGCCACGCTCGGTGCAGGCGGGAGTGGTGATAACTGGCATTGTCGGTGATGACTACAACCCGTCTTTGAGTCCCGCGGCTGGCGGAGCGGAGTTGCTGGAGAAACTGAAGAAAGCCGGGCCCGTTGAATTTTCCGGTTTCCAGACGGAACACAAACCGCCCATCCCGTAGACGCACGGCCCCGAAATAGCCCACGCTCTTGCGGGTGGGGGCATGCAGGAGGACGGGGTCCTTGATTTCTGGCGGGATCCACATGCGGCAGCGCGAGCCATGCTGCTGAAAGTGCACTTCGTCGGTCGCCCAAAGATCGACGCTGGTATTCTGCATCAAGTCTTGGAGTTTTTTTTATGGGCTTTCTGCGCGACGGGATCGGCATGGGCCAGCGCGGGGCGTGGTTTGCGCAACCGGAAGCCGAGTTGACGGAACATGCGCTGGCACTGGCGAACCCCGATGGAGATGCCGTACCTTTGCTCAATCCAGGTACTGAGTGTTTTTCCATCCCAGATGTTCCCACTCAAACCAATCTCCCGGGGCGGGTGGCGCAAAATTTGATCCACCGCCTGCCGTTGTTTTTCCGACAAGCGTCGGGGCCGTCCTGGTCGTTCCCCCTCCAACAATCCCGCCAGACCATCTCTTTCAAAACGACCGACCCAATACTCCACCGATCGTGGTGCATCGCCCAGAAGATGTGCCACCTCCGGGCAGGTCATGCCCTGGGCTACCAAAAGCACTCCATGGAGACGGTGATCGTAGCGAGATTCTTCCGAGCGGCGAATCTCATCCTGCAGTCCGAGAATGATGGTGGGAGAGTCCGCAATGGTAAGTGGTTTCATTCTTCTATGAAACCACAACCTCATCGCTATGCGCAATTACTTATGTCGTCATGTTTATACGCAGGTTGTCCCCCTGGATATTACTCTCCCAATTGTACGTCCATTCGGAATGATATGGACATAACAGAGGGGAGAAACCCGTGCCAAGTCGGTATCCAAGATCTGTTCGCCCGCAGCCCGCAGGTGCTCGACGATCTCGCTGATGCGCACCGTATTCCAAACCAGCACGGCATTCGACAGCAGGCTCAGGCAACTCGCCTGGTTCATGATCTCCTCCAGATCGCCAGTGCGGAACTCGCCGCGATTCAGACTGTAACTGCACGCGCCCGCGCATTTCTTCATCGTGAACGTAGCGCAGAATGTAGATGGTTTTGACACCCTGCCCGACAGCCGCCAGGGCCTTGGCGAGCCGGTCTACAGGTGAACCATTGGGCAACCAATGGACTGCGTCAAGAAGTCGGGGGTCAGGCGGCTTGTTCCCGGAACCGTGGGTACCAGCCACGGAACACGTCCTCCAGTTCGTTGTTGAGGACTTTGGTTCGACGAACATGTTGTCCGCGGGGTCAGAGGTAACTTGAGCCAGACGTGACGGGGAGACAACGCGAGTATGATTCTTGATCAACTGAAGCAGTTGGTGGCGCAAAATTCCGGCGAATCTTGAGTTCAGGACGCGGGCGCGATCCGGCCTAGCATCGCCCCGAACCGCCGCCGCGCCAGATGTCCTTCCGCCAGCAGGCTACTCCCGACAGGTTAGGTCGGCGAACAGAGGAATGTGGTGTATGATCAGTGCCGTTTTTGAACCAAAAAAGGAGATTCCGGTTAGATTAAACCGAGATGCGATGAAAGATCTAAAGGAAATCCGGCTGCTTAGCCTGCTCGCCGCTCTCGGGTTGCTCTTTGTCGGGATCGACAGGGTCTTTTTCGACAGGATTGTGGGTGGCGACCCTCTGTCCAGGATCCACAGAATACTTACCATCGTGGTTGGCATGTTGCTGAGCACCGTTAGCGTCTACCTTTTTGTGGTTGCCTGGCGAGGCCGCATTCCTGCAACCGCAATGAACACCAACTCCATTACGAAGAAGCTACTGGCCTATGCCTTTTGCGCTGCACCCTCAGCATTCGTGTGTGGTGCGTTCCTCGTACGCCCGATAAGAATAGAGTACTGGAATATTCTGGACTTCACGGTCGTCGCCTTGTCCGGAGCTTCTCTCATGTTCGTGCTGTTCTGGACGCGCCTGGCGGTCCGGCGGTTAGCCACCGGCGAGATTGCAAACAAGCATGCAGGCCAATTTCTGTGGTCTTGTATTTTCTTCAGCATGCTTTCCTTCATGTTTGGTATGGCAGTGTCGGGCTACGCTTGGTTTAGCACCGATTTCATGCGGAGATTTGGCGTGGTTTTCTACAGCGCAATGACGGCTGTTGCGATTTACCCTGTCCACCGCGATGCGAAACGCCTGGCCGATGCAGTAGCGTCACGCCACATCACCTCTGAACAAAGAGATCAGGGCAACAAATGACGGAATGTGACGCCATCGGCGCTTCAGCCTGCCGCTGTTCGTGCGAGCGCCCAAGGCGACCAAGCGGGTTCTGAAATTCTTCTCTGCGCAGATCAGCAATGGTCACACTCCGCGCAATTCACGGTGAAACTCATATTTTGAATTGAGCTGGCTGAATCTCGACTTCGGGGAATTATAGGCAGCGTGAATAGGGTCACCGGGCGATTGATTTAAAGGTGCTTGTACCTTCTTGGCCCGCTCCGAGGCGAACAGACGGCGCAAGCTTGTGATATCGCCCTGCCGCCTTTAGCGGGCCGCGAAATCGCCGACGGGTTTCGATCCGGACAGGTGACCGGATCGAGTGTTCGGAAATCGTAACAAAGAAATAAAATATTGACCGCCCGAGGCCTTCCAAGCGTATCCTGCGCAGACCCCGGTAGTAGTGTCACTTCCCCTTATTATTATTAGTGAATCGCTTGTTTCCGCGCATTGAGGCACCGTGCGCGGACCAAGCCACCGTCGTTGCGCATTTCCACTTGGGGATCGGCGTATCCGCAATTCGATCGATCTGCCTTAAACGCTGGTTGAGAACAACCTTACCAAGAATGGAGGACTACCATGAGCGACTCGAAAGCCAGAGCAACCATCAGTCTACCCAGTGATTTCTTCTTCGGGGAACTTCGCCCGGACTACACCAAACCCGCTCCTCCGCCTGTTCCTCCGCCGCTCGGCCCACTCTCCGCATTTGCCGGAGACTTCGCCGGCAACGGCTTCAACACCATCTTCCGCCCCAATAATCCCAACTCGCCGCCGCTGCCGATTCCGTTTCCCAACAGCGACAACGTACTCGAACTCAACCTTACCGCCGAAACACTCTCGTTTTCTAAAAGCCTGGGCGACGTTCCCAATCGTGGGACGGTGCCGCAGAATGATATTCATCTCAACGGCATCCCTTACGTGCAGCAGATCAACGACATCACGATCCGCGGAGAGAGCACACCCATCCACTTCGAGCCCGGATTGTGGATGCACGTGCCGACCACGCAGGTACCGAACGTGCAGGAAACGGTGACGCGCATGGCATCGATTCCGCACGGCACCACCATCGACGCGCAGGGATTGGTCACGACCTCAACCCCCGGCCCGCCCACCATTAAGCCGGTCGACATCACGCCGATCGTCATTGCGACGGGTCAACCGGTGAATCCGAAATTCCCCAGCCAGACCGCCGCCAACAACAACACGCCCCGCATCCCGCAGGACCTCACGCCCTTCAGCACCCGCATCACACAAGCGATGCTGGACGACCCCAATAGTCTTCTGCGCGATCAGATCAGCCAGCAGAAGATTCTGACCACTACCACAGTTTTCATATCCACTAATCCGGCGTTGCCCTTGTTCGGCGGAGGCACCGACAACATCGCGTTCCTCCTCGGACAGCCGGCAACACCGCCGCCCAGTCCGAATGCCAACGCGGTACAGATGACAGCGGTCTTCTGGATTGAAGTGGTGGAGGAAGTGCTGCACATTCCGTATTACCGCGCGGGTTCTCCGCCGCTGTTCTTGAAGGCCAAGGCCAGCATCCCCGGACAGCGCGTCGCCACCTTCTCAGTCACACCGCCCAACGATATCGAGTTCCCCGGCATCGATGTGACGGTCACTTTCACGCAGATTCAGTACACACAGAACGTGACGTTGAACTTCAAAGGCCTGAGCTGGCCGCACGTGTCCGTGAACACGCTGGTTCCAGCAGACCCGATTGAAATTCCTCCCACGTCGCCGGTCTGGAAGACGGCGGTGGCACACAAACCGTAATTCGAAATAAGGCGACGAGGAAGGATTTCAGCAGCCATTGCTTCGCGTACTCCGTTGGCTTGGCTTGCAAAAGGCAAACGTTTGATCCTCCCAGAGTGGAACTCTGGGATTCCTGACTCGGGTGTTACCCGATTTCGAGGGCGAATCCCGCCCCAGCCCAAAGCAGAACTTGCCGGCTGCTGCTTTTGTGCCTTACCAACCGCAGGGATTGTACGACTCCAAGCGAACCGACAAACGTTATTGCACAACTCGCTTACCCAGATTAAAAATCTGGGATTGCGCTCGCTAATTTCGTTCAGCAAACAATGCGTTTCGTTAAAAAGGGGGTCAGGGTACACTTGCGAAATGATGAAAAAGCTCCGATTCCTAGTATCTCTCCACACACTCGATAACGATTACCAAATGGCACAAGCCCAATCCGCAGAAGATACCGCGCGCAGCCTGGGGAGCGATGTGGAGACAATGTTTGCCGATAACGACGCTGTGAATCAGAGCACACAACTTCTAAAGGCAATCCAAAGCCGGGTTGAGTCCCGGCCCGATGCGATTGTGGTGGAACCGGTTGGGCGCACGGCCTTGCCTCAGGTGGCCCGGGCCGCCAGCGCCGCCGGGGTCGGTTGGGCGGTTCTGAACCGGAGGCCGGATTACTTGTCGGAGCTCCGCAGGTCGGCCACCATACCCATCTTTGCCGTCAGTTCCGACCACGTCGAGATTGGACGCATTCAAGGGAGACAATTCGCAACATTGCTGCGCGGAGGCGGTTCTGTTCTGTACATTGAAGGACCTTCGAATAGTCCCTCGGCCCAAAAGCGTACTTCCGGGATGCTGGAGACGAAACCGTCGAACATTCAAGTGAGGATGCTGAAAGCACGGTGGACAGAGGAAAGTGCCTGGCGGGCGCTGCAGTCCTGGCTGAAAATGGCCACTTCACAAAGCGCGTCAATTAACTTGGTCGGCGCGCAGGATGACTCGATGGCCATGGGCGCTCGCAAAGCTTTTCAGGAGATCACCAACGAAGCGGAGCGGTCGCGATGGCTGAGCTTACCATTTACGGGATGTGACGGTCAGCCGGCGACGGGCCAAGCCTGGGTACGTGAAAAATGGCTCACGGCGACGATTCATATTCCGCCGCTTACGGGACAGGCGATGGAGATTCTCGCAAAAGCACTTCAGGACGGAACCCAACCGCCTGAACATTCCTTGACCACGTCCTTTTCGATTCCTCCCCTCGACTCATTGGTTCCGCAAAGCGCATATAGGCATCCCGGCTGAGTCGTTCCCCGAGGGTGATACGGACCCGCAAGAGCGGCGTGAACTCGGCACCTCGTGGCTGCATGACTTGGCTATCGATTAACCGGAAGTGTATGGATGCGTTCACGCGAAACGAAAATGCGAAACCTGTAACCGTAATTCCAAAAATTGCACCAGAAATCCATTAAGCTCAGAATCGCCCCTCAGATCGCACCGCGCCAAGGATGCGCTCGCACATCCTGTACGGCTACCGAGTGCGTGAGCGCCGGGTTGTCTGACCTGACAAGTGTCGATGGGAGCACGAGTCCGTAGCGCAGCCTCCGGACTGACCAAAAATCCGCAGCCGCACACAAGCGACTCACGCGCGAAGGATGTTTCACTGAAGAAGGTGCGGAGCTATGACACTGAGAAATTCTCTAGAAGTGATAATCTTGGTGTTCTTCCAGAACTTTGGGAAATGGCGTTGGTTGCCCGTCACTAAGTAGTCTGCGCGAGCGGCATCGGCGCATTCGACGAACATGTTGTCCGCGGGGTCAGAGGTAACCTGAGCGAGACGTGACGGCGAGACGACGCGAGTATGATTCTTGATCAACTGCAGCAGTTGGTGGCGCAAATTCCGGCGAATCTTGAGTTCAGGACGCGTCAGGACCATAGCATATTTGGACACGATAGCGTCGGAAACATACCAGAGAGCAGGCTTTGTCATGGCGAGCAATACCACCGTCCGCTGTAGCCCCTCCGGTTTGAGTGCTGCGGACACGACCACGTTCGTGTCGATCACAAGCCGAAGCGGGATCATCGCCGTTTGGATCTGCGGGCGGCTTTGACGATCCGATCAATTTGTGGGGTGCTCAGCTTATTTGTACGCTTCCGTATCGACTCTTTTCCGATGACCCGAAGGACTTCAGGCTCGGGGACCGCGAGGCGCACATAGTCTCGGATGCTGAGTAACACCGCTCGCGGACTGCCCCGTTTCTCTATAACAAGCGACCGGCCCTCATCTTCGACACGGCGAAGAAGCTTGCCGAAATTGGCTCGCGCGTCCAGCGCAGTGACGACGATACCATCATTCATAAACTCTCCAATTCAATTACTTAAACTGTACAGTTCGTTGGAAGAGGTGTCAACAACAGACTTAGCTCTCAACCGGCCTTTGAAAAACACAGGTGTGCAGACACACCCACCAAGCGATCCAAACCACGGTTGATCGAGTAAAAAAACCACTATGCCTCCAGCTCCCAGAAGTGGAGCTTCAACTTCTCCAGCAGAGCAGTATCGGCTACCCTACATAAGCTACGAGGCAGGTACAGACCGCAGGTAACGGCCAAAGCTCACTTGGATGCCTTTTGGGTGATTCTGATGGGGGCCGTCGAGTTGTGTTTGGCGCGGCTCCGCCGTTCCCACTGCATCAGGCGCGCGTAATGAACGCTTGCAACGGGCTGTCGTAGTCGGCCTCACACACCTCTGTCTTCAAGACCTACAACCCCCGGTGTGCCCGATTTTTGAGGCATAATAATGAATGAAGGAGGTTTAGCCATGACCATCACTCTTGACATCAGACCGGAGACTGGAGACTAAGGAGGAACTTGCCCGACAGGCCGCCGCGCGCGGATTGGGAGTTGGGGTCTATGCCGCAAGTCTGCTCGAAGAGGCGGCCCATGTTGCGTCAGACAAGCCCTTACCAGCGTCAGCAGCGAAGGATATGGTTGAGCTATTTGCGCCACTTCGGGGTCTCAATCTCGATTTTGAGCGCGACAGGGACACAGGCCGGGAGATTAACCTGTGAAGGGATATTTAGTTGACACCAATATCCCCTCCGAACTCACTCGCGAAAAACCCGACGCACGTGTAGCGGCATTTCTCAGGAGCACTGATAAGAACAGCATATACCTCAGCGTCATGACGATTGGGGAAATCTGTAAGGGCGTCGCCACGCTTCCAGTCAGCCAGAGGCGTACCGCGTTACAGGACTGGTTTGATGTTGATGTTCGATCGTGGTTGGCTGGTCGCATATTGCCGGTCACGGAAGTCGTTGCCGAACGCTGGGGACGTTTGGCCGCAACTGCAAAGCAACACGGTTTGAGCTTGGCAGTCGTCGGTGGCGTAATTGCGGCAACAGCCCTTCATCACGACCTTACTCTCGTCACGCGCAACGTCAAAGACTTCGCGGGTCTCGACATCCATATCTCCAATCCTTGGGAAATATAAAACCCCGTAAAAACTTGCCGAATTCGACTTGAATCGGTCTCATGTGCGCCGTGAAAACGCGCTGGTCCACTGCGGGTGAAAGTCCCGCCCGGGAACTGATTCGTTCCACCCGGTAGCAATCAGAGCGGCGGTGGAGGGTGGAGGCAACAAAGCTGCTGAAGCCTCCGGTGGAGAGGGTCGCTATGGCGACTTGGCGGATCGAGTGGCCAGCGGGTTGTGCCGACATACAGAAGAACTCGCCGCCAACCCTGAGAGGCTAAAGGGACGAGTCACTCAACAAGTCCGTTTTGCTAACAGGTTGCCGCGCCAACTATCAATCCATCACCGACCAAGCGAGATACGGACGCGAAACCTCAACAATTCTGTCTGTTGGGAGTTCTTCTTCGCGGCTGGAAGCCGCAAACTTGACGTCAACCTTAATATACGGGCACTCCCGATAAACGTAGGTCCGTTGAGAGGTCGTCGAGAGTCCCCCTTCAGTCGTGAACAGCTTCGTCAGGTCTTCACGGGTCATGCCGACTTTAATCGTTTGCATGGCGCGTAGGGTCACCGCAATCCACGCCGTATGCTCCCGGTCAACAGACGGGGTGGTTTGCTCGTATTTTGATTGAGCAACAGTGCTGACAACGATGAACAGGAAGGCAATTCCTGCAAGGCGACCCATTGAACACCTCCAGCAGAAAGAACATTACACTGGCGACTGATGAGATCAGTTTACTGCGCTCAAGACCGGGCGTGACATTGCAGCTTCACAACGCATTCTGTATCAGCTTGACCGCCGCGTCGGGGTCAGCCACTTCCACTACCAATTCGTTGTACCGCTCATCATGCAGGTCAATCACGATGGTTTTCTCCGGGTGGTGTACATCCCAGAAGACCCGCTTGCCGTCCTGATAGAAGGTGCCCGCAGTGATGACTCCGGGCACATTGGTCCCCGGCATCCTGATCCCGTGATACCAGCCACGTGCGGTTTCCGGGTCGGCTCGGACGCCAGTGATGTGAACCAGCGGTATTTCGAGACTGCTCTTCAAAGCCCAGAGCTTATCAGCGCCCCGGACGTGCAACATTAACTTCCCTTCGGCTATCGATAAATCGACCAAGGCTTCGCTCCTGTCGTTACCCTATTCTCGACGCGAAGGTTGCGCGGCTTCTAGTCGCACAAATCCGCGCCGGGAACCGTGTCGTGGAGCCGATTGTCTAACCCGTTATGGCAAGGGTCAACGCTCTCGGAATCCTGATCTGCCTGTCTGCGACGGCATCGAACATAGGAAAAGCTCATCCATTTGCCACAGAACTTCGGCAACGTCCGGTCGCCTCCTTCGATGTTCAAGGACTGAACATGATCGACGCTCTTTTGCAGTCGGGGCAGGAGCAGCACGTTCCTATCGGCATTGAGTACATCGATGCGGCTGCCTTTCGCAACCGGATCACTCTACACGTCCGAAACTCGACAATGGGCAGATTGCTCGACGCCATCACGCACGGGCAGAGCTACCGTTGGTTCATACAGGATGGAGTCGTGATGGTGACCCACGACGCTGCGCCACAGGGTCGAAAGAACCTGCTGAACACTCGCATCCCTGAGTTTACGATAGAGAAGGAAATTACCTTGCAAGCCGCCAGCCTGAATTTTGTCACAGTGAAGGCGCTGATCAGCATGATGATAGCGATCACGATCCAGTCCCATCCGACCAAGAGAAAAACGGTGCGCAACGCCCTTTGCAAAGGAGCGCCCAGATTCGAAGCGCTCACCGCAGTCGAAACGTTCGGGTAGGCAGCTATGCAATGAAGCAGCGCAGCGGCGATCAAAACCAAGGCACCCAGAGCAACCAGAATCCGTGCAGCGTTGTTGCGACCATTCATCGGAGAACCTCCGCACCCAGAATTTGGAACTGGCTCTAACCCGACCGCCGAAGCCGATACAATACATGCCGCCGCAATGGATGTTGCTCCGGCAGGCGAGGATGGTCGAAATCGTCGGCGGCGTTGTGCGACATTCCGAGCTTCTCCATCACCCGGCACGATCTCGTATTCGCTGGCACGGTGAAAGATACCAACTCGCCGAGACCGATTGTCTCGAACCCGTGACGGACTACAGCCTTTGCACCTTCGGTCGCCAGACCTTGTCCCCAATAGTCCGCTGCCAACCTCCATCCGATTTCCACGCAAGGAGTAAACGGCGCAACGAACGTCGGAACGCTCAAACCGATGAAGCCGATGAAGCTTCCGTCTTGCCGACGCTCCACGGCGCACAAGCCGAACCCGTGTTGTCGAAAATGTGCTTCGATTCGGTCTGCCAGTGCGTCACTTTCTTCTGTCGAAAGGACGCTCGGCATAAACTCCATCACACGAGGGTCAGCGTTCATGTGAGCAAACGCCTCGCGGTCGGAGTCCCGCCACTGACGGAGCACTAGGCGCTCGGTGCTGATGCAGGTAGGAGGCACTCCGAGAGATTAAACTATCTCGGCGCGATGGTTCAGAAGGTTTACCCGGCTGACCACCTGAACCTCAGAATTCCGATGCTTATTTTTCATCGGCTTGGAGGGCGTGCGGCGAAACCTTTTTGAAACGCAGCCTCTCTGGTGTGATTCAAGCTACGAGTTGGGTTGATCGTGGGCAGAAAACCAGCCAAGCACGCGGTTGTCGAACTCCTGTGGAACCACACTGACGGCACCACAGTGACCTGCGCCCGGAACTTCCCAAAGCGTTATATCAGCCGGGTCGTGGCTTCGAATCCATTCCGACTGCCGGAAGGGAATGTTGTTATCCGATAAGCCGTGGATCAGGAGTATGGGCACGCGGCTTCCAACGACCGCGTCTTCAGGGGAGGCATCAGTCAGAGAGATACCACGTGTGATCCTTCCGTATAGAAATGCCAGTTCGACAGCAGGACGTAGAGCAACTTTGCCCAACCACGTTCCGGTGCCAACAAACTGACCCACGCGCACGTAGGCGATCTGCCGGAAGCTGGCAAATGACGATTCGGCGACCACCGCACAGAATCGGGCTTCTTCTCTCACAGATTGCAGTAGGATGGCAGCCCCCATCGACTCGCCCATGCCGAAGATGCATCGTGGACGTTGCTGAGCCAACCATTCAAACCATCGATGCACATCATCGCTTTCCTTCACACCATAGGTCGGGAACTTGCCGCCGCTCTCGCCCTGAGCGCGTGAGTCGGGTAATAGGACGGCGTAGCCCTTCGAAAGGAACAATTCGGCGAATCCACCCATTCCTTCGCGGTTGTCTCCCACACCATGAAGCAGAATTACTGCATCTCCGTTCGCCTTGGCTGGGTTCGCGAACCAGCCACGAAGTTGGGCTCCATCGCCAGCAATGATCGAAACGTCCCGCAAATCCGCGCCGAAGCGGGCGGCAATAGCTTTCGCTGACTGGCGCTCTCGCAAAGGCATTCTCTGAGGGCGGAAGGCCAACTCTCCAAGGAATACAGCTAGGATTGCGCAAAGCAGGGCATAGAAGATCAGCACGGTACGGATGACACGCCACGTTCGCATTTATGTTCCTCGCGGGATATTACGTAGAATCGCAGCGGAAAGTTCGGCTCCAAGCTGCTGATGCGATTCTGGAGCGCCCATCCACTATGATGGGGACGGATGGACGCTGAACAGACCATTGCCGAAATTGAGCGGCTAGAGCGCATCTTCGCGGTGCCGGACACCAGACTGCTGAGCGCGAGCGACCTCTGGGCTGTGAATCGAAGGCCTGACAAGATGCTCGCGCACAGCCCGTGGTTTCGGCTTTGCAACATCCGGCGAGGATGCAGTGCGGGGTGGAAATAGCCGCGACCGAATTCGCGCCCAGCTAAATTATCGTCGAGCCACTGTCTTGCAGGCGACTTCGGCAGCAGTGGGATTGATCTCCTCCATCGCAGCATGGATCGCTGGGGCGACATTTTGGTGGCTTGTTGGCGGCGTCATGCTCGGTGCTGTCATCCCATTCACTCTAATCGTAATCCTACCGACGAACAAGCAATTGCTGAGTCCCACGCTGGACAGACGATCAGCCCAAACGGAGCGGCTGCTCGCACGCTGGGGCAAGTTGCACGCCGTGCGAAGCGTCATCAGTGGATTGGCGCTTCTGCTTTTCCTGTACTTGTCGATCTTTGAAGTCACAATGAGAACGCGATGGTCACGGATACTCCACCACGCAAGACAGATAGCGCAGGGTTCCTCGAAAGCGATCGAATCAAGACTCTCGACCTGCCACAGGACGGGTACTTGCCGAGGATCACAAGGTCCATCGAAGAGGCAATGAAGGCTGGAGAAACCGCAGATGTCCGCCGTGCCTGCGCAGAGTTTCTTGAGGCGTCCACTCGGTTCTACGGAGTCCCGCACTGCGGTGTTCGTGTGCTGGCAGCCCGACCGCTGCGAGTTCGCGAACACTGGTCAACAGAGCTTTTTGGAGACTACTCTCCCGAAACAATGCTGATCCGAGTCTGGATGCGGACGGCGGTGCGCAAAGAGGTCACATCCTTCGGCACCTTCCTGAGCACTCTCTGCCACGAGTTCTGCCATCATCTCGATTTTCAGAAGTTCGGATTCCGCGACTCATGGCACACTCGCGGATTCTACGAGCGAGCGGCTGCGCTTTACCATCATGCGAGAGGAACGCCACCGAAGCGACTGTTCTGGGTGCCCGTGACACAGGGGCGTTGGCGGATCGACTGGCAACGCACGAATCGGAGTTCGTGACCCAGCGGCTTTGGTGCGGCTATTGGTACCCACCAGTGGGCATCCCACTGCAATGGCTTCGGTACTTTGAAACGCGGAAATACCGCATAGATCAGAAGCAATCCTTTGACAATTAACTTACAACTGCGCTGAACCGAGTCCCCAGCCCTTGAATCAAATGCTGCATATGATTCGAAAGAAGCTTTGCAAGACTACCTGACTTTGATCATTCACGGCGGTGACAGGAAGTAACGCAGAGCACATGGGAGCGAACCTGCTCCCGTGTAATGCGGCAGCCCGGTTGCAAGCCCGGACGACGAAGCGCAGATTTCAGGATGGAAGGCAGTAAACCGACTCATGGCAAAGGTAATCGAGTTTTACATTCCCAGCCGCTTTCAGAGAAAAGTGGCGTGGGTTCCCCCGCAAAAGCGCGGGAAGGTAATCGAGTTCTGCACACAAGTAAAGAAGTCGGCATAGCCTACGAAAGCGTCCGCTCCATTTTGGGCATCACGCTGCCACAATCTGAACGTGAATGTGCGATTGCGTTCATTGGATTTTGTCTTCCTCGCCCAGCGTGCTCCTATTCTTCCCGATCACGCGCACTTCCTTGCCAGAAAGACCTGCGTATTTGATCGCCATGCCGAGCAGCGTGTACTCGTCTTCTTGGTAGCCGGCAGCAAAAGCACCTTGGTGGAGCAATACCTGTTCTGTGTCATCCGCGCACGCTTTCGCGAACTCAGGAAGTTTCTTTTCTGATGGTCGCGATCAGGCTGGCTCTCGTTGCATTCGCTCTTCATCGGTCATGGTGCTATGAGAATAGCCGATTCTGAATCTGTGCGAGTTCCACGGGTGCGGAGCAGGCTTCGTCGTCGTGAGCACGTAACCATATCAGCCGTGCATTGAAGGACAATTCGCCGTGCTGCACATCACTGAAAAGTGTGACGGTATCGAGTATCGTATCAATGCACGAAGCGGGCTGAATTCCCAACGCCACACAATCGAGGAGGTCTGATGCCCAAAACTGCAAAGAGAATCGTCCTAGTCGTCGCCGCCTTCATGGTGGTTGTATTCACAATCTTCCTGTTCAACCAGACGATGCAGATCGTCCAGTCGACGCGAGCGGTCAATGTCGTCTTCGGCAATGGAGTGATGTGGGGTCTCATTTTCACCTACTGCATACTGCTAACCACTCCTTTCGTGCTTTGGTTCCGGCTGCCGAAACGGATGCTGCCGCCAGAAACAACTGAGGGTGAGGTTTATGACCGTTTTCTGCTCGATTTCAAGAAACGGCTGTCCCGCCATCCTCGCCTCCGGGGACTCGCTCTAAATTCCCCGACGGACATCGAAACTGCCCTTCAGACACTCGATAAGCATGCTGACGATGTGGTCACGTCTACGGCGTCAGCAGTATTCCTCAGCACAGCGGTTTTGCAAAGTGGTCGATTAGATGTTCTGGTGGTATTCGCGGCCCAAACACGGCTCATTTGGCAGGTTGCCCACGTGTACTACCAGCGTCCGTCGCTGCGGGACTTTGTGCAGTTATATGCAAACGTGGCTTCGACCGCCTTCATCGCTGCTGGCATCGAGGACATCGATGTCGATGTGCTGGTTGGAACGATTTTCGGCTCGACGGTTGCTGCAATTCCGGGAATGCATCTTCTCGCCAGTTCTGTCCTGTCCGGCTCAGCGAACGCCTTCCTGACTCTCCGAGTCGGAATGATCACTAAGGAATACTGTCGCTGTACGGTGCAGGTCGAGAAGACGGGTCTCCGGAGAACCGCCACCCTGAAGGCTGCGAAGCTGCTTGGCTCTATTGTTCGGGAAGGAACTGTGAAGTTGTCGAAGGCCACGGTGAACGCAACGAAAACCAAAATGAGCAAAGCATTCGACAAGGTGATCAGACGGCGCGGAACTGTGGAAACTTCGTAGCGATCCGTGCATGGTTCGGGTTGGAAGGTCGGCTCCTGCGGTGGAGAGGTTTACACCACCAGTCGCAAGCCCGGCTCCTAAATTGCACCTTTGCGAAAGCCTCGTTCAGAACCGCAGCAAGGCGCAAACCAGCCAGTGCGAGCTTCCGGTCAACGACCTTGATTTCTTTCTGGTAATAGACCTCATCGATCTGATCGCGATCCTGCCGACGAACAACCAATTGCTGAACCCCACGCTGGACAGACGATCAGCCGAAACGGAGCGGCTACTCGCCCGCTGGGGGAGATTGCATGCCGTGAGAAGCGTGCTGAGCGCCATGGCGCTTCTGCTGTTCCTGTACTTGGCGATCTTCAAGGAGCCTCTGTGAGAATTGACATAGATGATCGTCCTCGATTTCCTATTGCGATTTCTTGGAGCCGGAGTAGATTATCTTCCCGGCGCGGATCGTGTACGCCACCTTCGCAAAATTCCGCACATCCGTGGCGGGATCGGCATCGAGCACTACGATATCAGCGTCCATTCCCTTCTCAATCCTTCCTTTATTCGTCGCCTTAAAAAATTCGCTAGGGTTCGTAGTAAGGGAAGCTAGGATGTCGCGCCACAGCATTGCTCGCCCCATGAATTCGAACTCTTGGCTCGTATCATACTTGGACTGAAAACCCACATCGGTGCCGAACAGGATTGTTCCGCCCTCGGAGAAATACTGCTTCAACTCATTGACTCCCGCCTGAACTAACTGGTCTGCCACTGCGGGGTCCTGAACCACAGTTGTCCAAAGCGTCAACGTCGGAATCAGTGCGGTGTGCTGCCGTTTCATGCGTGCCAATTCTTCTGGAGTGTATTGACCCTCCGTGGGAATCGTGTGCGCCAATATATCGACGCCGCCCGCCAGCGCGTTGTCAACTCCAGTTCGATTCTGCGGATGTGTGAAAACTGGCTTGCCCTGCGCGTGCGCCACATCCACCGCCGCTTTCACGATGGCCGTATCCATATTCACCGTTGGCTTCGCTCCCATGAATGCTCCGGTGAAGAGCTTGATGCCGTCGAAGCCCATCTTCATGTATTGCTGCGCCATTTGTTGCGCCTCTTCCGGGCTGGCAGCCTCGGGGAGTTGCATCTCGGCCGGCAAGTAAACGGGGTGTCCATTCTTGGGGAAGATATCGCCAGCCATTAGGATTTTTGGCCCCGCGACCTCCCCGGCTTCAACCCTTCGGCGAATCGCCATCGTGTTATTAGGGTCGGAACCCAAGTCCCACACCGACGTGACGCCCCAACGGGTCAGCATTTCCTGCATGTGGTCTTCGAGCTTTGACGCGGGGACATTCGCCGCATCTTGCCATCCCGTTTCGAAGTGCACGTGGCTGTTCCAGAATCCGGCGACGATCACTTTGCCCTTGCAGTCAAGCCTCTGTGCCGACTGGGGGAGATCGTATTTGATCTCGGATTGGGTTGCGACCGCCGCGATCTTGCCGTCTTCAATCAATAAAACGGCGCTCTCGATTGCGGGAGTGGTCGGCGAGGGATAAACTTTCCCGCCAACACACGCGATGGTCACGTGATCGGCACCCAGTGCCAGCGCGGAGGAGAACAGCAGAGGCAGAAAGGGCAGAAACAATCTGTGTATTTTACTGATCACGAATTTCCTTCCTCAGCCCAAGGTGAGAGGCAAAGTGAACACATGCTACCGATTCTCCACCATGCAACGCACGGTAGCAAATGCCGTCTTGTTTGACGATTGCCACGCTCATGTCGGATATTGAGACGGAATGGACATTGAACGCATCATCGACGATATTCAGCAGCTAGAGGAAATGTTCGAGGCACCGGATATTAGGCCGCTGAGTACAAGCGCCATCTCGGCTGCGAATCGGCGGCACGACGAAATGCTCGGGCACAGCCCGTGGTTTCGGTTGTGGCAGCATTTCGGGGTTTGCTGCCGATCCGAGTCCTCTGCGCTTCGACTGGGGGAGGATGGCTAGGCTTCCAAGGGAAATTCGCCAATGCAAAATATGTCTACTCTTTCCAGTCGGCAGTTGGCATCTTCTGGATTCGCCCGGAACGGGACAAAAGCTGGGGACTCTATATCGAGGGCGAGGGCACAGTCGAGCTTCTTGGATATTACGGCTCCGCCTTCGCTGCCGCCGACAGCGTTTGCACGCAGAGCACCGGATGGAACGGCTGGGACCGACTTAAACGGATTGACGCTCCGCCGACCTTGCTGCTGTGGTCGAAAAAGCTTGTGAAGTGAGCCGATGAGCGCCGGAGTCGATTTCAGCGCAGCCAAGCGTAATGATCCTCGCCCGACGCAGCGCCAGACACAAGACCCCTGAGTCCAAACGACCTGCGGCTGCGAATCGGCGGCATGATGAGCAGCAAGCCAGTAGCCCGTGGTTTCGGCTATGGCAGCGATATGGGGTTTGCTATCCCGCCTGTTCGTGACGGCTGATTGTCAGGTGTAATCCATGTCACTGAAAAGCATCGAGCGTTCCGTCTTATAATTATTTGGCAATCGAAGTCCGCTAGGGCTTGCCGGAGTTTTTTATGGCAATGGAATCTCCCATTGTGTTGTGCATTGATGACCGTCCACAAGTGCTGGAGCTTCGCAAGGCGACTCTAGAAGCTCAAGGTTATTGCGTCAAGATCGCGTCGAGCGGCTTCACTGGGATGAAGATGTTGGAGGAAACGTCGGTGGCTGCGGTTCTGCTGGAGTACAAACATGAAGGCCTGGACGTGGAAGCCGTAGCTCACCAGATCAAGCAACGGTTTCCCAACCTCCCGATCATCCTGCTCTCGGCGTACGGCGACATGCCGGAGCGAATCCTGTGGTTGGTGGATGAATACGTGATGAAGAGCGAACTGCCGGAACGGCTGATGCCGACCATCGAACGAGCGTACAGATGCCGACCACGGTCGGACGAACGGAGCCAGCGTAGCGGAGCAGCAGCGTAAGGACTCTGCCTCTTGCTGGTCATGACAGTGATCCAGCGGCAGATTTATATTAATTTCAGATCTCCTGACATACCACAGGCAAACCGTGTCCGGTTTTTATGATGCTTCGGACGAGCTTGCGACCGAATAGCGCATTCGCAGTTCGGAACCGGGAAACTTGGAGTTGGTCTGGTTCAGTGACGCACATAAAGCCTCCAGTACCCGCGTCCGATGTGGCGAACTGAGGGGAGCTAAGTGGATGTGTAACTCCTTGGAGGACGGTTCGAGATCACCGGCACCCTGCAGTGCAGTCTGAATAAAAGTACGTCCCTCATCTTCGGCTCGCTTGTAGTGGAGTCGAATCAGTTGCAGCAAATCGCTTTCGATGTTGTAGGCCAGCATTTTCAATACATTTGTAAGGTGTTTACGTTCCGTGGCCAGTTTGACCAAAACCTGTCCCTTGCGTGCCTGGGCGAGTGGCAGGCGGGGGACCAAATTGCGGTGTTTTTTTTGCAGTTTTTTCAGGCGGCTTTGGATCTGCTCGATCGCGCCGCGCAGGGCACGAGTTTGTTTCTTGCTTTTAGACTGGTCTAGGCGACGAGAGCGCGAAGGCATAGTGGTTTCCGCATAACCGGCGCGCAGCTTCTGCAGTTGCGAGCGGGTGCGACGCATTTGCTTCTCCAGGGCTTTGCGGGCGGGGTTTGGAACCGAACGATGGGGATCGTCGGCTTCAATTTGATAATCGGCCAGAGCATCAATCAAGTACTCCGCTTTCATGTACTTGAAAAAATTCTCCTGCCGCCAGCGCTCGAACATGCGATAGGCCACTACCACGGCTGGCAAATCCCAGCGGCTGGTGATAATCGGCGTTTGATGGCCATGGGCCCCCAAACGCGTGACTTGCCGCAGACGCAGCTTGCGCTCGAGAAAGCGAACCGCCTGGTCGTGGAGAAGATATTCGACCTTGCGCCCGTCGAGCCTAGCCTGGTGGCGGCGAAAGCGGATTTCGCTGATCCGCTGGGTGCGGAACTTGCGGTAGGTCATCACATCGAAGTTCGCGGCCATCAACTTTTGAAACAGTTTGGGGCTCCAACCGCCGCGGTCAAAGACCACCGTCACCCGTCTTTTCCGGCCTACCAGTTGGCGCACTTCCCCGAGCACGATGGGCAGCATGCGAGTCAGCGAGGCATTGGCTTCAGCCGTGATCACAAATACGGGATCGCCGCACTTATCGTTCACCCAATAATCGGTTGTGGCCGGGGCGGCCAGTCGCGCCCGCGTCACGTAGGCTTTGGGAATGGTGTGCTTACCGTGATAAGCGCGGACATGGCCGTCGACATAGAGGAATCCCATCACTCGCCCACGTTGCTGGATGCGCTGACGAGCGATCTCCTGGCCTAAGCGATAGCTTCCGCGGGCCGCAGCCAGCCGGGTCAGTTTGCGGCGTAGCGTTTTCACTTCCGGCATGCGGTCCAAACCCACGATGCGGCCGAGGGCACCCGGCGAGTGTTCTTTGAGTGCTTCGGGACGGGGAATGCGCAGCAACGCCAACAGCACATAGGCCACCATGGTGGTGCGCAGACCATAGAAGGCAGGAGCGAGACTACCGTAGATCTTTTCTGCGGCGGGCAGCAACCCGCTGGCGAGGAGGACGGGAACCGCCAACAGAACCCCTGCGCGCGGCAGGTTGCTCGCCGGCGCAAACAGGGGAGCCGCATCCTCCAGCAGCCCTAAAGCCGCCATGAGACGGTCCATGGAGCGGTCCAGGGGGTTGCAATCGAGGCTTTGCTCTGGCGGTTGCTTAGTACTCCAGTTCAGAAGTTCACTAACGTATTTTTGGGGTTCTTGCGGGCAGCAAGTGTTGCCTATCTTGGCCAGAAGCTCTGCAAGATCCTTGCGAGTAAATTTCCACTCGAAAGGTTTGGCCTTGGTCTCCCAGTAGTACTGAAAATTGAGGAGGCGTTCGGCGACGGAGTTGAGGTCGGGGAAGTCGTTCGGGCGTCAGGACCTTCCGCTGCACGATCGAGAAATAGATCTCGATCTGGTTGAGCCAGCTGGCATGAACGGGAGCATGAACGGGAGCATGCACGAGAGTGAGCTGAGAGTAGCGGTTGCGCAGACGTTCGACAGCTCTGGCGCCACGGTGAGCGGAGCAATTGTCCACGATCCAGAACACACGGCGAGCGTCATTGTAGGGCGGTCGGGTCATGACTTGCTCGACGAGACGATCAAACGGAGCGATGCCATTCTTGGCTTCGCAGCGACCGAAGATTCTCGCGGGATGGACGTCCAAACGCCGCAAGATAGGCCCAGGCGCCACAGCGGGTGTATTCGTGCTCGACCCGCATGGGAGTATCCGGCCGGCACTTGTCGGTGGCATGTTTGCGGCGACGGAGCCTGAATGCTGGTTTTTTCGTCGGCAGAGATGACGAATTCATCCTCCTTTAAGGCCTTGCCTTCCCATTCGCGTGCGTACAAATCCAGCATTCGGCCGGCCTTGGTAGCGAAATCCGGATCGCGCGGGAAGATCCAACTGCGGTGATACCAAGGCCGGATGGCGTCTTCATGCAGCCAGCGCCACAACGTACTGCCGCTGATGGATGCCACCAAGCCGCGGTGCTGGACTTGCTGCACCAGATCCTGAGTGCTCCAGCGCGATAAGGGCAAGCCATACTTCGCCGGCAACTCGCAGGCCAAGGCCTTAACCTGTACGACGAGTTCTGGGGGAAAAAGTCCGGGGGCGACCCGGACGATCCCGTTCTTCCAATCCTGCGAGGCGGTCGGTAAAGAAGCGCTTGCGCCAAAGCGAGACCACCTCACGGCGGGTGTCGAGGCAGTCGGCGATCTCCTCGTTGGACATACCTTCGGCGGCGTAAAGGATCATCTTGGCACGTTGGACCTGAAAATACGGTAACGTATATTTTGAAGCTCACCGGTGCAACTCGGCTTCCTCCGCAGACGAGAGCTTGATGGTGTACGGGCTTGATCTTGGCATCGGTATCCACCTTGCTAACAAGATGCCACGCCAAAGCCTTGCAGCCCAAGCAAATTATACGTTAGTTTATTTATGAAATTCAGTACTTAGCCACGCTTCCTTGCTCCACCTCGCGAACGGGCGGGCGCAATGCGATGGCCAACATCTTGGAAGGCGATGAGTCGTTAGAAACCGTGCCTGGAGCGGGAGGCAAATCGGTTTCCGGAAAAAGAGTAGCGGCGGGCTGGGATGGAATTTTCCAACCCACTCGACTGAGAATCTTTCGCACCGCAGTCTCGCTGAGGCCCAAACGTGCTGCAATCCAGCGATTACTCATGTCTTGCGTCTTGAGGCGGAGGATGGAACGATCGCGCGCCGAGAGCGGAGCAGATCCCGCCGAAGTCGCGGCAGGACGCCCTCCTTGGCGAGCCAAGACGCTCAAACCGCCAGCCTCCAGTCGTTGCTGATAGCGGCGTAGGGTACGAGTGGAATAACCGAAGCAGCGGGCTAGATCATTCTGATCAGCGTATCCGGATTCATACAGCGTCACCAGTGCATAGGCTTCGGCGCACCGATCCTGCCGCGAGTAGTGAGCGAAAATCACGCCCTGGACGTAGATGACGCACTGGTCGTCCGCGGTTTGAAAAGAAACTCGGTCATTGACCACCAAGACGCTGGAGGTGGGGAGCGAGAGCTGAGTAAACAGTTGGCTTTGCTCGGGAGCGGGTTGCATGACAGAGCAGCATACTCACGGTTACACAAGAAAAAGCGGACAGGTTTTGGTTCGCACCCTACCCGGCCAAACCACAAGCCAGTGGCGGCTTCTTGCGCACTGCCACTTTCAATGTGAGCGGCGAGATCGAACGAACGGACTGCACGGCGCAACATCTACGTGTGCAGGAGAATAAAAAAGCGGACAGGTTCTGGTTCGCACCCTACCCGGCCAAACCGCAAGCCGGTGGCGGCTTCTTGCGCACTGCCACTTTCGACGTAAGCGCGAGATCGAAATTAACAGACTACAGGGTGCAACATCTACGTGCGCAGGAGAATAAAAAAGCGGACAGGTTTTGGTTCGCACCCTACCGGCCAAACCACAAGCCAGTGGCGGCTTCCTATGCACTACCAATTCGACGCGGGCAACCGAATCTAACCTGACACCGTGGCGGTCGACACCTATCCTAGGCAGCGAATGAAAAAAACTGACAGCTTTTGGTTTGGATCCACCATAGCCGACACACAAGCCCATAGCGGGATTCAGAAGGATGCTCTTCCAGAAGTGATTGCCACTATCCTATCTCCAAGTCTCCACCGGTCACGAATGTACAATTTAATTTACAATCTTGAGAGCGGGGCGCGTACACACTTCGTTCCCGGCGAATACACGCCGCCGCTTCTTAGGTAGTATGTCAGGAGTTCTGAATTTATATTTATGCCGTCTCCCCATCCCGCAAAGGCGAACTTCATCCCGGGTGACCGTATTCGCTTTATCGCGCACCACGGTAAGCAGATTCTTCTAGTAGACCTATCACACTGTTCGGCGACTGAGGTCGAGAAGGTCTTTCGAGAACTTCCCGGAGTTGTGACTACACATCCTCGTGGCTCGCTCTTGATACTTTCCGATTTCACGGGAGCATCTGTTGACGAGGAAGCCATGCGGGTTATGAAAGAAACCGCTGTCTTCGACAAGCCTTATGTCAAGAAATCCGCATCGGTGGCGGCAGGGAAGATTCCTTCCGAGTTCGTTGATATGGTCCAGAACTTCTCCCGCCGCGACTTTCCCGCCTTCAAGACCCGCGAAGATGCCCTGGAATGGTTGGTGGAGGACTGAACAGCCCTTGTGGTACGCAAGAACTCCCGCGCATACGCCTGCTGGAGCCCAATGATGATCGCGTTAGGACCCCGATTCCATTCACAGCTACCTAACCAAACAGGCATCGCAAGCTGTCAGCGGTCAGCTTTCAGCAATCAGCAAACCTCAACCGTTCTGTTGGTCGTAGGCGACAACGTGATTATGATGCCGGAATGGGATTGACATTACTGACCGAACGACATGCGGATCAGATCACCGGAGTGCTGTCTTGCTACGACCGCGTTCTGATATTTGGGACCTTGCCTAATATCTGTTTCGCCGAGGGGATGACCTCGTACTTGTACGCGCACAAAGTGCGGATCTTTGACTACCCGCGCTTTGCCCAACCATTCCGCGAAGAACTGCGGGAGAACGCAGAGCGGCTGGCCGCCGAGAACGGGATGGAGATCCAACACCTCCGCAAGAAGAACATCCGCAAAGAGGATCTCGTGCAAGCGGTGCTAGCCAAGCGGGGGCAGCACCCCGGGCTGTCGCCATCTTCTCGGCGATGGAAGCCTGCCCGAGCTATCAACCGTGGCACAACAAGCAGACCGGCAAGACCTATTTGAAGCCGGACGATGCAAGTGCTTGCATTATTATTTCTACTTCCTGGATGAAGAACTGGGGTTGACCTACGTCCGTGTGCCCACCTGGTTGCCGTGCCGTTTGCAAGTTTACTTTAACGGACACAACTGGTTAGCGACTCAACTGGGGAAGCACAAAATCGCCTACCAACTGCTGGACAATGCCTTCGTAGAAATTGGGGATTGGAAGGAAGCGCAGCGGATTGCCGACGATTGGAAAGTCCAACGGATCCACAGGAAATTGGACGAGTTTGCTCAGCGGTTTTGCCCCATTTTTCGTCACTTTGGCGTGCAATACCACTGGAGCCTGGATCAAGCCGAATACGCCACCGACATCGTTTTCCACCGGCAAGCCGATCTTCAGCCCCTCTATGCCAACCTGACACGAACCGCCATCCACAGCGTCAAACCCGACAACATCGCCACCTTTTTGGGAAGGAAGTTGCACGGCAACTACCAGGATGAGATGGGCAATCGTTATAACATCCGCATTGAAGGGACGCGGATCAAACACACCATGGGGCCGATCTCGATCAAGCTGTACGACAAGTTCGGCCGAATTCTCCGGATCGAGACCACGGTCAATGATGTTTCCTTTTTCAAGCACTACCGCGAGGTAGAACACCGGGATGGAAGCAAAGAGATGAAATATGCCGACATGCGGAAGACCATCTACAGTCTGCCCGCACTGCGAGAACTACTGCTCGCGGCCAATCGTCGCTACCTGGAATGTCTCTCCGCCATCGAGGACGATTCCGCGGGGACCGATAAGCTCAACAAGATCTCGCGCGTGGTGGAAGAAAACGGCCGCTCCTACCGCGGCTTCAACTTCTTTGCTGATGACGACCAGGAATTGTTCGAGTCCCTGCTCCGGGGCGAGTTCAACATTAGCGGCTTCCAAAGCAGAAATCTGCGACGTCGGCTAAAAGACAAGACCAGCGGACAGATTTCACGCCTGCTGAAACGCCTCCGGGTCCACGGCCTGATCAAGAAGATCGGCAAGACCTACAAGTACTATCTCACCTCCTTCGGCAAGCAGGTCATGACGCTCGTCTCAAACTCAAGGAACTCCACATCGTCCCCCAACTCTCCACCGCTGCCGCAGCTTGAGATTTGCTGCCAAATTTGGCAAAGATTTGTTTATAGAGGTACTAATACTTCTCGTCGGTCAACTGGTTTTTTCTTTGGCGTCTCTCGCATCAAGACACACTGGTGGCGGTGAGACCGTGCGCGGCCGCCAGCGCCGGGTACCTTCTTACGTGCGACCAGAAATTCTTTCTCGCCCTCCACGTCGGAATTTTCGCGTTCATCAGCGGGCACCGGGCAATATCACGCCAGTACTTCATTCGCCGGGCGATCAGGTGCTCGCGGATTTCTTCTCTTGCATTCATTTTTTTCTACAAATCCTCCTGCGGAGTGGATGCCCTGGAATTACCTCCTGGCACTGGAGAGAAGCTCCTCCACCTCCTGTTGATCGATCACTGCGCAGCCCGGCCGAAAGGACACGTTGCATCAGTTAACAATCTGCTCCCTCTTCCCATCCAATATCAACGCCGAGTCTCCTCTAACAAGGTCAGTTAACTCGCGGGGGCACAGAGGGCGCACGCCGCCGCTGAATCTCTTTGTAGAGCTGCTGGAATTGCTGCACTTCAGCGCAAGGGTGTCCGGGTCGGGGCGTGTAACCAAGATTGCCATCGACAAACGGGCGCGGAGAGAGCGAAAACAGAGGGCATGAGGAAAACCGCGTTGGTGTTTTGCCTGCTTCTGGCCGGCTGCGCGGCGAAGAAGCAGCCGGTTGCGGCGACCCCGCCTCCCATACGGAGTCAGATGCCGCCACCCACTGCCGAACTCATCGAACACTGTGTAGTAGTCAAGCAGGAAAATGCCAACACGGTGACCTGCAGGTGTCTGCCGGTGACCACCGTGATCGATTCAAAAACGGGGCACACCAAGCTAGTTTGCAAGACAATGAAAGAAGAACAATGAGACCAGGACTGGAGGGGAAATCCTTCATCATGGAGCGCGCTCGGCTATATGCACTAGACTGAATAATTCACATTCCTAGAGACACGAAAAGCCTCGTCATGGTACCTTGGGGTTGATCGAATTTCGCAACTACCGGCCGCTGAAAAATTCCCGGGAACAAAACCGGCCAAAACAGAACCGGTTAGCGGTCAGGTCCTCGCGCTTATGGCCTATGCCAGGCGTGTTACCAATGGCGTCAAACGCATCGAACAGCTTGCCTATATCCACCTATCGGCGGCGGCAACATTATCCGCGGCGATATAGTCCCATATATCATCCAGGTCGCGGTCGGCATTCCTCGCTCAGGATATAACGCGTCACGCTTTGGCTTTCCGGTGCTGCTCGGATTTACGCTTGAGCCGGGCGCGGGCATCCGCCGGGGAGACATGCTGGCCCCGGTCAAGTGTGTCCAGACGGCGGCCAAGCTCCCGGTTGAACCCGCCAAGCTGGACAGAGCGCGCCTGGTCGTGCTCTTCAAGCAGCCGGAGCGCTTCTCTGACCACTTCGCTTGCAGAGTTGTAGCGGCCCGAGTCCACTTTGGCGCTCACGAATTTCTCAAGCTCGGTAGTAAGAGAGACGTTCATGGGTTATGCTCCTATTTCCTCACTTGAGCGCTGATATCAAAGATTGTCAATGTTTGGTATTTGGAAATATTCGGCCCCTCATGGCGGCGTTCACCTTCAGACCGGAATGCTGTTCGGAAGCACCACGAACGGTGTTCGACTTCAGAACGGTATCGCGTTTACCTTCCACCACCGGATTTCTGAAACCCCCTGAAACCTGCGTTTTGGTTTTCTTGCGCTTACAATGCTTTAGATCGCTACCTGTGCGCTGTAAGTCCTTCGTTTTACGCTTGCAGGCGGGTTCGAAACCCCACTCTCTCCGCCAGTTCTTTTCTTAGCTAACACTTGCAAGTCACCGATACCTACACCGATACCAAGTCCAGTGGAGGTCGCCGGTGAACCGCGACTGAACTTTGAAAGTAATCGGAAGATGAGCGTAATGGCGGATATTTCACGAACAACGGCAGGTTTCCGGCTTAGAGCGAGCGACAATCCACACGGAAATTCTCTTACTTCCCCCGCGAGCTCTGCCAGTGGGCGGGACACCCTGACACTCTTGAGCTTCAGCCGCTCGCTCTCTCTGCCACCAACATAGACTGCAGAATCTGATCCGAGACTTCCTTGACAGCTGTAGGCGAATGAGACAAAAACAAAGTGTTGGTTTTGTCGTTCTCGCCAATGGACTTCAGTGTGTCGAAATACTGCGTGACCATGACCAACTGCATGACTTCCTTGGCGGACGCCCCCTCCACCACCTTTTGGAACTGTTCTATCGAGACCTGCAGACCTTCGATGATGGCCTTTCTTTGATTGGCGATCCCTTGCCCTTGGAGGGCCTTGCTTTCTGCTTCGGCCTCGGCTTTCTTGACCACCAGAATTTTCTCCGCCTCGCCCCTGGCGTTGGCGGCTACCTGCTCGCGCTGTGCCGCGTTGATATCGTTCATGGCGGACTTCACCTTGGCGTCGGGAACGATATCGGTGACCAAGACATTGACAATTTCGTATCCGAATAAGGCCATATCCGCGTCCAGTTCCTGCTTGACCGCGGCGGCGATACTGGATTGCGTGGCAAACACTTCGTCCAGCGTCATCCCCGGGACATGCCCCAGGATCACCTGCTCAACATAGGATTTGATCTGCGCCACCGGATCGGAAAGCTTGTAGTACGCGTCGTAGACCTTTTCCGGACGAACGCGATTCTGCACGGAGATGGGAATGGTGACGAACACGTTGTCCTTGGTCTTCGTCTCCATGGTCAAAGTAATCTGATTCACGCGCAGACTGACTGTGCCCGCCACGGAATCGAAGAATGGCCGCTTCCAGTTCAATCCTGGCTGGGCGACCCGAAGAAACTTGCCGAATCGCGTGATCACTGCTACTTCGGCCGTGCGCACGGTGAAAAAGCTTCCCAGAATTAGGTAGAGCACGATGAAAGTCGCGAGAACCAACGGTATCCATAACAGTTGCATGTGGCTTCCTCCGCTGCTCCTTCTTGATGCAGGTCAGATTATACCCTTCTCGCCTTGGATCGAATTGTCGCTTACAGTTGTTCTGCCCCTTGCGATAACTTCGCTCTTAGCACGAATGGGCGGCAGCGGCCGTTCGGGGTCAATTAGTGAAATGGATTTATCATCGACTGACTAACGGCTCGAAACTACTGAGGCACGATGAGGACTTTCGCGCGAGCGTGCCCTTCTTCCACATACGCGATGGCGGCGGCTGTTTGCTCCAGCGGGTATCGTCTGTCGATCGCCTGAGACACTTTTACGGCTTTGATCAGCTCGCAGAATAGCATGAGGTCGTCCCGATTGATATTTGCGATGAAGAATTTGAATTTCTGCCGTAAGAACGGTGACCACGTGAATGCTTTCAGTATTCGGGTGAACACTGCCGAAAGTTCCTTTGGGGCTCCAGTCAGAACACACTTGCCACCCGGGGTCAGAACGCGCTTCATCGAGGACAATGTGCGGTTTCCCACGTTATCGAGAATCAACTGGTAACGTTCGCTGCCCTCGGTGAAGTCCTCGCGTGTGTAATCTATGACTCGGTCGGCACCGAGAGAGCGCACCAATTCGACATTCTTCGTGCTGCAAACGCCGGTGACATCAGCGCCAAATGCTTTCGCGATCTGCACGGCAAGGTACCGATCCCTCCCGCCGCACCATTGATCAAAACCTTTTGGTTGGACTGAAGACGCCCCTTATCACGAAGCGCCTGCAAGGCGGTAAGTCCTGCAATCGGCACAGCCGCTGTTTGCTCGAAGCTGACGCTTTCTGGTTTCGGAGCTAGTTTGGCTTCAGGAGCACGAGCGTATTCGGCAAATGTGCCTTTGCCAACCCCGAATAATGCGTCGCCAAGCTCGAAGAGCGTCACTGCTCGCCCGACCGCTACGATTTCGCCGGCAACGTCCACTCCGGGCCGCTCGACTTTCATACTCCAGTCCAGCGGATTGACTGAAGCGGCGCGCACCTTTAAGACGACTTCCTGATCCTTCGGAATAGGCTGTTCGAGCTCTTTGATTTCGAGGATCTTTCCCGATTTGGCCTTGGTGTAGAAAGCGCCTTTCATTTGGTCGGGATTGTACCGCGTATGGGCATCTACACGCTCGTAGAGTTCCAGAACGCCAGAACGTGCCATAGCTAGTCACTGCTGGCGGACGGGCACTCTTGAAACACTTCAGGCAAGGAGTTTGTGGTCAGATGTCCACATCCGAGCCGGAACAGAAGTCCTGTTGGGAATGCGGCCGCGGGAAGGTTCTGCATCTCCCCGGTGGTGGAGAGTATGTAGATTGCCCTCCGGCCAACTGGAAGCGGCACTCTTGTGCGGTAAGACTCTTAAACACGATACAGAAACCCTTATGTTTCGGGCACAATGCGGGGCGAAGAATCGTCCGCAGAGTAGGACCAGCAGATCCTTAAGACCTTAAGACCCGCCGCGATCAAAAGGTACGTTGGCAAAAATCGAAAATAACCAGCCAAATCTGCTTGCAACTTTGAAACAAAGCGAAGCTCTTTATAATCAAGCAGTTTGGCCGGTTATTTTGCGATATAACTGGTCCAATCCGTGCACTCGCTCATAATCTCTTCATCTCTTCGCTTAGTTTGACTTACCGACGCGAGGGCATCGTGATTGGCCAGTTATATCGCCATGTCAGACCGGGATGGTGATGTGAATCCGTGCCCCTTCAGGCCCTGAAGGTAGGAAACCTACTCATGGGCGGTTCAGGAGCGCCCCAGATGGCCCCCAGTTGCACGGGGCTGGGTGTGTGCCAGAGAGAGAGAGAGAGAGAGAGAGATGTGTGTGCCCCGGGGGACGCCGGGGGACGGAGAAGAGCAATTCTCAGTTGGTGTAATTGCTTGCAACAAGTATAATCCTGGACGGTCGCCGGGCCTTCAGCTCCGTCGAGGGCACGCGGAATTCAGCCTTGCGCCCTTTGCCCGCCTTAGACGCTTCGGAATTCCGCTGCACAGCAAGTGGTCGCTCAATCTCAGTAAAGAAAGCGTAGTGAGTTTCAGTTCTGCGGAGGTGCCATATTCGAGAGCTACGGGATTCATACTGCCCTACCGGTGCGGGTGAATTGGGCGGAGGATGAGCAGGCGATCAATCAGATTGCCTACACGCTCGATGTGAGCCGAAGGGGCGCACGCTTGGCGGGGATCACGGGACTGAAAGGTCCAGGTCAGCTGATCGTGGTCAGACGAAACATGGGTGAGGCGCGGTTTCGAGTGGTGTGGATCGGGCGGCCGCGCAGCCCCCAGGAAGGTCAGGTCGGTATTGAATGCGTCGAGCCTGACAAGACAGAACTCTGCGGCCCTGACCATCTCTGCCTGTTCTATTCGTCGCGGGAGGAAGCTGGATGCCGCAAGGTTTCTAGAGTACGAAACCAGACTGAACGAAGTGATTCCCCGGATTGGCCTTTTGGGGCTTTGTCAATATCACCGAAATCGCGTCGGACCCGAAATGATTGCGGGGGATTTTCGCTACTCATTCACGAATTGTGGAAAGCGACGGTATTCATCCGAACTCCGCGTACCGGGCAGTTTAGAGGACTGCAACGGGAGAGAAGGAAAGCCGGGGAGCACGTTCGAGCTGGGTCCTCCTGGCTTTGAAAAGCACGCGACTGACGTATGAAGAACTGGCGAGGCGAGTTATGCAAACCCTAGCCGAAACACAATGTGGTTGTGAAAACCCGACCTGTAAACTAGACCACCTGCCAGGCGACTGTGGGAATGTCGGCATGGTAAGAACCGCGCAAGGTTATCTCTGCGTTCCCTGCGCTGAGTCTATGCCGTCCGAGAAAACCACTGCCAAAAATTGACGAACCCGGGTCGGTCACGTTTGACAGGCGGCACGACTGCACTCAACCCAAGCAAAGTGGGGACATATGGACCCGTCTTCCCAACAATTCAAGATTTTAGCCGTTGATGATTCTCCCATCTATCGCAAACTGGTAGAGCAGTCCCTCTCGCAAGAACGGTACACCCTATTGTTCGCGAAGAATGGTCGCGAAGCGCTTGATTTGTTTGCGAAACATCAGCCTGCGGTGGTCATTACGGATTGGACGATGCCGGACATAGAAGGTCTGGAATTGTGTAGGCGTATACGTCGCGACTTCCAAGGCGTCTACTCTCATCTCATCCTGCTGACAAGCAATGCCGATAAGGAACAAGTAGTGGAAGGGCTTGCCGCCGGAGCTGATGACTATCTCACCAAACCCTTCCATCCCGGTGAGCTTCTGGCACGTGTCGCAGTAGGCCGCAGGATCGTTGAACTTCATCGCCAAATCCAAGCAAAGAATCGTTCGTTGGAAGAGCTGACATTAACGGATGCCCTAACGGGCCTGCCCAACCGCCGTGCGATTGATGTCTGGGCAACCCGCGAATTGAGCGCAGCTGCACGCCACGGTTTCTCGATCTGGGTAGCGATGGCTGATCTAGATCACTTCAAGAGCATCAATGACACCCACGGACACGACGCAGGCGACACCGTCCTCAAGAGCTTCGCCGAAGTTCTCAGGTCCAATACCCGCGAGTCCAACATGTGCGGCCGCCTAGGAGGCGAAGAATTTCTTGTGATCATGACCCATATTGAAGAAAAAGAATACGTCAACATTGTCATCGAGCGCATCCGCAAACAATTTCGGGATCAGAAGTTCACTGTTGCGGGCCGCACCTTCGGGGTCACAGCCAGCTTCGGAATCGCTGGGTTTCGCGGGTCCAAGCCTTCTGACTTGAACGCCCTAGGGGCCCGCGCCGATACCGCTCTGTACGCAGCTAAGCACAAAGGACGTGACCGAATAGAATTTGCGAACTAAACCTCGAAAATCTGAAGCTAGCTTGTGCCAGCCGCGAGAATCATTCCCGTAATTCTTACGTCTCTGTACGAAAGTTCATGTACGGAAATGCTTCACTAGTTCTCGGATCTGCGCGAACAAAACGGGCTGCACCAAAAACGGTCATTGACACCGGCTTCCTCCGAGCCTAGCGTGGTGATGTCTCATTGGCCACAGCCAAAACTCAGTCGCACATCTCCTACACAGCGGCCCAGCAGCGGCCCTGACCCGCGGGAAAATTCGGGGAGTTGAGATTCATCACAGCTACAGCCGTCTCCAATGACGGTTTTGTCCCGAATATATGGTGGTCAAGCAGCTGGTCGCAAGACCGACTCCACCCAAGTGAGACACAACTGCTGCCGGTCAGCTTCGACCGGTGGCTTGAGTGTCGCCTGTTCCGAACAAGCGCAAAAGGAGTGTTTCCATGTTTACACGAACTGTCGAAGTAACACCCAAATCGGGAAAGGCCCGGGAACTCGCCAACACCATCAACGAAAAAGTGCTGCCGATTTTGAAGAAACAAGCCGGGTTCGTGGATGAAACTCTTCTGGTATCGAATACAGAACCCAATCAGATCTTGGCATTGAGTTTTTGGAACAGCCAGGAAGATGCCGAACGGTACCAGCGGGAGCAATATCCCGCCATCCACGAGATGATACGGCACCTGCTTGAGGCAGAGCCCGTAGTCCGGACCTTCAATGTCGATAGCTCCACCACGCACAGAATTGCTGCAGGCAAAGCCGCCTGACAGATCGAGCTAGGACACTCTATTCACCCGCACCGGGCGAGCTTAGCGACTCGCCCGCTTTCTACACTACAAAAAAAGGAGAAAGCACTATGGCTTCGAAAAACGTGGAAAGGCTCCGTGCGGCGCACGAGAGCTGGAATAAGCGCGACTTCGCCGGCGTCGTCCGCAACGCCGCCGAAGGCCTTGCGTATACCGATCACGGTCGGAATATCACACTAAACACCCGGGAGAAGTTCAGGGAGTGGACAGAAGGATGGGCCAAGGCCTTCTCGGATGCCCGCATCACCAATCCCCAATACATTGACGCGGGAGACATTGTGGTCGCCCAGTTCACATGCGAAGGCACCAACGACGGGCCGTTTGCTTCACTGAAGCCGACCGGGCGCAAGATGTCTCTACCCTTCTGCGAAATCTGCCACTTCGACAAGCAGGGGCGAATTGTATCCGGAGGCTGTTACTACGATCAATACACACTCTTGACGCAACTCGGGCACATCCAACCGCTCGCCGTGGCTGCGTAAGCTCGGCGGTGCGATGCAGGCAAGAAACTGAGGAGAACAATCCATCCGGAGCTTTTGACCAAGATCGACGCGGCTGTCAAGACTCAGGAGGAGAACGTGCGCGCTCGCGCTTACGAGCTGTACGAGGTGCGCGGGGGCATAGATGGCTATGCGGACGAAGACTGGATTCAAGCAGAACGCGAAGTAGCAGGAAGCAACGATCCCAAGGCCGTCCGAGCCTCAACCGCAAGATCGCTATGACAAGAAATCGTTGGCGATGATAATCGGACCATCGCGCAGCGGAGAACCATGCTCAAACCAGGAGGTAAGCCATGACTAACATCTACGTCGGTAACTTAGATTTTTCCGCTTCCGAAGATCAGCTTCAGACACTCTTCGCGGCGTACGGAGCAGTTAAGACAGTCACGACCGTCATGGATCGCGACACAGGTCAACCGCGGGGATTTGCGTTCGTCGAGATGACCAATGGTGGTGAGGCGCGAGCTGCTATTCGTACCCTCAACGGTTCAGTTCACGGCGGGCGCGCCCTGATTGTCAACGAAGCTCGCCCGAAGCTCTACCGCAGTGGCGAACACGAGTCATTTCCCAGTAGGGATCACCGGCGCCATCGTATCTAATGACTGGGGAGACGATGTTGTTGGCTGTTCCTGCGAGAGCATTCGGCAGAATTCGACACACTTTCACCGGCCCGCCAAGCGAAACAGGGAGAGTTATGTATACAGGCAGCTCTAAATCTCTGGACAGCGGAGCGTGGAGGGATTTGTACAAGGCTGCGCTCTTTGAGGTTGATAACGCCAGACTCCCGGAGCGCATTGCGCAAGCAGAGAAAGCACTTGCACTAAGAGCACGGGAGTTGTTTCACATAGCCGGAGACAACATCGAAGAGGAACAAGCTCTGGATGACGCGATGTACGCTTTGCGCGCTCTGCGGAACACATCCCAAACTAGCCACCCTATACCGCATCGCAGCGAGGCTGCCTAGTCAACTCGCTGGTCTATCCCTTCCATGGCTCTCCCTGCATGCACGTCTTGCCCGCGGAGTTATTCGTGCACGTCGTCGAGAAATGACTTGAGGCTGAGGGAGCGTGACGGGTGGCGCAGCTTGCGCAGAGCCTTGGCTTCGATCTGGCGAATGCGTTCGCGGGTGACGGCGAACACCGGCCTACAAAGTGGTATTCGAAACCCTGCGTTCAAGTAGCAAAGCCGAAGACAGAACACGAGTGGTGAAAGAGCTTAGGATGGCAGCATGACGGTTGCGGGAGGCATATATGAAACGCACACTCGTTGTGTTCGTGTTGTTAGCAACGGCCATCGCTTTCGCGCAGGGCAACAAGAACCCGGTCACGTCGGTGGTTAAGGAGATTCTGCCGCGCCAGCAGAAGAACCTGGTAGCGGCCGCGGAAGAGATGCCAGCCGACAAGTTCGGGTTCAAGCCCACGCCCAAGCAGATGACATTCGGCAATCTTGTCCTGCACATTATCCAATCGAACAGTTACCTCTGCGCCAAGATCGGAGAAGTACCCGAGACAAAATCGCCGGGCCTGAAAGAAACGGACGGGAAGGACAGGCTGGTCGCCGCGCTCAAAGCGAGTTTTGATTTCTGCGCCACGGCTCTAGGAAGGGTGGAGGATTCCAAACTTGGAGACACGGTGGAACTCTTTGGTGGACGCGAGGGACCGCGAGCTTTTGCCCTCATCGCCCTGACCAATGACTGGGCCGACCACTACAGCGCGGCTGCCATGTACCTGCGCCTGAACGGATTGTTGCCGCCAACGGCACAAGAAAAGAAGTGACGAGAGGGCCAATCTGTCCCTTAGACCTTAGGCTCGGCCACAGATGCAGTCAATCGACAACCCGATTTCGCTGCTCAACAGTGTGCGAAAAACAATGAATCGGTAGAAGCGGAGCAAGAAGGCCCGTGCGCTGTGGCCACGCTGGAGGACGAGGAGGAAGCCGAGGTTACGAGCGACGGATCCGATGAAAGCGAGGAGCCATAGCGGCTCATGATCGCCGAGAACCCCGCGACTTTTGCCGCTTCGGTAGCTTAAAGCCATAGGGCGCTCGAAGCCATACAAGAGACGAGTCGCTCCGAAGTTCACGCCGGGGGCTTGCCTGTCGCCTGATTCAGGTGGTCACTGGTGGTGGCGGCGTAAAAAAGAACTGCGCGTTGACATCCTCGCCGCCATAAATGGCAGCGATTCCTACGGCAACTCGTTTGGTTATCGCGAGATGCTTCGATGGGTTCCTCCCACAGCCGGCCTACTTCACCGGAGGACAACGAAGAGGCTTGCCTTCCGGCATTGCCCTGCCGCTAGGTCTTTTGGACAGCAGGAGTTTAGGACAAACGGAAGGAAAAAACACGGGGCCTTATATCCCCGGCCTTGAAGGCCGGGGCCCAAAAACGGTAAGCGAATCGTAACCTTGAACCGCACCGTCCTTCTTGGCTAAAGAGACAACGCCCAGGATGCGGCGCACTCCGATTTCTCGTACTGCAAGGGACTTGACCTTTGTAACCTGAGTAGTTACACTATACGAAAATGATAGTGCGGTTTCGTCACAAGGGGCTGGAACGGCTTTTTGCCTCGGGGGACACGCGAGGGGTGACCGCTCAACACGTGAAGCGCTTGCGTAGCCGCCAGTTGCCCGACACCGAGACCGCCCATGAACATTGCCGGTTATCAACTGCATCCGTTTGATCCAAGGATCGAATAGGCCGCAGGTTACTGCGATTTGGGGACCATCCATCCAGGCAGCGCAAAATCGTCGGCGTCAAGCGGACGTGCTTTGCCGCCGTGCAACACCACCGCCCGGACGAGTGACGCTTATCCTCCCTTGGTTTCTACATACCGTCGAAGGATCGCTTGGCCGAAAGTACGGAATTACGGAATTTCCTTCGCAGCTCCTTCCAGATCGTCCGACGCAACGCACACAACAGCAAAGCCTTCTTTAGCCGCTCCTGCCCGCCGAAAAATTGTACTTCTGGCCAAGGGATCCGCTGAGCTGTTTGGCTTAGACGGGTGCTGGATACCGAGGTAGGCAACCAGGGCTTGAACCGCGTAATTCTCCGCTTGACAATCGCAGCCGCCGGGTGCAGAATTCTCGGAGGCGAATATAAAGCGAATATGCCTCCGAGGCTTTTCAACCCCGGCGTTCCCTGAAATTTTCCTTGGTTTTCTACATACCGTCGAAGGGTGTCGATAGTCACTCCATCTGTTGAGGCAGCGAAGTAGCCCGAGTTCCAAAGCGTTCGGGAATGGTTAGACCAGAACTGCGAACCATAACGACTGAGGAAGAACTTGGAAGAGACGGACTTGAGACGAGCAACGGTGGTAGAAACAGAAGTGGATGGCGGGCATTCGAGTAGGAAATGGATGTGGTCAGACTCGCCATTCCCTTCGAGGACTCGGTATTTGTAATAAGAAGCAATGCGAGGAAGCAGTTTTATCATGGAATTAACGTGACGACGAAACTTCACGACGAAAACTATGGGATCGATGAGCCCGTGCCCACTGTGGCTACGACTTGTGTAGTCAATGTTCCCGATTTTCTGGTTCCCGTACTCGATGTCCTGCTGTCTCGGGTCCGGCAGGATTCGTTGCCTCGTATGCTGCAGAATCGTAAACTCTCCTCCTCGAAGGATTACCCAGAACTACCGTGTGTGGTCGCGAAATCGCTAATCAAAAAGTACCAGCGGAATCGAAAGTGCCTTACCGTTAAGAACATTGTTCTGCCCATCTGCGGAGACAAGGGAAGGGTGGTCAAGTTGGTAGACGGGGGATTGAGGATTCCAGCCCTGTTCAAGAAAGAAGTGCTACCCGTTGCCTTTCCCAAGCCGGTGTATGGATTCGTTCGCAGTGTAGAGTTTTTCAAACGTGGCAGTCAGTGGCGATGCTCGATTTGCTACTGGACGCCTGTGATGGCCGAGCGAACCTTGGAAGGTTGCGTCGGGATCGACCGCAACTCAGTGGGGAATGTGGCCGTACTGGCAGACCCACAGAATGGCAAAGTTAGACATCTCGGATTCAACCCAGCAGGAAGCAAGCAGAACTTTCGCAACCGTAGAGCCAAACTGCAAAGTCAGGGCAAGTGTCGTACCCTGCGTGCTCTACGGAAGAAGCAATCACGACGCACCAAGCACGAAAATCACATCGTGAGCAAGCAGATTGTTTCCTATGCCGTAACCCATCGCCGCGTCATTGTGGTAGAGAATCTGGAGGGGGGTGCGCAAGCCTAAAAGCAAGATTAAAGGCTATGTCAACCGCTCGCAGTGGTCGTTCTACCAACTGCTGCAGTTCATCCGGTACAAAGCGGCTTTGCGAGGCATACCCGTCATCGCAGTCCATCCTGCGTATACGTCGCAGAACTGTTCGCGATGCGATCAGAGAAACACTCCAGACGGTAAGGTGTATGTCTGTGAGCACTGTAGCCACAAAGACCATCGGGACGCTAACGCTGCCTTCAACATCGCCCAGCGAGGTTTGGGCATACTGGTGGGATTCGCCAAGGACTCAGTGAGCCTTGGTGGGGCTTTATTGGTGACGCCCTATTCTGGCGGTCAGGAGTTGGCTTATGCCTAATCCAGACTCAAAGAATCCCCGAGTAAACTCGGGGAGCATCAAAAGAGAGATGGATATGTATAATCCCCCGCACCCCGGCGAGATAGTTCGGGAGGACTGCCTTAAGGCGCTCGATTTGAGCGTGACTGAGGCGGCGAAGGGCTTGGGTGTCACGCGCAAGACTCTTTCGTCGATCCTCAACGGCCACTCCGGTATCACGGCGGAAATGGCGCTGCGACTATCCAAGGCATTCGGGAGTACACCGGAACACTGGTTGCAGATGCAGCTTGCCTACGATCTGTGGCAAGCGAAACGCCGAACCAAGAAGCTGCACGTCAAGCAGTTCTTCGCGACGGCACCGGGTTAACTCAGGAGGCTCGCTGTGCGCTACCACATCTTTCTTGCCACTCTGCGAGATTGGGAACACGACCGCTCGGAGCCGGACCAGTCGCCAAAGCCTACCTCCCTGTCATTGCGCGCGATCGCGAAGGTGGGCGTTACAAGAGGTCAATTCGCCAGGCGGAAACTGGGGACAGCGACATGACCAAGACGATGAGCATTCGAATGGATCGTGAGAATTTCGAATTTCTGAACCAGCTCACCAAGGAACAAAGGAGTGATCTTTCGAAGTGCGTGCGGGATATGGTCACCCGGGGCAGAGGCTTACTCGCAGTGGAGAGATACAAGAAAGGCGAAGCATCGCTGGGGCAGAGCTGCTGAGCTTGCCGGAGTCCCCTTGGGGCAGATGATGACGATCTTGACCGAGTTCGGGGTAGAGAGCAGGATCGAAGAGGAGGATTATCTCCAAGGACTCGTGACGCTCCGAAAGGCTTGGTGACGATTTCGGAAAGTTACCGACGGAAGAAAGCAAAGGTAAACGTCAGAGGAAACACACGGTTGACGGGTTGGGTCCGCAGCTAGGTTCAACAGGTGCCCTCTTTATAAACCACTTTCCTGTTTGCCGTCGGAACCTCTACCGTTCTAGTTCTTTCGCTATTTCGGCCGCTTTCTGCGGCTTTCCCCAATCCTTGTAAAGCTGGATGAGCGCCTGATGAGCGAGTTGGAGGTGATAGCGATCGGGGACGCCGATGCGGTCTTTCCGCGCCAGCATCCCGTGGTAGCCTTCAAGCAGCAGCGGTTCGGCTTCGGGGTATTTCTTCTGTCCAGCCAAGCTAGCTCCCAGCAGGCTCTCGGCGCGGAATCGTTGCCAGTCATCCGGCTCTTTCTTTTTGTACGTCTCCACTGCTTCGCGTGCCAGAGGTTCGCTCTCGGCAAATTTCCCCTGCGAGACGTAGGCCAGCGCCAGATCGGCGGCCGAGGCCATCGTGTCCGGGTCCTCTGATCCCAAGGCGCGCCGGCGGCCAGCCAGCGCCAGATCGGCATACTTTTGCGCCAGGGCGTAATCACCCTTTCGCTGGTACATACTAGCAAAATCCGACATAAAGAGCAGCGTGTCTGGGTGCTCGGGACCCTCCACCCGCCTCGCAATTGCCAGGGTCTGATTGAAGAGCACCTCGGCCTGCGCGTACTTGCCCTCCTCCGCGTAGTCGTCGGCCAAATTGTTCATGGAGGTCAGCGTGTCGGGATGCTCGGGACCTAGCACGCGACGCTTGACCTCCAGGACCTGGCTGTCGAGCGCCCTGGCCTGTGCGTACTTACCCTCGTCGCTGTAGACGACGGCCAGATTGTTCATGGAGTTCAGCGTCTCGGGATGGTCGGGGCCTAACACGCGGCGCCGAATCTCAAAAACCTGATTGTCCAGGGACTCGGCCTGCGGGTACTTGCCCTCGTGCTCGTAGTCTGCCGCCAGGTTGCTCATCGACAACAGCGTGTCGGGATGCTCGGGACCTAGCACGCGACGCCTGACCTCCATAGCCTGATTATAGAGCGGCTCGGCCTGAGCGTATTTGCCCTCGTCCACGTAGATCGCGGCCAGATTGGTAATAGACATCAGCGTTCCGGGATGCTCGGGACCTAACACGCGGCGACGGATCTCAAGGGCTTGGCTGTCCAGCGCCTCGGCCTGCATGTACTTGCCCTCATCCATGTAGACCACGGCCAGATTGTTCATGGAGGTCAGCGTGCCGGGATGCTCGGGACCTAGCACGCGCCGTTCGGTGGCCAGAGTCTGGTTTAGCAAGGCCTCAGCCTCCGGATATCTGCCTTGGAGCTTGGCGATCCACCCGAGCCCGCTCTTGGTCCTGAGGGTGTTCGGATTCTCTGCCCCCAGCACCCGGTCCTGCAATTCCAGCGCCCGTTCCGACTGTCTCCGCGCCTCCGGGTATAGACCGAGCTCCTCGTAGGTTTCACCGAGCGTGCGCCGAATGGAGGCCTCTACCTCCGGTTGCTTTGCGAACTTGCCCTCAATGCGCGCGGCCGCGCGGTCCAAGGCCGTCCGTACCTTAAGGTCCGGGTCCGGTTTTATGCTCGGGCCTGATTGTTTGTTCGCGCTGGCCTGCGCCAGCAGATCGTTCTGCAGAAAATCAACTACAGCTTGCGCCGTCGCGGCCTCGGCTTGCGCATGCAGTTCCGCTCGTCGCGCCCGAACCGCCTGCCACGTACTGACCACAACGCCCACGATGAGCGTCAGAAACACCGCCAAGGCTCCCGCTACCAGCGCCTTGTTACGGCGCGCGAACTTCCGCAATTGATAGCTGGTGCTGGCCGGCTTAGCCGCAAGCGGACGATCTTCCAGATAACGCCGGATGTCAGCCGCCAACTCCGCCGCCGACCCGTAACGCCTGGTTTTGTCTTTCTCCAGCGCCTTGGCGACAATCGTTTCGATATCCCCGCGATACTCGCGGTTGATAGAACTAAGAGGTATGGGGTCAACCTGCTGAATTGTCTTCACCACTTCGTACAGGTGCCGCGACACTTCGTAGGGCAGCTTTCCGGCGAGCAGTTCGTAGAGAATGACACCAAGGGCGTAGACATCACTGCGCGTATCGAGCGCCAGGGGATCGGCGGTGACCTGCTCCGGGCTCATATAGGCGAGTGTGCCCAGCAGTTGTCCCATGCCCGTTTGACGGGTTGCGTGCACGTCACCATCGGTCACGCGCGCCAGACCAAAATCGAGGATCTTGGGCTGGCCGCTGTCATCGACCAGAATGTTGCTTGGCTTCAGATCGCGGTGGATGATGCCGCGCTGATGGGCATGCTCGACCGCTTCGCAAATCTGGATCGTCAAGGCAAGCCGTTGGCGCGTTTTCAGATGCTGCGCTTCTGCGTATTCGATGAGAGGCTTGCCGTGGATAATCTCCATGGCAAAGAAGGGCTGGGAGCCGAAACTGGTTTCATCTGTGCCCGCCTCATAGATTTGCGCGATGCCGGGATGGTGCAATCGGCCGAGAGTCTGGAACTCCAATTCGAATCGGCGCAGCAATTCGTGACTGGCCCAAGCGGTCTTTATTACCTTCAGTGCGACTGTGCGTCGCGGCTGGTCTTGCTCGGCCTCATAGACCGCACCCATCCCGCCCTCGCCCAGCAGGCGAATAATGCGGTAGTGTCCGATGGTGGAAGGCAACCTGCCTGCGGCAATTGAGGCGGGCTGCGGCCCCGGCGACGCGATCGCGGGATCTAATGGCCTTTGCCGATTCGAGATGGTCGCATCATCAGGCATCGGCTCTCCGCTGCCGGAACACCGAAGTGCCCGTAAGTATAGCGCAGGACTGCACTACTGGAAACGATCGTCATCGCAGAAAAGGAGAGTCAAGAATCTGCGAGTCGGTTAACGGCGATTTATCACCAACTGACGATCACTTCCGAGGGACAACCCGACCCGTGACGGGCGGAGTCGCTGGTTTTGAGCACTATTACGAAGGCGTTGCACAGTAGGCTGGATTCGCCAGTGGCCTTGGCTTTGCACCCATGATCAGTAGCCAGAGCATGAACGCCTGTTCGCCAAAGTGGAATGGGCGCATCCATCCGTGGACGAGTGCCTCGTAGTGTGGCAGTACTAACGACGTAAGACTGCTTATCAGAAAGGCGAAGCAATTCACCATCAGCGCCACCCCCAGGATGCGGGGAAGAAAGCCCGACCGGTACACCAGGAGCCCAAGCGGAAACAGCCAAAGGCCCCAGAATATTCCGGCGACATCAAATCCATACCCATGCACATTGAGGAACAGCATAGCCAGTGCATCGCGTTGAGGCTGGTCAAACAAGGAGAGGAAATCGGCTCCATGTACCAGGACCAGGGCGGCGATGGCGTTCAGCTCATTCAGAAACGCCATCGGGATTGCGACCAGAATCAAAGTCAACATGCACAAGGCGTTCCGCTGGTTGACCGCCTTGAACAAGTCATACAGAGCCAGGGCGACAAAGACAAATAGGGCCTCGCCGATGAGGTGCGCAGCAATGCCGAGACGAAACAGTGTCTCGGAGGCGGCGATGTTGCGGGCGGTCTCCACCGCATTTCCGTTCACAATCAGCTTGCTGGGAACGTACAGCAGGCCGAAGATGCCTACGATTGACGCGAGTACGTATAGCAAGCCTGCGATCCTGCCTGGGTTCTTGGTGAAACGCATAGGTCCTCCCCGGGGAGTCTAAGGCTTAGGCCCCGCGTCTGAATAAGCTGTGCAATTCTAGTTGTCCCGAGGTGAAGTGAATAGTTCCAATCACCACAAAAATCAGCTGGTACGAGATTGAGTCTGGGCCATTTCTGAATTAGGGATTTTGATTCCTTTGTGATACTTCCGGCGGGTCAACTTGGCTTTGATCTTGAGCCCAGTCCTGGTCTTGGTGTTGCCGATGAGTTGGACGATGGTTTCATAGCTGACCACTCTTGTCCAAATTGCGAGTCGGGAAACTAATACGAAAAAAGTTGAGCCTCTGATAGGTTGAGATTGGGTTTTCTCCAAAACAACCAATCACAGACTAGGAGGCTCAGCCTTGAATCGAGTATGCAGCATATTTTCGCCGATTCTGCAGGTTTTTTTCCGTCTGGAATTTGAAATCGCGGTGCGCCAGCATAAAGCCGAGCGCCATGCGCGGGGTTTCACCTGCTGGGGACAGTTCGTGGCCATGTTGTTTTGTCAGCTGGGACATGCGCAGTCGCTGCGCGAAATTTGTGGGGGCCTTGGAGCATCCCGTCGCCACTACGTACCCGGCAGTGTTAGGGTCTCGCGTCGGCGGCGCCTGACGTTCCGTGTGCCGCGCCGGGGGTTGCGCCGTCTGTTGCGCCGGCGTTGCAGTCTGCCCGAAGACTGGATTGACCATCGTAATCAGCGCAGCCACAAGGCAAATGCTTAAGCATCGCGGTATTGTCACTCAATCACGCCTCTTTCCGACGTCTCGCGATCGTCGAGTCAGTCTAGCACTTCGCATCAAGAAACCAGCTTAGCTACAATGCTTCATAATCAGCGTTTGATGCTGATGTCCGATATTTCTGATCCCCATGCTTCCAATCCAGCTTCTCTTTTATTTCGGAACCCGTTTAAGTTGTGAAGGAGCCATGCCCATGCACTTCGATCTCGCCACCGTCCTGCGCCCCTTGTCCGGAGCGCTTGTCCTGCTCGCCCTTTCGACTTTGGTTTCGCATGCGAAGGTTTCGCAAAACGAGGTTTCACAAAACCAGGAGCGCGATCGCAGCAAAATACCGGACGACTCCAAATGGGATCTGACAGCCATCTATCCCTCCGACCAGGCTTGGCGTGCGACGAAGGACAAGCTTGCCTCCGAGTTGCCCAAGCTGCGGCAGTTTCAAGGCACGCTGGCTTCCTCCGCATCCCCCTTGGCGGACGCTCTGGAGACTCAAAGCTCCTTCGACAAAGAACTCAACCGCCTGTTCGTATACGCCGCCATGAAGTCCGACGAGGACACCCGAGTCAGCACCTATCAGGGGATGCAGCAGGAAATGGTTCAGCTCGGATCCGTTCTGGGCACCGAATCCGCCTTCATTGAACCCGAGATCCTCAAGATGGACAACGCGACCATCGAGCGATTTCTCGCGCAAGAGCCTCGCCTGCATGTTTTCCGCCATGACCTCGAAGACATCGCGCGGCGTCGAGCCCACACGCTCAGCAACGCAGAAGAGAAGCTCCTCGCAGGGTCCGCCGTGATGGCCAGCGGGCCTTCCAGCGTCTATCGCATCTTCGCCAATGCCGATTTTCCCTATCCTCCCGTCACCCTCAGCGACGGCAAGACCGTCAAGATCGATAAAGCGGCATTCTCTCTCTACCGCGCGTCACCCTCCCGCGAGGACCGGCAGAAAGTCATGGAAGCTTTCTTCACCGCGCTGGGAAAATATCGCGGCACCTTCGGCTCCATCATGAATTCCAATGTCCAGACTTCCGTCTTCTACGCGCAGGCCCGCCATTACGACAACGATCTGCAAGCGACCCTGGACCAGCCCAACATCCCAGTCTCGGTGTATTCGAGGTTAATTGACGGAGTCGATCGCAACCTGCCCACGTTTCAGCGCTACCTGAAACTCCTCAAACGAATGATGGGGCTCACCGAACTCCATTATTACGATCTGTATGCCCCCCTCGTGTCTTCGGTCGACACGAGATATCCCGTCGACGTGGCCGAACAAAATATCCTGCAGGCTCTTGCCCCGCTTGGCCCCGAATACGCCGCGGGAGCCAAACGCGCCTTCACTGAACGCTGGATTGACATGTATCCCACCGAAGGCAAAACCTCCGGAGCTTATTCCAACGGCGGGGCCTACGACGTTCACCCCTACATGCTGCTGAACTACAACGGGAAGTATGACGACATGAGCACCCTGGCCCACGAGCTCGGACACACCATGCACAGCTACTTCTCGAACAAGACCCAGCCCTATCCCTTGTCTTCCTATCCAATCTTTGTGGCAGAAGTGGCTTCCACTTTCAACGAGGCTCTCCTCATCGATTACATGCTCAAGCAGATCAAGGATGACGCGACTCGCTTTTCCCTGCTGGGCAACTATCTGGAGAGCATCAAGGGAACCGTTTTCCGCCAGGCTCAGTTCGCGGAATTTGAACTGCGCATGCACGAGATGGTTGAGAAAGGGCAGCCCCTGACCGGCGACTCTTTGTCGAAACTCTACGAAGAAATCGTCAAGAAATACTACGGCCACGATCAAGGCGTCTGCATCGTCGACGATTACATTGCCAACGAGTGGGCGTTCATTCCCCATTTCTACAACTCGTTTTATGTCTTCCAGTACGCGACCTCATTCACCGCATCTTCCGCCTTGTCTGAGAAAGTGCTCGCGGGTGAGCCCGGAGCCACCGGCCGTTACCTGAAATTCATTTCCTCCGGCAAGTCGAAATACCCAATCGACCTGCTGAAAGACGCCGGCGTCGACATGACCACCGACGAACCGCTCGAGCTTACGGTCAAAAAGATGAATCGCGTGATGGATGAGATGGAGAGATTGCTGGACAAGAAGGGCACGGCCGGGGCAGGAAACTAGCTTCTAGTCTGAAGGAATCGGCTGATTGCCTTGAGAAACCGATACCCTGGGTTATGAGTGTTATCGCCTGATGACAACAGTCAAAGCTCTTAAGCTCCACGGACTGCAGGATTATTTCAGCCGATAGAGGTCGGCCTGACCGCCGGGACGGGCGTAGACAATGGTTGATAGGTCGCGCGAGAAGTCGTATCCGTTGCCGCCATAAGCAATGCTGAAGGCGAAGGGCACTTTATAGGCGACTTGCGGCCCCCCTGTGGTTCTGCCGCTACTCCAGGGCACGCGGTAGATCGTGGCGGATCCCCGTTCGGATACGGCGTAGAGGAATGACTTGTCGTCGGGCGCGAAGATGCCAGAAAACGTGGTGACGCCCGGAACTAGCATCGAGCACTTGTGGTCGGCCAGCGAAAATTGGTGAATACCCTGCTCGGAACCGCGCTGGTCGAGTGACAACAGGTACCTGCCGTCCGGGCTGACGTCAGTGGCAAATCCGCACCCTTGATCGACCATTTGGAGGTGGGAGCCGTCCACGCCCATTTCCAAGATCTGCACGGGCGAAGTATGCGATTTGATCGAACTCAGGTAGAGCGACTTGGCGTCGGGTGTGAATATTGCGACTCCGATATAGATGCCACTCCACGGCACTTGCCGGATGTTGCTTCCGTCCGCTCCGGCGATGTAGACCTTCACTGGCCCTCCGCTTGAGTCGGTAAAGGTCAATTGCGATCCATCAGGCGCCCAGGTATTTGTCGACAGAGTTTCACTGGAGGCCAGCTTCGCCTTATTCTTGCCATCAATATCGGACACCCATATTTCCTGGCGATGTGGACCGAGCAGCGCTATATACATGACCCGCTTGCCATCCGGCGAAATGGCCGGTTGGGTCGCATCACCGTCCACGAGGTCGAGGGACTGCTTGGTTCGTGTGTTATAGGCGGTCAAGAAACCGGAAGCTTTGCCGCTTACGTAATAAATGCCCTTGGTGGCCTGATTCACCATGGGGTCGTAATCCGGGCCTGCGCCGAAGGTAACCTGCGTCAGGGAACGGTCGTTCAGGTCATAACGCCAGATATTCTGGATGTCATTCTCGGTGCGGCTGAAAAGCAAAGACTTGCCGGGTTGCTCCCAGGCGGTTGCGCCAGTTGCAGGGATTTTGCCGAGATCGGTCGCCTTGCGGCTGTCAAGGTGCACGTCCTTCAACTCAGCCTCGTCTTGGAACGGCTTAAATAGCGCTACCAGAAGCTCGTTCCCATTGGGGTAGGGCAAGATAAACCTGGGGGTTGAATCTTGGTCTTCGAATTTGAAGACCTCCTCGCCGCCCAAGCCGGAGACTGGCGCGCGGTATATGGAGTGGATACCCTCGGGGACGTAGAACAGCGATTTTTCGTCCGCGGAAGGCGCCAAAGTGATGGCGTTGACGACGTGGCGCGGGTTGCCCCCGAGGGTGGGAACCGCCCAGACATCGGCGCGCCCCACATTGCGGGCGTAGTAGATTTCGGTGCTGTCGGCGGAAAAGCCGAGCGGACGTTTATCGCCTTCATCGCGAGTGAGCTGTAGCGGATCGCCACCGGAAGTCAACATCACATAAATCTGGAACGTGCCCTCCGTGGGAGACGAGAAAGCGATGGTGTGTCCGTCGGGCGAGAGTTGCGCGCCGTACATGGCCTTGTTCCAGTGGCTGATCTGTGAAACTTTGCCGGGAAGGCTGGGCGCGGGTGCATGCGGCCAGAAGCGATAAGCGAATCCGGCCGCGACTAAGATTGCCACGCATAAGGCGGGCATAAGATATTTCTTCGCAGATGAAGACGTAGCAACTACGGACGCCGTGCCGGAAGGAGCGGCGAGAGTTCCAGTTGATGTTCCAATCGCTATTCCACTCGCCGTGCCACTTGAAGATGGAGCGGTCGCAATTGCGGGAGCACTCGATGCCGAAGTCGCAATCCTCCCCGAGCCTGTGTCGCGCTGCAGCCGCTTCAAGTCGGAGCGCAACTCCGCCGCCGATTGGCAGCGTAAATCGCGATCCTTCTCCAGTGCCTTGTTGATGATCCGTTCCATGTCCGCAGGCAGGTCAGGATTCAACCGCACAACGGGAACCGGAGCACTATCCAGTATTGATTTGAAGATGAGCGCAGAGGTTTCGCCGCGGAACGGCAGCGTCCCGGTCGCCATCTCATAAAGCACCGCGCCAAACGAAAACAGATCCGTTCGGGCGTCCAGCTCTTTGCCTTTCGCCTGCTCGGGAGACATGTAGGAAATTGTTCCTACCGCAGTGCCCGGACTAGTCAAGTGGTGCTCATCGACCGTTCGCGTCTGGGTATTGAGCGACCCGCCTGTGGGCGTGACCTTCGCCAGGCCGAAATCAAGAATCTTGGCGTGGCCGCGGTCGGTGACAAAAATATTGGCGGGTTTGATGTCGCGGTGAACGATTCCTTTGGCGTGTGCCGCGTCGAGCGCGTCTGCAATTTCGATGCTCAGAGACAGAATCGTCTCCGTTTCCATCGGACGCCCGGCGATGCGGCTTTTCAGCGTCATGCCGTCCAGAAACTCCATGGCTATGAAAGACTGGTCGCCATGTTTGCCGATTTCGTAGATCGTACAGATATTGGGATGATTCAGCGCCGAAGCGGCGCGGGCTTCGCGGCGGAAACGTTCCAACGCGGAGGCATCCTGCGCGACATCATTGGGTAGAAACTTCAGCGCGACAAAGCGGCCAAGGTCGGTATCCTCGGCTTTGTAGACGACGCCCATTCCACCACCACCCAGCATTTCGACGATGCGGTAATGCGAGATGGTCTGGCCGATCATCGTCGAATCTTACGTGGACGAAATAGGCGAGTCAATGACCGGCACAACCGGAGAGAGCAACAACTTGAATCTGGGGAAGTGCAGCACCGGCTACCTCGCCGTGACGAGGCCGACGGGAACGCTTACCAGCAATGTACTGTTTCAAGGGATGCCGTAATCTCGAGTAACGCGGATTCCTAAAATGGCGCGAAGTTTGCTCAATTGATGAGAAATCGCGATTACGCTCACTGACCACGTGGGCCAATTCTCAAAGAGTGAAATCGCCTTATAGTCAGTTGTCCTCCCGACCACTTCCGGTTTGCCTGTTTCCAAGGATGTGGAATACTGACCTGGACCGATCTGATAAGTGGTGTGATGCCGCGATTGGTCCGGATTTCCAGCTCGGCCAAAAGGTGAGGGTTATGGAAAAGACTCTGTTGGATTTGAGTCGGGAAATTCATGCTATATCGAGTAGTGGCTTCTATTTCTCAAAAGACCCGTACGATTTGCAGCGGTTCAAACAGCTTAATGAAATTGCGGCGGAACTGATCGCGAAACATTCCGTTCACTCCAAGCAATTCGTGAATAAGGTCTTTTCGGCGGAGTCTGGGTACGTAACGCCAAAGATAGACGTTCGCGGAGCAATATTCGCTGACAATAAGATTCTTATGGCCAAAGAACGAGCAAGCGATGCATGGACACTGCCTGGTGGCTATGTAGACGTAAATGAATCACTTTCGCAAGCGGTTGAACGAGAGGTTCTTGAGGAATCGGGCTTCAGTGTTAAGGCAAAGAAAGTGGCCGCAATATATGATCACCGTAAACACGGTTATAAAGCTCACCTCTACCACTTCTATAAAATCTATTTGCTGTGCGACCTGGTGGGAGGCAGCGAGAACACAAACATTGAGACTTCTGAAGTTGCGTATCTCGCTAAATCAGATCTCGATACCATGTCACTGGACCCCGGCCGAATCACTAAAGCGCATGTGCTTCGAATGTTCGACCACTATTCACAGCCCTCACTGCCCACCGACTTTGATTAGGACGCCGGTTTATGCATAAAAGTTGTGGAGGATTTGATGAAGCCATTGCTCCTTGCTGTCTGTATTCTGTTTGCGCCTCGCGGTCTCAGTGCGCAGACAACTGCATGGCAGGCATCGCCGGGACATACCCAAGTGCCGATCTGGCCCGGAGCAGTCCCTGATGCGCAGCCTGTCGCGGGGCCAGAGGTCGCTAAGACGACCGGGAAGGAGTTTCTGGTTGCCGGCAAGCCGGCAGTGGGCGTGAGTAACGTGTCGCGCCCTACCATGTCGGTCTATTCGCCAATCGGAAAGAATACGGGTGCCGCCGTCGTCGTATTTCCCGGCGGGGGCTACCTGGATCTGGCCATCGATCTGGAAGGCACGGAGGTCTGCGACTGGCTGACGTCCAAGGGGATCACGTGTGTGCTGTTGAAGTACCGCGTGCCGGGTGAGCCGGGGTATCCGAAGCCCGCGCCGTATCCAAAATCAGGGCCTTATCCGGAATCACCGATGGCGCTGGAAGATGCCCAGAGGACGATGGGGCTGATACGCTTTCACGCCGCGGAGTGGCATATCGACCCTCACAAAGTTGGAGTGCTTGGGTTTTCCTCAGGCGGGCATCTGTCGGCAGCGATAAGTACGCACTTTGAGAGGCGTTTGTATCCCGCTGTAGACTCCGCGGACAAAGAAAGTTCCCGTCCGGATTTTGCTGTGGCGATTTATCCGGGGCATCTGTCGATTGCCGCAGCCGAATGGGATGCTAAGCAGGGCGCTAAAAAGTTTGTGCTTCATTATCCGGCGACTGCCGATAGAGATTTGGGGTTGAATCCCGACGTTCCCGTCACCAACCAGACGCCGCCTACGTTTTTGCTGCAGGCGGAAGATGACCACGTGGACAATGTGAACGACTCGCTGGCTTACTACATTGCGCTGAAGAACGCCGGCGTTCCGGTCGAGATGCATCTGTACGCGCAGGGCGGTCATGCGTTTGGACTGCGGCGCACGGAGCTTCCCATAACCAGATGGCCTCAGTTGGTGGACACGTGGCTTGGGACGATCGGGATGATCGCGGAGTAGGTGCACAGGGGAACTTTCGGTCAATTGGTGAAAAATCTTAGACCTATCGACAAGTGCCCCGGCGCGGTGCATCGGCGGGAAGCTCAAGTGTTTCCCGCCGGGGCACTTGCGATAGGGGGATTTGGACGAAGCCGCTGGCGTTTGCGGCGGACGCGGAGGACTATATAAATATTAAGGTATGGGGATTCAATGGTCGTTTCGCCATCTCATCGCCCTGAGGCCACGCTAACTGCCAATTCTGTTGAAACGTGAGTTCATGCACAGGCGCATATTATCACCTACAGTGGAGCTCTTGCATGATCCCACACAAACTGCCAATCCTCGAACACGCGGTAGCGTCCGCCGCGCCAGCGGCTTCGTCCAAATCGCGATTACACTCATCATGGCCTTGCGCTGGGCACTTGAGTGTAATCGTCTGATAGCGTCATTTGACAATTCTTGCGCAGCAGGTCAGGCATGGTTGGAAGATCGCAACGCTGCTATTGCAGCTTTGCGTACTCCGCCTTGGTTTCTTTCAGGATGAGGATGTCGGGGTCGGCGTCTTTCCAGAGGGTGAGGAAGTCTTGGTATGCACTCTTCGCTTTGGCAATGTCGCCGGTGAGAACATAGGCGCGGGCAAGGCCGAGATGTGCAAGTGCGCCGATCGGCTGATTTCCGACCGCGCCGTAATGGTCCAGGATTTTTTGAAACTCACCCTGTGCGGCTGCGCCCTGCTTAGCAGCTAGGTAAGCTTCACCTCGTAAGTAAACGGGATACAGGGCAAAAGTGAAGGAAGTGTTGGTCTGCCCCAATTCGTACGGCTCTGCTGCTGCTAGTGCTCCGATGGCTCGTGAGGCGTCACCGCTGCGAAGCGCAGCGGCACCGCGAATCATGGGCAGGTAGTCAGATTGCACAATCGTATCCGCGGGAAACTTTTTGCGGAGATCGTCCGATTGCCGTGCTGCCTGCGACGAATCGCCTGCCAGCGCCAAGGCAATCGCGGAGAACGCATTCCCTTGCCTGCTATCGGATCGCAACATGGCGGCTTTGGCGTCCTGTTTCGCCGCGTCCATATTGCCTACCAGCGCTTCGCGGACTGCGGAGTGCCCCAGATATTCCGCCGCGGTTTCCTTTTCGTTCGTTCTTTCGGCAGCGTCGGCTGCACGGCGCGTCCGTTCGCGGCTCTTAGCGAACTCCCCGTTATATGCGGCAGTTTCAGATTCGAGGAAGAGTATTTGATCTTCGACTCCTGGTTTTCCTGTGGCATCGGCGACCTGCCGTTCCATCCCGGCGGCGTCCTGTTGAAGAAAATCGACGTTGTAAAGAATCAGAGGAAACCAGGGCGAGTCGACATGGTGAGCCCGCGAGTCTTGTATCAGGGCCTTGGCCTGATCAAGTTGGTTGATCCACTGATAACTGTAGGCGAGATTTACCGAGTTATTGCCGCTGCCCGAATTGATCTTCCAAGCCTGCAGCGCTGCAGCACGAGCCTTCTCGTAGTCTCCCATGAAGGTAAAAGTCGTCCATAAATTTGTCGGCGGCTCGTCGTCACGAGGATAGCTTTGCGCCCATGCCTGATATGCGGTGCGGGCAGCCTCAAGATTTCCGGTGACGACCATCTCGTAGAATGACGAGATGGCAAGCCGTTCGCCTTCGCTGACCCGTCCCCGCAATTCATAAGCCTTGCGAGTATTTTCTGCACAGAGGGCAAGTTCACTCAAGGGCTGATAAGCCTGGCCTAGCCGCAAATAAGCCATCGCGAAATTTGGATCCAGCGAAATCGCCCTTTGAAAAAGGGGAATAGCAGCGGCGTAGTCGTTTGCCACGTCGGTGGTTCGATTGCCGAGGGTGTAGGCCTGCAGCGCCTCAAGTGATGAAGTGGTCACGCTGTCGGACGGGGCATCATACTTTTGCACCGAGGCGAGTGATTCCCCCAGCCTTGCGCGCAGTTTCGCTGAGGCGGCTCCGAGAGCTTCGAGGATCCTTTCCTTGCCGTTCGCTGTCACTTGCTCCTCGGAGAGCAGGTCGCCGTTGCGGCAGTTCACAGCCTTCAGACCCAAAACATACTGGCTGCCTAAACTGGAGATGGAGCCCTCGATTGTGGCGGCGCTGGCCGTGCGCTGACAAACGTCACGCGCGATTTCTGCAGTCAGTCGTGCCTGTTTCGGCTGGTTCATCAATGTCAGCATTTGCGCGATGCGCTCGTCCGAAACCAGGCTGAGAAATGGCGACTGCTCCAGTTGCGCCGCGAGCCCTTGCCGTAAGGTGCCATCGAAAACGGCGTCGCCCGTGCTGTTGGCGAAATCGGCGAGAACAATGGTGTCCTTCTCGGTCAGGCGGTGCGTGGTCTGGCGTGAGTGGAAATAGAACGCTCCCGCGATTACAACCGCGAGAAGGACTGCGGCTGCGGGAACCAGAATCTTCCAGGGTTTCCTGCCCGCGACGGGAACTTCGGCGACCTTCACGGCGCTCGATGGCGTAGATGGAGCAAGCGCAGGGGAGTAACCCGATGCTGGGGACGGCCGCTGGGCTGGAACCTGAGCGCCGCTTTCCTGTGCCACCGCCACGGTGCCAGAACCCGCAGCTATGGCTCGTCCCGTCTCTGTATCCCGCTTCAGGCGTTGCAGGTCGGATCGCATCTCGGAGGCGTGCTGATAGCGGAGACTCCGATCTTTCTCCAGTGCCTTGTCGAGGATGTCTTCAAGCTTGGGAGGCACATCATGGTTTAACCGAACCACCGCCACAGGGGCGCGGTTCACGATGGCCTCACAGATCATCGCCGAACTTTCCCCATGAAAGGGCAATGCACCCGTCGCCATCTCGTACAACACCGCACCGAATGAAAATAGGTCGCTTCGCGCATCCAACTCTTTCGCCCGCACCTGCTCCGGCGACATATAAGCCACCGTTCCCAGCATGGTACCCGGACTGGTCAGATGGTCTGCGTCCACCGACGCTGTCTGTGTGTTGAGAGACGCAATGGTGCTGGAAGAACTGCCTGCCAGACTGATCTTGGCCAATCCGAAATCCAGAACCTTGGCGTGCCCGCGCTTGGTCACAAACAAGTTGGCGGGCTTGATATCGCGGTGGATTATGCCTTCGGCGTGTGCTGCGTCCAGCGCGTCGGCAATCTCGATGGCAAGGGACAGAATCAACTCGGTTTCCATCGGACGCCCGCCGATACAATGCTTCAGCGTCAGCCCGTCGAGAAACTCCATGGCGATGAACGCCTGTCCGTGCTGGTCGTCAATCTCGTAGATCGTGCAGATGTTGGGATGGTTCAGTGCGGATGCAGCCTGCGCTTCGCGCTGGAAGCGGGCAAGGGCTTGTGTATCCCTGGAAATGTCGTCGGGCAGGAACTTCAATGCAACAAAGCGGTGCAGTTTTATATCTTCGGCCTTGTAAACGACACCCATCCCGCCGCCCCCGAGCTTTTCGACGATGCGGTAGTGCGAAATTGTTTGGCCGATCATGGAGTCGCGCAATGGTAGGCGTGATATGAGGACAAGTCAATTAAAGCCGTGGGTTTGCGGTGGCTCAAGAAGCTAACTGTTGCAAAATCTTAGTGCCCTATCGCAAATGCGCCGGCGCCGTGCAGCCGCGTGAGTCTACAAGTGTGTCCCGCCGGGGCATTTGCGATAGGGGGATTTGGAGGAAGCCGCTGGCGGCGGACGCGGGCACTATGGGTTTTGCTTGGGCGATTCGAAGATCCTTCGCCTCTGGGAATACGAAAGTAGAGTAGTAAGTGGAGATAGCTTGGGCCTTGGCCAGCAGGAAAGGGTATCCGGACGAGGTTTGGAGACAGATGTAAGTGGTTTGTCCAGAGCAATGAGAGGGGACAAAGACACGAAGGCGATCGGAGTCGATGATTCCGTGAGGGGGAGCGGTATGGGAGGCAGCTTAGGAGGAGTCAAGTCGAGTCCTTTGGTGCAGGAGTTGGGTAGCGTCCCAAGCTGAAAGAGATTCCACGCGCAGCATGGGAGTGGCACATTGCGGACAACGGAAGCATGCGGGGAGACGGGGAGTGTGGGAAGTTGGGGTCGTGGGCTGGGGATGTCCAACAGTAATTGTTGACAAGAGCGCGGCGCGGTGGGACAAAGCCGCGGGGCAGCACATGCAGCAGGAAACGGCGCAAGAACTCTTGGGGCCTCGACCGTCATCATTCTCTTGCGATTTCCGTGGGCATAATCTCTCCAGCGGAAGGTGACTTGGTTGTTGGTGAAGGCGACCAGGCGACGGTTGGTGATGGCGACGCGATGAGTGTAGCGGGCGAGATAGCCGAGGACATGATGGGGACCGCTTTACGAGTGTCCGCGAAATTCAAAAGGCGGCTGACGGAAGAGGCTGCCAGAGAAAAGCGCTCCGTTACGAACTACTTGGAAGCGACTATCACGGCGGTTTGGGAGCAACGGCAGAACAGGGACTCGAGGGTTAGGGGCAAGAGACAACCTGCAAAGTGATCTCCAATGTTACTGTACGCGGACGTTCCGACCCGCAGGACGTCGGGGCCCAACTTCATTCAGCGCCTTGACAAAGCCCTAACAATACGGAGACTGCCATAGGACCCATGTGAAGTCTCGGGCGCGCGCACCCTTTCGGGAAGTCTCCTGGTGCGTCGCAAGCCCGAAGTTGTGCTGGAGGATTGCACAAACCACATGGGATTGCTTTGTGGCCTGAGCGCTTCGAACGGGGCAGCCTCGCTCGGGCGAGGGATCAAACAACTGGAAGGATCAAACAACTGACTGTTCGCGCCGCTTCTACGTCAGTGAATTCCCAGCAGTACGGCGATGTATTGCCGCACTTTCGGGAGCAGCGTTGCCTCGGCTTTGGAATGAAATTGTGCCTGACGGCCTGCCCAGTCCAAGCTTTTAAGCTGGTCGACTAGGATAGCACCTTCCACTTTATCGACTTTGACGGGCAGCGCGAAGGGATATGGTTTGCGCTTGCTCGTCAAGGGACAGACTACCGCTAGCCCGCTGGCTCGGTTATAGCGTTGGTCGGTCAGCACCAGTGCGGGCCTCCGCTTGGCCTGTTCGTGTCCCACCTGGGGGTCAAAGTCGATGAATACGATGTCCCCCGCTTCGGGTACGTACGCGGTCACCATTCAACTCTTTCCTTTCCTGCTTCGGGGCCCGTAGAAATCTCGGGGTACCGATTATCCGGTGTAATCTGAGAAACGAGTTGAGCCAGGGTCGGTACTTTGGTGACCCGGCGCAGCTCGATTTGCCCATCGCCGGTTTCGATTTCGAGCCAATCACCTTCCTTGAGGCGGGCCTCTTCGATGATTGGCTTCGGGATGCGCACGGCCAGACTATTGCCCCACTTGACCATCTGAGCCTTCATAGCCTTTGCTCCTTGTCGATTGACTGCGATACGCAGTATCCACAATTGTATATACATTGTATACTACATGAAATGTACCCCGGGTTGGGACTGATCTGCGAAGCGTCCGGGTGGACAGGACCCGGGGAAACGCTTTCGGGAAGTCTCCTGGTGCGTCGCCGACACGAATTTGTGCAGCCTGATGGCACAAACCACATGGGATTGCGTTGTGGCCCACTCAAACGTTCGACAAGGTGCTGCCAGGATTGACACCGCCAGCCATCACGATGCAGAATCTGCTGCCGTAGACTTTCATGTGGCAAACCTGAAAGTCGACGGAAGTGACTACCGCCGAACTTGCGCCTTGGTTCCAGTCGGTTTTGGAACGGGTGCTTAATTTTGGCTGGACCTGGTGGCGGGGATTGTTAGCCACAGCCGCAGCCATCCTTGCCTTAGCCTTAGCTGGAGGTTGGGCAATCGCGCGCTCCGTTTACAAGTGGTTGATGGACAAGTATGGAACGGCAAAGTGCTCAATTTGCTGCAAGAGTGCGCCGGAGAGATTAGCGTCCAAGGCCTGCCAGACATATCCTGCAAAGCTTCGTGCAGACTAACAGCGACGAACTGCCGGCCGCGCTCGACAGCCTCACTGAAACGTAAATTACCATTTCACCAGCGATCCGGCCCGAGCTCGGCTTATATTGCTGGACTTCAGTCCAACCGAAATGCAGTCCGCCAGGTAGGCGGCATATAGCCCGGTCACGACGCCGGTGAAAACATCCATTGTGTAATGCACTCTTAGGACCAAGACGGTCAGAACCTCGAAAGTCGCAACCAGAACCCCGAGTCCGGTCAGCCACCGTCTACCCGCGCGGGCGATTTCGGTGACGGCCAAGACAGCAATTGCAGTGTGTCCTGAAAAGAAGTAGTCATTGGCTACTGCATAGGTTACCAGCAAAGACGGGAATCCCGGATAATGCCAAATTGCATTTGGCGGAGCCGGAAGCGACACCAATGCCTGTGTGATTTGCCTCAGCCCCAGTACCATCACCAGGCCAAGGAATGGCCGGATTGCGGCCCCGAAAATCCATCTCGATAGAAGAAAGACTCCCAGTAGATCGATGATCCCGGAACTCACGATCAGTAGCGCATTCGCTGCCGAGGGGTGAACGTGCAGATAAAGATTCACGGGAGCCGTGGCAGTGTGTAATCGGTCACCGATTACCGCGCCCGGGAAGCTGCGCGCGCCGATTAATGACTGGGTCCAAAACCAGATCACAAGTACTACGGCGGTCACCATCAGGCGAATTACGAAAGCTCGTGTGCTATGGCCTGATCGGAAATCGCCAGTAGCGTCATCTTGGGTTGCAGTTCGGCTCATGCGGAGGCTTCCGTCGCGATCTCTTTTAATCGCCGTAGATCGAGTTTGCCCGTACCGAGGTATGGTAACGATTCCACATGCACGAACTGATCGGGCCGCGGTTTCCAGAGTGTCGGTAAGTCTGACTTACTCAGTTGGACGAGGCAATCCTGCAACTTGCCTTCTGGCAAGGTGTGTAACACGATCAGGCGTTCTCCTTTTTTCTCATCGGGAACTGAGGTTACGGCGAACGTTTGCTCGGTAGCCCCAATGATTTCGTGGAGCTTGTCCTCGATCTTGATATGAGGGACCATTTCTCCGCCAATCTTGCTGAACCGACTCATGCGATCGGTGATGCGAATGAATCCGTCCTCATCGATCGCGGCGATGTCGCCTGTGTTGTACCAACCGTTGCGCAGAACCTCGGCAGTCTTTTGCGGACGATTCAAGTATCCCTGCATGACATTGGGGCCGCATACCAACAGTAAACCGGCTTCTCCCTGAGGGAGCGGATCGAATGTTTCAGGATTTACGATTCTCACGCTGATTCCGGGGAGGGGATGACCGATGCTGGCACGCTTTGCGCCCACTTGTCGGAAATCCGGTGCGCGGAAGTCCTTCGTGTTCACCGTTACGACGGGAGAGCACTCGGTACAGCCGTAGCCTTCCAGCGGACGAATTCCGAAGCGGTCTTCAAAGGCTGCGGAGATTCGCTCGGGGAGCTTTTCCGCACCGGCCATCACGTACTGCAAACTACCAAAATCTTCAGGAGAGCAGCGCCGGGTGTACGTCTGCAGAAATGTCGGAGTTGCAAGCAGGAAAGTTACGGCATATTGGCTTACCAGCGCACCGATGGTACGCGGCTCTAGGGGATTGGGATGGAAGACTACGCCCATTCCGAGTGCAGTGGGCAAACAAAGAGTCCCAGTGAAGCCGAAGGAATGAAAGAAGGGCAGAATACCGAGGATCTTGTCGTGGGCGCCAAGCATAAAGACCTGGTTCATCTGCTCGACATTCGACGCCACGTTGTAGTGAGTCAGGATCACTCCCTTGGGATCGCCCGTGCTGCCACTCGAAAAAATGATCGTCGCGATATCATCGAGCACCGCTTTTTTTTCGGCACCGACAGATTTCTCGACGAGTCGCACCGGCAATAACCAGGGGATAAGTGCTGCTTTTAGACGTTCCAGGATTCTTGGCTCTTTCGCAAGATCTTCGAGCATCGTTGCCTGCGTGGGCGGTTGGATGTGGACGCGTTCCAGAAAGGCCCGCGACGTAATTACGGTTTTCAGCTCACACTGTTTGGCGCATGACGCCAGGACCTCGTTGGAAGCCGTGTAATTCAAATTGACAGGAACCTTTCCCATCAGCAGAGCAGCCAGGTTGACGAGCGCGCCCGGAACAGAGGGCGGGAGCAGAATGCCAACCATCTTCTGGTCGCGCCAAATGGGACGGAGCCGCCGCGCGAGGAAAACCGTGCGCGTGAGTGCGCCACCGAAGCTGAGTTTCGGCGTGCGGCCATCCGCCATGGCGAAACGGAAGGGATGCCGTCGTGCCGTCTGCACAAAGGAACGATGCAGCGTTCGCATGTAGCGCTTGCGGTATGGATAAGCCTCAGAACCGAGCTCCTGCACCGTCTGCCGCACTTCTTGAACGCCGCTAGTAGGTGGCATCGGTTTGCCGAAGGTCACAGTAACTGGGTATGGAATCTTGCGGGGGAGCTTCCACAGGAACCTTCCGCGCTCGAAGCTGAAGACCGAGCCCCACACACCCCCCAAATTCACCGGAATGATGGGTGCATCCACGCCCTTTGTGATTCTCTCCATGCCGCGCCGGAACGGCAGCATCTGCCCGATCCGAGTCATCTGGCCCTCAGGGAAAATGCATACTATCTCGCCGTCCTTCAAGGCTTGCGTTGCTGTACGCAGCGATTGAATCATCTCGCGCGGACGAAGCTGGGAAGAAATTGGGATCACTCCCATGATCTTGGCGAACGGTTTCACCAGCCAGTGATCGTAAGAGCCCTTGAACATGAGGAAGCGGATCGGGCGATCGATCGCCGCAATCAGCAAGACAGCATCCACCATGGAGACGTGGTTCGAGACCAGCAACGCTCCGCCTTTTGCCGGGACGTTTTCGCGACCCTGCAAGCGAATTTGATAGAGAGTGTGCGTGGCGAACCAAAGTAAGAGCCGCAGCAACGCATCGGGCAAAAGGTACAACACATAGAGCGTCGCAGCCACTGTTGCAAGAGAAGAAGAAAGAAAGATTGCCGGTGGACTGAAATGCCAGTAGTGCTGAAAGACGTAGTAGATCCCGGCTGCGGCCCCGATGCCGACAAAAGAAAGCAGGTTCGCGGCTGCGATCACGCCACCCTTGTGCTTTTCCTCGGGGCGGTGCTGAATCAGCGCGTTGACAGGCACAGCAAAGAAACCGGCGGAGAATCCGAGAGCGGCTAGTAGCACCAGCACATGAGCGAACGAAAGGTTTGGTGTGGACAGCAGGATTCCGAATACGGTCATACCGACCGAGCCGAGCGGAATCAATCCATATTCGACCTTCCCGCCAGACATATATCCTGCGGCCAGGCTACCCAGCCCGATACCGATCGCGACACCTGCCTGAAGAATTCCCGTGCGAGTGGAGCTGATGTGCAGGACGTCGCTGCCATAAAAGACAATGTTGGCCGTCAACAGCGCTCCCAGAAACCAGAAATAGGTGTTGCCAAGAACCGCGAGCCAGAGAACTCGATCGTTCCGTATCAGACGTCCCTGCTCCCAGAGATCGCCAATTGGGTTGGCTCGAAATTGCTTAGTGGGATCGGCGGCCGGGACCTTCGTGATTCCAAGACTGAAGATCAATCCGACGAAAGACAGACTCAGAAAGATCAGACCTGACCAACCCTGGCGCGCCTGAAAAACGTCCGCCAGAAACGCACCTGAAACTCCCCCGGCAATCACTGCCAAAAAGGTTCCGAGTTCAAGCACGCCGTTCCCCCAAGAAAGCCTCGACTCGGGTAGCAACTCAGGCAGCAGCCCATATTTGGAGGGGCCGAAGAGCGCTGCTTGGGTGCTCGCCAGAAAGACAGCAGCCATTTCTAGATGCAAGTCCTGCCAACCCAGTCCAGCGATGGCCAAGACCATGACGGCCATCTCGAAGAACTTGGTCCAGATCGTCACTGTCCGTTTGCTGTAACGGTCGGCGAGAAAGCCGCCGGTCATCGAGAAGAGAATGAAGGGGACTGCGAACAGAGTCCCGACGACCAAGACTAGCCGGTCACGGTCCGCTTTCTGCATCGCCATGCCGAGAATGATGAAAACGACCAGGTTCTTAAGGCCGTTTTCATTGAATGCTCCCTGAAACTGAGTGACCACTAGCGACCAAAATCCCCGTCGCCACGATGGAGATACACCGGGTTTCGCGGGATTTTCCGCAGTTGTAGTTGGCCGAGCCTCAAGCACCGTTGCGGGAACACCTTCGCTCATAGGGAAACCTTGATGCGCACCTGTGAATCCCAGAGTTTTGCACATCTTGTCATGAAGTGGTCCTACATTCCACTGACAACACCCAGAGCGTTACTTACTTCGGAGCTTGCAGGAAGAGAATAAAGTATTACGACTGGCGTTGCCGCGTGGCCAGCACTCAAAATGCAGGAGCACGAAGAACGACTTATTGAACTCGCCTCCGGACGGGCCTACAATTCTCAACTCCCAGTCGTGCGCCGCCTCGCTCACGAAGCCGCCGACTCAGGCCTCTAAGCCGACCAGCTCCGATCTGCGAAAGCCACAACCAAACAGCATGGCCAGCATCGCGTAGTCGCGCTTCGCTCGCATGCTATCCCGCGAGCACGCTTGAGTACTTCCGAACTCTCCTCTGCGCTCAACCCAATTACCGGAGCGAAACCCGAGTTGCTTGACTCCTTTCACTGGGCTGATGCCCGCCGCCAACTCGGGACTCAGTTCGGTAGGTTGACTGTGGCTGTTTGCACAAGAAACCCTGTGCGGAACAAAGGCCGGGAACACCACCCCTTCAGAAAACGAAGAGCGGAGGACCCGGCCTCCCGGCTATGGTGCACTGTTATTGCTGTGCAGTTCCGCCGACCTCGGTACCGAGGTCGGTCGAGACCAGAAGCAATTCCGTGCCATTATTCACGGCAACCGTACTGAAGTTCATGGTTGGCAGTCCCGAGCTCTGTTCGGGCACGATCTGCAAAGTACCTGTGCAGTCGGCGTTCGGCGTGTACGTGCCCGTAAGCGGAACTGAAGTTTGAATCTCGAAGGCTACGCTAATGGTCTCAGTACCTGTAAGCTTACCACTCCCAAGTACCGCCAATTGCCCTACAGCCGCTTCATCCCTTAGGGATTGGGTGTTACTGTAACCGAGGAGGTTTGTGGCATAGGTTTGTGTTCCAGATAGTCCGCAGCCCTGCCTCCCCACAGGGTATCCAAACCCGTTCCGCAAGCTCCCTTGGTCGGCCGCAGTCATTTGAAATGCCGTGTCGTTGTCGTGCAAGACGATATTGTAGCTGCGCCCACCTAGGGTCATAGAACCGGTGCAGTTTTCTGAGATCGAATATAGACCAGCAAACTGTGATTTCCCAATGTTGTGCCCGACAAGGTTTGCCGTTTCCGAGCCGCTGGTGATCGTCCCGTGGCCATCGGCGACAAATCGACCGACAAATGCGAATGGGGTCCCTGTCGTAGCATTCCCGTCAAGCCGCGCGGACAAGTAACCGTAAGCACCGTTGAGAGTGCCGTTGGAACAAGCCGCCGATGCCGACTGGGCCGCTAATGTGGTTGCGAACAGCGAGAGACAAACAGCGATGGTACGAATAGTGGTGTTGAGTTGCTTGCGATGCATCATATGGATAGCCCCTCTCTTCCCTTCAGTTTCTCGATGGAGATTGCTAACGCTGTCTCGTGATATGTCAATCAGCGTGAACGCTAGTGAAACCGTCCAAGTTGCCAATGTCGAGAAGCTCAGCAAATATAGGAATGCATCCTTGGGCCGCCGTTCCTGCGCTCCTACGCCGAGGAATCTCCACACCAATCACCTGTTCATAATGATGGGTGAGCACTTCGTATACTTCCTTCTCGGGCCACGCGCATGCCGTCAGGATTCCCCCCACAGACTGCTCCGACACGCCGCCCGTCTGCGCACGTTCGACGAATTCCCTAAATCTTGGGTTCGTAGCCATGGAAGGGTATGTTATGCCCTAGCTGGTTTCAGCGCGACGAGGCGAGTGACGGTATCTGAAGTGTCACACTCGGCATGGTGGGGCTTGGACCAGGGTTAGAATTCCACACACGGTGTCTTGAATGCGAATTCGAATCAGCAAGCAGAGCGAAGTTGCTGTCCGAGACCAGATCGCGGAGCAGATTATCTTTCTGATTGCAACGGAGGAACTGAAGCCGGGACAAACTCTGCCCAGCGTGCGCGAATTGGCCCGCCGCTTACAAATCCACCATAACACCGTAAGCCGCGCATATGCCCAACTGGTGCGCCGGAGATGGTTGGCCGGCAAACGCGGTGGTCGCCTGACGGTGCGTCCCCAAGATGAGTTCACACGCGTTACCCGGGCGCAGGACCTCGATTCCATGATCAACGCCGTCATTCGGGTGGCCCGCGAAATGGGCTATTCTTTACAGGAGCTCCGTAATCGCGTACGGGAACGGCTGCTTGAGCAGCCACCCGATCACCTGATGGTTATCGACGAAGATCCTGGATTGCGCCGGCTCTTTTATGAAGAAATCAGCAAAGCTGTGAGATGGCCGATCAGAGAGTGTTCTCCTGAGGAACTTCGTCTCAACCCCGGCCTTGCTGTAGGAGCCCTGCCAGTAGTGGCACAATATCACCTGCCCGAGGTAGCGCCGCTGCTGCCGAAGACACGCCCTCCCGTTTGCCTGACCTATTCGGTGGCGGATGAACACATCCGGACCATTCGGAACCTCGGTGAGCCTTCCCTCATCGGGCTGGTTTCGGTAAGTGCAGTTTTTCTGCAGACCGCACGCGGCGTGCTTGCTCCCGTTCTCGCCGACCGCCACACGCTTTCCGAGTTCCTGTGGCCGATGAAGCGACCTGCGGACCTGCGCAGCGCCGATCTGGTGTTGTGCGATTCTATTGCCTTTGAGAAGTTGAAGCACCCAAATCGCGTGCGGTATCGCCTGATCGTACCCTCTTCCATCGACTACCTGGTCTCGGCCGTGAATTCTTATGCCCATAGTTTCAAGGGCGCCGTTTCAATACTGACGGCATCCCCCAACCAACGACCGCCGAGAGCAACTCCGAGATAGGCACGGATTGCAAGAAAGCGGACAGTTCTTGGTCCGCACCCTACCCGGCCAAACTTCAAGCCAGCCGCGGCTTCTCAGCCGGCGCCGTTTCAATACTGACGGCGTCCCCTAACCAACGAACCAACGACCGTGGAGAGCAACTCCGAGATAGGCACGGATTGCAAAAAGCGGACAGTTCTTGGTCCGCACCCTACCCAACCAAACTTCAAGCCGGCCGCGGCTTCTCAGCTGGCGCCATTTCCAATACTGACAGCGTCCCCTAACCGGAAGAACCATCCGCGCCAGAATTCGACCACGGCGCCTTTCCGTCGATGCGTCGGCTATCTGGAGCGGGCGACGTGTCCTCGACACTGTATCCTCAGTCAAAAACGCTGCCAACCCGTTTGCGTCGTGCGGATTGAACACCTTTTCCGGTCAGTTGCTTCTCAACCTCCCGCCTCTAGATACTTCCCTCGGCATTGAGCGGGCTTTGTGCACCCCAGGCTGCACACATCTCCGGATCTCCGTGGTCCAGGTTGGCTCCGGCCAGAAAGTCCGCACAGATCATTTCCAAGCAGTAACCCCGGGAGCGGTCGCTTCCCAAGATCAGGGCCGCGGTCTCGATCGCTCTCTCAATGACCGGGCTTTGGCTCTGGTACAGTTTGAAGTAGATAACCTCCCACGGTTCGGTTTCCCGCCCGCTAGTTCCCTCTCGACTTCCTGCTTGAATTCCTCTTACGGCATCACCCGGGCTTTGTGCAACCAGGTTGCACAATTGAAGTGCTGCCTGTCCCTCCTGGCCAGTTTTCACGACGAGTCGCGACTGGCGTTTGTCGAATACCTCGAGTTGCGAACCAGCGAACGGAAGGCGTTTCTGCGGCTGGTTCACATAATAACGCCATATATCAAGTCAACGCCAAGGCATCGGGCGCACGAAAGCTACGTGGCGATCTGGGAAGGTGAGCAGCCGCGGCGGGCTACTCGCGAGTAAGGCCGTGGTGTTCCGTTTGGGCGCCAAGTCGGCGATCCAGAGAAATGGCCGCAACCGGATTAGGGGAGTTCGAGTGCTGCCTTCACGGCAACTTCAACCGTCCTCATGCTCTCTGCCGAAAGCGTTCCTAAAGGTGGGTAAACCAGAAGCTGTTTCTCAATCGTCGTAGGCTGGTCGCACTTGACCCACGACTCCTTAGGCAGCCCACCCTCGCCCAACTTTAATCTCGGGCGCAGCGAAAAAGCCTTGTGCTCAGCTGTCGAGATCGGTATCACGCACACATCCAGCGAATGAGCGTTCAGGCTATCATTGGAGATGACTAGGGCTGGTCGTTCCTTGTCAAGGCTTATGAGGCAGATCTCTGCTCGGCGAGGAAACCAGCCCGAGGGTTTAATCCCTCTTTTCCACGCTGTCATTTACGTGCCCAGCTGCTAACATTGGCCTTCTGGAAAGCACCCCGCTCGTCGCGGTCATCGGGAGCACTCCTGAAGAATATTGCAGCCTCCTGATACAGGTTAGCCTTGCGCTCCATCTCCAACCCATACTTCAGCAACTGGTTGACGCGCTCGCTGGCGGAGACGCTGCCTTTTGTCCGTTCTAACTCGGACAGAACCGTTGGATCCAGTGAAAACGACCGGATTTTCCGCAATTTTGACGGCATAAACTGCTCCCCTCAAGGCTGCTCCATTGTCGCGTTTATTAACAATTATGTCAAGATAAATGATAGCAATTATAATAGTCAGATTCGCCCTTGGGACAGTGGGGTCGCACGCGCTACGTTGTTCTACTTAAAGAGCTTGCGGGCATCCCCCATTACAGATCCTTTGACAGCCCGCAAAACGAAGTTAGTTTCCGCGCGCTTCTCGAGGGGTAACCGCAATAGGTGTTTTGAAGGCTTGCTCATATCTTTCTCGCCGTGAATGTCTTTGCCGGTTAACGCGCAGCGGCGGTGAACGAATTATCCCCTCTCGCCGTGAACGGATGCATGGCACGTGGCGCAAAGAGTGATCGGGTTCTCTTCGGAGTCTTGGCCGGAATGACTCCGAAACTGTTGGGTTTGTGCATCGGCTAAAGCTGATTGCTAACTGCTGACAGCTTGAAAGCTCACGACAGTGTTTGGTTGCGGCTATGCGCTGTGAAAAAGGATGTCAAGGAAAAAAACTTCTCCCCCCTCAGGGGAGACGTGGATGTGGTGACTTGCATCCAGCCCCGTCTCATTCTTGGAGGGGTTTTTGGTTTTGCTCCTTTGGCTCGCCGCACGTTCCGGCGGCAATGCCAACCCCAGTTGCTAGGCCGTGGAGGAACTGCAGAATGCCCTTTGGCTTTTGTCCGTGAATCATCCGTGAAGCAGAAAATTTCTACCGGTTTGCTGCCATCTCGACTACGTTTTCTTTCGCCGCTGCGAGGTACGCCTGAGTCGCTCGGAGAGCCATCCACAGGTCCGTCTCGGAGACGATGGCATAGCGCCGGAACATCGAATCCGTCTTGTGACCGGACACCTGCATCGCCGTGACTTGCGCCGCTCCCGCTGCGACCATGTTCCGGCAAGCGCTTCTGCGGAGCCTGCGAATCCCCGCCTTGGTGCAGGCCGTCGCCCATGACTTTCTGAACTCCGGATCGGCTCGCCCTTACGGTGAAGGATCAGCGCAGAGAGCATCACAGTTTCCTTGACCATAACCTGCCGTGTTGCCCTGCGCCGTGTGATGATCCTTCGTTGCCAGCGCCGCAACCGCAGCAAAGCTGAAATGATCGAAGCCACGCTATTGATTGTGTCGCCACACCGGAGACCTTTACGCGCCGTCCTCAATAGCGAATAAGGAGCGAACACATGAATTCAAGCCAAGAAAGGCGGCAAGAGGGTTGATCAAAAAGCACATCAGCTTTGCTTGTCTTGCATGGTGGCAGCGTCTCGGACGCTCAGGTCTGCTATCCATTTTTCATAACAAGAAATGCAGTATTCGGTATTTGAAACGCCCAAGTGGGCTAAATAATATCCGTTGGTCACGGGACGCCTCTTATGTAAATAATTGAAAACAAATATAACTAATCGGAACATTCGTCTTATTGCAAACCTTGGCGGACAGATTGCTTAATCCTCTTTATTCGTCTTTCGACGTTTACTTGGGCCTCCTGCAGCGAAACGTTGGGCCTAGAATGTCCCGTCTACTAAGCTGCCAGCCAGGTCTCTCTTGGTGAAGTGGTTCAGTTTGGAGCAAAACGATTTCTGCAGGAATAACGGTGGTCATGAATATTCCGAAAGGAAGGCTTACCATGTTGAACCTCAACTGCTCCCCACATTTGGCTGCGCGATTTAGGATTTTCGCAGCGCTAGGACTGCTGGCGATCATGGTTGCGATGGCGTCCAGCACAGCGTTGTTTGCTCAAACCACTATCTCCACGGGCAGTATTCAGGGCACCGTGACTGACGCGAGCGGTGCCGTCGTAGGCGGAGCCCAGGTCACTATCACGCAAAAATCCACGGGCCGGGTCATCAATACCACCACTACTTCCTCCGGCGCCTACGCTTCAGGAGCTTTGACTCCGGGCGACTACGTGGTAGGGGTGGAAGCGCCGGGTTTCAAGACGACGGAAGCCACCTTGACGGTTGAAGTGGGGGTAACCGCGACCGGCAACCTGAAGCTACAGGTCGGCCTGGCCAATCAGGTGGTCGAAGTGCAAGCTAGAGAGTTGGAGGTGAACACCGAACAGGCCACAGTACAAGGAGTAATCAACACCGAGCAGATTGAGAACCTACCCGTCAATGGTCGGAACTTCCTGGACCTGGCTCAGTTGGAACCCGGAGTCCAGATCCAGGACGGCGGAAACTTCGATCCCACCAAGAAAGGGTTTTCCTCGATTTCGTTCGGCGGACGGTTTGGGCGCACGGCACGCATCGAGGTCGATGGCGTCGACACCAGCGACGAGACCGTGGGAACGACCACCCAAGACATTCCACAAGGCGCTATTCAGGAATTCCAGATCGGGGAGTCGATGTTGGATTTGTCCACGGAGTTGACCTCATCCGGTTCGGTCAATGTGGTAACCAAGTCCGGGACTAATTCTTACCACGGCCAGGGTTACTACGGTTTCCGTGACCAGTCGCTCAATTCCGATCTGCCGGGCGGGTCGGACACGTATTTCCAGAGAAATCAATTCGGCGGCAACTTCGGCGGCGCCATCATCAAGAACAAACTCTTTTTCTTCGCCGATGCCGAGAAAACCAATCAAGCCTTTGATCAGCCTGTCCTGGCGGGCCCTCCCTTTCAAACGGACTCGGGCGCCTTTCTGGCGCCGTTCCGCGAAGACGAGGGAATCGGGAAACTGGATTACCAGATCAGCAAGAACTACCATGTGTTCTACCGCTTTTCCTACGACGAGAATAACGACACCTCGGCCTTCGAGGCTATCGCGTTTCAACCGCTGGCCAACAGCACTCGTACTCGCGATCACGTCGTGGGACTCGACTTCATAACCGGCAGTTTTACCCACAGCGTTCGTTTCGGCTACATGAAGTTCTTTAACCACATCTCGACTGGGACTAACGCCACGACGCCCTTCAACCCGACATCACCCCTCGAAGTAGCCATCGGCCCCGATCCTTTCTGCCTTAACACCTCGGGAGCAGCCCCCGACGTGTTCTGCTCGGGCCAGGGCTTCTTGGCCCCGCAGTCCACACCCCAATCTGATCATCAGCTCAAATACGACGGCAGCAAGGCGATCGGTGCGCACATCCTGCGTTACGGCGGCGGATGGAACCACATCCAAGGAGGAGGTTTTGCCGGCTTTCTGGCCGACGGACCTGCGGTGAATGCTAGCGCCTCGGCTTGCATTGGGACCTGTCTGACCCTACCGGGTGGAGCAGCTAACGCGCTGAATTATCCGGCCGCCCTTGTGGAGTTGGGTAACGCGGCGGGGTATTCCACGGAAAAGCCTTCGTTTGGTTTTCCTTTCGGAGGCTTGGGACCGGATAATCGGATTTCCTGGTACATCGGCGATTCCTGGAAGATTTGGCCGAATCTGACCATGACGTATGGACTTCGGTACGTGCGCGATACAGGAAGAACGGATAGCGATCTCGCACCGATTCCGCAGCTAAGTCAGCTTTTCGATAACCAGTTCTATTCGGGTTTGGGCGATCGGGTTAGAGACCCGAGCAAGAATTTCGCTCCGCAGCTCGGCTTCGCCTGGGATCTTTTGAAGAACGGAAAGACCGTAATTCGCGCCGGCATTGGGTTATTTTACGAAAACTCGATCTGGAATAACGTCCTTTTTGACCGGCCGGGGCGCTTGACCACTGGCGATTTCCTGGGTTTTCAGGCTGCCTGCGCGGGGGGTGCCCCAGTAACCTTCACTCTTCCCGGAACCACAACTTCGATTACTCCTACCTTCTGCAACCAGCCAATTGGCCAGGTGCAGGCGCAGATTGCGGCGCTACAAGCGCAATATCAGGCGGCCTCTCAGGCCGTCGGTACCGGACCAAACCCCGGGTATATCCTCAACCCCGCTGTTTTGGGCGATACAGGCCCCGGTGGGACCGGCACGAACCTGTTCGCGCCCAACTACCAGACTCCGCGGTCGGTGCAGATGAATTTCGGCGTGCAGCGCGAGATTCGCCGGGGAATGGTATTTACCGCAGACTACCTCCGCAACGTCTCCACCCACACGCTGCTGGCAGTGGATACCAACCATGTGGGCGACGCGCGCTTCCTGAACATGGCTGCGGCTCAGACCGCCATCAATAAGACCAATACGGCTCTCGGTTGCGCGTCGGGTCCGACGGGGATCCCTTGTGCCATCGCAGCCGGCGCTACGATCGTCAACTATGCCTCGAACGGACTGGATTCAGGTTATGAGGTCTGTGCCGGCTTCGGAGCATGCCCGAATGCAGCATTCGGTGGCGTAAACAACGGCACAACCAATGGGAACCAGATGCTGTTTCCTATCGGACGGGCCGTCTACAACGGGTTGCAAACGTCGTTGAAACAGGACGTACGCAACCCATTCAAGGGCATCCGGTACCTAAACCTGCAGGTGTCCTACGCACTGTCCAGGTACGATGCCACGGCGACGGACAGTGATTTCGTCAATAGTGCATGGGACGCCGCCGATCCGACTAAATACATGGGGCCGAACGGAATTGATCGCAAGAATCAGCTTTCCTTCGGCGGCACGATGGAGTTACCCGCGCACTTCAGGGCCAGCGTGATCGGCCATTTCTATAGTGCGCTGCCGACGACGCTCTTCCTCGCTCCCACCGGAACTCCGGGCGGTATGTTTGTGACCGGCGTAAACGGGGACGGCACGGGCGACGGCTATTCGGCGAACGGAACGAATGGCACGCTCGGAAGCATTCTTCCTGGGACGAACCTGGGTTCGTACGGGCGTGGCGTTAACGGCTCTAACATCAACAACGTGATTAACAACTACAACCAAAACTACGCCGGCAAACCCACTCCATCCGGCCAAGTGCTCATCAGTCAACTTGGCTTCACCCAAACAGAGCTGACCGAACTCGGGGCCGTTATGCCTATGGTCAACTCGGCGCCCGCCAATGAGGCGAACAATGGCTGGTTGCGGGACTTCGACTTTAGCCTGAACTGGACATACAAGGTCAAAGAGCGTGTGGAATTGCAGCCCGGGGTCAGTTTCTTCAACCTGATGAATTTCGCCAATTTCGACCCTCCCAAGAATACTCTCAGCGGCGTGCTCAGCCTTATGGGTCAGCCGGGCCTTCCGGCTCAGACGCCGGTGGTGGGAACCGTCAACGGAACGTCTGGAGAACAACCGGCCAGTCTTCGGGTGGGCTTAGGTTCCGGGGTGTTTGGCGTTGGCTCTCCGCGAGTAATCGAGTTCAACTTGAAGATCAACTTCTAGCAGTCTTCTAATAGCTGTATGAACTCATCTGCGGAGAGAAGAAGCTTGCGAAGGTAGTCGCGCAACGTTGGCTGGCGAAGGTTGTCTCGGGATGGGGCTCCCGAAATGAAACAACATTTGCGACTCGCGGGAATAATGTCTGCTGAGGTCACGACTTCTGTACTGTAGGGTTAGGTGAGGGTTGCCCTTTCCGCCATCGGCGGCGATCTAACTCCTCTCGAACCCGGGACTGATCCGCAGTCCGCGCCGGCTTGTGCGGCATATACATATAAGCGTGCGCCGTCGTATGTCCGCTGCGCACCGTGCAATGACACTCGGTGTAGTCAAACCCACACGCCGCGTGTGAACCATCACCGCAGGCGTCGCTTACCTGTTCACCTTGCCGATTCGTGTTGCGGATGATGGTCAGCACAGTGGTTAAAAAGCAAAGAGGCCGCGATAGCCGTCACCCCTACTATCACTGCGCCTGGTTTTCCAGTGCGCTCAATTCCTTGCGCACGGCGTCGGCGCGTGCCCCTGAGGGTTCTTCCTGCAGGAAAGTGCGAAATTCAACGGCGGCATCCGCAAGGCGATTCTCATGTTCGAAGGCGCGGGCGGCGATGTAGTGCACAAGTGTCTGCGAGTCATGCGGCATGGAGTGCACTTTGTTGCAATGGGCTATTGCGGCATCGAAGTGCTGGTTCAGGAGTTCTACATTCGCCAGCAACATCAAGGTTTGGGCATCATTGGGGTTGATGTTCGCTGCTTTTGCCAGTTGCGTCTCTGCCGCGGGAAAATTCCGCTCTTTGATGTCCATCTTGCCGAGGTTCACGAAGGCTGAGGCGAGATGATCGTTCAGGGAGACGGCCTTTTGCAATACCTCGCGCTCATGGGCGCCGTCTCCCAGCCGAGCATAAACAACTCCCAGATTGTTATACGCGTCGGCATACTGAGGATAGATGGCCAGCGCTTTCATCAACTCATCTTTCGCATGATTCCAATCCTGCCGGGCGATGAGTTCGTTGGCTTTGTCGAATTCCTTCTTTGCCTTCTTGGGAATATTCAGGTCAACCGAAGCTACGATGGGGTCTGTGCCGGTCGTCGCCGTTTCAGATTCTTTCGGCTTTACGGTGATGAACACAAACTGGGTGATTTTGCGATTATCCACGTCAAATAGGCCGCTATCCTTGTCCTCGATGCCATCTCCGGTAACCGACATGCGGTAGCTGCCCACCGCTAGACTGTCAAAGCCCACCGTACACTCCTCATCGGTATAGGCGTCGGCGACGGGGGCTGTGCTGGCTCCGGCCATTAGAACTACGTGGGCGCGAACGTTGCAGCGCCGGCCATTTGCGAAGACGATCCGCACGCGAATATTGCCGGTTTGATTTTGGCTTCCGAATTGAGCCACGCTGCAGGGAACAAGCGCGAGCAGGAGGGGAACGAGCAAGCGGAGGAAAATCATGGTTGCCCCTCAAAACGGTGGTCAACCGTGCCAAGCGCCACAAAACCATCGGAGCGCTCAATGCGTCAAGCACAAGGCGTCGACGCCATTCTACACCCAGCCGGTTCGCTTCCTACGCTTTTGCGCCTGCGACAGACACTTGTCGAGCCGCTGGCTGCGAACCGAAAATGTTCACAGCACAGAACCCTCTGGAAGGACACCCGACCCCGCCATCCCCTTCCGGGAGCAAACCAAAGCGGAGTACGCGAAATTGCAATAAGCCTAACTGATAATTGTTGTTAAACCTCTAACTAGACTCTATCGCTAGGGCTCGGCACTCGCGACGATGTCCGCGAGATTGTGCTGAGCATCGCAACACTCTTTCAGTTTCTTTCAGTCTTCGCCGGATCCTGGATAGCAAGCTCTACTGGCTTCCCGCAGATGGCGCAAAGTGGGGAGGAGGCGGGATTGTCGTCGTGGGAATCCTTACAGCAGGACGCTGAAAGTGCTTGTTGGCGGCGTTCGGCATTCCGCCATGACCAATTAAAAGCGGAAGGTCCTACTTGGCTACAAGAGGAACTTCTCATGTGGCTGCGACAAGCAAAACGGGCAGTGGGTCAACATGATTTCCCCAGGCTACCGGCTGATCCTGAATCCGCAGAGATCATACCCATTATGCTACAGTCGCGAATGGGGTGAAACGGCATGAAACTATCAAAGGTCTTTCCTGATTTCAGGAAGATCAACACGCAGTGTGAGCTTCGTCGAACGCTGGAATTTATAATTGGTAAAACTACCTACCGCGTGGAAGTTCTGTACTGCTACTCCAATCCGAAATCTCCGTGGTCCGCTCAAGCTTATTCGGAAAAGCGCGACGGATGGAAAGGCGTCCCCCAATTCCCTTGGGTCAGTGAAAAGAATGAAGAAGCCGCAATTCGGGCCGCCTTAACTTTCCTAGAAGACCTCCACTAATGGCCTGTGGAAATCATATTGACCCACTACCGGGCTCGGTAACCCCGACGCTCCGATCATCATCGTCGAGTTCGCCGACTTCCAATGCCCGTACTGCCGGAAAGCGACCCCCACCATGCGGGAAGTGCTCAACAAATACAAAGGCCAGGTGCGGCTCGCTTTTCGGGATTTTCCGTTGCAGGAGCTTCATCCTTATGCCCAGCGGGCAGGCGAGGCGGCGCGCTGCGACACCGTTTTGCTCTGAAAATCGCATAAATTAACAACAGTTATTCCAATGTCACGAATCGAGGTGTAAATTGGGAAGGTTCTAACATTGAGGATCCTCCTATGAATTATTGCAAGGGCCGTGCGCTCACTTGTCTGCTTCTAGTCCTCTTAAGCTCTGGGATGTTCTCCCCATCCCTCCACGCTCAGAATAAAGTGCTCGGGGAAATCGAACTGGTCGGTGCTTCAAAAGTTGAGAACACCTCGGGCGTCTGGGTCGACGGTCAATATGTCGGCTACCTCAGCGAACTGAAGGGGTCGAAAAAGCTCCTGCTCCTTCCGGGCGAGCACGAGATCACCGTACGTCAGGGCGGATATCTGGACTTCGTGCAAAAGGTTTCCGTGCGCGGGGGAGAAAAGCAAAGCATCGACGTAAAGATGGAAAAAGATACCCGGATGAACCTGCCGAAAATCACCGCCGAGATTAAGCTAGACGTAAAACCGAATCGTGCGGCAGTGTTTGTGGATGGCGTCTTCGTCGGTCACATCGCCGAGTTCACCGGCGTGGGGAAGGCCCTGCTGGTCGCGCCGGGAAAGCACAAAATCAAAATCAGTTTGCCGGGATACCACACTTTCGAGACCGATATCGACCTGATGGCCAATCAGAAGTCGACCATTAAGACTGACATGGTGACGGGCGGTCCGGCGGAAGGAACTCCTCTCCCTCAGTAATCATTCCGACTAAAGAGCCTCTGACAAAACCTTCATTCTGGATGGCGATCAAAGACGGTCCAAGAAAGTTCATTGCAACTTCGCGTACTCCGCCTTGGCTTTTCTCAGGATGGGGATGTCGGGGTCGGCGTCTTTCCAGAGGGTGAGGAAATCCTTGTACGCGCCCTTCGCCTTCGCAGTGTCGCCGGTCGTCACGAAGGCTCTGGCCATTTGAAGATGTGCTAGCTAGTACCCCCAGCGGGAAATTCAGCGCGATCCCAGGATGGTCAAGCAGTTTCTGAAACTCGGCAGCTGCAGCAGCGCCGTTATGCGCCAATAGGTAGGCCTGGCCCCTCAGATATGCAGGGTAGAGTGTTCCCAGTGGACTGGGTGAGGGTTGTCCTAGTTCGTAGGGTGCGGCGGCTTCCAGCAACACCAGTGCTTGGGATGAATTGCCCTGGTTGAGAGCAATCGCTGCATTGACGGCCGGAAGCCGGTAGAGGCTTAGCACGGTATTGGATGGATCGCTTTTCTCCAGTTCCCGGACCAGCTTCTCGGCTCGGGCGGTTTCGCCGATGCGAGCCAGCGCGAGGGCAGCAAAGACCCTGACATTCCGATCCGGGGCCAGGGCCAAGGCTTCCCTCACGTCTCGCTTGGCCACGGCGGTTTCCCCGAACTCAGTCTCGCGCAGCGCCGCACTCACCTGCCACAGAGCCGCGGTCTCTTTGTTGTCCGAGCGGATTGCCGAATCCACAGCTCTGCTTGTGAAATCCCGCGCCTTGCTCAGCCGTCCGTAGAAGGCCTCGGTATCGGACTGAGCCGATAGCAGCGGGTCTTCGTCTCCGGGCTTCCCTACACTCCATACCACCTGCTCTTCCATCTGCGCGGAGTCTCCCCGGAGGAAGGCAAGATAGTACATCATCCAGCGTAGTCCGCCGCTATCCAGTTTGCGTGCTAGCGCCTGATCGAAGGTTGCCTTGGCTTCATCCAGTCGGTTCAAGGCCAGGTAGATTTCGCCCAGGTTTTCATAGATCGCGACGACGTCCGGCTCAAGCCGCAATGCCTCCTGCCATTCCGCGAGAGCTTTTTCGTATTGCCCCATGAAGACGTAATTCCCACCCAAGCTACCGTGCGGGCTAGAATCGCGAGGATAATCTGCCTTCCATAGCTCGAAAATCTCCGCCTGCTTCTCCAGTGCTCCCGTTAGACGAAGGTAACGCGCAGAAATGAGCAACCTCTCCCGCTCTGTGACCCGGTCTCGTAACTCATATGCTTTGGTCGCATATTTGAGGGCGAGCGATACCTGGTTAAGATTGCTGTAGCGGGCGGCCAACCCGGCATAGGCCATCGCGAAATTGGGGTCGAGGTCAATTGCTCGCTTGAAAAACGGGATGCTCGGTACTTCTCCCTGCACCTCCAATATTTTGAGACCCATGCTGTAGCTCTTCAGGGCGTCAAGGGAGGCCGTCGTCGCCTCGACAGGAGCATCGAATTTCTGTACCGAGGGAAGCGATTCTCCCAGCTGGGCACGGAGACTGGAAGTGGCTCGGCTTAAGGCCTGCAGAACGTCTTCCTTGCTCGCGGCCTCGACCTGTTCGTTCGCCAGGGTGTCCCCGCTGCTGCAAGCTACCGCGCTCACGTCCACCAGGTAATGACGGCCCAAGCTTGAGATCGCCCCGCCTAGGACGGCCTTACTTCCCGTGCGCAGACAGAGTTCCCGGCCTACCCCCACCGTCGCCCGCTCGTTGGCGGGAAGGCCCATCATCCGCAAGGTCTCAACGGTCTTCTTGTCGGACAATACATTCAAGAAGGGAGATTGCCCCAGTTCCACAGCAAGTGCCTGCCTTAGAGCATCGTCAAACTCTGGATCGCCCGTGGCATTGTTGAAGTCCGCCAGCACGACGGTATCTCTCTCGGTGAGTTTGGGAGAGCCGTGGAAATTGAAGATAACGCCGACAGCAAGAATCGCGATTGCCGACAGCCCGGCAATTATGGGCAGAGCGGTCTTCCTGATCAGGAGTGGCTCGACGGTACGCGGTACCGGCAAAGGCACAACATGAATGTCCAGGCTGGAAGGGAACTCGGCGGAGGTTCTGGCGGCCATCTTCGGCTGCTCCCTGGAAATGGATGTCTGCGGCTCGGGCGCATGGGCAAAAGGGGTAGAGTGTTTCGTTGGGCGGGCAGGGGTGTTGGAAGCTATAAAACGGTACCCGCGACGCGGCAGCGTCTCAATATAACGAGGATTCTCCGCATCGTCCGCGAGCGCGGCGCGAATTTGGTTCACACAGAAGTTGATGCCGCCGTCGAAGTCCACGAACGTGTTGTTGCCCCAGAGACAGTGCCGAATTTCCTCCCTGGTTACGATTTGCCCGGACCGTTCTGTCAGTAGTAAGAGGACACGAAAAGGCTGCGGATGTATCTTTAGCGAAAGTCCGGCCTTGCGCAGTTCGCCGCTGGCAGCGTCCAACTCAAAGGCGCCGAAGCGAATCACCGAAGGCTCACCGGCCGGCGAAGCCACCGAAACTCCAGTTGGAACAAAATGGCAGTGATTTTACCACCCCTTCGTTACACCGGATGCAGAATCTAGCGCCAACCTCCAAGCCCTGAAGATTCATAACGATAGGCGCTAACACGATTCTAAGATCTCCTATCATTGCGGCTACCGAATCGAGCAGCTAACTTTGACGTCGGGGGAGCTCTTCACCAGAGATAAGCGGAGGAACCGATGAAATTCAAGACCATCACGTTCGCCTTTTCATTGTGCGCGTTGGCTGCACTCACAACTTCAGTCCGGTCGTCTGCGCAGGAGCAACAAAACGACTGCAAGCCCAAACTCATTGAGTTCGATGCTCCACGCGCAGCCAAAGTATCTTCGCCAGCGTGCGCGACATCCTGTGGTACTCAGGCGTTCGGCAACAACGCGAAGGGAGCGGTCACGGGTTCCTACACGGATAAAAACGTGGTTGCGCATGGCTTCCTGCGAACTCCCGACGGCCACGTTGTTTCCTTTGATGCCCCCGGAGCAGGCTTGGAGCGTCAGAAGGACGACGGCACATTTCCATTCAGCATCAACGATCTGGGCGTTATTGCGGGAACTGTCCAAGACTCCAAAAATGTGTTTCACGGCTTTGTGCGCTACCCAGACGGCTCGTTCACAGCTTTCGATGTTCCGGGTGCGGGTATCGGCGGATTTCAGGGCACCGAGCCCTTTAACATCAATCTGGAAGGAGCAACCGCTGGGATCTACATTGACGCCGGGAATGTGCAACACGGCTTCGTGCGGTCACGCAATGGCGAGGTCACGCCCTTCGACCCAACTGGTTCGATTTACACCATGGTTTGCGAGGAAACGTGCCTCAACCTGTGGGGGGCGATCACCGGATTCTATTCCGATGCGAGTGGCATTGTTCACGGCTTCTTGCGCGAGCCGGACGGGAATATTACGACTCTCGATGCGCCCGGCGCCGTCCCGCTCACCATCGGTGCAAGCATCAACCTGGAGGGCGCGATCACGGGATACTTCTTAGACGCGAGCAACGTGGCTCACGGTTTCGTGCGCACTCGCGGCGGCAACTTCACCACGTTCGATGTTCCGAGCGATACAGGCGCCGTGCAAACCGCCGTTTTCTCGATCAATTTGTTCGGGGCGGTCACGGGAGAGTTCCTCGACGCGAGCAATGTGATGCACGGCTTCTCCCGTTCCCGCGACGGTACTTTCGCTACATTCGACGCTCCGGGCGCGGGCACGGCCGCCGGCCAAGGTACGCGACCATCGACCAACAACCTGGAAGGCGCCGTCACCGGCTGGTGGGTGGACGGACACAGCCTGAATCATGGCTTCGTGTGGATTCCGGGCGACGCGTTCTCGCGCTAGGAGAATGCTGGCCGAGATGAGTGACGATGCGAAGGGCGTGGCATAGCCGCTGGGCAGCAGGGGTAGATCAAGAAGCTATAAAGAAGGATGCTTGTCCACCTGAACCGTACGGCCCACTACGCCACGATCATCTTGAAACTGGGTGTTGCCAAAACGAGTAGGTAAGCACGATATACGGAGCACTGTTCGGGCCATGCTCATCGGAGGCGTGGAAGAAATGGCCAAGATACGGCTGCAGGCTTGATGCTGCTATCGGGGTTGATTCTGTTGGCCGCATGCGCCAACCTGGGCAGTTTGTTTGCGGCACGCGCCGCTGACCGTTCCCGAGAAGTTGCTCTGCGGCATCCTGCGCGGGTTGTTTATCGAAGCCGCACTTCTTCCATGGTTGCGGTGCGTGGACTGGCGCGTTCGCTGCACAACAATTTCGGATTCGAGCTGCAGAAATGAACCTTCGCTCGTATCCAGCCCCATCTCGGCAGCGTTATCCGGGCATAACGCTGTGGACGGCGCGGAATCACCCGGTCTTTCGACTGCAAATGCAGCTCCGGTTTTGCCAGTCCACTCAGGAGCAGTACAATTCAGTCAAATCGGATCCGAAACAAGGAGATTGCGGATGAGGAGCGTCCCGGCATGATGCGCTCGATTCGCGTACAAGCCTCAAAGGGATGCCTCATTGCTGCTCTCGCTCTTCAGATTCTGGTCGCGCCTATCACATCGCGCGCCATGAACATGCCCAGCTACGATCATGTTTCGCTCGTATATATGAGCACCGACATCGTGATTGCGGACTTGTCAGAGGACTCGAAGAAGCAGTTCACCGCCACTGTCATCGAGACTCTCTATGGTTCGTTGCATCCCGGCGACAAACTAGACTAGACAAGCTAACTCCGTTCCTGACCTTTTTCGACCCCATGAAGGACGGCATGCGCGTTGTGTTGTTTCTGGACCGGCGTCTGCACACCTACGACTTCTTTCACTCTGATGCAGCGAAATCTGCCTTCGCAATTCCACCTTCCGGCGTTCACCTCATCGACCAATATCAACATGTGCACTGTTGCCGAAGTCGGCGTAAAGCCCCTGCCTTCAGGCCTGGGGATATAAGCCGACGGTTTGTTCTTGCTTTTGCTCTTGGTTCCGGTATCTTAAAAGTGGCTAGGCGATAACCAAGCCGAGCCACCGTAAATGCTGCACTGTACCAAACGTCGCCTCGGGATACGTGGAGACGCTAAACGACTGCGGACAAGATGTAAGTCTGGCGATAGCCAGCAATCTTGGTTGAAACAGTTAAGGTCGCCGTGAGGCGACTAGAATCCCCCGCCTTCAGGCGTGGGGAGTATCAATTTCAGAAGAATAACCCCGGCCGGCCCCGATGTTGCCGAGGGGTATTGGCCAAAAGAGCCCACACAGGAAGAAGACCTGGAGCTACCGAGCCTGGGTGAAGAGAGAGCCAAGATTGCCGAATCCATTCGAGCTGTCGAACCCGTCCGCGCTCTGCTCGACAAGACAGCCACGCGCGAAGACGCGCCCGCACTGCTGAGCCTGCTCGATCGTACGTCCGAGAGCCTCAAAACTGCGGATTGCGCATGGCGGCCGCGATCATTGAACGCGCAACGGAGCAGATCCGTTCGTTGAACGATCCCGAATTGCTGTTGCAGGCAAATGTTGGCTCTGGCGACGCGGACTCCTGGACGGCCGCAGTGGGCTTCGTCTACTCCGCATCCGAAAATGACGAGGAACGCAAGAAGTTCGCCGCCGCCCGCGGCCAGTTCCTGGTTCATGTCCTCTCCGACCGAGCCAGGGAACTGCCCGTCCGGCTGGCCGCGATACGGTTGCTTCTGATCATCAGCGCGTGGAATCACCCAGCCGGCGGCGTAGCAAGGGTTCTGCCTATCGATGCTGTAGCCCTGGCTGGCTCGGCGGATGAACTCCGAGTCGCAGCAGGAAAGATCTTCGACGATGAATCAGAAGACTCCAATCTGCGAGGCCTCTGTCTTGAGTTTCTCTTAGATCAGCCGGGAATCCTCGCCCACGCCCGGCGTATTTACGCGCTCACCCACGCGGCAACTCTGCGGTTCCTGATCGAGGAATTGTTTCTGGTCCAAGGCGACGCCGTTTTCGAATCCCTGCATTCGCCCAACGGAGCCGTTCCCAGCATCGTAGGTCCAGCCGACTTTTGCGGCTGCATGTCCAGCGAGTTTTCAGGTGCTGTCTTCCTCGCCGAGTGGCGGGAACGGCGCGATCTCCACGCAGAGTTCGCGACTGTATCCAGCGATATCGAACGGCGTCCCGTGCTGACGAACCTCAACACCGGCGAGCGGTTCGTGATGACGGAGTACGACGACCTGGGCTACTCCAGCGGCAGCGATGGCTCCGGCTGGTGGCGGTTCCGCTTGAAGCATCTGGAAAGCATTGCTGCCGGCGGCTACTCGCTTGCCATTGAGTACATCGGCAAGGGCAAAAGCCTGAGCAACGGCTACAAGGCAACGGTCGCGATCCGGGATGCGCCGGATGGAAAGCAGCTGAGCATCGATCGGACCGCAAACGGCGAGCCGCCGGTCGGTTGGGTAGACTAAGGTCCAAGCCGGCGTGCCCTGAAAGCTGCATTGACAGTCCCGAGTTCAGCCATCAACCTCAAGACGCTTGTGGAGGCGAAGCGCTAGCCGCCGTTCCATATCAGGAGGGGTGACAACAGTCAGTTCAATGCGCTTTCCCCGGAATTGGAGTTGAACGTCAGCCCGTGCTGTCTTTAGGCACCGCAAATAAATTAAGGGTATCAATTTGTGCTCCGCTGTCGAGCGATGTTAGGCTTCATCACATAATTCCATTCGCCGTGGAATTTCGCGGCTACCGTCAACGACATAAAACGGGCCGTTTTTCGGCTCGCCAAGTTGCCCCTCAAAACTAACTAAAACCTATACCTATCAGGACGCTTAAGAATTGATCTTCGGAAGGTCCCACCGCATTCTTTCCCGGTCGTTTGGGATTCACGGAACATGGGCATAAAATTTTGCCCTGTGGTTTGCCAGTGCCATGCGGACTTGAGCAAGGTCGCTGCTCAATGTTCCCATGGGTTGAACACGGCGACGCCGATGGGCTGAAAATGGCTCACATTCCTGGTCACCACCGTCATGTCATGGACCAGGGCCGTGGCGGCGATGAGCGCGTCTCGGTCGGAACGGGGATCCGGGACATGGAGCGCCGCGCAGCGCTGTGCCACTCGAGTATCCACCGCCAGAATACGATCTGAAAACGTCGGCAAGACGTGCCCATCCATCCAAGCCCGGAGAACCGCACCCTGTCTCCGGTCGCGGCGCTCGAGCAGCAGAATGCCAATCTCGAGTTCCAAAATCGAGACGACCGAGAGGTAGAGGCTTTCGGCGGGGAGGGCATCGGCCCAAGCTCGGACGCGCGGATGGGCGTTCTTCGCTTTTCGTAATTCCGAAACTACGTTCGTATCGACGAGGTACATCAGGACAAATCCAGGGGCTCGTGCCAATGGCCTTTCAGGCGAGGTGGCTCAAATTCAATGCGAGCCGCTTCCGGCATCGCCAACAGTTCGGCAATGCTTTTCTGCCCGCCGGTAATCCTCTGGTAATCCGCGACTGTGAGCAGTACGTGCGAGGGCCGCCCTCGATCCGTGATAAAAACCGGACCCCGTTTCGCCGCTCGTTTCGCCCGGCTCGTGTCTTGATTGAACTCTCGGCTCGACAGTTTGGTAATTGTCACGTCGGTAGCTCCCATGTAGCAACGTAGCTACATTATAACACAGTGCGAGGGCTAAGCCGATCCTCGGCGGGTTGCATGGTTGCATGGGTTGCATCGGGTTGCATCACAAATACCACCTGGCCAAGATTGCCGCCTGAGGCCTCGCCGATGAGAAGACACCGTACACTGATTTGCATCGCCGTCGAAATGGCAGATGTCAGCAGTGCCTACGCCACACCCTGCGATCCGGTTCTCGAAGCTCGCCGGGCCAAAGGTTCCGTTCCTGTGCAACGAGAACCAGGAACTGGGAAAGGAACTTGTTGCCTCCCACGTCGATCAGGTCCGTCCCTGCCATTGGCTTGAGACTAACGATTACGGATGATTCCTCGCCGACAACGATTTTTGAGAAACGCGTGAGCCGCGCGAGTGGCAACGATCCATAATTTCGCGCGGACGAAATATCTGCGGAGCACTCGCCCCTCGATTGACGAACCGACGAACCTCCTACTTCGTTGGGTACCCGCCATGGGAGGCGAGATTCGTTCGAGAGAGGACTTCTCTCGATGAATAATCACTTCAACAGCTTTCAGTTCGCAGCTATGTGATCAAGCCTAACCCCGCTCGACAGCGGAGCACAAATTGATACCCTTATTTATTTGCGGCGCCTTAGTGCTCCGCGACGCGCGGGCGGAGTACGGAGGGGAAATTGTCTCTACACTGTCGAGACAATTGACGGCAGACTATGGGGCCGGTTTCAGCCGGCAGAAGCTGTTCCATATGATCCGGTTCGCCGAGGCCTGGCCAGACGAGGCACAGGTCGCCACGCTGGCCGAAAACTTGGGCTGGAGCCACTTCAAGGAGATTCTCTATCTCAAAGACGAACTGGCACGCCACTTTTACCCTGAGATCTGCCGCCTGGAGCGGTGGAGCGTTCGCACGCTCCGCGATCGCGTACGCAGCCTGATGTTTGAACGGACTTCCATCTCCAAGCTGCCTGAAGCCACGATTCGCCAAGACCTCCAGCAACTTCGGGAGGCGGATAGGCTGACGCCGGACCTGGTCTTTCGCGACCCGTATCTGCTCGACTTCCTCGGTCTGAAAGACACGTATAGCGAACGGGATCTCGAAGCCGCGATCCTTCGGGAGTTGGAGCGATTTCTATTGGAACTCGGGGCGGACTTCGCCTTCGTCGCCCGCCAGAAGCGGATGACTATTGGCAACCAGGACTACTACCTTGATCGTTCCACTTTCGACAAACTCTATCCGGGTCTCTACGCCGACGCTGGAATAAACGCCAGTTTGCTCCTATCTCGTAGACGCTATTTGCGCAATTTAACCAGCTCACTCTTCGCGTGCTCATTGTTAGGATTCAACTCAACAGACCGCGCATATGCCATACGCGCATCTTGGATATCGTTCGTCGCCTCGTAACCATCTCCAAGGCTGTCCCATGCATTCGCGGAATCGGGATAGGCCTTTGTGTTCAATTTGAACAGCACGACGGCTGACGACGGGTTCTTTTCTTGAAGGAAGGCATAGCCAAGGCTGTTTATCGTCTTCTCTTCGCCGGTCATGTAACGGTGCATGGGATCGGCGGTGAAGCTCTGGAATGCCTTCCACGCGCTCTCTTCTCCCGTCCGAGCTGCGGATCGCATTATCTCGGCAAACGACTTCGGGCTGAATCTGATCTCCATAATGTGCTTGGGGACGCCGTTTTCAGCAGGAGTTCTTCCCAGAAGCGCCTTCGCCGGAGCGTCATGCTTGACGTACGCATTCAGAAACTGAAGTACGTAGAGTGCAACCCACGAATAACTTGTATTTGCGTCCTCCCGCCCATAATCTGCGACCTGGTCTTCCGCGAATGTTGCGGCGTTCTTCATGCGCTGAAACATGGAACAGAATTCAGGATGGGACATGCCCACCATGTTTACAGTTGTGACGTCTCCGTGTGTCCATGCGTTAAGAACGCTACGTCCTATTCTGTCATTCGACGGGCCGTAGTAGTTCTTATCAAGATCTTCAATGTAACTCATATCGTTTGAGGTAAAAAATAGGAGTGGCATCTTCAACTGCTCTGGATGAATATCTCCAGCGTCTGCCACAAGTCCTGGATAATAGCGCATGCTGCCGTCCATCTCAGCCAAGACCTGAATGCGGGGGTCCCGCGCCGCAGCGAACAAACTCGATATTCCTCCCCAACTAAAGCTCACCACAGCGACCTTCGATGAATCCGTATCAGGCAGCCTAGCTGCATAAGAAATAAGAAATGAGATGTCGAGAGCTTGCGTATCAATCCCCGCCAAGTCGTCAGTCATATCGCGCGTTGACGCTCCCATCGAAGGACTAGCAATAACGACATAGCCATGACTTGCAAGGTACTCGCACAGATCGGCATTTTCCCATGCAATGGAAGAATCGCTGGGAGCGTAAATGAGAACTGGGTAGTGTCCCTCCGCCATTTTTGCATCGCGCACGGCCCACAGCGGGACATCGAAGGAACTCTTTAATCGTGTACGCCATTTGTTGTGCTCTTGATCAGGCGCGTCGAAAGAAATCTCGGTGTCTGCCAATGCCACATAGTCGCCAACCTTCATTGACTTAATCCCACTTGGCAGTGCTGGATACCAGATGAGCGTCTGCAGAGGACGGCCTTTGTTGCTTTCAGCTGGTTTGGGATGGTCCCCAACTAAGACAGGAGACTTTCGCGAGGGATCGTACTGATTCACCACCCTTAAGCCTACCGGATACGGCCCCGGCTTCTGTAGAAATTGAAACGGAGGAAGTGAGGTCGCATTGGCAGGATCGCTTCCCAAAAGAGCTTCATCTCTGGCGAGCTGAGCTTCCAACTGCTGGAAACGCTCCGTAGCGTGCAGAGAGTTGAGGTCGGAATCTAAATGAAGCTGGCTGTACGTCACGGCCCCACGCTCAACCGCCTTGGCAAGCGTTTGCAAAGCCACCGATGTTTCACCGGCTAAAGCCTGATCGCAAGCGAGGTTATACAACTGTTTGGGCCACTCCGGGGACGATTCGACACCCGGCTCTTGAGCAACCCGTTCTAACAGAGCAGCTGCTTGGGAATACTGATGCGTCTCGTAAAGCTCGAAGGCATGGGAGGCCACTGTATGTAACTTGACAGCGGGACTCAAAGGCGATTGCGCGCCACAGTTTGCAAAACTCAACAACATTGCCGTGAGAGCAGCTTTGCGGTAAGGGGTAGACAACTTGATGAGATTCATGTGCATCCCCTGTTCATTTCCTCATAGTTTCGTAAATAGGTAAAACATCGTGACTTCGGCGCGAACCCATCAAGCGTACGTAGCTGAACCGTGTGATCGTTCGCAATGTCCTGTCGCAGCCATGCAAGATGCTCGGCGCCGTAGATGACGAGGATCCGTTCATTTGCTGAGTCGATCATACGCATATTAGAAAACTTGTTGCGGACGATTGCCGTTCAGCAAGTTTCCTAACAGCCTCGAACAGGCCCGCTGTGGTGGGTGGCGGAGGACGCATTGCGGCCGCAGACGCGTTGTTACAACAGTTAACAAATCGCGGTTGCGGACTGTCTCTCCCTACCCGAGTCGCAGATTCTTGGCTCTCCTTTTCCGCGAACATCGTATTTAATGATTCGTTTCTAGTTTTCAGCCCTGCGCTATACTTACGGGCACTTCCGTGTTCCGGCAGCGGAGAGCCGATGCCTGATGATGCGACCATCTCGAATGGGCAAAGCCCATTTGATCCCGACGCAACGCTCGCGTCGGTGGGGCCGCAGCCCGCCACGGTTGCCGCCAAGGTGCCTTCCACGATTGGCAGCTACCGCATCATTCGCCTGCTGGGCGAGGCACATCGGCGCTGTTGTTTTGGCTCGGCGAGCCATCACCTGAAACAGCAACGCGGCGGGCCGGAGGCACTGAAGCTAAGGCGTGATCTCGAACATGGTACCCCCACTATAAGTGCCGCCATAGAATGTCGTGCCATAGAGGTCGGAGGCTGGTTTACCATTCTTGAAGTCAAAAGGCAGATTCGTGCTCAACAGCAGTCCCCTTACCGGCGTGGTGAATATTGCCTTTCCTCTCTACTCCGCGCAAACCGGTCGGCTTTTCTGTTGTGGCACGGTTTTATTAGAGGCTCTTAGTGCTCAGCAGCATCTTGAAGCGGGTCTTACTCGGTGGTGTCATGCCGACGGGCAACTTGACCCTCTCGGCGAGCAAGTCGTCGGATTGGCTCTCCAGCCACTTTGCCCAGCGCTCCCGTTCGTCGCGCAAAAGCGCGATGATCTGCGCCTTGCTGCGAGGGGACTCGGTGGAGCCATCTTGGACGGTGCTGTGTCTTTTCTTCACTTCGTGCAAGATCTTTAGTCGGTCCCGCTCTTTCGCTGACACCCACAGCCACTCTCCTGATTTCGCCATGCGCCATCCAAGCGGAACTTTCTACTTTGCTCAAAGGGCAACTTCTTACGTTGCGGCGACAGAGGAAAGTTTCACATTGACGCAAACGGGACAGGAGCCGACAATAGCCGTTCTTGGGGCCAAAAACGAAATTCCGCTCAGTTAAACCGTCGGAGGGGGGTTTGTTTTCATGAGATATGGTGGAAGTGACAGCTTGACTTTGGGGAAATGTCCCCGGTGCAGCGAATCCATCGACAAGCACGCGATTCCGTTCATCGAATCAACCCCAGAGAGCCTCATTCTTTGTAACCATCTGCTCAACGCACTGGAGAATGTCTCGAAGCGTGGGCTTGAGCTTGGTAAGGCTAAGTCCACTGTGACAATGGCCGGCTCCCTGATTACAACGGTGGGCTCGGATAAAAGGAAGTATGTAACGGCCTCCGGTCCTGGCGTGGGGACGCTCCAGAAAATCAAGAAGGTTCTTGGGAAGGACGTCATTTTGGTCACCGATGGTAACGTCAGTACAGCAACAAATACCAAGATTACAGACATTTTCGGAGTTGAATTTACTCCTGTTGCCTTGGCTGGAAACAACACGATTCGAAAACCATGCGGCGACAGTTATCCGCTGGGAGACTGCGCGGCGCAGAAGCTTCTCGTCACCGTATTCCGTTACGCGAAATCGATTAAACAGAAGGTGCGAAAACTGGAGATGACCGAGATCTATTGGAAGGACGTGCAACAGACAGCGCACAATCGGAAGTGGTCCACCCAAGTAGCCGCGCAATCCTGTGACACCTGCAAACGAGTACTGCCGCAAATGCTTTGCAGCCACGTCGAGTGATTTTTGTTGTCAGCTACAAGATCTACGGCAAGCCAAACCCGACGTCAGAGGGGCGGCCGCAGGTACTCTGCGGGCGAGACACCGTGTGGGTAACCGCACCGGGCCTCGAAGTAGAGGTAGTCGTGACACCCTATTTTGGGGGTACCCTTTTGATTTCAGTGCTCACGCCGCAGGTGGAGGAAATCGTGCGCACGCATCGCGCGTATGTGCACAGGTCTTCGTATGAACGTTAGATATTCGGTAAGAGTTTTCATCTGTCATTCCTGGTACGGAGATTCTACGCGAGGTGACCCAAAAGTTTGGATCACCTCGTCGTTGATAAATAGCGTGCAAGGAGGTCTCTTTTCGCGCATAATTCCATGCTCCGGCCATGGATACATCGCATAACGATCTCGAAGCCATACGGCGGATTCTTGTCGACCTCACCACCCGAGTCTATCGGATCGAGCAGAGGCTCCGGATGGAGCCCGAGCCTGCGGTTCAGGCGCGCGCAGCCATACCCCCTCAGCCTCCACCTCCGACAGCCGCCGCGACCGATGCCATAACGGAGAAGCCCGCTCCACCGGTTCCTCCTCCCTACATCCCACCGCGTCCCAAGACTCTATTCCCGGCTGAGACTCAACCTGATCTCGAAGCGCGCATCGGCTCGCACTGGCTCAACCGCATCGGTATCGCCGCGCTGCTGATCGGAATCTCTTATTTCCTGAAGTTCGCCTTCGATAACAACTGGATCGGTCCCGCTGGACGAGTCGCCATCGGCCTGCTGGCGGGCGTTGCGGTGATTGTGTGGAGCGAGCGCTTTCGCGCCAAAGGTTATAAGGCTTTCTCTTATTCGCTCAAAGCGGTTGGAATTGGGGCGCTCTATCTTTCTTTGTGGGCGGCATTTCAAGTCTACAGCCTGATCCCAAGCGGTGTCGCTTTTGTCATGATGCTGGCGGTGACGTCGGCCACCGCTGTAATGGCCTGGACCCAGGACGCGCTGCTCCTGGCCGCGTTCGCCCTCACCGGAGGCTTCGCCACGCCGATTCTGCTCGCGACAGGACAGAACCGGGAAGTGGCTCTATTTTCCTACGTGGCATTGCTCGATCTGGGCGCGTTGGTCCTGGTTGTGTTCAAGCCTTGGCGGCATCTGCTCCTCATGAGCTACGCCGGTACGCTGCTGCTTTACATAGGCTGGTACTCCAGCTTTTATTCGCGCAGCCAGCTCAGCCCCACTCTCAGTTTCGCCACGTTATTCTTTGCGATTTTCGCGATCGCGCCCCTGGTCACGCTGCAACCGGAAGGGGAAGCTCCGCTTTTCGCTTCCATTCCGGCGATTCTGGCTTTTGCCAATGCGGTCGTCTATTTCCTTCAGGCCTACGCCATGTTCGAAGAAGTCAACAAGACGGAAATGGCCTGGTTCGCCTTAGCCCTGGCTGCGGTTTACATCTTTCTCAGCCGACAGGTTCAGACAAGGAAGATCACTCCCGCCGCCACGAAGAGGCTGCACTTTCTCCATCTCGCCGTTGCTCTAGGGTTCATCACGGTGGCAATTCCCATTCGCCTCGACGCGCACTGGATCACGATCGGCTGGTTCGTGGAGGCAGGCGTGCTCCTCTGGGTGGCGGATCGCATCGAGTCTGAGTTGCTGAACGTGTTTGCCCTGGCCGCTCTCGCGCTGGGTGTGGTGCGGCTGCTGTTGATCGACAACTTCTACACCACCCAGCTCATCTTCAACACGCGCATGGCTACTTACGCGGTTGCCATTGTGGTACTGGGCGCGATGGCCTGGTATGCGGCCCTCCGCACCGACGACGCCGCCCGCACGGTCGCCGCCGTCTCCGTCGTCGCCCTGAATGTCCTCGCGTTGATCGCCCTTAGCCACGAAGTGGCGGACTACTACGCCCGGCAGATGACCGCAGTCCAGCCCACACGCGGCCGCTGGACTCCTGCCTACGTCAACGATTGGCGGCGGATTCAGATCGAACGTGATTTCACCTACTCGGCTTTGTGGATGGCGTACGGAGCCCTGCTGATGGTGGTAGGTTTCTTCCGCCGCTCCGCCTTCGTGCGCTGGCAGGCTTTGCTGCTCATCGCCGTGACCATTGTCAAAGTCTTTGTCTACGACGTTTCTCAGCTCGACCGCGGATACCGCATCGTCAGCTTCATCGTCCTCGGCGTGTTGCTGTTGGCGATTTCGTTTGTCTACCAGCGGGATTGGCTTCAGCTATCGGCAAAGAAGAAGACGCGCGCATGAAACCTGCCTTGCTTGTGTTCTTTCTGGCCTTCGCAGTTCCCAACCCGCCTGAGGCTGCCGTCGCCTATTTCAGCAATGTGCGGGAGGTTCGCGTCGGACAGCCGGGCCAGCAGAATTTCTTCGTCGTCGACGAGGAACTCTGGAATCACTCCCGTCCCGATTTCGGCGACCTGCGCCTCTACGACGGGGATTCTCCCGTCCAGTATTCAGTGTCGGAGGAGCGCGCCGGAGTTTCTTCCGAAGAGGCAGAAGCCAAAATTTTCAATCTTGGCAGCGTCTCGGGTCATACGGAATTTGATCTCGACGTACAGGGTCTTGCCGCCTATGACCGTATTCGTCTTCGGCTCGATGCCAAAGACTTCGTGGCAACCGCTTCGGTAACGGGCTCCAACACGCTAAACCAGGAATCTTCGACCGAGCTTGCTCCTTCAACCCTCTACGACTTTACCAGCGAACTGCTAGGCTCCAATTCCGTGTTGAAGTTGCCTCCGTCCAGCTTTCGTTATTTGCACATCAAGCTGTCGAAAGGAATTCGTCCGCAGCAGGTCAAAGGCGCGGCAATCTACAATCTGCGGGAGCAGCAAGCTTCCTGGACCAGGATCGGTTCCTGCGCGGCGCCGCAGCAGAAGCCGCGCACGACCGTGATCGCTTGCGATGTTCCCGCGAAGGTTCCGCTGAATCGCATTTTGTTCCAAGTCGCGCCCGCCCAGGTGAACTTCCGCCGCGCGGTGAGTGTGGAAAATGGAAACGGCATACAGGAAGTGAGTGGCGAGATAAGCCGTGTTCGCGTGGACCGAGCCGGCACACTCGTCACCGCGGAGGAACTGGCGATCACCGTGGCCACCAACTCGGGCAGCAATTCCGGCAAGATCGCCGTCTCCATCGACAACGAAGATAATCCGCCGCTTTCAATCCTCGAAGTCCAGCCGCTCTCGCTCGAACGCCGGGTTTATTTTGACCCGCAGGGAAAGACGGCGCTCAAGCTGTATTACGGCGATGAAAAGCTATCCGCTCCGGTCTACGACTATGCCCGTTTCTTTCATTTGGAACCCTCGCCCGCCGAAGCCCAACTGGGAGCGGGTTCGCACAACCCACAATACACAGGCCGTCCGGACGATCGCCCCTGGTCCGACCGGCATATGGGAATTCTCTGGGCCGTGATGATCCTGGCCGTGATTGCGCTCACCGCATTGGCCGTTCGCGGACTCCGCTCGGGGACAGGATCTTAGCTTTCGGTAGCGGCCTCGTCCTGTTGGCATTGAGTGCGCGCGAACTGAAGTTTGAGGTTCTCCACAGCTCCGCCCACACGTTGCAACACTTCGATTGGACACTACACTAGCCACCGTATACGGCAGCGCAGCGAGGCTGGCGTAGGTCAACTCGCAGATGCTGCGCCATCCGTTCCCTGGCTCTCCCTAATTGCACGTCTCGCCAGCGGCGTTATTCGTGCACGTCGTCGAGAAATGACTTGAGGCTGAGGGAGCGCGAGGGGTGGCGCAGCTTGCGCAGTGCCTTGGCCTCGATCTGGCGAATGCGCTCGCGGGTGACGGCGAAGAACCGGCCAACCTCCTCCAGCGTGTGCTCCGTGCCGTCCTCCAGACCAAAGCGCATCTTCATGATCTTCTCCTCGCGCCGAGTCAGGGTGTGTAGCACGTGCGCGGTCTGCTCCTTCAGGTTCAGGTTGATGACGGCCTCGGCCGGCGAGACCACGGCGCGATTTTCGATGAAGTCGCTGAGGTGGGAATCTCCCTCCTCGCCAATGGGCGTCTCCAGCGAGATCGGTACTTGCATGATCTTGAGCACTTTACGCACCTTAGCCGCGGGAATGTCCATGCGCTTGGCAATCTCTGCCGACGTGGGTTCACGGCCCAGCTGTTGGACCAGTTGCCGCGAGGTGCGAATCAGCTTGTTAACAATCTCACCCATGTGCACCGGGAGGCGGATGGTGCGCGCCTGGTCAGCAATCGCGCGGGTGATTGACTGGCGAATCCACCACGTCGCGTAAGTGGAGAACTTGTAGCCGCGGTGATAATCGAACTTGTCCACTCCCTTCATCAGGCCGACGTTGCCCTCCTGGATCAGGTCGAGGAACTGAAGCCCGCGGTTGCCATACTTTTTGGCGATGGAAACCACGAGGCGGAGGTTGGCCTCGATGAGTTCGTGTTTGGCCTGCTCCGCGTCCATCTCACCCTGGATGATTTTTCGCTGCGTGCGGTGCAACTCTTGAAAGCTCACGCCGACGTCGCCTTCCAAGCTTTTCAGGTCGGCGCGATGCTGCCGCTGCGCCTTGCGGTAATCTTTCTCCAGTTGTTGGCTGCGCGTGCTCTCAATCTTCTTTTCCAGGTTGCTGATCTGGCGGTCGAGTGAGCGCATGATGTCCACGGTCTTATTCACCCGATCGACCAAGCGTTTGCGCTCGAAGTTGGTGAAACCGAGGTTGCGGATGATCAGCGAAATCCGAACGATCTCGCGGCCCAGGCCACATCGGCAGCGGCGGTATTCGTGGGCTTTCTTTCTCGCTGGGATGGTCGGCAGTCGTGCGCCCAACTGGATGGCTCTTTTGTAATGCTTCTGCAGTGCGTCGATGCGGCGCGTGGTGTCCTGGACGCGATTCTGCAGGATGTCCTCGGTCATCTCTTCCTCATCGAAGACGATGATTTCCCTGATCGAGCGCCCGCCACGCTTCAAATCCTCGCCGATGGCCAGAATCTCGTGGATCACAATAGGCGAGCGTGAAAGCGCCTTCAGCACGCGCAGCTGTCCGCGCTCGATGCGCTTCGCAATGTCCGCTTCCGCTTGGCGGGTGAGCAGAGGCACCATGCCCATCCTGCGCAGGTAGATACGCACCGGATCGTTGGTCTTTTCGGCAGCCGGTAGGGTCAGGTCGAGCTCGACTTCGTCGCTGGCCTCAACTTCGTTCTCAAGCTCGTTCTTGAGGGCGGGCAGCTTGGGCTGACCCCCAAGCACGTCAATGCCGTGCGTCCCGATGGTGGTGAGCAGGTCATCAAGGGACTCCCGGAAATGGAGGTCATGGGGAATCAGGTTATTCACCTCGTCGTAGGTGACATAGCCCTTTTCCTTTCTTGCATCCATGAGTTTCTTAATGTCGTCAAGAGCCAAGCTGAATCCCTTCGGCGCCGTCCTGCATGGAGCAAAGGGTGCTTTGTTGATTCTGCAGCGGCAAGTTCAACTGAGACTGCGGGAACAAAACTGAAACGATGCTAGCATGGGTGCCAGCTTTCTCCTAACTAGACGTTCCTAGATCATAGTTCTCTAAATAACTAATCAATCGAAACCTCGTCCATCTTGTACTTCCATCGGAATACCACCGGAGCTGCATTGACTTCTTGGAAATACAGGTGGATTCGCTGGATGAGTTCCTGTTTGCTCTGGACCCGGATCTCCCGCAGCATGCTGCGCGCCATCTTGCTGAACATATTCTCCACCAGATTGAGCCACGAACCGTGCTTGGGAACGAAGACGAACTGAAAGCGTTGCGGCCGACTCGCCAGGTACCGTTGCGTCTCCTTCGAGATATGGGCGGAGTGATTGTCTAGAATCAGTCGCAACGTCGTGGCGGTCGGATAGGCCCCATCCAGCTTTTTCAGGAGCTCAATGAAGTCCTTGCTCTTATGCGTCTCGCTGACGATCTCGGTGACCGTGCCGCGGTGCAGATCCAGCCCCGCCAGCAATGAAACCGTTCCCAGCCGCTCGTATTCGTAATCCCGGGTCGGGCTGGCATGCTGTCCGGGTATGGGCGACAGGTCGGGCGTTTTCTGAGCCAGTGCCTGAATGCCGGGTTTCTCGTCGTAAGACACCGTGACGGTCCCCGGCTCGCGAATCTCGCCGCGCAGCAGTCCTTGATTGAGAATCTCTACTTCCTTGTAAACATGCAGTACCGCCGCCATCTTGGACTCGAACTCCGGGTCCCGTCGCTCCACATAGTAACGAACCTTATGCGGGCGAAGTTCTCCCTGCATCAAGATCTTATGTAGCTTAGAGCGGCTCAACCGCTCCAGTTCCGGGTACCCCGCCGACCGGGCCTGCCGCCGCAGGTGGGCGGTGAGTAGACCATACGTCCATAACTCTTGGGCATAGCCCAACTCCTTGGGCTTCTGACAGGCCGAGTTCTGCACCCAAGCCATCGCCGCATCCGAAACCCGACGCGGCTTGCCCGAACGCGGTAATTCTCCTAAGGCCGCCTGCACGCCAAAGCGGAGGCATTTCTGGATGCAGAGCATCACCGTGTTGCGGTTCACCCGCTGGGCCCGCGCAATGGCTTGATCGCTCAGACCGGCGACCGAGTCCAGCAAGATCGCCGCGCGCACCGTACGCCTCTTCTGCTCGGTGCGCGAGTTGCGGAGGCGCTCCAACATGCGCCGCTCGTCCTCGCTGAAGACCAGGAGCCGACGTCTCCTCGGAAAGGGCATGCCCCATTAAAACATTGCTGGGGTCATCTGCCTAGTTACTTAGAGAATACTCATCTAGTTTGCCGTGTTGCTGCAGGCAGACGTGAGCAAAACCATACCTTTCGGCTCCGTGGGCCAAAACTAAAGAGGGGGGCCGGGCCAGCCCCCTGGAACTTGGAGTGTGTGAAAAGGATTTCTTTTCCCACACACCTACCGTCGCCGAGGGTTTTGCGACAACAACCGTATGCCATAATCATCATCCAGAAAGGTGCTCCGCCTAAGCAATAAAATTTCCAAAATACCTCCCGCGCCACGTCTCGCGCCGGATTCGCATCCTCTGCCATCATTTCTGAGTTAGTCGGCCTCGTCGGATCAAGTGCCTACATCCGCAGGACGTTCGGACTCAACACCGCCGGTTAGTTCACCACCCTTGCCTCGCAGAACCTCTCGAACCTTGAGAAGCAGTTCGTCGGGCAAGAATGGTTTTTCGAGGAAGTTCGTATCTGCTCGCAGAATAGTGGGATCTTCAATCACATCCTCCGCGTAGCCAGAAATCAGCAAAAACTTTACCGTAGGGCGCAGACCTGCGACGATTTCCTTCAGTTGAAGACCAGTCAGTTTGGGCATCGCCAGATCGCTTACCACCACGTCGATCGGTTCAGCCCAGCTCTTGCAAATCTCTACTGCCTGCTCACCATCCTTCGCTTCCACAACCTGGAATCCTGCTCCGTCCAACACTTTCATCATGAGTCTGCGGAGGGCGTTATCATCCTCCACGACCAGTACAGTTTGTCTTCGTGGCCGATTCGACTGCGCCTGCGTGGGCTCCGGGACAATGTCGCTGGAATCCGGCAGCTTGGGCAAATAGATGCGGAACGTGGAGCCCTTTCCCGGAACACTGGTCACGGTGACATGCCCACCACTCTGCCTCACAATTCCGTAAGTGGTTGATAACCCTAACCCCGTTCCCTTGCCTTCCTCCTTGGTAGTGAAAAAGGGTTCGAAGATGTGGGAGAGGGTCTCCTTGTCCATTCCGGTGCCTGTGTCGGCCACAGAGAGCATCACGTAGACGCCCGGTTGGACTTCAAGGTGGCGGCTCGCGTACTCCGAGTCCAACTCTACCTCTACCGTCTCGATCACGATCTGGCCGCCCTCGGTCATTGAGTCTCGGGCGTTGATTACAAGATTGATAAGAATCTGCTGAATTTGAGCTGGGTCCGCTTTTACTTTGCCCAATTCACCCTGCAGTTTCGGGATTAGATCAATCGTCACCGGAATCAATCGGCGCAGTAGTTTGTGCGTTTCCCACACTGCGGTGTTGAGATCGAGTTCTCGAAGCTCGATCACCTGCTTGCGGCTGAAAGCCAACAGTTGCCTTGTGAGCGAGGTGACCTTTTGGCTCGCACCCTTGATCTCCGACAGGCTCATTCGTAGGGAATCGTTTCCAACAGCCTCGCGTTCCATCAGTTCGGTGTATCCCATGATGACGGCGAGGTAGTTATTGAATTCATGGGCGATGCCCCCGGCCAAACGCCCTACTGCTTCCATCTTCTGGGTCTGGCTCAGTTGTTCCTCCGTGCGCTTACGTACACTGATGTCGCGCAAGATCACCGTGTAGAATCTCTCGGAAGAGGTCTTTACCTGGGAGATCGTAGCTTCGATCGGAAATTCCTCACCGTTCGACCGAACAGCGACAAGTGCTCCCGGCGAGTACATGGAGCGTGTGCTGACGCCTGTTTGTCCAAATCCGCGAATATGCTGTTGATGAATCTCACGAAGACTCGCGGGCAAAAAGCGATCGATGGATTGGCCGAGCACTTCGGCGGCCGTACAATGGAAAATTTCCTCGGCCGCTTTGTTGAACACGATGATATGCTGCTTCTCGTCAACGGTAATAATTGCATCCATCGCTGACGTGATAATGCCGAGTAGGCGTTCCTGGCTGTCGCGAAGGGCATCTTCGGCGCGCTTGTGAGCCGAGATGTCCACCATCGTGCCCTCGATGAGCGTCAGGTTGCCCTGCTCATCGCAAGTTGCCGCCACGTTCTCCATCACCCAAATCGAGCTTCCATCCTTCCGTCGAAGGAGCTTCTCCGAATTGACCAGACTCCCTTCTCGCTGCAGATTCTTAAGAAACTGGTCGCGCTCTTCGGCGGAGAAGTAGAACTGCTGTGCCCTGCAGGCGAGCACCTCTTCTCGGGAGGCATATCCCAACATCCGAGCGAATGTACTGTTACAGCCGAGCACTTGACCATCTGGCGCGGTGCGGTAAAAACCTGCCACGTTCTGGTCAAATAGTATTTGGTAGCGGCTATCGGGATTGGGTGTTGATGGGCTAATGGATGCCCGCCTCAAATCCAACTGACCCGCTATCGCGTTAGCGAGGGTCTGTAAAATCCTCCGATGAGACAAAGGCAGTGATCGGGGCAAGCGATCTAATACGTTGATAGCGCCCAGAACGTAGCCCTCTTTTGAAACAACCGGGGCAGCGGCATAGAAACGGATTCCTGATTGCGTCACCCACGGATGAGTGCGAAGTCTTCTATCGGCGGCAGTGTCCTCAACAATGAGGACGTGGGGATTGCCGAGTACCAACGCATTGAAGGATTGATCACGCGGGATCGCCGCGACCTCCCAGCCTACCTTGGCCTTCACCCATTCGCGTTGCGCATCGACGAAACTGATGAACCCGATGGAAGTGCCACAAAGGTAGGCTGCCTGATTGGCGATATCGTCAAAGAATTCCTCGGGGGGGCTGTCAATAATTCGGCACTCAGCCAGCGCTCTGAGCCGAGATACTTCGTCCTCTGCTGATAATTGCATACCTCACCATGCTGTCAGGACCCTATTCTCCCCAGAATTACCTGCTTGGGCGCCAGTGTCAAGTTGAAAAGTGGGTACACTCGGCAGCTTCGGAATTCGACAGGAATGCTCCATTGACGGTAAAGTTAGTCGCGTACCAAGTTATGAACATCTCGCTTGGCGGCCAAGTATCACTACGAACAGATCGGACAGAGCCGATTGACCAATGACGCACTGCTCGCGATGAGCGCGGGGCGAATGGGCATCAGAGTGATCACAGCCAGCGAACGAGGCTTCAGCAATCTCGCCGAGTTTTGCACCTTCCAGTGGCAAGTGACCGCGCTTTAGCACGCGTCAGGCATCAGGAATTCTTGCCTGACTGCTCCGCGCCCAATCCCCTGGCAACTCCGAGGTAGCGTTCCCGCGTAGGCGCAGTCTTGCTTCACGCTCACGATAATGTGACAACAACAATGGACTCCGGTCCCGAGCCGCGTGCATCCTGCATCACACGGAAACCGATTTTGATCGTTTCTAGACCGATCTCGATACGCTGGACGAGCGTTGCGAATCATATCTCGACGGCGATGCCAGTTGGAATTTGCAAGGTGCGGCCCGAGGGTTGCCGCGAGCTCACGAAGACGGCTCGCCGCAAGCCCCAAGTGTTCCAGTTGTAGCCTTCTGGTCTCCACCTAGCCATCCGGCGGATGCGCCTTCCGTTGCGATCGTTGATCCTGCTTTCACAGTTCAGGAAAGGGGTTTTGCTAGACATGGCTAATTCAATGTTGGAAACAATTTCAAGCGAATTTGCGTCTGCCGCGGAGAAGGTAGGCAGTAGCGTGGTTGCCGTCCATGCCCGACGCTGGATGCCGACTAGTGGCATCGAATGGAAGAAAGGTGTGGTCGTAACGGTTCATCACGGCGTGCGGCGCGACGAAGACATCAAAGTGCTGCTCGATGATGGTCGCGCAGTTTCTGCGAAACTGGCTGGACGGGATGCCAGTACAGACATAGCCGTACTAAGGATCGAGCAGGGATCTTCCGGGGCGCCCCAACTCGGCGACTCGACGAGCCTGAGGCTCGGCCATCTTGTTCTCGCGCTTGGCCGCACGCGGCGCGGAGATCTAGTGGCGAGCAGCGGGATCATTGGCGGCATCAGTGGCGAGTGGAGGAACCGGCGTGGGGGACAACTCGATCAGCACATCCGGCTCGACCTCGCCCTGTATCCGGGATTTTCCGGCGGACCGCTGCTCAATGCCAGAGGCGAGGTTGTCGGCATTAATACGCGGGGCCTAGCCCACGGTCGAGCCGTGACCGTGCCGGCGGCAACCGTCACTCGCGTTGTCGAAGAACTCTTGGAAAAAGGGCATATCGCTCGGCCCTATTTGGGGATTGCCATGCAGCCGGTGGAGGTGCCAGACAATATGCGCTCGAAGCTGCCCGCTGAAACCCGAGTCGGGCTGCTTGTCATGCACGTCGAAAATGGTGCGCCCGCAGAAAAGGCGGGAGTCCTGTTGGGAGACGTTCTTTTCGAAGTGGGCGGAAAGACAGTCGAACACGTGGATACGATCCAAGACTCGCTTGCCACAGCAAACATCGGTGATGTTCTGCAGATCAGGGTGATTCGAGCCGGCGAGATCAAGCCGCTTCCAATTACTTTGGGGGAGAGGCCGCGATAACGAATGTCAAAGCGAAGCGGCGGAGGCGCGATCCGAATTGCGGTGGTGGCGACCTCCGCCCTCCGCCGGGCCAGGCTCGAAAGCGTCGTCCGCAGTCACCCTGAGTTCCACCTGGCGGGAAGTTTCGGAGCCGTGGCGAGCCTGGTGTCATTTGCTCGTAGCACCGAACTGGATGTAATTGTCATCGACTCCGATTCGATCCGCGATTTATTACTCGAGCCGAAATCGGACGCCGCGATTGTTCTGCTCACGGAGGTCAACGACGCGCGGTCGATCTCGCGCTTATTGCGGAGCGGGGTGCGCGCAATTCTGTCCAGAGAGAGCGACCCCGATGACGTTCTCTCCGCCATTTATGCTGCCTACGATGGACTGGTGTTGTTGAGCACACCGACCGCAGAGAGCTTGGCTGCCGTCTACGGCGACCAGCCTCTGGAGGTTGAAGATGAATTGTCCGAAGTGATCACCTCCCGCGAAACCGAAGTGCTCAGAATGTTAGCCGAGGGACTCGTCAACAAAGTTATCGCGGCGCGTCTCGGCATCTCCGAGCATACGGTCAAGTTCCATATCAGCTCGATTCTCGACAAACTAGGTGCTTCCACCCGCACCGAAGCAGTTACCCTAGGAATCCGGCGCGGGCTAATTCCGATCTGAACTCTTGGCCTTCAAGTGTATTCCGTCCCATCAATAACTTCCGTCTAACCCGTCATCCGCCCAGAGTCTCGGATTGGCAGGCATTAAGCCGACGATGCCTGCTCATCACAGGAATTCTTTGAGCCACCACTAACGGCGGGGACGATCGAAATCTCGCATCCGGCGGGAACGGGACTCGCGAGTCCACCCATATACCGGATGTTCTCGTCACCGATGAAAATATTGATGTGCTCCCGCACTTGCCCTTGCTCCGTTGCGATGCGATCCCGAACGCCTGGATAGATTGTCCAGAGCGCCGACAACGCCTCAGCCAACGTCTTAGGCGAGTGCTCGATCTGGACTCTACTGTGTCCAGCGGTAAATTCTCGCAATGCCCCCGGAATGTGAAAAGTGACAGCCATAAATCAGCGCTTCGGTCGACGCGTCTTGCTTTTCGACAGAGACTTCGTTTGATGAGAAGGTGCCGCCCCCTGAGGCAATGTCGGCCGAAGACCGCCAGAAGCATCCCCGACGACTGCATTCCGTACACAGACGACTGACGGCAACCCCTCCAGTATCTTTTGCCACGTCCTGCCTTCATCGCGCGAGCCAAACAGCTGTCCGCTCCGTGTTCCGAAATAAATTCCCATCGGGTCGAATGAGTCCGCCGTCATGGCATCGCGCAGAACAGTTTCGTAAGCGCGTTTTTGTGGCAAGCCGCGTGAAAGAGGTTCCCACGAGGCGCCGCCGTTGCGGGTTCGATAAACTCTCAGCCGTCCGTCGCACGCACAGCGAAACTCGTCAGACTCAACTGGAACGATATACACGCAGTCGGGATTTCTGGGGTGCGTAATCATGGCGAAGCCAAAATCCGAGGGCACGCCGTTGGCAATGTCGCGCCAGTTCTCGGCACAGTTATCCGAGCGGTACAATCCCCAATGACCTTGCAAAAAGAGTCTTTCCGGACGGGCGGGATGCATGACGATTTTATGCACACACTGCCCGAACACGGGATACTTTTCGGGCATCGTCGTAGCGCGGATGCCCCGGTTTTGCGGTGTCCAGCTAAGTCCGCCATCGTTGGTCCGGTAAACGCCACCGGCCGAGATTGCCACATACATACGCTGGTTGTCGCCGGGGTCGAGCACAATGGTGTGCAAAGCCAATCCGCCGTTTCCCGGCATCCAGCGGGGACGATGCGGATGATTGAACAGCCCTTGCACTAGCGACCAGGTTTCGCCTGCGTCGCGGGTTTCGAAAAGAGCGGCTGGTTCTACACCACAAAAGAGCACGTTGGGCTCCTCGGGCCGGCCGAGCGCTATCTGCCAGATGTTCTTTAAGGAAACGCCGGCATCGGAGGGAAATCTAATCGGGGCCTGCTGGGGATTGGTCCAGCTCTTTCCGAAGTCATTGCTTGATCGCAGGAGGGTTCCCCAATAACTCGCCGTCGAAGCCCATATGCGGTGTTGGCCTCCGCGGTTGTCGTACGCCATAGCGTAAACACTGTGCCCGTGGAAATAAGGCCCCCCGACCTCCCAACGACTGCGCTGCGCATTGGAACGAAGGATAAACGCTCCTTTCGTTGTTCCCACCAACAAAAGAAAGTCTCCCTTCCTGACATGAGCGTGCCGCACACTGTGCAAGACCGTGGTCTTGGGTGCGTTCAGATCGGGGCCGGGACCGGCGGAAACGATTCCCGCCGACTGAACGGCTTCCAGAGCTGCCTGAACTTCACTGGCGCGTTGATAGCGCTGTATCGGTTCCTGGGCCAGGCAGCGTTGAATGATGGACCAAAGGCCAGGAGGAATCGGCGGGCCAAGCGGCTTCGGGACCTCACGCATGATAGCCGAGCTGATCTCAAAACCCGTGCGTCCCTCAAATGGTAAGCGTCCGGAAGCCGCTTCATAAAGCACCACTCCCAGCGCCCACAGATCGCTGCGATAGTCGGCCGCCTCGCCTCGCAGGATTTCTGGTGCCATATAGGGCAAGGTGCCGCTCATGCTGGACGCGTCCTGGATCGACGCAAAGGATCGGGTGGTTGCATCGAATATGCCGCTGCCTACCTGTTTGGCCAAACCGAAATCGAGGACTTTGACCAGACCGTCAGCAGTGACGACGATATTTGCCGTCTTCAGATCGCGATGAACGATGCCGCGGTCATGAGCGCGCGCGAGTGCGCTGGCAATCTGAACGCCATACCGCAGGACTGACCCTGGCGGCAGCCCCGCATCTGCACACATCGCACGCAGAGACTTGCCCTCGACCAGTTCCATCACGATGAAGAGCTCGCCCTCATTCTCGCCAACTTCGTAGATGGTGCAGATGTTGGGATGAGACAGGGAGGAGGATGCGCGCGCCTCGTGCAATAGACGCTCGCTCGAAGATGTGTCGAGATGAGCATCCTTCTTGACGACTTTCAAGGCCACATCACGGTGCAGCACCTCGTCGTAAGCGCGATAGACAACCCCCATTCCTCCTTCCCCAATCTTCGCCACGACGCGGCAGTGACCGAGAACTTGACCAATCACAAGGCTCTCCTTGCGGCAATGTTAGGCTGCGCTTCAGATCTCCGTCAATGAATGCGCGCATTATGCGAGTGCCGCGATCGCGGATCGCGCATCCACAAGCCGATTTTCAAGCTGCACCACAATTGCGCTACGGCACATCCATAGCGCGAACTGGGGATTGTGGACGTGTGATCGGCAACCCTTCCACAACCGCACACCCAGCTCGAGGATTCGGCTCGAGTCAATGCGATCATTGACGGTTGATCGAATCCGCTGCTTGCAGCCAAGATAGCGTTCGGTCGTGTGTACCGAGACGTGCCCCAAGAGAAATTGGATCTGCTCCAACTCGCCTCCCGAAGGATGACACAGCCGAGGACAGGTCCTCCGCAGATCCGGCGGCGCCAACCTTGCCACACCGATACTCTTGGCGGATTCCTTCACGATGGGAACTGACCCTGCGGGAAAGCCGCAGAGACGTGGGGGCTCGCGCGGGAGATCCTTTCGATCTCAGATGAATTCTTGGTAGCGAGCGGTTTAAAGTACGTGGCCCGCTTATTTCTGCAGAGCAATTCAAAGATGGACTGTTGTGATGCTAGTCGTATGGCGCTCGAAGCGGATGCGCTTAGTCCGATCCAGTGCCTGTGACGTCGAGTCGACTCGATCGTCATATTTTCCGTACGGAAAAACCGTCAACTCATCGATATAAGTGGAGCACTGAAGTTGATCCGTCGCGATTGGGATCTGCGGGCTTGAAGCGCCGACCCCAATTAGGGTACAATTGTACCCATTATGGGTGCAGGCCCACATTACGAAGTCGCTGGCCGACGGCTTTTTGGCCAGACGCGTAGCGCGCTGCTGGCCATGTTTTACGGCCATGCAGACCAGTCATTCTACCTGCGCCAGCTTGTCAGGGCAGTTGGCGCCGGCCACGGTGCTCTTCAGAGAGAGTTGAAGCACCTAACGGAGATGGGGCTCATTGTGAGAACGGTTCAGGGTAATCAGGTCCTATATCGCGCAAATTCACAAAGCCCGATTTTCTCGGAAATCAAGAGTCTGATATCCAAGACCGTGGGCATCCACGATATCATCCGTTCGGTTCTGGCATCTTTGGGAGCAGAGATTCAAATTGCCTTCGTGTACGGTTCGGTTGCGCGTCAGAAAGAGCGAGCGGGTAGTGACGTGGATTTGATGGTTTTGGGTGATGCGCCATTCAGCGACGTTGTTTCCGCGCTGAGTCCGGCACAGAGAGCGCTTGGCAGGGAGATCAACCCGACCGTTTTTCCAGTGTCTGAATTCCGATCAAAGCTGACGGCAGGGAACCATTTCTTGCGTGGTGTAATGAAAGAGAAGAGACTTTTCGTGTTGGGGACCGAGAATGAGCTTGCAAAGTTGGCTTCAAAATAGTTGGTTGTCGGCACACAACAAGCTCGGAAGAGATCAAGAACCTGTTGGCGATTTCGGATCGGGATCTCTCGGCTTGCCAACGGAAACAGTTGCCCGCTGACTGGCAGTGTACGATCGCCTACAATGCAGCACTGCAGGCGGCAACGGCCGCTCTGGCTGCCGCGGGCTACCGGGCTGCACGGGACAATCATCACTACCGCGTTATCCAATCGCTGGAGTTCACGACGGCACCGGGCAGAAAATTCATTGACACCCTAGATGGCTTTCGCAAGAAGCGCAACGTGAGCAGCTACGGTGTAGCTGGGGCCGTGTCGGACAAAGAAGCGGACGAGATGCTCAAAGTCGCGACCAGCCTCCGCGCGGACGTGGAAAAGTGGATTAGAGCGACTCGTCCGGAACTATTTAAGGTCTAGCGGCGCGGTGCCAGTCGCTCCAAGTGGTTCAGCTGGTCGCGCGACGTGAAGTGGGTTAACTCCTGAATCAATTGTGTTCCGGACGCTTTATCTTCTATGAGGATAACGCTGGCGCTCCGAAGCTGCGCCTGTTCGACCACCGCTCGCTTCAGAGTCGGATAATCCATTTTCTTTCGATAGACGTGGAGCAGGTAAAGATCCTTGCCTTTCTGCCCCAAGTTGTGCAAACACTGTAATCGCTAAGCTCGGTAATCTCATTCGTGGTATCCGAGCGAGGAAAAGCATGTATTCGGGGCATGCGCGTCACGGTCGGCGCGATCGTCGGCCAGATAGGCGCCGGCCATAGCATCGAAGAGATCCTCGCTGACTACCCGTATTTAGAGCGCGAAGATATTCTGCAAGCGCTTCGGTACGCTGCGTGGCTTGCCGAAGCCCGCGAAGTTGTCCTTCCTGGCGCATGAAAAGGAGAGCGAACGCAATCCCAGACGTTAGTCTGGGTAAGTGAGCGGACTAAGACGTAATCCTCCCTTGGTTTTCTACGTACCGTCGAAGATGTCGATAGTCACTCCACCGGTTGAGGCAGCGAAGTAGCCCGAGTTCCAAAGCGTTCGGGAATGGTTCGACCAGAACTGAGAACCATTTTTCTGTGAGGATGTCGAACAGCCGATTCAGTCGCAACCCTGGGATGAACTGCGTAATTCTCCGCTTGACAATCTCAGCCCCCGGGTGCAGAATCCTCAAAGGCGAATATAAAGCGAACATGCCTCCTACGCGTCGGGAATGGTTCGACCAGAACTGCGAACACAACGTTGTCAGAATGATGCCTTCCATGGTGTAAACTCGCGTGTGCAGCGATGGCCGTCTTCCCAATACCGCGGATTGATTCAATCCCACCCGGGCAATCGTCTGCCAAACCTCCTGAACTGCTCACTCGTGTCTCCAACGATTTTCTTCGTGAAATGGTCCAGAAGGCGGTAAAAAGCACCAAGGCCACCGGCGCTGCGATTGCGCTCGGAGGTCCAGAAGAAATGGTTTGCCGGGCAACTGCGGGGGAGTGTCCCTCCGAAATTTTTTTTGGCGCTAAGATCGACGCTGCATCGGGCCTTACAGGTGTATGCGCCGCTAGCGGGATGATTCAGTCTTGTGCCAATACGGAGTTAGACGCTCGTGTGGATGCCGACGCGTGCCAGGAACTCGGCATAGCCGCCATTCTCGTCGCGCCTCTTTTTTGTCAAGATCAGTTGCTGGGGTTGCTCGAAGTGTTTTCCCATCGGCCATACGCCTTTGGAATGCGCGACGTGCAAGCGCTGGAGGCCTTGGCCGAGGGGTTTTCTGCGAACCTGCGGCTCAGCGCTGAGTCGCGAAACGACACCATTCACGTGGTTCGTTCCGTCTCAGACACCTTGGGAGGAGAAAGAAACCCAGACCATTTTGCCCGCATACACATACAAAAGATCAGCCTTTACGCAGTGGCTGTAGTCGCTTGCTTCCTCAGCGGCTTGCGCTGGGGATGGAAGCTTAAAGGTTTCTTGCTGTTGTCAGCGGCCATCTTAGTGGCTGTTTTGTGGTGGCGCTGGGATCGTGGGTGGGAAGATCTGGAGTCCAGCCTGCAGAAAAACGAAAAGACAATGGAGCCGCAGCGACCGCAGGCCTATGTCCCAGCCGACGTGATGGAGAAGTTGGTGACTCACCGCGTGGATCCCGACTATCCCGTGGCGGCGCGGCCGGCGAATCTGCAAGGAGTGATCGTGCTGGATGTGGTGGTGGGACGCGACGGGTCAGTCGTGGACATGCACGCACGGAATGGGCCGGAGGTGCTGGCACAGGCCGCGATGGATGCCCTGCGCTGGTGGCGGTTCAAGCCTTACCGCGTTGACGGCCAGCCGGTGGTGGTCGAGACGACGGTGGGGGTGGAGTTCAAGCCGTAGATCGGCTTGCCACCCCAAGGGTGCAAGGCCAAGGCCTCTACATCGAGGATGCAGGGGAAGGGGGGCTCAATGTCTCGGCGGATGAGTGGCCACCACCCAAGCCCCCCTTCCCCTGCACCCCATCCCCCCAAGCGCACATATTCACAGACTGGTTGAGATCACACTCTGTGGAAATCCCTCCTTCAAAATCTCTCGGTCTAAATCACTATAAGGATGGGGATGTCGGGGTCGGCGTCTTACCAGAGGGTGAGGAAATCTTGGTAGGCAGTCTTGGCCTTGGTCTCATCTGCCGACAAAGCGAACGCTCTGCCGAGTTGCAAGTGCGGCAGTACGCCCACGGGATCGCTGACCAAGATCCCAGGGTGATCGAGAACCTTCTGGAATGCCGCGGCGGCTTCGGCGCTTTGGCGTGCGGTCAGATAGGCCTTGCCACGCACATAGACGGATAGAGGGCGCCGAAAAACCCCATGCATGCCGCTGAGCGGGGCGCTCTGCAGAACTCAGGGCTCGCTGGAGCGTGACATCATCCAGATGTTGCCTGTCTCCTCGAGGAGTACCAATCCGATTTGGCCGCCCGCCGCCGACCAACCTGATTTCTGATAGGACAAGCGCCCGTGAAGATGTTGCACCGCGAAGGCCTCGCCTACCGGTCGGTGGGAACTTGCTTCGAGTCGCTGCCCCCACAGACAACTATGCCCATCCCTCCTGGACGTAAAGTATAGCGTCTTCCCATCAGGCGACCAGTTGGCCCAATCTTGAGCCTCCGACGGCGTGATCTTAATCCACGCGCTTTCGGGAACCGGTTTGGGTCCGTCGACGGGCGCGATCGCGATGTATCCGCGATTAGGCTCAGTCCGAACTGTAAAACTGACCCAGCGATTGTCGGGCGAGAACCGGCCATAGAGCAAATGGTAATTGGGATGCTTCAGTAGCGGAGTCTGGCGATGCGAAGCAAGATCAAGAACATTGATTTGATAGGGATTGCCGCCAAACACCAGTACCGTCTTGTCGTCTCGCGACCAGTCGGTAGCTCGTAGGCATCCTTCACACAACTTCTCCGGTGTGCCGCCGGGAGCGGAGACATACACCGCCCTCTTGTCTTTTTCGAACACTGAAAATGCGATTCTGGTGCCGGACGCGTTGATCACGGGATACAGTTGGAGAAACGATGAGCTGGCGACGTTAGACTCTTTCCCGGTCACCAGGTCACGGATCCAGATGTTTTGTCGGCCTGATTGATCGGACGAAAAGGCAATGTAGCGCCCACTGTTTGAAAGCGATGCATACCCCCGGGAGGCTGGACCCTGTGTGATCCGCTGTAGTCCGCCCTTAGGCCTTCCACGGTCCAAATCGAAGGGTAGCAACCAGACGTCTGTTCTGGTTTCCAGATTCGTGAATGTTAAGGCGCCCTCGGGCGCGCAGCACGCATTCACTTCGTTCTCAGCACCGGTTGTCAATCTTCCGAGAACGCCAGTCACTCTCCCGGTTCGTGGCGACATGCCGATTTCCCATAAGTTATTACTGTCGCCGCTGACCGTGGAGAACCTGACCGTATTGGTGGTCGTCGACCAACACGCTGGAAATGGAAAATCCGTCGTCGCGGCGGGGTCGAGCGTTTTCAGTCCGGCGTGGGCCATCGCTTCGGACGCGCCGGTTTTTACCGCGTCGCCCCCATTTGTGGACACGAGCCACCAGTCGATGCTGGAGCCTTGGTATGCCTTGACCGATGTATATCCGATGATTAGCAAGTGCTTTCCGTCCGGGGACCAGATTGGATAGCGAGCAGCCGTGAAATTGGTCCCCAGCCGCTGCGGCGGGCCCCCGGCCACGGGAACCACCCAGACCGTGCCGCTCCCAGGTATCGCGGCCGCTACTCCCTCGTCGCCAACCCAATATGCTACTTGCGAGCCGTCCGGCGAAAATTTCGGATTCAAAGCGTCCCGCGCCAACAACCGGACGTCTCCGCCAAACGCCGGAATCTCGTAGATGCCGCCGCCATCCCGGTTCGACCGAAAGATGATCTTGTTGCCGTCTGGCGAAAAATCCGGCGTGGTGTTGCCCGCGCCATCCGATGTCAAACGGATCGGCTGGCCGCCGGCAACCTGCTTAATATAAAGATCCGGCTCACCATCCAGGCTGCGATCGGAGGCGTAAGCTACCAGCTTGCCGTCGGGCGTCAGCGCCGCAAAGTCCGACAGACCGCTATCGTTGGTGAGGCGGGTCAGCTTCCAGGGAGGCGGCAAGACCTGACGGCCGTGGAGCCACCATCCCATTGTGAGCAAAATCGCGATGGTCGCGACGGTGGCCGTGAGCCACCACCAACGCCCCATCATCACCCCCGCTTTGCGCTCCCGGTTGACATCGGAATCACCCGAAGCGAGTTCTTCCTTTGCCTGCTGCAGATCGATCCTCAAGTCGCCGGCGTGCTGATATCTCCGGCCGGGGTCCTTCTGCAGGCATCGCGTAACCATCTTGTCGAGCTCGCGCGGAAGATCATGCACGATGTCCGCTGCTGGCTTCGGCTGATCGCGTAAAATGGCCGACAAGATCGAAACCATCGAGTCGCCACTGAAGGCTGGCTGGCCAGTGATCATCTCGTACAGCACTGCGCCGAAACTGAAAATATCGGTCCGCCCATCTGTGCTCTTGCCTTGAGCCTGTTCCGGCGACATATAGGTCAGTGTACCGATCGCCATCCCAGGGCTAGTGAGTGCCTCCTGAGTCATCGCGCCCGCGCTAGGCCCTTCGGGCCTCTCCTTCGTGGCGCTCAGGGTAGGCTCTGTGCAGCCCGAAGAGGCGCTGGGCGTGACGGGAAACGTGAGCTTGGCGAGTCCGAAATCTAGAACCTTAGCGTGCCCACGCTTGGTGACGAAGATGTTCGCAGGCTTGATGTCTCGGTGGACGATGCCAGCGGAATGGGCAGCGTCGAGGGCGTCGGCGATCTCGATGCCCAACGACAGCACGGTGTCGATCTCCATCGCCTTTCCGCCGATCTTGTGCTTCAGAGTCAGCCCGTCCAGAAATTCCATGACGATGAACGAACGACCATCGTGCTTACCGATTTCGTGAATCGTGCAGATGTTGGGATGGTTGAGGGCGGAAGCAGCCCGAGCCTCGCGCCGAAAGCGTTCCAGCGCCTGCGGGTCTTGGGCTAGGTCGTCGGGCAGGAACTTCAGGGCGATAAATCGACCAAGCTCGGTGTCTTCGGCCTTGTACACAACGCCCATCCCGCCGCCACCGAGCTTCTCGATGATGCGGTAGTGCGAGATGGTCTGACCCATCAATGAAGTGGACCCGCTCCGTGCGCTACCATACTAGGAGCCAAGGTGCGGCGAGTCAATGCATTGCGGGCAAAGCTAACTTTCAACCCGCCACCCAATCGACTCGCAGGAAGCGCCAGCAGATCAGAGTACACCCCAAGGACAAGAATGCCTCGTGAATGTCTGCCCGCTTTTCGTATCGAACCCGCAGCCGCCGGAACTGATTCAGCCAAGCGAAAGTCCGTTCGACTACCCAGCGCCAGCGCCCCAGCCCGCTGCCATGCTCGGTGTTGCGTTTTGCAAGAAAAGGGATGATGCGTCTGTCACGCAGGCCTTGCCGGATTGACTCCGCGTCATAACCACGGTCGCCCAATACGCAATCAGGACGATGGCGTGGCCGTCCCCGCTCTCCCTGCAAGCTTGGGATAGCATCCACCAGTGCGAGGGCTTGCTGGGAATCGTTACGATTGGCTCCGGTCAGTTGAATAGCGAGAGGAACCCCGCGACCGTCGCAAATCAGATGACGCTTGCTGCCCAGCTTGGCCCGGTCAGTCGGATTCGGCCCCGTCTGCGCCCCCCAAAAACTGCCCGGATCGAACTGCCGTCCACCACTGCCCGCGACCAGTCGATCTGCCCGTAGCGGGCCAGCCAATCTAGCAGGGAGTAGTGGATCAGTTGCCAAATTCCCGCCTGTTGCCAGTCACGTAACCGCCGCCAGCAACTCATTCCGGAGCCACAGCCCATCTCTTGCGGCAGCATTTCCCAAGGAATACCACCTGGTCGAACCGTTTATCCCAGTCGCCAAGGCCAAGCGACAAGGCATGTCTCACAGGCATTGTATTCGTCCTGCGCAGTGATACGACCCGCCTAAGAAACGCCCTGGCTTCATGTCAAGTCGGGGCGTTTTCCGTTAGCACCCGTCCCCGAGATACTAAGGGTTCGATCCGCCGACGGGAAAAATCGGAAGGGCCCATCCGAAGTGCATCGTCCACCTGTGCAGGGTAGCAATAGCCCTCCCGTGACCTATCCGTGTTCGCGATCAATCCACATAATGAGGTTACTGCAGCCTGTAGAGCAAATCAGCCCTGTGGTTTTCAGATCGGGAAGCAGCGGCTTCAAATCCCTGCCGCGCCGCTCTAGCGTGGTTCAGAGGTGGTATTGTGAGAGACTTCCGTTTGAGCTCGAGCAGAATCCCCTCGGTATTTTGCTGGCTTTTGACTTTCCTCGCCGTTCTCACCTTCACCGCAAATGCAGCCGGGGGCGCCAACCGGCTCATCGTGAGTCCCCCCAATATCGGCTTTGGGAATGTGCCGGTCGGCGCTAGCCAGGCCCAGTCCGTAGTTTTGTCGAACTCCGGCGACTCCAACTTGACTATATCGAGCGCGACCCTGTCGGGCACCGGCTTTACTGTGAGCGGTCTATACTACCCGATCACCCTGGCTGGTGGACAGAGTGTGACCTGCACCCTAACGTTCGCTCCTACTTCGATAGGCTCCAATAGCGGAAGTGTCTCGATTAGCTTCAACACTCAAGCCAACGGCAAGCATCACGTTCGCGGTGCCACGGCTGTCTCCGTGCCACTATCGGGTACAGGGGTGACATCGGGTCAAGGGGGCACGGCAGGCCAATTGGCGGCGAATCCGACGAGCCTGAGCCTTGGCAATGTGCAGGTCGGCACTAATCAGACTCAGACCGGAACGTTGACGAACTCAGGCGGCGCGAGTCTCACGATCGCTCAGGCGACGGCTACCGGGGCAGGCTTCAGCGTTACAGGGCTGAGCCTGCCGCTCACGCTGGCGCCTAACCAAAACATGAGTTTCGGCGTCGCTTTCGCCCCGACGTCCGCCGGCACCAGCAACGGCAGTCTATTGATTACGCCAAGCGGATCGGGCACATCACTCGCGATTCCTCTTTCTGGAACTGGCATGATGCCAGCTTCCTTGGGCGCAACCCCTGGGAGCCTGACGTTTACGAACGTCCAGGTCGGCCAGAATCAGACGCAAATGGAGACGGTGCAGAACACTGGTGGCGCGAATGCGACGATTTCTCAAGCTTCGGCTGCCGGTACAGGTTTCAGTATCTCTGGAATAAGTACACCTTTGACTTTGGCACCCGGGCAAAGCACGTCTTTCAACGTGATCTTTGCGCCGCTGTCTGCTGGCAGTGTCAGCGGAAGTGTCTCGATCACTTCGAATGCTTCGAATCCGACCCTGAGCGCAACGCTGAGCGGCTCGGCGATCTCGCAGACTCAAGGCACATTGAGTGTCAGTCCGGTCAACGACGGCAGTATCACGGTCGGGACCAGCGGAACTCAGACCGGGACGCTGAGTGCCACGGGCGCGAGCGTATCGGTTTCCTCCGTCAGCTTGAGCGGCACGAACCCTTCTGAGTTTTCTATCAGCGGTCTTTCGTTTCCTGTGACCGTGACTACGAGCCAGCCGGTATCGTTCACGGTGACGTTCACGCCGGGCGCTACTGGGGCTGCGTCGGCGACGGCCTCGTTCGCCAGCAATGGCTCCAGCTCGCCGAGCACAGCAAACCTGACGGGCACGGGCACGGCGGCACCTTTGCATAGCGTCAGCTTGTTATGGACGGCCAGCACTTCCTCGGGTGTCACTAGCTACAACGTCTATCGCTCCGTTTATGGGTCAACTTGCGGTACTTACTCGAACATCGGTTCCACGGCGAGTTCCATCACGACGTATACGGACAGTGTGGTGACTGACGGCACGACTTATTGCTACGCGACCACAGCGGTGAATCCGAGTGGCGAGAGCGGATATTCCAATATTACCCAAGCCATCATTCCTCCTCCGTAGTACTCGCGCAGGGAGTTGGCCCGGGGTCCGCGCTACTGCCTCATCGCAATAGCGGACGACAAACACATCACCCTTCGCCGACTTTCTTGCGCCAGACCTCGACCCATAGATCGAAAGGGTTGGTAGAGACGAGTCTTGACGCCGGTAGCCCGAGCGGAGCCTTGCGGTCTTAAGCGCTTTCGCGCCGACGCCTCACCGAGTAGGCATGGCCACTTGATCTCGTCTCCCCAAGCAGAACCCGGCCTGCAGATTCCCCGCACCTGGCTCCCCAGATGACATTGGCTAAAGTGTGCGTAGGTCAGACCATCGGGTGTAGGTTGTCCTGCGGCGGCCTTCCCCGCCCGTCGGGCCGTTGCCGAAAGCGAAGCAGCGGTTCCAACACCGCTCACTCTTCGTTACTGACTTCTCCGCGTCCTCGCATGGGGAACCCGAGAACGCCTGAGCCTTTCTTTATCTCTCGCATTCCCGCCAAAACAAAGCACAACACTCTGAACCATTTATGAGACCGATACTAATGTTTTCAAGAGGCAACGATGCTTCTTTTGAAATCAATCGCCGTCCGGGAGGGCGGTGTGCCGAGCTGGCGGCATCGGAACAGTGCCTTTGCGATCGCGCCACAGTATGAGATTAAGCTTCTGGGCATCGGCTACATCGGCATGCGAGAAGTCCATCTTGGAAGACTCTTCAGCTCCGGGGCCATCTTGTAAATTCATCTTGTAGATCAGCTTATTGCTGAGATTTCGGAAATCCGCTGTAAATGGAGGTTGATTGGGCGGGCCTGAGAACAGTGGACCCATAACGGCAGCATGAGCGTCATTGTTGTTCATAGGCGGCAAGCCGAGCAATACCTCCATCGTGTGAATCATGCTGACAGTGGTGTAAAAGTTATGATCCACAAAAGGATGATCTACGGAACTCGGCGAGTATTTGCTTACTACAAAAGCAGTGCTCCGGTGAGCATCCACGTGGTCCGGGCCGTCTTGAGCATCATCTTCCACGACCAGTATGGCGGTGTCATCCCAATATGGACTATGAGAAACCGAATCTATTACTCGGCCAAGTGCGAGATCATTGTCGGCAACGAGCGCAGAGGGTGTCGGGTAGCCGGGCTTGGTTCCTGCCGTGTGGTCGTTAGGCAAGCGCATGACGACAAATTGCGGCAGTTCTCCTCCTTGGCCGGTCTTCCGAGCTTCGACGAAACCGTCGAACTCATTCAGGAATTCATCGGCACGAAGTTGATCAGGATAGGTGATACGAAAATCAGGAAATCGCAGGTCGACATGCCCCACGATCTCTGGCTTCGTGGCTACATTGCGGAATAGTAGAGGAATCGGCCACGGCCACAGGCTCACCGAGCCGTGCGGCATTCCGACGTTGTCAGGCAGCCGGTCACCGGGCTGGATATATTGTTTCGGGCAACTTGTGCCAGGAGGAAGTGGGTGGTTTTCCTTCGCGTCAGTGACCTGAGAGCTCGAATCACACCATTGGCTCTCAACGTACTCAGCATAATTCCGATGAGTGAGGCCGTGGCGTGCAACATTCGTCCAGATGTATCCCGTCGCGGGCTCATCAACATCTGGAATTCCTTCAACTAAGGGATAATCATGATCAACGTCTCCCTCATAATCGTAAGGTCGTTCGTCTCCTCGTTGCATTACTTGCCACGTGCGTTCTGTGTAGTCACTCGAGATCGCTGCCGTCGACCACACGTGTCCATCGCCGGAGACATTGCCGCTGCAATAAAAATTGTCTAGAATTCCGAACTGTTTGGCGAGAGCGTGCTGATTAGGTGTAATGTCCTCGCCATACATGGTCAAACTCGGATCTGCATCTCCTGGCTTCAGGTCGCCAAGAATCTGGTCGTAAGTCCGATTTTCTTTGATGATGTAGATCACATGGCGAATGGGATTGTTGTCACCGACAAAGAGGATTGAAAATCGGCGTTCCTGCATGAGATTGCTCTGCTCAACCTCTGCAGTGAGGCTTGCCAAGTCAGCTTCAACTTGTCGAATACTCACACGTGCGATCGACCCGTGCAGCAAAGAAACAATATAGGGATGCAGCCGGTGCCCGTCCATGGAAGCCCACTCGGGCATAAAGCCAGCATTGGGGCTACTGCTCGTGCCCTTCCCTGATGCGATTACCAAATCGTCTCCGCGTATCGCCAAGGCAGTTGGGTACCATTCGGTGGGGATAAATCCGAGGGCTGGACGTGGGACCAACGAGTCATTCGAATCTGAATCAAACACCGCCACTGCATCCGACCCAGCAGTGGAAATGAATAATTGCTTTCCGTCAGGACTCTCGGTCAGAGCGGTCGGATAACTTCCGCCATATTCTTGTCCCGGCAAAAGGGTCGAGAGCAGTCCACTCAATTGGCCATTATTCGTATCGATTACCGCCACCTTGTCTGCATTTGAGAGCGTCACGTAAAGCCGCTTCTCGTCGCTGCTGAGCAACATCGCGGTGGGATGCGAGCCGGGTGCCGTTGCTGAAGGCGGTCGGAGCAGAGGAATTCGTTTCACCACCTGTCCAGTCTTGAGATTCAATTCTACGATCGAAGAGTCATTCCATAACGAGCAGTAGGCGCGAACTCCATCTCGAGTTGCCACCACCGCGTAGGGGTAGGTGGCAGGAATATGCTTACCCGTGGTGAGGTCAAACGCACGGAGTACTTTGCCATTAGTGGCATCGAGTAGCAACGCATTGTCAGATAAATCATCCGCGACGAGAATTTCATCCCCTTTGGAAGTCTGAACGATCGTTAAGCCAGCTGGATAAGGAATGGCCATTCCTTGGGGCAAGATGGGGAGCGCAGGATTGTATTGCTTTCCCTTAGGAATGCGCTGCAAGGGTATTTTGATGAACCTTTGCGGCGAAATCGTACCATCTCTAAAACCGTAGACGGCAATCCCATTGCCCAGATCACCAGCGCTTGCTCCTGCCGGATCGGTGACCGATGCCACGGAGACGTACAACCGGGATCCATCAGGGCTGAAACCTAACCCAAGAAAGTAGGTTTGGTGCGCATTTACAAGGAAGCGCGGGTCGGGAAAATCTTGCAGTTGATCGGTGTCGAGATTCAAGATTGCAATTGATTGCTGAAAACGTGCCTCTTCAGTACCGTATCCATTGTTGAGGATGGCAACGTAGCGATGGCTCGGGTGGACTGCCAAGGTTGCAGGAAAACTATTAATAGGTCTGGGCATGCCTGGAACTGGTTCCATCAGTATCTTGCTCGACGGCAGCACAATGTGTTTCTTGGGATTTTGACTCTGTGCGGTGGCAGCCCAGGGGAATACCAACACCCACATCGCAAGGCTGACGGCGCAACCCAACGCTCGAGCCTTCATCGACAGCAGATACATCCGTTTCTTGTAAGACATCGGAACTTCACTCCGGGTCTGGTGAGCATTTTGTCGAACTGCCTACCTGGTAGCCGACCTTTCACACACGGACAGCTCTAGGGTTCATTGGGATGATTGGATTGAATGCCCTTCTGCGCCACGGTCGATTCCGTCTTGTCAGGGGCAGGTTTTGTCCACAACAGTCGCTGGCTTCGAGGCCACCCCAGAAAAGTTGCCCTTGACCAGGCAGCGTAGCCCTCGATACACCAGCACTTTGATTAGCGAGAATTGCATAGAATTCAACTCCATCCCCCAGTGAGGTACGCAGAGGCCACCAGACATGCACAGATCATCACCTGAACCCGCCTAACCAATCAAAAACTCCACTTCAAACTGAACTGGATCTCACGCTGGTTATCGGGGAGAGTCGAAGTAATCGCCGCGCCACCGACAGAATCCGGATTGCTGTTTGGTAGCTGGAACTGAGGATGATTGAATGCATTGAAGATCTCAGCACGGAAATCAAGTCTTTGGCGCTCTGAAAGCCGGAATTGCTTCATGAGGCCGAAATCAAAGTTAACTTGATCCGGTCCGCGCAAATCTCCCTGGCCAGAAATACCGAATAGATGCGCATTAGCTTGCCCCGGCGCAAGCGCTGGAATTGCGAAGGCAGCGGGATTGTACCAGCACAGCAAGGATTGGTGTCCCGGAGTGGGGCAGCCAAGGGCTGCCTGCTCTGCCAGACCAAATGAAAAGTCGTAGGGATTGCCGATCTGATTGGGTCGATAGCCTTCGCTCCCGGTGTTGCTTAGATCGCCCGCACCCACATATGCGGTCTCCGCTTCGCCACTGCGAATTGTGACAATGCTGCTCAATTGCCAGCCACCGATTAATCCGTCCGGTATGCTTCCCCAGTTGTTCACAAAGTGTCGTCCTTTGCCAAAGGGAAGCTCATAGAGTCCGCTGAGGGTAAATCGATTGCGGAAGTCAGGCTCTTCCAATCCCCGCTCGGCCGGAATGTCATAAGTATTCTGAATAGCACAGCCCGGGTCTCCGCAACTGTTGCCGATATCCTTACTCCACGTATAACTGGCTTGCAGATTCAGTCCGCTGGAGAACCGTTTGACGAGCTTGACTTGCAGACCATTGTAGAAGATATCGAAGTGAGGGTAATCGATAGGATAGACCTGGGAAAGATTCGGATCCTGAGTAAAGTAAGGCGTGCCGAAGTTGGTGCCGTTCTGGAAATTGGAGTCGAGAGGTGTGTGGGCCTGGTCGAAGTTACTAGACTCGTTGTCCCACAGATGCACACCACGGGTGCCGACGTAGCCTACGTCGAGCACCCAGTTAGCTGCGAGCTGCTGCTGAATTCCGAAGTTCCATTCCATGAAATACGGAATCTTGCGCTCGGGACCAGTTGTCTTTACTTGGTTACCAGCGGGTTGAAGAGGATTCTCAGGTTGCTGTTGTGCGGGAAATCCCGCAGAGAAAAGAGATGCCGCGGTAGGCACGTCTAACACATTTGAGCGCTGGGCGTAAGACTCTAGTACCGGAGGGTTCTCTCCGAGGTCGTTAAAGACATTTCCCTCCGGCCCATAGAAGATACCAAAAGCAGTGTGTACAACCGTTCGGGAAAATGGCGACCAGGCAACCCCAACGCGTGGCCCAAAGTTGTGCAGATCATAAGCCACCCCTGCATTAGGCACTGCGTTGGGTCCAAAGTTATTGATTACCGTTCCAGTGTTTAGATCAAAGTTGCCGACATGACCACCAACCGGAGAAAAAATCTCGTACCTAAACCCTAGATTCAACGTAAGGTCATGCTTCACACGCCAATCATCCTGAACGAACGCATCGATTTCTTTTTGGTTGGTATGATCCTTAGTGGATAAGCTATCCTGCGAACGAGACAGCGGTAGGCCGAGGAGGATGTCCGCAATGGCATTTCCACCCAAACCGGTCTGCAGGTTACTAGTGAATTGTCCAGTCACGTCAAACAGCCCGAAGGGTGCCTGTGCCTGGAAGAAGCTTCGGGTGAGATAGCGGAAGTCGCCCCCGAACTTGAATGCATGACTTCCATGAACCCAGCTGAGGGTATCCGCGATTTGACGCGTGTTGTCGACGGCGAGTTCTGGAACGTACTGCGAATCACCAAAGGAGCCATTGTAGCCATAGCCATTCACAAAGAAGAGCGACAGGCCACCGGAGAAACCATCATTCCGGTTGGCATTAGGGATACCTAAGTTGTCGGAGATGTCTTGATTGGCATTCACATGGTTGGTATCGATACGCCAGCGGATCAAGGCTATGCGTGCATCGTTCAACAGGTTGGTGCCGACGGCGTGCGTCCATCCCACGGCATAACTTTGTTCTCGCCCATTGATATTGCTGCCGAGGCCCTGACAGCATCCACCGGCGCTGCCGAGAGGAGCAGATTTTAAGAAATCGACATTCTGTAACGAACCATGGGCGAAGAGCTGATCGTGAGCCGACAGTTGATGATCCACGCGCGAATCAAACTGGTTGCCATCGGTCACATTCTTGGGATTGGAAAGATAGTTGTTTACTAATCCCGACAAATTTGGCAAAGGAAGGAGATTTACAATCTTCTGCCCGACCGGATCGATCCGGCCGCTTGGAATAATCGATGGAGTTGCTGGGTTAGGATTGATCGGCTGACGAGCCCCGGTTGTGACATTTGTGGTATACGGATCATAGATTGTTGCACCCGTCTCAGAAAAATCTCCAGCCTGTTCACTCGCTGTCGGCACGGTGCTCAGGTATGTTTCCCCCACGTTAATACGAGTCCCTTCATAATCGGCGAAAAAGAAGGTTCGACCTTTCTTAATCGGACCGCCCAAGAAGAACCCGAATTGATTGCGCTGGAAGGGCGGTTTGAATGGCGTCGTTTTCCCGGGCAGAGGTTGATCAAAATAGTTGTCCGCGTCAAGCGCAGAGTTGCGCAGGTACTCGTAGGCTCCGCCGTGAAATTTGTTCGTGCCGGATTTGAGCACGATGTTGATCGAAGCGCCCCCGCGGCCAAACTCCGCTTTCATCGAGTTCTGTTCAACCCGGAATTCCTGGATAGCATCCGGGGGAGGCTGAATTACGATTGTCCCTTGGCCGAACTCATTATTATCGACCCCGTCCAGCAAAAAGTTGTTGTCGAAGCTGGTAAGGCCATCCACAGCTACCTGGATGCCCGGCCGGTTATTATCGGTAGTGCCACGCAGCGCGCCGTTATTCTGAGGCCCTTCGTCCGCTCCCGGTCCGAGATACGCTAGTTGGATAAAGTTCCTTCCATTCAGAGGCAGATCTTCGATCCGCCGCTCGGTTTCCAAGGTACCCACCGAAGATGTTTCGCTATCAACTAAGGGCGGAGCAGTCGTAACTTCGACCAGTTCAGTCACTGACCCCACCTGCAGAACTGAATTCACAGTTACGACTTGATTCACGTGTACTTCTACACCATCGCTCACACCCGTCTTGAACCCGTTTTTTTCGATCCTAACGGAATACATTCCACCGACAAGCCCGCCAGCAACGTAGTTCCCTTGGTTATCCGTCAGGACCTGCACCGCTTGGTTGGTACCCACATTTCGGATCGTCACCTTCGCGCCCGGCAATTCACTGCCTGTGGTATCAGTGATTGTTCCAGCGATGCCGCCGCGATCAACCTGCGCACTACTACTATGCGCACCCATCAGCAGAGCCATACACAGCCCAGCTAAAACCATTCGAGTGAAAACCGACCTGCGGGCGATGTTCGGCGCAATGCTCTTCGGGTGCATATACCTTCTCCTCTCAGCAGTCGTCATCAGTGAAGGGCGGCGTTTTTGAGTCACCATGATCCGGCATCAAAGTTCCTCACTCGCTCCACCTCTGTGAAGATGCTCCATATCATTCACGACACTTGCGACTAACGGCTTCCGTATCCAAAGGCCCTAGCGTAACGCTGCTGGCGCTTGCACCAACCTCTTCCGGGTTCGCTCTGGCGTTTGTGGTCGAGCTCACTCGTTTGTCGGTTATCAAAGCGCTTATGTGCAAGGCGATTACGGACAAAGGTCTATCATGTCATTCCAAACGCTGTCAAGCAGAAATGTTCCGAGGCCATTTTGGCCTAAGCGATTTGATCATTTCCCTCTTTTTCCTGGCTCGTTCGACTTCGTCGATGGCGTCCTTGTAGCGATGGCGCTGGTGGGTGAATTCCTGCGCGTGCGGCGCGTGTTGGCGAAGCGAGCTCACTTTCACAGCCCAAAGTTGTGATGTAGAGTCTCACCACGGTTGGTATAAAAACTCGGCCCGGTCGTGCTCGCCCACTCGCTCAAACAGCCGCTCCCCAACTCATGCTCCCGCAGCAGATGGCGGAACCTGCACACCGTGGTCTCGTCCGCCACCGGTTCCCGCCCCGGATCGATGCCCACAAACTACCAATTGCCCGCCGAATCGTGCAGCGCTTCTTCCACCCCGGGTCCGACAGGTTGAACCACTGCCGCAAAAAAAATATCCAGCATCCGCTCCGCTCCCACCGGCGCCCGCCCCTGGCCCGCTTTGGCATACACCGGCTCGGTAAGCGCACACAACTCCGCCCACGGCGCCACCTGCTCCATCTCTTCCAAAAAACAAAGCCCGCCGCGTCTTCATGCGTAGCGCTCAAAGCCGCTCGCCATCGCCAGCATCTGCTGTCTCATCTTCATATCTGCCCGCCTGATCTCGACCCACTGTATCCTCAAGAGGGCTTATTCAGAGTCTCCCTAGGCCAGCTTACTCACCGTTATGCGACGGGTAAGTTAACAGCGTGTGAACATTTCGTAAAAAGGCGGCGCCCGTTCTACAGACCGCTGATTGGGCTGCAGACGCATCCCATCAAACGACAAGGTGGAGCGAGCACGCTCGTACGAGGTCTGATCCCAACGGCGTAACTGCGGGAACCTTGCTTTCAGCGTTTGCTGTCTACGGTCTTTCAAAGATTCTTGCGGTTTCGAGCGCTCTGCTCGAATCGATCGTGGATGCCGGCCGTCGCGGGCTCCTGGCAAATGGTGCAACCCGCCGGTAAACCACAGCCATACATGATATTTTCACGGCTCTCAGTCGGCAGGGCGGACCCTGAACGATCGCGGGGCCGGTGGCATTGTTGGATACTGAGTGGAAGTGACAGGGATTGTTTTTGCAGGTTCGTAGCAAGTTAGAATGTCCGCTTTTCGTAGCAAGTGAAATGTCCGGTTTTTTGGTTAATCTCCGGCAGTCCGTCGCGCCGCCATTTTGTCTGCTGGCCAGGCCGCACCGTGGCGCTGTCTCTGCCCCAGCCGGTGTGGTCCGTGCGTCCAGGCTGATCGATCCATCCAAATGCTGATGCACTGTCACCGTACAGCCCGACAGGCTGGGTCGCCAGCGCACCGCTTCGATCTGCAAGCTGAGGTTCTGAAAGCTGACCGTGTTGTCCCGGTTCACCGTGCGCTCGAACTGCAGCGAGAAGGTCAGATCCAGATCCCGGCTGCGGTGAGGCACAACGCGGTGCCCGGTTGCGCCGCCCGCACCCGAAAGCGGCGATTGAACTCGGCGATGTTTTGTTCTCGCAGAAAGGCATTGGCCGCCGCTTCCAGGGTGGCGATCCCATGCAGCCGCAGCTCCTGCGGCAGCCGCCCCTGCCAGGTGCCAAAGTTGCGCTCACTGCGTCCCCGGCCTGAGGGCGAGTAGGCCGGAATCATCTGCTCTCCCAACTCCCGCAGCGCCCGCCCCATTTGCGTCAGACGATGGGGGGCGACTCTTCCTTCTACCTTGGGTGTGAGCCAGAAATGGCTGCTGCGGTCGCTGTACAAGGCGCAGAACACGCCTTGCCGTTCCACCAGTTCCCGCAATCCTGTCATCACCGTCAGGGTCGATTCTTCTTCCAGCAACTGCGCGTAATAGATCTCGCTCTGGGATCGTCGAGAATCACGATCGCGTAGCGCTCCCGCCAGCGCCTCATCTGCCGGTCGCTGATCTCGATAATCTCCGCCGCTTGCCACCACGTGATCTTCTTCGTCATGGCCCGCAATATGACTTCCTGTACTTTCATCGCCCGCTCCATCGCGATCTTCGGCCGAAAAGTGCACATCTCACGTGCTATCTTGACCGGACATATCATGTGCTAACGACAGGGATTGTTTTTGCAGTTGACTGGCATCCCGATCTTGTGATATTTGAGCGTTGTTGCAGATAAGCGCTTTGATAATTGTAGTGGCGCAGACTGATTGAAGAAAAACACAACAAATGTTGCTGATGACCGCGCGACGATTCTGTTTTGAAGCACTGGTTTCGCCCGGGCAATCTCTGCGGTTCTGGACGCACTCCTGCAGCCAAGAGGCGCAGCGAGGAGTCGCTTCTGGTCATTCGAGGGCCTAACCAATTAGAGAGCCGGTGACAGGTCCGGAACCGACTTTTCGGAGCGAAAGGTACTGACGACAAGTATGGAGAATCTGATCATCACCGTCACATGCGACTGCTCAATGTCATTTCCGAGCAACCCCTACAACCCGACAAGTCATGGCAGAGATGTAGTCGCTGCCGAGTATGTGCAAAGCGTAAACGCAGGGGCGGCCATTTGTCATCTCCACGGGCCTTACACGGTTGACGAGAAACTCCGAGCTGATGGCACCAAGCTATCAGACCTCGACCTTCCCGGATGGGAATCGCTGCGTGAAACGATCTTGGCAAAGTGCTCCCCCGTCATTCAATACGGAATCGCAAACGGGCGGTTCGTTCAACGCATGGAGTTGATGCGGACCCAGAGGCCTGACATGATCTCGGTGTGTTTTAACGCACATGACGAATGCTTTGACTACGAGCCGGGCCACCAACCGGTGGAGCTCTATGGAATTCATGATCGCGATGAATTGGCAGCTTATTGCTCACGTGGTCGGGAGTCGGGCGTAAAGCTGGAGGTTGAAGCCTTCCATTTTGGCGCCGTATGGAACGCGATGCGAATGATTGAGAAAAAGCTTTTGCCACGTCCCATTTGGATTACTTTGTTTCTTGGCTGGAAAGGCGGCTGCTGGACGCCGCCCACGCTTAAGGCACTGCAGTACATGGTGGATCACCTGCCGGAAGGCTTTGTCTTCAATACAAGCGTAATGGATCCGCAGCAAGCTTGGACGGTGCTGACCATGGCGATCTTGCTAGGAGGCCACGTGAGAGTGGGCATGGAAGACAATCCTTTCCTAACCCCTGGGCAGTATGCACGAAGCAATGCGGAACTGGTCGATAAGATCGTGAGAATAGCCAGAGAGTTAGGTCGCGAAATTGCTTCACCCACTGAAGCTCGTCGCATCCTTGCAGGCGGCCCAAAGGCAGCCGGATCGCAGAGCTAACGAACTCTTCGTGAAAGGCTGGGGTTATGGCCATGGTTTCTGGGCGGACACTGAGTCGAGCAGCGTTCATGACTGCTTTGAGTGTTCTCGTCGCCGGATGTGCTCGTCCCAAAACGGCCAATACACAAAATGTTGTCGAACTTCGCGTATTCGACCGCATCACTACAGGCGAGACGGCTAAGTACAGTCAATGGCTTGTAGCATCTTTCAACGAGCGGAATAGAGGAAAAATTCATATCACCTCGTCGGGAACCGAAGATGAAATGTTTAAGCCGAAGATCAACGTCGTTCTGAGAAATTCGGGGGCGCCAGATGTTTTTTTCACATGGGAGGGTGGCTGGGCAAAGTATATGGTTGACTCCGGCTACGCCGAGCCTCTGGACAGATATTACGAGAACTATGGCTGGAATCGAGAATTGAACCGTGCGGGCACATCTCTGGCATGGCTGGGGACACACCGGTATTTCGTCCCAACCAGGATGGCAGCTTCGGTCGTGTGGTACCGGCCAGATATCTTCGAGCACTACGGTCTGTCAGTTCCCCGGTCTTGGTCCGAAATGCTCGTCACAGCAAGGCAACTTAAAGCTCAGGGGAATATTCCGTTTTTATTGGCTAATCAAAAACGCTGGCCAGCCCAGTTCATGTGGAGTGCCCTTTTTGTTAATAAATATGGTCTCGAGACATACAACCAGTTGATGGCCCACAAACTTTTATGGACGGACTCGAGGGTCGTGGATATTTTCGCGCTCATGAAAAGCTTGAGTGACGAAGGATTATTCGAAAAAGAGGCGAACGCCTTGGATGTGACGCCTGCAGTCACTTTGTTTGCCTCTGGCCGGTCGGGAATGTGGTACCAGGGTTCTTTTCTTCTGACGCGATTCATGAACGATGAGGGGCGTCCACTTTTTCCCTTCGGCTTTTTTGAATTTCCCCCAATTGGCGATGAGCCGTCCACGGTGAGTGTTTTCGTTGAGGACGGATTGATGATTAACAAACATAGTCCTCACCCCGATGAAGCAGCGGCTTTCTTAGATTGGGCACTTTCGAAGGAAGCCCAGGAAAAGCAACTAGCGCTCGGTATGCCCTACCCGGCCAATATCAATGTTGATCTGAAGCAACTTCCTGCAGTACCGCAGGAATTGGGGCGGCTCGTCGCTTCGCATTCCACAACCACCTTTATGCATCTTGATCATGCGCTCAGCCCGGCGGTCTCCAATCCGTGTCTGGATTACTTGCAGGCGGTCCTGGTTGGAGCTATGAGCCCTCAAGAAGCAGCAGTGCAGACCGAGAAAGCAGCGGAGGGTGTTGAAGACACCCCTTAAGCATCGCCACGAGGGGTGCGTGGGGCGAACGCTGTGGGGATTTCGGTTATTACTCGAATGAAGAGAGCCTCGGATTTGTACTGACGGACACGTCAGACCGCCCGATCGTTTCGGGATAGTGGAGGATGACCTTTGCGTCTCTGGGAGATGTTTCGGAAGCACACTTTCATCTCTCTCTGGGGCCTCGTCGTTCCTCTGATCGTGTTTGCAATTTTTGCCGGATATCCGATTCTTTATAACTTGTTTCTTAGTTTTACCAAATGGAATGGACTTTCTAGGGAAATTAAACCGATCGGACTTAACAATTACATCGAGCTCGGCAAAGACCCCATTTTTGTCCTGTCGCTCGTGAATACTCTAAAGTGGACCATCCTCACCCTGATCTTTTCTCTGGGACTGGGATTATCTCTGTCGATTATTTTGTTCTTAGGGAAGGTTTATTTTCGAGGTTTATTCCGATCACTGATCTTTGTACCCGTAACCATGTCTCTGGTCGCCACAGGGATTATGTTCTCACTGATCCTCAGCCCAGACTTTGGCCTGCTGGACCAGACGCTTCGCGCCCTGCAGTTGGACTGGTTGATTCGTTCTTGGTTAGGGGATTACCACACGACACTCTATGTTCTGATCGCGATCGGAGTATGGGGATACGTCGGGATTCCTTTGATGCTCTTTCATGCGGGGCTGAACGAACTCGACCCGGAATTGTTAGACGCGGCAAGGCTTGATGGTGCAAGCGACCTTCAGATCGCGCGTCACATCCTCTTGCCCGCTCTCAAACCGGCTTTCGTCATCGTCGCAGTCCTTTCGGTACTTCAGTCTCTAAGGACCTTTGATCTCGTTGCCACTATGACTCAAGGGGGGCCGGCAGGTGCCACGAAAGTTTTGGGATACTTCATGTATAGCGAAACTTTCTGGAATAACCGCTTCGGCTACGGCGCCGCCATCAGCGTGGTTATTCTAGTTCTTAGCATTGGTTTTGCCTGGGCTTACTTGCGCAGAGTCGCAAACAATGCAATCCACGAATCGAAACAGTAGAACACGAGCACGCCGCCACCGGATCGTATGGACGGCTGGCATGATCGTGTTCGCCCTGGCCTGGACCCTCCCCTTGTTGACGATGGCTGTCACTTCATTCAAGACCGACCAGGAGGCCCTGACAAACCCGTTTGCATTGCCACGAGTGTGGTCGATAGACGCCTACCGTTACGCCTGGAAAGCTCTGGATTACAGCCACCTGCTCTGGAACAGCGTCCTGTATTCTTGCGCGGGCACGGCGCTGGCGATCTTGCTGGCACTGGTTCCTGCCTTCGCTCTCAGCCGCTTTGAGATCAGAGCCCGAGTCGCGATTTTTGTGCTTCTGCTCACCCCGATTATGCTGCCGCAGCAGACCGTGATTATCCCTCTCTTCAACTTATTCCGGTCTCTCAACTTACTCGATTCGCGATTCGGACTGATCCTAATTCACGCCGCTTTCGGCATGCCCCTGGAGATGCTGGTCCTGACTGGCTTCATTAGCAACATCCCGAAAGAATTGGAATACGCGGCTCGTATCGATGGGTGCACGGATGCCGGCGTGCTGCGGCATATTGTGATTCCGCTTAGCGTGCCCGCGATGGCCGTTGGATTCACCTTGAACGTGATTGACATCTGGAAGGAGTACTTCTTTTCGCTCATCTTTCTTTCGACTGAAAAACTCATGCCCGTCACGCTGGGCATCATCAGAGTTACCAACGATCGTTATTTCCGCTCTGTGAATCTTCCTGCAGCCGCAGTGATCATAGCGCAGCTTCCAATAGTTCTGCTGTTCATCTTTGCGTACCGGTGGATCACAGAGGGCATTTATATGGGATCAGTTAAGAGCTAACGCAATACGCAGCGCAGAAGGGCATCGCACAGGATTCTTTGGCAGATATGACTGGCGAACACGCAAGAATTTCACGTGGCTGTCTTGTGGGGACTAATTCCCGATCCCGAGGAGCATCGCACTAATGCCTATAAACCGCTTCTTTCCCGCTGGGTTCGACAAGAGCAAAATCATCCGCCTAATGGAACAGAGAGGAATTCAGACGGTCTTACTGACATCTCCCGAGGATGTGTTTTATACGACCGGATACACAGCCCTTCCCAGTAGCGGGAACCCTATTCTTTACACCTTGAGAAACCGGCTCCCGTCATTTTCTGTCATCGATGCCGACCGCGGGGTCACGTTGCTCTGCTGGGGCTTTTCCGCGGAAGGGGTTGAATTCGGAGCTGACCAGGTCGTTGGATTTAACAATTTCGTCGAGGCACTGAAGGCGCTCAAATCCGTACTGATGCGTGATCGTGCGGCTGAAGGCCTGATCGGCATCACTTCTTCGTGTCCTCATTTCGCGTTGCGGGTCGTCGACGAGTGTGGCCTGAGCGACAAACTAGTCGTAGTAGACGACCTCATGGAAGAACTTCGCCTGATTAAGTCCAGCGAGGAAATCCTGCGGCTGCGCCGGAGCACGGAAATCACGGAGGCGGTTTACCGTGAACTATTCGATCTGCTGCGCGTAGGGTTGGGACGCAGTGAACTAGCCAGAGAAGCAAAATCCAGGCTTATTAAGAATGGCGCGACAGGCATCAGTCACGTAACCCTATCCTTCACGCAGGCGAATCCAGAGATTGACATTGACGAACGTCTAGAAGTGAACCGATTGGTCACCATCGATATCGGCGGTATTTACCATGGCTATAACTCGGACATTCGCCGATACGCCTATATGGGATCTGTTCCGGAGGCCATTCAGAAACGGTATGAACACATGGTTGAGATTGTCGACACGGTTGGAGAGGCTCTGGTGCCGGGTAGGAGCTTTGAGCATCTTTTCAGGCTGGCTCAGGACCAGTATGCCAAACATGGGATCAAAGCACTCGCTCGGTTCAACCACATTGGCCACAACATCGGACTCGAAACCGAAGAACGCTGGCTGGATGAGTCTCCCGCTCACTCGGTCAAGAGTGGGATGGTGATCAATATTGAACTTTACTCGGTCATCGACACCGGTGAACACATTGGCAACGAAGACACGTACGTGATCGGTGAATCAGGGCCCGTCAGGATCTCCCATCTTCCTCGGGAAATCCGAGCAATTGGTTAGACCGCTGTAAGGTAAGGTGCCGTGCCTTGTCAGACCGCCGGGCACGTTTCTGAGGTGTTGTAAAACAGTGGGTAGGAGGGATTGGAGATGAATGGGCAGAGAATAGGCGTGGGGCTTGTAGGGCTTGGCTTGATCAGCCGGGCCCACATCAGGGGATATCGGGAGGCAGAAAGAGACGCCAGGATAGTCGCGGTCTGCGACAGTAACGAATCGATTTCCGATGCGGCTGCCACGAGCTTGGGTGCGAGAGCATACACGCGGTACAGCGAACTCCTGCGTGATCCCGAGGTCCAGGTGGTAGATATCACGCTTCCGCACAACCTTCATTATCAGGTCGCGAAGGACGCGATTAACGCGGGCAAGCATGTCATCGTTGAGAAACCGATGACGGCGAAGGCGAGCGAAGGTCTTGAACTCATTCAGCTCTCCGAGGCCGCCGGCGTCAGACTCACCGTCGCAGAGAACACTCCCTTCGTTGCGGCTTATCGTGAGGTCGAAAAGCTCATTGCGCAGAATATTATAGGCACGCCCCGGTTGATTCGCACTTTGATTTACGGCAGCGAAGTCACCCGCCTTCGAGATGTCTCAAGTTGGAAGGGGCGCATAGCCGGTTCATGTGGCGGCGTGATCATCGATGCTGGGGCGCACTCGTTCTTCTTGTTGAAATGGCTATTTGGAGAGATTGCTACTGTCCAAGCCACAAGCACCAAGCTCATCGAGGAGAGCGAAGTGGAGGACCATGCCATCGTCACAGGCAGAATGAAAAGCGGAGCAATATTCTCCACAGAGTATACCTTCACAGCAGAGATTCCATGGGGAGAGCGACTTGAGGTATACGGCAGTGCGGGTTCCCTGATTGTCGATCAGATTTGCAACCCGCCGGTCGTACATTTTAGAGGCAAGACCGATGCCACTGGGACGCCTATCAAGACGGTGCACTTTGACCCCACGGGGTGGAAGGCGACGTCCATTGCCAATGGGGTTTGCGACTTCATAGAAGCTCTTCGGGATAGCCGCCCGCCGACAGTGGACTCCTCGGAAGGCTACTATGCCCTGCTGGTTGCGGAAAAGGCCTATGAATCCATAGCCGAGTTCGGAAAAGCTATGGCGGTTTAAATAGAGACAGCGCGTGGAGGAGCAAACGGTACGAGAGCCAGCTGCGAAAGTGTTTGGAATTTCTTTCCGTTATGTCTAAAGAATCGACTTAAGAACATTACGAGAAGTCTGATGGCAACTGTGAGTATTCAAAACGTCAGCAAGTCGTTCGGTTCATTGGAGACGATTCGCGGAGTCAGCATAGAGGTGGCCGATCAGGCGTTCGTTGTGCTCGTGGGCCCATCTGGCTGTGGCAAGTCGACCTTGTTGCGCATGATCGCTGGAGTTGAGGACATTACGCGCGGAACGATCGCTATCGGCGGGGAGGTAGTGAACGATATCCCGGCCAAGGACCGGGATATCGCGATGGTGTTCCAGAACTATGCCCTCTATCCCCATATGACCGTGTACGAAAATATGGCTTTCCAGATGAAAATCAGGGGTCGTCTCCGGAAAGAAATCGACGTGAAGGTTCAAGAAGTTGCGGAAACACTTGGACTTTCCCCTTTCCTGAAGCGGTATCCGAGACATCTCTCTGGCGGGCAGCGCCAGCGAGTGGCCATGGGGCGTGCCCTCGTGCGTCAGCCCAAGGTGTTCTTGTTCGATGAGCCGTTGTCAAATATCGATGCCAATCTGCGGGCGCAGCTTCGTGCCGAAATTCGTTCCTTGCAACTTCGCCTTCGCATCACAACTATTTACGTCACCCACGACCAATTCGAAGCGATGACGATGGGAGACCTGATTGTCGTTATGCGAGATGGCGTCGTGGAGCAGATTGGCACGCCTCTCGAAGTTTTCGATCGGCCTGCAAACATCTTTGTTGCGGGCTTTGTGGGTTCTCCCACCATGAATCTGCTAGAAGGAACGGTTTGTCGTGCGGGCGATCGGGTGTGGGTCGAAAGCGCCGCCGGGCAGTTGCCTGTACCTTCGAACTCGATGGTTTCGACAGGAGCTAAAGTGACCTACGGCATAAGACCAGCCGCCTTTGTGCTCAGTGACGATTCTGCTGCGATCAAGGTCCGAATCGATACCGTTGAGCCGACAGGCGAGTCAACTCAATTTCACGTCATCGCTGGCACAGAAAAGATGGTCGTAGTTTTTCAAGAGCGGTGGCATTTTGAACGGGGAGCAGAAATCACACTCCTGCCAGTTAGATCATTGGTCCACCTGTTTGATACCGCCTCCGGAAAACGCCTTGAGTGTGCCAGCGAATAGCGGGCACATTGAGGTTAGCGTTCTCGTAAAACTGGAAGACAACTGCTGCTCACGAGGGGATTGACATGGACCAGCCCAGCGGAATGATTGCCATCGTCACCGGAGCTGCTCGGGGAATCGGCGATGCGACGGCCAGGAGACTTCACCAAGACGGATACCGTGTTGTCGCCGTTGACATTCTCGAGGCAAATTCCGTAACTCCACCGACAGGCATGAACAGTTACGAGTTCATTCGCTGTGACGTTGCGAACGAGGTGTCCGTAAGAAGTTTGGTCGATCAGGTTGTCACAAGATACGGGCAGATCGACGTGCTCGCGAATATTGCCGGCGTTGTTCTCGTAAAGCCTCTCATCGAGACGGATTGGAGTGAATTTCAGCGGATCGTGAATATTAACCTGGGAGGAATTTTCTTACTGCTCAAGTATGTCTTGCCGGTCATGCAGAAGCAGAGACGGGGCAGCGTAGTGAATATGGCTTCTGTGTCTGGCCACGTCGGCCAGGTAAACCACAGTATTTATGGCGCGACCAAGGCTGCGGTGATCGGTCTTTGCCATGGTCTGGCTTGGGAAATGGCTCCTTACAATATCCGCATCAATTCCGTTAGTCCGGGCTCAGTCGATACGGCGATGCTTTGCGGAGATGTTGAGATTGAGTCCAAACAGACCGGGAAATCCTTTGCCGAAACAAGGAAGATTCGTGAAGCCGAGCAGGCTTTGGGACGTTGGGCAAAACCCCAGGAAGTTGCCGCTGCAGTCGCTTTCTTGGCCAGCGATGAAGCGTCCTTCATTACCGGCACGGACCTTCTGGTCGACGGTGGATGGGTGGCGAGATAGCTTCCGGCCCGTTCCCGGAGGTTAGGAACTCTTTTGAGTATCGTGGCTTGCTAGCACACTCAATGAAGATGAGGCCCCAATTACCCATATGCGACGCGAACTGTTCTCTATAAAGATGATCCTACTAGGGAGTTGGCTCTTCGGGTTGGCCTCTGGTTTCGCTTGGTCCCAGCAGTCTCCCCGTCCCACACCGCTCGAGCATGTAGTAGTGATTTTTCAGGAAAACCAGTCGTTCGATCACTACTTTGCAACCTATCCGAACGCGGCAAACCTCGCGGGGGAGCCGCCTTTTCATGCCGCGCCAGGGACCCCAACCGTCAATGGGCTGTCCGAAACTTTGCGAGCCCACAATCCGAACTCAGTGCAACCCTGGCGAATTAGCCGTAGTCAGGCAGTCTCGGTCATTGCCGCCTGCGACAACGATCATGGCTATACGGCTGAACAGAATGCCTACGACAGAGGCTTGGTGGATAAGTTTGTTGAGTTCACGGGATCGCGAGACAAAGCTTGTGCGAAGAACTTCGTCATGGGTTACGTCGACGGCAACACGGTCACTGCGGTCTGGAACTACGCTCAGCACTTCGCTCTCAATGACAACTTCTTTGGCACCACATTTGGACCTTCCATGCTGGGCGCAATTAATTTGGCTTCGGGTCAAACGGGTGGAGCAGTTCCCGAGAATGTGCCGGGGACCGAGGGAAGCCCATACACCACTAACGGCACGATGGTTGGCAATCCGCCGGCCGCGTTCGATGACTGCGCTGAAGCTCAAGGCGGCAGCGTCCAGATGACCGGCAAGAACATCGGCGACCTGCTCAACGCTCGCCAAATTACGTGGGGGTGGTTCGCCGCCGGCTTCACACCAACCCATACGACTACCACCGGAACGGCGATTTGTGGCAGAAGCCATACGGCTTCCAACGGGCAGATGGTCCCTGTTTATGATGATCCCGATCCGTTTGAGTACTATAAATCGACAGCGAACCCTCACCACCTGCCGCCCAGTGCTCTTAACATGGTCGGTAGAACTGACCAAGCGAACCATCAGTACGATCTTGACGTTTTCTGGGATGCCGCCAAAGCAGGCCATCTGCCGGCTGTGAGTTTTTTACGAGGCCCCGAATACTCCGACGGGCATCCGGGGTACTCCGATCCGCTGACCGAGCAGCAGTTTTTGGTCACAACCATCAATCGCTTGCAAAAGCTTCCCGAGTGGCACAGTATGGTGATCTTTCTTACTTGGGATGATTCGGACGGGTGGTACGATCACGTGATGCCTCCCATTGTTAATCACTCCCAGGACGCAAAGCTTGACACACTCTTGGGACCGCAAGGGCTGTGCGGGTCCGGAATTGCAATCGGCGGCTATCAAGGTCGGTGCGCTTACGGGCCCCGCATCCCGTTGCTTATCATATCTCCGTTTTCGCGGGTAAATTTCGTCGATCACAGCCTCACCGATCAGACGTCCTTGATAAAGTTCATCGAGGACAACTGGGATTTGGGTGGGATCGGGGGCGGGTCATTCGACGCACTCGCGGGATCAGTGTTGCGCAGCTTTGATTTTGAGCATCCGCACCCGGCGCCGCTCCAACTCGATCCCGAGACCGGTGAACCTAGCCAGCAACCATAGCCAGATACGCGTGAAGCCGGTTCTCGGGTTCTCGCTGCATGCGAACGCGGTCGGACAATGCCGGACACAAATCCCGTTCACTTGAAGTGAGGAGCCGCGGTCTTCTCCGCTGCAGAGCGGAACCCGCTCGGAGGGTTTCAGGATGAACGTGTTTCCCGTCGCTATAGCGTAGGGGAGGAACCAGAACGGAATCATTCCGGGAAAGTTGAATGGCGTGATTGCGATAGCGACATCAGCACATCAGCGCCATCGGAGAGAGGTGTTTGTGCGAGCGCCTTGCCAGTAGCTGGGTTGATGACATCGAGCCATTCTGCAGTATTGGATTCAAACCACCGGCCATCGATAAAGTTAAATAAAGTTAGGAACCCTGGTTAAGGCTGTAGTAGCTGCGGTCATAACTTTTCCTGAGTCAGTCGCGGACAAATAGACGTGCCTTCTTGATCTGTGGAACAGACCTCTAGCTACTTTCCGTCGCCAAAAATGCCGTTTCTGAGGCGACTCTGACACGTGCGAGCGAGACGGAGTCGTTTGGGCTGTCCACTTCCGCCCCGCTCAGTTCGATCAAAGCAGCCGAGAGGTAGTCCGATTCACGGCCCCCTGCACGACGAGACAGCTCCCGATCTCGATAACATTATCGGCTATCACACTCAGTCCTACCCAGCGCTGCATGCCGTGGAATCCGCATTACAAGCACCGACGCATACCATGTCCCGTTTCAGTGCGCTGATGCGGCCCTCACATCCCGGTCCGCCACCGTTGTCCACGACAAAACCAGCGCTGTCGATAACGTCGTTTGCGTTCCGCACTCTTCGTCTTTTGATTCGGCACCGAAAACCATCGCACGCCCATGGCACGGGCAGCTTTTTCATTCTGCTGCGAGTGGAACCCCGCACCAGCGGCCCCCAAGCCGGAATCCGACCGAATCTCCGCTGGTGGACCTCGATCGATGGCACTAACAACTGCCGGTCGCTGGGCCGTTCGGCATAGACTTCGAAATGGCTGATGACCTGATGACCTGCCGCAATTGACTTGGGAAGCGAGTTGGTGCTTAATGATTGAGCGATGGGCCAGCTTTAACTTGGCTCACCACTCCCAACAAGTATTTTAGGCTTGCGGCGATACTTTCAGCAGGTGGCACTACAGTGGCGCCAAATGTCACATCCTGTTCCACGACCATCCAACCGGAGTAGTTGTTGTTGGCCAGAGTCTTGAAGAATCCTGGGAAGTCTATAGATCCCTGCCCCACTATGGTGAAGACTTTGGCTTCGATCGCTTCCTCGAAGTTCAACTGTTTCCGGCGAGATTCACCAAGGACCTTTTCGTCAACGTCCTTGATATGGACAAACCTCAGGACGCTTCGGTACTTTCCTGCCTCCATACTTGCATCCCCACCCCCATAGACACAGTGGCCAGTGTCGAGGCACAGGCCGATCTTCGTTGAAGATGTTACGTCAAAAAACCGTTCGACCTCCTTCGGGGTCTCTACATAGGTGGCGACATGAGGATGAAACACAAGGTCGAGACCGTATTCGGCGGCCACGCTCCCAGCATCTGCCACAACTCTCGCGACCTGCTTCCACTGCCGTGGATTAAGCGAGGCACTCCCATCGCCGGGCACACGCCCTGAAATCCGATTGCGCTCAGCGGACTGCGCGTCAGCAAGGACAAGAAACGGCGCCTCCAACGCAGCCAGCAGGGCACCAACCTTGCGGATCTGCTCGACCACAGCCTTTGTGGCTGCGGGGTCACTCAGAGTCACTGGGACGAACGACCCCAAGAGCTTCAAGCGTCTCTTTTGCAGCTCGTTCTGCAAAACGTGGGCGTCGGTCGGAAAAAAGCCATAGGGACCTAGCTCGGTGCCGGCGTAGCCCGCTGCCACCATTTCGTCCAGCATTTTCTCGTACGACTGTTCCCAAGAAGGACCTGGATAATCGAGTACACCCCAGCTATCCGGGGCGGATGCAAAGTAAAACCGGGACGTCATTTGTGTCACCTGTGAGCCTCGCTGAAAAATAAAGTCGTCAGTACAATCTACAAGAACTCCACGATCTACGCCCAGGGCTCAATAACCACTTTCATCGAGTCCGGCTTCATCGACTGCTTCACCGCCGCCTCCACGTCACGCAAGCGGAACCGGTGCGTCACGAAGTCTCGCAGTGGATAATGCCGCATGTAACGGTCCATCTGACGCATACTCGGGCCATACGCGCCCGGCTCCTCTCCTCCAACACCGAGAATTCGGACGCTTTTTGCGCAGAGATGCCGGTGTGGATTTATCGTGATCTCGCCCAAGTCGGAAAAGTTGCCCGCTTCGACCAGCAGGCCTCCAAGCCTTAACATCTCCAAAGCGTCTGGGACCGCCTGTGGCACACCGGCGCATTCGACTACCACGTCTGCGCCGCGCCCGTGTGTCAGATCACGCACAAATGCAAGCCTCTCCACCGCGGTAGTGTTCCCGGCATTGAGCACTTTGTCCGCTCCCATCCGCTTGGCGAAATCCAGACGGTAGTCGGAGAGATCCACGGCCACAATAGTTCCTGCCCCGAGCATCCGCGCCTTCATCACGAAGCACATGCCTAGCGGCCCTACACCGAGCACGACTACAGTGTCGTCAAACCGGAAAGACTCATTGGGAAATGCTGAAATCTGCTTAGCCCGGTCCAGTCCGACTGTAACTGCCATGATCTCTGTAAGAACGGCAACCTCCGAGGGCAGATCGTCGGGGACTCGCACCAAAAAGCTACCCGGCACGATGTACATATATTGCGCCCACCCACCAAACAGGTGTGGTGGATTGTTTGCGCTCAAATTGTTTCCGTAGTCGGTTGTGTTCTCGCAGAAGTAATACGGGAAATCGTGCCGGCAGTAGTAACACTTCCCGCATGCCACATTGGGCCCCACGACAACTCGGTCATCTACTTTCAGCGGAACCCCCTCAAAGTCGGTATACTCCCCGTTTCCGCCGATAGCCGCTACCCTCCCCACGTTCTCGTGCCCCTGGATGATGGGGAACGGGATCTCCTTCGGTGTTCCCGCTCCGGCATATTGCGTGGTGTAGCCTTGATAGGTGTGCTTGTCGGTACCGCAGATTCCAGAAACTTCCATCTTCACTAGCACACAGCCCGGCTCCGGATCAGGAAGCGGGTATTCGCGCAATTCGTATCTTCCGGGCTCGAGAAGCGCTGCGGCTAAAACTTTATCTGCAGCCATAGCCTTGCCTGTCTCTTGCAGCGCAACAAGTCCGCCTGTTGGTGCGCAGTGACCACAATAATCTAAGCGCTTATACTACTTGCTGTTTCTCTTGTCAAGTATTCGCATATCCGGGGTAATGGCTGAAATTCAGCCACTCCCATATCCGCGTCTTAGCTCAATAATTCTGTCACCCCCCTAATAGCGACGTGAAAATGTCACCCCATGACTAAGGGTGGTCTGGGTAATTTCACCACATTACGCCTTCGCGGTAAAGCTATGGTCCCTGCACCGCCACCTTCCAGTTCCTCGAAGTCGAGATCCCACCGCGTAAAACACGCACTTTGTCGCGCCAGCGCAAAGCTCATTTTACGGTCTGCCCGCGCCATGGACCAGCAGGTAGTCGCGCCCATAGACTCATGCCCAAACGTGGCCAACGCTGGTCGAAAGTCATCTCCTGGACCACTCCCGGGGGATACGACCTCCCCAAACTTCCCTACACCATTTAATTGTTACACAATGTTATAACCCCTTATATCGGGAGGGCACATCTAAGATGCGGCGCTAGCTGGCGAACAGTCAAAAAGCCTTGCGTAGATGTGCGTATGACGGCCGACTCCATCGCTCCTAAGCCTTTTTATTTTGTCGATATCAATGGCGCTTCGTAACGAACTGCAGTATGCTTTCCAACTGCGCGAGGGCCTAGGAGGACGGCGTCTCGCAAATGAGGGACGGTCGATCTCTCGCCTCGAACGAAGGCCACTTCCGACTGCCACTAAACCGGGCGTTCCCGAGGTGATGTCCATTGATATGTCGAATATGGCAAGCACGGATCCTGTCAATACATGTGGATGCGATCATCGCAACCCAGAGAAGTCCGCTGACATGGTCTTTGGGTGCGGTGCTGGCCAATACGGATGGCCTCCTGGGGTATCGAGTTTTTGGTTACGGTGATGATAACGGTAGCTGTGATAGTCGAGGAGTCTAGCAACAATATGCCGAAAGTTAAGCGCGTAGGATATGCAGTGGTGGGCCTGGGGAGTATTGCTCAAGTTGCCGTGTTGCCGGCATTCGCTCACAGCAATAAAGCCAGACTAGTCGGGGTCGTGAGCGGCGATAAAAAGAAGTCCAGGAATCTGGCGCACAAGTTCGGCGCGAGCGAATCCTATACTTACGGTGAATTTGACGCCTGCCTAAATAATCCGCAGGTCGAAGCCGTCTATATCGCCACTCCGCCGGGCGAGCGTGAAAGGTATACCGTCCAGGCGGCTCAAGCGAAAAAGCACGTGATCTGTGAAAAGCCTCTGGCGGCCACGGTCAAGCAAGGCCGTAACATGGTTGAAACTTGTCGACGCAACAAAGTTCATCTCATGACAGCCTACCGGAAGTACTACGAACCTAGCAGCCTGATGCTCAAGGGGATTATTTCCCGAGGCGACCTCGGTCGGATTGACGTGATCCACACGCTGTTCGTCGAGTTCCGCACGTCGGGCGATGCTTCCCCGTCCTGGCTTTTTTCGCGCAAACTGTGCGGCGGCGGTCCCCTTATGGATTTGGGGGTTTACTGCGTGAATACCTGCCGCTGGCTCGCGGGAGAAGACCCGGTTGACGCCACTGCCGCTAGTTGGGTTCGGGACAGAAAGCGATTTAAGGAAGTGGAAGAAGGCATTTCCTTTCGTCTGAATTTTCGAAGCGGCTTGGTGTTGCAGGGCACATCCAGTTACGGTGGAGTGCTTTCCTCTTTCGTACATGTCCACGGGGAAAAGGGCTGGCTTGCTTGGTCACCGGCGTTTGCATTTGAAGAGGAGAGGAGATTGAGCGGCAACATATCCGGGCGCTGGTTCGAAAAGAAGTTCGGGGTCATCGACGAATTTGCTCTAGAACTCGATGCCTTTGCTACCTGCGTGCGGGAAAACCGCACGCCGGAGGCCGACGGCGAGCAAGGCCTTCGCGACTTGTCCATCATAGACACTATCTATCGATCAGCAAAGAGCGGCCGCCCAGAAGTCATTGAGTACCAGTGATCCGCAATTGCACTCGGTTTTTGCGAATTCTGCGGCTCTTTTGGCGAAGGCGTCAGATATCTCGTTTGTTGGAGTGGCGCGAGAGGCTTTGCTTGGGACAATCACAGGGAGGATTACTATGGCCAAGCTAGGTATCGGAGTCATCGGGGTCGGGGCGATGGGCAAGCAGCATGCCCTGAATATTCGTCGTTTGATTCCGGAAGCTAAGTTGGTCGCCGTTGCCGATGCTGACCTAAAGCGCGCCGAACAGGTTGCCGCCGAACTCGAAATCGAGCATTACTACGATCGCGCTGAAGCACTCGTCGAACGGAAGGACGTGCAAGCCGTTGTCGTAGTAACTCCTGCCAAGTTCCACGGTGCTGTTGTGAGGGTGTGCGCTCGCGCGGGAAAAGAAATCTTTTGCGAGAAGCCCTTCACACTCACAGTGGAGGAAGCGGACGAAGTGTTGGAGACCACAACCAAGGCAGGAGTTCGACTACAGTTGGGACATGTGCGTCGTTATGATCCTCCGAATGCAAAGGCCAAGAAGCGAATTGAGGCAGGAGAGATTGGAGATCCGGTACTCTTCAAGTCCTTGGCTCGCGACCCAGCACCTCCACCGGTCAGCTACCTGGCCAGCGGCGTGAACGGAATGTTTTTCCAGGATTCGATGGTCCACGAGTTCGATCTCGGCCGATGGCTCATGAACGACGAAATCGCTGAAATTCACGCCTATGGTGCTGTTCTTGTTTTCCCTGAAATCGCCCAATTCAATGATATTGACACCGCCCTGGTTAGCATGAAGTTTTCGAGGGGAACCCTGGGTGCCGTTGAGAACTATATGCAGGCCTGCTACGGATACGACGTCCGGACCGAAATCGTGGGAACGAAGGGTACTATCATGACGGGTTATCTGCAACAGACAGCTGAGGTGGTTATGACAACAGCGGGCTCAAAGACAGATGTCGTAGACCACTTCTTGATTCGCTTCGGGGAAGGGTACCTCAATGAGATGCGGGACTTTGTGCAGACAATCCTAACGGACGGCCAGCCAAAGGTGACGGGCTTCGATGGGAGGCAGTCAGTGGCGGCAGCGGCGGCGGCCGAGCGTTCTTACCGGGAAGGCCGGCCGGTGGCCGTTGAGAATTCGCAACGCTCATCTCGTTCATCGTAGAGACCGGGCCTATGTACCAAAGCATTAGCCTGTCGAGCCGTTCAAAAGCCTTCTCTGACGGGGGACAATTCAAATTCTGGTGGCGTGGTGCTTCCAGCGCCGTGATAAACGCTCTCGAATGACTAAAGTCGTCAGTGGCCGAGGTACCGCAAGCGGGTTTTTCCGCAAATTGCTAAGCGATTAGCAGATTCGGGGGACGGGCGCCGTAGGCATATACTTCCCGCACAAATTTCTGCTGCGCCATCGTTTTCTTGGGGTATAATTCGATAATTATCTTGGAAGCGCGAACCGTGGAATGTATTCGCTCTATCTGCTCTTTTGTCTATTTCTAAGCGCTAAGATTAGGTGAAATCAGATGCGGAAGCTTGGGGTTGGCGTGCTCGGCGTCGGGGAGATGGGCCAACGCCACGCTGAAAACATTCGCCGTTTTGTTCCAGAGGCAAGTCTTGTGGCTGTGGCTGACGCCGCTGCTGAGCGAGCAAGCAAAGTTGCCAATCAACTCGAAATCGAGCAATCGTACAGCAGTCTGGATAAGATGCTCGAGCAGAAGGACATCGATTGCGTTCTGATCGCCACTCCCGATAAGTTCCACGCCTCGGCAATCCGAGCCGCAGCCGCTGCGGGAAAAGACATTCTCTGCGAGAAACCTCTGGCTACGAACCTCGCTGATGCCAGCGCCGCCTTGGAGGCAATAACCAAGGCGGGTGTCCGCTTACAAGTCGGTTTCATGCGCCACTACGACCCGGCCTATGCTGCAGCCATGAAACGGATTGAAGCCGGCGAAATCGGGGAACCTGTCATTTTTAAGTCGATTGGGCGCGACAAGGACCCTCCTCCCCTTGCCGCTTATCAGTCGAACATGAACGGAATGACATTCTACAACAATACAATTCACGATTTCGATTTAGCACGATGGCTCGTGAGGGATGAGGTTATCGAGGTCCATGCCTATACGACCGTTGCGATCCGCCCGGAAGTCGCACAGTACGGCGACGTGGTCGCGAGTGTGGTGAACCTGAAGTACCTGCACGGTGCGATTGGCAACGTCGAATCATACGCGCAAGCAATCTACGGTTACGACGTCCGTACCGAGATTGTGGGATCGAAAGGCACGATATTGGTTGGAAGCCTCCGGCAGATGCCCGCAACTCTTCTAACGAGCAACGGCGGCATACAAATTCTTGCCGACCACTTCCTAACCAGGTTTGCAGACGCCTACGTGGGTGAGGTCAGAGATTTTGTTCAAAGCATGTTGAATGACCGGCCGCCGCGCGTTTCTGGCACTGATGGCTTAAGGGCGCTCGAAATTGCGGTAGCTGCTGAGGAGTCATACCTGCAATCGAAACCGTGCAAGGTAACGTCAAACAGTTCTGGCCATCATCGTGATGCAGAAACTGCGGGTACCTAACGTTGAGATCGATGAACTTTGATGTTCTCCGATCTCAGGTTTGCCTAGGTCGACTTTTCCAGGCGTCCAGCCGGAGAAATTTATGACTCGCGTGACCGCAGCTTATAAGGGTCCATTGTACGAAATGACGCAAACGACGCCGACCTGCCTATGGAATGACTCCGCCTCCGTTCAGGAACTAATTCACTCGATCGAATACGGGGCAGTGGGCGCCACCTGTAATCCCGTCATCGTACTCGGCATCCTCAAGAAGGAGATGACCCTTTGGCGAGATCGCATTCGCGCCCTGATCGAAGAATGCCCGACAGCCACTGAAGATCAGATCGCATGGCAAATTGTTTGCGACATTTCCGTCAAAAGTGCCGCCGCGCTGAGGCCTATTTTCGATGTGCACCGAGGCAGGAACGGAAGGCTCTCCGTACAGACTGATCCACGGTTATTCCGTGACTCGCAGGCCATCGTGAGACAGGCCGAGGAATTCAATCGGCTCGCAGCCAACATAATCGTAAAAATCCCGGTTACCCGTGCCGGGATTCCAGCAATCGAGGAAGCCACCTACCGGGGCATCAGCATCAACGCGACCGTTTGCTTCACTTTACCGCAGTGCCTAGCCGTGGCTGAGGCGGTGGAGCGGGGCCTTAGGCGACGCGAGAGCGAAGGAAAGGAAATCGCAACGATGGGACCTGTATGCACCATCATGGTGGGCCGCTTGGACGACTGGTTGAAGGTTATCATGGAGAAGGAAAATATCGTTATTGATCCAGGATACTTGGAGTGGGCCGGGGTTTCGGTCTTCAAGAAAACGTATCAGATTTTCCGCGAACGAGGCTATCGAATTCGTCTACTCTCTGCGGCTTTCCGCAACCACATGCACTGGAGTGAATTTATTGGTGGGGATGTCGTCATTTCGCCCCCTTACTCTTGGCAGCTCCGCTTCAACGCTAGTGACATTAAGGTTTGCAGTCGCATCGACAACCCAGTCGAGAAAACAATTGTGGAGGAGCTGTCAAGGAAGTTTACGGATTTTCGGCGGGCGTATACGGAAGATGGCCTCTCAATCGAAGAGTTCGATAGGTTCGGTCCGAGCCGCCGAACTCTCCGTCAATTCATTACTGCTTGTCATGAGCTGGATGGTCTCGTTCGCGACTTTCTCCTGCCAGACCCAGACGTCATGTGAACTGATTAAACCAATGCGCCTAAGTCCGAAAGCTCCCTAAGAATTTTCCGGTGTCGCAGATCTCAAGCGGTCATGTTTCCAAAGATGCTGCTGGAGAGGCCAATATAGTGATTGACGTGACGGGTGTTTGGGGTGTTCGCGGCCACAGCATCCCAAAAGAGTTCGTGAAAGAAGTATTTGAAAGATGTGCGGGAGCCATGTGGCAATTGTTCTCGATATTGTCTGTTGTGGCCATAATTGCGGGGGCATCGGCAGGCCAAACGGTAGCGAACGTGACCAGTACGGTGGAGACAGCCACCCCCATTAAACACATCGTAGTAATCTTCCAGGAGAACGTTTCCTTTGATCACTATTTTGGCTCCTATCCGAACGCATTGAATCCGAAGGGCAAACCCTCGTTCCACGCGATGCCCGATACTCCGACTATCAACGGTCTTAGCGCTGCGTTATTGAATCACAATCCCAACCTGAATCCAGCGAATGGCACGGGGGCGTCCAATCCCTTCCGACTAGACCGCTCGCAGGCTTTAACATCCGATATGGAGCACGATTACACTCCTGAACAGCAGGCGTTTCACGGCGGATTGATGGATTTGTTTCCTTCCCATACTGGAGTTGCAGGACCTCCGCCGAATGCTGCGACGCACGCCGCGAATACGAGCGGTCTGGTGATGGGCTATTTCGATGGCAATACGGTCACGGCGCTCTGGAATTACGCGCAACATTACGCAATGAGTGACAACTCGTTTGGAACGACGTTTGGTCCTTCCACAGTGGGGGCAATCAATCTGGTGTCGGGCCAGACGAATGGTGTGTTGAAGCATATCAACGGAACCGGTGATCTTGTTGAAGGTGGAAACGGTTCATTTACTTTGATCGGAGATCCTGATCCTTTGGGTGATGTCTGCTCCGCGCCCGGAGGCGCTCAAGTACAGATGGGAGGCAAAAACATTGGCGACCTGCTCAATCAATCCGGTGTAACCTGGGGTTGGTTCGAGGGTGGCTTCAACCTCAATGTGGTGAATCCGGACGGAAGCAGTGGATGCCACCGGCAATCGAAGTCCGGGATCTCAGGTACTACGGACGACTACGTCCCGCACCACCAACCGTTCCAGTATTACGCCTCAACAGCTAATCCGACACATGCTCGTCCGAGGTCGCTTAGCGCTATTGGAAGGTCGGGCGATGCTGCCAACCATCAGTACGACCTTGAAGACTTCTTTGCCGCTGTCGAAGCGGGTAATTTTCCTGCTGTCAGCTTCCTGAAGCCAATCGCGATCCAAGATGGCCATGCTGGCTATTCCGACCCGGTTGATGAGCAGATGTTCCTCGTCCATGTGATCAACTTCCTGCAACAGCAGGCGGGGTGGCGGAACACGGTAATCGTCATTCTTTATGACGACTCCGACGGCTGGTACGATCACCAAATGGGACCAATCGTGAACTCGTCAAACAGTCCGGCGGATGCCCTCACCGGACCGGGTGCCTGCGGAACCGGCATTAGCGCTCTGTCTGGCATTGATTCCATCAATAAGCATGCGCAAGGTCGGTGTGGTTATGGCCCGCGCCTACCGATGGTAGTCATCTCTCCCTGGACCAAACATAACTTCGTGGATCATGCCGTCACCGATCAGACTTCAATTCTTCGCTTTATCGAGGATAACTGGCTGAGAGGCCAGCGAATCGGCCAAGGGTCATTTGACGGCCTCGCAAACTCGATCAATCAAATGTTCGACTTCAAACAGGTTCCACCGAATGACAAGTTCATCTTGAACCAGAACACCGGCGAACCAGTATTCAGCTCCTACTCAAACTAAGTCAACTGTCTGGAAGTACGGTTAACCCGATCCGCTTTGCGTACGAGGAACGGCAAGGCAGCAAGTAGGACCCATTCAGGGGCCGTACTTCGCATCTTTCGGGAGAGGCCAAATCTCAACTGGCGACAGCAGCCACACGATTTATCAACCGTTATTTTCAAGAAAGATGATTTTAATGCGATAACTTGATATTGCACGATTGGAGAGATAAGGAAGAGGTGTCATGCGCAATTGAAAGAAGTTCCTTTTACGCGTGTTCTTCGTGCTGCTGACAGCAAGTTCCGCCGCGAGGGCAACGACACTTATCGTCACAATTGTGGATGAATCCGGTTTCCCCGCAACGGCGCGCGTTTATCTGAAGGACGAAAAAGGCGAGAGCTAATTTACTTTCCTTCCAGCACGCTGGTGTTGGCGAAGGTGGTGCACCTGTATCAGTGAAGAAGCGTAGGTGACGTGAGAGGAAATGATTCCAACAAGGACAAGCGTGGTAAAATGCTTTTCGATTTCGAACTTGAATGCAGGTAATGCCTGTCTCATCGAAAGCAGTGGATCCATGAGCACTCCGCATCGTGCACAGTCAGCCAATCAGAATCTCTCACTGAGTCACAACGGCCGGAATCACCTCATGCGACGGGAAGGTGTTGTCGCGCATTACTATAACGACGACGCAAACAACTGTACTTACGGTGTCGGCACGCTCGCTCATCTAGGACCTTGCACTCCTGCAGAGTTGCAAACGCCAGTTAGCAATCAGGACGTGGTTACTAATCTGAACCAAGGCATTGACGTGGCAGCGAATGCCGTGCGACAGAGCGTCACAAATCGCCATCTTACACAGGAACAGTTCGATGCCCTGGTCAGCTTTACGTATAACGTAGGTGCCGGCGGTGCACGCAACGTCCTCAGGCAGGTAAATGATGGTGACCTCGACCGCGCTGTGCATACCATGCAGCAATTTACTCATGCGACGGTGCGCGGACCAAATGGACAGCCTCAGCGCGACGCAAACGGGCACATCATTACCCGTGTACTTCCAGGATTGGTACACCGCAGGCATGAAGAAAGCATCCCCTTTCGAGGGCAGCGGAGGCCTTAATGATCGCAAGACTCGCAGTAGCGCTACTTGCGGTTGCGTGCTTCGCGAGTGAACAAAACCCCAATCAGCTGTATGGTCGCTGGAAAGTCACCGCCGTCAGTGGCGCCAGTCCTATTACAGCGATGAGTGGCGCGGCTGCTGCCCGTTTAGTGGGGCGGTTCTTAATTCTACGACCACACAAGCTTCAGTTCGCGGGCCAAACATGTCAACCAACCTACGATAGATCCCAGGAGACCTCTGCTGAATTTGTGCAAGATTACAAAGTGGATCTTAAAACGCTTAGCCTTCCTGAACCTGTCGCGCGTTTTGACGCTGGATGCACAGATATATTTGTTCGCGAACCCGACAAGATCATTTTTACTTGGAACGGCTATTTCTTAGAGGCAACGAAAGCCTTAGTCAAGTGATCGCTTCGAGCTCTGCATCTATCCCGAAACGAACAAATCGGGTAACAGTTCAGGTACCCTCCCAGTGTAAAGCTGGATAATTCCGACGGACTCAGTCACGCTATGCTGGATGATTGCGAGAATCACCCGAGGGATTTCTGGAAAAGCCAGGTTCCGCAGGTTTGCTGCCGCCTTCTGGGCGGCCGCCTTTCCCAACGAACTCTTGTCGTTGAAAACCTTTTCGCTGGTGTACAAGAAAATGAATTGGAATGTTCCGGAGGAGCATTTCTTTGCGCCTGGGGGATCTTTTTCCATTGAACTTCCGAGGAATACGTACTCGCTGCGGATCGAACGCGGCAAAGAGTATCTACCTATCCAGGACAATATCTCACTGCCTGATTCGGGAAAGGTGGAGAAAGCTTACCGGCTGCAGCGCTGGGCGAATATGGCCAATCGAGGCTGGTACTCGGCCGATATGCATGCCCACGCCAGCCTGCGGGATGTGGCCGCCCTAATGGATGGAGACGGAAACCACTCGCGCTGGAATTTCCCTTCGAGCGGATGGCGGAGCGAGCCCACGAGCAGGGAGGACTTGTCGATTCGGAAAAAGCGACGTCGGTGGGGCCATCGCCGGGCTCGCAGGGATCGACCTTGTGGGATTGGCGAACAATCATTTTTGGCGTTCCAACTGCTATACCGGGCCGTGGGGAGTCTGGCCCGAACACGCTGCGCAGAAGTATGCGGAGACCTGCGAAGGTTTTGCACGCGCGGGATTTGATATCTACTATCTATGCGCTGCTCAATTTCGGAGTGCCGGTAAAACTCTCCGCGGGCAGCGCATATGGCGTGCAGCCCACGCCCCTGGGATGGAGCCGAATCTACGTTCACGTCGACGGGAACTTGACCGCGGAAAACTGGTTCAGAGCAGAGAAAATGGGGCGCTCGTTTGTGACTACGGGTCCCATGATTTTGCTCAAGGTGAACGGACTTGAGCCTGGTGAGGAGCACTGGGGCGGCCAGTTTCCGCTGCGCGTTCAGGCCGAACTGACGGTGCTATCCACAGATCCTGTAACCAGCGCGCAAATTGTGGTGAATGGCCAGCCGGTGTCTGTCGCGATGTCGCACGATGAAAACAACAAATACTCTTTCCATGGGGAGACCGGCATTACGCTGACAACGAGTTCGTGGATCGCGGCGCGGTACATGGCGCCTCGCGGAAATACGCTGGCTCTCGCGCACACCTCGCCCATCTATTTCTGGAATCAGAACCAGCCAATTCCAATCGCTCCCAAAGATGCCGAATACATTCTCACGAGGATAGAGAGCCTAATCCGGGAAACCAAAGCCGGAAGGGCGGAAAACGGGAGCGATTCTACGTCGAACATTTTTGATAATGAGGAGATACGCGAGAAAACCTTGAGATATCTCGAACAGGCGAAGAAAACGTACGAAGCAAAATGGCATCGGTGACTCTGTATCCGAACTTATACCAGATATAGTTCCGGCATCCACGAGGTGAGCGGAACAGTTCAATTGTAAGTCTCGATTCTGAAACGAATTAGCCCGGCAGCATTCGAACCAAACCAACCGCTTTGATTTTCTTGGGTGAAGCGCCTATTTTAGCATCCGGTTTCGGACCGGTCTCCCTTGCCCGGGGCGCAGAAACAGAATACAACATATATAGGAATACAACTGTCCGGCCTGCTAGTACGGATTTCTGATGTCCAGGAAGAACACACACACTCGTTCCGACGGATCGAAGGTACCCAGCATTTACGACGTTGCTCGCGAAGCCCGGGTCTCGATCTTCACCGTGTCCGCGATGATCAACAACAAGGGGCGGGTCAGCGCTCTCCTCGCCCGCCGTGTTGAAGCAGCCATCCGCAAGCTCAATTACCGGCCGAATCTGCTGGCCCGCAGTCTCGCCAAGCAGCAGACCCACACTATCGGGATGGTGGTCACCGACATTGCCAACCCGTTCTTTCCGGCCATCGTGCGCGGCGCGGAAGACGCTGCCCACAAGGCCGGCTTCAGCGTCCTGCTCTGTAATAGCGATGACAAGCAGGACAAGGAAGCCCTCTATCTGGAACTGCTGATTTCCAAACGTGTGGACGGCATCATCCTGAACAAAACCCCAGGATCGCTGGATGCCTATCAGCGCAGAATGCTCGCCGACTCGAAAGTTCCGATTGTTCTGCTGATGCGAACCTGTCCCGGGCTGAAGGCGGACATCGTTCTAACCGATGATCGGCAGGGCGCCCATGATGCCGTGGCCCATCTGGCGCGCGTCGGGCATAAGCAGATCGCGCTAGTTGGTGGTCCTTTGCATGTCAGCAATGCCCGCGCCCGGCAGCAGGGTTACGTCGAGGCCCTGAAAGAGGCCGGTCTACAATTCGATCCTAAATTGGTGTACGAAGGTGATTACCGCATCGACTCCGGCCACCGCGCAGGCCTCGCTCTGCTGCCGTACCGGCCGGATGCAGTCCTGGTGACCAACTATCTCATGACCGTCGGCTTTATGAGCGCGGCCGATGAACTCGAAATGCGATGTCCCGAGGACTTTGCCCTGGTCAGTTTCGATGATTACCCGTGGCTGGGCTGCTTCCGTCCGCGTCTCACCACCGTGGAACTGCCCAAGTACGAACTCGGCGATGCTGCGGTGCGCCTGCTGCTCGATCGCATCCAGGGCAACCGGAGCAGGGCACAGACCATCAATCTGGCTCCGCAGTTTCGCGTGCGAGAATCCTGCGGCTTCATGCTCCATCACCGCCGCAAAGTAGGCAGCGCGGTGGAAAGCGGCAGCGCCACACCACCTGACGCAGCATCCGGCTAACTCTTCGCCTCTTTGGCCGAAACAGCGGCAGGCAGCTGTCCAGTTCATGCCAGGATGAGCGAATCCACGTGTGCTGCGGGTCTTCCGTGACCGCCAACGCGAGCTTCCCGCAATAAAGTTCAGGCAATCTTCTCCACCCACACCCAGGATGCGCACATTCTTGGCGCCACAGGTGGCGATGCGGGCTGATGCGGATTTCTCCCATGTCGGAACAATTTCCGGCTTACACCAGTAGTCCGCCCAGTCGCAGCAAATCCAGTCCTTCCCGTCCGGCTCCCGGCACGCCTAATGACCGAGACCTCTCGTGATATTCGAGCGCATGTGAAATAACCGCTTTGATAAAGGCTGATCGAGGCGGAACATGGCGAAGAAGATATGCAGTGGTTTTCTTTACGACGGATCCAAGTTATGCCGAGCAGAGCTTACCCTCGGCGTCGTCGCTGACTGTGCTTGATGGAGAAAAAGAGACAGGGTTTTCCGCACCTCCCCCAGAGAGACAAAGTTTGAAATCTAAGAGAGAATCTATAATCATCATCGAAGGCTCCTTCCTTCCCAGCGTCTTCGTCCTCGAAACAAAGACTATCCACGGACGAGATCACTGAACTGCACGCTACGGCGCCGTCCTGGTCTTTCCTGAGGCTGCACAATTCAACCACATCGTAGTCGCAAAACAATCCAAGGACTGATCGTCCCGACGACCGTATAGCTTTTCTGTGGATGCTATGGGTTCAATTCATCCGCGGGACTTCACGACACGTCTTTTTCATCACCTGCGTCGGATCCCAACATCCGCATCGTCAGAACGAAGGTTTTGTCGGTCGGGGTTGGCCCCGATAGAAGTTGCCCAGGCGAACCACGTCTGGAAGTTGCGCTTGACAATGGAGCGAGCATTTGCCATATTGTCAAAGCGGTTAGCAATTTGTAATACCATGAGCATGCTAGGGAGAGCGCTCTACGGCTTCGTGGTGGAGAACGACATGAGCGTAAGTGATTCTCTGGTCCACTCCCAGAATTTGCCTGCGGAACGGGCCGGAGAACTTCTTCACCTGCCCCGTCAAGAAGCCAAGTGGGAATGGATGAGTTTCTTCGTCCGGCGTTTGCGTCCGGGTAATGTCTACCGAACTCGCACAGAGCGTGAGGAAGCAGCCTTTGTCCTGCTGGGCGGTACCTGTCTGGCCAACTGGGGACAAGGTGCACAACGGATCGGAAAGCGAAGGAATGTTTTTGACGGATTTCCGTACGCACTTTACTTGCCTTCAGGGAGAGATGTTGCGTTTACGGCAGAAACGGTGTGTGAAGTTGCGGAATGCAGAGTGCCTTCGGAAGCGCAGCTTGAGCCAAGGTTGATCACGCCCCAAGATGTTGTCAGCAGTTTGCGCGGCGGGGGCAACGCGTCACGCCAGATCGTCGACATCATCACTCCCGCCTTTCCGACGGATAAACTGATCGTGGTAGAGGTCTACACTCCGGGCGGAAACTGGTCCAGTTATCCTCCGCACAAGCATGATGTCCACGATCCGCCCACGGAAGTCGATTTGGACGAGATCTACTACTATCGGATGAACCCACCGGACGGGTTCGCGTTCCAGCATCTATACTCCCGCGAGCATTCAGACGAGCGAATCCTGAAAACCCGAGACGGGGATGCAGTGCTCATTCGCAGCGGCTATCATCCGGTGGTCGCCGGACCAGGATATGATGTGTATTACCTGAACTTTCTCGCGGGATCGTCCCATACGATGGCAGTTACAGAAGATCCCCAACATGTCTGGATTCGTTCTACGTGGAAGGACCCCGACCCTCGCCTACCCCTTGTGAGAGGATGACCAGCCCGGGAGGATGTAAATTGATGCGGACGTCCTTTTCCCGGAGGGTGCCGAATCAAGAAAGCGGAGGCAAGCGGTAGGCAGTGGGCGTCCCTTCTAATCCGTAGGGAGGTCCCCCGGCTCTGCCGAGGAGGCAACAAGAGTTTGACAAATCGGGGAGTGCGCTTCACCCCCCGATCACAAATACTCGTGCAGGCCGGTAGCTCACGAGGTCGCTTTTGACTTTGACCGGTTGCGATCAGGCCCGTTTGAGGGGCCAGCAACCCTAATACCTCTGGCTCTGCCGGAGGATACTTATTATTCGCCTGGACAGCCATTTGAATGATGCTTCCCGCGTACGCCCTCTAACCTCAACCGGAAATCACGGCATAAAGAACTCTGCCAGCCAGTATCATTGCCAAGCGGGGGTGGCCTAATGACTAGACGCCTGACCATGGCGCAAGCCGTCATTTCATTCCTCGAAAGCCAATATAGCGAGCGAGACGGCAGGGAATATCGGTTCTTTGAGGGGTGCCTAGGAATTTTCGGACACGGAAACGTTGCGGGCATCGGACAGGCCCTCGAGCAAGACCCGGGCTTGCCGTATTACCTCTTCCGCAACGAACAAGCGATGGTCCATACAGCGGCCGCGTTCGCTAAAACAAGCAATCGGCTGAGATCCCTGATCTGTACGACCTCCATCGGCCCTGGCGCTACAAATATGGTGACGGGAGCCGCTTTGGCGACCATCAACCACCTGCCCGTGCTCCTTCTTCCCGGCGACATCTTCGCGCAGCGCAATGTGGCGCCGGTGCTGCAGCAATTGGAGTCTTCAACGAGCCAAGACATTTCGGTCAACGATTGTTTCAAGCCCGTATCCCGGTACTGGGATCGTATTAATCGGCCCGAGCAGATCCTGACGGCTCTTCCCGCAGCCATGCGGGTACTGACTTCGCCGTCAGAAACCGGCGCGGTCGTACTCGCACTGCCGCAGGACGTCCAGGCTGAAGCCTTTGACTGCCCGGAGCAGTTCTTTGAGAGACGAGTCTGGGCAATCGCCCGGCTAAGGTGCGACAGCAAACTCCTGACTAACGCCGCGGAATGGATCCGTTCCGCCCGCCGACCCCTGATCGTTGCTGGTGGAGGGGTGATCTATTCCGACGCGAGCCACGCGCTCGAAAAATTAGCCGCACAAACAGGAATGCCTGTTGTGGAGACTCAGGCCGGAAAAGGTTCGCTGCCGTACGATCATCCTCAGGCGCTTGGCGCTATCGGTGTGACCGGCACACCCGGAGCAAACGTTCTTGCTCGGGAAGCCGATTTGATTATCGGAATTGGTACTCGTTACACCGACTTCACAACGGCCTCCCAGACTGCATTCCAAAATCCCTCGGTGCGATTTGTAAACGTGAATGTGAGCGAATTCGACGCTGGCAAGCAGATGGCTCTGCCGCTCGTCGGTGATGCTCGGGTCACGCTTGAAGAACTGAGAGAATCGCTTGCAGGATTTCGAGTCGAAGGATCCTACAGCGCTCGACTGAAATCACTGCGCGCGGATTGGGAGAAAGAAGTCGACCGAATTTACAACCTCAACCTAGGTCCTCCGATCAGCCAGGGAGAAGTGATCGGAGTTGTAAATGAAGTTTCCGAAACTCGCGACGTCGTAGTGTGTGCTGCCGGCAGCCTTCCGGGCGACCTCCACAAGCTGTGGCGGACTCGCGATCCCAAAGGATATCACGTCGAATATGGCTACTCTTGCATGGGGTATGAGATCTCCGGCGGCCTGGGCGTAAAGATGGCCGCTCCGGATCGGGAGGTTTACATCCTCGTGGGAGACGGGTCGTACCTGATGATGGCACAGGAGATCGTTACGTCCTTGCAGGAAGGTTACAAGCTCAACATCGTTTTGCTCGATAACCACGGATTTTCAAGCATCGGCGGTCTCAGCAGGGCCTGCGGCAATAGAGGGATGGGCACTGAATACCGTTACCGCAAAAATGGGATGCTCGAAGGAGACCCGATCCCCGTGGATTTTGTCGCCAATGCGGGGAGTTTGGGGGCACACGCCGTTCGGGCGCAAACCCGCGAAGAGCTCCGTAAAGCGTTGATCGAGGCCCGCCAACGCCAGCAAACCTCAGTGATTGTCATCGAGACGGCATACGACCAGCGAGTGCCCGGCTACGAATCATGGTGGGATGTGGCCATTGCAGAGGTCTCACAGAGCGAGTCCGTACGAACAGCCCGGGCGAAGTACGTCCAAGCGAAGAAGAAACAGCGAACCTTCTAACAGCGTTTCAAGGCCGGGTCCTCGTTAGGGACAAGAATTGCAGTGGCAGTCGCCGATAGATAGAGCATCACACAAGAGGAAGCTCGGTATCAGGCAACTTCCCATCGATAAATGGGCACGTGCGGTAAGGAGAATCCAAGGTGCAATCATCCAGCCATGGGGCGACGACTGTAACGCCTCATCTGAAGAGAGTTCTTGGCCTTTGGGACCTGATCTACTACGGAATCATATTGACCTCGCCTATCGCCGTCGTACCGATGTTTGGTGAAGCTCAGATCCTTTCCCGAGGTCATGCAGTCTTGACTCTTCTCTCCGCGATGGTGGCGATGACGGCAACGGCCGTGAGCTTTGGCCGTATGGCTACGGTTTATCCGTCTGCTGGATCCGTCTACACTTATGTGACTCGAGGGTTCAATTCTCGCATCGGCTTTGTGATTGGTTGGGCAATGTTCTTAGAGTACCTCTTCCAACCCCTGCAAAACAGTCTGTACGCGGCACTGACCATCCAGAGACTGCTTCCGCATATCCCCTTCGCGTTGCTATCGGCCGTCGCGGTTGGCTTTATGACATGCCTGTGCTGGTTTGGAATACGCACCACGGCACGAGCCAACCAAATCCTCCTTGCTTTTATGACCGCAGTAATGGTGGCTTTTATTGGCGAGGCGCTCTGGTACATTTTTTCGCACCAGCAATGGACGGGTCTCGTTTCAATGCAGCCGCTGTACGATCCTAGGACCTTCAGCGTTCGTGCTATTGCGGCCGGCACAGCACTTGCCGCAACGACCTACATTGGATTCGACGGAGTCAGCCTGCTCGCCGAAGAGGTCGATAACCCTCGACGAAACGTCCTTCTGGCATCCGTTCTGGTTTGTGTTTTCACCGGGCTTTTTGCGGCATTCCAGGTTTATTTGGCGCAGCGGGTATGGCCCGACTATCATACTCTCGCCAATCCGGAAACAGCTTTCATGGATGTGGCGCGAGTCGTAGGCGGTTATGGCCTCTTTGCCGCGTTTGGAGTTGTCCTGCTGGTATCAAGCCTAGCCTGCGGACTAGCTGGGCTCTTGGGTGCAGTCCGCTTGCTCTACGGTATGGGACGTGACAACCTGCTGCCTCGAAAGATCTTTGGCCATCTGAACGCCGAGCGAGGTAACCCCTCGTACAACGTAGCAATTGCCGGCGTCCTGGCGTATCTCGGCACACTCACCATGCAATGGGAAAGGGCCGTGGAAATTCTTAACTTTGGAGCCTTGCTGGCTTTCATGGCCGTCAACTTGGCTGCGGTTCGGCACTTCGGTTTCTCTCCAGAGGAGACGGGGAAACGAAACATATTGCTGGACATAATTGTTCCAAGCTTAGGATTCCTCTTCTGCCTTGTGATTTTCCTAGGCTTGCAGGGTTCAACTCTTGTTATGGGCGCAATCTGGGTGGTATTCGGTGCTCTGTACGTCGTCTTAAAGACCAAAGACCAGCGTACGCAGACCGTGATTATCGACTTTAGCGAGTTCTGATCTACACCGTATGGTCAGAAACTCAGCCACGGTCGGCTCTCGCCGTAATAGCTAGCTAGCGGTCGCTGGCATAGCATCCTGAAAATTGCAGCTACCTCGAAATGACCGTAACTCTGCGGGGAATGACGCTTATACTTGACGCGGTCCGGTCAAGAGCTGGATTCGCCCAGGGGCGGGCTCCCGGAGGCGCTGGAGCAGCAGCTCGCGACACTGATTGAAGTCATTCAGAAACTCGGCCATACTCGAATAATTATTCGACTATGACGAAATAATGTCGAGAAAGGAATGACCCTAGTGCGAGAACTTTTTCAGACCGTTCAGAACCCAAGGCAACCTGCTCCGGAAAAGATCCACCGGCTGCAGACGGGGAGCCTTAACGCGGCAACGGTGTCGGCCAGTGTAAGGACGACCGGGGCTGTGCGCGGGATGAAGTATGTAGAATTGATCGCATAACGCACCACACCCGCAGACCGCGAATCTGCGGGTGTGGCAAACCTGAAAGGCGACGGAAGTGACTATCGCCTAATTTGCGCCTTGGTTCAAGTCGGTTGGCTGGACGTGGTGGCAGGGATTGTTAGCCACAGCCGCAGCCATCCTTGCGTTAGCCGGAGGTTGGGCCCTCGTGCGCTCCGTTTGCAGATGGTTGATTGACAAGTATGAACGGCAAAGTGCTCAATTTGCTCCAAGAGGCGAAGCGCAGCGCGAAACTCAACCATCCCACTGAACACATTAACGTTTTGCCTCACTTATTGAAGATCGCTAAGGCCGTGAAGCGAAACGAGACAAGCACTCACCGTTCGCTCCGCAGACTTGAAAAGCAAGGTAAGTTTCAGGAGTGCATAGATGGCTGGGTGTTGACGGATGCGACGCCTCATCACCGCTGAAATGACGCCAGTTCCCGCTCACCCGCACGGCCCAGTGCCCCTCCAGGTCGCCCTTGAGTTGGTACAGGGCGTAGCCGGGCGCATTCATGTTGGCCGGGCAGGTGGCCGCATCGGACAAGATTCTTCTGAGACGATTTGCATGTTCTGGCTGAATGCCAGCCTTCGAGCCGGTTTCTGACTTCAACTTTCTGAAGTCGAACCGACATTCACCAGCCCTTTCTGTCGCCTGGCTGATTCAGGTGGTCTTGGTTGCATATAGCTGCCACGACTAACCCCAGGACCACCAGCACCACACCCCCCGCCGCCATCCATCTAACAACCAGCATATGCTGCAGATTGTAGGTTGCGTATTCGTTCAGTGCGCTTGGCACAATGGTAAAGAGCGTCATCAGCACGCCGAAGCGCAGGCCCTGCCCGAGCCAGGGTTTTGCTTCACGGCCGCGGTTGTACACCCAAACGAACAGAATGGCATAGAGCAGGTCACTCAACCAGATGAACCACAGTCGGTGCCGTATCGCATCGGGCGTACGAAAAGAAAAACCGTCGTCGCGCATGGCTTGGTATGTGCTCCCGAGCCACGTCTCGTGAATGAGAAAGCCGGCTACGACGAGCGTTACGAATACGACCGCCACCGCGAGGACCATTCGTTTCGGGTTCATGGCTGACTCCTTGACCCGCCAGGCCACAAGATGGAGACCGTTCGGGGCTGCGGAATTGTCATCTGAGACCCGAGAGGCAGGCATGGCCTAGTAGCGTAGCACCGGCTAGCGGATATGCAATCGAAAAATTTGATCCGTGAATCCCGCTCGAGGCGAAAGTATTAAGCTTGTGGCTAGGTCGACTCAGGTGTCGTAAATTCGCGAGGTTCGTTCCGTTTCAGACACCTTGGGACGGAAAAAAACCAAGACCGCTTTACCCGCATACGAAAGATCAGCCTTTACGCTGTGGCTATAGCCGCTTGCTCCCTCATCGGCTTACGCTGGGGATGGAAGCTTATAGATCCCATGACAAATTCAGCCAAGGGACACGTAACTCTGATCTCCACAGTCCGGTCGTTTCGCCTGAAGTTTCGCGCTCTCACCTTGTCGAAGGCGCTTTACTTCATCGGGCAGATCCCACCTACAACGCTTGTTGGTTCTTCCCTCGGTCGTCTTGCATTACCGTTGATCAACTCTCGTCTCATGGCCGAGACCATGGGAATCAGCAACTCGCCTACTTTCAGAACCCAACCATCCAGCGTTGCCCGTCTGAGTTCCAAACCAGTGTCTCGCTCCGGAATCGCACTCTGTCGGTCGAGTAGAGTGTGGTCGCAATACTTACTGACGACCGTGTCGATCACGATCTGATCACTGGCCAGGCACTTTCTCGATGATTCGCCGAGATAACGCCCTGTTCCTCGCACGACTTACAAGCAGGCTTCTCGCGTCTGCTGACCAGCACGAAGTACACCCAACATCGCTGATGATGAGAACGCAAGGTTGGGTCGGCCCGTCTCCTTTGCCAGCGTTTGAGTACCCCACTCATTCGCAGCGAACGCGAATGAATGGCCACCCGCCCCCGATTTCAGGTTGCAAGGTGTCCCTGCTGATGGTAGCTTTCCACGGAGCCGAGCACACATGGACAGCCTGCGGGAGGGGCGAACGAAAATCACCGTGGCCCGAATGTCAGGCCTCTTCTGTCTATTTCTTTTGATCGCCTGGGGGCTGGGTTACCCAACGCTGAACCGGTATGATCCGCGTCAGACGCCCGGTCTGACCGATGTTCGAATCTATGCGGCCCTGGTTACTGGAGCGCCCACCCTTGACGCAGGGCACCTTCGGTTCCGCGTGTTAGTACCCTGGGTTGCTAGGCCCTTCTACCAGTTGGCGAAGGGACGGTTCGGCAGCTGGGACCCGGTAATGTTTGGACTCCTCGTCGCCGACTCGCTGTTTGTGGCAGCGACGGCGCTGGTCATCGTGGTTCTCGGAACCCGCAAACTCGACCGTTATGCGGTTTCTCTGGTTGCATCGCTGCTGTATCTGCTTAACTTTGCCGTCCCAAACCTCAGGCTGGCAGGCCTGGTCGATGCGGGCGAAGGCTTCTTCCTGCTCGCCCTTCTCTGGAGCTTGTCAGAACTCGAGTTGTGGGTGCTGCCTTTGGTCGCGACGCTGGGAGCATTGACGAAGGAGTCGTTTATTCCCTTCAGCATTGTGTTTATGGCGGCGTGGTGGTTTGTCGTCCGCAATAGGTTGGCTTCGCCCGCGCGGAGCGTAATTTGGATTATGACTAGCTGGGTTGTGAGCCTTGTGGCGATGACCGGTCTCCAGTGGTGGATCGGCGGCCGCTTCCTCAGTCCCGTTGAGTTTGCCGCGGCGCTGCATGGGAATCATGACTACATGCGCCACTTTGTGTCGTCGCTGTGGGACCGGAACTTCTGGTACGTATTTCTGTGGTTGCTGCCGGCGGGCATTCCAAACTTGAGAAGATTTCCGAAATCGTGGCTGATTCCGACCGGAGCGGCATCGGCGATGGCATTCGTTCTCGATGGGTATTATGGTGGCGCGCCGGGCACGGTCGGCAGGGCGCTGTTTAGCATGGCGGGACCGGTACTATCCTTGTCTTCGGCGTCGATCCTGGTCGACGGGCTAGATCAGGGCGTCAAGTAACCTGTTGGTTTGCAAAGGAGATTATACGTATCTGGAACGCTGACAGTTGACCTTAGAACTCGCACAGCCTGATGAACGCATCGACCTCTTGTCGAAAGCCGGACGGCCAAACGCTGCAACGTGCTGCGCAGGCTATAATTGCGCCCAAGCATGGCCCTCACCTCTGGCACGAAGCTCGGTCCCTATGAAATCCAGTCCCCGCTCGGTGCGGGCGGCATGGGCGAAGTGTACCGTGCCCTTGACACCCGCCTCGATCGCACTGTGGCGGTCAAGGTTCTTGCCTCACATCTTTCTTCTTCTCCGGAACTCAAGCAGCGCATGGAACGTGAAGCCCGAGCCATTTCGTCCCTGAACCACCCCAATATCTGCCATCTCTATGACATCGGATCGCAGGAAGGCATCGATTTCTTGGTGATGGAGTTTTTGGAAGGGGAAACTCTGGCCGAACGGCTGCGTAAAGGGACGCTGCCGCTGAACGAGGTCTTCAAGATCGGCATTCCCGTGGCCGAGGCGCTGGCGTTTGCACACCGCAGCGGTATTGTCCACCGCGACCTCAAGCCGGGAAACATCATGCTGACCCAGGCGGGCGCCAAGCTGATGGACTTCGGGCTGGCCAAACCGCTCGGCGCGCAGACCGCGACCACCGGGTCGGGAGCGGCCCCGTCATTTACGGCGATGCCCACCACCATGCCTACATTGAGCGGGCCGAGTCCGCTGAGCCCGCTGACCACAGCCGGCAGCATTGTCGGCACCATCCAGTACATGGCTCCGGAGCAGATCGAGGGAAAAGAAGCGGACGCCCGCTCGGATATTTTTGCGTTCGGCGCGGTCCTCTACGAGATGGTGACAGGCAAGCGCCCATTCTCGGGCAAGAGCCAGATCTCGCTGGCATCGTCCATTCTGGAGTCCGACCCAGAGCCGGTCAGCGCCATCAAGCCCGCCACTCCATCTGCCTTTGAACATGTGGTGACCACCTGCCTGCAGAAGAATCCGGAAGAGCGTTTTCAGACGGCGCATGATATCAAACTGCAACTGCAATGGATCGCCGCGGACAAGGTCACCGCGGACAAGTCGGCGCCCGGGGCTGCCGCCCCGCCGGTTTCTTCGAGCAAGCGCGAGCGTCTGGGCTGGACAGTGGGTTTAGTCGCCGCGATTGTTCTCGGCGCGGCCGCCGGAATTTACTTCTACCATCCGCCTCAGACCGCACCGACCATCCGCGCTGCCATTAATCCTCCCGCCAACGCCACCCTGGCCTTGGTTGGCGACTTTGCCGGACCGCCGGTTTTGTCGCCCGACGGCGCCTCGATGGCCTTCGTGGCCAACTCGGACAGCAAGAACATGATCTGGGTGCGTCCCTTGAATGCGCCGGAAGCGCACGTGCTTGCCAACACCGAGGGAGCGACCTTTCCTTTCTGGTCGCCCGATAGCCGGTATCTGGGTTTCTTCGCCGGGGCCAAGTTGAAGACGATTGACCTCAACGGTGGCTCACCGCTGGCCGTCGGCGACGCCCCTTTTGGCAGGGGCGGTACTTGGGCCCCGGACGGAACAATCCTGTTGTCTCCCGAGGCGCAAGCGCCCATTGTCCGCGTCAGCGCCAGCGGAGGAACTCCAGTCCCCGTCACCAAGCTAGACGCAGCGCAGGCTTCGAATCGCTGGCCGTTTTTCCTCCCCGACGGGAGGCATTTTCTCTATCTGTTTGTCGACGCCCGCGATCCCGCAAGCGATGCCGTGTATTACGCATCCGTGGATGGCCGAGAAAAAAGCAAGCTGTTTGCGTCCCAATCGAACGCCATCTACGCCGATGGCCTTCTCCTGTTCATGCGTGGCGGCCAGTTGATGGCGCAACCGTTCGATCCCGCCAAAGGAACCCTGAGCGGAGAGATACGGAACTTGGCCAGCGGAGTCATGGAAGACGCCAGCACCTGGCACATGGACGCCTCCGCCGCCGGCAACGGGCTGCTGGTCTTCAGCAATGGGGGGACGGGCGACCAACAGATGGTTTGGATGGACCGCAACGGAAAACAGATCGCAACCGCGGTCAAGAAAGTAGCCAATCTGCTATTTTTCAAGCTGTCACCTCAAGCCGACCGCATCGCTCTCGAGATTGACAACGGCACCGGCGCCCACGACATCTGGGTGTACGATGTAGCCCGCGAGGTGCAAACCAGGCTTACGTTTGGCCCCGTTGAGAACGACGCCCCCATCTGGTCGCCCGACGGCAAGTGGATTGTCTACACGGCGTTCGACAGCAATCCCAATCTCCACTCAAAACTCTACCGCAAACCCTCCGACGGAAGTGGCGCGCCAGAACTCCTGCTCAGCGATGACCAGGTAGCCAAAGCTACCGATTGGTCGCGCGACGGCAAGTACCTTCTCTATTCCCGCGGCCCCTCAGGACAATACCCGGAGATTTGGGCCTTGCCGTTGGAGGGTGAGCGCAAGCCCTGGCTGGTGGTACCGCGCAGCGGATCGGGATCCTACGCCGATGGTGGCAATCTCTCCCCGGACGGCCACTGGCTCGCCTACATGTCGGGGGAATCCCCCATCCCGGAAGTGTATGTCGTGGCCTTCCGGGGCGGTCAGGGCAAGTGGCAGGTTTCCACCAATGGTGGATATGGACCGCAGTGGAGCCGCGATGGCAAGGAACTCTACTACTTCAACCAGACCACCCGGTCGGTTCTGGCCGTGCCGGTAAAAGAAATCAACGGAGGATTGCAGTTTGGCGCCGCTCAGTCGCTCGCGTCAGCCTCGATGAGCAACAGCACGGGCTTCTTCGACGTCACCCCCGACGGCAAGAAAATCCTGCTGAATGTGGTTTCACAGCAGGTCAGCCAGTCTGTCACCGTGATCACGAACTTTACGGCGGGCCTGAAGAAGTAGGAAAACAACCCTGTGAGTGATAGGACAGGTCTTCGTTTCATAACCCTAGCCAGCCATAAGGTAAGGGTGGGCAACTAACCGCCCAGAATCGTTGCATCCACTGCAACGCGCTGCACAGTCTATAATTGCGGCGCACGGATGGCTCTCACTCCAGGGACAAAACTCGGGCCTTACGAAATCCAATCGTCGCTGGGAGCGGGGCGTGAACGCCGGAATAGATTGTGGATAAAAGGTCGGCCCGCGGCATGAACTACAACGTGACGGTTATCGGCGCCGGACGCATGGGATCCGCTCTTGCGACGGTGCTGTTCCATAAGGGATTTGCCACGACGGTGTGGAACCGGACTGGCGCGAAAACGAGGGCCTTGGCAATGCTCGGTCTCTGCGTAGCCCAGAGCGTGGTGGAATCGGTTCGAGAAGCGGATATCGTTGTTGTTAGCGTCAGCGATTACAGTTCAACGCGCCAGTTGTTGCGACAACCTGACATTGAAACCGCCCTCCGCGGCAAGATCGTCGTGCAACTGAGCAGCGGCACGCCCAAAGAAGCCAGGGAAATGGACTCCTGGGCCCGCCGATGCGGAATATCGTATCTTGACGGCGCCATACTGGGCAGTCCGGAATGGATCGGAACACCAGCCTGCACGATCTTCTATTCCGGGCCAGCGGAAGTCTTCAACCGCGCGAAGCCGGTTCTGATGGTCTTTGGCGATAGGACGCTGTTCGTAGGGCATGAGATCGGTCACGCCTCGGCATTCGATGTTGCTGTCCTAACCTTCGGCGTAAGTGCGATGTTGGGCTTTCTCCAAGGGCAGGTTGTTTGGGAGAGTGAAAACCTGCCCGCTGGAGGATTTCTGGAGACGATCAAGGGGATGATGCCAACCATGGAATCAGTCTTCACCGACATGTCGCGGAGAGTTTCGTCCAAAAATTACAGCGGCGATCAAGCTTCGCTCGAAGCGTATTGTGTGGTCACCAAGCAGCTTGTGAGCTGGTGCCAAGATCGAGGTTCGGACCACACTATTCCTGATGCGTACGTTAACCTCATGGAGCGAGCGATCCAGGCGGGCAAAAGTCAGGCTGATTTCGCATGCCTGTTCGAGATTCTGTCCGACGCCACGAGCAAGCCAATCTGATATTTTGGTGTTAAACGACCAGACCCGCTTACGTGCAGGATTGGCTGATCAGGATGTAACTCTCGGATGACGGGCAAACCTTACCTTACCGATTAGGGAAGGGTTGCCGGAAGTTCGCCGGATCAGTCAATACAAGGGCGTTTGCCGTTACCGATCCTTCCTGCCTTTCTTGAAATTCGGCTTGCGTTCGTTTCATGCCATCCAAGGTTTCGAAATCGAGCCTCGGGCGAGCACTCTCAAGGGGTCCTCAGCCGAAGCCGCGTAAGTGTCGCTTGAAACGGACCTACTGCCAGCGCAGAATCATTGCGGCGAAATCCAGTTCGAGTTGCTTGGCGTGGAGCGAGGTTGGGCCCAAGTAGCCGTCAATTCCACCGAGGTATGTTTTTCCGGGGCCTTCGATCAGAAAGACTGGAGTCACGGCTTCTGGGCGAAAACCTTGCACTCCCGGCAAATTGACCCGTGTGGCTCGCATTCGTCCGATTACGCCGTCCCTGGGTTCTCCTTCGGTGCGCAGGTGCGGAAGTGCGCTGCTGAGACGGTCCTTGTATAGCAACATGTATCGTGATCCCGTATCAACCACCAAGCGCATGGGAACTCCCTGGATAGCCACCGTGATTACAAAGGTCTTCACGGCGGAAGGCTTACTTCCGCACCTCTCATCTAATTCAAAAGAAATCCTCCTTCGCTCGTAATCGATGCCGATTTTTTCGGCCCGACTCAGCACATCCAGTCCGATGATCCCGTCGGCACGATCCGCGACTTCGCTAATGTCAGCGAGTCTGGCGACCATCATGCTGATACCCGTGACTCGAAGCGGGCCTATCACAACATCGGGAACGTCCGCCCACTCGATAGCGAGGTTGCGGTCAAAATTGAACACGTTTCCCGGGTGGCGATGCAGCCGCATCCTATCCGCAACTCTGCGGTCAATCACGCTGTAAGACGAACCGGTGTCTAAAATGAACCTCAGCCCATCCAGTTCGCCGATCTGTCCGTGGACGACGACCTCGAAGTTCGACACCAGGTCGAACGATAGGGGGAAATCCGGGCAGGGGCGTTGAAGGTCCTGTGCGCTCGCATGCAATGTCAACGCGGCAACAAAAAGCAGCCGGACACCCCCTGCCAGAAGCGTTCGCAGGCCCATGATCCCAACCTCAGCCCAATCGCAGCTGGGGCCGAGCATCGAGCGGACAGGGGGGTCTTCTCAATTCACACTTGGTCTCCCTTGTGCCTTGCTTATGTCAACAGGTAGTCACCTGATAACAAACAATTTGGACTCGATTGTCTCCTGAGAAGTATTGAGACTTCGGTCTCCCGTTTTCGTCTATTCTGAATGTCACTGCGCCAAAGACGGGTTGTCGGACCGTCGCGGCCGGTTCTCAAGGTGGAAGATGGAACAGCCCGCTCCAAACTCCTCGACGCGTTTCGGGGTCTTCGAGCTCGATTTGCGTTCAGGCGAGCTGCGGAAAGCCGGAACACGCATCCGGCTTCAGGAGCAACCGCTGAAGATCCTGGTTGCGTTGCTGGAACAGCCCGGTGCGGTTGTCACGCGCGAAGAACTGAAACGGCGCATCTGGCCGCACGATTCCTTTGGAGACTTCGACCACGCCGTGAATGTGGCTGTAGCCAAGCTTCGTGCGGCCTTGTCGGATTCGGCGGACACGCCGCGCTATGTGGAAACGTTGCCCCGCCGGGGGTACCGTTTCATTTCCCCGGTCGCGGCCGCTGCTGAGACGCCGCACGCAAATACCTCGGCGCGCTCCGCACCGGCGCAAGCACCGATCGAAAAACCAGCACGCTTCATGTGGCTGCCAGCGATCGCCATAGGCGCGATTGCGCTCGCGCTCGTCGCTTTGGGCTGGTGGGGGCTCACCGCGCGCAAGTCGCGGAGAAAGTTGACCGACAAAGACAGGGTGGTTCTGGCGGATTTCGAAAACACCACGGGCGACGCAGTGTTTGACGGCACGATGCGTCAGGGCCTGGCCGTACAGCTCGAACAGTCGCCGTTCCTCAGCCTGGTTTCGGACGCGACCGTGAAACAGACGCTGCGGCTCATGAACCAGCCGCCGGATGTGCGGCTCACTCCGGATATCGCGCAGCAGCTTTGCATTCGCACCGGAAGCACCGCGGTGTTGAACGGCTCCGTCGCGAGACTGGGCAATCAGTACGTGCTGGGGTTGAAGGCTACTAACTGCGCGACCGGCGATTCGCTGGTACAGGAGCAAGTGACTGCGGAAAGAAAAGAAGAGATACTGAACGCCTTGGCCCAGGCAGCGTCTCACCTGCGCACAAGGCTCGGTGAATCGGTAGGGACCGTACAGAAATACAATACCCCTCTCGAGCAAGTTACCACGCCTTCGCTTCAGGCACTCCACGCGTATAGTTTGGGACGTACCACATTGATCGACAAGGAAGACCAGACCGCGGCAATCCAGCTTTTTCAACGCGCCATCCTACTCGATCCGAACTTTGCCATGGCCTACGCCTCTCTCGGCCTGGCGTATGGGGAATATTCGGAACAAGAAAGCATTGCGAACTACCGTAAGGCGTATGAGTTGCGCGAGCACGTGAGCGATCGTGAGAGGTTCTATATCGAGGCGCACTATCAAGAATCGGTCACGGGCGACTGGGAAGAGGCCCGGGAGGTTTACAAACTCTGGAGCCAGCTTTATCCACGTGACGATATTCCGCACCTGAACGTGAGTGAAATTTATTCCACTCTCGGCCAATACGAGGACGCAAGGAAGGAGTCGGCGGAGAGCCTGCTGCTGCTTCCCGGAGATTGCTTGAGTTACGGGGTCCTAGTGGGCTCCCTTATTCGTTTGGATCGCCTGGACGAAGCCCGCGCGCTGATGAAAAGAGCCGAAGAGCGAAAGGCCGATTGCTATCACATCCAGGTATACCGATATGCACTGGCGTTCTTGGACCACGACAATCTTGAAATGGGGCGGATTGCAAACAATTCCGGGACTCAATGGAAGTTGCAACTTACTTATATCCAGGCCCAGACCGCAGCGTATTCTGGACGGTTGCGGGAGTCCCGCGAGCTGATGCGCCGGGTCGACCTGTTGGCGCGGCAATCAGACCAGGAGCAATTAGGCGGGCTATTTGATGAGCTTGCCGCTGTATCGGAGGCGCTCTTTGGCAATGAAGAACTGGCCAAAAAGGAGACGAGAGAAGTGCTCTCGCGATCCAAGAACCGGGATGCCGAAGGACTCGGGGATATAGCCCTCGCGTTGGCGCACGACGAAAACAGTGCACGGTCGCTCGCCGATGATCTTGCCAAGCGCTTTCCTGACAGCACGCTGATGCAGACGAACTATTTACCCTCAGCGCGTGCGCAACTGGCACTGAACCATATGGACACACAGAAAGCCGTCGAAGCTTTACAAATGGCGGTTCCTTATGAACTCGGGAGCCCGGATGGAAACAACCCAATGTTTCCTATCTACCTGCGTGGCCGGGCCTATCTGATGGCACGGAGAGGCAGCGAAGCGGCAGCGGAGTTCCAGAAAATCCTGGAGCACCGGGGAATTGTTTTGAACTCGCCCATCGGTGCCCTCGCACATCTAGAAATCGCTCGTGCCTTCACTATGCAAGGCGAAAACGCCAAAGCACGCGTTGCCTATCAGGATTTCCTGACCCTCTGGAAGGACGCCGACCCTGGGACCCCCATCCTGAAGCAAGCCAAAGCCGAGTACGCGAAACTGCATTAGCTCCCCTTGCCAGGAATTCGCAATTCCCCTGCATCCAAAGTGAACTGTTGGTAGGCGGTCAGGGGTGTTTGTCGAAGATTCCGCCCAGATCACCGCCATTTCGTCTGTTATTACTCGGGCAACTAATCGAAATGGGCCAATCGGGCTGGAAAGATCAGTACCGATATGTCGGCTTTCAGGAAGTAATCGATTCCTCCTGGATCACGGGCCAGTCAACCGGCAGTTTACCGGCCTTGGGCGAAGGAACCAAGACTGGCCGCCTGAGAATTTGCTGATCAAGTGGCGAAATCACGCTGGGTGCGGATTCAATCTGTCAGCTATCGTGACTTGGCCTCTTTACCAGCAAATTCAGCACGATGCGATCCGCGCGGTCGTAGAAACCATGCAACATAAGTTGGTAGCGTTCGCACCCCAGAGGCCATGGCTTCTCACCGCAAGACAGCAGGGCGGCTCGTAGTGGAGGGCGCCTGGGCTTGGACGAGCCTAGCGGTCAGCTTGTCGGCCAGAGTCTCTACATGTGGCTCTTTGAACATGCCCTTGTGGTCGCCGGAAGCCGAATAGATTTCCAACCCTCCCTGCACGAGGTCGCCCCAACCCATTTTCGGATCCATCGAGAGGGCTTCGAGAGGCGCGTTTGATTGAACTAGTAATACAGGACCTGGGTACGTCTGGGGCCAGTGATGGTGGACGGCGACATACTCCATGCTGTTCAAGATCCGCGGTAGCCCCAAGAAGTTTTCCGTTGCGAACAAGCGGCGCTTGTAGGAGGTCTCCCAACTCGCAAGCCTCAGCATCATCACCTTGGTTCGAAGCAGACCGCCAAGATAATCCAGCCTTTCCGGCATTGTCATCCGCCGCAGATTCTTCAAATGATGATGGCGTACCTTCCTTAAGAGCCGACGCCATCCTGAGCTTTTCGAGTTCGGAGTTTGTGGCGACGCAATCGGATTCGGATTCCGGGCATCGAACAATACCAGGAGAGCAACGGTCTCGTCCTGGGCCACGAGTTGCCGGGCAGTCTCATAGGCCAGCACTCCGTCCATGCACCAACCGCCAAGGAAGTACGGGCCCTGCGGTTGTATTTTTCGCACCTTTCTCGCCAAGACCGCAGCCATGTCCTCCAGCTTGAAGCGCACCGGCAGGTTTTGGACATCTTCCTTCCCGAGGCCAAGCCCGAGGAACGGCTGTTCAGCGCCGAGGCGTTGAGCCAGAGGCCGGAATAAAGGTCCGGCGCCAACGCAAAAGAATGGAGGCCTCGAACCGGCGGGCTGTATCGGCACGATGCCCGGAATTACTTTCGGATTACCCTGCCCGGAAAGGAGTGCGGCCAACTTCTGAATCGTGGGCGCTTGAAACAGGCCGGCGAGTGGCAAAGTTCGACCGAATGTTTTCTCCATTCGTTCGACCAATTTCGTGGCCAGAAGCGAGTGCCCGCCCAAATCGAAAAAGTTGTCGTGAATGCTCACTTCATCGATGCCCAGCAAGTCGCACCAGATACGCGCCAGTTTCTCCTCCATCTCCGTTAGTGGAGTTCCGGCCAAATGGATACGGCGGCTGCGGGGGCGAGCCTTGCTGTCTTCCACTAGCTCGGGACCTTTCTTGTCCTCTGGTTCCTCCACCCCATGAAGCTTGCGCTGGAACGGATACGTCGGCTGCGTGATGCGACGCGGTTCGTAGGGCTCGTCGAATGCTTGCCAATTCACATCTGCTCCCGCTACATACAGCCGGCCGAGGGAGAGCAGCATCTGCCGCCACTCCGGCACGCCTCGGCGAAGACTGGCCAGCCACAACTTCCCCTTCTCCCCCTCCTCCGTCACACACTGCCGGCCCATGCCCAGCAATACGGGATGCGGCCCAACTTCCAACAATGCGCCGCACTCTCCTCCAACCAGTCTTCTCATCCCGCCCGCGAACTGCACCGGGCGCAGCACGTGTTCCACCCAGTACTCCGCACTCGCAATCCCTTCGTCCGCAAATTCTCCGGTCACATTGGAGATGATCGGAATCTGCGGTTGCCGAAACTCGACGCGATCGAGTGTGCGACGAAACTCAGTCAGCATCGGTTCCATTAACGGCGAGTCTGAAGGCAGTGTCTGCATCAGGCGGCCGCGTGCTGCCACCAACTTCAAGCCGTCCTCCAAACTGAACACTCCCGCCGTGCACGCCGCCACATACTCGCCCACGCTATGCCCCAGCACCGCCGACGGCCGGATCCCCCAACTCTCCCAAAGCTTCGCCAACCCGTATTCCACCGCAAACAATGCCGACTGCGTGTATACCGTCCCATCCAGTAATCCCGCGCTGTCCGAACCGTACAGCACTTCCAGCAACGGCTTTTCCAGCAGCGGTTTGAGAATGCTCGCGCATTGTTCCAGCACCCCACGGAACACCGGCTGCGTCTCATACAGCTCGCGCCCCATCCCCGCATACTGCGAGCCTTGTCCAGGGAACAGAAACGCTACCTTGGGCGCTGCCTCTCCCTGCGTGTCTCCGATCACAAGCCCAGCGCTCTCTCTTCCCGCAACGAACCTCGTCAGTTCCTCCCGCAGTTCCTCCACCGTCGTCGCCACCGCCGCCAGACGATTCCGAAAATGCCGCCGCCCCGTGTTCGAGGTAAAACACACAGAATCCACATCCGGCCCCGACCCCAGCCAATCGCTATAGCGCTCTGCCAACTCCCGCAGCGGCTTGGCCTCCAGCGCCGACAACGTCAGTATGTGACAGGGCCGCTTCCTCCCACCCCGGCCCGCGCTGGCCGCCGCCGGCGCTTCCTCCACAATCACATGCGCATTCGTGCCCCCGATCCCAAACGAACTCACCCCCGCGCGCCGTGGCCCAGCCCCATTCGTCCACTCCTTCAGTTCGGTATTGACGTAGAACGGACTCGAGGCGAAATCAATCTCCGGGTTCGGCGTTCGAAAATGCAGACTGGGAGGAATCTGTTTGTGCTGCAGCGCCAGTACCGTCTTGATCAGCCCCGTCACTCCCGCCGCCGACTCCAGGTGCCCCACGTTCGACTTCACCGAACCGATGGCGCAAAACCCTCGCTTCCCAGTCTTCCGCCGAAATACCTGGGTCAGCGCGGCGATCTCCACCGGATCTCCCAATGGCGTGCCGCTCCCATGCGCCTCGATATAACCGATGCTCTCCGGATGCACTCCCGCCGTGGCCTGCGCCAGGGTCACCACCTCCACCTGGCCTTCTAAGCTCGGGGCCGTGAATCCTATCTTCACCGCGCCATCGTTATTGACGGCGGCTTCTTTGATCACCGCCAGGATGGTGTCGCGTTCTGCTACGGCCTCCTCCAGCCGCTTGAGAAGAACCACTCCCGCTCCACTGCCGAAAGCTGTTCCCCCGGCCGATGCATCGAACGGCCCATCAGCGAGTTCTTCGTCCGATCGGGGTTTGACGGTCACTCCGCCAGCCAGCGCCAGGTCGCATTCGTAGTTGTTCAGCGCCTGACACGCCAGCCACAGCGCGACAAGCGAGGTCGAGCAGGCTGTCTGCACACCGATGCTCGGTCCTCGCAGGTTCAGCTTGTAGGAAACGTGTGTGGTGAGATAGTCCCTGTCATTGCCGATCTGCCGCCGATCGTGGCTGAGGCTCGCCCCGGCGTAAAGTCCGATGCGCAAGTCTGATGTTTTCGAGAGATAGCCTGACGATTCCAGCGCCTCCCACACGCATTCCATGAAGACGCGGTGCTGGGGGCCCGTAATACGCGCCTCAGCGGCGGTGAACCCGAAAATATCGGCGTCAAAGAGCTTTTCGTCCTCCAGATAGTACCGCGCGGGATTACCAAGAGCGTCGGGACCGAAGCGAGTGCTGGCCTGATCTTCCGGTCTCAGCAGCCGGATGGCATCGATTCCGGCGGCCAGGTTGCGCCAGAACTCATCCACGTTCCGGGCGCACGGGAAGCGTCCACTCATACCAATAATGGCAATCCCGTGATCCTGGTTGCGGTCTTCCCCTGCCGACATACTCCGTTCCTCCATGGAGGTGCACTAACGCCGCTCACTTCCGAAACTCAAGCTGCTAAAGCTTCTTCGACAGCCGTGAGCGCAGAAGGTCTGGCTTCATTGAAGGGGAAGAAGTGATCCCCTTCCACTAGGCGCAATGTGAACGCGCGGCTAGTATAGCGCTTCCATTCTTTCAATTCGTCCGGCTTCGCTTCTTCGTCGCGAAGTCCTCCCAGCACAGTCAGAGGACACGCAAGCACAGGATCGGGCGCAGATCGGTACGTGTCGTCGATTTCCAGATCCGCTCGCATCACCGGTAGCACAAGATCCATCATTTCGCTGTTTTCGAGAACTATCTCGGAAGTACCGTGGACCCGGCCCAGCCATTCCTTCAGCCCTTCTGGCGAGAGATCGGCGACTGGAACACGTCGAAGAGGCAGGTGAGGAGCGGGACGTGCCGAGACAATGACATGACATGGAAGCGGGCCCTGCTGTCTGGCCAAGCTTCTTGCTGCTTCGAGCGCGACGATACCGCCCAGGCTGTGTCCGAAGAATGCAAATGGTAAGTCCCTCATGAAAGGCAGAAGAGAATCAATCAGGCTTCCGACCATCTCGTCCATGCTCCGCATTGGTTCTTCTGCGAAGCGATTCTCGCGGCCCGGCGGCTGAATCGGCAACACTTCGATACGAGCGGGGAGTTCATTGGACCAGTCGCGATAGCTTGAGGCTCCGCTACCGGCAGATGGCAGGCAGAAGAGCCGGACGCTGGCATCCGGACGCGACCGGTGACGCGCAATCCAAGGTGTCGTTGATCTATCCGCGCTCAACTTTTCTCCACATATCATTCGAGAGCCACCATGAACGCACGGCTCACACTTGCACCGGTCGCTCTACTGTTCGGTCCCATCTCCTGGCCGCTGACGCCGCCTGTCTCGTGCTTCCCGCCTTTTCACGGCTTCCGCTTCGATCCGATCCAGCGCGCTTCCGTCATCGCCCTGGCTTAAATATTCCGCTAGCAGGTTGATGGTCGGCCGGCGGAAGAGATCGATAACGCGAATATCGAGACCGAGGCGCTCGCTGATTTTGCTGTGAATCTTCACCAGGTCGACCGACGTGCCACCCAGCTCGAAAAACGTGATGTGCACTCCTACGGACTCAAGGCCGAGAACCTCGCGGACGATTTGAGCCAGGTTCCGTTCGATATCCGTCCGGGGCATGACGTTCTCCGCACGGTTCGCGGATGACGCCGCGGATGGATCGGGCAGTAGACGTCGATCCACTTTGTTATTGGCGGTCAGAGGCAGAGCATCCAGAAAGACGTAGGAGGAGGGCACCATATATTCAGGCAGCCTCTCTCCGAGAAAGCTCTGGAGTTCCTGTTCCAGACTTTTCCCACCACCGTTCCGTGCCGCAGGACCCTCAAGCCCTCCCACGAAGCTATGCAGAAACACGTGCCCCGCGTCTAACCGAAAATGGCCGCGCACCGCATCGTAGTCGAGCGCCCCAATCGGGCAGAGGCCTACTTCGTGCTCGTGCGCGCTCATCGTCAGCGCCTGGCCCATGTAACCAGCTTCCAGCATGCAGAATCGGTCGGCCAGTTCCTTGCCATAGATCGGAACGATCGCGTCCATCTGCGCGATGAGGAACACCGAAAACGCAGACTGCTCGTACATCGCGCGGTTGTGCTCCACGTGCACGGTGCCCGCGATCCGCGCTCGGGGCTCGAGCTGAACCAGACGGTGGTTGGCAGGGTCGTAATAGTACGTTCCTTCGGCCAGCCCTTCTACCCGGGCGGCCTTGACATGCAGGTACGTCTGAACGGGATAGAGGCTGCCGGCTGAAGGATAAAGGTGCTTCGGCAGCGGCGAGTCCTCCCGCTTCATCTGCTCCAGGCAATCGAGCAAACGGCTGATGCGCTCGAAAGGCACGGAGCAATCGAGAAATGCCCGGGTCGACTTGCGCCCTTGGTACGCCGCCGCTCGATGCGCGTCAAACTGGCGGCGCGGCAGTTCCACCACGCTTTGGTGCGGCTCCGCGCGCCGTAGGCCGCGTTGCTCCAGCTTGAACTGAGCAGACTCTGGGGAACTTGTGGCTGCGTGAGTCTCTACTACATACGCCACCAGCCGCCGGCGTTCACGATCCTCACCCACGGCGGTCACAACCGCCTCGCGCACTCGAGGGTGCTCTCTTAGTGCCGCTTCGATCTCTCCAAGTTCAATGCGGTACCCATCGATCTTCACCTGGAAATCCGTGCGTCCCAGGATCTCCAGATTGCCGTCGGGAAGGTAGCGACCAAGATCGCCGGTCTTGTAGAGTCGCTTCCCGGTGTCAGGATCAATGACGAACCGCTCGTTGGTAGCATCGGGGTCGCGCCAGTAGCCCCTTGCCAGTCCGATTCCCTCGGCCACTAGCTCTCCAGGGACCCATTCGGGCCGATGCCGCAGCCGCTCATCCATCACGTGGTAGCGATTATTGGCGATGGGCCGGCCATACGGTATGCTCGCCCACGCTGGATCAACCTTCTCAATGGTGTTGTGGACATTCCAAACCGAAGTTTCCGTGGGGCCTCCCGACGCGATTACCTGAATTCCTGCCCATAACGCTTTTATGCGGTCGGGGAGGTTCACTGGAATCCAGTCGCCAGCCATCACAACCAGTCGCAGCCCCGGCGGGACCTTTTTCGGCGCTGAGGACAAATGCTCCACCATCATATTCATTAGCGTGGGCACCGAATTCCATACGGTGACACGGTGCTCGGCCATGAGCTCAGCCCAATGCGCCGGGTCCTTGATGAGGGCCGCATCCGGCATGACGAGTGCGCCGCCGGCGGCCAGCAGGCCGAACACATCGTAAACCGATAGATCGAAATTTAACGCCGAAAGGGCTAAAGCGCGATCCTTGGGGCCGACGTTGAATCGCTGGTTGAAGAAACCGATGGTGTTGAGCGGGCCGCGATGATCGAGCATCACGCCTTTGGGGTTGCCCGTAGATCCAGAAGTGAAGAGCACGTAAGCGAGGTCGTCGGGGGACTGGACCGCTTCCAGCGGACCGGCGTCGAAGGCCGATAAATCGAAAGTATCAACCGCCAATCGCTCCACGCTTGCTGGCCACTCCAGCCCGGCATCCAAATGAGATTGAGTAAGGGCCACCCGAACCTCACCATGCTCCAGCAGAAACTTTAAGCGCTGGCTCGGCACCGCGGGATCAACGGGCATGTAGGGAGCTCCAGAAGCCAGTATTCCCATGAGGGCCACGATTTGCTCCCAGCCTTTTTCCATCACCACGGCAACTGGTGCGTTCGGGCGAACTCCCGCTTGGCGTAACCACCTCGCCAGCCGGTTCGAGGATTCAAAAAGGTCGCGATAGTTGAGAGTGCGGCCGGGCGCAATCACTGCCAGACTGTCTCCGGACGTTTGGGCGTGCGCGGCCAACGCCGTGTGCAGCATGCCCTCGCGTAGCGGCGTGTCGGTGGCATTCGCGGCTGAGCGGATCGCTACTTGGCGAGCCGGAAGCATCGTTGTCTGTTTCGCGTGCCACAGGCTGTCACTTGCGGCGAGCCCTTCCAGGAGTTGGTGGTAGGCCTCGAACATGTCGTCGAGAAGGCCTTCCGGGAAGAGATCCTCCACCGCATCCCAACTCGTCGAGAGCGCTCCCCGGTCTTCGAGGACTTGGTAATCAAGCCATACCTGCGGAGTCTGACTAATGATGTACGTCGTTTCGCCGAACGCAGATGACTTCAAACCCCTGCCCAAGTACTCCAAGCCCAGGACGCTGGTGAACACCACGGGCATCAGCGCACTCGGCGCGTGTCCTTGCCTTCGACCCAATTCGCGAAGGATGCGCACGCCGCTCATATACGAATGGTTGAGGTCCTGCCAAAGCTGCTGTTGCAGGCGCCGCGCCCGCTCCACGAATGTGTCGTCCGCCGAATTGTCCACCGCAAGCAGAAAAACGGAGATCGAATTTCCAATCACCTGGTTCACTTGCGGATGGAGTGGGAGGCGGTTGTATAGCGTGAGGTTGAGGGTGAACCGCGGACTCTGGCTCCAGAATTCGAGCACCTCGGCAAAGGCGGCGAGCAGCAGACCCGAGGGCGTCAGCTCCGCGTGCCGGGCACGCTCCTTCAGCGATCGCCACTTCTCTTCGTCCAACATGAAATGCCGTCGCGTGAATCTCTGCTTCTCGATCGCAGCGGCATTCGTGGCCAGCGGCAGCTGCGGGCGCGGCGGAAGCGTTTCCAGCCGGTCGAACCAATACTGCTTGGAACGTTTGAACAACTCGGTTCGCTCGATCTCCCGCTCGGTCAGGAGGAAATCACGGAAGGAGATCTCGAGCGGCGGCAGCGCTTCGTCGGGGCGCAGGTAGAGATCCTCCCATTCCTTCATGAAGACGTGCAAACTCCCCAAGTCCATAATGATCAGATCTATGCTGATATGGGTCCGTATGCGGTCGCCAGCCAGGAGCGTCGCCCGGATATCGAACAGCGGCCAGCGGTCGAATGCCAGCACCTGGTGTGACATCTCTTTTCGGATGGCCTCCAGCACGACCGCCGCCTCTCGGTCAGTCCTCGCACTCAGGTCGACGACTGGCATTTGGTACAGTGGTACGTCGCGCAGGATTCTCTGCTCGCCCGTCGGCAGAATGATGGCACGCAGCATATCCTGGCGTAGGATAAGTTTCTGAAGGGCTGCCTCCATCCGTCTGGGATCCACTCCACTTCCATCGATCTCCATGTAGGCGTGCGTGGTAACGTCACCCAACTCGACTGCCCCTGAGCGGCCTACCCAGTACGCCTGTTGGATATCATTCAACGGAAACAGCTCGTATCGCTCCTCGGGCTTCGGCGTGAGGCGCGGCAGCGAGGCATCGACCGCCTCGGACTCCCTCGCTTGCAACTTCCTGAGCAGATCCTGCTTATGCTGCGCCAGCAGATCGGGAAGCTCGGCGGTCAATACTCCTTTGGGCGCGCGGACGCGAAGCTGATCGCCATCCGCCCACAACTGAACGCCCTTCTCCGCGAGCACCGCAATCAACTCGTCCACGCTGGCAACGTGCAGGCTCATAGAGCGATCTCCTCCATTTCTTCTCCGATCCTGCCGGGCAGTGCCGTCGCGACGCTGGCCAGCGTCAACTGCTCGAGCAGCAGGCTTACAAGTTGCCCCAAACTGGTGGCCCCGGCGAACGTTTGTAGCGGAATGTCGACGCCCAAGTCGGACTGAAGGCGGTTACGCAATTCAATCGCGATCAGCGAATCGATGCCGAGGTCCACGAACCGCTGATCCGGGCCGATCGTATCGGGAGAACCTAGACCCACGGCCTTGGCCACCTGCGTCGCTACGTAGGTAGTCAGCACGAGCCGGCGTTTGTCTGGCGGGCTTTCTTGGAGCCGTCGCAATACCTCCGACCCAGCAGTTGGCCGGTGATCATCGGCGAGTGCTTCAAAAAATGGACGCGCGCTGCCCAGGGAAAATTTCCGCCAATCCATCGGCGAGACCATGGCTTGTGTGGCCCCGGGGTCAGAGAGCAAGCGCTCCATCACTCGCAGACCTGCCTCCGGGGCAATATCGCCGATGCCGTTCGCTGCCCTGCGCCGGGCGGCCTCTTCCCCCAGACGGGCAGCCATGCCGCGCTCAGCCCACGGCCCCCAGTTGATGCTCAGGGCCGGCAACCCCTGGGCTCGCCGATGATGCGCCAGGACGTCCAGAAACGAATTGGCCGCGGCATAATTCGCCTGGCCGACGGCGCCCAGCGTGGCGGCCGTGGAAGAGAAGCAGACGAAGAAGTCGAGGGGACAGGCGCGGCTGGCCACGTGCAGGTTCCAGGCGCCCTCCACCTTCGGACCCAGGACTTGCTGCATATCTTCCCAACTCATCTCGTTCAATAGCCGGTCGCGCAACACTCCGGCAGCATGGACAATTCCGCGCAGCGGCAGACCACGCTCACCGGCGGTGCTGATTAGATTACGCACTTGTTCCGGGGAAGTGATGTCGCACTGCACCACTTCCACCATGGTCCCACCGCGGGTCATCTCCTCGATTGCGCGCCGAGCGGACGGGCCAGGCTTTCCACGTCCGCAAAGCAACACCCGCCCGGCTCCTCGCCGTCCCATCCAGTCGGCGACCTTCAGACCCAGTTCTCCCAGCCCACCCGCAATGAGATAACTGCCATCGCGCCGCACCGGCGCTGGGCCCACGGATTCCATCGAAAGCACGATCTTGCCGATGTGTCTGCCCGCGGCCATGAGATGAAACGCATCGCGTGCCCGAGTGATGGGAAATACGCATAGCGTTGGCGGCCGAAGCCGGCCTTCTCCTAAATCGCTGGTGATCTTGGCCAACATTTCACGAATCGCGCCTGGGTCGCGCGCCATTTCGGCGGCAATATCGTAGACGAAATAAGCAGCGTCGGGACGAATACTCCGAACCTGCTCCTCGTCCCAGATTCCGATCTTGCCGATTTCAAGAAAGCGGCCCCCGCGCCGCAAGGCCTCGAAGCTCTTCGGGATAGACGCACCGTTGAGGCAGTTGAGCACAACATCCACTCCTTGCCCGGCCGTGAGCGCCAGCACCTGCTCGGAAAAATCCAGCATGCGGGAGTTCATCCTGTGCTCTACGCCGGCGGCCTCCAGGAAGTCCCACTTGGCCGGACTGGCCGTCGCGAATACTTCCGCTCCGGCGTTGCGGGCCAGTTGAATGGCGGCCTGGCCCACACCGCCCGCCGCGGCGTGAATCAGTACCCGCTCTCCGGCTTGGATCTTCGCTAACCGATGCAGCCCGTAGTAGGCGGTGAGAAAGACGATCGGGATCGCTGCGGCTTCCTCCATGCTCAGACCAGGGAGTTTCCGGAATACCAACTCCTGCGCGACCGTGACCCGGCTGGCCATACTGCCGACCGTCAGCGCCACCACATCGTCCCCACGCTGGATGCCGGTGACCCCTTCGCCCACTTCGACCACCGTCCCCGCACATTCGGAGCCCACGGGCATACCTTCGGGGTGGGGAAGAACTCCCAGCGCGTAGAGTACGTCGCGGAAGTTAAGTGCGGCGGCCGCCACCCGGATCTCCACTTCGCCGTGTCCCGGGCGCTTTAGCGCCGCCGGTTGCAGACGCATTTCCGCCAGGACACCATTGCCAGGGATGGCAAGCCGGAATGCGTCGCAGTCAGGGATCGCCAGTTGCGTGCCTTCAACCCAGCGCTCCAGCCTCGCCACGAACCGTGCACCGCCTCGCCAGGCCACTTGGTCCTCATTCCCCGCATGGAGAATTTCGTTCGCAAGTTCGCGAATTTCGCCAGGCGGCCTGGCTGGGTCGAGGTCCAAACATCTGCACCGAAGTTCGGGGCGCTCGACGGCTATGGTCCGCCCCAGTCCCCAGAGCGGAGCCTGTTCAACATTTGGTGGTCGTACCGTCTCTCCGACCGCCTGTGCACCGCGCGTCACAAGCCAAACCGGTTGGTTGGCGCGCTGCGCCAAATCCAGCGCGGAGCGCAGCCCTCCGAAATGCACCACCCCGCATTGAGCTGGAATCTCAATCGGTTTGTCACCCGCTTCCACCAGAACCGCTTGCTGTCCTCGCTCCCGAAGTTCGGCCGCGAACTCCTGCCCAGGATCTGCCGAATCAGGGTCTGCCGAATCGCTGACAATCAGCCACTTTCCCAGCCTCGCGTGTGCCGACCCAGCCAGTGGCTGCGTTTTCCAGACGATTCGATAGACGCAGTTCTCCATTTCTCCCGAGCCCAGGGCCTCGGCCGAAATGCGCTTCAGCGACAGCCCTTCCATACGGCAAACCACGGCACCGGCTTCATCGAACAACTCCACGCCAATGGAAGGAGAAACACGGCTACGGGCCCAGACGCGATTACCGAGCTCCTGAAATAATTCCAACCGTGCGATCCCGGTCGGCACGTAGAGATTGTCTCCGGCAGTCTGGGCCGCTGCGGTGACCTGCACACAGCCGTCCAGCAACGCCGGGTGCAGCAGGTAGTGGCTCGCGTCCGGCACGCTCACTTCTGCGACCGATCCTTCCGCGGTGCGATCGAGCTTGCGGATCGTTCGGAAATCTTGCCCGTAACCAAGCCCACGCGCGGCCAATTGCCGGTAGTAGTCCTCGACATCGACGGTCTCGCCGCCCTCGGGCCATACGGCCTTGCCGGAGGATCCGCTCCCGGCCATCACACGGCCGGCCGCGTGCAGCGTCCAGGAATCGGAGCTTGCCTGACTATAGATTTCGAATCGGTAAGCCCCGGCTGTGTCCGGCGCGAGCACCGTCTGCAGGACCGTCTCGACCTCCGGCAAAATGAGGGCATGGTGGATGACGACGTCCTCCAGCACCAGCCTTTGCGTTCCCAGCGCCACCTCGCCAGCCGCGAGCGCCGCTTCCAGATACGCCGTCATCGGCAGCACGACCTTATCGAACAACCGGTGATGCTCCAGAAATGCGGGCTGCGCCCTCCCAATGTGAGCCTGGAAACGCAGTTCCCGCGATCCCGCCAGCGGGATGCGACGGCCGAGCAGGGGGTGAGCGTTTTTGTCTTCTTCAAGAACCCCGGGAACCATCCCAGGACCTTTCTCGTCCTCCGGTTCCTCCACCCAGTAGTGCTTGCGCTGGAACGGATACGTCGGCTGCGTGATGCGACGCGGTTGGTAGGGCTCGTCGAATGCTTGCCAATTCACATCTGCTCCCGCTACATACAGCCGGCCGAGGGAGAGCAGCATCTGTCGCCACTCCGGCACACCTCGACGAAGGCTGGCCAGCCACAATTTCTCGTCCGTCACATTCTTGTTCTCCGTCACAGACTGCCGGCCCATGCCCAGCAACACGGGATGCGGTCCAACTTCTAACAATGCGCCGCACTCTCCTCCAACCAGTCTTCTCATCCCGCCCGCGAACTGCACCGGGCGCAGCACGTGTTCCACCCAGTACTCCGCTGTCGCAATCCCCGCGTCCGCAAACTCCCCAGTCACATTCGAGATCATCGGAATCTCCGGTCGCCGAAACTCGACCCGAGCCAAGGCGCGGCGGAACTCGGCTACCATCGGCTCCATTAACGGGGAGTGGAAGGCGTGCGACACCTTCAACTTTTCCAGCCTCACTCCTTCGGCCGCCAGCGGCGCCAACGCCGCCTCCAGCACCTGGCTCCGCCCCGACACCACCGTGTGCTGCGGTCCGTTCACCGCCGCCACCCCGACCTCTCGTCCGGCACCCGAGAGGGCTGCGCGCACCCGCTCTTCCTCAGCAAACACCGCTACCATTCCGCCCCCAGCCGGCAGTGCCTGCATCAGGCGGCCGCGGACCGCCACCAACTTCAGCCCGTCCTCCAAACTGAACACTCCCGCCGTGCACGCCGCCACATACTCGCCCACGCTATGCCCCAGCACCGCCGACGGCCGGATCCCCCAACTCTCCCAAAGCTTCGCCAACCCGTATTCCACCGCAAACAACGCCGACTGCGTGTATACCGTCCCATCCAGTAATCCCGCGCTGTCCGAACCGTACAGCACTTCCAGCAACGGCTTTTCCAGCAGCGGTTTGAGAATGCTCGCGCATTGTTCCAGCACCCCGCGGAACACCGGCTGCGTCTCATACAGCTCGCGCCCCATCCCCGCATACTGCGAGCCTTGTCCAGGGAACAGAAACGCTACCTTGGGCGCTGCCTCTCCCTGCGTGTCTCCGGTCACAAGCCCTGCGCTCTCTCTTCCCCCAACGAACCTCGTCAGTTCCTCCCGCAGTTCCTCCACCGTCGTCGCCACCGCCGCCAGACGATTCCGAAAATGCCGCCGCCCCGTGTTCGAGGTAAAACACACAGAATCCACATCGGGCCCCGACCGCAGCCAATCGCCATAGCGCTCTGCCAACTCCCGCAGCGGCTTGGCCTCCAGCGCCGACAACGTCAGTATGTGACAGGGCCGCTTCCTCCCACCCCGGCCCGCGCTGGCCGCCGCCGGCGCTTCCTCCACAATCACATGCGCATTCGTGCCCCCGATCCCAAACGAACTCACCCCCGCGCGCCGTGGCCCAGCCCCATTCGTCCACTCCTTCAGTTCGGTATTGACGTAGAACGGACTCGAGGCGAAATCAATCTCCGGGTTCGGCGTTCGAAAATGCAGACTGGGAGGAATCTGTTTGTGCTGCAGCGCCAGTACCGTCTTGATCAGCCCCGTCACTCCCGCCGCCGACTCCAGGTGCCCCACGTTCGACTTCACCGAACCGATGGCGCAAAACCCTCGCTTCCCAGTCTTCCGCCGAAATACCTGGGTCAGCGCGGCGATCTCCACCGGATCTCCCAATGGCGTGCCGCTCCCATGCGCCTCGATATAACCGATGCTCTCCGGATGCACTCCTGCCGTGGCCTGCGCCAGGGTCACCACCTCCACCTGGCCTTCTAAGCTCGGGGCCGTGAATCCTATCTTCACCGCGCCATCGTTATTGACGGCGGCTTCTTTGATCACCGCCAGGATGGTGTCGCGTTCTGCTACGGCCTCCTCCAGTCGCTTGAGAAGAACCACTCCCGCTCCACTGCCAAAGGCCGTTCCCCCGGCCGACGCGTCGAACGGTCGGCAATGGCCGTCGGGCGAGAGAATGTTGCCCTGTTCGTAAATGTAGCCGAGGTACTTGTGCGCGGCATGCTTGACGGTCACTCCGCCAGCCAGCGCTAGGTCGCATTCGTAGTTGTTCAGCTGCTGACACGCCAGCCACACTGCGACAAGCGAGGTCGAGCAGGCTGTCTGCACACCGATGCTCGGTCCTCGCAGGTTCAGCTTGTAGGAAACATGTGTGGTGAGGTAGTCCTTGTCATTGCCGATCAACCGCTGGAGGTAATGGGTCGGACGACGTGTTTGTTCCATCGACTGGAGCAGGTTGTGCTCCAAGTAGTGGCTGAGACTCGCCCCTGCGTAAAGCCCGATGCGCAGATTGGACGTTTTCGAGAGATAGCCTGCCGATTCCAGCGCCTCCCACACGCATTCCAGGAAGAAGCGGTGCTGGGGATCGGTAATACACACCTCAGCGCCTGTGAACCCGAAGATCTCGGCGTCAAAGAGCTTTTCGTCGTCCAGGTAGTAACGGGACCCCACGTAATCGGGGTGGTGGAGAACGTCGGGACCGAACCGCGTGCTGGCCTGATCTTCAGGTCTCGGCGCCCGTATGGCGTCGACTCCGGCGGCCAGGTTGCGCCAGAACTCATCCACGTTCCGGGCGCACGGGAAGCGTCCACTCATACCAATAATGGCAATCCCGTGATCCTGGCTCCGGTCTTCCCCTGCCGGCATACTCCGTTCCTTCATCGAGGTGCTCTCGTGCCGCTCGCTTCCGGATGCCGCGCACGCTCCGCGAGGAGCATGGAGTTATCCGATATGTTCCTTGCGTGCGTGGTCGAGCAGCGCAGTAAGCAAGACTATGCCCTTGTTTCCGATCTTGGCGGTTGCAAGATGGACCTAGCTGCGCCGTCACGCGGTGCTGGTGACTCACAAGAATAACCTCAGGGGAGGACGTTAAGTGAGTCCAAAGGCCGCTTCAATCTACCACAGAAACTTGAACAACAGGGGATAATTTAAACAAACGGGCGAACGTCTGGCTATTCAAAATTAGGCCTTTTCGTTTCTTCCTTGGATGCGACGGCATATGGATCTCCGGGCAATTGTGGGAACCACATCTTACGCCATTTTCGGTGCGCGCAATTATGGCGAGCGCAGCCCGATGCAGAGAATTCCGGCGATTCTGAGCGCGTGGTCGGCAACCGGAAACGATGGGGTCGAGGCTTTACGGCCCAAAAACGGTAATGTTTTCGGCCCGCCTGAGACTACCTGAATAGGGACGGTTGAGAGCACGAGGCGCGGATCTGAGCATCGTTCGCGGAACCTACCACGATTCAAGCCGAGTGCATCCTCGATGCTTTCACTGCTGGACCGTCCCGCAGGAGAAGGAATATGACACCTCAACTTAAGGCCGTTGCAAATGTGCTCGAATCCACCCCATCCGTCAGCGTTTCCAAACCCGCATCCGGCGTGAGATCGCTCTTTCTTGGGCCGCGCGGGCTGCGGGCAGTCTGGCGGTTGCTGATTTTCATTGGATTATTGCTGGTTCTGTTTGGCGGAACTGCTCTAGTCCGCAACGGTGGGCTGCAAGGCATTCGGGATGCCCAGAAGCATCTGGGCTCGATCACGATGACCCCGCTCTTGATGGGCGTCTCAGAAACCATCGCTTTTGCGATTCTGTGCCTCGCTACCTTAGTCATGGGGAGACTCGAGAATCGCAAATTCAGCGAATACGGTCTGCCCTTGCGTGAGGCTCTGGGCAAAGACTTCGGGATCGGCTGCCTGTTCGGCTTTCTCTCGATCAGCGGAACTCTGCTCGTGATGTACCTGCTCCACGGATTCCGCATTACTGGGTTTGCTCTGCATGGGAGGGCAATTCCCTCCGCGCTAACCGCGTGGGCAATTGCCTTCGTCATGGTCGGATTGTTCGAGGAATTCCTGAATCGTGGGTACATCCAGTACACGCTTGCCTGCGGAATGGGCTTCTGGCCGGCGGCGTTTGTGATGTCGGCCTTCTTCGCTTTCGGCCACGCGTTCAATCCGCACGAGACGCTGGCGGGAGTCGCTTCCGTTATGCTATTCGGACTTCTGCTTTGCCTCTTCTTGCGGCGCAGCGGAACTCTCTGGTGCGCCGTCGGTTTTCATGCGGCCTATGACTGGGGACAAACATTGTTCGGAGTGCCTGATAGCGGTATCGCGCCTTACCACAATCTTTTCAATTCCGCGTTAAGCGGGCCGCACTGGCTCACGGGCGGGATCGTCGGGCCCGAGGCCAGTGTCTTAACCCCCATCGCGTTAGCCCTGGTGGCTCTGGCTTTCAGCCGCTGCTATCGTGAGAATCGCTATCCGGTGCAGTGAATTCGCCCGATGTAGATCGCGGCTTTGTGACGACTTAGCCGCACGTTTTGTCAGGTAACGACATGAGCACTCAGTCAACAGATTCATTCGGTAGCCGCATTACGCTTCTGGGAGAAGCCCGTCACGCCTTGGAACAGCGATTCGAGCGGATCCTCGACGAGCATGGCGCGTCTATCTCGCGCCTGGCCTATAGCTACGAGGCAGTAGCCGGCATCCGGGAGGAGCTGGTTCAGGAAATTGCCTTCGCGATCTGGAAGGCATTGCCCCACTTTCGCGGCGAGTGTTCGGAGAGAACGTTCGTCTACCGGATCGCGCACAATCGAGGACTGACGCATGTCGGGAGGCGTCACGCCCCCCAGCAGTCGCTCGACGATTTGGAAGAAACCGACGAACCGGTTGATCCGCGTCCCCATCCAGATGAGCATCTGGCACGGATAAACCAACGGAAGCGACTTGCATCGGCAGTTCAATCCTTGCCTGTCGCTCACAAGCAGATGATGGTGCTGATGCTCGAGGGGTTGTCGCATGCCGAGATCGCGGAAGTGTTGGGGATTACGGAAAACAACGTGGCCGTGCGGTTGACAAGGGCCAGAAAGGCCTTGAAGGAAGCAATGGGAGTGACCCAATGACGAATGACGAAATGACGAACGACCTAACGACAAATGATCGCGAACTTGATCTTTGGCGCGAACAGTGGAGCAATGTCGCACCGCTGTCCCCCGAGTTCCAGCGCCAAGTCCAAAAAAGAATCAAGGTCCAGCACCGCCGCTTCTGGCTCAGCAATCTGCTGGCGGTGGCAGGCGTGGTAGTGATGCTGATTCTCGCTGTCTACCAGCTCAGCCATCAGGCGAGCAGGCTCGAAAAAGGCCGGGCAACCGGTCTGTGCGTTTTGGTGTTCGTGGCTGTTACATGTCGTTTATGGTTTATGCGGGGAACATGGCGTGCGGAAACACAGTCGATTCGCGCTTTCGTGGAACTCTGGCACCGAAGAGTGCTGTCTCAAATCCGGCGACTCCAGATCAGCATTTACCTAGCAATTGGATGGCTCTTGTTTTGCGCGGCGCTTGCGGCGGCCAATTGGGCGACCATCCGGCTTGAGCTCATGGCCCATCCCACCGTGTACCTCGCAATGATGTTGGTCATTGTGCTCATGCTGCGAGTGATTTGGTTCGGGGTGATGTGGCTCCGCCGCCGCAAAGTTGCTGAACTGAGTGAAGTGACCAGACTTCTGGAAGAAATGGAAACCAGGAATGACTAGCCCGCCGGGAAGCTGCGGGATGACAGGCAACCGGCAGTAATCCCCCTTGGACGAAGGAACCAAGACTGGCCGCCTAAGAATTTGCTGATCAAGTGGCGAAGTCACGCTGGCTGCGATTCCATCTGTCAACCATGTGTTTGCTCTGACACTTACGAAGGAAAACCGAGCACGATCCGCAACTCACGCTAGGGTGATTGTGACATGACGGTCTCCCTCCGTAGGCGAGGAATCGAAAAACGCCCGGGAGCAGTTTCCGGCCGAGTTTAAGTTTGAGCCAAATCTGCTGACTCAACCCCGCAAAATCTGCAACCCCCGCTATTACCTCAGTTACTTTTGTTGCGTAGTCGTCAGGCCTAACATTTTGTATGGGTTATGCACTCTTAGAAGCGGTTGATGAACGGGCCGACTGAACTAAGCCCGATTCCCCAGTTGGAGAAGGCGGCGTTCGCCAGAACCAAGTCAGTATTCGCTCTGAGAGGCGCGTAAACGATTCTCCTTGGAGGTGTGTAGGTTGACGTTGCGACGAAAGACGTTACTCATCATTTGCGTGACGCTCATCAGCTTGCTAGGTCTCCTTTATCTCTTTTCTAGAACGGTCATCCTCCGTAGTTTTAGCAAACTGGAAGAACAGGACATACGCCAAAACCTTGAACGTGGCATAAGCTCTCTATCGGATGATCTTTCCGCTTTAGGTCGTACGACGCAAGATTACTCAAGCTGGGACAATACATATGCATTCATGCGTGGTGCGAAACCGAACTATATCAAGACTGAATTCTCGAACGCCACGCTGTTAAACCTGAGGCTGAACTTGGTTGTAATCTCGAACGCTGCGAACCGACCCATCTTCAGCAAGAGCCTCGATCTCGCCAGCGGAAAAGAAGTGCCCGTTCCGAAGAGTTTAGACACAGCGTTCAGAACACTCCCAAAAGCAACAAGTACCAACGGCGTGATCATCCTGCCAGAGGGGCCTCTACTTGTTGCTTCCCGGTCCATCCTTACCACTGAAGGTCGCGGGCCAGCTCTAGGCACACTCATCATGGGGCGCTGGCTCAACGCGACCGAAATTGAACACTTGGCGCAAACCACACACCTGTCGCTGTCCTTGCTGCCGTTGCAGAATCCAGCGATGCCGAGCGACTCCCCATTCGAACAGGTTCACCTGTCAACCGACATGCCTATCCTCATTCAACCGCTACACGATCGGTCGATTGTGGGATATCAGCTGGTGTGCGACCTTTACGGAAATCCTGCGCTGATTCTGCGAGTACAAAAACCGAGAAACATCTATCAACAAGGCCAGAAAAGCTTGCTCTATTTTGTAGTGTTGTTCTTTGTGGCGGGCCTCCTATTCGGCACCATGATCCTGGTTCTGCTGGAGAGAACGGTATTGTCGCGAATTAGCAACTTGAGCTTGGGCGTCTCCAGAATTGGCGTAACCGGCGACCTGGCTGCACGGGTTCCGTTAGACGGAAACGACGAAATATCAAGTTTAGCCATTGCGATTAACAGAGCGCTGGAGGCGCTCGAGAAGTCGCGGGAATTGCATAAGGTAAACGAGGCGCTGCTAGTCGGAGAGAAGCGTCTGCTGGAAATGATCGCGAAAGCAGAACCCCTTTCGGATGTGCTGAATTTCCTGGCTCGATTGATTGAGAATCAGTCTAGCGGTTCACTTTGTTCTGTCCTGCTTCTCGATCAAAAGACCTTGCGGCATGTTGCAGCCCCTAGCCTACCTCACGCGTACACCTCCGCAATCGACGGTGTCACCATCGGACCGAGTGTGGGTTCCTGCGGAACCGCGGCGTACACAGGCCAACCGGTTGTGGTGTCGGATGTTGCCACCGATCCTTTGTGGAAGGACTACCGTGAACTGGCATTGAGCCACAAGCTACAAGCATGTTGGTCAGTGCCTATCTTTTCGACGAAAGGAGAGGTGATGGGGACTACGGCCGTTTACTACCGCGAACGACGCGCGCCGAGTACCCTTGAGTTGGATCTGATCGAGCGAGCAGCACACCTGGCTGGAATTGCGATTGAGGGGAAGCAGGCTGAGCAAAACTTGATGCATAACGCGCTGCACGACGCCTTAACGAACCTGCCCAATCGTGCTTTGTTCCGAGACCGCCTGCAACATGAATTTACTCGTGCGAAACGGCATCCTGAGTACAAGTTCGCGGTGCTGTTTATCGACATTGACGACTTCAAAGTGGTTAACGACAGCTTGGGCCACGCGGTCGGCGATAACCTCATAGTTCAAGTCGGGGAAAGGCTCACCCGCTTCTTGCGGTACGATGATACGATCTCGCGCTCGGATACAACGCGAGGAGACGACGCCCTCGCTAGGCTTGGTGGAGACGAATTCACGGTGCTTTTGGAGGACGTCAAGGATGCCAGTGATGCAATCCGGGCCGCGCAGCGGATCCAAAAGGCCTTCACGGCCCCACACAGCCTGAACGGACACGAGGTATTTACATCCGTCAGTATTGGAATTGCCTTAAGCTCATCTTCTCCAGGCACAGCAGAAGACTTGCTGCGCGACGCCGATATCGCCATGTATCGTGCCAAGGCGCTCGGAAAAGCGCGTTGCGAAGTTTTTGATGTGGCAATGCACCAGCGTGCTGTGGACAGACTGAACCTCGAAACAGACTTGCGCAACGCCCTCGACCGCGACGAGTTTCGTGTTCACTATCAACCTATTGCTTCCCTTGAGACAGGACAAATAACGGGCTTCGAAGCTTTGGTACGCTGGGAGCGACCTGGGGTTGGGCTGGTGGGACCGGATACGTTCATTAAGGCAGCGGAAGAAACCGGGCTAGTTCTAGCGATGGGCAAGTGGGTCTTGCATGAGGCCTGCCAACAAACTCGAGCGTGGCAGTCGCAGCACGCGTCGCACTCCCAGTTGACGATCAGTGTGAATGTCTCTCCTAAGCAGTTCACCAAACCCAATTTGGCAGCTGAGATCCTTTCGGTTCTCGAGCAGACCCACCTCGATCCCTCTTGTCTGAACCTGGAACTTACCGAAACCATGGCCATGTCCGACGCTGAGAAAACTGGGAGCATTCTTTCGGATCTTAAAGCTCTCGGTGTTCGTTTGAGCATAGACGACTTCGGGACAGGATATTCATCCTTGAACTACCTTCGCCGTTTCCCGGTCGATACGCTCAAAATCGACCGCTCGTTCGTTTCGAACATGGACATCGATAACAACTATAAAATCATCGCGACTATAGTGATGCTTGCTCATAACCTTGGGCTTCGTGTCGTCGCAGAAGGTACCGAAACGGCAGATCAGCTGAGGCAACTCAAGGAACTTCAATGCGACTTCGGGCAGGGCTATTTCTTTTCGAAGCCGCTGAAGTCGGAGCAAGCTGAACAACTACTGGTTACGAGCCGTGACACCATGGCAAATGCAGTGGGTCGGCCATAGTACGCCGGACGATAATGTCATAGTGGCACTCTGGGATCGGGATCCAAGCCTTAGCGCCGCTGCCCAGTCGGCGTTGGACGCTGCACTGGGGCAATGACGGTGCTAAGTTCGAGCTTGGCATCCAGAAGGGCTCCGATACAACTCGCAAGCCATCCGACACCCCAAAGCAATATGCCACTAATTATGAGCACATCGCCCACACTGAAATAGTCCAGCGAGCGCTGATCCGCGAGAACTAGCAGATGGTGGACGGGGATTTCTGGACACCAACTCGGAAGCCACGGTCGGAAACTCGGGGGCAGCCCCGCAACCGGCATAAAGCCGCCATTCGCTATGGTTACCGCAGCATTGCACAGCAGACCCAGGAAGACGGAGAACCACGCGACCACGTGAGTCTTCAGACGCGATGGCAAACTGCCCATGTAAAGAAACGCGAGAATCCACATCGTACACGAGAGGGCCAGGCCGCCGTGCGATCTCCAGAGGACTGAAGCCAGGATCAGTGCGACGGTGAGCGCGGTAAGAGCCATTAGTCTTTGATATCTCAACCAGGCTCGGTCGGAAAGGTTACGCGCGTAATCTGCTGGAAACCGCCAGCTACACTTAGAGCCTGTAACAAAACCCTCCCCAGATTTGGAGCGGCCACTGATTAGGGCGATAAAGGGCGATATTCGGCCAAGTGCGTTTCGTCCTATCTCGAAACTGCTCCTTTTTGAGACTGACAAACGAACCCGATTTAGGTTGGGGAAGGACGAACGACTGTCCTGAACAATTTCCCGAAAGCCGCGTTTCCTATCTATTCCAACGGCAAGGAAGACTCCGACTTGTTCATCAGGGAGTAATTTCCGGTTTGCCCCGTGATCCGCTCGGAGTCGGTAAGCGGTAACGACATGGCCGGAGCTATTTCCCGACACGGATTTCTGGGATAACACTCCGTCGAAAATCCTCTCCTATTTAGATTCCGTTTGTGGCCGTAACTCGGTTTATGGGTGCGATGGTGACCTGGTATCCGATCTTGCGAAGTGCTCGCGCCAGAATTTGCCCTTTGCTTTTTGGCTTGAGGATCAACTTCGGGACCTCATTTGGCGGACCACCGGAAAATGAATGCCGACCACCACGCCTCTGAAGAGCCCAGTAGCGCAATGAATCTGCCTTCTGCACCACTTTGTTGGTCAGCATCCATTACAACAAGCTCGACAAAGGCGGTCACTTCGCGGCATGGGAACAGCTCCCGACTTCTTTCAGAAGAGATTCGCGCGGCCTTCAGATCGCTGCGGCCAGGTATGGCGAAGGCGGCGGATGCCACGATGGCTCACGCTTCGTGACGGCTGTCGTGTTTCCTTATTGAGTGCACTGGGCTTGCTGATTCGAAAAGACTTCCATGCACGGCAACCCCTGGAATTTTGCTTTATTGAGTACAGTTCGCGCGGAGGGCGAACGGCGGCGATTCTGGCCAGCTTAACCAGCACCTGCCGTCGCCATGATGTGGACCCGCAGCTCTACCTCACCCGGTTGTTGATGAACTTGCCCACCGCGCGAATGAACTAACTCTCGGCCTGGCTGCCGGATCAATGGAAGCAGCTTCAGACCCTTCAGACCCTGAGGATGGCTAGCCCCCAAAACCACGTCCCGCCCTCTGCATAGGCGGGCATATGGTAGACATGGTGCTTATCTCGATCACGCACCGGGCGAACGTAATCTGAATTATTTATAGCGCCCAGCGAACGTTTTGAACCGCAGGCCCGAAGTACAGGTTGGAGAAGCTCATTGCTCGACGATCGGGAACTCTGGAAAAAGATCTCCGAAGGAAACGCTGAGTCGTTTGACGCGTTCTATCGCGACAATGGCCCGCGCTTGCGCGCATTCCTTCGGCATCTTCTCTCAAGCGAACAGGCGGCTGAAGACATCATGCAGGACACGTTCACCCACATCTGGCGTCGCCCGCAAGGCTTCAATCCGGAGCTCGGCAGTCTGCGCGGGTACCTGTTTGGCATCGGTCGAAAGCTCGCCGCAGGGTGGTGGCGCCGACAAAAACAAACCGACGAGCTCAAAGAAGAGCCGGCGCCATGTCAAACGGAGATGTCATCGATGGTTGCAGAGGCATTCGGCCGGCTTAACAGCGAACAACGCACGCTTCTCTGGCTGCGCGAAGTCGAAGGGCAATCGTACGCGGAGCTGGCCGCGATCCTCGAAGTCCCGATCGGTACTGTCCGATCACGATTGTTCGCGGCGCGCGAAGCATTGCGCAACGTCTGGCATATTGAGCGAGTTAAGAAGGGAGGTCCGCATGACATGCGATGAAGCGTTGGAGTATGTCTCCGCACTGTGCGATGGCGAATTGACTCCGCGAACTGCGGCAGAGCACATGGATGTATGCGCATCCTGCCAGGCGCGCTTGGAGGAGTACATGGAAATGGGTTCGGAACTGCGCCTTTTTGCGAGCCTCTCAATCGAGGACAGCGTCTCGCCGCGTATTTGGAGCAGTCCGCAAAGCACATTTGCAGTCTGGTGGCAAAAAGGATGGGAAACCATAAGAATACCGAGGCTTGCATTCGCAATACTGATCGCCGCAATCGTTGCGCTGGGTTCCACGCTCGCCGTGGTAAAAGTCCGCGCTCACTCTGATGGAACAGTCGTGATGCTGAAGATCGCTCAGTCGGGAGGTAACCCAATCGGCTGCCCGCTTTCCACCCAAGACAAAAACCAAGCGACCTGCGCCTTCATCGGCCAGATGAATGGGAAGATCATGGGCTATCGGATCGATCTTATTCGCCGCGAGGGCAGTCGCGTGGAGCTTGCTGTGCGCACCAAGACATTCGGCCCTTTATCTGGCACATTCTCGCTCTCCGACATTCAGAATGAGCCTCAGAAGCAGGTCTTATTCGAACCGGGGCAGACGGTTAAGCTGGATGTCGCTGGCTCAGGAATCCTCACCGTGACCGGCGAGTGGTTCGATCACATGCCCGCGTTCATCGGCACTTCGACCCACGAACTCGACCCAGGACCAGAGGAATTGCGCGTGGTCTCACCGCTGGTGCTCAGCGAGAAACAGGTCATCGGTGACCTTCAGGGGGGCATCGCCACCGTCGACAAAGCTGGTCAAGGAGTCGAGATTTACATACCGGGCGAAGGGCGATTCATTCTCTCCTTATCGCCTATGCAAGGTGCGGTTCAAGCGCGCGTCGCGCTGAACCGAATCTCCTTCCAAGACGGCGGGCGTTCATATGCATTCCTGACCGGTTCGCCGGTCACCCGTGGCGAACACATCTGGGTGCTGCACGAGGCAAATTTCAAGCCGCTCGACCTGGCGGGAGAGCATGCCTTTATTGGCTCAGGAGAATTGGATCAACTGGTTCCCGGCGCGATGATCCCCGGTGGAACCACCAAGAACTAAGCGCTGCGGCGTTCAGGAGATATTGAAAGAGCCGAATCCGGCGAAACGCAACCCCACGCGGTGTACTGCACCCACAACGCCTCCGCGATCATCCTGGAGTTGCGTATTCTGATAAGCGGCCCAAATGCGATACAGCCCCGCAAATATCCGCGCCAGCAAAAGGGCGATGCAACCAATTGTTTCGTCGGTCCGCTTCTCAACGATCTGGGTATCCTCAATGCCTGCCTTGCAGAACTTCAAAGCCGACGAATGGCACGCCTTCCTCTTCGGCACAAAGGTCCTTGTGATTGACCTCGCCAAACTCAGGGTATGCGGTTCACGTAGCGCTCACACATTTTTCGGGCCTTCGGGACCGCGAATGCGCCGGCACTCAAGCCAACGCGCGGGTTGAGTGGGGGAAAAAATAGAGAAGACGACTCCGGTCAAGAACTCCGAATGGAAAGTTTTGGCCGAGTCGTAGAACTTAGGGTAGTAAGTGAGCGAGACGCGAAGACCAGACAACTCGAATGCCAACAACAGCCGAACTACAAACCCTTCTGGAATTCCCGGTTGAGAAACTGACGGTGGAGTGCAAAAGCTGGTTGAGGCTCGACGAGAACCGCGGAAGGGCAACCCTGGCGAAGGTCGCCATTGCCTTGGCAAACGAAGGCGGGGGAGTGATTGTCCTAGGAATGCGCGAAGATAACGCACCTGGTGGTGCCTGGGATCTCAAGCTCGACCGGACGACATTGGGAGGTACAGCCAGGACGACATCAACGCCGCTATTGACCGTTACGCGGACCCGCAATTCCATTGTGAACGTGCGTTTGCAAACCACCCAGGAACAAACAATGAGCACGCGTTTGTGATCGTTCCGGGCGGAATGATTGTTCCGGTGATGAGTGTGCGGGGCTGTGAAGGAGTCATCGCCTCGCAGAGATGCTACGTTCGCAAACCTGGCCCCAGAAGTGAAGAACCCTCTACGGCTGAGGAATGGCGCGGTGTGATGGAGCGGTGCATCGCTGCACGCCGCGAGAACATGCTGGACGCTATTCGGATAATCGTGCAAGGACATGGAAGTCCAGCGCTGGCCCCTGTGGCGATTGATGCGGGACAAGCTGGGGAGCAAGCGGCGCCAGAACATGCCGAAGGCGAGAGAAATCCTGCGGGTCCTGTGGAGCGCGTGGCCGCATTGGTGGAATTTGAGCTGGTGGCGCTGGAGAGGTGGAATCAGCTCATCCGGGATCCTCCGGCAGACGATGATGCTCGGATGGTCCTAGGACGTTACGAAATATCATTTGAATTAGTTGATGTTGCGGTAGCTGCGTCAGCGGGGGAATTGCGTCGCCGGATGGCGGTAGCATCAAAGGTTAGACACACGGGATGGGGTCCATTTGTACAGCTTTCGCGGCATGAATTTGAGCCGCGGATAGTCAACGGGAACGTGGAGGCCTGGCTCGGGAAACCCGTAGCAGATCGTATGTTACAGAATTCGGCCCATTGCGACTACTGGTGCGCAAACCCTTCGGGACGCTTCTTTCTCTTACGCGGCTATGACGAAGACACAATCAACGGTGTTGAGCCCGGAAGCATAATCGACATCTCCTTGCCCATTTTGGCGAGTAGGTGAGCACTCAGCGGCATCGGACGCTGTACGGTTTCTGCCTGCTGCACACTTTCCAAAGGCGCGGCTAAAGGAAGAAACGCTCTCTCCCGCAGTCGACGAAGTTGGAGACGGAGTTGGCCTCTCGCTTGCTATTTTTTCTTTAGCTGTGCCTTTGGATTTTTCTTCGGGCAGCGGCACGGCTGCGGATGACGCGGACGGCTCCTGCTTTTTCATCGGCTCTGGCTTTCTCTCCTCCTCGGGCGCCGGCGTTGCTGGTTTCCTCACCGCTGTAGCTGGCTGCTGGCCTTTGCCCAGCCATGCCGCGCTCGTCAACAGCACCGTAGATTGGTAAACTATTCCTGATGGCACCCGCGAACGAAAAACAACACGCTCACGAGCTCATTGACCGTATGCCCATCGCTCAGGTGTCGGCCATCGTCCAGATGATTGAGGCCATGCTCGATCCCGTCTCCCGCGCCATCGCCAACGCCCCCATCGACGATGAGCCTGAGAGCGAAACCGAGCGTCAGGCCGTCGCCGCCTCCAAGGCATGGCTGGAAAAACACCCTGGAGAGGGCGTCTCCTTGGAAGACCTCAGCGCCGACCTCGGCATTTCAGTGGATGATCTCAAGCACTGACGAAAGACGGCGTGAAGAAAATTATCTTTACCATCCCCGCCCAAGCACCGCTGGCTTAAGAAGTGCAATTAAGTGCAATTATAATAAGTTCATCTTGACCAAATCCAGGCTACGGAGGAGAATTGCGAACTCTAGCTGTAGGTCGGCCGCGCTGGACTCTGAGCAGAACTCCTGAGTTAGAAGGGAAATAATACATGCGTTGGTCGCTTATTGCTTTTCTTGCCTGTTTGACCGGAGCGGGTGCCGCAGCGCAGTGCCCGATCCAACCGCGCCAAGCATCGTTCGATCCCGCCTTGAAAAGCGTAACCGTTCGATATTACAACTCAGGCGATCACGTTGTCCGCGATGTTCAATTTGTTTTAATAAGTGAAGATGGAACGCGAAGCCAGTCAGCGGTAGGTGCTTTTGCAGCGAGAAAAGCCGTTGGTCCGAAGCAAGAACAGACAGTAGTATTCCCAAACATCTCAGGGAAAACGTTTGACGGGACGATGGAGCTAGATGTTGTGCGCGTTTCATTCGCAGACCGTTCGCCATGGATTGCCGTTCGAAACAACGTTTGCAAAGTACAGTTCACGGAGCCGTAAGGCTGACAATGAAAGGGAGCACAAACACCCGACTGAGCGCGCGGATGTTCATCTGGGAAAGGTCGAGGACGCCGGTTTCGCGCGGTCGGCGACGGTTCTTGGGTTTTACTTGGCATTCGCGCTGGCAGCCTGTGGCGGGGGATCAGGTGGGCAATCTGGCCAATCACCACCACCTCCACCTCCGTCGTTTAAGCATAGTCGCGACACCGTCGAACCCCTCCATGACCCCGGGGACTTCATCTACGTTTCAAGTCTCGATTGCACCACAAAACGGGTTCAGCGATACGGTGGTAGTCACTGTGGCAGGGCTACCATCTGGGCTCACTGCGACACCCTCGTCTTTCTCGGTGCAGAATACGTCGCAGAGCGTCACCTTAACGGCAGCCGGCACCCTGGCAGATGGCAACTACTCATTTTCTCTCAATGGCATGAGCGGAAGCTTGACCAGTTCAGCAAATGTGAGTGTGGGAATTGAACCTCTGGCAAGTTTTCTCATTATTCAACCTTTGACACCCCAAATCGTAGCAAGGTTCGGTTCAACAGCTCAGATACAGTTGCAGACAGAGCAGCAAGGATTGGGGATTGCCAATTACTCGGTGACGTTCTCTGCGACAGGTCTCCCGTCAGGCGTCACTGCTGGCTTTTCGCCCGAGACTACACCCGTGGGTGGAACGACTAACTTGAGCGTGACTGCCCCGGCGAGTTCACCATGGATTCAGGGCGTGCTGATCAATGTTATTGCCACTCCGAGCGCAGCCGTGTCGACGGAAAGCATCACTCTTGACTTGGTGGTAGCGCCTCCTCCAGGAAGTATTCCAGGTAACCAGACGAGCTATCTCCGGACTAACGACACACCACAATCAATTGTCTACGACGCGGCAGATCAGAACATCTTCTCCAGCGACTATTTCTTGAATCGAGTTGATGTCGTGTCGACAGTGACTAGGCAGCTGGTCAAGAGCATTCCCGTCCTGAGCCCACGCGGACTTGCTCTCACAACAGACGGAAGTGAGATTCTAGTGGGCAGCGATTCCCAACAGGTTCAAGCCATTAGCACAAGCAGTTTGCAAATCGTTCAGCAATGGATCTTGCCAAGGTACTCAGGAGGGACTTACGGACTCTACACGATGTTCCCCCTGTCCGATGGCACCATAGCGTTCCAACCCTCTGGCCAGCTCTCCGGTGATCTTGCCATTTGGAACCCTGCTAACAACAAAATATCTGTAATATCGTTGCCGAGTGCAATTGCCGACAATGCTTGCATCATCACTGCCGCAGGTACAAACGTTTTTGTCGGCACCTGTAGTGAACCCGGGGTAGCCTTCGTCTATAACAAGGCCACCAACGCGTTTTCTGCCCCACTCGACTTTCCGGGTTTCATCCTCAACGCTAGCGCCAGCCCGGACGGCTCTAAGTTCATCATTTCTGACGACACGAACGGAGTTGGTCTATACAACTCCGAACTTCAGGTGCACACATTCTTGACTCCTCCAGCTTACAGCAGTTTCATCTTCAGCTCCGACGGCTCACATATTTACCTGCAGGAAGGTATCCTAATTGTCTTTGATGGATCAGGGAATTTCATCAGTACAGCACCTACCCTCGGCACCATCCCTCCCGGCGTTGAGCTCGGTCCTTGCCCTGATTCCGAGACACCTTTTGCTGTCGACTCGAACGGAATTATCTTCGGCTCCGCCGACCACGGCATCGCCTTTGATGATTCGACCTATACGGTTAACTTTAGTTCCGGATTCGGTGGATTCACCTGTATCGATCTGACTCTGTCACCGGATTCCGGCCCCGTTAATGCAACAACGCCGGCGAACTTCCCGGATGTGGAGGGGTTTGGCTCGCTTCCGGACGTTTGGTTTGGTAACACTCGCGCAGTTCAGGCCAGCCTCGGATCGGGCCCGGCCGGCTCATTGAGTGCCGTTGCGCCAGCTTCGGCACAGCCGGGTCCCGTTGACGTTAAGGTCATCCTGCCCAGTGGGAACGAAAGCTACAACCCTCTGGTGTTCAGCTATGGGCCTAGTCTTATGTTTGTGAACGGTGACACTTCAACGCCAGCCGGGGGCACGACTTCCTATGTCACCGGCTTGGGACTTCCAGCCGACCCGACCCAGATACAACTTACAGTTGGCGGTCAGAAGGCGACTATTGTGAGTGCGGTTCCCGCTCCCTTCTATGGCATCTCTTGGCCGTTTTCGTATCCATATCCAGCCGTCGAGCTGAAGGTGACACTGCCTCCAGGCACTGGCGATCAAGATGTAGTTGTCACGACATCATCGGGGTCTTCGACGCTGCAAAATGCTATTCATTATGTTCAAAGTGTCACATTGCTGTCCAAATTCGCGGGCTAACTGCTGACCGAGCGAAAGGTATCGCCACGTGTGAGAAAGACTGAGCCCCCTGATACGCTGGATTGGGTTCCGACTAAGAACCAATTCAACCAGAGGAGACTCAGCCTAATGAAAGTATGCAGCATTTTCTCGCAGGTGTTGAAGTTGTTTTCGCGCGGGGGGTTCGAGAAGGCGGTCAAGCAACACAAGGCCGAACGGCACGCGCGGGGCTTCACCAGTTGGGGCCAGTTCATTGCCATGTTGTTTTGCCAGGTGGGACGGGCGCATTCCTTGCGCGAGATTTGTGGGGGACTTGCGTGTTGCGAAGGCTACTTGAAGCATTTGGGAGTGCCGGTGGCGCCCAAGAGGTCGACCTTGGCCTACGCCAATGAGCATCGGCCATGGGAGCTTTACCAGACGGTGTTCGAGCAGACACTGAGCAAATGCCAGGAACTGGTGCGCAGCCAAGGCGGGCGGAAGAAGTTCCGCTTCAAGAACAAGCTGATGAGCCTGGATGGGAGCATCATCGACCTATCGGTGAGCATGTTCGACTGGGCAAAATTTCGGCGGACGAAAGGAGCGATCAAGCTGCACCTGCTGCTGGACCATGATGGCTACCTGCCGTCGTTCGCGGTGGTGACCGAGGGCAAGACCAGCGAGATCAAGGTGGCGCGCACGCTACGGTTCGCGCCGGGGACGATCCTGGCGATCGACCGTGGATACAACGATTACGAGTGGTTTCGGGAGCTGACCCAGGAGGAAGTGTACTTCGTAACGCGGATGAAGGAGAAAGCGGTCTACGAGGTGGAGGGGGAATTGCAAGTTCCGCAAAACAGCAACGTAGTGCGGGATCAGATCATCAGCTTTCCTCGACTGGCACGGGAGGGAGAGAAGCCGGTGCTATTCCGGCGGGTAGAGATTTGGGACAAGGAGAAAGAGGAGGCCATCGTATTCCTCTCGAACCTGTTGGCCTTCGGCGCGACGACCATCGCGGCCATTTACAAGGACCGTTGGGAAGTGGAATTGTTTTTTAAGGGGCTCAAGCAGTTGTGCAAAATCAAGACCTTTGTCGGCACCAGCGCCAATGCGGTCAAGACCCAAGTGTGGACGGCGTTGATCGCGATGCTAGTGCTGAAGTACCTGCAGTTGAAATCGTCGTTCTCCTGGTCATTGTCGACGCTGGCAGCTCTGCTGCGTCAGCAACTCTTCTTCTATCGCGATCTGTGGGTGTGGTTGGATGATCCTTTTCAGTCCCCGCCGGCTCTGGCCGGAGTGCATGACGATGCACAACAATTGGGAATCACGTGGTAGGTGCCAGTTGGACAGCAGACAAAACGATTACACCAAGTAACCTCGATTTCAAGGGGTATATGACTCAGTAACTCGGACAGCAGGAGTGACAACACGGCGAGAAGCACTTACTTCGACCTGGGCCGAAGCGCAGATGCGTGTCCCGGCTCAGAGTCAGGCTATGCCCAACGTTTTCAATGTGGGAATGTTGTCAGACGCCTAATTTGGACGCGAATGAAAGTGTCACAGACTATCCTTCGCCGAATGCTCCGTTCCAGTCAATTCTGTTGGACCGCACGCGCAATCAGCTCTATCTTTCTGCGGGCAACCACATCGATATATTTTCTTTAGCAACCTTTCAATTTCTCGCACCTTTCACTCCGCCCTCTCTCAATGGGACAGCAAACTTCCACGGTCTGGCACTCACGCCCGATGGTTCCCTATTGCTCGCTGCGGACTCTACGGATGGATCAGTGGCATTGATCAACCCGGATCAACCGACTTCAGCAACTGCCGTGGAAGTCATTCCACCCGGAAATCTTTTCAATCTGAGCGCCGATAATATTGTGACAACGAGCACCGGTCTGGCCTTCATTGAGGGGCTGACCACAGAAAGCGCAGGATGTGGCGGATCCCTCCTCTACGAACTGAACCTGACAACACTGCAAGTGACAACCGTCAACCCTCCCATCTGCCAACAACCTCAGGGTTTTCCGATCGCCGCCTCGGAAGACGGATCGAAGGTGCTCCTCAGCACTACAAGCAACAGCGGCCCGCAGCAGTCGGCTATCTACGACGCCGCAAGCAGCACTTGGGTGAAAAATGGAGGAATTGACAATTTTGGGGGCAACGCTGCGATCTCTGCCAACGGAGTCGCCTTCGTGGGCGGGAGTACTTTGTTTGATGCCGGTGGCAACCTTCTAGGCCTTCTAGCCTGGCAGGATGTTTTCCAATCGCCCGGCCCTTTCCCTTCTTTGAATTTGGAGGCCGTTCCTGACGGTGGGAGCCTCGTTTATATCCCTTACGCAAATTACACGACATACAATGTTACATATC
>CAVQNY010000021.1:0-226163 GCA_963714225.1 uncultured Acidobacteriaceae bacterium | reverse complement strand
ACTCCATTGCCCAGGATGCCCGCTGTTTGCGCATTCTCCAGCACGCCCTCTGCATGGGACGGGAAAATCGCGACCGGCTCTTTGAGCACGAACGAGCCCTGCGTGAGGGGGGAATCCGTCCCATCTGGACCTGCCGCTTGCCGCCTACTGCATGAACCGAGGGCACGTCCACACGCTTGCCGGAAAGCAGCGCAGGATGCGCCTTGACGAGAGGCTCAGCGAAGATCAGGTCGCCGACCAAGCCACTGTCAATCACGAAAATTCCCGAGAGCTCGCTGCCGTCCGGCGCCCGAAAGGTGAGCTGTATAAACGCCACGTTGCCGCCCAGATCCACCGGTACGCTCACGAATCCTGCTGTCGGCGATGATGATGATTCATCTGGAGCCGGCGCGCACTCAAAAAACCGCGCATTCTGATGCGCGGCGACAGTGGCCAAGGACGAGGTGCGCGTCGATGGGCGCGGAGGAAGAGGACAACACCGCCGAAGGAGTTTTCACCGCTGGTTGCGTCGTTGCCCTTGGCGATGCTGCGGGTGTTGGTACCGCGGCTTGTGCGCCCACAGTAACTACGGTGCATGCCACGATAACGATCAAACGCGCACAGAAACCCCATAAAGCTGCCCCTCCAACTTTGTTAGTTTTACGCCTTTTCAAGGCGGCCCACTCCGGACGCTTACGCCGCGTGTTCTCATCGCGCAACTGCGTCGGCTCCCGCGCCTGGCTCACATCCATCCCGCCGTACTTTGCCTTCCAGCCGTAGATCGTGTGCTTGGAGGCGCCCACCTCTCGCGCCACGTCTTCCACCCCGCCTCCCACGTGCTTCACAGCCCCGATCATCCGATCATCTGCGCTTCCGTGTGCCTGCTCCTCGACACTACACTCTTCCCCTTCTGTTCGCAAAACTCATACTCGGCTTTGAGCCGAAAGGGGAGGGGATCAGGTCACGATCTTGATCAGGCGCTCTTCAGGCGGATCCTGGATACGCTGGTCCCCACGGAATACGCCAATGGCCTGCATTGGACTAGTTTTTGTCACCGGCTCTCATGATTGGTCCGATAGACTACCTCCAAGTCAAGGTGGCCACTGAATTTGCCTTCAAGGGAACCGGAGCCGCCATATTCGCGAGCCGCAGTTCGATCGTCTTTGCGGGTCCCGGGTTGGTCACGACCAGCACCTGTTGGCCGTCTGGATTTTCCAGCGCCACGTGCTGCAGGTCAGCAGCCGCACTTTGCGACTCAAAGCGGCGAGCCCCGCGACGGATGACGCGCGAGTAGTGAGCAAAAGCCCAGTATTGTCCGCTGCGGGTGATCTTCTTGGTCTGCGAATTGATCGTTACCAGGCCGCCACAGGGAAACGGTCCGATGTTCGGGCGGCCATGCTCATCGAGAGCGAGGTTCCATGCCGTAATGGAGCGGCACCAATTGTTCAGCACATCGCTGAAGGTCCCACCCCACTTGCACCAATCCGTCAGATAATTGGGATCGGTATAGTCCGGGCCTCCTTCCGTCCAATGCATCTCTAGCTCCGGATAGGCGTCATGGGCCTTGCTCATCATGTCAGGGGTGCCATAGTAGCCATGCCAGGCAACTGCGTTCACGTATTTACGAAGCTTGTCGTCCTCCAGTGAGTCCACGACACGTCCCCACAAATTGTAGTTATGGTCGAGAAACCAGATCTTAACCGGCATCCCGCTGCTTTCCAAAAGCGGACCTAGATGATCGCGCACGAATTGGATTTCGTACTCTTGCGGCCAGATGCAAGCGGGCATCCTCCCATCCTGATCGGTATCCACTTCGTTCTGCGTCGTCAGCGCTTGCACTGGCACGCCTTCGGTCGCATACCCTTGCAGAAACTTCAGGTAGTATTTCGCGTAAACCGAAAAGTAGTGACTGCGCATCGCGCCCCCCAGCATGGAGCCGTTGAACTTCATCCAGCCGGGCGGGCTCCAGGGAGAGGAAAAAAGGAACAAGTTCGGATTCGCTTGCCGCGCCTGGCGCAGCACGGGAAGAATGTATTCGCGGTCGTGCTCAATCGAAAATCGCTTCAGGTCCGGATCGGCCTCACCGTCATCGTAGCTATAAAGTTTCGTCGAGTAATCGCTCGATCCGACGCAGATGCGGCCCGTGCTCAGTCCCATTTCTGAAGGATGGAAAAGCTCATGGAACAGTTGCTCTCGGGCCGCAGGCGCGAGTCGATTGAAGGTGTAGCAGGCGGCGTCGGTAAAGGCGCCCCCAAATCCCAATATCTGCTGAAACTTTGTGCCGGGGTTCAGCCGGAGCTGATCGGTGCCAGGTGTGCCCGAGGCCGGACGCCAGCTAGCCTTGGGAGCGGCCGCAAAGTGTTCGTCGCCAGATGTAACCCAGACAGAAATCTCCGAGCTGACCCTCGAGGGCTCGTTTTCGAACTCGCTCACTGCGGCCGCGGGCCGGACCAACTCGTAGGGCGTAACCGCCGCGGCCAGTCCCAGGGCTGAGAGTCCGAGAAAGCCTCGTCGCGAGGTTTGGCGTGTCATATCGGTCTCCTCAGAAAAAGAGATGGTTCATCCTTCAGCATCCACTATACCGGGTTGTACAGGAACACCTGCCCCGCCGCCATATAGGCATCGCTCCTTGAATCGGCGCCGGTCTTTCAGACGCGGAAGAAAAGCACGGGTGGAGCCTGGAAGCAGTGCCTCTTCAGACTTCCTGACAATCGTTTGCCTAAGTAGTTCGGGGGACGATGATGCCCTCACCATGGGGGAGAAAACCTAACACGCTCCCGAACGTGTGCCTATTTTCGAATCCCCAAACATGTTTGCCCACGCGCGGTGAGCAGGTGCGGACCCGAAGCTTGTTCGTGTTTCGTAACAGGATTAACTTTCCGGTGCTACGAACGCGAATTAGTGACAAACTTGTGAGCAATTGAGGGGGACGAGTGGATCCGAGAGACTGCCCGCGCTGCGGCGGTACCGGATATATTGCACGGCCTGCGGACATTAGCGGTAAGTCCGAAGGCGTTGCATTTATCCGCATAAAGTGTCCGGCCTGCGCCGGCAGCGGACGGAAAGATTCGACACCTCCTTCGACCGCGGGCTGACCGCACGGCCTGTGGTGCTTGCGAAAACGTACGCGCCCGGGGCGTCATGCTCCCTCCGCGAAGTGACGGTCCGGGCCGGACGTTCCATGCCTTCAATGCGGGTCGGGAAGACCCGTTCCGCCCGCTTACTCTTCCCGTAATTCAGGTCTTGCTTCAGGCGATCCCGGCGGCTTTGGTGCGGGTTCGGCGCCGGGGAGCCAAGGCAGTTTCGATCCGATTGCGTCCTGCGGCTTTCGCGCGGTAGAGGGCTTTATCGGCTGCCTGGAGGACTTCTTCGGCAGACGGATTTTCTCCCCTCGAAGTTGCAACTCCAAGACTTGCAGTCACCGAGATTTCGGCTGGCGCGGTTACGCGAGAAAGCTGCCGGATAGCGTGGCCGGTTTGACCACGACCGCGCGGGCGCCGGTTGCGGCGGTCGGGACCGCGTTCGTCGTGGCGGCGATCTGGTCCGCGCAAGTGGAGCTTGCTGGCTTCGATGGCGGCACGCAGCTTTTCCAGAGGATCGAGGACGTCACTGGTTGTCTTGCCGGGGAACACTATGGCAAATTCCTCTCCGCCGCAACGGTAGGCGTGTCCTCCGCCCGACACGCGCGCAAGGCGCGACGCGACCATGCGCAGCACCTGATCTCCGGTGTCGTGGCCGTAGGTGTCATTGCAGCGCTTGAAGTGATCGATGTCGACCATGGCGATGGAATACGGTGGTTCGAGGCGAAGCAACGCATCCTTGAACGCGCGCCGGGAAGGCAGTGTCGTGAGTTCGTCGTGATAGGCGAGCAGGTAAGACGTCTCGACGATGGCGCCTGCGAGGATGAACGCCGCGGCGGCGAAGTAAGCGGTGGGGATTCGTCCCACTCCGCCAAAATGGAGTGATAGGAATGAAGCTGCGAGCGCCCAGAGAAGTCCGCCTTCAACGGGCTTATGGAACAGCAGGAAGCGAATGAGCAAGACTACTGCGGCTGCGGCGAATGCCAGCAGCGTGGCGAAGGGCAGCGGGGCGGGCGCGACTGCATGATGCACAGCGTGTTGCGCGGCGGCTAACGGCTCAGGCCGGCAGAGCACGGCTACGATGACCGATTGAACGAACAGCACCAGCGCTGGCGCCGCGATGCTGGAGAAGGTGAATCCTTTTTCTGGTTGAAACGAGACCAGGACAAAGTTGAGCGGCAAGAGCAGACCGACTGCGGCTAGCGCGTTGCTGCCTGGTCCGCTGGTTGCGACGTGTCCTTGGGAGAAATATGAGATTGCTTGTTGAGCTAGGAAGAGAGACAGCAAGGCTAAGAAGATTCGGCTGGAATGAAAACGCCAGGCGAGCAGCAGTCCCGCGATGGTCGCGGCGCAGAAGGCGTAGGTGACGAGCGCGACATTGGGTGCAAGCAGGCCTGTGTGCAGTAGGGCCGCAACCGCCAGCAGACAGATGCCGGGCGTGAGCAGGGACTTCATCGAAGTTCGGTTCCGGCGTTCATGGGGAACGTCCTCAGGCTGGCAGAGGTTGTGCAGATTATCGTCTTCCGATTATCTCTGGGAGTGCGGGGCGTGAGTAATTGACCGATTGGGTTCGTCGGGAAGTCGGCTTCCAGCTTTCGGCTCTCGGCTTTCGGCGTAACTCAGGCTGGGGATTTCTGCTTGAAATCATTCTGATTGCGGATGTCAAAGAACTTATAGGTCAAAATCTAGAAAGCAAAGGATTTGGAGGCCGGAGAAAGCGCAACCTGCACGGAGAATGGATCGGATCAGGACTCAGCTCCGCCCCGAGTGGTGGGGAAACCTGCTAGGGGTGGGCGGCCTGCACTTCCAGATCGCGTCCTCGCGACGTCGCCAAGAACACGAAAGGAATGAGGCGCCCCATGGCGAGTACAGAGGTCCTTCGGCCCGCAAAGAGCGCGGGCCTCAGCTTGATAGAGTGGTTGGGACAGTGCTGGCCGGTGCATGCCCCGTCGTCCCGCGCGTGAATCATTTGGGGAGGGTTTGCAGGAATTCTTCCAGCACGTGGTTGAATTTTTCTGGGTTGTCTACGAAGAGGGCGTGGCCGTCGCCATCGAATCTTTCCAGGCGGAGCTTGTCGCCTAGCTTTGATTTCAGGAAGTCGGCGGTTTGCTGGGTTTCAGGCTGGTACATGAAGAGCATCGGCCTGTTTATGCTGGCTAAGCCGGTTGAGAAATCCTTTACGGCAATCATGTTGTAGATGAGCACTACCGCGGTATCGGCGGGAACCTGGGCGGAGGCGTCGGTGATGCGCTTCAGGTAGTCCTCTGGCTGCGGCTTTTTGAACATGGTTCGGACAAAGCCGTCGGCTTGTTTCTGGCGATCCAGTTGGAGTTGGTTCATCCATCCCGAGAGGGCGACGAACATCTCGGGGCTGGGCTTGTCCGTCAGAAAGCCGTCGACCAACACCAGACCGCCAATGTTATTGGTGCCGAATTGTTCGACATATTTGATTAGCTCCCCGCATCCCATCGACCAGCCGACTAGGACTGGCTGCTTTAAGCCAAGTCGATCCACTAGCTCTTTATAATCGCGGGCGCGGGTTTCGGGCAGGTGGCCGTACGGCGGTTTGTCGCTCTCGCCCTGCGAACGGGGATCGACGGCAATGACGTAGTACTTCTTCGAAAACTCGTCGATTTGCTTCTGCCAGATCCAGGCCGGCATGGTCCAGCCGGGGATGAAGACGATGGGCCGGCCGCTGCCCGCTTCAAGGTAGTGGATACTGATGCCGTCGGAAGTTTTGAAAAAACCGCTCTTCGTTGTTTGCGCTACGACGGTCTGCACTGCGACGGCCGGCACCGACAAGATGCACAGCAGGATTACGGCTAGTCTGGTTCTCATTGGCTTCTCCTGAATTGTTTCTGCAAAGGCGATATGATGCTGCCGGGACAATTCTTGATCCCTGGGTTGTGTAAGCATTCCCGCTCCCACCCTTCGCACAGTGCGCGAAGGATGGGGCACCCCCTCGGTACGGTGACGCCAGCAAGATCAAGGCCTGGCTAGGCGTAGAGGAATGGGCGGTCTCCGTGGCTTTTCCAGAAATAGGCCAGGATGATCACGCTTGCGACCGCCGCATAGGCACACCACAGCGAGGTGAAGGCGTAGCGCTTGACCTCCATTACCATCAGGAGAATCGCGAGGTTGGCCGCACCGAAAAGTATCATCATCCTGATCTTTGAGAAAAACAGCGAACCGCAGGTTGCAATCACATAAAGCAACGCCACCGCTCTATTATTGGTCGCCTGGTTGATGTAGACGATGCTGTTTCCCCTGACGTAGAGCTGCAATGGGTACGCAGTCAGCGCCCAGAGTATGTAGAGCGTCGTGGCTCCGCCGAGCACGAGGAATGGCAGCATGCGGTTGCGGCTCTTTGCGGTGGGCTCGAACAGGAGCACGCTTAGCGGGAGCAGGAAAGGGAGCAATCCCTGGGCATAGAGCATGAAGGCCGCCCCCATATTGTGCGCCACCGTGGGCGAGAGAATGCCATCCAGGCCGAGCCAGACGAATCCTTCGATGAACTGATGGAAGGCGAATAGAGCGGGCAGGGCCGCGAACAGGAGCTCGCGGCGGTGCTTCACCCGTGTCAATGTGATGACGCCGACGGCGCCCAGAACTCCGCTGCCAACAAAGTTCGCTGTGGCTGAGAAACACATGGGTCCATCTTCTCCCCTGCGAACATTACACGGGTCGTCGCGGAATGCCAAAACATTTCTTGCGCTGCAGCGATTCGCACTTACAGGGAGTGCGACCTGAGATAGGGATGGCACGCGGGGGGTTTGGAAGCCTTCGGGGTATCCCGCCGCTTCCGCAGGTCTGTAGCTTGGTCTCCGCTGGCTTTAACTGGCCCTTTTTTCAACCGGGAAGAGGCTGGGATCGGCCGAGCGCAGATAGTCCTTCAGCGAAGCGAACAGGCGTCCCCTGATTGTGTCCGATTTTGAGATCACATCTTTGATGCCTACGGCTTGAGCGTCTTTCCGAAGTTGCTCGCTGGTGTGCATGGTAAACATCACCATTTGCACGTTCGGAGCAATGCGGGTAATCTCGCGGGCCGCCTCAAGCCCATTCATAACCGGCATGGAGAGGTCGAGAATCACGGCGTGGGGCTTAAGTTCCCTGACTTTCTCCACGGCAACTTGGCCGTTCTCGGCCTCGCCGCATACCTGCCAGTCGGTGTTGTGTTCGATGAAAAATCGAAGCAAATTGCGGATCGAGGAACTGTCGTCGACGATGAGGATTTTGAAAGGCATGCAGCATCCCGCAGTGCCTTGGCGGGTAGCTGGCGAGATCCGCATCGTGCACGAAAGAGCCGGCGACGGGGGAAGGCACTACCTGTACGCTAGCCGTCTGAGGGCCAAGCGTACATACAGGGAACACTGTACGCCAGCGCACAGTGGACGGTGCTGTACCGAACCTTGCCACGAAATCGGCTCAGGCTCTTAATTTCCAATCAAAGACAATAAAAATAAAAAGGAGTATTCTGGAAGTGTCTCTTCTAGCATCTTTCCGCCGCGCCCTCCCGGGTGACGGTTCCTTGCGAAAATCTGACAGCGTGTTCGCTGCGCAAGGAGCGTTATGGCCAGGTCTTTTTCTCCGTCTGCTCATAAAACCGCCTCCTCGAGGCGGGATGGTAACAGCCGTACAACCGCGTCATCCAGAAGCGATGGCGACGGGAATCACGTGCAGAACGAAATTCTGCTCGCTCTTCCGCGCGCGGAATCCGAAGCGGTTTTGCCCAAGCTGGAACTCGTGAGATTGAAGCTCCATCAGCTTCTTCATGAAGCTGGCGAGACGCTGAAATCGGCGTATTTCTGCAATTCCGGCATGTTCTCGGTCCTGAACGTTATGCCGGACGGCAAAAGTGTGGAAGTCGGGCTGATCGGCAAGGAAGGCTTTTCGGGTACCCCGCTGGTTGCGGGCTTTCGCACCAGCCACACTCGAACTGTGGTTCAAGCCGAGGCCACTGCCTTCAGAGTGGATGCCGATGCCTTGCGGGCTGCGCTGCCAAAATGCCCCAAGCTGGAGCGGCAACTAAACCGGTTCGGGCAGTTGCTGGCGGTGCAGGTGACCCAAATCGCAGCCTGCAACCGGCTGCATGAAGTGAATGAGAGATTGGCCCGATGGCTGCTGATGACGCAAGACCGCGTCGGCTCGCGTGATCTTCCCCTGACGCAGGACTTCCTGGCGCAGATGTTGGGAACGCGGCGCTCAAGCGTGACCATTTCGGCTGGAACCCTGCAGGAAGCCGGATTGATTGCCTACACGCGGGGAAAGGTCACGATCCTCGACCGGCGCAGTCTGGAACGGGCGGCCTGTGATTGCTATGGGCTGCTGACACGGCAAGTTAAAGAATGGCAGAGCCAGGACGCGTAGGACTTCTGTCGACGAGCCTACATTACATCGGTCCCTCGACGTGCCGACTGGCCTCCAGTCTTCAGGCAGGATTGTTCTAGTGGAAATAGCACCACCATCCAAGGCGGAGATTCTCGAATCCATCAAGGATCGCTTGGAGGCGGAATCCTCCCCTCCAAAACCGCGGCAATGCCGGCATTGCGGAACTTCGATGCAGTTTGTCGATGCTCACTTCCTGCTTAGCCTTAGCAGTACCGCAATGAACTGGAACGTGTCTTTGCCATTCTGCCCGGTTTGCGACCGGGAGATCTTAGACGATCTACCTGGCCCGGAGACCATCCACTGACCTGATACGCCCACGTGAATCCCAAGCCGTCTCGGAGACGAATCTCAAGAGTTGCCAGGGTCTGGTGGATTATGTTGCGGTTTGGGTGGTAGCTTGTGCTGCGCGGTCGATGCGTTTGCCTTCGATGCCATCTTTGCGACAGAGCAATCCTCGTGCACTGCCATCCCATGTTCGTCGATCGCGCAGGATTCCAGTGAAACCGCCATCCCACATATCCAGCAGGTCAAAGGAAGTTCTGAGCCCGATACCACGATCGCGCCTCCCGTTGGCGCCAATAGATTCCTCTGCGCCCGCAAACGGCAGTGGAGGAAATCTACATCGCAGAGCGGACGGTCGTCTGCCCGCTGGCGCACATTTCTCCCTGTCCGACCTCGAGTCGACAAGGGGTTTCTCCCATTTTAAAACTCCGCTCCGTTTTTGGGAACACTCAGTTTCGTGCGGTGCGGTTTCGGTCTGAACTGAGCTTTCTCCAACCCACTGAGCGGCGCGGTTCCCTTCTGGGAAGAGCAATTGCTTCTGGCGAAGTCTTGCCCGCGCTTCCTTACTTCGGACGCGTGAGGATGGTATCGTTCGGGTCCAGCAAAAGCTTGTGGGTTCCGACCGGTGCGGATACGTGAAACGAAGTCTCCGCACCGTCGGCAAATACGCGGCCTACCAGCACAGGAGCCCTACCCGAGACCACTGCATAGATAGGAACAGACGTCACCAGGTCTTCCGGCGCCTCCTTCTGGCGGATTATGCCGGTCGCGACGGTGGCATTCGCCTTCGCCGTAAACTTGACACCCTGCAACTCCAGCTTCGGCAGGGAAGTGCCGTTCACCCAGCCATCCAGGAACCAGTCGAGCGAGGCTTTGCCTTCATAGCGCAACGAAGGCGGCAAATCCTCCGCAAAAACGTCGAGCAGTTCCCGGGTGGTGATGGCTTTTCCTGCGTAGCGCTGGCGAAGTTTGCGCAGAGAGCGCACGAAGGGCTCTTCCGAATTCTTGCGGCTTGGGTCTTTTGTCGCATCTAGCTCGGCCGCGTCCTCCAGCATCGAGCGCAGCATGTGGAACAACCACGTCCCCCGTCCATAGCTGATGGCTGCGTAACCTTCTGGAAAGTGAGACGAAAGCAAGCGATTTCCCAAGGTCACAGGTCCGGCATCCTTGGGAAAGTTGCCGTCTTTATTCTGGTCAGCCAAATCCCGGCGATATTCCTCCATGACTGACCGAAAGCCTGCCGGATTCTTCTCCTGAAGCATCATCAAAGAGGAATAATTTGCCAGACCCTCCGAAAACCACTGATCTCGGTACGTCGCCCATATGATCAGATCTCCCCACCACTGGTGCGCGGCTTCGTGCGCGGGGACCAGTTGTTCCAGTAAAGTGTGCAGAGGATTGAAGTGGAATTCTTGGCGCTCTTCCGGCGTCAGGAAAGCGTAGGAAGACAGGAAGATCAGCCCCGGGTACCCTTGGCTCTCCCGTCCCGGTAACTGAGTCAAAGCCAGTTGACCGTAGGGAAATGGACCGAATCGGTCGGCATAGTAACGAATGGCCCGTGCTGTAACCTCTGCCACGGCCGTAGCATTCCGTGCAGGCGAAGGCGCGAGGGGAGCGACGGGTACGCCAGGAACGATGGGCGCCGGAGCAAGGATCCGCGGCCGCCCTGACGGTACATCGGATTGAAATGCTTGCGCAGGTGGAGGCTTGGGAAAGTCTCGCTCCACTCCGACAGTCGCGTAGGTCTCCACCGTGACATTGCCGGCTTGCGCCGTTCCTCGAACATACTTGCCAAGGTTGAACCCGGCTAAGGGGATGGGCCGTTCCGAGACCCAGTGCGCGACTTGCTCGTCGCCAGCGTTCGGCAGCGCAGTTTGTGGGGATTGTGTCGATGGCCCGGAGAGGGATGGCCCGGAGAGTGGCTCTGGCTTGCCCGTCGCCAGAAGAGTCCAACCCGGCGGATAGTGGAAGGTAAGATCGAAATCGGACATGGCCATTCCACGATTGGGATACCATGTGCCGCGTGCACCCACGTAGAGCAGGCCATTCCCAGCCTCTGCCAACACTTCTCCACCGTAGACGAAGCGCAGGCTAATCTTTTGTCCCTTCCGTGCCGCTTCAGGCAGAATTACGGCCACTAGGTCGTTGCCACTGCGCGCCAGCCGCGTGCCCTCCACCGCTGGGTTATGGATGAATTCCGCCGCTCTCCCGTCTACCTCGACGGTCTTGATCTGCAGAAAGCGCGATAGTTCGAACCCCAGGAAACGCGATCCGCCGCGTACCACATCGAACTGCAATTTCACCTCGGCGTCGAGCTGTTTGGGTGGTTTTACGTGAGCATCAATCACATAGCGGCGCACGAAAATCGAATCTTCCTGCTGAGCTTCCGTTTCTGCCGGAAGCGTTTCGAGGGTCTGCTTCCGAGTTGTTTGGCCACCTCCAGCACTCTCGATCGAAAATGAAGTCCAGATGTCGTAATACGCGCTTCCGTCTTCTCCGGTTTTGGTTTGCCCTGCCTCGACTTGTTCGGCGGCTCTCGAGTCGAAGAAAATGTCGAAGACGCCGAGTTTGTTTCCCTGCAGCCGGGCATGCAACCTGCGATCGCCGGGATCTGCGGCTCTCGGCGCTGCTGTGTCTTCCGATTTTGTTTCGCCTGGGATCGGCAGCATCCCGCTGAAACTGGCCAGCAACCGCATGGCGTCTGCCTGCGCCAGGTTGCGGGCTGTCTCGTCCCACCGTGCAATAAATGCCTGGGCATCTTCCGCCACCCTGAGACCCGGCTGCAACTCGGCGGCAGTGTTGTCGTTGAAGCGGAAGTAGGCGGTCGAAAAGCGCTCTTCCAGGATTGCCATCCCGGTGAACAGGCTCATCGACCTTCGTTCTACATCGTTGGGCGGGGCCAGCAGCAGTTCTCCATCGCCCTCAAAGAATGCCCCGGTAATCCTGCCCAGCACATCTTTTGTGAAGGCGATGGTTCCATCTTCCAGAGTGATATGGATCGCGGATCGCTCCAGCGACGCACCCCGCACCGTGAACACCCGCGCGGGATCCAGCCCGACACTATTCAATTGCAGATAGAGCGACTCGGCCGGTCCGGGCCGGTGAGCCTGGGCCGGAGCTGCCTGCGCTGGAGTTGCCTGCTCCCCCCAGGCTGGCGGGAAGGGCAAAACGGTCAGACATAGGGCCAGCATCATGCCTGCTCTCGCTCGTGTTGTGGGTACTTTGGTCACGTAGGTGGGAGGCCCCACTGTTGCTAGAATGCGCTTCAATGCGGCTTCCTGTCACTATCCTGTTTACCATGATGCTCCTGTTCGCCGGTGCGGCGGCGTCGGCCGACACGATCCATTTGAAGAATGGCCGCACCATCCTGGCCGACCACGTCCGCGAAAACGGCAACCGCTATGAATACGAAATCGGCGACGATAGTTATGCCATTCCCAAGAGTTCGGTAGATCGCGTCGAGGCCGGCGGCCTGCCGGCGCACGCGGCGTCCTCCAGCGCTACCAAGAGCTCCGGCGATCTTCCCGCTTTCATGCCCGTCGACAGTCTCGCGAACGAGGGCAACCTTCCCGAGACAATTGTCAAAGATGGCAAGGTTGACACCGACGCTCTTGCGAAACTTGAAGGCAAAGGAAACGCCGAGTTGAGCGCTACGGCTGACTTCATCGCCGGCAAATTTGAGTTCGAGCACGGTAACATGGATCAAGCCCGCCGCTACTTCGACAGCGCCCTCCGCTTCCAGCCGGAGAACTCAACTGTCCTCATCTATTATGCTGTTCTGCTGGTGCGCACGGGGAACTCTGCGCAGGCACTGACCTACGCCCAGCGTGCCGTGAGCGCCGCGCCCCAGTCGCCCGATGCCTACACCGTGCTGGGCTATGCGCAGCAGGCTTCCGACCGCACCAAAGATGCCGTCGCCTCCTGGAAGCATTCTCTCGAACTGCGTCCTGATGCAACCGTCCGCCAATATCTGGACAAAGCGCAGCGCGAACAAAACGTCGAAACCGATTTCGCCCAGCGCGAAAGCAGCCATTTCGTTCTGCACTACGAAGGCAAGCAGACTTCAGAAGCATTCCGTGGACAAATCCTGGCCGCGCTCGAGTCGGACTATGACGATCTGGCTCGTGATTTGGGCACACCGCCCCGCGACAACATTCTGGTGACGCTCTACACGGAGCAAGCTTTCTTTGACGTTACGCGCGCGCCCGCTTGGACGGGAGCCCTCAACGACGGCAAACTCCGCATCCCCGTCAGCGGCCTCAATTCCCTGACGCCCGAGTTGGCGCGGGTGTTGAAGCATGAACTGGCCCACTCCTTCATCAATCAGCTTTCCGCCGGCCGTTGTCCGATCTGGCTGCACGAGGGCATCGCCCAGCTGCTTGAACCGAAGTCGCTGGCGAGCGATGGACGCCAATTGGCGCAACTGTTCAAGTCGCAACGCAACATCCCGCTGAATGTGCTGGAAGGCAGTTTCATGCGCTTCTCTGGCGTGGAAGCCTATGTAGCCTATGCGGAATCGCTGGCTGCGGTTTCCTACATCAACGATTCTTACGGGATGGGCGACCTCCAGCGGATTCTCGAACGCCTGAGCGAAGGTAGCTCCACCGAAGCCGCCTTGCGTGCGACCATCCACTCCGACTACGGCGAACTCGAGTCCGATCTTGCCAAGTATCTCAGCGATAAGTACGGCGACTAGCGGATTTGCCCGCGGTCAGCGCTTGTGTTAGTTTCGCCTCTAATCTACGCATCGAATGTGCGCTCTATTTCAACCCCGAGATCCCGAGCCCATCAGCGGTGGAGCCGATCCCGGCCGAGTTTCCGAAGATTGACGGCGCCGAGATTGGCGCCACCACCCACGGAAGACGAGTCGCTGGAGATTTCTATGACTCCTTGCGAGTCAGCCCGGAACGGATCTTGTTCGGCCTGCTCGATGTTGCTGGACGTCGCGAGAGCAACCAGCTCCTTCTTTCGACCGCGCAGAAGATCTTTCGCACTCTCGGAACAGAACTCTTTGCGCCGTCCGACATCAACGAATCCGAAGCCATGACCGCACTCTGTCTCCGCCTCAACCGCGGCCTGATGGAAGCCGCGGCCGGGGTTCACCCCTGCCCCGCATTCGTCGGCTGCTACCACGAGAAATTCGGCACGCTGTGCTACACCAACGCCGGGCATACGCCCGGACTCCTCCGCGACAGCACCGGCATTACCGAACTCGCGTCCACGGGCCTGCCGCTTGGCCTTTTTTCGCACGCTACCTGCGAGGCTCCCACCCTTGCTCTGCAGAAAGGCTCAGTTCTTCTGCTGGTTTCGCGGGGAGTGGTTGAGGGCAAGTGCAAGGATGACAAAGCCGAAGACCTGGAATTCGGCCTGGAACGTGTGAAAGAGCGCCTGCAGTCCGATTCTTCGCCGAATGCTCAGGCGGTTTGCGGCTCGATTCTGAATACCGTCGAGGAGTTCAGCTGCGAACCCCTGGTTCCCGACGACATGACCGCCCTCGCCCTGGTGCGGACCGTCTAGCACGTGTCCCAGCAACCTGGCCAACCGGCCAGCGCATCCAACTAATCCAAGTCAGCCCTTGCCCGGTCGGAAGTAGTAAAATACTGAAAAGGTTTTCGCCCGCAAGTCCAGGCAGCGTGGCGGCCCACTCAAATCCTATGAAAAAACTGGTTCTGATGCTCATTGCCATGGCAGGTCTGGCGGTATTCGCCGCGGGTCAGGTGGTCGAAGAAATTGTCACGCGCGTGAACGGCCAGATCATTACGCTTTCGGAGTTCCAACGCAGCAAGGACCAGCTCGGGATGACGTCAAACAGCAGGATCCGGCCAACGCCGACAAGCTCTATGCCGAGCGTGAAAAGGACGTCCTGCGCGATCTCATCGACCAGCAACTCCTGCTGGAAAAGGGCAAAGACCTCGGCATTACCGGCGATACTGACCTGATCAAGGACTCGACCAGATGCGCAAGGACATGAAGCTCGATACGATGGAAGAACTGGAAAAGGCCGCCACCGCCCAGGGCATCTCCTACGAAGACTTCAAGCAGAACATGCGGAACCGGATCATCACCCAAAAGGTGATTGGAGAGGAAGTCGGCTCCCACCTCAGCATCACCAAGGAGGAAGAGCAGCAGTTTTACGATGAGCACAAGAACGAGATGGAACAACCCGAGTCAATAAAGCTGAGCGAAATCCTGGTCGCCCCGAAGAAGCCGTCAGCCGATAAGTCTGCCGCCGCTCCTCCAGCCCAGAACAGCACTGCCGATTCCTCCGGCGCGGGCGGCGACAATCCGAAGAACCAAGATGCCGCCAAACAAGCGGATGAGGCTGCGGCTCTGGCAGCGGCCGAAGCCAAGGCCAATGATGTTCTCAAACAGATTCGCGCTGGAGCCAGCTTTGAAGATCTGGCGAAGAAAGTATTCCGACGGTCCCTCGGCTGCGCAGGGCGGCGATCTTGGCGCGTTCAAGCGCGGCACTCTCGCCAAGGAGCTTGAAGATAAAACATTTGCCATGAAGTCCGGCGAAGTTACCGACGTGATCCGCACCAAGCAGGGCTATGTCATCTTGAAGGTTACCAGCCACCAGATGGCAGGCATTCCGCCGCTGAAGGAAATCGAGCCTCGAATCCAGAACGCTCTGTACATGCAGAAGCTGCAGCCCGCGCTCCGCGCCTATCTGACCAAGCTGCGCGAAGACGCCTACATCGACTACAAAGAAGGTTACGTCGATTCCGGCGCAGAGCCCGAACCAGACCAAGCCGATTGAAACCGCCTCCGCAAAGCGCCCGGACACCAAGAAGCTAAAGAAGAAAAAGAAGCTGGGCATTCTCTAAGAGGAGCGTATAGCCGATCCCGGCTGGCCCAGGCTCTCGGGCGAGCGTCGCCTCAGCTCGCGCCGTTTTCATGCTTTCTGATTTACACTGATGGAGAGAATGAAAGAGTTCTACATCTGCGATTGCGCCCGCCACGAAAACAAGATCATCACCTCCAACTTTGTCGTGGTCAGCAAGCAAATCAAGCCCAAGAAAACCGGTGAGCCGTATCTCGCTCTGACCCTCGGCGACCGCAGCGGGCAACTCGAAGCCAAGATGTGGGACAACGTGGAAGAAGTGCTCAATGCCTTCGAGCAGGACGACTTCCTCAAGATCAAAGGCTTGGTCAACAAGTACAAGAACCGCTTCCAGCTCACCATCCACAAGCTGCGCAAGCTGGGCGAAACGGAAATCGAATTCTCCGACTATCTTCCCAAGACCGCCAGGAATATTGACGAGCTCTGGCAGGCGCTGGCGGCTTTCGTCGCGTCATTCCAGAATCCTTATCTCAGGTCGCTCGTCGCAGGCCTTCATGTCGGATCCTGAAATCGCTGCCGCTTACCGCAATGCTCCCGCCGCCAAGACCCTGCATCACGCCTATATCGGTGGCCTGCTCGACCATGTGGTTTCTCTTTTTCGTTCCTGCGACCTGGTCTGCGGAAACTATCCCCAGATCAACCGCGATTTGCTGCTGACCGGCGCATTTCTTCACGACATCGGCAAGATCCACGAACTTGCCTACAATCGCTCGTTTTCCTACACTACGCGAGGCCAGCTTCTCGGGCACATGATCATTGAACTTGAGATGTTGCAGGCAAAACTTGCTCTGGTCCCCGGCTTTCCGCCCGAACTCAAGACTCTGCTTGAGCATCTCATCATCAGCCACCATGGCGAGTACGAATTCGGCTCACCCAAATTGCCCATGTTTCCCGAAGCAGCTACTGCTGCACTATATGGACGACCTGGATTCCAAGATGGAAGCCATGCGCGCCCAGTTCGAGCGCGAGGCCGACTTGGAGAGCCCCTGGACCAGCTACAACGCCTCCCTCGGACGCCCGCTGCTGAACAGCGCAAAGTTTCTTACGCCCAAAGCCGCCTCTGCTCCCGAGGATGCTTCCTCAGCCGCGGATGCTGAGGCTGAGCCGGAATCCACCATTGAATCGAGCGAGGAGACCCCAATACTGCCCGGCTTCAAGTCTTAGATTCCATGCTTGAGAGATGAGCCATCGACCATGCTCGACTTCAGCCGCTTCGAAATTTTCACCTTCGATTGTTACGGCACTCTCATCAACTGGGAGGACGGTATTCTCCCCTGCCTGCACCGCATCCTTGCGGCCCATGGCAAGGACACGGACGACGCCACGATCCTTGCAGCTCTACGGCGATTTCGAAGCCCGCGCCGAGCAGGGAGAGTATCGCCAGTATCGCCAAGTTCTTCAGTCGGTCGTACGCCAGTTCGGAGAACCACTTGGATTCGCGCCCACCGATCAGGAAGCCAGCTCGTTGCCTGAGTCCGTGAAGGAATGGAAGCCGTGGCCCGATACCGTAACCGCGCTCCGCCAACTCCAGAGCCGGTTTCGACTCGCCATCGTTTCCAACGTGGACGACGACCTTTTCGCCGCGACCCAGCGTCAGCTGGGAGTGGAATTTGACCAGGTCATTACGGCGCAACAGGCACAAGCTTACAAGCCGTCATTGAAGATTTTCGAGCTCGCGTTGAGCCGCGTCGGTGTCTCCGCCCATCGTGTCCTGCACGTGGGCCAGAGCCTTTACCACGACGTGGTTCCGGCACAGTCACTCGGGCTGGCCACGGTTTGGGTCAACCGTCCATCGGCGCGAGCCGGCGTGGGAGCCGTCAAGGCAGCGGACGGGCGTCCGGACTTGCAGGTTTCCAGCCTGGCAGAGCTTGCCGCTGCTTGTGCCCGGCCTTGATCTTCTAGAAGTTGGCCGGAATCTTCACGACTCTTTTCTGAATCGCCCACATGACCAGTTCCGCCTTGTTGTGGATGCCAAGCTTCCGCATCAGATTGAACTTATGCGCGTCCACGGTCTTGCTGCTCACGCCCAGAACGGTTGCCGCCACGCGCACAGTTTTTCCCTCCGCCAGCAGTTTCAGTACTTCTCGTTCGCGGGCTGTGAGAACGTGTTCTTGGGGAAACAGTATTTCGTTCGAGCGCTGCGGCGCCCGTCGCGAGGGCGCTTCCTGATGGTTTGTCGGAATATTGTCGGCTGGAATTTGGTTCGTTGTAACCTGGTCCGTCGCCATGCCGCCGCACGAGTTCCGCACCATCTCCACCACTTCTTCCGCGGAAGTTTGCTCGACCGCGCAGCCTCCGGTTGCGGCCTGCACGCCACCAAGCGGAGAAATGCCCTGTTCCTGCCGGCCCAGGAACACGATCTTGGTCTGGGGAGACTCCCGCGCCACGAGCAGCTCTGCTTCGGGCGCAGGCCGGTCGAAGGTGGCGGCATCCGCGACCAACACATCCGGCCGGAACTCATAAAGTTTGCGCAGGCACTCCGCGGCGTTGCCGGCTTCGCTGACCACGTCAATGTCAGGCTCGTCCTCGAACAAACGTCGCAGACCTTGCCGCAACAGAACATGGTTGTGTGCGAGCAAACAGCGGATCTTCCTCCCGGAGAAAATTATTTCCCTTATATTTGTGCGTGGGGGCACACAGTTCCTCCTTCTTATTGAGCCAGAGAGTCAGCAAAACGACGTCGACGACGGGTGGGACAGACCCCAAAACTACGAAACAATACGCCTGTAGGGTCATTGTAGCAGTCATTCGCGCTCCTGCGCACGGGAAAAGTCTTCCGAAAGGGGGTCCTTTTCTTGCGACTCGTCCGCGACCGCAACCTCTTTCTTCATCCCGGAAACTCCGCCGGGACGCTGCATCAGGTAAAATCGAGCACTTATGCTGCGCTACTTCACTGCCGGAGAATCTCACGGCGAAGCTCTGGTCGCGTTCCTCTCGGGCCTGCCCGCCGGGCTCAAACTGGACCAGGCTTTTCTCGACCGCGAACTCTGGCGCCGGCAGCAGGGCTACGGCCGCGGCGGCCGCATGAAGATTGAGCGTGACACCGCTCATATCCTCTCTGGCGTCCGTCACGGCATGACGATTGGCTCGCCCATTTCGATCCAACTCGAAAACCGGGATTGGAAAAACTGGCAGGAAGCCCTACCCGTCGGCGAAGGCGACCCATCCCGCCACAAACGTGTAGCCTCTCCGCGGCCCGGGCACGCCGACTTGGCGGGCGCACTGAAATACAACTTCCCTGAAGCGCGTTATGTCCTGGAGCGGGCTTCAGCCCGCGAATCGGCGGCGCGCGTTGCCATCGGCGCAATCGCCAAAATTTTCCTGCGCGAGCTCGGCATCGACGTTCTCAGCCACGTCGTCGCCCTCGGCAACGTGGCCCTCGAAAAGGAAGTCCCCTGGGAACAGATTCAGGCTCTTTACAGGCAGGAAGAAATCTTGCTGAATTGTGCCGACCAAGGAACCGAGCAGCGCATGAAAGACGAAGTCGACAAGGTCCTCAAAACCGGCGATTCGCTGGGTGGAGTCTTTGAGGTGGTGGCCCGACAGTGTCCCGCCCGGCCTGGGCACTTACGCGCAGTGGGACGAACGCCTGGATGCTCTGCTGGCCGCCGCCGTCATGTCGTTGCAAGCGGTGAAAGCGGTTGAGATCGGCTCCGGCATTGCCGCTGCCGCGGCTCCAGGCTCTGCCGTGCACGATGAAATCGGCTACGGCAAGCCGGAGAGCCTTAGCGGGTTCACTCGCACTCGCAACAACGCCGGAGGAATCGAAGGCGGCGTTTCCAATGGAGAAGAGATCCGCGTGCGCGGCTACTTGAAGCCCATCTCCACGTTGCGCCGCCCGCTGAAATCGGTCGATTTCTCGACGCGTCAACCCGTCAGCGCCGCCTATGAGCGCTCCGATGTTTGTGTAGTCCCGGCCGCTGGAGTTGCAGGCCGAGGCCATGGTCGCGCTTACTCTGGCCCGCTGCGCTCTCGACAAATTCGGCGGCGACTCCATGGGAGAAACCCTGCGCAATTTCCAGGGTTACTGCCTGCAACTGAAAAACTACTGATTGCGACTGAAATGATCTATCCCATCGTAAAGTTCGGAAATCCCGTGCTCGAGAAGCCGGCCGAGAAAGTCTACGGTCTTCGACGAAGAACTGAAGCAGCTGGTCGATGACATGTTTGAGTCGATGTACGCCGCCCACGGTGTGGGCCTGGCAGCGCCCCAGATCGGCATTCCGCTCCGCATCGCGGTCATTGACGTCACTTTCAAAGAGGATCCCGACGCCAAGCTCGTCCTCATCAACCCGGAGATTATTCACAAGGAAGGCCGCCACGCGCAAAGCGAAGGCTGTCTCAGCATCCCGGACTTCCGCGAAAATGTAAATCGCGCCAAAGTGGTTACCATCCGCGCTCAGGATTTGGACGGGAAGGTTTTCGAGAACACCGCCGACGATTTGCTGGCCCGCGCCTTTCAGCACGAGACCGATCACCTGAACGGCAAGCTCTACATCAGCCACATCAGCGCTCTCAAACGCGACCTGATCAAGCGCAAAATCCGCAAGCTGGTCAAAGCGGGAGAATGGTAGAATGGTAGAAGATTGAGTCATTGCGAGATTCGAGTCAATGAATCCATGACTCAATGTGTCAATGATTCAATCCCTCAATCTCGTTTTTTGCGGCACGCCTCATTTCGCGGTGCCCACGCTCGGCCGCCTGGTCGAGGCTGGATTCCGCGTCCAGCTGGTGGTCACGCAGCCGGACCGCCCCCAAGGACGCGGCCTCGAACTCGTTCCATCACCCATCAAGCAGTGCGCGCTAAAGTTGGAATTACCGATCACTCAGCCGGAAAGCATCAAGAACGAACGATGCCTTTCGCACTCAACTCTCCAGTCTCAATCCCGACGCCATCATCGTGGTCGGTTACGGTCGCATCCTTCCCCAATGGATGCTAGATCTTCCCCCGCTCGGCAATATCAACCTGCACGCATCGCTCCTGCCGAAATACCGCGGCGCTGCGCCCATTCAGTGGGCGATTGCCCGGGGCGAAACCATCACCGGTGTTACTACGATGAAACTTGACGCCGGCCTCGACACGGGCGACATTCTTCTGCAGCAGGAAATTCCGATTGCCTCCGACGACACAGCAGAGGCGCTGGCGCCGAAGCTCGCGGCCGTAGGAGCGGACCTGACGGTCGAAACCCTGCGCGGGTTCGAGACCGGTAGCGTTCATCCCCGTCAGCAAGATCACGCCCAGGCCACGCTCGCGCCAATCCTCAAAAAAGAAGACGGCCTCATCGATTTCTCCCGCCGGGCGACCGAGATCCTGAACCGCCTGCGTGGTTTTCAACCCTGGCCCGGCGCATACTCGAAGTTTCGCGGCAAGAATCTGCACGTATGGAAGGCGGTGATTGCCGACCGGACCTTGCCATTGTCTGAGCTGAAGGTGGAAGGCGAGCGTCTTCTTGTCGGCTGCGGCGAAGGTACCGCCATCGAACTTCTCGAAGTGCAACTGGAAGGCAAGAAGCGCACCCCCGCCTCTGACTTTCTTCGCGGTTATCGTCTGCGGCCCGGCGAGAAGCTCGGGGAGTAAGGCAGCACGAATTTCTTCTCCGTCCCGGCCGCTTCCGTCATACTGGCGAGAGTGAAATCCCGAGCTCCAACTTCGCAGCCAGCGGTTTCTCCAGCCCGCGCTGCCGCTTTCGACATTCTGCTTCGCGTGGAGCGCGAGTTAGCCTATGCATCCGACCTCCTTCATTCCCGGACCTACGACCGGCTCACGGTGGTCGATCACTCTCTGACAACAGAACTGGTCATGGGTATTCTGCGCTGGCGATCGCTGGTTGATTCTCAAATCGCCAAGAGCTCCGCGCAGCCACTCTCCAAACTCGATCCTGAGATTCTCACCGCACTACGCCTCGGGGTTTACCAACTCGGCTGGCTCAGCCGCATTCCGGCCCGCGCCGCGATCAACGAGAGCGTTGAACTGGTCAAGCGCGCGCGCAAACGTTCCGCCGCTCCCTTTGTGAATGCGGTCCTGCGTAAGCTCGCCGGCGGTGTCTCACCAGTGAACAACTCCCTCGAGCACGAGATCAGCGCTGCTTCCGCCGAGACTCTCGCTGCCAGCAGCGCTCACCCGTTCTGGCTCGTCGAACGCTGGATCCGGGCCTACGGAATCGATTCCGCTTTTCGCATTTGCCAGCACAACCAATCAGTTCCCGTGACCGCTATCCGTCTTCGTCATCCTGAAGCAGAAGAGCCGCTCCGCGCCCAAGGAATCGAGCTTGCTTCTGGTGTGTTGCTTGCCTCTGCGCGCCGAGTTCAGCACGGAGTCATCGCCCGGACTGCTGCTCTCCCAGCGGGCCCGTGGGTGATTCAGGACGAAGCCTCTCAGCTCGTCGCAGCCCTGGTCGGCCACGGCTCGCGTGTTCTCGACTGTTGTGCAGCCCCCGGGGGAAAAACTCTGGCTGTCGCCGATCACAATCCCAACGCGGACATTACCGCCGTCGAGCTTCATCCTCACCGCGCGCGTCTGCTGCGGAAATTAATGAGCGCCCATGATCCGGCCACGGGAGCTGGAGCTCAGCGGATCCGGGTGGTCAACGCCGACGCGCGGAACCTTCCCTTCGTCACAAAATTTGACCGTGTTCTCGCTGACGCGCCCTGCTCCGGCACCGGCACTCTTTCTCGCAACCCGGAAATCAAGTGGCGGCTCACTGCAGAGGACCTCACCGATCTGCCGGAGCGCCAGCTCGCGATCCTGCGATCAGCTATGACTCAAGTTGCTGCCGGAGGCCGACTGATCTATTCGACCTGCTCGTTGGAAAAAGAAGAAAACGAAGACGTGATTGAGCGCGCTCTAGCAGAAGGCTCATCCCTCCACGTAATCGACTGCCGCACTGAGCTTGATCGGCTTCGACAGGAAGGCGAATTCATTTGGCCAGAACTTTCTTGGCTCACTCGTGGCCCCTACCTGCGCACGTTGCCCGGCGTCCACCCATGCGATGGCTTTTTCGCCGCGATCTTGGAGAGAACCTAGCTGCATTTCACTGGACCTGATCGCAGGGAATCTGCGCGCGGACTCCTCCCTGACAGGCCCGGTCCGAAGCCCGCCGCAACGACGCGGCCGCATAGCGTATTGTGGTCCGCATCAGTGAGTTCCGATATTTCCTACTCCTTCTCCGCTGGATGTCGAGAAATTTCGGATTTCGATATTCGCCAGCGCTGCGCAGATCAGGTAAATGATTCGCTCCCTTTTTATGCGGGGGTTGGTTTTAGCGTGGGGACGTTCTTGTCAATGCTTTACTACGCGGGGAGCGCCCCTCCGGATTCTTCTAGCGACTCCATGGGCACCATTGACGAACATCACCACTCCCCAGAGAATCATCGCTCCAGCGAACCATAGCAGATAGACAGCATCGGTGTGATCATCGGCGCCCGCCCCGAAGCCGAACTCGCGCACGAGAATCAGGCCTCCGACGCCACCTGCGACACATACGCCGATAAACATCAATCCGACGGATTGAAATATTGTTAAATTCTTGGCACCGATCAGAAGTACTCGGTCGACCGATCCTGCAGGTAGAAGCTTCGGTGGACGATCAAGTCCGGGCTGTCGCTCATCTGGTTTACGCTTCATGTTGAGCTGCCCTATGTTTCCCTCACTTGAGCATACGACAAGATCTTTTTTGATCGGTACTTTTTTTCTGTCACAGTCCGAGGAACCGGTCCCATGCAGCACCGATTGGCTCACCTGTTTGTCGTTCTCGGTTAGGGGTCCGACCTTGGAACGGAACAAATTGTACGTTAAGAGGAGCCTTGCTGGTGCCAGCCTCTGACAGTCGCCGACTGGGCCACGGATTTAGCGAATCGCGTCCATGGCTAGCGCTTCGATCAGCCGAACAATGCGCACCTCAGCGCACTTCGAAGTTCACCACCGTGCCGGCCAGAACCTTCTGCCCGGCAGGCGGTGTCTGCACGACAATCGTGCTGGCGGGCGAGGGTTGAAGCGGCGCGGGGGACACGGCCGGAGCAGTAGCCGATGCCTCGGAGCTGACCGCCGGGGGCGCCATGCTTACGTTCCCCAGTTTGAAGCCCGCGTCCTCGAGCGCGCGGCTCGCAGTGCCCAAAAGCTGTCCCACAAAACTCGGCATCACATACGCCGGCGGATCGGCGGCAACGGTCACCAGCAGGCTGGTTCTCGGAGCCTCCACCTGACTCGCGTTCGGCGGCGGACTCTGCGCCAGCACCTGGTCGGCAGGCGTGCCCGGGACCTGCATCTCCGCGGTGGAAGCCACTTCCAGTCCGCGCCGCTGGAGGTTCCATTCCGCCGCGCGTTCGCTCTGCCTGGTTACATCCGGAATCACTACGCGCTGCGGTCCCAGACTTTGCGCCACGCGCACTTGCCATCCCCGTCGTACTTTCGTCCTGGGCGGCGGCAACTGGGTCATGATCCGCCCCTCGGGAATCTGCGGACTGTAATACTGCCGCTCCACTTCGATCTGCAACCCCAGCCCGGCGACTGCGCGTTCCGCGTCCGAAGGGGTCATACCCACGATCGCGGGCACCTCGACTTCCTGCCCGTGAATTGCAAATCGCATCGCCGTCAGTGCCGACACCAATGCCACCACCACCAGCACCAGCGCCAGCATCGCAAAGCGGAACAGAGGTTTCATACGAGGTCAGAGATTGTAGTTTGACCCGTCATCAGCAAAATCCTCCGCAGATGGGTCACCGGGTTGATCGCTCCTAGTGTGTCTCATCCGCACCCGGCGAAGTATCTGGCGTATCCACTTTCTGCACCGCGGTGACGGGGATGTCCGGCGCCGTCCGGAACTGGCCTGGATCTTTCCCCGCCAGGGCTGTATTCATGAAGCTCATCCAGATGGGCAGGGCCGCGTGCGCCCCCGTTTCTTTGGCTCCCAGGGTTTTTTTCTCGTCGAATCCCATCCACACGCCGCAAGTCATCGTCGGCGAGAATCCCATAAACCACGCGTCCGTGAAATCGTTGGTCGTTCCGGTTTTTCCGGCGACTGGAAAGGGCATTTTCGCCGCCGCCGCTCCAGTCCCGTGCAGCACCACCTCGCGCAGCATCGCAGTCATGATGCGTGCCGTGCCTGCGCTGATCACGTCTTTCACATCGGGATAGTCCTCTTCCAGCACGCGCCCTTCGTAGTCGGTCACCTTTGTGATGTAGTGAGGCGTAACCCGCACGCCGTCGTTCGGAAACACACTGTACGCCGAAGTTTGTTCCATCAACGTGATCTCTGCGGCGCCCAGCGCCAGCGGCAAGTACGGCGGCAACTTGGCGGTAATTCCGAAGCGCTCGGCATAGTCAATCACGCTCTTGATCCCGACCTTGCTGGCCAGCTTCAGTGCGGGAATATTCCGCGAATGCGCCAGAGCCCGCCGCAGGGTGATGATCCCCTCAAACTTTTCGTCATAATTATGCGGAGAATACGGTCCGGAGGCGGTCTCAAACGTCACCGGCTCATCCAGAATCGTGTCGTCCGGGCTTCCACCCCGGTCAATCACCGCGGTGTAAACATAGGGTTTGAATGACGATCCCACCTGCCGCAACGCCTGCGTCGCACGATCGAATTTTGATTCACTGAAATCCCGTCCGCCCACCATCGCCTTGATGCCGCCCGTCGCATTGTCAATCGCCACCAGCGCTCCCTGCGCGCCGGAATCCTGTTCGAGGCTCACGCGCGCCGCCCCGTTGACGTTCAAGGATAAAATCTTTACGTAGCAGATGTCTCCCGTTCGCAGCAGATCCTGTATCTTGCCCCGCGTCCAACCCACATCGGACTGTCCCAAAGCTGCCCCGTAGCGCCCGAACTTCAGGGTTGCAATCCCGATCCCGGATGAAGTCACAAGCGCGTGAATGTATCCATTCACTTCCGGTTCGTCATCCCAATCGGGATGCACATACTTGTCGATCGCGCTTCCTTCCGCCTGCACATTTTCCAGATGCCCTTTCCATCCATGTCGCCGTTCGTATGCCGCCAGACCGTCCAGCACGGCCTGGTTGGCGGCCTTTTGCAGGCCGACATCAAGCGACGTATAGACCTTCAACCCGCCTTCATGCACCTGGTCGGCTCCATATTTGTTTTCCAGATACCGTCGTATCTCCTCCACGAAGTAAGGCGCCAGCGAGTTGGGATCGTGCTGCAGATACAAAACCAGCGGCGCAGACCGCGCATCCGCCGCCTGAGCCGCCGTGATCTTTCCGTCTTCCAGCATGGCGTTGATCACCAAGTTCCGGCGCTTGACGGCGCGGTCTGGATGGTTGATCGGCGAGTAGATTCCCGGACCCTTGGGCAGACCCGCCAGCACTGCGGCTTCTGCCAGCGTAAGCTTTCGAGCCGGCTTGCTGAAGTAGAACTCTGACGCAGCCTCGAACCCGTATACCCCGTGGCCGAGAAAAATCTGATTGGCATACAGCGTGAAGATTTGCGGCTTGGTGAAGCGCCGCTCGATCTGAATCGCGAGCATCGCCTCCTGCACCTTGCGATGGAAGGAGCGGTCGGGAGAAAGAAAAAGGTTGCGCGCCAACTGCATGGTCAGTGTCGACGCGCCTTGAACCTTGCCCCCTGATTCCATGTCGCGGTAAGCTGCTGCCACAATGCGCCAGAAGTTGATTCCCGAATGCCGGTAGAAGTCCTTGTCTTCAATGGAGACCAGCGCGTCCCTCAGGACGGGGACAAAATCATCATAGCCAGCCACCACCCGCCGCTGCAGCGCGAACGATCCAATCACCCGCCCGTGGTCGTCATACAACTCCGTAATTGAACTCGGGCGGTACGCTTCCAACGCTTCCACCTGCGGCAAATCCGTGGTATAGACCAGCAGAAGTCCGGCAGTCGCTCCCACCAGGGCGGAAACTAGCACCAGCAGGCCAAACAACACGCGGCCGACTAATTTCCGTCCGGCTATCTCGACCGGCGGAAGATCTTCATAAAGCGACTTCATGGCGAGACAGGTTCAGAATAGCAGGGCATCAATCGCCAGGGCCACACGCAGCTCGTTGTCCGCTAGCACCGGCCGCCAACTAAACCCTCATTCCCCACCCCCCAAAAGGTTTTGATACGCCGATGAATGCATGGAACGGCTTATGCCGGGGCAGGCCACGCCTAGCCGGGGGTGTTCAGCCGCGGGCGGGGTCTCGCAAGGGCTGGACAAAAAAAACAGTCCGGCTAAAATGGATCTTCGGGAGTTTCGGTCCCGATACAGGGGAGCAACGTGCATTTCCAACGATTCTGGCCCCTCCCGTTAGTGCTGGCACTGGCTCAGATCGCCGCTTCCCAGAATGCAGAAAAAGTGAAGTTGGTTGGCGTCGGAACCACCACTCCTCTCCCGATCTATTCAAAGTGGTTCCAAGCATTCGAGAAGGCCCGCCCCAATGTCCACTTCAGCTACATGCCCTCCGGATCGGAAACGGGCATCGAAATGATGACTTCCGGCGCCGCAGATTTCGGCGCCACCGACGCTCCCATGACCGACAGACAGCTCGCAAAAGCAAGAGCGTTCGAGTTCGCCACAGTCCTCGTGGCGATGGTGCCGATCTACAACGTGCCAGGCGTGGGCGAACCGCTCCGATTTTCGCCGCAGGCTCTGGCCGGGATCTACTTGGGAACGATCACCAAATGGAACGATCCTGCGATCGCCGCGCAGAACCCGAAGATCCAACTGCCTTCCAGCAATATCGCCGTCATCCACAGCGCCGCAGGACGTGGTTCCACCTATATTTGGTCGGACTATTTGAGCAAAGTTAGCGTGGAGTGGAGAACTAGGGTCGGTCGCGGGAGCTCCATTAAGTGGCCAGTCGGCAAAGAAGCGGAAGGCAATGGTAATCTCGCCAGAATGGTGAAGGAGACTTCGAATTCCATCGGTTACGTCGAACTTGTCTACGCCGCGCAGAACCAGTTGTCTTACGGGCAGGTACAAAACGCGGCTGGGAATTTCATCATCGCTGATTCCTCTAGCATCACTGCGGCGGCGGCCGCAGCCGCAAAGGCCATGTCCCCCGATTTTCGCTCCTCCATTACTGATCCTCCAGGCGACAGGTCGTACCCTATCTCCAGCTTCACCTGGATTCTAGTTCCGGAAAAGATGGAATCCACGAAACAGGAGGCTATCAAGGACTTCCTGCGATGGATGCTGAATGAAGGGCAGACCTACGCCGCGCCCTCCGGCTTCGCCAGGCTCCCGACAGCAATTGTTGAACCCGAATTGAAGGCAATCGAGAGGATTCCATAACTATCTCCGTCCTGAAGAAAAAACAAAATCGCGCGCTTTTTATGGCGCGCGATGAACTTGCCAGCAAATACGAGAACCGTTTAGCTGGTTCGGCTCTTCAGCACCTCGATGGCCTTGTGCAACTGATCGTCCTGCGTGCTCTTGGGCTTGGCTTCTGGTTCGGCAGCGGCAGGCTCCTGTTCCTCCTCATCGGAGATCGCGTTGTCCGTGTCGTCGGCCACCAGCACGTTGGGGGTCACCGCGGTTTCCTGAAGCGCCTTGCCGCTGGGCGAATAGTATTTCGCCACAGAGAGAATCAGCGCTCCGCCGTCAGGCAGATCGAATATTTTCGGCACCGATCCGTCGCCGAAGGTCTTCTCGCCCACCACGTCGCCCCGGGCATTCTCCAGGATCGCCGCCGCCACAATCTCAGCCGCCCCGGCCGTCCCCTTGTTCACCAGCACGGCGACCGGAAGGGAAGTGACCGCCTTCGCCGGATCCGCATTGAACGCCTCTCGCGGAAACTTCTGCCCTTGCAGATAAGTAATCGTGCCGTGGTTCAGGAAAAGATTGGCCGTGGCAACGCCCTCGCTTTCCTCTCCTTCCGCCGTGTTCCGCAAATCCAGAACCAGCTTCTTCGCTCCTGATTTTTCCAGCGACTTGATCTTCCCGGCAATCTCCTGCGTCTTACCCTTGGTGAGAGCGTCCACTTTCACATAGCCGATGCCATCTTCCAGCATCTTGTCAGAAACCGGCGGAATGCTCACCACGTCCCGCGTAATCGTCATCTTCTGGGGTTCTGCTCTGCGTGCCCGCACCACGGAAACATTCACGCTTGAGCCCGGGGCCCCCGCCAGCGCGCTGCGAATCTCCGGCAGCGACATGTCCCGCGTGCTCTGGCCTTCGATCGATTCGAAGATGTCCGTGGCCTCAATCCCTGCCTTCTCCGCTGGCGATCCCGGCAGCACCGAAACCACGTCCGCGTATCCAAAGCGTTTCGAGACGGTCGCCCCAATCTCGCCCTTGGCTCCCGACTTGTGAGCCTTGTAGGCCTTGTAGGCCTCTGCCGTCAGGTAGCTGGAGTTCGCATCCAGCGACTCCACCAATCCGTGCAAAGCCCCATCCGTCACCTTGGGAATATTTGGATCTTCCACGTACTCACTTTGCACCCGTGACAGTACTTCGCTATAAACCTGCATCTGCCGGTAGGAGCCGTCGTTCGACGAGGCATGCACACCCCCAAACGAACCGGCCACCACAAACAACAGCACGGCAAAGGACGAAACCAAAATCGCAGCTTTAATTTTCATGGACATCGAGTTCTTCTTCTAGCACGGAGTCACTGCCCTGAGGAACTTCTACCATTGTATCTTAATATCTTATATCTTCTAGATGCCGTTTCTTGTCTCTTGGCTGCTCTTGTTCTCCCCTAACCGTACCCTTCCGGGGATTCGGGCTTCCACCTAACGGTTCAGACGATCCATCCTCAGATTCGTCACCCAGCCCGCTACGCCGGTGGCTTGAAGTTCAGCGTAATCACACTCTCGACCGACACGGCGCGGCCATTCATGGAATAAGGCTTGAATCGCCACTGCTTTACGGCGTCAATGGCGGCCCGTGCAAACACCAGCGATCCCTCGAGGAACTTCGCATCCTGAACCGCGCCATCGCGCCCGATGAGCACCTGCAGAACCACGATGCCCCGCTGCCCGCTGGCTTTTGCCGCTGTTGGATATACCGGATCCACTGGTTGAGCCAGCAGTTCACGCGCCGCTGACTCCGGCAAATTCACCGGCTCAATCGCTGACATCGCTGCCTCGACCGGCTTGCTCCCGCTGGCGTCCGGAGTCGTGGATGCCATCTGCGATTTCAGGCTCGAGGGAATGCCCGTGCTGCTCCCCGCCGAAACCACATGCGGCGGCGCAACGCTCTGCGCCGTCGGCGTGACCGGACGCGGCAGCGGCGCGGCTTGGATCACCGGCGCATTCGCCCGTGCCTGCGCCGCAGAGGGGGCCGGACCAGGCGATGCTCCCGAAGCACTTCCCGGTACGGCGCCGACGTTCGTCTGAGTCGAATCCTTAATCGGATCGTTCCCAGCCTGCGCCTGCCCGCTCTGGCTTTGATCGGCAGCGTTGCTCTCGCCTGTGGTCGCCCCTGCCTGCCCACCCTTCGCCTCCGGACCCTTCTCCGTTCTCGCCGTTGGGTCAATCACAGGGAGCACGCGAATCGGGGAGGTTTCCGTTGTCGCACCCGGGACGTTCCCCGCCGTGGGAAGCTTATACTCGTCACCCTCCTGGCCAAAACTGTCATGCAGCGCCACAGGCTGCGGCAACGGTGCGGGTGCTGGGTTCAGCCAACTCCCTACCGCCTCGACCGCACTGCGATAGAACATCCGCAAGCTTTGCCGTGTTTGCGGCACCGTCGCCAGAACCACGCAGGCAACTGCGAATGCGCTCACCCGAACAATTTTGCCGCGTTTCGCACGCGGTCGCTCCGCGGATTGCGGGCGCTCTTCCGTTTGCTCCGACCCGTAGGCAAAGGCGCGGCTGCAGATCCCGATTCCGCTAACGACTTCTGCCTCGCGGGATCTTTGTCTTTTGCATACAGCTCCGCCGGCGCCGTCCCATAGGAGGGCGTTTCCCCATACGACAGCAATTCGCTCTTCGCCGGAGCATCCTCGACCGGCTGTGGCGTCGCTTTCGTCAGCCGGGCTTGCAGGGATGCCCAGCCGGTCAGTGCATTCTGAGTCTCAGTTGGCAGTGGGGCGGCTTCCTCTACCGCCGAGGCCATCGGCTCCAGCTCCGTGAGCGCGTCAACCTCCGCAGCTGCGGCTTGATCGAGCGACTTCTGGACGTCACATTCCGGTTCCGTGTCGAATTGCGCTCCGGGAGCGGAATTTTCCGATGTCAGGAATTCCCCCGCCCGGAAGGCTTTCTCTGGCGCCCGGGTCACAGAGGCGGGTAGGGAAAGCCCGCCCGTCGACGCCGCCGCAGCCATTGCCTTCTCATGCACGGCCACCGGCGCGGTTCGCTTTGGGGATGGTTGCAATTTTGACCGGAGCAGCTCGCAGGCCGTGCTCATCGTGCCCCGTACCTGTTCCACGCGAATCGGTTTCACCAGAACTGAATTTGCTCCCGCCTGCAGCGCCTCCGGCAGCCTGGCATCATCGCCGACAATCGCCAAAATCAGCGGGCGCTGGGCCGCCTTCAAATCCCGCGCCGTCTTCAGCAGGAACCCCGCCTCTGGTTGATCCTCCCAGTCCATGATCACGATTTGGAACAGCTGGGTTGTAACTCTCTCCACCGCATCCACTGCGCTCTTGCAGTATTCTCCCTCGATCCCGAGATCGGTGAGCACCTGCCAGATCGGCTGGACCATCTCCTCATTCGACGAGAATACGAGGCAGCGCAAGGGCATACGATTCCAGCCTAAGCAGGCGGAGTAACCACGGCAAGTTACCGAGGTGGAAGGCAGGCTCGCTCCGCTTGGAGGTGCGTCCCTCGGTAGTACATGTCCGTTAGGACAATGGCATGGCCCTCAGACCGCAGCTGGGCGCGTGCGCTAGAATGCTGGGTCGTTTCTGATCGGTGCGCAAATGCAGACTGCGGATGTCGTCATCGTCGGTGGAGGAATCGTCGGCTCCAGCATCGCCTATCAGCTCACGGCCAACGGCTGCCGCAAGGCTCTGGTCATCGAGCGCGAATCGGCCCTGGGCAAGGGATCGACGGGAAAGAGCATGGGCGGGGTGCGAGCTCAGTTTTCCACTCCGGTCAGCATCCAGATGTCGCTCTACTCGATTCCTTTCTACGCCAGCTTCGAGGAGCGTCTCGGCTACCCCTGTGACTACCGCCCGCAAGGCTATCTGTTCTGCGCTACCACGGACCAACAGATGGCTTATCTGCGCACAAACTACGCGCAGCAGGTGAAGATGGGCCTGAAGGACGTGTGCCTGATGGCGGGGGATGAGATCCGCAGCCGGTTTGCGCAGTTGCGCGCCGACGACATTGTCGGCGGAAGTTTCTGCTCCAGCGATGGCTTCGTCGATCCCTACAGTGCCATGACCGGATTCATGACCTGGGCGGCTGACCATGGCGCGACGCTGTGGAAGAACACCGTCGTCACCGGTTTCAAGCGCGACCGAACCGGGATCACGTCGGTCGAGACCACGCGCGGCTCTGTGTCCGCTCGGAAGGTCGTCAACTGCGCCGGACCTTGGGCCGCGGGCGTGGCCAAGCTCTCGGGCATAGATTTGCCGGTTGCACCGCTGCGCCGCATGTTAGTCCCCAGTGAGCCGTTTGACGAATTCCCTCACACCGCGCCCATGATCGTCGACATGTCGAACGGATTTCACTTTCGTCCCGAGGGCCGCGGCTTTCTCCTCGCCTGGAACGATCCCGAAGAAACGCCTGGATTCAAAACAGATTTCGACGCCGGGTTTGTCGAGAAGATCCTTACCCGCGCGGCGGACCGCGTGCCCTGCTTCGCCAACCTTCCGGTGAATCCCCAGCGGGCGTGGGCCGGCCTGTATGAGATGACACCGGACCATCATCCCATCCTGGGCGAGGCCCCAAGCGTGCCTGGGTTCTTCCTCGCCAACGGTTTTAGCGGACACGGTGTGATGCACGCTCCGGCAACGGGAAAGATTCTCAGCGACCTCATTCTCACCGGGAAAACGGACCTGATCGACGCATCGTTGCTGAATCTAACGCGCTTCGCCCGAGGCCGGCTGATTCATGAAACGGCAGTGCTGTAAGCGCGAATTCGTACTTCGAATCCGATCGAACCCCGGCTATGCGGCAAGCACTCCGGTCAGGGCGCCTTCGAGTTCCAGCAGCTTGCGCTTTACGTCGAGGCCGCCGCCGTAACCGCAGAGTGTGCCATCGGAAGCGATCACGCGATGGCAGGGGACGACAATCGCGATGGGGTTGCGATGGTTGGCCATGCCGACGGCACGAAACGCGTTCGGCTTGCCTGCGGCGCGTGCGATGTCTCGGTAGGTGCGCGTCTCTCCGTAGGGAATCGCCAGCAGCGCGCGCCAGCAGGCAAGCTGGAAATCTGTGCCGCGAAGGTCGAGCGGGAAGTTGAACCCGCGCCGCTTGCCAGCGAAATACTCTTCGAGCTGGCTTACGTAAAGTCGCATCGGGCGGGGGGAATCCTCGAACCGGAATCCCTTTTGCTCTTTCTCTTTCTCTCTGCGAAGATCGCGTGGGTTGGGCCGAATCGATTGCTGTCCAGCCAATCTGGCGTCGAATTCCAGGGCGACCAGTCCGTGGGCGGACGCTGCCAAAAACAGCGGTCCGATGGCTGAGTTCATGTTTGTGGTGTGAAGGGTTTCCATGGGAACAAAAGCTCCCTGCAGCAGACCACGATACCAGATTGCCGGCCAGCGCATCCTCGGACCCCAATTCAGCGGCCCAGCGGCCGCTGCAGTTGACAGAAATCGGTTTTTGGCCCAAAGTGTGTGCGACGTGCTTATGGGCTTACCTCCATCCCCTATGAAGAAGGGGCTGTTCATCATAGTTGCCGTGGTGCTGGCTCCGGTCCTGTTGGTGGGACTGGTGGTGCTGGCCGCGGGCGATTGGCGGACGGTTGGGGCTACCGCTGGCGGCGATCAGGTTTTGGTCAGCTCGGTTACAGCCCAGAAGAACGGTATGCGCACCGCCTGGGTGCGCGTGGAATACAAAGAACCGACCAAATTGCCGCAGGGCGGTCCGTTCGTGGAACTGCGGGCGCGGGTTCGGTTCAACTGCGCCAGCGGGAGTGCGGTACCGAATTCAGAATGGTTCTACTCCCGCGACCGCGGCGGGAAGCTGGTGGTCAGCAAGAAGGCTCGGCGCGACGATCAGTTCGGGCAGACGGCGGAAGGGGACTTCGGCGGGATCGCTCGGGAGTTTGTTTGCAAGCAGAAGTAGGAAGCAGTGGCCAGTGGTCAGTGGTCGGTGACCAGCAACAACAAATCCCCATAGCTTTAGTTTTTAGTGGCCACCGCTTCTCGGTTTTCCACAGCCCCGCCACCTCGGTAACCTCGCACCCACTTCCGCAGACGGAGCTTCCGTCATATGCTGATAACGAAACGTGGTGGGTGGTTCGCGGCTGCTCGGTCGTTCCCGCGTCTTCTTTCTTCGGTATGGATTCATTGCCTCTCTATTCGTTGATTGTTGCCGGTGGCAGCGCGATTGTGGTTGGCGCCTACGCGCTTTTGCGGCGCAAGCCCAAGGGGCCGGCAGAGCTGGAACGCGAACGCCGCACCTGGCTCGACGGCATTGGGCGCATCACCGACGGTACCGTCATAGATGTGCAGGAATTGCCGGTCAGCGACGGCCATCACGCCGCGGTATTGCTCATCTATAAATATGACGTCGCGGGCGTGTCGTATGAGTGCTCGCAGGACGTTACCTACCTGCGCCAGTGGATTAACCTGCATTCCTGCCGTCTGGGGCTGCCCACGTCGGTGAAGTACGATCCGCATAATCCGGGGAACTCGCTGGTGGTTTCGGAAAGCTGGATGGGACTAAGGCAGTAGGCCAGTTGCCAGCTGCCAGTTCCGGTTGCCAGTACTGTCAAATTCAGCGATCTGAGAACTGGCATCTGGCAACCTGTTTAGATCTGGTAGTCGTCCTGAAACAAATCTTGGGGGGAGATATTCGGGGTCGACGTTTCTTCATCGATTGTTAGGTTCGGCTCCGCGCCCAGGGCTTCATGCGAGTGGTGCTGAAACTTTTCGCGCAACTCGTGCACTTCCGCGGCCAACTTAATGATCACGTCGGAGAGCGGGTCGCGGATATCCTTGGGATCGGTGATGACGACGCGTTTGCCGTCGCGCAGAACGATGTGTCCGGGCACGCCTACGATCGTGGAATTGGCCGGGACACTCCGCAGCACGACTGAACCCGCGCCGACGCGGCAGTTGTCGCCGATGGTGATGTTGCCCAGCAGCTTTGCCCCGGAGCCGATCGAGACGTTGTTGCCAATAGTGGGATGGCGCTTGCCTTTCTCTTTGCCGGTTCCACCCAGCGTCACACCCTGATAGAGCGTGACGTCGTCGCCGACGATGGCCGTCTCGCCGATTACGGTGCCTATACCGTGGTCGATGAAGAGGCGGCGTCCGATCTCGGCGCCGGGATGAATCTCAATGCCGGTGAGCAGGCGCGCTACCTGTGAAACCAATCTTGCCAGGAAGCGCATATGGTGGCGCCAGAGCCAATGGCTCAGGTGATGTGCCCACACGGCATGCAGACCTGGGATAGCAGATGACGACCTCGAAGTAGGAGCGAGCGGCGGGGTCCGACTCGAAGACGGCGGCGATGTCCTCACGTACGGAGCGGAAGAAGCTGATCATCGTTCAGTTCTCAGTTCTCAGTTCTCAGTTCGCAGTAAAACCCTTCGTGCTGGCTTCTCAGAGTGGCGCTTGTGCGCCTGGCTGAGAGCTGAGAACCGGGACTGAAAACTTTCTTCCTCATGAACGTAGCCTAGGGAGGGGAAGAGTGCAAGAGCGAGGATTGAGAACTGAGAACTGAGGACTGAGGAGAACTGGTTCTTAGCTGCCGGTCTGGTAGCCGCCGCTGTCGGCGACGGTCATGCGGAGATATTTGTAGGGATTGACTGGCGTGTCGTTGATGCGGACTTCGTAGTGGAGGTGAGGGCCGGTGGAGCGTCCGCTGAGGCCAACATAGCCGATGGTGTCGCCGCGATGGACCTGCTGTCCGGCGGTTACGGCGAAGCCGGAAAGGTGGCCGTAGCGGGTGGAGATGCCGTGGCCGTGATCGATCATGATGGCCTTGCCGTATCCGCCCAGGAAGTCGGCGAAGGTGACCACGCCATCGGCGGGCGCGATGACTGCGTGACCGTACGTGCTGCCAATATCCACGCCGCTGTGAAACGCACCTTCCCCGTTAAATGGGTCGATGCGCTCACCGAAGCTGCCGGTGACCTGGCCTTCCACCGGCCAGAGGTTGGGCGAGGAGTTGGCGCGGGACCAGTCGGCCGTGGTGGCGTTGCGAGTCATGCCCAGGCTGATGCCAACCGTGGCTGCGCCGGTGAGGGCCGAAGTGCGCAGGGCGCCAAGCTGGTCCAGGGAAGAACTGACTTCCGCGTCCTGGATTTGCTGCTGCGAGGCTGTGACCAGCGCGGGCTGCGATTTCAATCCGTAAAGAGCGGAGACTTCGCTGGCGATCGAGCCCAGAGAGGCGACCTGAACATCGCGCTCTTTGGCGACCTCTTCCAGGCGGGAATAACGATCCTTAAGCTGCTGCTCTCTTTTCGGTGCGCAACTGGTTGTAGTGCGAAACCTTGAGCAGCATTCGCGCATAAGAACTGGCAATCCCGGTGAGGCTGAGGAATCCAATGGCCGCGCCGACTACGAATACATACAGGTAATGGACGGGAATGGGATCTTGCGCAACTGGCCGTCGTCCCCGCGAGCCACAAAAAGTATGTAAAAGCGCTTTTGCAAATGCCTTCCTTCTTCCGCCGTTGAAGGATCAGGGCCGGAACTCCAGGCAAAGTTCTGAGGTTGCAGAAAGCCTGTTCGGACACCTGACTTTTCGGGCCACGCTTCCCATCTTGGGAATGGAGACTTCTTAACGTCGGCCCTTTTCCTAACCGGAACCGAGGACCAAACCGAAAACCTGTTGTCTGCAATTGATACGGAATGCAGAACTTAAGCTGGTCCAAACTTACTCTGCCAAAAGGTCTTGTGAATGACTGGTAAAAGGTAACAAACTGGGTTCCCCCTGTCAACGACGCGAAGGGGCGTTATGAAGTTACTTAAGGCCGGTAAGCGAATGTAACCGCGGGACATATTACTTCGAGGCCTACTGGCAAGGGGTCCTAGAGTCTGGTTGAGTCGCCTCCTGAATCCCAGGGAAGAGGGGCAGCAGCCGTAGCTGGGCCTCGCTTATAGTGGTTGCCGTGTTGATTGCCGAAAAAGCACTGATTGCCCAAATTCGCCGCCTGGCGGCGGCTGCGAGGAGCACTGCGGTTGTGACGGGAATTGGAGACGACTGCGCCGTGCTGCGACTTCTGGGCCGAGGCCAGGAGAAGAGAGAAGGACACGCTGGTTACGACGGACTTCACGCCTGGAGGGAATCCACTTCCGGCGAGACTGGCATTCGGCGGAATCGGTTGGGCATCGCTGTCTGGCGCGAGGACTGAGCGACATCGCGGCCATGGGCGGGGAGCCGGTGGCGGCGTTTCTTTCGCTGGCGCTGCCGCGGGAACTGCCGCAGAGTTGGGTGGGACGCTTCGCGCGCAGCTTGATTCAGCCTGGCGGAGAAATACGGCGTGACCCTGGCCGGTGGCGATACGGCGGAGTCGCCCAACGGAATTCTGGCGGACATCGTCGTGGTGGGAACGGTGCCTAAAGGGCAGGCTGTGTTGCGGTCTGGGGCGCGGCCCGGCGACCGCATTTATGTGAGCGGAGAACTGGGTGGTTCGGCGGCCGCAGTCTGGCAGATGCGGAAAAAGCCCAGGCGGAAGCTGAATCCGCGGGAGTATCCGAGGCATTTCTTCCCGGAGCCGCGAATCGAACTGGGCCGCATTCTGCGTGAAAAAGGTCTCGCCTCCGCCATGATCGATACCAGCGACGGGCTCTCGACCGATCTTGCCCACATCTGCGAAGAAAGCGGCGTGGGTGCGGAACTGCAAGCAGAACTCATCCCCCGGGCCAGCGTGGGCAAGCCGGCGCGGGAGGTCGATCTGCAATTTGCCCTGCACGGCGGGGAAGACTACGAACTGCTATTCACCGCGCCCCGGGGCCAGCGAGTCCCATCCCGCATTGCCGGAATCCCCATCACGCACATTGGGCACATCACACGCCAGCCAAAGATCTTCTTGAGGAACCTGGATGGCGTGGGGGACGAACTTGAGCCGCGGGGATGGGAACACTTCCGCAGGTAGTGGTTACTTTGGTCACCAGTCATCATCTATGTCTATACCCTCATGGGAAAAACGGTACTAGAGTAGGAACATGTCGTGTTCCCGACGTTGTCTCCCTTCGCGTTTTGCTTGCCTTGCGGGGCGATCACTGTCAGCTCCGCAACGCTGGCTGCTGAAAAGAAGCAGCCGCCTCCGCCGCCGGCGCACGCCAAGTCTCCCGTGCCTGCGGTCACCGATGAGTACGTGCACAAGGAGTTTGGCGACAACTGTTCGTTGCTGGCTGGTCCTCCGCAGTTTGTCGGCGATCTCGACGGCGACGGCGTGGAGGATCTTGTCATCGCCGCCCGCTGCAAGAATCCCGTTGGCCGACCAAGCCGAGTATGGCTTTCACGTGGTCGATCCTTATAACAGCTTTCTGGGCTACGGCGACGTCAAAGTCACATCGACCTTCGCCTCGGATGAGCCGGAGCGCAAAGGAGTTTGTCTGCTGATCGTGCACGGCGTAGGACCCGAAGCCTGGCGTTCCGACAAAGCCGAAGCCCAAGTTCGTGCTGATCAACCTGCCCTTCAAGACACTCACCGTCAAACGACTGGCGTTGAAAAAGAGGACCGTGCTCGGAGTCTACATGGAAGAAAAGGGCGAAGGCGAAGCGACCTCCTCGGTCATCTTCTGGGACGGGAAGAAGTATCGCTACCAGATCCTGGGATCGGATCTGGAGTAGGCATTCGCCCCCCTGTCTTCCTCTGTTGGGCCAGCGGCTGCTCCGAGTTCCCTCCCGGGAGGCTCTTGGCTGTTGATGGCGCTCAGATCCGGCGCCCGCCCGCCTGCCCGCTCACCCGCTATAATCCTTCCGCCATGAATCTCGAAGAAAAAATCGCAGAACTGAAGAAGCGCAACCAGCTCGCCGAAGCCGGCGGAGGCGAGAAGCGGCGCGAGCGCCAGCACAAGGAAGGCAAAATGTCGGCGCGGGAGCGCATCGAGTTCCTGCTCGACGACGGCACCTTCGAAGAAACCGACAAGCTGGTCACGCACCGCTGCAACGACTTCGGCATGGCCGAGCAAAAGCCTTACGGCGATGGCTTCGTCACCGGCTACGGCCGCATCGAAGGCCGGCTGGTCTACGTCTTCGCGCAGGACTTCACCGTGTTCGGCGGATCGCTCTCGGAAACCAACGCCGGAAAGATCGTCAAGATCATGGATCTGGCCGCGAAGATGGGCGCGCCCGTGATCGGCTTGAACGATTCCGGGGGCGCGCGCATTCAGGAAGGCGTGGCCTCGCTGGCTGGTTACGCCGATATTTTTCTGCGCAACACGCTGTATAGCGGAGTGGTGCCGCAGATTTCGGCGATCATGGGCCCCTGCGCCGGAGGCGCGGTGTATTCGCCCGCCATCACCGACTTCGTCCTCATGGTCGACAAAACCTCCTACATGTTCATCACCGGGCCCGACGTCATCAAGACCGTGACGCATGAAGAAGTCACCAAGGAACAGCTTGGCGGCGCCATGACCCACAACGAAACCTCAGGCGTGGCGCACTTTCTCGCGCACGACGATGCCGAGTGTCTGTCGATGGTGCGCGAGTTGCTGAGCTTTATGCCCTCAAATAATCTCGACGACCCGCCGCGCAAGCCCTGCGCCGATCCGATCGACCGTGCCGACGCCGCGCTCGACAATATCGTGCCCGCGCAATCGAATCTGCCCTATGACATGAAGGACGTGATCCACGCCGTGGTCGACGACGCCTACTTCTTCGAAGTGCAGGAGCACTACGCGAAAAACATCGTCGTCGGATTCGCGCGGCTGGACGGCCGCTCCGTGGGAATCGTCGCCAACCAGCCGGCGATGCTGGCGGGAACGCTCGACATCAATGCGTCGATCAAGGGCGCGCGCTTCGTGCGCTTCTGCGATTGCTTCAACATTCCGCTGGTCACGTTCGAAGATGTTCCGGGATTTCTGCCCGGCACCGCGCAGGAATACGGCGGCATCATCAAGCATGGCGCGAAGCTGCTCTACGCCTTTGCCGAGGCCACGGTGCCGAAGATCACCGTGATCACGCGCAAAGCCTACGGCGGCGCCTATTGCGTGATGGCGTCCAAGCACATCCGCACCGATGTGAACTATGCCTGGCCGACCGCCGAGATCGCGGTCATGGGTCCGGAAGGCGCGGTGGATATCGTGTACAAGCGCGAACTCGATCAAGCGGAAAATCGCGAAGCGGTTCGCCAGAAGAAGATCGAAGAATTCCGCGACCGCTTCGCCAGCCCCTACGTCGCAGCCGACCGCGGCTTCGTCGACGCCATCATCCAGCCCCATGAAACCCGCAAAAAGCTGATCCAAGCGCTGGCCATGCTGGAGACCAAGCGCGACAAGAACCCGCCGAAGAAGCATGGGAATATACCGCTGTAGGAGCTTCAAGCATTGAAAATGTTGAGGGATCAAAGCGGGGCGGGCAAAAAATAAGAGTTCCGAGGTGGTGTTGGGTCCATTCGTCTCGGCCAGTAGCTCGCGTTCGACCCTTGCTTGACCTGCTCTCGCTGCTTCCCTTGCGGGGCTGCTGCGCGCGATCTTCGCTCGGGCTCCGGGCTTACCGCCAACCGGAAAAACCTACCCTACGCCTCGGAACTCTATCTTGCCTTCGACGTTTCTTCTTGTTCTCCTCGACCAGCGCTTTGCTATAGACCCTTGCTTGCCCTCCCTCCTCATTTTCATGGAGAGGGTGACTGCGCTTGGGTCCCGGACGCGGCACCAACCGGAAAAACTTTAGAAGTTGTCAAAGAACGATTATGTTTTTACTCCTTCTATTTTCGGAGTCAATGAAAAGTTTGCCTTTGTAACCCGCGTATTTTCAGCCGAGTGCACGCCGTCCACAGGCTCTTGACCGGAATTGGTGCAACCCGCCGCGCCAATTCGTGCAGAGGGTGCACGAGACAAGGGTTTTCGCGGTCGCGAGTCAGCGAGGACGGGGCTTCAGCGTTCTCGCGATCTTTTCGCGGCGTGTGAAAATCACGCAGAACCCTTGCCGCACAAGGGATCCTCAAGACGCCGACCGGCATGGAAATCAATTGATTTCGACGGTCTCGTCGATGAATTGCTTGACGGCTTCGTCGGATCCTGCCAGTTCAAACGAGTTCGTCATCGCTGCTTTTCCCTTCTCCACGCTGGTGATGACGTAGGAGCAGCCGATCCAGTGGGCTTCGGCGAGATCGGTCTCGGACCAGCGCGCCGGGTGGTCGGGGTGGGAGTGGTAGAAGCCGACAATGTCCTCCCCGCGCTCGCGGCCCTCGCGCTGAATGCGAACCAATTCGCGGGGATCGATGTTGTAACGGTTCTGCGGCGAGTCGGTGCGGGTATTGCCGCAGCGCGCAGTCGAGGTCACGACGCGGGTACCCTCATCGTTGGTTCGGCCGAGCAGCACACCGCAGCACTCCTGTGGGTAGGTTTCTTCGCCGTGGCGGCGAAGAGCGGCGTGGTGTGCGTGGGACAGTTTCAGCATCAAAATCAGAACCTACCACTGAGACACTGAGTCACCCAGAAAATTGATGCAAGAATTTCAGTCTGGAAATCCAGGAGTAAGAAGTTGCTCGTTCGATTTTTCTCCGTGTCTCCCTGCCTCCGTGGGGGTGTTCTTATTCCGTCCAGAATCTCTCGCTGACGTATTTGTCGCCCGAATCGCGAGGATCGTGACGATGACGGCCTGCTGTCCGTTCCTTAGCTGAAGTTGGTCGGAAACTCTGAGGCTGCCGGCGATGCCGGCTGCGGCTGAGACTCCCAGCAGCAGTCCACAGTCGCGGGCGACGCGTCGGGCCATGGCGTAGGCGTCTTCGGTCGCGATCTCTAGATTTTCATCCGCCAGCATCGGATCGTAGATCTTGGGCACGATCGCGCTGGCCATGTGCTTGGCGCCTTCGATGCCGTGAAAAGAGGAATCGGGTTGCAGTGAGATGCAACGAATTGTGGGATTGAGTTCCTTCAGCCGGCGCGTGGTGCCCACAAAGGTGCCGCTGGTGCCGAGCATGGCCACAAAGTGAGTGATCCGCCCTTCGGTCTGTTGCCAGATTTCGTTGGCCGTGCCGTGATAGTGGGCGAGCCAGTTGGCGTCGTTGGAGTATTGATCGGCGTAGAAATACAAATCCGGATGCTTGGCGGCAAGCTCGCGAGCCATGCGGATGGCGCCGTCGGAGCCGTCACCAGGGTCGGTATAAAGAATGTTCGCGCCATACGCGCTCAGAATCTTCTTGCGCTCGGCGGAAACATTTTGCGGCATGCACAGCATGACTGGAAATCCCTCGGCCGCGCCCAGCATGGCGTAGGCGATGCCGGTGTTGCCGCTGGTGGCATCGAGCAGGGTTTTGCCCGGGCGGAACTCGCCGCTGAGTCGGCCTTCGGCAACGATGTTGGCAGCGGCGCGGTCTTTCACCGAGCCGCCGGGGTTGTGCCATTCGGCCTTGCCCAAAAGTGTCACGCCGGGCAGATGCGCGGTGAGCCGATCAAAGCGCAGCAGCGGAGTATTGCCGATGCGCTCCAGCAGACTCAGCCCGGGACGCGGGACGGCGGGTTGCGGCGCATGATGTGCCGGGAAAGTTGCCGCCAACCGGGCTGAAGTCTGACCCATATCCGAACCGTTCCCTCATGACTATCGTAATATGCAAAACAGAGCGAAACACGCTATGTAGTATGGTGTCTTTAGATGACACAGATTGCAAGTCCGATGCAGCGCGAAATAAGCAACGCACAATTTATGAGAAGGCTGCATCTAACAGAGAGATTGGAAGCTTAGAAAATGCCGAAAGCAATAGAAGCACGAACTTACGAGGAAGCGCTGGCCTGGCTGCGCGAGCACGGTTTCGATGTGACGGAGGCGCCGGGCACGAACGGGCGCGTGTTCCTCAGAAAATACAACGTATCGGCCGCGATTCAGAAGACGGCCGACGATGGGGTGAAGATTTTCGCCTATCCCGGATACCTGATCGGCAGCGAGATCTCGAAGCTGGTCAACCGCGGCTACCAGCAGTTCTTGAAGAATTCGAAGACGGAAATCCCGGCGACTGCCGACCACCTCAAAGCGCTGCAGTCGTTTGCCGAAGAGCTGAAAATCGCGCTTGGGTTGCCCAGCCTGTACAACGAGTCGCTGGGGACGGTGAGCGACTCCTACCATTACGACCGGCTTAAGGACGACGACAAAGCGCCGGTAGATCGTCCGAAGCGGCCTTGGGAAGTTGCCGGCAAAGCGGTCGCGCTCAAGAAGGGCCGGGCGTAAGTTTAAGAACCGCTGCGGCTCGTATCGAAATCCTCCCGTAATTGCCTCCTGTCGTGCGAAACTGGTGCGCTCAGTTTAGCTAGATCCGGGGGTCTTATGCGCAGCCGGTTTGCTCACTACTTCTTTTTCTTGTCTTGCTGTTTGCCGATCATTCTCGCCTCAACCAGTGATCAGGTGCTTGCCCAGGACGAGTCGGGCGTCTATGGCAACGACGCGAAAGCTATCGAGCGCGTGTTGCGCACGCAGCAGGAGGCCTGGAACCGGCACGATCTGGAAGGCTTCATGGCGGGCTACTGGAATTCAAAGGAACTGACGTTTTTCTCCGGCGCGGAGGAGCATGACGGATGGCAGGCCACGATGGACCGTTATCTCGCTAAGTATGCCAGTCCCGGGCAGGAGATGGGGAAGCTGGAATTCTCCGGCTTGCGCGTCATAGTGCTGGGCCAGGACTCGGCCTTTGTGCGTGGTTCGTGGAAGTTGACCATGTCCGACGGCAAGACGCCGCATGGATTGTTCACGCTGGTGTTCCGCAAGTTTCCCGAGGGATGGAAGATTGTGCACGACCATACTTCGGCAGCGGAATGAAAGGCAGCTTCTAGGTACTGGTTTCTAGATTGGGATGCTATTCAGATGTCAAAGAGCTAGTCCATCGAGAGATAGCATCGCCGTTTCGCCGATCGAATCCGAAGCGCACGCTTGCCCCGTTCCCATCGACGCCGCCGGGATGTTGGCGACTACTCCCTTCTTCTTGGTCGCACTTGCACTCGCGTTCCTTCGGGGAGTTTGCCGTTTGTCAGTTCTACGACGCCGTTGCGGATTATGCCTTCGAGTTCCGGTTGGGCGGAGCGGACGGGCGAGTCGCCCGTCGGCACATGGCCTTTGCCTCCGTCGGGGTTGGCGGGCAAGCGTGCCCGCCCCACCCGGTCTTCGCTCGCACGGTCCGTGCTTCGGCCGGTGCCTTTGTCCATGGCTTCGTTGGCTAGGCGGTCGGCTTCCTGGTTGTGTTCGCGGAGGGCGTGGCCGATGGAGAACCATTCCAGTTGGGCGATTAATTCTTTGGCGCGGCCGTGGAGATCCTTAAGAGTCGAGATTCTTCACTTTGTAGATGCCTTTGATCTGGCGGACCAGCAGTTCGGAATCGCTGATCAGCTTGAGGGCTTTGGGGCCGTGCTCGAGAGCGTATTCGAGGGCGGCGATCAGGCCCTGATACTCAGCAAAATTGTTGGTCTGGTGGCCGAGATATTCGCTTAGTTGGGCGACCTTGCGTCCGGACTGATCCTGGATAACTACGCCGTAGCCGGCGGGTCCGGGATTGCCGCGGGCGCCGCCGTCGCTGTGAGCGATGAGGTAGTGCTCGGGAGGATTTTCGCGGGAGTCTGCGCGATGGGGGAAGAGTGGTTTGGTTCCGGAGATGTGCGGGTAGGGCATGGAGTCGAGTTTACAACGGCGGTTGCGCTAATAGGGCACGGCGTTGTCTTGTGCATGGTGTAGGAAAATCTTGAAACACGGAGGACGCAGAGCTCCACAGGGTAAACCTCTCTGGGATTTGGTTAGTGACACCGTCAGCGGCCGGCGGCGAGGCGGGTGGCGAGGCGGGCGGGCAGGTTGGCGGAGAGGATGCGCTCTTGCGCGGCTTTCAGGTTGTAGGGCGTGCGGTGGAAGTGGACGACCTGGGCGTCCGTATCGAACAGGGCGAAGGCGGCGCGCCAATCTCCGTCGCGTGGCTGCCCGACTGATCCTGGATTGATCATGTAACGCGTGGCCGGCCTCAACTGTAACGAGACCGCTCGGCTTGCCCTACGGTGCGGTATTCGGGACGGAAGCCATCGGCGCTGGAACCGTTGGCGAAGAATCCGCCCTGCAGGTGGGTGTGACCGAAGAAGGTCAGCGGCGTGGTGAGTGCGAGGAGCGGGACGAGCGCATCGCCGATGGAAACGATGTAGGCATCTTCGTCGCCCGGGGAGCCGTGAACCAGTTGCACTTGCGGAAAAGCTTCCAGGGGAAGCGGGCCTTGCGGCAAAGAGTGCAGCCATTCGTGATGCTCGGAAGTCAACTGGTCGCGGGTCCAGATGGCGGAGCTGGCGGCCATCGGGTTGAAATCTTCCAAGTCGATCAGGCCGGTCGCGGCCTTGTCGTGATTGCCGCGGACGAAAATCTTTCCCAGGCCGCGCGAGCGTTCGATGACTTCATTGGGGCTGGCGCCGTAGCCGACGACGTCGCCCAGGTTGGCAACGAAATCGTAGGGTGGAGCTGCTGCGAGGCAGGCCTCCAGCGCTTCGAGGTTGGCGTGAATGTCGCTAAGCAGCAGGATGCGCAATGGACACCAGACAAAGTGGCGATTATAGAACGAGCGGGAACGGAAGGGATACAGGGCAGAGATGATTTTGAGCAGTGGTGCAGTCTGATTCCCCAACCGGCGGTTGCGATGGGCGCCAGATCCCCTTCGCTCAGGGCAAGCTCTCGCCCCGCTGGTGTAAGGGCGGGGCTTCGGGAGGACTCCCCCGGGGGAAGGCACGTACAGCAATCTGCACGACGGCCGGAGTTTATTCGGTTATGGCAGTTTCGCATTGACCACTGGGCAGCGGGCCCAGTGTCCTCGGGCGACCTCGACCAGCGGCGGTAGGGCGCGGGCGCATTCGGGAACGCGGAATGCGCAGCGCGGCTCGAAAGCGCAGCCCGGGGGCATGGCGTGCAGCGGCGGGACTGTGCCTTCGATCGTTTCGAGAGGATCGTCCGCGCTTCGTCTTCAGGTCGGGCACGGCGTGCAGAAGGCCGCGCGTATAGGGATGCGCGGGGGAACGAAAGATTTCATGCCTGGTTGCCGAGTTCAACCACGCTGCCGGCGTACATCACGGCCACGCGGTCGGCGACCTGCGAAACTACGGCGAGATCGTGCGAGATGAAGAGCATGGCCAGACCGAACTTGGTGCGGAGTTCGGCGAGCAGGTCGAGTATCTGGGCCTGGATGGTGACGTCGAGCGCCGTGGTGGGTTCGTCGGCGATGAGCAACTGGGGGCGGTTGACGATGGCCATGGCAATCATCACCCGCTGGCGCATGCCGCCGGAAAGCTGGTGAGGATAGTCGCGGGCGCGGCGTTCGGGCTCGGGGATGGCGACATCCGTCATGGCTTGAACGGCAAGCCTGACAGCCTCGCTCTTCGAACGGGTACCGTGGGCGCGCACGGCCTCGGCGATCTGATCGCCGACGCGCATCACGGGATTGAGCGCGGTCATCGGCTCCTGGAAGATCATGGCGATGCGCGAGCCGCGCAGTTGGCGCATGGAGTCGTCGGGCAGGGCAGGGAGATTGCGGGTGGTACCGTTCTCCGAAAAGAGAATCTCACCGGAAACCCTCGCCTGGGGCGGCAGCAGGCGCATGATGGCCAGGGACGTGATGGATTTGCCGGAGCCCGATTCGCCGACCAGGCCGAGGACTTCGCCGGGAGCGATGGAGAAGCTGAGATCGCGGACGGCGGGAAGAACTCGTGTGGGACAGTCGCCCCGTTCCCACGCCAGCAGGGCGGCCGGGAAATCGATGTTCAGGTGGCGGACGTCGAGCAGCGGGGGCACGGTGTCATGTTAGCAGCGTTGTAAAAACGTCGGCTGCGGCGACGAGACAGCCGAGGGCCCCTCGCCCCCATGAGCATTTGTCGTCCCCACGAGTATTTATTGTCCCAGAATCAGGGGCAGGCCGTTCTTGCTGTTGCCGATCACGACAACTTTGGAGTTGGCGCTCTTGGCCAGATTTTCCGTGGCTTCGATTCCCTTCCACTCCAGCAGCGGGCGTGATGCCTTGGGCCACGATCTGCTGGAAGTCGCGGACGCCGGCGGCTTCGATGCGTTTGCGCTGCGCCTCCTGGGTCTCTTTTTGCAGGCGGAAGTTCATGGCCAGCGATTCCTGCTCGGCCTGCTGTTTGGCTTCGATGGCGGCCTTCAGCGTGGCGGGTAGTTGGATGTCGCGCAAGAGAACGTTCTCGACGGTCAGGCCGCGCTGATTGAGCTGCTGGCTGACTTGGTCGTAAATCTGCTTGGCCACCATTTCGCGTTCGCCGGTGTAGAGAGCGTTGGCGGTGTGGGACGCGGTGGCTTCGCGGATGGCGGAGCGGAGCGTAGGCTCGACCACCACGTTTTCGTAGTCGGCGCCAATCTTCTGGAAAACATCGGAGGCGTGGTCGGGATTGAGATGGTAGATAAGCGAAGTATCCAGACTCATCATCAGGCCTTCGCTCGAAGGTACGCTGGCCGATTCCTTCAGAGTCTGCGTCTGGATGGAGAGTTCGTTATTGGTTTTCAGTGGATTGATAAGGTGAATGCCTTCGCCCAGAGTTTCGCCGGTCTGCACTTTGCCAAAGAGCGTGAGCACGCCCACGTGACCGGTGCCTACCTTGGTCACGGAACTGAACAACAAAATCACCAGTAACAATGCGGCAATGCCAAGTCCGATCAGGCGCAGAAGCCCGCCGCCACTCGCGCCGCCACCGTCAATAATTCTGCCCCGAGCCTGATCGAAAATCGTCATCGTAATTTCTCCCTTGTAGTCTTTTTCATTCTACGGCAGGCGGAACATGGGCGTAGCGGACTGCTCTGAGACCAAACTCGCACCGACCTGAATCTTCCCAGTCTCCCGACGCATCTTTTATGATTAGACGTATGAGCAAGATTCACATCCCTACGCCGCTGCGGCAGTATGTGGGCAAGCAATCCACGGTGGAAGTGAAGGCCGCGACCGTGGGCGAAGCCATGAATGCGCTGGTGGCGAAGCATCCCGACTGCGGCGGCATCTTTACACCGAGGACGGCAAGCTGCGCGCCTTCGTCAACCTCTATGTGAACGATGAGGATATCCGCTACCTGCAGAAAGAGGCAACCGCGGTGAGGAAGGTGATAACATTTCCATCGTGCCTTCCATTGCTGGAGGCGCCATCTGACCGCTGGTTTGGCCAGGGATCGCAGCGTTGAAACCTTCTGCCACAAATCGCTGTTGTATGTGTCCTGCCTGTCGTTAGTGTCCAAGATCTAACGATCCCGGAACCGCGCACTTCGAGCAACCGAGGACTTTATGGCTACCATGACCGAAATTCCAGTAACCCTGAGCAAGGACGAAATCCTGCGCTACTCGCGCCACCTGATCATGCCCGAGGTAGGCATGGAGGGTCAGCAGAAGCTGAAGGCGGCGCGCGTGCTCTGCATTGGCACGGGAGGCCTGGGCTCGCCGCTGGCGTTGTATCTGGCGGCCGCGGGCGTGGGCACGCTGGGCTTGGTCGATTTCGATGTAGTGGATTACACCAACCTGCAGCGGCAGATCATTCACTCGACCGCCGATGTCGGGCGGAAGAAACTGGATTCCGCGGCGGACAAGCTGACGGCCATCAATCCGTTCCTGAATATTCGGAAGTTCGACATGCGGTTGAGCAGCGAGAACGCGCTCGAACTTTTCCGCGAATTCGACATCATCGCCGACGGCACCGATAACTTCCCCACGCGCTATCTGGTGAATGACGCATGCGTGCTCACCGGGAAGCCGAACGTCTATGGCTCGATTTTTCGCTTCGAAGGCCAGGCCAGCGTGTTCGCCACAAAAGAGGGGCCGTGCTACCGCTGCCTTTATCCTGAGCCGCCTCCGCCGGGATTGGTTCCTTCCTGCGCCGAGGGCGGAGTGCTCGGCATTTTGCCCGGACTTGTCGGCGTGATGCAGGCCACCGAAGTAATCAAGTTAATTCTCGGAGCGGGTGAGCCGCTCATCGGGCGGCTGCTGCTGATTGACGCGCTGGGCATGAAGTTCCGCGAACTCAAGCTGCGCAAGAATCCCGATTGCCCGGTTTGCGGCACCCATCCCACGGTAACCAAGCTGATAGACTACAACCAATTTTGCGGCATTCGGGGGGAGGAAAAACCGGTGGGTACAGGAGTTCCGGAAATTCAAGTGGAAGAGTTGAAGCGGCGCCTGGATGCGAAAGAGGATCTTTTCGTCCTCGATGTGCGCGAGCCCCACGAATATCAGATCTGCAACATTGGCGGACTATCTTATTCCGCTGAACGACCTGCCCAATCGCGTGCATGAACTGGATTCCAGCCGCGAGATCGTGGTGCATTGCAAGATGGGTGGGCGCAGCGCGAAGGCGGTCGCATTCCTGCAGCAATCGGGATTCACCAAAGTGCATAATGTCGCCGGCGGGATTACTGCATGGGCCGAGCGCGTGGATCCTAAGGTGCCGAAGTACTGAGGAGCAGCTCCGGTTTCGAGCGGCCCGTTTCAGGCAAGCGCGATGCGCTCCCGTCTATTTATTGATGCAACGAAGCTTCGCCCCACTGGACCAAGAAGAAACGGGGAGCACGATGAGTGCTCCCTGTTGATTGTTCCATACGGCGGCGCAGTTACTTGCTGGAACCGGCCGGCATGCCGTCGCTGGCTTCGGTCAACTCCAGAGAGAACTTTTTCCCCTGGAATCGGATGCCCGCCAATAAGTCGGGGCCGCCGCCATTCTGACGCGTCACCGCAGCGTCGTTGGCGGCTGGCGTCTCCAGTGTTACCACCTGCGCTGGCACTTTCGCGACCACGTTCTTGCCGTGCAGGATGCTCAGTTCAACGCTCGGACCGTTGCCTTCCCACTGGACCTTGTACTCTCCGGGCTTCAGCGTGGTTCCGTTGACCGTCACGGGATGGTTGAGTTGCAAATTGGCTTTCGTTGCCGCAAAGGCGCTTGAGGCAAACACTAACACCAACCCCAGCACCAGGCTCTTCGACATTCTCGCGAACTTCATGACTGCTCCTTTTTCTTTCCCGAAATCACGTCGGGAAACGGTTGGGGCGGCCCGGTTCATGACTTCCGCGAGAAAACCTTTATGTTTTGCCGCGAATCGCCTACAATGCAGCCGCTGGGGTTCAGCGGACAAGCCGCCAGGCCTGTCGCGTTGAGCACGGGGGGTTTTCTCACCTGGGCCGCCAAACCGAGTGTGAGAGAATCCCCTAACCCCGCAAAAAAAACGATGGACCGGGAGGTTATGTTCCTGGTCCGCTTTCTAAGAGCAGACAATGCAATTTCCATGCCGAAGCTGCGCAGCCCTTAAACCATTGAAAAGCGAATAAGCCCTGAGCAACATCGACACGAGAGTGCCTGCTCCATGTCCGTTACCGAACTTCACTGTTCAGAAGCGAACACTGAGTACTACGCACCGTCCTTGCCGAAAGTTCCCTGACGCTGCGAAAATTTCCGTCACGCTGGTTGGACGCGGCTTCGATGTGTCGGTTAGCAAGAGGTCGCTGCCAACAACTGCCCTCGACATTCTTCCGCGAAGCAGGCTTCGCCGGCCCTTCAATCGCCGTCGCCATGCTGCCGATCGACCGACCAGATGCTGGCCTGGTCTTTCTCGAATGGGTAGACGTGCACCATCCAGTTGAAAATTACGGGATGAAAGGTTCCGCCCGCGGCATCGCAAGCTTCCTGCGTGGTGATCGATCCCCGTAAGCCGAACTGCGGATGGGGCGCCAGCAAATCCTTCTTGCGATTGGCAGGCGGGGCGCAGAAATTCACGTGCTCGTGCCATTGCGCGACGCTGAGCGGAATGCGCTCGTCGAGTTCATCTTCGTCGAGGCGCTTGGGCGCGGTGTACATCACGCCTATCAGTTTGTAGTCGTCGCCATGCTTTTCATAGAGCAGCGACGTCGGGTGCTCGGGATTGAAACGAAAGCGGGCTTCCATCGCGTATCCATAGTTGGTGAAGTGGTACATCTTCTGCGGAACTTCGGCATGGAAAATCTGGTAGCCGTCGGCCAGCGCAACATGATAGTCGAGGTACTTTTCTGAAGCCTTGCGCGCGGTGTCCACCACCTGCTCGGCTCGCGCGGCATCGCCGGGCTTCGGCCGACGCAGTGCCGTCATCTTCATGTGCGGACCCATGTCCATGTGGCCTTCCATCGCATGCATGGCGTGGGCGCTGGCGTCGCTGTCTTTATCTGCGCCCATGGGCATAGCTTTCATGCCCGGCATGTCCATGCCCGGCATGCTCGGTTGGGCACTGGGCGGGGCGCTGCTCCCGGCGGGTGGCTGCTGGCCCCAACCCGCGCTGGCTAACAGGAAAAGCGAAATCAGAACGACGATTCGGTTGCGCATGACAAGTCTCCCACGGTCGGTGTTCAGTTGATATTAACCCTGTCGCAGCGACGTTGTTTCTCGAAGGCAATGGGATTGCCGGAGATTACTGAGGTAACACTCACTCAACCGACAAGCCCATCGACGTTTGGTGGGGACCAGAGTTTCTGATACATCTAAGTGCTTGAATCTCGAAACCGCCATCATTCTCTTTTTCGCTGGGATGCTGGGGGGAGCGCTGAACTCGGTTGCCGGTGGCGGCAGCTTCATCGCGTTCCCGGCGCTGCTGTTTACGGGAGTACCGCCGATTCCGGCCAATGCCACGAATACGATTGCCCTGTGGACGGCCGCGGTGGGGAGTGGGGGCGCGTACCGCAACCGGTTGAATGTGCCGCGCCGCATTATGGTGCCCCTGCTGGCGGTGAGTCTGATCGGCGGCGGGGCTGGGGCTGTGCTGATGCTGAAAACGCCGGCGCAGACTTTCATGCGCGTGCTTCCCTGGCTTACGCTGAGCGCCACTTTGTTGTTTGCATTTGGCAAGAGGCTGGCGGGTTCGCGAGGTTCCGTCATCGAACACGAAACCACGTGGTGGGCGCTGGCGGGCGTCACGTTTTTTCAGCTGCTGGTCGCAATCTATGGTGGGTACTTCGGCGGCGGCATGGGCATTGTCATGCTGGCCATGCTGGCGACGCTCGGTATGACCGACATCCATGCCATGAACGCCTTGAAGACTGTCATGGTGTTCGTGATCAACGGCGTTGCCGTGGTGGCTTTCATTGTGGCGCGTGCGGTGTACTGGAAGCACGGGATTGTGATGATCGGAGGAGGACTTCTAGGCGGCTACCTCGGCGCACACTACGCGCAGAAACTGCCGCAGTCCTGGATTCGCGTCTTTGTCGTGCTGGTTGGAAGCGGGATGACGGTCTATTTCTTCGCCAAGGCGTACTGACGCGGCGAGTCTGCGTATGCCGGGGCGGTAGCTTCTCGGCTTTGTTTATGGCAAAGGGGCAGAGACGTGTTCGTGAACGATCATCCACTTGCCGTCCTGATTCTCGAAAACCACGGTCCAGCGGAAGTTGCCCATCTCAACTTTGTCGGCTTTTGTCGTCATCTCTTCCTTCACCGTCGCGGTGGCCCAGACCAAGTCTCCGTGGGGATGGATGACTAGGTCATCGTTCAGCGTGAACTTCGCGCTTTTGTAGCCGGAGACCACGCCCTGCACTCCCTTTTCGTATTCCTCCCAGCTCGCGTATTTCAAAGGGGCGATGTCGAAGAAGGTGTGCGGGCCGCTGGCATAGAACTTGGCAACGTTGGCGGGATCGAGGCTAGACCAGCCATCCCAGATCTTCTGCAGGTAGGACTTGTCGGGAGCGGGCGGGGGCGCAGATTTTTTCGTGGGCGGCTTAGGTGGCTGCGCAACGGCGGACAGAGTGAGGGCGAGCAGGCACAACAAAACGGGGAAAAGGCGCTTCATGGTTGGGTTCCTCCCTGAGTTGCTCCGAAGATTCGGGGGAATTCTCGCACACCATACCGCAATCCGCAAAGGGCGCATTGACCGATTTCCACAGCGCACGCTAGAATAGCTGAGTTTGCCTGTACTCGCCGACCCGTTCTGGGAACGCTTGCCTTGGCTTCAAGCGCCGTGGCGGAAAACACAGCAAGCATGGGAAGTTCAGCAGGAAGTTTCAGGGCAAGCCAGGGGTTACGCCCGTGTGCGCAGGGTTGCGTTTGGTGAGCTGACTTCTACGATATTTGACGGAGGCAGACGTATGTACGCGGTTATCCGCGCCGGTGGGAAGCAATACCGGGTGGCGCCCGGAGACGTGATTCGAGTGGAGAAACTAGCTACGGGCACCGATGGTCAGGTGGAGTTTCCCGAGATCTTGGCTGTGTCGGGCGGAGAAGGTCAGATCGGGAAACCACAATCCGGAGCGCGGGTCGTCGGTCAACGGGTGGAAGAAGGCCGCGGCGCGAAGATCCTGGTCTTCCACTACAAGCGCAAGAAGCAGTATAAGAAGCTGCGCGGGCACCGGCAGTCCTTCACCGCGGTGCGCATCACGGAGATCGCCTTTGATGGGCAGAGCTTCAAAGCTCCGGAGTTGGAGAAGAAAGAGCCGAAGCCGGCCAAGGTCGTGTCTGCGGACGCGGAAGAGCCGGCGACGGAAGTGAAGGCAACCGGGTCGGCCAAGAAGAAAGCTGCGCCCAAGAAAGCGGCAAAGAAAGCGAGTTCGAAGAAGAAGTAAACGTAAGGACGGGCGAGTGCCCGTCCTCACACGATTGTGCTGGCAACTGGCCACCGGAAACTGATTTCTTATGGCACATAAAAAAGGACAAGGCACTTCACGAAACGGGCGCGATTCCAACGCGCAACGGCTGGGATTCAAGGCATTCGGCGGGCAGGTTGTGCCCGGCGGCACCATCATCGTGCGGCAGCGCGGCACCCGCGTGAAACCGGGGCTCAACGTGGGCCGCGGCAAAGACGATACTCTGTTTGCCAAGATTACGGGGCGCATCAAGTTCCTGAATAAGGGCTCGATGGGCAAGTTCGTGATGGTCGAGCCGATGGAAGTTGCGGAGTAATAGCGGTCGTCAGCCGAAGCCGCATTCGACGTTAAAGCGGCCGCGGCTAGCTGTCCGACGCGGCTTGAGCCTCGCCTTCGGGACGAGGCTTTTTTGTTTTGTAGGTTAGCGGCCTGACGAGCAACCATGTTCATCGACGAGGCGAAAATTCGGGTGAAAGCGGGCGACGGCGGCAATGGCTGCATGGCCTTCCGCCGCGAAAAATATGTTCCGCGAGGCGGGCCTTCGGGCGGCGACGGCGGCAAGGGCGGAGACGTGATTATGGAATCCAGCGAACGCCACAACACGCTGGTTCATTTCCGTTTCAATCCCGAATACAAGGCTGAGCGCGGACGCCACGGCGAAGGCTCCAACAAGACAGGTCGGGAAGGCGGCGACGTAGTTCTGAAAGTTCCGGTTGGGACGATCGTATATGACGAAGAAACGGGCGAGAAGGTTTTCGATTTTTCGACTGCCGATCAACGTATGGTCATTGCCCGAGGCGGCCGCGGCGGACGCGGCAACGCGCGCTTCGCCACTTCGGTGCACCAGGCTCCGCGCGAACACGAGCCCGGACGTCCCGGCGAAGAACACAACTACCGGCTCGAACTGAAGTTGCTTGCTGACGTTGGACTGGTTGGGTATCCGAATGTTGGTAAATCCACGCTGATCTCCCGCATCTCGGCAGCGCGGCCGAAAATCGCGGACTATCCTTTCACCACGCTGGAACCCAATCTGGGCGTGGTTGCCGTCGGCGATCCTAACCATGAAATCAGTTTTGTGGTTGCCGACATTCCTGGCTTGATCGAAGGTGCGCACACCGGCTCAGGGTTGGGCACGCAGTTCTTGCGGCACATCGAGCGCACGCGCCTGCTGGTTCACCTAGCCGATGTGTCGGACGCCAGCGGCCGTGCTGACATCGTGAAAGACGTGGAAGTGATTCTCGGCTGAGCTGGCCAGTTTCGGCGCTCATCTGGAAGAAAAGCCAATGATCATGGTTGCATCGAAGATCGATGTGGCCAACAAAGACAAAGTCGCCGCGCTTAAGCGTTACTGCAAGAAACACAAGCTGAAGCTCTACGAAATCTCGGCCGTGACCGGCAAAGGAATCGACGAATTGAAGTTCGCCATGGCCAAGGAAGTGGATGCCTTGCGCGAGCAGGCGCGCGAGCAGGCTGAAGCCGCGGACAGCCAAAGGGTCTGACGGAAAATTTTTACGCCTAGGCTCGCGGCAATTGCGATCCGTGCTGGAAGTGATACTGGAGAATCTTCGCGGCCAGAGCGGGAGGCATTTCCTCTTCAGGTTTGATCGTACGCACGACTTCGCCACGGCAAATCACTTCGGTGGGCGAGAGCCCGGCAATCTCGGCCGGCAGCACTAGATTAATTTCCAGCATCACCTTCGGCTGCAAGAGGTCTTCCGCCTGAAACAGCAAACCGGAGCGGCTGATGTTTTGGGTTTCGCCGTCGTGCCATTTCTTTTCGTCGAGACGGCGGTATTTCAGGGGCAGGTGAAGTTGAAAACGTTGTGCACGCGACGACGGCAACTGTTGCGCCTTGCGCGCGGCGTGAGCGGCTTTGACCTGACATGGCAGCCTCCGGGTAATGGAGCGGAATCGAGCACTTCGCGAACTTTGCTTTTCAGGTCGCGCAGGGTAAAGGGCTTCTGGAGCAGGCGTACACCGGCATCCAGCATGCCATTGCGCCCGATCACATTTTCCGTGTAACCGGACATGTAAAGCACTCTTACGTTGGGGCGAATTTCCGAAATTCGCTGCGCCAGTTCGCGGCCGTTCATGCCGGGCATGATCACGTCGGTGAGCAGCAGATGAATTACTCCTTCGTGCGCCACGGCGATCTGCATCGCGACCGCGCCATCGGCTGCTTCGATCACCCGGTAACCCTGCTTCTCGAGGAATTGGCGGGCCAGGTAGCGCAGGTTGGCCTCATCCTCGACCAGCAGGATGGTCTCGGTTCCGGGCTCGGCGCTCGCGGATTCCGCTGGAGCGGCAACTTGGGCGGCACTCTCGACTGCTTCCGCGACGCGGGGCAAATAGATCTTGAACGTCGTGCCTTGGCCCGGCTCGCTGTAGACCCAGATGTAACCGCCACTCTGCTTCACGATCCCGTAAACCGTGGAGAGCCCGAGCCCCGTGCCCTTGGGCCCTTTGGTGGTAAAGAAGGGCTCGAAGATGTGGGACTGGGTCTCCGAATCCATGCCCGCGCCGGTATCGCTGATGGCCAGCATAACGTAGTTTCCCGGGTTGAGCGGCGCATGAAAGCGGGAATACTCCTCGTCGAGCGAGACGTTGGAGGTCTCGATCGTCAGCTTGCCTCCAGATGGCATGGCGTCGCGCGCGTTCACGGCGAGATTCATGATGACTTGCTCGATCTGCCCGGCGTCGGCGCGCACCGCGCCCAGTCCGGCGGCTGGAACCATGACCAAGTCGATGTCCTCGCCGATCACGCGGGTGAGCATCTTCAGGTTTTCGGTGACCACGCCATTCAGGTCAAGAATTCTCGGGGCCAGCATTTGCTTCCGGCTGAAGGCGAGGAGCTGGCGGGTGAGCGACGTGGCTCGCACGGCCGCGCTGGCAATCTCCTGGGCTGGAGCGCGCAGCGCCGGCTCCGGGCCCAGGCGGTCGAGGAGAAATTCCGAGTATCCTGAAATCACCATCAGCAGGTTGTTGAAATCGTGCGCGATGCCGCCGGCAAGTCTTCCCACAGCTTCCATTTTTTGCGACTGCCGGAGCTGTTGCTCGAGGGCGCGTCGCTCGGTCACATCTTCGGCAAACAGCTCGAAGGCTCTTCCCGTGTCGCCGTCAGGAACTGCGCGACCGGAAACGCGAACCACCGTGGCAGTGCCGTCCTTCCGCAGCCATTCTGCAATCAAGCCGTTGAAGGGCAGCGGCCGAGCGCAGATAATCCGCCAGCTCGAACCACTGCTGTGTGTCCGCGTAGAGTCCTCCGAGGTGTTTCCCCATCAGTTCCTTTGCGGAGGAATATCCCAGCATGACGAGCAGCGCCGGATTCGCGTCCAGCAGTTGGCCCGCAGAATCGCAGCGGCAAATACCGTAGGGAGCGTTGGTCACCAGCGAGCGGAAATTCATTTCGGAACGACGCAAGCCCTCCTGAGCGGCTCGCAGGGCGGCATTGAACCAGCAGATCAGAAGCGCCAGCACAACAAACAGAGCCAGCCGCATCATTGTCGACCGGTATTGCGCCGGGGTGTGTTCTCCGGTAAATGAAAAGTATGCGCTCACGGTAAGTGCGAACGAGGTGGCGACCAGACCCGGTTTCCAGCCGCCATACCAGGCGCTCACCATTACCGCGACGGCGAATACCGCCAGCCGGCTTTCGGTGATGTTGGGAATCAGCAGCGCCGGGATCAGTGCCAGCGTGGTGCTCAGGACGGCTACTCCGTAGCGCAGAATGGGCGCACGGGCGGGCGGGATGCGAAGTAAGGGGAGGGTCACCCGCATGGAACCCATGCTAGTACCGAGTTCTCAAACACGCGAGATTACAGGAGTCCATTCCAGATTCTCGGGGGAGGGTTTTTCCCAGCGCTTGATTGTGTGCCGAACCGGCGATCGAACCATGCACCGTCGGCCAATGCCCTTGAACCTCTCCTCACAGGCAGGCAAACAGAGCGTAACGCAGCCATCAGCGCCTGCCGGGAAGGTTGCGCTTGCCAACCGGGCTTGCAAACGAAGACACTAGCGGCGCATGAATATTGGACTATTTGGCGGCACCTTCGACCCCATCCACCGCGGACACCTGGCGCTCGCGCGCGCCGCGCGGGAGCGCTACAATCTCTCACGCATCCTCTTCGTGCCTGCCGATGTTCCGCCCCACAAGCAGCGCCAACCTCTGTCGGCGTTCGCACACCGCTATGCCATGATTGCGCTGGCCACGGCGCAAGAAAAGGACTTCGTGCCCTCGATGCTGGAAGCGCCGGAAGACTTTTATGCAGGCGGATCGGGCCAAGGCAAGACGCGGGTGGCGAAACCCAACTACACCATCGATACCGTCAGGCGGCTCAAGCAGTCGTTCAAGAAGGCAGACCGGCTCTTCTTGCTTATCGGCATCGATGCCTTTGACGATATCGCGAACTGGCATCAGCCCGAGGCCCTTTTTCGCGAGTGCGAGTTTGTGGTTGCCAGCAGGCCAGGGTTTTCTCTTGCCGACGTCGCGAACGCGCTGCCCGCGGACCTGCGTCCGCGGCAGGAAGTGACACGGCCGTTTCACCAACAAGCTGCCACGGGAGACTTGGTGTTGAAGGGCGTGACTATCCATTTGCTGGACGAGGTCTATCAGCCGATTTCCTCCACAATAATTCGCCGAACTGCAGCCGCCGGCAAGCCGCTCCATCGCTTTCTCGAGCCTGCCGTCGCGGATTACATCAAGAAAATGGGACTGTACAAGGGAGGTTAGGTCGTCGTTGACCGGTCGCCGATTTGTCTTGCCACCGGGCTTATCGTTGACCAAGGCGCAGCGAAGCAGTCTGTCATTTACAATGAAAATTCCGCCCGGGTTGGGCCAACGACTAACGACCAACGACGACCTACTCTCTCGATGAAGAAAAGTGATCTGAAGCGACAGGTAACGGCAGCCATTCAGGCCTGCCTCGACAAGAAAGCGGAAGAACTTTCCATCCTGGAAATGGAAAAGGGGTCGGGAGCATTCACCGACTACTTCGTCCTGTGCAGCGGCACGAACCCGCGGCAGGTTCAGGCTATTGCGGACGAGGTGGAACTGCGCTTGAAAGTGGCGGGGGTGCGCCCGGCGCACGTCGAAGGTTACAAGCAAGGCGAGTGGATCCTGGTCGACTATTTGGACTTTGTGGTTCATGTTTTTTCCGAGAAGGCGCGCAAGTATTACGATCTGGAGCGCCTCTGGAAAACGGCCAAGCGGCTTGAACCTTCGGAGTTGAAGCCGATGGCGCGGACGAAGGCGACACCGAAGACAAGGACAACGCCGCGCAAGCGCACCCCCGCGGCCGCTATTGGTCGCAAGAAAGCGTAGGTTGGTTATCTCTGGAGTGGGTGCCTCGCTTTTTTTGCTTTGCGCCTATGACCACTTCTTCCAAAGCGGAACCTGGCAAGGCGGAACCTGGCTGGGGAGATTCTTATCGCCTCATCGCCTCCGAAAAATGGAAGGCGAAGTCGGCGGTGATGGGTAAGGCGGTGACGGAAGCGTTGGTGGAATATGCCCGGCCGCAGCCCGGCATGCGCGTGTTGGACTTGGCCAGCGGTACGGGCGAACCTGCGATCAGCCTGGCCATGCGCGTGGGAGCGCAAGGGCAGGTTACTGCTCTTGATCTGAGTGCGGACCTGCTTGCGATCGCAAAAGGAAGAGCGGGGGAGCGCGGCCTCGAGAATTTTTTCACGCAGCAAGCCGACGCACACACGCTCCCTTTCGCGGATGACAGTTTTGATCTTGCCACTTGCCGCTTTGGAGTGATGTTTTTTCGCGACATCGGCCTTGCCTTGCGGGAGCTGCATCGCGTTTTGCGCGCGGGCGCGCGCGCCTGCTTTCTAGCCTGGGGACCGTTCGACCAAGCTTACTGGCGGAGCACGATGGGTGTGGTGCACGGGCATGTGGGTGGTCCGCTGCTCGAGCCGGGTGGCCCGGATCCGTTCCGCTTTGCGCGGCCAGGAAGTCTTTCCGCGGTATTGCAGAGGGCTGGTTTTCAGGAAGTGGAAGAAGAAACCAAGACTTTGCCCTGGACCTGGCCGGGTACTCCGGAAGAAGTGTGGGAGCAGGCGCGGGCCGTATCGGTGCCATTTCGTCCGATGCTGGAACGTGTGCCCGCGGGCATGTGGCCGCAGATTTATGAAGAGGTGCGCGCGGCGATCGGCAAATACGTTGAGGGAGAGAACATCGCGTTCGGGGCGTCGGTGGTGCTGGCCTCCGGGAGCAAATGAATTCATCCTGCCGTGAAGATCAAGATTGCGTGGATGGGAAAAACGAAAGAGCCGGCGATCCAGTCGCTGACCGACGAGTATCTGAAGCGGATCTCGCGTTATGCGCAGGTGGAGGGGCTGGCACTGCGGGATGAAGCCGCGCTTCTCGCAATGTGCGGGCGGACGGCACCGGGTGGGGCGAAACGAACCACGAGCGCCGGGAAGTTGACGCTGGTGCTGATGGATCCGCGGGGAAAGCAGTTCTCGTCGGAACAGTTAGCGCGTTTTCTGGGAGACTATCAGGATCGCAATCTGCTGCCGCTGGCTTTCGCGGTGGGGCCCGCAGATGGATTCAGCGAAGCAGCCCGAAGCGCCGCGCAACATACGATCTCGCTGGGCAGCATGACGCTGGCGCACGAACTGGCTCGCGTGGTTTTGCTCGAGCAAGTCTACCGGGCATTCACGATTCTGAAGGGTCATCCTTACCATTTGGGGCATTGAAATGCTCGCAGTATGCACCTTTGTGCAATATTCTGAGCTGCGTACCCGCCTAAATTTGTTTTAAGGTAGAGCATGTGATGTATTGACGGATTGCTGTAATGATCGGAGACTAGAGGCATGAGAGATGTAATGGAACTGTTGCGGGCGAAGGAACAGGAGTTGTTGAAGGTGAAGCGGCAAGTCGAGGCTCTGCGGATTGCGGCGCCGCTGTTGGTCGGGGAACAGGATCAAACCACGCCTTCGACCGGGCCTGCAGCGGTTAAGGAAGCGAACCGTTTTGGGTGATTCCTTCCGCTACTGCTTTCAGGGCAACTTGTCCGCATCAGCGGCTAATTGACCTCGGACCAGCCGGATTGATTCCTGGTCAAGGTCACGAGGCCCTCCTGAAAGAGCGGGCGGTCAAGGATCGCACGAAGCCAGGGAGACCGTCCCGAGTGGCGACGAGGACTGAAGCTCAGCCTGGGCCTAGGTCGTGCTGTCTTTGATGTGCGTTGCGATGCACCACTGGTTCCCGAACGCGTCCGCCACCAGCCCGAGCCGGTCGCCGTAAGGCTGGTCCGCCGGCTCCTGGATCGACTCCGCGCCCGCTGCCAGCGCCCGCCGATAGACCGCGTCGCAGTCCGGCACATACAGGTAGAACATCGACTGCATGGGCGGGTAGGGGCCATGCGCTTCTCCCATTTCGACCACCGAATTTCCGCAGCGAATCTCGGCGTGATGAACCACGCCGTCGGGCGAAGCGTACTTCGCAATCTCCTGCGCCCCGAACGCACGCTTCAGGAAGCCGATCACCGGCTCGGCCCGCAGCGGATGCATATACACATTCACGTTGTGCAACCCCTTCGGAATGTAGCTCTCGCCTTTGTGCGTGGCGATGTACCAGAAGTTGCCGAATGGATCTTTCACGGCCGCGCCCCGCTCGCCGTATTCGTGATCCTGGGGCTCGCCGATCGAAGTCGCTCCCGCCTGCAAGGCCTCTTTGTAAGCCGCATCCGTGTCCTTCACATAAATGTGCAAGGCTGTCGTGTTCGGCTTCGCGTTGAACGGCTTGCCCGGAATCCCGCCGCCCATCATCAGCATGGTGTCGCCGATGCGCGTTTCCGCGTGAATTCCTCCGGCTCCGCCAATTGCCCGGAAAGTTTCCTCCGCGCCAAACGCCTGCTTCGCGAACGCGAGCAGCGAATCTCCATCGGACGCGATCATATAAGGCGTAACCGTGTGGAAGCCGCGCGGGATCGGATCCACTCCCTTCCGCAGCTCGTCCTTCGCCGAAATCTGCCCGCCCTCGGGCCCGGTTGTCAGCCCCTTCATGCGCCGATGCATTTCTTCGACCGACATTTCTTCCACCACCGTGGAGATGTTCCAGGTGTAGGCGAAGGGATCAACAAAGCTTCCTTCGCGGCGACCGTAGAACTGATCTTTGATTGGCAAAATCGTTTTCAATCCGGCAGCCACGGCCCGTGCCGCGAAAGAGTCCACGTCGGCAACCTGCAGGCCCAACTGGACCGGCGAGAAGCCCAGTGTTTCCGCGCTGAACCTTCCCCCCTCCGGCCATTCGCCGGAAAGTTTGATCGACGAGTCGCCGATCGTGATCTCGGCATGCGCGATTGATCCTCCCACTTCGAAGCGCATTGTTTCCTGCGCGCCAAAGGCTCGCTTGTAGAACTCGATGGCCTTGGCCGGATCTTTGAAGGTCAACCTTGGGCTCGCAATCGGGCGAACGGAGACAACGGGTGGAGCAACGGCGCTCATAGCTTTTCTCCCTTCAGCAATTCGGATTTGAGTCTGGTCTTGAATTCTTCCCGCGGCAGACCACGCAAGTCAGCCGCCACGCGCAGGAGCGGTTCGACGTTTGCATCCACCTTCGCAGGCTTGCTGTCCGTGCTGGCCAGCAGAGCATCCACGGCGCGGTTCAACTGCTCGATCTTGTTTGCGTCGTGGTTTCGCGGATTGTTCTTCCCTTTATCCAGAGAGCGCTTAGGCATCGGCACCCTCCATGCGCGCCCGCAGGCTGCTGAGGGCGCGGAACTGCAACTGCTTCACCGCGCCTTCCGTCTTGCCAATCTCCCGCGCCACTTCCTTAATGCTTTTCTGCTCCACGAACCGCAGCACCACTACCCGCCGCTGCTCCGCCGGCAAACCATCGACGAGGCGAAACAAACTAGCCCGCCGCTCCACTTCTTCGAAATCCACGCTGGTAGCTGGCGCGGATTCGATCGGTTCCACCTCGTCCGTCACCTGCTCCCGGCCCCGGCGTTGCCACCGGTCCGAAATCAGATTCGCGGCAATCCGGTAGAGCCACGCCGCAAACGAAATCCCCCGCCATTCAAATCGCCGCAAGTTGGCCAGCGCATGATGAAAGACCTCGGAGGTCAAATCCTCGGTTTCCGCGCGGTCTCCCACCCGCCGCACCACGTACGCATAGATCCGTTCGAAATTGTTCTCGTAAAGCTCCGCGAAGCGCGCAGGGTCCTTCTGCGCCGCCTCGATCAGAAGCCGCTCGTCCGCTTCTTTCCTCAGAGCCTTCAACGGGATCTCCGCGCGGAGTAGTGTTACACAGGGATAACGGCAGGAAACAAGAAAAGTTACGGCAGAAAATCGAGCCTACGCCGGAACCGGGCGTTCCGCGTAATACAGATTCTCGAGCGCCTTCTGCACCTTCGCCGACACCGCTTCTAAATCCTTCATCTTCAGCCCGGTCGTCGAGATCGGCTCACCCACGCGCATCCCCAGCGGACGGCATTTGATGTGGTAGGTGTTCATCGGCAGCAGCTCGTAAGTTCCGACCAGTGCCACCGGCACAATATCCACCTGCGCTTTGATCGCCAGGAAAAAAGCTCCCGGCAGAAAGGGCTTGATCTCGCCGTCCGGCGTGCGCCCGCCCTCCGGATAAATGACCAGCGGCATGCCGGCTTTCAGACTCTTCACCGCCGAACGGATCGCCGCAATCGAATTAGCCGGTTTCTGCTGGTCGATGCAGACCTGCCCCGAACGTTTCAACTGCCAACCAACAATCGGGTACGACAACAATTCCTTCTTGAAAACGATGCGGAACTGAAAGGGAAGGTTAACGTAGAGCACCGGGATGTCCATGGCCGAGGCGTGATTCACCGCGTAGACATGGGGTTTCGAAGTATCGATCTTGTCGAGGCCAGTGACCTTCACCGGCGAGAAGATCGTTTTCATGATGAGCCACGACCAGGCCCGCGAAAACCAGTGCAGACGGCGTCCGTTTCGGTCGAATAATCCGCCGGGAAGCGCCAGCACTCCCAGCCCCAGGGTGTAGAGCCAGATCAGCGGATCAAGAATCAAATAGGATCGCAGCCGGCTCAACCAGCCGTACTTCTCGCCTAGGATCGCGTGCGGACTTCGCCGCGGCGCAACCACCGGCGCGGCCTCCGCGCCGTTTTCCACTTCCACCGATGAGTTCAGTTCCTGCACACTTCTATTCTAGGGGAAACCGCTCGCCGGCGCTGCTTCAGACTTCCGCCCCAACCTTGCGCATCACTTCGCCCACCAGATAAATCGAGCCGGTGACCACGACCACGGCTCCCGCGCTCGCCAGAACTCGGGCCCGCTCCAAGGCGCGTCGTACGTTTTCCACTGCCTCGATTTCGACACCGGTTCGGCCTGCCGCTTGCCGAATCTCCTCGGGCGATGCCGCCCGCGGATTCTCCGGCCGGGTCGCGATCACTCGATCCGCCAGCGGAAACAGAATTTCCGTCATCTCCGAGATTGCCTTATCCCGCATGGCGCCGAAAACAAAAATCAGCGGACGGTCTTCATACCGCTCCGAAAGGGCCGAACGCAGCGCCCATGCGCCTGCCGGATTGTGCGCCACGTCGAGAACCATCTCCGGCCACTCCGGCCGCGCCGCGATCACCTGAAACCGCCCCGGCCAGCGCGTCTCGCGGATGCCGCTCTCGATGCTCTTCGCCGTGATGCCGCCGAATCCTTGCTCGCTTAGTTCCGCTGCCGCCGCAATCGCAAGCGCGACATTGCGCAACTGGTGCCGCCCCACCAGCGACGTCTCCACCAGAAATTGCTCTCCCAGAACAGCAAGCGGGTAGCGATAGATCCACCGGGGGTTGCTCGGCTCGGTACTCGGTACTAGGTACTTGCCACTCCCTGGCGAAACCGGCGGCACATACGGAACCGCGTTCACCGCTCGCGCCCCCAGTTCCAGGATCGTATTCCCGATCACATCGTTGGCCTCGGGCTGCTGCGGCAGTGTCACCACTACGCCGCCCGGACGAATAATCCCCACCTTCTCCCGTGCAATTTCGCCCACCGTATTCCCGAGAAACTTCTGATGATCGAGCGCAATGTCGGTAATCACGCTCACCCGCGGGTCCACCACATTCGTCGCATCCAGACGGCCGCCCATGCCCACTTCGAGCACGGCCAGGTCCACCTTCTCCCGCGCGAAGTACTCGAACGCGATCGCCGTCATCATCTCGAAAAAACTGGGATGCCACGGCAACTCCGCTCGCTCCTCCAACCTCTCCGCAACCCGATCCACCTCGCCATGAAGCGATGCAAACTCGTCGTCTCTGATCTCTTTGCCGTTCACCCGAATCCGCTCGTTGATCCGCACCAGATGCGGCGAAGTATATAGACCGGTCTTCAATCCCGATGCCCGCAGGATCGAGGCCAGAGTCGCCGCCGTCGATCCCTTGCCATTGGTGCCCGCAATCAGCACGCTCGGAAATCGCCGCTCCGGATGATCCATCGCCTGCAACAGCACGCGCATATGCGCCAGATCGAACTTGTGCGAAGGCGTCAGCCCCGCCAGCTCGTGCCCCAGCGCAAACATACGGGCTACCGCGGTTTCGTAGGACATAAGGAAGCTGTCAGTTCTCAGCCGTCGTGACCAAAACACACCGGTCCCGCCGAGCGAAGCGAGGGATCCAGGTGTTTGCCTGCGGCGGCAACGACGGCGGTGGCGCGGGCGAAAACCCAGATCCCTCGCTTCGCTTGGCGGGACAGATCGGAATGGCGGTTGGGGGCAATGAAAGCGGAGAGCGGACAGCCGTTTTCACGCCACCATAAAATCCAGCGCCCGCCCAATGTAAGACTTGAGTTCCTTGCGATGCACCACTGCGTCCAGCATGCCATGCCCCAGCAGGAATTCGCTGCGCTGAAAGCCCGCCGGCAGCTTCTGCCGGATCGTCTGCTCGATCACCCGCGGCCCGGCAAAGCCAATCAGCGCTCCCGGTTCGGCAATATTCAAATCCCCCAGCATGGCAAACGAAGCCGTCACGCCCCCCGTAGTCGGGTCGGTCAGCACAGAAACATAGGGAACCTTCGCCTTATCCAGTCGAGCTAGCGCCGCCGAAATCTTGGCCAGTTGCATCAGGCTGATCACACCCTCCATCATTCTCGCCCCGCCCGAAGCCGACACAATAATCAGCGGCGCGCGCGAATCGACGGCGCGTTCGACAGCCCGCGTGATCATCTCGCCCACCACCGCTCCCATGCTGCCGCCAATGAAGGCATACTCCATTACGCTGGCGATCACAGGCCGCCCGAGCAGCTTGCCCTGCGCGTTGATCACCGCATCTTTCAGCCCCGTGTCGTGCTCCGCCTGCCGTAGCCGAGACGAGTACGGCTTCAAATCCACAAACTTGAGCGGGTCCGTCGACGATAGATTCCCGTCGAACATCTCATACTGACTCTCATCCAGCAGCAGTCCCAGTCTGGTTCGGGCATCGATGCGAAAGTGCTTTTCGCACTTCGGGCACACGTTCAAATTCTCTTCCAGATCCTTTTTCCAGATGATCTGCCGGCAGTTCTCACACTTCACCCACAACCCTTCGGTGCGAACCGTCTTCTTGCCCGAAGTGTCGAGCTCCCCGGATTCGCGCTTGAACCAGGCCATAATTAGTTGCGCGTACCGAATACCGAGTACCGAATACCGAGTACCGAGTCAAACCCGCCCTTCTCGATACTAGGCACCCGGTACGAAGTACTGCCGACTCAATACTCGATCCCTCTCTGCGCCATCACGCCCTTCTCATACGCATGCTTCACTTGCCGCATCTCCGTCACTGTGTCTGCGGCCTCGACAATTGTGGGGTGTGCGCTCCTCCCCGTCAAGATGACATGCACCATCTCCGGTTTCCTCTTCAGGCTCTCCACCACCTTCGCCGGGTCCAGCATGCCATAACTGATCGCATAATTGATCTCATCCAGCACTACCAAATCCCACTGGCCAGACTGGATCGCTTTTTCCCCCTCCGCCCACGCCTCTTCCACCATCTTGACATCTTCCGGGTCCGGTTTCTCGGCGCCCACCTTCACAAATCCCCGTCCCATCTGCTTCATCACGAACTTGTCCCCGAAGGCTTTCACCGCATCCAGTTCCCCGTAATGCCATGAGCCTTTCAGGAACTGCAGCATCAGCACTCGCATCCCCTGGCCCACCGCGCGCAAGGCCGTCCCCATCGCCGCGGTTGTCTTCCCTTTTCCCGGCCCAGTGTTCACGATGATGAGACCGCGTCGTACGTCCGTCATGGTTGCAGGAGGCTTGATTCTACTAGAAAGCCTTCTGGCGAAGGGTGCACGCCCAGACGACCACGGGCGACGAGGCTCGCGCCCGGCTAAGTTTGACCCTCCCGAATCCCTCCCATAAACTGAGAGATTCGCTACACCTGTAGGTCTCAACGTATGGCAGACAGCATTCATGTGAAGCTTCCGGACGGGAGCGTGAAGGAAGTGCCTAAGGGCACGACTGCGCTGGAGATTGCGAACTCCATTAGCCCGCGGCTGGCGGATGCGGCTTTGGTGGCCAAGACGAACGGCGATCTGATCGATCTAACCCGTCCACTTGAAAAAGACACCGACCTGCGTCTTTTGACGGAGAAAAATCCGGAGGCTTTGGAAGTTTACCGGCATTCCTCTGCGCACCTGCTCGCCGCAGCTGTGCTGGAGCTTTTTCCGGAGACCAAGCTCGGGCACGGTCCGGCGACCGAGAGCGGATTCTTTTACGACTTCTACCGGCCTACCGCTTTCACTCCGGAGGATCTCGAAAAAATCGAGAAGAAGATGCAGGAGCTGGTGAGCAGAATATCCCGTACGCGCGCGAGTTTCTGCCTCGCGAACAGGGGCTGGCTGAGTTCAAGAAAGAAGGCGACTTCATGAAGTGTCATTTCATCGAGCAATTCACCAAGCCCGATGAAAAGATTTCGATTTACCGCACCGGCAAGTTCGTCGATTTCTGCCGTGGGCCGCACATCCCTTCGACCGGCAAGATCAAGGCGTTCAAGCTGTTCAACATCGCTGGCGCGTACTGGCTGGGCGACGAAAAAAATCCGCAACTGCAGCGCATCTATGGAACTTCGTTCTTCTCGAAGAAAGATCTCGACGCCTACCTGCAACAGCTGGAAGAGGCGAAGAAGCGCGACCATCGCGTGCTGGGCCAGCAGCTCGATCTGTTCTCCATCCAGGAACTGGCCGGACCAGGGTTGATTTTCTGGCACCCCAAGGGCGGGATCATCCGCAAACAGATGGAAGACTGGATGCGCGAGGAGTACCTAAAACGCGGCTACTCGCTCGTCTACACGCCGCACGTGGCGCGGCGGCAGTTATTTTTTACCTCGGGACACGAGGGCTATTACGCGCAGAACATGTTCGACGCCATGGAACTCGACGACGCGGAATACCGGCTGAAGCCGATGAATTGTCCCGGGCACATTCTGATTTACAGAGACTCGTTGAAGTCGTATCGCGATCTGCCGGTGCGCTTGGGCGAACTGGGAACGGTTTACCGCTACGAGCGTTCGGGAGTGATGCACGGGCTGCTACGCGTGCGCGGCTTTACGCAGGACGATGCGCACATCTTCTGCACGCCGGAGCAGATCGAGGATGAGATTGCCAGTTGTTTCGAATTTGCCCTGGACGTGCTGAAGGATTTTGGCTTCGACCAGTTCCAGACCGAGCTTTCAACCTGGAATCCTGACGACCGGAAGAATTTCGTGGGCAGCGAAGAGCAATGGATCCACGCCACCCAATCGCTCGAGAAGGTGCTGAAACGGCGGAATATCGAGTACAAGACCATGCCCGGCGAGGCGGCGTTTTACGGGCCGAAGATTGATATCAAGCTGGTGGACGCGATTGGAAGGTTGTGGCAACTCTCGACGGTGCAGTTCGACTTCAACCTGCCGCAGCGCTTCGGGCTGGAGTATGTTGCCGAGGATGGTTCGCGCAAGCAGCCGGTGATGGTGCATCGCGCGCTCTACGGTTCGGTCGAGCGGTTTTTCGGCGTGCTGATCGAGCACTATGCGGGCGCGTTTCCGGTGTGGCTATCGCCGGTGCAGGTGGCGATGATCCCGATCAGCGAGCGGCATGCGGAGTACGCCAACAAAGTCGCAGATCAGCTCAAGGCCATCGGCGTGCGCGTGGAAGTGGATGCGCGCAACGAAAAGATGAATGCGAAGATCCGCGAACATGCCATGCAGAAAGTGCCGTTCCTGCTGGTGGTCGGGGATAAAGAGGCGGAGGCTGGGAAGGTGAATGTTCGTACCCGTGGGAAAGAGAAGACTGAGGACATGGGTGCTGGGGAGTTTGTGGAGAAGATTAGAAAGCTGATCGCGGAGAAGAGTTCGGGGCTGTAACGCAAGACCTTTTCACCACAGAGGCACCCCTTCGGCTGCGCTCCTGGGAAGGCTCCGACACAGAGACAACCTTTTTGGCACTCTCGTTATGGGGACAGTTGAGTTCGACGGTCCCCAGTGTTTTGTGGGCTGCCGGGGTTGTACCATGTTTCCGTGCATCAACTGGCGGAGCGCGTGTTGGGGCATATCCGGCGGGAGGAACTGCTGCGCGCCGGGGACCGGGTGGGGGTTGCGGTTTCAGGCGGGATCGATTCGGTGGCGCTGCTTCGCCTGCTGATGGAGTTGCGCTACGACCTTGGCATGGTTCTCTCGGTTGTTCATTTCAACCATAGGCTGCGGGGGGCGGAGTCGGACGCGGATCAGGAGTTTGTCGCGAAACTGGCTCGTGAACATGGGTTGGAGTTTCATTGTGCGAGCGGCGATGTGGCAGGGCAGGCGGCGGATGAGCGCTCCGGAGTGGAGGCTGCTGCGCGGGAGTTGCGGTATAGGTTCTTTCGTTCGCGCTTGGGGTCGGGGGAAGGTTCGGAGGAGGAACTCGGCCCGCCCGCCCCTCAGGGGCTAAAGCCCTCATCCTTGGTGGAGCTTAACGGCACGGCTGAAGCCGTGCCCTTCCCGAAGCCAGTTGTTCCCCCGGCTTCGCCAGCAACCCTGAACAAGATCGCTACAGGGCACACGCTCGACGATCAGGCCGAGACGGTGCTCATGCGGCTGATTCGCGGTACGGGACTGCGAGGGCTCGGGGGAATCTATCCGCGCATTCTGGTGGAGCACGAGGATGGGGAGGGCCACGGCGAGATTGTCCGTCCGCTGCTCGGAATACGGCGGGCCGAACTGAAGCAGTATCTGGCCGATCTCCAACAGAGCTGGCGAGAAGACTCGACCAACGACGATTCCAGCTTCACCCGCAATCGGGTGCGCAGTCTTGTGCTTCCATTGCTGGAGCGGGAGTTCAATCCCGCCGTGGTCGAGAGTTTCGCTGAACTGGCAGAGATTGCCCGCGACGAGAAGGACTACTGGGACAACGAAATCTCCGGCTGGCTGGGGACCGTGGTGCAGTGGTCGCCACCGGATTGGACCTCCGGGCTCCCGGGTTTCGATGGTTCGCAATCGCTGGTGCAGATCCAGCCGTCTCATCCTGAGCTGGCCGACCCCGAATTATGGGCGCGACTCAAAGAATCCGGCCCGGCTGTGATGAATGCTTCCCTGAGCCGGCCGTGGCTGCTGACCGAGCCGCGGGCGGTGCAGAGAACAGTGTTGAAGGCGATCGGCGAGCAGGCGGGGATTCCGCTGGAGTTCAAGCACATCGAGGAAATCCTGCGGTTCGCCGCACAGGATGGTCCATCGGGTAAGGAGTTGGCGCTTCCGCTGGGTTGGAGAATTCGCCGCGAGCCCGAAGCTCTGGTTTTTGTCACGCCTGACCTGCGCCGGCAGGAGCGGATTCCAGACTACGAATACTCGCTGGCGGTGCCGGGACGTGCCCTGGTGCCGGAGGTGGGGGTAGTGATCGAAGCGTTGCTCGTCACTCCCGAGATTGCCCCGGAGTCGCAGGTTGCGGAGTATAATCCGCAGCAACTTCTTCGTGCAGAGCTGCTGCCGGAACGGTTGATCGTGCGGAACTGGCGTCCGGGAGACCGTTTTTGGCCGGCGCATACAAAATCGCCGAAGAAGATCAAGGAACTGCTGCAGGAGCGGCATGGGGCGCGTCAGGTTGGGCAACAAGGACGCAGGCTTTGGCCGGTCGCCGTGAGCGGAGACGAGATCGTGTGGATGCGCGGGTTTCCGGTTCCCGCGAGATTACGCGCCAAGGCTGGACAGGAAGCGGTGCTGATCCGAGAGATGCCGGGGGCAGTCGAGGAAAACACGATTTAGGAGGCACGCCACTTCATGAACGAACTGAAAGCCGAGCCCCTTCGCCCGGTCATTGCCGCCGAGCAGATCCAGAAGCGAGTGAAGGAACTCGGGCGCCACATTTCCGATGACTACCGGGGACAGACCATCCAGGCGCTTGCGGTCCTCGAGAATGGGTTCATTTTCATGGCCGACCTGGTACGGGCGTTGGAGGTTCCGGTGGTGTGCCAGTTCATCAAGCCCAAATACAGCAAGCAGCAGGGTAGCCAGATGGGAGAGATTGTGGAAATCTTCTTCAGCCATGAACCGGATATTCGCGGCCAACATATCCTGCTGGTCGAGGGCCTGGTGCATTCCGGTGTGACCAGCGAGTTCCTGATGAATGACCTGCGTGCGCGAGGGGCGGCTTCGGTGAAGCTGGTAACGCTGCTGGACCGCCAGTCCGCTCGCCGCGTGGCCCTGCAGCCGGACTATTTCGGCTTTCTGGTGGATGAGACCTTCCTCGTGGGTTATGGGTTGGGAGCGGCGGAGCAGACCAACCGCAATATCCCCTTTTTGGCTGCAATCCCAGTCCCCCAGATGACTTAAGTTATCGCGGGGGCGACGCGCCTTTTTCCTCGAGAAAAGGTAGAATAGTGGGCTAGGGAATTTCCTTATCAAAATTGGCCGAGTGGCATCTAAATAAGTGGCAGGAGCGCTCGGGGTTTAGCGCGTAGTTTCCGTAGCCCGGTTTCTCGAGGAGCTTTTTGGTGAATTCAACAGTAAAGACCGTACTCTTCTGGGTGGGGATTGGGGTGTCTGCCCTGGTGTTGTGGACCGTGATTCAGCAGGGGCGCAACGGGCAGAAGGACGCAGACGTCAATTTCTCCCAATTCATGACTGACGTGGATCAAGGCAAGGTGCATGATGTCACTGTGGACGGACAGCAGGTGCGCGGAAAATTCACCGACCAGTCCGCCTTCCATACCGTGGCTCCGCCGGTTTATCCCGACATGATCAAGTCACTGCGCGACAAAAACGTCGTGGTGATTATCAAGGACGTCAACGGCGGAAGCTGGCCGCTGCAGTTGCTGGGGACCTGGGCTCCTCTGATTCTGCTGGGTGCGCTGTGGTTCTTCATGATCCGCCAGATGCAGACCGGCGGCAATAAGGCCCTGTCATTCGGAAAGAGCCGGGCGCGTTTGCTCTCGATGCAGCAGAAGAAAGTCACGTTCAAGGACGTGGCTGGCGTGGAAGAGGCCAAGGAAGAACTGCGTGAGATTATCGAATTTCTGCGCGAAGCGCAGAAGTTCCAGAAACTTGGCGGCAGGATTCCCAAGGGAGTGCTGCTGGTTGGGCCTCCGGGAACCGGCAAGACGCTGTTGGCGCGAGCCGTTGCCGGCGAAGCCAACGTTCCTTTCTTTTCGATCTCCGGCTCGGATTTCGTGGAGATGTTTGTGGGCGTCGGCGCCAGCCGCGTGCGCGATCTGTTTGAGCAGGGCAAGAAGAACGCGCCCTGCATCATTTTCATCGACGAGATTGACGCCGTCGGACGGCATCGTGGAGCCGGTCTGGGTGGGGGTCACGACGAGCGCGAACAGACATTGAACCAGTTGTTGGTGGAGATGGACGGTTTCGAGTCGAATGAAGGGGTGATTCTCATGGCGGCGACGAACCGGCCCGATGTGTTGGATCCGGCGTTGCTGCGGCCGGGACGCTTCGACCGGCGCGTGGTGGTGAGCCGTCCAGATGTGCGCGGGCGCGAAGAAATTCTGCGCGTGCACACCCGCAAGATTCCTCTTGCGGAAGACGTCGATCTCTCGGTACTGGCCCGCGGTACACCGGGATTCTCTGGCGCAGACCTGGCCAACATGGTGAACGAAGCAGCACTGGCTGCGGCTCGGCAAAATCGCAAGGCTGTGCTGATGTTCGACTTCGAGGTCGCCAAAGACAAAGTCTTGATGGGCGTAGAGCGCAAGTCGCTGATCCTTTCCGACGAGGAAAAGAAAGTTACGGCGTACCACGAAGCAGGGCACGCACTGGTGGCGGCGAAGCTTCCGGGCTCAGACCCGGTACACAAGGTCACGATCATCCCCCGCGGCATGGCATTGGGCGTGACCATGCAGTTGCCGATCGATGACCGGCACAACTACACGAGAGAGTACTTAAAGACCGACCTGGCGATTCTCATGGGCGGGCGTTTGGCCGAGGAATTGTTCCTTAACCAGATGAGCACGGGCGCTGGAAACGACATTGAGCGAGCCACGGAGATGGCCCGCAAGATGGTGTGTGAGTGGGGCATGAGCGATCTTGGTCCGCTCACCTTCGGCAAGAAAGAAGAGCAAATATTCCTGGGCCGCGAGATCAGCCAGCACCGCGACTACAGCGAAGATACTGCCATTAAGATTGACGGCGAGGTCCGCAAGCTGGTGAACCAGGGTTACGAAACCGCAAAGAACATTCTCGAAGGGAACCGCGACACGCTGCAGAAGATTGCGGCGGCCTTGCTGGAGCGGGAAGTGCTGGATGCCTCCGAAGTGATGTTGCTGGTGGAGGGCAAGGAACTGCCTCCGATGAAGTCGCCAGCCAAGCCTGATGACGGCGTGCAGCAGGTGTTGAAGCCGGAGCCGGGACGGGGAATTGTGAAGGGCGGAGAAAGTCCGGCGCGAGCTTAAAGGCGGTTTCCTCGGTTCTCAGTTTGGGCGGCCTGACGGCCGCCCTTAGTTTTGCGCAAGAGCTATCCGTTCACAATTTTCATCATGGGTTCGGGATAGCGAAGTCCGGCGGCGGCGCCGGTGGGAAAGATCTCGTCGATCCGCCGCAGATCCTGCTCCGTGAGCTTCACGTCGATCGCCGCGACGTTCTCTTCCAAATACTTGCGGCGCTTGGTGCCGGGGATGGGGACGATGTTCTTGTCCTGAGCGAGCACCCACGCCAGTGCAAGCTGAGAAGGTTTGCAGCCTTTTTCCTTCGCGATTTCGTCGATCCGTCGCACCAGGTCGAGATTCTTCTGAAAGTTCTCCCCTTGAAATCGTGGGGAGAACCGGCGGAAGTCGTCTTCCGGAAGATCTTCGAAGCGCGTGAACTGGCCGGTGAGAAAACCGCGTCCCAGCGGACTATAAGCGACAAAACCTACGCCAAGTTCGCGGCAGGTAGCGAGGAGTTCGTCTTCGGGCTCGCGGCTCCAGAGCGAATATTCGGTTTCGAGCGCGGTGATGGCATGGACCTTCACGGCACGGCGCAGGGTGTGTGGCGAGGCCTCGGAAAGTCCGATGTGTCGGATTTTTCCTTCCTGCACAAGCTGCGCCATCGCCCGAACAGTTTCTTCGATGGGCGTGGCGGGGTCGACGCGATGCTGGTAATAAAGATCGATCGTCTCGACTCCGAGCCGCCGCAGACTTCCTTCACAGGACCGTCGGATGTAGTCGGGTTTGCCGTTGACGCCGCGCAGAGTGGGGCTCGCGGGATCGCGGACGATTCCGAATTTCGTGGCCAGCACAATCCGCTCGCGCTTGCCTTTGATGGCGCGGCCGACTAGCTCTTCATTCTTATACGGGCCATACGCATCCGCTGTGTCGAGAAAGTTGATGCCCAGTTCGAGGGCGCGGTGAATGGTAGCGATGGACTCACCGTCATCGCGTGGACCGTAAAACTCCGACATGCCCATACAGCCCAGGCCGAGGGCGGAGACTTTGAGACCACTACGTCCAAGTTCGCGAAATTGCATGATGACTCCTTGCAAAACCCAAAATCAGCCGACATTGCCCCGCACCATTAAGAGATGCCCGAACCCCAGCCTGCGGTGGCAGAAATTCGTGAGTCCTGTGGTGCTGCCAGGCATCATTCATCTACCGGCGTTATCCTCTGTTTCGGCAGAATTCATGAGTCAGGTGCCAATCTGGTTTGAACGCAAGTTCGAGTTTTCCTTCCCGGTGGAACTGCATCCGAATCTGTGCGCACGTCTGCGCGGCACCCCGGCCAGAGTTGAAGAGGCGCTGCGCGGCCATTCGCACAAAATCCTGACCGGGAAAGCGGAAGAAAAGTGGTCCGCTCAGGAACACGCCGGTCACTTGCTTGACCTCGAACCGCTGTGGCTGGCGCGAGTAGGCGATTACGTGGCGGGCAGCGCCCAACTCACCGTGGCAGACTTGAAGAACCGAAAAACCGACGAAGCCAACCACAACGCGCGTCCGCTGGAACAGATTCTGAGCGAGTTCCGCGCTGCAAGAGCAAGACTGCTGAAGCAAGTAGACGAACTGGACGCCTCGCTATTTGCCCGACCCATTCCTCACCCGCGTCTGAAGACGCCGATGCGGCTCGTTGACCATTTGTATTTTGTAGCCGAACACGACGACCACCATCTAGCGCGAATCTGGGAGCTGGTCATGCCAACCAGGTAGAAGAGCGGGCCGACGATCAGTCGGCGGCTTCGTAGGCGAGCCGGCGCACAGCGCCAAGGCGCAGATGGATGGTGCCGGGGGCGAGTTGACGGGATTTAACATGACAGCGATAGCCGAAGACCACGATCCTGTTGAAAGCCAAGCGAGGTTCCGAACAATACCAGTCAACGAACTCATCGATGGCGTGACGATAACGCGGCTTTGCGTCCATTGAGTTGAGGCTGTGCAACACCGCGGCCTTGGCGTGTTCCAGGTCGGGAAACAGAAGGACCGCGTTTTCTCCTGGAACCTGGCTTCTGCTTCCTGACCTGCCTCCGTGCCCAATCTTGGCGGTCTCGGGTATTTCTGCGTTTGTCGCCCGTACGGGCGTTGACGGCCATTGAACGCCACCCTATGATCGGAGCTTCAATGGGTTGGATATGGTCGACGGCACCATCTCGCATTACCGCATTCTTGAGAAGCTTGGCGGGGGAGGGATGGGGGTTGTTTACAAGGCCGAAGATGTTCGGCTCGGCCGATATGTCGCGCTGAAGTTTCTCCCTGATCGTTTCTCCGACGATGAGGTGGCGCTGGAACGGTTTCGGCGCGAGGCCCGCGCTGCGTCCTCCCTGAATCATCCCAATATCTGCACGTTAACCGGCCAAAGTTCCCTCATTTTTCTTCCGTATTAATCTTCTGCAGTTGTGAACCAACAGTGAGGAGGCGTTTGTCGAGGCGGTGCAGTTGGCGACGAGTAGTCTCATTGCTGAGCTGACGGCGATACATTTCCAGAAGATGACGCGTTGCCTCCAACGCTTGACAAACGCCGGGGAGGCTAGCACTCGGGATATCTTTGGGGAGTGAGAGCGTAGGCACACGATGGGGATGGGCTGCATTGTGACGGGCCTGATGGAATTCGCGCTGCAAATCCAGCTGCGTGACTAGCACATAGCGCAAGGTCATGCGAATGTCTTTGTGCCCGAGCAGCTTCATGAGACTTGGAAGGCTAATCCCGAGCCGGAGCATCTCAGTCGCGAAAGTGTGCCTCAGCCGATGTGGCGTCACATGGGTAGGGCAACCCGCGCGCCTCGCCGCCTGGGCTAGCGCCGATTCGAGAGGCTTCGACAGAGCATGACGTAAACAACCACGACGTGGCAGCAGGAAGCTTTGCGAGTTGGCGAATCGTGCGGCTGGGGTCGAAGTGCGCAGCTGGAGGATCCGCTCTACGATCCGCCGCACCGCGGTATCGGCCGGAAGCAAGCGTTCCGTGTGCAGTTTGCCGAGTGGGACATGGAGTGCCCACTGTTCGGTTCCCAGCTGTCGCAAGCAGTCCAGGGGCAGGCGGATGCATTCACCGAGGCGGATTCCCGTAGCCCGGATGAGCAGGAGTGCATTGGCGTAGAGATCATCCGTACGCAGCAGTTCCTGCCGCAAGAGTTGATCCTCCGGCGGGGAAAGAGGTCTGGGAAGATAGAAAGGTTCTGGAGGGAAGTCTTCTCGACGAATGAGATTGGGCTGCAAGCGGTGGCCGTTGGCGAGTAGATTGTCCAGCAAGCGGCGGAGATGAAGCAGGCGACCGATACGGGTTTTGTTGCTCAGCCGCGGTTCTCGTTCGCTCAACGAGCGGAAGTAGCCGAGCAGATGAGGATCGCGGCGCAGTTGGGAGGGCGAGCGAAGCTGCGGGAAAGCGCCATGCAGATAGGTCAGGAAACAGCGCGCGGTACATCGATACTGATCTATGGTGCTGGGCTGAAGCGTGAGGGCGAGCGTCTGGATTTCCTTTTCGAACAACGGTTCCAGATTGATTAAGCTCCGAGTCATGACAGGTGGGAAGAGTCCAACGCCTTTCGCTTCTCAATGGCACGGGCGTATTCGCGCCAAACATCCTGCGGGGCGAGCTCGACGTACAGCATGGTGGTCTGGATTTGGGAATGGCCCATCAGCTTTTGCAGGGCAGGTAAAGACATTCCAGCCCGCACCATGTCAGTTGCGCAGGTATGCCTAAGCCGGTGTGGATTGGCATGAGAGATTCGACTCCTCACGCGATGGTGGCGGAACAGCGAGCGGAGCCCGGCCGCAGTTATCGGCCGCCCGCGTTGTAGGCCTTTCAGACAGACGAACAAGGCGGGCGTGTTAGTCAGTGGACGTTCCACGCTCAGATAGTGTCTCAGGACTTCGAGGATATCCGGGGGTAAAGGCAGGAGGCGCTGCTTGTTGCCTTTGCCGCGGACGCGCATCTGGCCATCGGCGAGTTGTACGTCTTCCAGTTCCAGGGCCAAGACTTCACGGGAGCGCAAGCCGTCGAGGAGCATGAGCCCGACCAGCGCGAGATCCCGGAAGGTGCGGAAGCTTTGCCAGAACTTGGCGACTTCTTCCGCCGTGAGCGGCACGATGACCCGCCGATCTTGTTTGAGGCGCAATCCGTGGGCGATGGCTGGGTGGGGGCGGCCGTAACCGAGCGGGGATCGTTTGGTGTAGCGGCGCTGAAAATGTACTTTGCCGGAGGGAATCTCTTGCCCGGTGTGAAAACGATAGCAGCAGCGCACTGTGCCCAGGCGATGATTCACGGTCTGGGGAGTGGGTTTAGGATCGCGATCGAGTTGATCACGGACATACTCCGCGAGGGTGGACTCAGTGATCTTGGCAAGGGGCAGATGTCGCGGTTCGAACCAGCGGGCGAAATCGAGAAGATCGTAGGCGTAGATGCGAAGCGAATGGGGAGAAAGTTGGCGGAGGCACTGACCATCCAGGAAAGCATTCACCCACGGGAGCTCTCCTCCCTGGTTGTCACGCACGCGATAGGCTGAGGCGCTGGCCGACACGGCAGGCTGATAGACGAGGGAGAGCTTCATATACGGCCCCGCCCGCAGCGTTCCAGCAACTGCTTGATGCTCTCCAGATCCGAAGCCGCCTCGCGCAATCCGGTTCTGCGGACACGCGGGGGAGAGGAACTCGAAGGCAAAACTTGGTGGGGAGAAGAGGGACGTCCGTTCCTGGGAGAGCTGACCGGCAGGTCCAGCACTTGGTAAATTCCGCCTTCATAAGCAATCAGGTCCCGCATGATTAGCTCCTGGCGAGCCCCTTCCAGTTCATGCGGGAAACGAATGTCGAGCAATTCCGCCAAACGCGCGTCGGAGTAAAAGCTGACTCCGTCTTGATTGGAGACGTCCACCAGCACGAAATAGAGCAACTTTTCCAGGCGTGTTAAGCCGTGATCAAATCCCTCGCGCAGGAAGCGGTGATCAATCCAGCTGAAGGACCCGCGAATTTGGCGTCGGCGATCAGGTCGGGGCGGTTGGGGGCGAGATTTAGGCATTTTCATCCCCTCGGCAGGCTCAAAGTAGGGGCAGAGGGGTGGGTAAAGCCATCGAATCTTGTGGGACTTACACCCGTACTTTCCGATAAGCCTAAGGAGAAGAAAGGCTTACAACGATATCGGGGCTTGTGGGACTTACATCGATACCGGCTTGGAAGTCTTTTCGCACTTGAAGCTTAAGCGCGGATCAGAACTTGTGGGACTTACAGGCGCTTGTCTCCGTTGCTGGCGCCAATTTCGAACGAAAACTGCGTTGCGCCGTAAGTAGTCGGGATGCTGCTCGCGGTAGCGACGCTTTTCCTCGGCACGCGTTCCGTACTTTTCTCTTTGAAGTGCATAGGTACCGCGAAAGTAATCGGGGTGCTTGTTCCGCCATTTCTGATTGAACCTGCGCTTCTGCTCCCGGCGGCATTCGGGTCGACCACAGGTCTTTTGCCGCTCCTTGAGCCGCGGATGGGGATGAAACCAGCGACGACAGAAAGGACACCTCCTTCTTGGGAGCATACGTTTCTCCTCCAGCGAACAGCTTGTGGAGAAACAATCCGAACATGCGCCGGAAGAAGAGAGAAAAAGTAAAAGAGAAAAGCCCTATTGAAACTGAGCAAGAAGGAAGGAAGAAAACCAGGGCGGAAGAACAAGCGATATCTAAAGGTCTTCTGCCGCTCCTTGAGCCGCGGATGGGGATGAAACCAGCGACGACAGAAAGGACACCTCCTTCTTGGGAGCATACGTTTCTCCTCCAGCGAACAGCTTGTGGGAGAAACAATCCGAACATGCGCCGGAAGAAGAGAGAAAAAGTAAAAGAGAAAAGCCCTATTGAAACTGAGCAAGAAGGTAAGGAAGAAAATCAGGGCGGAAGAACAAGCGATATCTAAAGGTCTTCTGCCGCTCCTTGAGCCGCGGATGGGGATGAAACCAGCGACGACAGAAAGGACACCTCCTTCTTGGGAGCATACGTTTCTCCTCCAGCGAACAGCTTGTGGAGAAACAATCCGAACATGCGCCGGAAGAAGAGAGAAAAAGTAAAAGAGAAAAGCCCTATTTGAAACTGAGCAAGAAGGAAGGAAGAAAATCAGGGCGGAAGAACAAGCGATATCTAAGTATTTTGGCCGGTTAACTGCACGATCCACGACATCGGCGAACAAGATGGACGCGCGTTTATGGTCATGGAGTTCCTCGATGGCATTGCGCTGAACCACCTGATCGCTGGTCGTCCAATGCAAGCAGAACAGCTTGTTCGTATTGCCATTGAGATCGTGGATGCACTGGAGGCCGCCCACGGCGAAGGCATCGTGCACCGCGACATAAAACCTGCAAACATATTCATCACCAGGCGTGGACACGCGAAGATTCTCGACTTCGGGCTCGCAAAACTAAGCAGCAAGGGGGCCGTATCCCGCAGCGATGCGGAGACCATGGCCGATTCCGATGCGATGCAGTTGACCAACCCTGGCGCAATCGTGGGCACGGTCAGTTACATGTCCCCGGAGCAAGTGAAGGCCAAAGAGCTGGATTCACGCACCGATCTTTTCTCGTTCGGGGCGGTGGTTTATGAAATGGCAACCGGCAAGATGCCGTTCGAGGGATCTAGCCCCAGTGAAATCTGCACTTGCATCCTGCGCGATGAGCCACCCCTGCCCTCGCGCCTGAACCCGCAACTGCTACCGGGATTGGAAGCGGTCATTAGCAAGGCTCTGGAGAAAGACCGCGACCTGCGCTACCAGAACGCGTCAGAAATTCGCGCTGATTTGAACCGTTTGAAGCGCGATACGACTTCCGGGCGTTCGGCCGTTCCCACCCTAGATGTGGCTCCAAGCCCCGCCCCTACATCCGCCATCCAAGGCGAAAACCGTTCGCCGCGACAGCGAGCCCTGCTTTGGGCTCTCGTCGTTAGCGCAGCGGTTGTCACGCTCGCTCTCCTGTTCCGTCCACCGCTCCCTCCACCCACGGTTTCCGGATTCGTCCAGCTTACGCACGATGCGGCGCCCAAGATCCTGATTGGAACGGACGGCTCGCGTCTTTACCTGGGAGAGAATCCTCCTGCACCAACCCTGGCCCAGGTTTCTGTGGCCGGCGGTGATGTTGTTGCAATGCCGGCCCTTTCCCCGAGAATGTATCCGCTTGCCGTGTCACCGGACGGTTCAGACCTTCTCATGTCTGAGGGAGCCACCATCTGCGGTGACTGCCCCCTGTGGGCCGTGCCCACCGTGGGCGGTTCGCCACGCAGACTCGCGACCGTGGCAGGTACTGGCGGCGCATGGTCTCCAGATGGCGAAAAGCTAGCTTATGGAAACCGGAATCAGCTTTACCTCGCCAAGGCTGATGGGACCCAACCCACGAAGCTCGCCGCATCGCCGGATCCATTGGGCATTGCGTGGTCCCCCGACGGGAAGAAGATACGATTCAGGACCGGCAATATTTTCGAGTCCCAGACGATCTGGGAAATCTCGCGCGACGGCGGCAACGTACATCGTTTCCTGCCAGGATGGAACGGTGGAACCAACCAGTGCTGTGGTAACTGGACGCCGGATGGAAACTACTACGTTTTCGAAGCGGGCGGCCAGATTTGGGCTCGGCGGGAAACAGGAAGTTTATTGCGCAAAGCGAACTACGAACCGGTTCAGCTTACGACCGGCGGGATCACCTACCGCGGCGCCTACATTGTTCCCAGCAAGGACGGGAAAAAGCTCTTCGCGGTGGAAGCCCTGCGGCGTGGAGAACTCGAACGCTACGACTCGAAGGCCCAAGCTTTCACATCTTTTCTGGGCGGCATTTCCGCGCAGGATGTGGCTTTTTCGAACGATGGACAGTGGGTTGCCTACGTTTTGTTCCCCGAAGGAACGCTTTGGAGGAGCAAGGTAGACGGAAGCGAGAAGCTCCAACTCAGCTTTCCGCCGCTTTACGCCATGCAGCCTCGCTGGTCCCCGGATGGCACGGAACTTGTGTTCTGGGTGTTCGAGGCCGGCAAGCCCCCGCATGTTTATCTCACTTCAGCCGGTGGGGGGACACCGCGAGATTTGATGCCGGACACCGCCAACGTCCAGGCTGATGGGACATGGTCGCCGGATGGGAGTTCGATTGCATTCGTGACCGGACCGGGGGGAACCCCAGCAGCGGTATGGGCAATAAACATCATCGATCTCAAAACGCATCAGATCTCCACGGTTCCTGGGTCGCAAGGATTTTACTCACCCCGCTGGTCGCCCGATGGGCGCTACCTCCTCGCCATGCCGAGCACTGCGCTAAGCCTGCGGCTTTACGATTTCAAGCTTCACAAATGGTCCGTGCTGGCCAGCGTAGGCGCCGGCTACCCCTGCTGGTCGGGAAACAGCGAATATGTCTATTTTCTGGCCAGGCAGAAGGAGTTGGCAATCTCACGCGTAAGCATTCGGGACCAGAAGGTGGAGCAAGTCGCCAGTCTGAAAGGGCAGCACACTACGGGCTACTGGGGGGAGTGGCTCGGCCTCGCGCCCGACGACTCGCCGCTCACACTCAAGGACGTCGGCACTGAGGAAATCGTCTCAATGGATTTTCGCGAGCCGTAGCTAGTTGGGGCGGGCGTTGACCATTTGTATTTTTGTGGCCGAACATGACGACCACCAACTGGCCGCGAATCTGGGATGGTCAACCCAACCAGGTAAAAGAGCGGGCCGACGATCAGCCCTGGACGGCGATCAGGGGCTTGGTGCGGGCCACAACTTCGCCAATTTGTGCTGCGGCTACCTTTGCCGCGTTGAGGGACCGTGTAAGCTGCGCGGAGTCGTCGGAGGCGAGCGAGATCAGCAGCCCGCCTGCAGTCTGAGGATCAAACAGAAGTGCTCTCAAGTCTTCGGGAACTCCATCCTCGTACTCGACCACACATTCGGCGAAATCACGGTTGTTGTTGAGGCCGCCAGGAATGTAGCCCGCGCGCACGCATTCGATCGCTCCCGGAAGCACCGGAATGCTGCCACCGTGCAAACGGAAGGATACGTTTGAGGCCAGCGCCATTTCGCGAGCGTGGCCGATCAAGCCGAAGCCGGTGACGTCAGTCATACCGTGAACGCGGAATTCCCCCTGCTGAATCACTTCGGCGGCACGCTTGTTCAGCGTGGTCATCGACTGAACCGAGGCATCAATCCACGCCGGCTCAGCTTTGCCTTTCTTGATCGCCGTCGAAATCACACCCGTACCCAGTGCCTTGGTGAAGACGAGAGCATCGCCTGGCTCGGCGCCGGCATTGGTGAGAACTTTTTTCGGATCGATGAGTCCGGTGACCGCGTACCCAAACTTGGTTTCGTCATCGCGAATGCTGTGGCCGCCGATCACGACGCATCCGGCCTCGACCATCTTCGAGAGCCCTCCGGCGAGGATGCGTTCCAGAATTTCGAGATCAGCCTTCTCAGGAAAACACACCAGAGCCAGCGAGGTGAGCGGCTTTCCACCCATCGCGTAAATATCGCTCAACGCATTAGTCGCGGCGATCTGGCCGAAGACGTAGGGATCGTCCACGACCGGCGTAAAAAAGTCGACGGTTTGCACCAGCGCCTGATCGGGCGCGATTTGATACACTCCGGCGTCGTCGGCGTGGTCGAAGCCGACTAGAACATTCGGGTCGTGTTGCCGGGCTAATTTCCCAAGCACCTTGTCCAGCGCCGCCGGACTCAGCTTGGACGCTCAGCCCGCAGCTTTCACCGACTCCGTCAGACGGAATGGCTTGCCATTGGCCATGAAGTCATTGTACCGAGTTGCGGATGTCCAGAGGATTCTCTACCACGGAGGCACCGAGAAGTCGGAGAAGACCTTAACAAAAATTGGGAGCGCCAAATTGGGCCAATATCCGGACGCCATCACCTATGATCCTGCCGCAAAGCGCGTCTTCGCCTCCAGTGGACACGACGGAACCGCAATCTCCATCGAGGCTGCTACGGGGAGTGTCGTTGGCAGCATCAATCTTGGCGGCAGTCCTGAGTTCGCCCCGGCAGACCGCCAAGGGCACATCGACAACAATCTCGAAGACTCATGAGGATTCCCCGGACAAGTACTCCGTGATCGACAACTTCCCGACAGAACGCCGAGGTCGCACTATGGAACTCGATAAAAAACCGCACCGCATCTACACCGTGACGGCCGACCTTGGCCCCCAGCCCACCGAACCCCATTGTCCTCCGTCGATGGCGCCAGGAACCTTCAGTCTGTTAGTCTTCGGCCAGGGAGCAGATCGATGAGCGGTTTTCTGAGTCCGGAAGAGTTGAGGGCGTTGGAACCTGCGGAGACGTCGTCCTTCGCCTCACCGATTCCCACGCAGATTGTTTCGAGCGACGAATTCTTCCCTCCGCCTCAGAACAAACCGCAGCGCGAGGTTGAAGCGCGGCTCTCAGCTGTGGCAAGTGAGCCAACTCGTCGCACACGCGAATGAAATCCCTGAGTCCAGCGCGTTCTCCAGCCGCCCGTTACCGCGGACGAGACTAATTTTCTTGCCGGTGCGCTGACTTCAGGATTGGATCACTCCTCGGTCAGCAGGTGATGCAGGCGCGCGGTCGCGTGGTCCGGCCGTCCCAGTCGAAACTGCGATCGCCGCACCCCAAGTCGGAGTTATGCGAGTGTGCGTGAAAGGTGGAAGATATGCGCGTTAGTTGGTGCGGTACAGCGAGGCGAATTGCGGCGTTGGCCGCGTGCCTATACGCCATCGGTGGATCGTTTATGGCGCAGAATGCAACCAGGACCGGGCCATGGATGAACGCCAACCTGTCACCCGACGAGAGAGCGGAGATGGTGCTCAGGCAACTCACGCTGGATGAGAAGATCGGGTTGCTCCACGGCAATGGGATGGCGCACGCAGGTCAGTGGCAGATGCCGCTCACAAATTTGGCGAACGGGGGCGCAGGATACGTGGAAGGAGTGCCCCGACTAGGAATTCCCCCTCTCTACATCTCGGATGCGGCCTATGGCGTTCGCGACAGCGGAGCGAATGGACGCTACGCAACGGCGCTGCCGTCAGATCTGGGAATGGCGTCGAGCTGGGACCCGGAGTTGGCTTACAGTTACGGCGCGCTGATCGGGCGCGAGGTGCGAGCACAGGGTTTCAACTACTCCCTTGGTGGCGGCATGAACCTGACGCGCGAACCACGCAATGGCCGCACCTTCGAGTATCTCGGGGAAGACCCTATCCTGGCGGGAACGCTGGGCGGCAACATGATCAAGGGACTGCAAGCGCAGCACGTCCTCGGAAATGTTAAGCACTACGCGGTAAACGATCAAGAGACAGGCCGCGACTTCGTGAATGCCATCATCTCTAAACGGGCTCTGCAGGAAAGCGACTTGATGACGTTCCACATTGCTTTGCGCATTTCTGATGCTGGAGCAGTGATGTGCTCTTACAACCGCGTCAACCGGGATCATGCATGTGAAAACTCATACCTACTGGGGGAGGTGCTCAAGCGCGACTGGGGATTCAAGGGGTTCGTCGTTTCGGACTGGGGTGGGACTCATAGTACGGAGAAAGCATCGGCAGCAGGTTTGGATCAGGAAGAGCCGATGGCCGATTTCTATGGCCCGGCACTCAGACAGGCCGTGGAGGGTGGCAAGGTGCCTATGTCCGAGATTGATGACCACGCCCGCCGCTTACTACGTGCGGAATTCGCATCAGGAATTGTGGACGACCCGGTAAAGACTAGTGTGGTCGATGTCGAGGAGGGTTTTGCAGTTGCCCAGCATGTCGAGGAGCAGAGCATCGTTCTCCTCAAGAACGAGGGGAAAATCCTTCCACTCGACGGGGGAACGGTCCACACAGTTGCCGTCATCGGCGCTCATGCGGATCTCGGGATGATCTCAGGCGGAGGGTCGGCACAAGTAGATCCTCCGGGAGGCAACGTGATTGCACCTCCGGGTAAGCGCGGGACGACATGGCAAACGCCAATATGGTTCCCTACTTCACCGCTTAAGGCACTGCATGCCGAGTTGCCTCAGGCTAAGGTAGAATTCAGCTCCGGCCAGGATCGTGCCTCAGCGGCTGCATTGGCCAGAAACGCCGATGTGGCAATCGTCTTCGCGTATCAATGGGAGACTGAGGACCGGGATCTGCCCAATCTCTCCCTCCCCGACAACCAGGATGCGTTGATCGCAGAAGTAGCTGCTGCGAATCCGCGCACCATCGTCGTGCTGGAGACCGGAGGTCCCGTGACCATGCCGTGGATCGACAACGTGGCGGGGGTTGTTGAGGCGTGGTACGCGGGTAGCCGGGGTCACTGGGCAGTGGCGAGGGTACTTCTGGGCGAAGTAAATCCGACCGCCAAGCTTGCGGTGACGTTTCCCAGGAGCGAGGGAGATCTTCCGCACCCGACGATCCCTCCTATTCCAACCCGAGTTACAGAAACAACGACGTCACCGTCTTCCAGCCGCGCAATGCCGGAATACTCGGTTCATTATGACGAAGGCCTCAAAGTTGGATACAAGTGGTACGACGCTGAGAACAAGCCTGTTCTGTTTCCGTTTGGTTATGGCTTGTCATACACGACCTACCAATATTCGGCGCTGGAGACCACGCCCGGTGCGAATGCCAGGGCGAAGACCACACTTCGTTTCGCTATCAAGAACACGGGAGATCGGGCCGGGGCTGAGATCGCGGAGGTATATGTAACGCTGCCTGCCTCGGCCGAAGAGCCCCCCAGGCGTTTAGTGGGATGGACCAAGGTGCAGTTAAACGCCGGCGAGAGTCGCAATGTAACCGTGGAGATCGATCCAACCTACCTGCAGGTTTTCGACGAGCAAGCCAATGCCTGGAAACTTGTACCAGGAGACTATGTGTTTGCAGTGGGTGGATCTTCGCGGGACCTTCCGCTTAAAGAGCAGGTGAGGCTACAGTAGACGTTGGGGAGGAAGTGTTGATCTTTCATTTCTGACCGACAATATAATTAAGATGTCGTCTCCAAGCTCAGGACGCGTTTGTGGATCGCCGTCGTTTTCTTGCCAACTCGTTGATGTGGGGGCGGTTGTTCGCTGCTCATGCGGCGCGGGTTTGGGTACGGGGATCGCCAGCAGTCGATGTTTCCGGTGCCCCTCTTCCCGGCTTTCTGTGGGGCATGGCGACGGCCTCCTATCAGGTGGAGGGTGCGTGGAATGAGGATGGCAAGGGTGAATCGATCTGGGCAAAGTAAAAGGTGAGGCGACGGGCGACGTGGCCTGGGATCAGTGCCATCTCTACCCGCAGGACATTGGCATTTTGAAGAGCCTCAATCAGAAGAGTTACCGGTTCTCGATCTCATGGCCTCGCATACAGCCCACCGGCGTGGGGACAGCCAAGCAGAAAGGCCTTGATCATTACAGTCGGCTCGTCGATGCACGGCTCAAAGCCGGCATACGCCCCTTCTGCACACTGTACCACTGGGATCTGCCCCAAGCTCTTGCAGAGGCGGCGGCTGGCCCAACCGCGACCTGGCTGGCTAGTTCGCCGACTACACGGGAATTCTGGCAAAGAATCTCGGCGACCGTGCTAAACGGCAGTAATTCACGGTTAACGGAGGGACGAAGACTGGCCGCTTGAGAATCTGCGGATCAAGGGGGCCAAGTTGCGCTGGCTGCGGATTCAATCTGTCAACCATGTGCTTGCTCTGACCCTCACAAAGGAGTTCGCTATTTAGCCGTAACATCCGTGACCTGGATGTCGGGATACTGATGGTTCCACTGTGCGGAGATGCTTTCAAACGTCAGTCGAAAAGTCGTGCTCTGCCCCGGTCCAAGCGGTGACACGCCGAAGTCGACGGCCTCTGGATACGGGCCGGTAGTTTTCAACACCTGCATCGGGATCTCATCCCGCTGGGCGAGTTGCCCCAGGTCGTCTTTGAAACTCACGTCGACCATGACGTGGGTGACGGTCTTGCCGCCCAAGTTGGTGACGGTTCCGTCAACGTAGCTGACGGTGGCTCCGACAAAGTTTTCCGCAGCGCTCATTTTAAAATCGGAGAGCTTAAGGTTCGCCGCGTAGGCAGGCGGTCCCGATGCGCTCTTGGGCTGGCTGCGAAGAAGCAGCGCCAGAATGACGGCGATTACCATCACAACCGCCACGGCGATCGCGATCGTCCGCCGGCTGGAATCAGGTTCGTCGCCTACCCGAGTTGGCTGGATGAGCCCGCCCATGAACGGAATTGTAGATGGTTGAGTTTTGATTGTCGATTTGACCTGATCTGGATTGGACCTGATCGATTAGGACTTACCGATCGCCGTCAGCTCCGTCAAGCTCCGTCAGCTGCGAATTGTCTGCAACAGCCTGAATCCGGTAGAATAGAAGTTTCGGTTAAGGCTTCGGAAAGGATCTATCGCAGTCATGGCACAACAGTGTGATATCTGCGGCAAGAAGCCGCAATCAGGGAACCGCATCAGCCACGCCCATAACGTCACCAAGCGGCGCTGGAACGTGAATCTACGTCCCGTGCACGCCCGCGTGGGCGCCACCACCAAGCGCATGCGCGTATGCACGTCCTGCCTGCGCAGCGGCAAGGTGGTCAAGGCGTAGAGCCACAGCCACAGCAAACACACTCTCACGGCCTTGCCTGATCGACTTACCCTGTGTTACCCCGTGCCCTCTGTGGCTAAGCTCTTACTGCACGCCCAGCAACTTTATGTCGAAGATCAGGGTCGCGTTGGGTGGGATATCGGGCGGATAACCCTCTGCCCCATAACCGAGTCCAGGCGGAATCCGTAACTCGCGTTTGCCGCCAACTCTCATGCCAGCAACTCCTTCTTCCCATCCCTTGATGACCTCGCCATCGCCAATCGTGAAATCAAAAGGCTTCCCCGCGTCGACCGAACTGTCGAACTTCTTGCCCGTGGTAAGCCAACCCGTGTAGTGCACGCGCACGTGGCTGCCTTCCTTGGCCACGTCGCCGTTGCCCACCCGGATATCCCAATATTGCAAGCCGGAGTCTTTCTTCACTCCGTCGCCAGTCACCTTGGTGGGAGCGTTGTTGCTGGGCGCCGCAGACTTTCCGGTTGCGCTTTGCGCGAAGACGAACGCTGCTGTCATCGCGAGAATGATGGCAATCGCCGCAAGATACTTCGCCATGCTTTCCTCCTCCAAGACCATCTTAGCCATAAGAAGCAGAGAGATGCATATAGGTTTCCTGTAGCGCCGCCCGCCGCCTGGAATACAAAGACGCATCCTCCGAGTCGCGGCTTTCCCTACGCCAGCGCGATCACATCAATCTCCACCAGCACGTCCTTGGGCAGGCGCGCCACTTCCACCGTAGAGCGAGCCGGAGCTGCAGAACCGAAATACTTGCCGTAAACCGCGTTCATGGCCTCAAAGTCGTTCATATTCTTGAGAAAGACGGTAGCACGGACAACCTTCCCAAGCCCGCTGCCCGCAGCTTCCAGAATCTCCGACAGATTGCGCAGCACGCGCTCGGTTTGCGCTGCTATATCGCCGGTAATGACTTGCTGCGTAGAAGGATCAATGGCAATCTGCCCGGATGTGAATACAAATCCGTTAGCCTTGGTGGCCTGCGAGTAAGGCCCAATCGCTTGAGGAGCGTCTTTAGTAGAAACAACTTCGCGCATGAATCCTCCGCTACTGATTAACGCAGATGAACGCGGAGAAAGTCAAACGTCAAGCGGCCCAGGACGCCCCAGGAGACACACAGGAAGCTGACGCAGAACCTGACCATGCTGGAAACCAAGGATGAGCGGATTACTCAAATGGTACTTTCGAGATTCGCGTCAACCGAAGCGTTCCGGCGAGCTCGCTGGCGCAAGCCGCCGTGTGCAAGCTGCGCCTATATTTTCTGTAATCTTTGCACTTCGTGCACGCCGGGAATCTTCCGTAGCCCGGCCATGATCTGCTCCAGGTGTTTGAGGTCGGAGATGTCGAGCACGATCTCCACGCTGGCCTGGCTGTTTGAGGTATGCGCCCCAATGTTGCGTATATTACTTTGAGCATCTCCTATGACACTTGTAATGCTTTTAAGCATACCAAAGCGGTCGTCGCAGTAGACCGTAAGCTTGACCGGGTAAGCCGTCGGGGTGCTCTCGTCGCGGGCCCACTCCACATCGATGCGGCGTTCCGATTCGTACATCAGGTTGGTAACGTTAGGACAGTTCACCGCGTGCACCGCCACTCCCTTGCCGCGCGTGATGTAGCCCACAATGCTTTCTCCGCGGATGGGATTGCAGCAGCGGGCGCGGTAGACCAGCATATCTTCCTGGCCCTTGACCATGATGGCGTTGTGATCGCCAAAGACGCGCCGCACCACGCTGGCGATCGCGCCCGGACTTGAGCTCAGTCCTTCGGCTTCAATGTCGCCCGCCATCGAAGGGGTTGCGCCCGCCGGCAACAGACGCGCCAGCACTTGCCGCGCGGAATATTTTCCGTAGCCGATGCCGGACATCAGATCGTCAACCTTGCCCAGTCCGTAACCGGCGGCAACCTTCTGCAGGTCTTCGTCTTTGATCTCTTTCAGAGCGATGCGGTACTTGCGCGCTTCTTTCTCGATCACCTTGCGGCCAATCTCAATGGCCCGCTCACGCTGGTGCACATTGAGCCAATGCTTGATCTTGTTGCGCGAGCGCGAGGACTTAACCAACCCGAGCCAGTCGCGGCTAGGTTTGTGGCCCGCCTGGGTGATGATCTCGACAATGTCGCCGGAATGCAGCTTGTGACGCAGCGGCACCATGCGGCCGTTGACCTTGGCGCCGACGCAGGTGTGCCCGACTTCAGTGTGAATGGTGTAGGCGAAGTCGATCGGTGTAGCCTCGCGCGGAAGCACCACAACTTTGCCTTTCGGCGTGAAGGTGTAAACCTCTTCGGGATAAAGATCGACTTTCAGCGCCGTAAGAAATTCATTGGGATCGCTGACATCGCGCTGCCACTCGACCACCTGCCGCAGCCAGGCGAGCCGCTGCTCGTCCTGCGCCGAGACCGGGCCGTCTTTATATTTCCAGTGCGCTGCGATGCCTTCCTCGGCCATCTTGTGCATCTCTTCGGTGCGAATCTGGATTTCGAAAGGCGTTCCATCTTCTGTGATGACCGAGGTGTGCAGCGACTGATAGAAGTTGGGCCGCGGCATGGCGATGAAATCCTTGATGCGCCCCGGCACCGGACGCCAGATGTTGTGAATGATGCCCAGCACTGCGTAGCAGTCCTGCAGCGAGCGCGTGATGATGCGCATGGCAAACAGATCGTAGACCTGATCGACGGAAATGCGCTGGCGCTGCAGCTTCTTGTGGATCGAGTACAGGCGCTTGATGCGGCTCTCCACCTTGGCCTGGATGCCGGCCTCTTTCAGCTTGTCGTCGATGATCGTCTGCATCTTCGCGAGAAAAGCTTCGCCCTGTTTGCGGCGCGCATTGACAGCTTTTTCCACTTGCTCGTAGCCCGCGGGATCGAGGAAGCGGAAGCCCAGATCCTCGAGTTCGCCGCGAATCTTGCCCATACCCAGGCGGTGGGCGATGGGAGCGTAGATCTCGAGCGTCTCCTCGGCGATCTTGTGCTGGCGTTCGGGCTGCAGGTGCTCGAGCGTGCGCATGTTGTGGAGGCGGTCGGCGAGCTTGATGAGCACCACGCGGATGTCATCAATCATGGCGAGCATCATCTTGCGCAGGTTCTCTGCCTGCGCCTCTTCGCGGGTGGCGAAGTCGATCTTGCTGATCTTGGTGACGCCCTCGACGATGTGCGCGACCTGCTCGCCAAATTCCTTGCGAATGTCAACGATGGTGACCGAGGTGTCTTCGACCGAGTCGTGGAGCAGTCCGGCGGCGATGGCGACCGGGTCCATCTTCATCTCGGCGAGGACCAGCGCGACCTCCAGCGGATGCACCAGGTAAGGCTCACCCGAGGCCCGGGTCTGGCCTTCGTGGTTTTTCAAGGAGTAGTCGTAGGCCTTCTTGACGATGGACAGGTCGTCCTGGGGACGGTTTTCCTGGATCCGCTTCATCAGCTCGCGGAACTTGGTAAGCGTGAGAGCGGTGGTCGCGATCTGTTGGCGCAAGCTCGCCATGTAGGATTATATCCCGCGGAGGGAGCCAAGTCGGAGGGAGGGCAGCCGGGACGAGCCGGGACGTGGCTCGATTAGACCTTTTCGGGGAGTGCTGGCGCGGAAACGTGCTGAGTGTTCCCACCGGAACCTATCGCTGTTATATTCCAACTGGAACATCTGTACATGCAATAATGTATGTATAAACGACGTATGTACAATCTCCCCCAAGGGAAACGAACTGCGGAGGTTAGGGAAGGTCGGAAGACGGGCCAAGCACTCGTTGCCGCCGAGCGCTGCTTGGGACGGCGCCTGTGGGAAACACGCTGGCGGAGTTATTCTGGAAATGCTTCGCAGAATGGCCCGTACCAGGATCGAGCCCCGGGGTGACTTCCGGGGGTTTTCGTGTGTCCGCGGCGGAGAGTGCGGCTCCCACCCTTTCGCAAAGAGCGCGAGAGGATGGCGCACCCTGGGGGCACTTCCTCGGCGCTGGCGACCGAATTAGGATGCGGCTCACGAAACGGCGGAACGACCGTCCTACCTGAGTGCTGATCACAGCATTGCGGGGAGGGTCTCGCCCATGCGAACGAGCGCAAGCGCCTTTGTCACCGTGTTAGTCCTATCCCTGTGTTCCCCCGTGCGTTCTCGATCCCAGACTCAGCCTTCCGGTGCAGCCTCCGCCAACCAACCGGTACTGGCGTTGCTCGGGCTGTGGGGCAGTCAGCAGTCGTTCGGTCCGACAGTTCGCGGCGAGCTCACCATTGATGCTCGCGGTACCGAATGGCGGGCGCGCATCGCGGGATACGACGTATCCGTTGAGCACGTGAAGGACGAGATTCATTTTGCTCTGCCTGGGGAGGCTGGCAAGTTTCGCGGGCGTCTTCCTCTCGGCGCGAACGGCAAGCGCATTCTTGGGCATTGGATACAACTGGCCGGCGTTGCCTTCTACAGCTACTCCTACGCGAGTCCAGTGGAACTGACGGAACTGGCACCTTGGGTTTGGCGTGGCGACGTGGTTCCACTCGACGAGCGGGCCTCCTTTTATATTTCCATTGCACGGACTCCCGACGGTTCGCTGAAGGCATTTCTCCGGAATCCAGAAGCCAATCGTTTTCGGGGCCAGACTTTTGATGTGGCGCTACGGGATGGCACCGTCACCCTGCTTCAAAAGGGTCAGGTGAGGTTGCGCGGAACCTACGATTCGCAGTCCGACGTTCTTTCCCTACCTGTCCTTGGTTCTTATCCGCTGGTGCAGTTCGCGCGTCACGACCGGAGCACTGCGCTTGGCTTTTACCCCCGCATTCCCTCGCCCTCCGGACCGTATGTGTACCAGACGCCGGTTGCGGAGAACGATGGCTGGGCGACAGCGTCGCTGTCGGACGTGGGTTTGGAACTGAGCCCGATTGCGGAGTTGATCCAGAGAATCCTCACGACTCCGCCTTCGCTCAGTAATCCGGTGAACATTCAGAGCCTGCTGATTGCCCGCCACGGCAGGCTGGTTTTCGAGGAGTATTTTTACGGGTTCAACAAAGAGCGGCCGCACGATATGCGCTCCGCCGGCAAGACCTTCGGGCCTATGCTGGTCGGTCTGGCGCGCGAGCAAGGGGCGAACATATCGCCGGACTCGCCGGCATATTCGTTCTTCCCGGAATACAAACATTTCGCGAACTGGGACGAACGCAAGAACAACATCAGGGTCCGGGATCTGATGACCATGACATCGGGCCTGGCTTGTGATGATCACGATCCGTCCTCTGCCGGCGGCGAAGACCCCATGCAGATGCAGACCACACAGAACGACTGGTACAAATTCGCACTGGATTTGCCGATGGCACGCGACCCGGGCGGCGAACAGGCGGTTTACTGCGCGTCGGATATCAATCTGCTGGGAGGGATCGTGAAGAACACGACTGGCTCTTGGCTGCCGGAATTCTTTCAACAGTATTTTGCCCGGCCGCTGCAGATCACTTCCTACCACCTGAACCTTATGCCCACCGGCGAGTTTTACCTGGGCGGAGGGCTTTACCTGCGGGCTCGCGATCAACTGAAGCTCGGCCAGCTTTATCTTTCCGGCGGAGTGTGGAATGGGAACCGTATCTTGAGCGAGGTTTGGGTAAAGGATTCGGTCAAGCGGCACTCGGGTTTTCCGCCAGTCATTCCGACGGACATAGACCATGGATATACCTACGCCTGGCACACGCGTCGCCTGAAAGCCGACGGACGGGAGTTTCGCGATTACTACGCTGCAGGCAATGGAGGGCAGTACGTGCTGGTTCTCCCGGACCTCGATATGGTGGTGGGAATCACAGGAGGAGACTACTCGGAGCGGGACAAGTTCTTTCCCTGGGAATCGCAACTCGTGCCGCACTACATCATCCCGGCTGCGCTGGCGCGGGAGAATCGGTAATTCTGTGCCGCTTAGTCGTGCTTAGTGGCGTTCGTTGTTAACTTCCGCATGAGAAATTCTTCGACGAGGTTGGCGGCGGCGGTCGCGCCGATCCCGATTGCCGCATTTTCGAAGGTTAATGCCGCTCCATTGCGATTTTGAGCTGGGTAGTAGAGGTTTGAGATGCCGCCGGCGGCTAGGTTTCCCAGGATATTCGAGTAATTCGGCTGCCAGTGTCCATCGTCGCCTTTGCAAATCACCGAATTCGCGATTGCGTACAGAATCCGCGATCGCTTGCTCCCCTTTCCCTTGTAGAAATAACGGGGATCTTGTTTCAGAAGCGATGGCAGGATGGCGCTTCCGATGAATGTGCCCGCAGCAACGTCGGCATAGGCGGCGCCGAAGCGCTTTGCATAACCCTGTGCGCCCTGTCCATATCCACTGAAAGTATTTTGCGCCTGCTGAACTCCTGCAATGCCGCCAACGATTGCGAAGGTGACTGGATCGATTGTCGTCTTCCAGGCCAGCTCGAACTTTTGCTTCGAGGTGAGGGCAACGGGGTGAGGGTCGTAGGTGACGTAAAAATTAGGAATGACGCCGAACACCCGTTGCTTCTCTTCATCCTTGAGCTGCGCTTGTGCCAATTCGGTGCGTGAGAGCGCAACTTGCACATCTGTGACGTCGGCCGCCACCGCCAACGTGATCTGCGGGACGATGCGAGTCTCTCGTGAACTCAGGATTCCAGAGAAAGTCTGCGTGGCGAAGCCCGGCGACGCGATGGTGAGCTGGAAAGCGCCAGAAGCGACGTTGGCAAAGGAGAATTGCCCATTGTCGCCTGATAGTACCTCTCGGCTGGGGGACTGAGCCTCCCCAGTCAGCGTCACCCGGGCTCCGGGGACGACGGCCCCGCTTTGATCAACGACCGTTCCGCTGATGCTTCCGGGCGCCGGATCGGGCGTGGGCTGGGGGGTCTGTGCTAAGCAGAAAGACGTCCAACCCAGACTGACAAAGGGGAGAAGCATGAGTGCAGACTTGAATCGGAAGGCCATGAATAAAATATTTTCTCGTCCTGCTCACATCGATACCGGTTCGTCCCGTGTCGGATGCGTGGTAATCGTCTTGCGGTGGGAGAATCCCTGCACAGAGATTACACTAACTATTCCAACGGATTGCCAGGGGCGAGTCCTTTGGGAAACAGCCTATCGGGCCTTCTCGCTTTTCGGTGGTTACGAAGGTTTCAACTCCGTCTGCAGTTTGTTGGACGCTCCGTCAGTTGGTAAAGTTGCATTCTGTAAGTCATGAAATCCAGAATCCTGGTCAGCGGGGTGTCGGGGCCGATTGGGGCCGCTCTTCTTCCTTCTCTCAAAACTAGTGGATGTTCCGTGGTGCGGCTGGTGCGAGGCGCGGCTGCGGACAACGGGCAAATTGCGTGGGATCCGGGGGTGGCGATTGCACCCGAGGCGGTGTCAGGATTTGACGCCGTGATTCACTTGGCGGGCGAAAGCATTTTCGGACGATGGACCGCGGCCAAAAAGGCGAAGATTCGAGTGAGCCGCGTGGCTGGGACGTTGAATCTGGCGTCGGCTCTGGCGCGGGCGGAAGAGAAGCCGCAGGTTTTTGTTTGCGGGTCGGCGATCGGATACTACGGCAACCGGCGCGATGAATTGCTGCGAGAGGAAAGCTCGCCGGGCGCGGGATTTCTGGCGCAGGTTTGCCAGGAGTGGGAAGAGGCGACCATGTCCGCGGTGCAGGCCGACATTCGGACCGTGCACCTGCGGACAGGAATTGTGCTTAGCCCCAAGGGCGGAGCGCTGGGAGCGATGCTGTTACCGTTCAAGCTGGGGCTGGGCGGCCGAACCGGGGACGGGCAGCAGTGGATGAGTTGGATTGATGTGCGGGACATGGTGGGCGCGATCCACCATATTTTGAAGAACGATTTGTTGCAGGGAGCGGTGAACATGGTCGCTCCCAAGCCGGTGAGGAATGCGGAATTTGCAACAACGCTGGCCGTCGTGTTGTCGCGTCCGGCGATTTTTCCCGTGCCGGCGTTCGCGGCGAAGGCGGTCTTCGGAGAGATGGGCGAAGAACTGCTGCTCGGCAGCCAGAAGGTGGAACCTGGCAAGCTGATCTCGAGCGGGTATCCGTTTCGCTATCGGGAACTGAAGGCGTCGCTGGAGAGGCTCGTGGGGCGGTAACGCGCGGGATCCGAGGTTGCTGTATCCGGCTCAAACCACCGGGCTGCACCCGATCGAACAGCCCCTTCGGCTTCGCTCAGGGGCAGGCGAGGGCGGCTGTCCCCACAGAAACGTTTTCATCGCTTCGGTGCAAGGTAGGTATGCGTGATGCGGTCGTGCCAGCAAAGCGAGTCTTCGTCGAGGAAGACCCAGACGTATCCCATGCCGAGAGAAACGGCCGAGAGAAATGAAGCGAGCACGCGCCAGCGGCGGAGGCGACGGCTCGCGCGACTTCCGTCGAAGCGGGCCAATTCGAGCCGCGCTAGGCGCAATCCAGGCGTAGTGCCCGAGTGAACCACGAGCAGATATTGGTAGGAGGCCCAGAACAGGCCGAAAAGCCCGGCGGTGAGCCCGAGGATCTGGAATCGCGGCGGACGGATCGCGGTCACCTTCCAGAAAATGAAGCTGAACAGAGTGCAGGCCGCGGCGATGATGACATCGTCGATGGCAGCGGAGAAAATGCGCCGGGCCAAGGGCGCACTCTGCAGCGGGATGTCGATGCCCGGACGTTTCTCCATTTCCGGTTGCTGGGCAGGATCAATCGTGATCCCGCCCAGAGCCGGAGGGGGCGGAACAACTTCGGGCGCTTCCAAGATGCGCGGACGGTCACGATCAAAGACGGGCTCGGCCAATTCGTCGAGCGGAGCTGGCGGAGGCGTCCAGGAGCGCGGGAACTCAATGATCTTTGCTGTGGTTGGGGCTGTAGCTCGAGGCGATTCGGCTGCAGAGGGGAAGGCTGCAGTTTCCTCTCGGGCTTGGGCCTCGGGCGAGGCCAGCGGCCTGGACGCTGGAATTTCGACAGAATGAGCGGCGCTGTCGGCGAATCCATCCAAGGCCAGAGCCTGGTGCGAAGCGTTGGCCATTCTCTGAGGAAAGGCCTGGGATTCGACAGGAATGCCGGGTGCGGCGCGAGTGGAATCTTCATGGTCGAAACGCAGCCGGAGCGACGGATAGCGGGGCGGGCGGGGCTTGCGCCGGGCTTGGTAACGATTCAGCCGGGCGGCGAGTTCCTGACGCCAGGGAGTAGAATCTTCGGGCGCAGAGTCTTTGCTGTCGTTAGGCCTGGAGGCTTCGGCGGAGGGATCGAGGCTCGGTGCCTCGGCTCCCGACGTTTCCCGCCCAACATGCGCCGTTACAGCGTCCGGGCCTGGGTCGGAGTCGGGTAGCCAGCGCGGCGAAGCGGCGGAATACGCGCCAGAACAACAGCGGCAGATGTCACCACAAAGCGGACAAGGCATGGATCCCAGTCTTACAAAAATGCCGAAACTCAGAGCTGCCGGATAACCATGAAGACGGTACCGGAATCCAAGACTTCGGGCGGCTTTGCTTCCTGAGGCTCAGCCGTGCTAAGTTCACCACGACTGCTGCCATGGAAACGTCCGACCGCTTCTTTCGTGCGCTTCGGATGAACTTGTTCCGACGATCTTGTTCCGATGACTCTTCGCAAGAGATTCCTTATCACGGCGGCGGTGCTTTGTCACCTTCTTCTCGTCGCGCCATTAGTTACCAGCCAGTTGCCGCCTGTGAAGGCGGCTGCGACACCGCGCGCCAGCGCGCCGCTGGAAAAGTCAGCGACCGCTCCTCGAACACCCTGTGCCCAGGCGGCCGCGGCACAGAAGGAAAAGGGAGAGGACGTCTACACCATTTGCGCGATTCAGCAGGAAGAGCAAGGCTCCGTTTACCAGCTGCACGGAGCGGTTGAAATCTACTACGAGAATTATGTGCTGAAAGCCGATGAAGCCACGTACAACTCCGACACGAAGCAAGCGACCGCGACCGGACATTTCGCGCTCGACGGCGGTCCCAACGACGACCACATCCGCGCGTCGCACGGCACTTACAATCTGGACCTGGAAACGGGACGCTTCTACGATGTGATCGGGACGACCGGGCTGCGCTTTCGCGGCAATGCGGTGATCTTGACTTCCACCGCGCCATTCGCGTTTACGGGCAGAATTGTCGATAAAACCAGTCCCGAGCACTACCTGGTTTACGACGGCACGATAACCACCTGCGAGTTGCCTCATCCCAAGTGGCAGTTCGATGCGCTCCGGGTGAGCGTGGAGGTGGGCGGCAACGCCAAAATCTACCGCAGCAATTTTCTGCTGCACGGAATTCCTATTCTCTATTTTCCCTTCGCGACGCATCCGGTGGATAAGGAGTCGCGGCAGTCCGGGTTTCTGATGCCGTCGGTGGCCCGGTCTTCGACCAAGGGCGACGTCGTGGGCGACGCCTACTATTGGGCCATCAACCGCATGATGGACGCCACCCTGGGCGCCGAGTACTTCTCCCTGCGGGGCTGGTCGCAGCGGGGAGAGTTTCGCGCGATGCCCACGGAACATTCCTACCTGGACCTGAACTATTTCGGCGTGATTGACCGGGGTATCGGCTCGCCTCCGCTCAAAGAAGGCGGAGAGAATGTGCGTCTGAACTCGGCCGGAACGATCGATGGCTTCCGCGCCGCGGCCAACATCGACTACTTGAGTTCGTTTCTTTTCCGGCTTGCCTTCAACGAGGTATTCAGCCAGGCGGTATATTCGGAAGTGAAATCGCAGGCTTTTCTCTCGAAGTCCGCGGACGGAATCAGCGTGAATGGATTTCTGGAGCGCTACCAGAACTTCCTGAGCACGACTCCGGGGCAGGTGATCACGATTTTGCATGCCCCCAGTCTTGATTCTTCCGGCGTGGACCAACGGTTGGGGCGCACGCCGCTTTACTGGTCGTTTGACGCATCGGGAACAGGCTTGTCACGCAGCGAACCCGAGCAGTGTTCGACCTCGACCTTGGTTGAGGTTTGCACGCCACCTTTTCGCACGGGGAATCTGCTCGGGCGATTCGACGTGAACCCGGGGATTTCCTTGCCGTTGTTGTTCCGAGGATGGTCTTTTCGTCCCGAGCTGACGTTGCATGAAACCTATTACACAGAGCGGCTGGTTGGAGAAAAGGGAGACAATCCCGGACTTGCGGTCAGCGATCCCATTAACCGCCAAGCCCTGGAGACGTCTGTGGAACTGCGGCCTCCCGCACTGGAACGCGTCTTCGACAAAGAATTCCTGGGGCGAAAGTGGAAGCACGTCATTGAGCCGCGCGCGGTGTACCGCTTTGTGACCGGCGTGAACAACTTCGCAAATGTTCTGAAGTTCGACGAGCGCGACATCCTCACCGATACCCATGAGGTGGAGTATGGCTTCGTGACGCGCCTCTACGCCAAGCGAACTTCACAGAAGCCGGAAGATTGCGATGTGATCATGAAGGCTCTCACGGTAGGCGGCCCCGCGCCGGAATCGATCATCCCCTGGCAGCATCCCACCACCAGAACGCTGGCCAACGCTCCATGCCCCGCCGGGCCGCAAGTGCGCGAAGTCGTGACCTGGGAACTAGATCAGAAATACTTCCTCGATCCAACTTTCGGCGGGGCGCTGGTTCCCGGCCAACGCAACGTGTTCACCACCACTGCCGACCTCACCGGGATTGCGTTTCTCGGCGCGCCGCGCCATCTCTCGCCCCTGGTTTCGCGGTTGCGCGTTGAGACTAGCGCACGCACGGACGCGGAGTGGGATCTGGATTACGACTTCCAAAGTAATCGCGTCAACGCCAGCACCCTGCTGGCTAACTACCACTTCGGTCAGATGACCATCGGCGGCGGCGATGCCATCCTGCAGATCCCCGGGCAGGTGGCTTTAGGTTCGGCCGAGACTGCCCATTTCAACCAATTTCGTGCCGCCGTGGGATATGGACGATCCACCAAGCGCGGTTTCAGTGCGGCCGGCAGTTTTGGCTTTGACGCAGACAATCGGTCGTTGCAGTTCGTCAGCGCACAGACCACATACAACTGGGATTGCTGCGGCGTGACCATGGAATATCGCAGCTACACGGTTGCCAACGTGCAAACCGAGAACCTGTTCCGCTTCACCTTCACTCTGGCCAACATCGGCGGTTTCGGCAGTATGCGCCCGCAGGAGCGGCTGTATTAGTGGCCATCTCGGACAGCGGTGGGTCCACCTGGATCTCTGAGCCTGTTAACATAGTGTGCGTGTTAGACGCTGGAACAGATATCGAAGCAAAACACGCGCTGCTCGAAGCCCATCTGCGTAAACTGGGACGCGTGCTCATCGCTTATTCCGGCGGCGTGGATTCCGCCTACCTGGCGTGGTCTGCCCATCAGTCGCTAGGAGATAGTATGCTGGCGATCATTGCCGACTCTCCCAGCCTGGCGCGCACCCAGCTTGCCGATGCGATTGCCTTTGCCCGGGAGCAAGCGATTCCGCTGGAGGTGGTCGCGACCTCGGAGCTCGATCGCCCGGAGTATGTGCGCAACGATGCGCAGCGCTGCTTCTTCTGCAAAGATGAACTCTTCACGCTGATGGAAGAACTGCGCGTGGCGCGCGGCTTCGATGCCATCGCGTACGGCGTTAACTTGGATGACCAGGGCGACTTTCGTCCCGGCCAAAAGGCAGCGAGCGCACACCATATTGTGGCGCCTCTGCTCGACGCGGCGCTCACCAAAGAGGAAATTCGCGCGCTGGCGCGGAGCGCTGGCCTGCGCATCTGGGACAAGCCCGCGTCCGCGTGCCTGTCGTCCCGCATCGAATATGGCCGTCCGGTTACGCGAGAGGCGCTCGACGCGGTGGAGAAGGGTGAAGACGCTCTGCGCGCGCTGGGTTTTCGGCAATTCCGTGTGCGTCACCACGGGGAGATCGTCCGCATTGAGATCGCGCGCGATGAGTTGCAGCGGGCGCTCGATCCCGCCATGGCGGCCGAGTTCACGAGCATCTTCCGGGCGCTGGGCTTCAAGTTTGTAACCCTCGATCTGGAAGGCTTCCGGTCCGGCTCGATGAACGCTCTGCTGTCGGCGGAGTTGTTGCGCAGGACGGGTTGAAAAAAGGCCGGCCAAGAAGGCCGGCGCTCTCCCTTCGCGAGAATTTCCCATTCTCCGGCCGTTCCCGGCGAGGGCATGACCGACGCCCCGCCCCGCGCTATGAGATAATCAACATTCAACCTGTGCTGTTGAGGCGGCTCTTAGTGACTCTAATTCGACGTTCTTTTCTTCTTTGGCTGGTGGTGTGTTTGGGCTGTGTTGCCCAGTCTGCTTCGCCCGATTTAACCAGGAAAATCGAGCGCCAGGTCCGTTCCTACTACAAAATGTCTCCGGAGATCCACGTTACTGGTGGGGGCGCCTTCGCCCAGTCCGGACTTTCCCAACTACGACTCGGTTGTGGTGACGGTGGATAGCGGGGATAAGAAGCAGGACCTCACCTTCCTGGTTTCCAAAGACCGTTCTTCCCTGATGCGGACTGACCAAGTTTGACTTGACCAAGGATCCGTTTGCGGAAACGATGAGCAAGATCGATGTCAGCGGGCGTCCCACGCGGGGAGCGAAGGCATCCAAGGTTGTGGTGGTGAATTTCGACGATTTGGAGTGTCCGTTCTGTTCCCGCATGCACCAGACGCTATTTCCTGAAATTCTCAAGGAGTACGGCGACCGGGTCACGTTCATTTACAAGGATTACCCGCTGGCCGACATTCACCCCTGGGCGATGCACGCGGCCGTGGACGGCAATTGCCTGGCGGCGCAAAGCAGCGATGCCTATTGGGATTTCGCGGATTACATTCATGCCAACCAGCACGAGGTGAGCGACGAAAAAACGCCTGGGGCGCGGCTGGAAGCGCTCGACCGGCTCACCCTGCTGCAGGGCCAGAAACACAATCTTGACGTCGGGAAACTGCAATCCTGCATCAAGGCGCAAGACGAGAGTGCGGTGAAGGCATCCATGAAAGAGGCGGAGGGGCTCGGGGTGGAAGCCACGCCCACACTGTTCATCAGCGGGGAAAAGGTCGACGGCGCGGTGCCTATCAGCCAGGTGCGCGCCGCGCTGGATCGCGCCTTGAAAGATGCCAACCTGCCCGTGCCTGAGCACGCGCCTCCCGCGGCCGCGGCCCCGGCCTCCAAGTGATCGTGGCGAAGCGGGGAGCTCGCGTGGTTGAAGCCGTCGCACATTCCAGGTGCTCCGCCCACCATCGGGAAGAGGGAGAAACTCGTTTGAAAAGAAACGCGGACTTTGCCCGGCTTGCGGCACGGCTGGCTGCCGCCGTTCTGCTGGCGGCGCTGCTGGGCTGTAAATCACAGGTAAGCGGCGACGTAATGGCCACCGTAGATGGCCGCAAGATCTTCCGTTCCGATGTCGACAAGTACTACGACAACACAACGGCCAGCGCCCAGCAGGCACCCATCGGGGAACAAGCGACGATTCTCCGCCTGAACATTCTGCGCCAATTAATCGACGACGAAATGGTGATGCGCCGCGCCGAAAAGCTCGGCCTGCTGGCCACCGAGGAGGAAGTAGACCGCAAGCTCAACGGGATCAAGTCCCCTTACACGCAGCAGGAATTCGATCAGCGGTTGAAGGAAAAAAAGATCACCCTCGAAGATTTCAAGCGCGACATCCGCCGCTCTATCACCGTGGACAAGGTGATGAACAAGGAAGTATCTTCCAAGATCAACGTGACCGACCAGGACATCGTCGACTACTTCACCGCGCACAAATCCGAATTCAATCTCATCGAACCGCAATACCACCTGGCGCAGATCTTCGTCACGCCTGCGCCCAACCCGCAAGTGCACAACCAGAACAACAAGGCGCAGAACGAGGCCGACGCTCGCAAGAAGATCCAGATGATCGCCAACCGGCTGGACAGTGGCGACGACTTCGCGACGCTGGCGATGAATTATTCAGAGGATCCGGAGACTTCCGGCAACGGCGGCGACCTGGGAACGGTTCCCGAATCGTCGCTGCGCAACACCGACCCCGGCACCCACGATACGGTGATGAAGCTGAAGCCGGGGCAGTACAGCCCAATCATCACGCTGGCCAATCCCTCGACCAAACAGGTGATGGGGTTCCGCATTGTGAAGTTGGTGTCGAAAGAGCCTGCGGGGCAGCGCGATTTGTCTGATCCGCGCGTGCAACAGGCCATCCGCTCGCAGCTCCATGACCGACGCGAACAGTTGCTGAAGGCCGCTTACTACGAAGTGCTGCGCGACTCCGCCAAGGTGGAGAACTACTACGCCAAGAAGGTGCTGGATAGTAACGGGCTGACGAACTAGCGGCTAGCGTGCTTCAGTTTCCTAGGCGCGGCTGCGCATCGCTGGAGTTACTCCACAATCGCCAGCACATCACCCGGGTTCACGGTCGCACCTTCACGGACTAGAATTTTCTCGATCGTTCCCCGCTTTGGCGACTTGATCTCGTTCTGCATCTTCATCGCTTCGACCACGGCCACGCCAGCGCCCGGTTCCACCTCGTCTCCTTCGCGAACCAGCAGGCGCACGACCTTGCCGGGCATTGGAGCGGTGATCTTCTTGGGCCCTTGATCGTCTCCGGCGCGCGCGCGGCCCCGCAAAGAGCGGGGATCGCGGACCTCAGCGGCGAAGCCCGTGCTTCCCACCCACAAATGCAAATCGTTCGCCACCCGCTCTGACTTAACCTCGTACGCCATGTTTCCGATGCGCAGCGAGAGTACATCGGGGCGAGCGAGAACGGCATCAACCTCCAAGTCGCGGCCATCGAGGCGGCAGGACCAGCGTCCGTCGGCGCGATTGAGGTCAAGCCTGTAATTCTTGCCGTCGATGGTTACGTCGTAGAGCATGAGCAAAAACCAGTTGCCGGTAGCCAGTTGCCAGTCGCTCGAATCACAGGCTATCCGAACGCAAAGCTTCGCGGCGACCGGCGCCCTTCCAGTGGGAAGCGGCCCGGTCAGCGGCCCGACCAGAACCGCTGCCCGCCGCCGCGCCGGTGCTTTCCGCAGGTGTCGTTGCGCCGAGCAGGGCAAACATGCCGGCAGCAATGGCCGCTACTTCCGCTGCCCTGGAATCGACTTGCTTGTGTTCCGGCCGTTTCAACATGCGGTCGAGGAATCCGGTATCGAGTTTGGCGGCACGAAAATCCGCATCGCGCAAGATGCGGCGAAACAATGAAAGGTTCGTCTTGATGCCGCCCACGAAATATTCGCTGAGGGCTCGCGTCAGCCGAGCGATCGCCTGCTCGCGGTCCGTGCCGTAGCCAATCAATTTGGCCAGCAGTGGATCGTAGTCCAGGGGCACGTTCCAGCCCTCATACATGCCGCTGTCGCGGCGAATGCCCGGGCCCGAAGGCGCCAGCAAGAGAGTGATCTTGCCCGGACTGGGGAAGTAATTGTTGTCGGGATCCTCCGCGTAAATGCGGCACTCGATGGCGTGTCCGCGGATGCGCACGTCGTCTTGCCTGAAGGGAAGCTTTTCACCCGCTGCGATGCGAATCTGCAAGTGGACCAGGTCCAGGCCGGTGATCAGTTCCGTCACGGGATGCTCCACCTGCAAACGCGTGTTCATTTCCAGGAAATAAAAATTCTTCTCTTGATCGACCAGGAACTCGACCGTGCCGGCGTTGGTATAGCGCGCGGCTTCGCGCGACGCGGACCGCTACCTCGCCCATCCGGCGCCGCATATCGGGATCGACGATAGGCGACGGCGCTTCTTCGAGCACCTTTTGATGGCGGCGCTGCAGTGAGCATTCCCGTTCGCCGAGGTAGACGGTGTTGCCGTGCTCGTCGGCGAGCACCTGCATCTCGATGTGCCGCGGATTGACGATGACCTTCTCGATGTAGACTTCACTGTCTCCGAAAGAGCGTTCCGCCTCACTGCGGGCTGCCTCCAGAGAAGATTTAAGTTGCTCGGGAGCGTGCGACCAGCCTCATGCCTTTGCCACCACCACCCGCGGCGGCTTTCAACATCACCGGATAACCGATTCTGGCGGCCACTGGCTCGGCTTGCTCGGGCGACTCGACTCCGCGCGAGGTGCCGGGCACCAAGCGAACGCCGGCTTTCTCCACGGCCTGGCGGGCGCGCGTCTTCGATCCCATGGCCTCCATCGCGGCGGCGGTTGGGCCGATGAACTTCACCCCCGCATCGGCGCAGGCTTGCGCGAACTTCGGGTTCTCGGAGAGGAATCCGTAACCGGGATGAATGGCGTCGGCGCCGGAGCGCTCGGCCACATCGAGAATCTTACGAATGTTGAGATAGGATTCGGAGGCCGCGGGAGCTCCGATGGGATAGGCTTCGTCAGCTTTGCGCACGTGGAGCGCGGCGCGGTCCACGTCGGAGTAAACCACAACCGCGGCAATCCCCATCTCGTGGCACGCGCGCAGCACACGCACCGCGATCTCGCCTCGGTTGGCTATCAGAATTTTCTTGAACATCTTCTAGAAAATCGACACTGCGTCGGCGAACCCAAGATTCTACAGGAGATTTCGCGGTCGCGGGGTGTTGCGTGCTGCCGGGCGGTGGCGCAGTTTGAGTTCCGGCGGCCTCCGTTCTTATGGGCGTCATCCCTAAGGGAATGGCACGGCATCTGGCCCACCCTGGTGCCACCGGCCGGTGGCCCACATCCGAACCGAGCGGTTGCGGTCCCGGAACTGCGCTCGGGATGGCGCCGATAGAGAGTGCAGGTCGTCGAAGTCCAAACTGCGATGCCACAAACGACGGTCTCCAGGGTCCGGCCAGCTTCACTCGGGCGGAACGCGGGAAAAACTCACCACAAACGGATCGGCCGCATCGCCGGCTGATTTCGTCCAGCGAGCGCGGCGGGTGATGCGGTGGCGGAGCAGAGTCCAAATTGCCAGCCAGCCATCCGAATGGCGAATCTTTTTGCCTTCGCCTGCCGAGCGCGGCGCGTAGGCGATAGGAACTTCCGCGATCTTCTCGCCCATGCGGCAGAGCTTGGCGGTTACTTCGGGACAGAACTCGAAGCGCTGGCATTCCAAATCAATTTGTCCGAGCAGCGATCGCCGGAAGACTTTGTAACAGGTGGCTTCGTCGTGAATGCCCGCGCCGTAGAGCAGATTGGTGAGACGGGTCAGAAGCTTTGCGCCCAGGAAAAACCGGAGCCCGCGCTCGGGGCGGTCTGGGCGCACGCCATAGACTGCGTTCGCCTCGCGCTGTTCAAGTGGCCGCAGCAGCGCGGGATAATCCTGCGGGTCGTATTCGAGGTCGGAATCTTGAATCAGGACATATTCTCCGCGGGCGTATTGGAGCGCCGTGCGGATGGCCGCTCCCTTGCCGCAGTTCTTTTCGTGGAAGACGACGGTGACGTCGTTGTTATTGGCAAGCGGCATGGCGCGGAGTTTCTCGCGCGTGCCGTCGGTGGAACCATCGTCCACGACGATGATTTCTTTCTTGACCGGCGAGGCATGGATGGCCTCGAGAAGTTCGTCGACGTGGGGAATCTCGTTATAGACGGGCACGATTACGGACACGCATCCCGCCCACCGGAGACTCGCGACGGTGGCGCTGTTACGCGGCGATGCTTCCAACGAGGCCACACTCGGCATGGGAAAACGCGCTCGGCGATCAACAATCGAAAATCAACAATAACCTTTTAGCATACTGATCATCTGGAATCCCTACGTTTGCTCCCGGTTCGGGGCTCGCGACGCGCTAAAAGCAAACCCACGGCTTGCGCCCCTTCGGCACGCTCAGGGCAAGCTGTGGGCTGGATTCGGTCGCCGCGTGTACTAAATTAATATCGAATGCGCTTCGCCGCATGAGAGCCAACTTGTCGAAGGCGTCCTCAGGCGCAGCTTCCTCGATACCCTCCCCGCACGATTGATCGGCGACAAAGCCTACGACAGTGACCCCCTAGGACCGCGATCTGGCCGAACGCTATGGCATCGACATGATCGCACCCCATCGCGGAGAGCGCCGGGAACCACACAGGACGGTCGCCCGTTGCGGGCGCTACCGCAGGCGTTGGCGAGTGGAACGACTTAGGCGACCCTATTCGTACCGCAACGCCACCATGGGGTCGACCTTCGCCGCTCGCCATGCCGGTACGCCGCACGCGATCATCGACACCGCTCCGAGCAGCACCATCACGCTGAGATAGGTAACCGAGTCGAGGCGCGACACACCGAACAGCAACGTGGCGAGGGCCTGACTCGCAGCCACGGCTCCGCTGAATCCGACCACGACCCCGAGCCCAGTCAGAGTCATCCCCTGGCGAACCACGAAGGCGACGATGCTCCCGCGCGACGCGCCCAGCGCCGAACGTATTCCGATCTCGCGCGTGCGCTCGGTGACGCTGCCGGACAAGACACCATAAATTCCAGTCGCCGCGAGCACTATCGCTGCCAGACCGAATGCCGACAACAGGATCAGTACAAAACGTCGTTCGGCTTGCGACGCGGCGAGCAAGTTGTCCATGGTGGCGACGCGCACGATCGGCTGATCTTTGTCCACCGACCAGATCGCCGCCCTGATGGCCGGTGCAAGTCCGGCGGCATCGCCACGCACCCGGACCACCAGCGATTGCGTCCGGTCTACCCAGGACCACTGCGCAGTCGCGGTGTAGAATGCATCGGATTCGCTCAGTGCCAGGGAAGCCTGCTTCACATCTCCTACCACCCCGACAACGGCGCTCCAGGGCCGGTCGGCCCGGCCAATATCGGGGCCCAATTGAACCCGTTGGCCGATTGGGTCTTGATTCGGGAACTTGCGTTTGGCAAATGATTCACTGATCAGGACGGCCCCAGGGGCGCCGGCCACGTCATGCTCGTCGAGCAGACGGCCGCGACGAAGTGGAATGCGCATCGTCTCGAAATAGTCCGGGCTCACCGCGTAGCGAAACCCGACCTCGGAGTTGTCGTTGCGGTCGGCCTCGAACTGGACGCCAAAGGATTCAAGATCGCCGCTCAACGGCAATTGGCTGGTGAAGGCCGCCGACGCGACGCCAGGAACCTGGCGCACCGCTTCGAGAGCCTGAGTGAAGAACCGGTCTCGCGCGCTATCGGTGTCGAATCGATGGCCAGACTCTTGCACCTGCAGGGTGAGCACGTGTGAGGCGTCGAATCCAGGATCGATCGCAAACAAACGCTCGAGGCTGCGCAACAGCAATCCCGCGCTTACCAGCAGTACGAGGGCAATCGCGACCTCGGCGACAACTAGCGTGCGGCGGGTCATCAGGTGGCCCCCGGTAGTGCGCCCCGAGCTTTGCTGCGCTCCGATGTGCAGATCGCCGCGGGCGGCCTGCCGTGCCGGAATCAACCCGACCATCAGGCCTATGAATGCAGTGATGCCGAGTGCGAAGGCAAATACCGTGCCGTCGATGCGGATCGCATTTACCCGCGGTAGCCCGGACGGACTGAGCGCGACCAAGGTCTGCACACCGAAGCCTGCCACCATCAACCCGAAAGCGCCGCCGAACATGGCGAGCAGCAGACTCTCGGTGAGCAGTTGCCGCATCAACCGCGGCCTGGCCGCCCCAAGCGCGGCACGCATGGCAAATTCGCCACGCCGCTGCGCGCCGCGTGCCAACAGCAGATTCGTCACATTCACGCACGCGATGAGCAGGACCAGCAGCACCGCGCCGAGAACCGCGAGTAGCGCCGGCTTGACCCCACTGATTACATCATCCTGCAACGGGTTCGCGATCAGCCCGTACTTAACAGACGCCCAAGGAACGCGTGGAAACTCAGGCATGGGAGTGCTCGCGATCCAGTTGAGATCACTCCTGGCTTGATCCGCACTCACGCCCGGCCGTAATCTCCCCACCATTCCCAGGTGATGACCCCACTCTCTGGTTTGCTGGGAAACGATATTCCCGGTGTCGTACTGCAAAGGCGACCAGACCTCGGCCGAAGGAGCCAGAACATTAGCGAAGGCAGGCGGCATCACGCCGATGACGGTATAACTGTCGTCGTCAAGCCTGACCCGTTGACCGACGATTGTGCCGTCGCCGTTGAAGCGTCGGCGCCACAACCCATTGCTGAGGATCACCACTTTGGGGCCGTTTGGCACCTCGTCGGAAGCCTGGAAGTCTCGTCCTAACACCGGCGAGACGCCCAGCGAGCGGAAGTAACCGGAGCTTACCTGCTGGCCCTCGAACCTTTCCGGCTGATCCGCACCGGTGAGGGTTGGCTGCCAGGGTTTCATTACCGCCAGCGCATCGAAGGAACGATTCCGCTCCGCCAGCTCGCGATAAGTGTGGAAGGTTTGGGGAATGCGGGAACCGTCGTCCCCGGCGTACCAGATCATCATGATCCGGCCGGCGTTCGGGTACGGCAGCGGCTCGAACAGAATCGGGTTCACCGCGCTAAAGATCGCGGTCGTGGCGCCGATGCCAAGACCCAATATCACGATGACGGCGCCGGCGAATCCCGGGCTCTTGCGAAGTTGGCGCAGCGCGTAACGCAGATCTTGGATTAGTCCGCTCATGGTTCATCCTTACTCACATAGCGCAGCACCACCATGGGGTCGACCTTGGTTGCGCGGCGCGCCGGGGAGCCACTGGCAATGACAGACCGCGGGGCTCACGCGACGGGGACAAACGGTGCCAGGTGAACCTGTGGGAGCAGGGCTCTGACCAAATCTAATTCAAGAGGTAACTTATTGACTGTAAAAGGAAAATCGAACACTCCTATGGGAACGAAGCGGATCATTCTGTCCGCCCACGAACTTCACTGTCCGGAAGTGAACAGCAACAATTAGTTCTGCTGGAGTTTATGAGACCGCTTCTACTTCGGCTGATCCATGGTGATGCCTTGCTGGCCGGGCTGCTTCTCGGCTTTGGCTTTCTTGGTGATCAGCGTCTGGTCCACCCAATGGTCGGCAGTCTTTAGATCTTCCTGGCGGGCCGCGAGGTCGTCGCATTCCACATCGGCCTTCTCGCGGTACATCAGGTTCAAGTAGGCCATGGCGTCGTCGTAGTCGGGACGGAGCTGGATGGCCTTGTTGAGGCTCTCGATGCCCTCCTGGATCGAGGGCCCGTTCTTCTCTTTCAATTCGGCGCAGACCTTTTTCTGGTCTTTGTTCTTGGGGTTCAGGTTCTCGTCCGGCTTCAGGCCCAGTTTGGCGCGCTCTTCCATGCGGGGCTGGTAGCAGGCGGTCCAGTCGATGACGCCCACCGAGTAGTAAGGCTCGGGATCGTTGGGATCCATGTCGGCGGCCATGCGGTAATACTTCTTGGCGTCGTCGAACTTCTTCATGTTCAAGTACAGGTAGGCGATTCCCTTCGCGGAGTTTACTTTCTGATCGCGCGCCGCATTCATGTCGAGCACGCGCTTGTATTGCTCGATGGCCTGGTCCGCCATTTTGTTGTTATCGGGAGTCTCGACGCCGGGAATGTATTGCTGAGCGAAAGCGGTGGCCAGATACATCTTGGCATTGATCAGGCTGGGGTCCAACGCAACAGCCTGTTGGAAATGGTCGATGGCCTCTTCGTACTTGGCGTTCTTGTAGGAGGTCACGCCCTTGTTGAGCTGGTCGCGGGCGCGCAGCTTGCTGCAGCCCACAGAAGAGAAAAGCGCCAGGGCAGCGGCCGCCAGCGTTAGCAGTCGAATGTGTTTATTCATTGCGGTATAAGTCTCCCTTGCCACAGCATCCTAGGCCCAGAGACAGCGGGTTGACAAGTCATGGCCGCAAGCGGCAGGGAACCGTGGCTCCCGTGCCGCGGGCTGAATGCGATACCGGACCTTCCGGGCGCGTCTTCACTCTGAACTCTTCAGTCTTGAAGCTTAAGGCCAGGCGTGCCTTTAGCCGCCCGCTTCGATCTTCGCGGTAATCAGACCGACTTTATCTACTCCCGCAGCATGCGCGATGTCAATCACGTTGGCCACATCGGCGAAGGGGATAGCGTCATCACCCTTCACGAACATGACTTTCTCGGCGCGGGTTTTGTAGATATCGGCCAGACGCCCCTGCAGGTTGTCCCAGGTGGCGTCTTCCTGGTTGATCTTCAGGCCGGGATCCTGACCGGCGCCGCGATCGATCAACTGCACCACGATGGTGCGGTCGGGCGTATTGTTCTTGGGCGCGTTGGGCGGAGGCGGCTGAGGAACCAGCGCGTCCAAACCCTTCGGCGTCAAAGGCGTGATCACCATGAAAATGATGAGCAGCACCAGCAGCACGTCAATGAGCGGAGTGACGTTAATGTTTGCGCTTTGGCCTCCGCCCGTACCCACTGCCATACTCATGTTCGTTCTCCTCTATTGCCCACCCGCCGGACCGGCAGGGGGAGCGTTTGGAGTGCTTTTCCTCTGTTCGGTGAGCAAGCCCAGATCATCCACGCCGGCGGCGCGCACCGCGTCCACCACCTGGACCACATTGCCGTAGTGGGCGCGGGCATCCGCCTTCAGGTAGACCTCCTTGTTTGTGCGATTGGTCAGGCGATCCTTCACCTTGCCGGTCAAACTGTCCACCGGGACCTTGTCGGAGCCGAAAAACACGTCGCCGTTTCGCATGATCGAAACCAGCAGTGCGTCTTCCTTGTCCGCGTCCTGCATCGGCGTGGGGTTGTTTACTTTGGCCATGTCCACGCTGATGCCTTTCTGCAACATGGGCGTGATCACCATGAAGATGATCAGCAGCACCAACATCACATCCACCATGGGCGTAACGTTGATGTCCGAGTTTACGTTGGCCCCTTCGTTCCGCTTTGCTAATGCCATAGCTTAATTTCTCCGTAGGGCAGTGGCCCATGGCCAGTTGCCGGCGAACTGGATCGCTTCCGCTTGGGTTGGGAAGGCCCGGCGCCGGGACTGCTCCCAGCGCCGGACAGCAACTCAGGCGGACTTGCAGCCCAAACCTCTACGACCGGCGAACGTCCCGCCGCTTCAGGAAGTAGTCGATCAGTTCGCTCGACGAATTGTCCATCTCCACATCGAATGCTTCCACGCGGCCGGTGAGGTAGTTGAACATCATGACGGCCGGAATGGCCACCAGCAGCCCAAAGGCCGTGGTCACCAGCGCTTCCGAAATGCCGCCTGCGACCGCGCCCAGACCGGTTGCCTTCTGCTCGGAAATACCCTTGAAGGCGTTCAGAATGCCCATCACCGTGCCGAACAGGCCCACGAACGGGGCCGTCGAACCGATAGTAGCCAGACCGCCCAAACCACGCTTCAGTTCGGCGTGGACGATGGCTTCGGTGCGCTCCAGAGCGCGCTTGGAGGCTTCAATGGTTTCGCCGGGGATGGCGCCGGGGCTATCCTGGTGAGCCTTGAATTCCATCAGGCCGGCGGTGACAACCTTAGCCAGATGGCTCTTCTTGTTGCGCTCGGCGACCTTGATGGCTTCGTCGATGCGGCCGTCGCGCAGGGCTCCGGCTACAGCGGGAGCGAAGGCGCGAGACTGCTTGCGGGCCGCGTTATATGCCATGGCGCGGTCAATCATGACGCCGATCGACCAGCCTGACATGATGAACAGGATGATGACCACGATCTTCGCAATGATACCCATCTGCTTCCATAGCGAAATCGGATCCCATCCCACTGCGCCACCCTCCTGCACAATCCAGGCGGCCACCCTAGGCACATGACTGAAAACTGCCGCTGCCAAGTTAGCTGCTAACATGAGTTGCTTTTCCCTCCTCGGAACTTCTTAGACTTTGACTTTGATGCGAGATCTGTACGCGCGGCAAACCTCGATGCCAGAAAGTTGACCGTAAGACCCCCCGGTTCGCGTACCTGAGATGAAAGGCACAGCGGCCGCGCCCTATACAAGGGCTCTCCCGGCCACGGTTGTTGGTGGGAGGGGAGGGCCATCCAGTTACACTTTCCAACGTTGCCGCATCACACCTTACGGCTTCACATCAGCCGGGATTCTAGCCTCCGGACAGGGTGAAGTTAACCTGTACTTCCGTGTCCACCTCGACGGGCTCGCCGTTCAGCAGATAGGGCTTGTATTTCCACTGCTTCACGGCATCGAGGGCACTTTGCACCAGCATTGGATGCCCGCTGACCAACTGCAGGTTTTCGATGGAACCATCCTTGCTGATCTGTGCCCTCAACAGAACTTGACCCTGGATACGGGCCTGCCGCGCCAGCGGTGGGTAAGCCGGGTTGACCCTGCGGATCAGCAGACCCGAGATTACGCCGGAGGAAACGCGCTGCGCGTGTCGGCATCGCCACTTTGGGCACGGCCATCGGCGTAGAACTGATAATGCCGCCGATCACGCCGCCCATCTGGCCGCCCGGAATGCCTCCCGGAACGCCACCCACTACGCCGCTGGACGCCATCGCTGGCGGAGCTTCGTCTTCCTTGATCATCTGCACTTTTTGCGGAATCTTGGTGGGGGTGCGCAGTTGCGCCGTTCACGATGATCGGTCTGAACCTGCTTTACGATTTTCACCGGCGCGGCTGCCGGGGGCGGGGGCGGTGGCGGCGGCGGGGGGGCCACCAGGAATGTCATTAACTGTTGCTTGGGCAGGGCTTCTGTGAAGATGAGGGGCATCAGAACCATGAGGCCGACCAACCCTATCTCAAGAATGATAGCGAAGGTCGTGGTACGTCCCCGCTTCGTCTTCAGCCTGCCGCCGGATTCCAGAAGGCTATCTTCAAACATAAAGGTTCCTCCCTACTCAGAGCCTACGTAAACTTAGACACCGACTGATTCCCCTTTGCTCCCGAATCGAACTCACGGAGCCAGAGGAGGCGAACCTTGTCCCCGTCTGGCGCCGAACTCTCACTTTCCAACCACGCTACAAATAAAGGACTAACCGAGAACCGCCGGTCATGCCATCGGGTCCTTACCTGGCCCGGGCGGGCATCGCAGGCGCCCGCTTGCCCTTGTCCCTCCGCCAATCCTGGTAAGCCACCAAGATCGGGGCCGCGATCGCGATCGACGAATACGTGCCGATCAAGATGCCAATTACCAGCGCGAGGCTGAACCCACGCAGCACCTCGCCCCCGAACAAATAGAGTGCAAGTACGGTAAGGAAGGTTAGCCCCGCTGTCAAGATGGTTCTGCTTAAGGTCTGGTTGATGCTCCGGTTGACGATTTCCGACAGCTTCTCGCGCCGCATGAGTTTAATGTTTTCCCGGATGCGGTCAAATACCACGATCGTGTCGTTATTCGAGTAACCAATCAGGGTCAGAATGGCGGCGATGACGGTCAGAGAAATGTCCTTATTCAGCAGCGAGAATGCGCCCACGGTGATCAGCGTATCGTGAAACACCGTAACCACGGCAGCAACTCCGTAAATCCACTCGAAGCGGAATCCCAGGTAAATCAGCATTCCGGCGAGCGAATAAGCCGTCGCCAGCAGGGCCTGCTTGCGCAGTTGGGCGCCCACCTGCGGCCCGACGATCTCGACGTTGCGCACGCCGAAATCCGACAGGAAGAATCCGTCCGGCAGAGAAGCGACCACCGCCGGATCGACCGCACCCTTTAATTGATCGAACGAACTCGAGCACCCCGCCTTGCACTTTGTCCCGGGTATCGACGATGGCCTGTGCTTGCTGGCTGTATTTCTGGTCGGCATCCGAGCCCAGGTGCATGGGATCTTTATCCATCAGATAAGTCTTGATGGTCAAAACGCTGGCATTGTTCAGGTCCAGTTTCCCCGCCGGAGCGTTGGTTTCCAGCGTGCTGATAATCTTGGTCTTGCCCTGGTCGAGCGCCTGTTCGCTGGTTTCCTGCACGTCGAGGTCGATCAGCACTTCGTTGTCTGGAACTGGCCCGAAACGCTGAATCTTCGCATTATGCAGGCCGGCATGATCCATGGCCGCACGCAGCGCATTGTCGTCCGGCGTGTGCGAGAACTTCACGTACACCAGCGTGCCGCCGCGGAAGTCGACCCCGTACGGGATGTGGTGCCAGAACAACATGGAAAACAGGCCAGCCACGCTGAACACCAGCGAGAAGGCGAGAAAATACCACTTTTTCCCGAGAAAATCTATATTGGTATTGCGAAAGAACTCCACCTGTTGTTTAGCCCCTAACCTAAATCTTAAAGTTTCTAGTTTCGAGTTTCCGGTTTCCAGTGTTCGACCTCCCACGGGAAACTAGAAACCGGAAACTAGAAACCTCTTTTTCTAAATGCTCAACGCTTCACCGCGCTGCTTACGGCTGAGGATCCAGTCGAAGATCAATCGCGAAACGAATACCGCTGTAAACAGGTTGGCCAGCAGACCGAACGTGAGCGTGACCGCAAATCCCTTGACCGGACCGGTTCCGAAGATGAACAGGATTGCCGCCGAAACGATGGTAGTGACGTGCGTATCCACGATGGTGACCCAGGCGTGGCTAAAACCCTGATCCACCGCGGAAGGCGGCGTTTTGCCATTGCGCAACTCTTCGCGGATGCGCTCGAAGATCAGCACATTCGAGTCTACGCCCATACCGACGGTAAGAATCACGCCGGCGATTCCGGGCAGCGTCAGCACAGCCTCGAAATAACCCATGAAGCCGAGCAGGATGATGAGATTCAGAAGGAGCGCAATGTCGGCATTAATGCCAGCTGCGCGGTAGTAGATCAGCATGAAAATCAGCACGGCCAGCATGCCGACGATGGCAGCGCTCACGCCGTGGCGAATCGAATCGGTGCCGAGCGAGGGCCCGACCGTCCGCTCTTCGAGATACTTGATACCCGCAGGCAGCGCGCCCGAGCGCAGGATCATGGAGAGATCTTTGGCCTGCTGCTGGGTCATGCTGCCCCCGCTGATTTCGCCCGGTATCGCGGATGGCTTCTTTGATGTTTGCGACTTCCTGGACTTTGTTGTCCAGGACCACTCCCAGCCTCTCGCCCACATGCGCGGAAGTAAAGTTGAAGAACCGCTGCCCGCCCTCGCCGGTCAAGTTAAAGTGAACGCTGGGCTGGCCATTTTGGTCCGTACTGGCTTGCGCATCCCGCAAGTCTTTACCCCTGACTGCGGAAACGCGCGACACCAGATACCAGGCTTGTTCGTCCCCAGGGGTTCCGGGAGCAGAGTGCCCCGGCATAAGAATCGCGTCCGGCGGCAAAACCCCGCCCTTGGCCTGCAGCGCGGCTTGGTCGCTCGCATAAGGTCCATCGAGCACCTGCTTGATCTCGAGCATGGCGGTGGACTGCATGATGTCCTTTACCCGGCCGGGATCGTCCACGCCGGGCAACTGCACCAGAATCTGATATTGGCCGAGGCCGTGCTCCTGGATGGTCGGCTCGCTCACGCCGAGCTGATCGATGCGGTTGCGGATAGTCTCGATGGCCTGACTCACGGCCTTGTTCTTCAGTTCGCGTGAGCATCTGCGGCTTCATGGTCAGAGTCCAGGTATTCTCCGCCCCAGAGCTCAGGTTGTACTCAGGCAGGCGCTCCGAAACGATATCCAGCAGATCCTTCCGCCCGTCCGGCGGGACGCCCTTCAACACGACCTTGTCGGGATTGTTCTGCGGGATCGGGCTGGGAGATGTCGGAGAAGGCAATCTTGCGCTTGTTGAGCTGCTCTTTAAGGACTTCCATGGCATTCTCGCGCATCCACGTTCACCGCATCGTTGACCTGCACCTGCAGGATCAGGTGCGTTCCACCCCTCAAATCCAGCCCAAGGTTAATGCGCTTGGTCATGGCCGCGAGCAAGCCTTGGCCGGAAAAGCTCTGCGGAATGCCGAATATCCCGAACAGAAAGACGAGCAGAACTCCGACGATGAGTCCCAATTTCCAGAGAAGATTCTTGTTCATAACGAAAACCGAGTCCAAATATCAGGTTGTACCGCGCTACTTGGTCTTTGTTTCTTCTTCCGCGGTCGTGACTTGGGTCACGGAGGCCTTGGTCACTTCCAATCGTAGGTTGTCCGGAGGCACCCGCAGATGCACCGAGTCATCCTTCAAGGCCACGATTGTTCCCTGCAAGCCGCCGCTGGTGACCACCTTGTCGCCGGTCTTCAGCGAATCCAGCATGGCCGTCCATTTCTTCTGGCGGCGCTGCTGGGGAAGAATCAGCAGAAAATAAAAGATCGCAAAGATAAAAAGGAGAGGGGCGACGCTCAACCACCCCATTCCGCCACCGCCCGCTTGCACCGCGAAGAAGAATTGCATGTTCACGAGATGATGTTCAGCAGAGTATGCTCCCCAGATTGTTGTTCCCGCCCGTGTTCAAAAAGCTGAGTTCACCGGACTTTCGGCCTCAATCCGCAGAACAACCGCCCACGCCTACTAGCGCCGCGGGCCTGTCATTTCACGACGGGAGTGCTGATCGATTGCGGCCGGATCATTTACCGCTCAGGCTTCCATCCGGGGAGCTCGTTCCTTGAAGGTCTACGGTTTCGGTCGAGACCAGACACCAGAAAGAAAACGGAACTCTTCCCCAAGTTGAATAGAATGACGCACCCGCCGCATGGTGTCAAGGTAGAAACTCAGGTTATGCAGGGTATTTAAGACCTGAGCCAGCACTTCATGAGAAGCATAAAGATGCCGCAGGTAGGCCCGCGAGTAACGCCGGCAAACCCGGCAGCCGCAATTGGGATCGAGCGGCCCTGCATCTTGGCTATAGCGCGCCTGCTTGATGGAGATTTTTCCCTCGGCGGTAAACAGCAGGCCGTGGCGAGCGGCCCGCGTGGGCAGGACGCAATCCATCATATCGACGCCGAGGCTGGCATAGTCAACGATTTCCTCGGGTGTGCCCACTCCCATCAAGTAGCGCGGCTTGTCGGCGGGAAGGTGCTCCAGCGTGGCTTCGACCACTTCGCGGGTGCGTTCCCGAGGCTCGCCGACGCTGAGCCCGCCAATGGCATAGCCGGGGAAGCCGATCTCGACGGTTCGCTCGGCCGATTCTTTTCTCAATTCGAGATCCATGCCGCCTTGGACGATGCCGAAGAGGGACTGGGTTGAATCTGAGTTTCCTGTTTCGGATTTCCAGTTTCCGGTATTCGCGGCACTGGAACCTCGAAACCAGAAACTGGAAACTGCCTTCCAGGGCACCTCGTGCTTATGTTCCTCGAAATACTTCTTACACCGTTCCGCCCAGCGCAGGGTTAGCTCCATGGAAGCTTTCGTCCGGGCGTGATCGGCGGGATACTCCGTACACTCGTCAAAAGCCATGATGATGTCTGCGCCCAAGCCGATCTGCGCCTCTATGGCGTTCTCCGGACTGAAGAAGTGCGACGAGCCGTCGAGATGGGAACGAAACGTCACGCCTTCCTCGGTGACTTTGCGAAGATCGTTCAGGCTGAAAACCTGGAAGCCGCCGGAATCGGTCAGGATCGCCCGCGGCCACGCCATGAAACCGTGCAACCCGCCCAGTTTGCGGACGGTTTCGACTCCGGGACGCAAGTAGAGATGATAGGTATTGCCCAGAAGAATCTGAACTCCGAGTTCTTCGAGAACGTCCTGCGAGACACCTTTAACCGACGCGACCGTGCCGACCGGCATGAACACCGGCGTTTCGACCTCCCCATGGGGCGTGAGCAGCCGCCCGGCGCGCGCAGTGCCTGCCCGGGCCTCGACCTGGAACTCAGTGGACATTTCTTTGGCCTTGCGATTGTAGCAACCGCGCCTGCTTGGCGGTCAGGACTGGTTCACCGACAATTGCACGAGTTCTCCACGTACGCTGCCCGCTTCCACAACGAGTCTGCCTATGCTCACCGGCAATTTGAATCGTCGCGGACCCGCGCTGCCGGGGTTGAAATAGAGCACTCCGTCCCGCGTCTCTTGTTTGGGGACGTGACTGTGTCCGCTTACTACAACCGAGAATCCGGCGGCTTTGGGCTTGAGGTCTAACTGCGCCAGATCGTGCAGCACGTAGATGGAAACGCCACCCCAGTCGAGAACTTGCGTCTCCGCAAGCCTGCGAGACCACGCACCTTTGTCGATGTTGCCACGCACGGCGATGACGGGAGCAATCGTGGAAAGCTTTTCGAGGATCTCGGGCGAGCCGACATCCCCGGCATGAATGATGTGTTCGGACCCGCGCAGAACTTCAATGGCCTCGGGACGCAGCAAACCGTGCGTGTCGGAGATGACGCCGATCAGGATGGAAGGCATCGGGTCTGGGATCTTAAGGGCTTAGGCTTCTGACTTCTGCATTCAGACTTCTAACTTCCTCACTTCCCCTTCATCTTTTCGACAAACTTGCCCATGCTCACAATGGCCCGGCCCACGGTGCCGCGGCCGATCTCCTGGTTACCGTCGCGTGCGGTCACGCGCAGCAGGTAGAAGCGTCCGTCATAAGACTGGAGCACGGCCTCAGCTTGTATGTGCGCGCCAATGCCGCTTGCTGCGCGGTGCTCGATGTTGACCAAAGTCCCCACGGAGATATCGTCACCCTCGCAGTAGGGCTGGAGCGCGAGAAAAGCAGCGGTTTCCATCAAGCGGATCATGTCGGGCGTGGAATAAACCGAAGGCAACTCGGAGTGGTGCGCGGTCAGCGTGTGTTTGAACTCGACAGTTTCCCGAGCCTCGCCCCGCGCCCCGAGGGGAATCTGCTTCGCCATGCTGATCTTCCTTGCTTCGCACGCCTTTCAGACCTTAAGAAACCAAGGAGCCAAGGAGCCAATGATCCAATGATCCGAGGAAACGCTTCCCGGGAATCATTGGCCCACGCTAAACCTGATCGTGATCACTGAAAGGACCAAGAGGCTAGCAGCGACCAAAAACACCACCGTCGCCGCAGAATTGCCGAAGACTGTTTTCAAGATACCCGTCATGCTTCGAAACGCATTGCTGACCTGCTAGTCTACGCCGGATTCTACAAAAGGGGATGTCAAGCGAAAACACGGAAAACACGCTCTCCGTTGAAAGGATTGTATGGGCAGAAATTCACAAGCTGGATCTTACAGGCAGGTCTCTCACCGGCAGGCTGAACGGAAACGACTTCGATCCCGCAAGGTTCTCCATCAACAATCGGAAATCAACCATCAAGAATCGTCAGATTTCTCAGCGCGGAGATTGTGCCGAGACTTAGTGCGGCAGCTTGAACTTCACAGTAACCTGTGTCTGAATCTCGACCGGTTCACCGTTGAGCAGATACGGTTGGTACTTCCACTGCTTCACCGCTTCAACCGCGGCGTGTGCCAGCAGTGCATCTCCGCTGAGAATCTTCACCGCTGAGATGTCGCCGTTTTTGGAGATCGTTGCCAAAAGCTCAACCACACCTTCAGTGCGCCTCTGCAGCGCGGTCGTCGGATATATCGGCTGGACTTGTTTCACCAACAATCCCCGCGATATTCCCTGCGATACGTGCATAAGCTGAAGCGCCGGAGTCGGCGCTTTGCTCTGGCTGCCCATGAGACGGGGCAGCGCAGCACCGCTGCCTGCCGGAACAACATCGGTCAAGCTCGGAGCCGGAGCATCGGTCGTCGCCGCCGATTGAGCCGCCGGTTGAGAACTGCCATTCTTAATCACAATGGGCGGTGCAGTCGCTGACGCCGCTGGAGCTTTGTTTGCCGCAACAGCCGGAGCCGGAGTGGCTTCGGCCTCTGGAGTTGACGAGAGAGCCGAAGATGTGCCGGAAGATGTGGCAACGGGCGCCGTGGTTGGCGCTGCTTCCGGTACTGCGGGAGCAGTCGTCACAGGCTGCGCGGCAACGTGAGCAGGAACAGGTGCGTTTCCGTGCCCCCATTGCGTCCATGCTTCGTAGCCACCGGCTGCAATCAGCACAACCACGGCCACTGCCACGAGCGCTTTCTTGCTTCCGCCGCCGGCGGACTGGGTACCGCGGCCAACCGCGCCGCCGAATGTGAGTGTAGGCGCGAGTGCAGAAGTTGCCGCGACTGAAGAACTGCTCCGGCTAGCCGCGGCTCTCTCCACCGGACTCTCTGGCTCCGAGATGACGGTTGACGGCTTGCGCTCAGTGGCAACACTGGGTTTCGGCTCGCGGGCGGGCGCGGGCGCGCTCGCAGCACCCGTTCCAGAGCCTAGCGAACTCGGCGAATGTCCAACTGTCCGTGACAGAATCTCCGGTTGGCTGGCCGCTATCTTTACCTCGGGCGCAACGATCGACGGCGAAGCGATTTCCTCACTCAGGTCGAGAATCTCCGCGTCAGTTTCAGTGATCTCGGTCGGACGAGCGCCCACACCCCCCGCCTGCGCCGGTTTCTGGGTTAGACTGCTTGCGGTTGCCGCTGGCACCCAGGGCGCAGTCGGCGCCGCCGGGCCCGCAATGGCCACAGTTGGAGTGGCGGGTTGGGGCGCCAGCTGCGAAGGCGCCGGCACCTGCGCCGGGGACTTCACGGCTGTGCTCCCCGCTCCTGTCGCAGGTTTTGCCGCTTCGCTCTTGCGCAACAGCCCGCGCGCGACTCGTAGCGTTCCCTTCGCCTGCTCCACATTAATCGGCTTGGTGAGAACCAGGTTGGCGCCGATCCGGAAAGCCCTCGCCACGCCTGTCTGCCCTTCCACCACCGCCACCGCCAGGGATGACTGGTTGTTGGGCGCGTTGCGCGCGCTCTGGAACAGCAACGTGGCGTTCTGCTCATAGTCGCAGTCAACCACCACGGCGTCGAAGTGTTCACCCATCAATTTCTTGACCGCGGCGAAGGGTTCGGTGCAGGGAATGACGGAGAAGTCCAGCTCGCTGAGAACCTGCGTTACGGTGCGAGCCGTCCTCTCATCGGGGCAGAATAAGAGCGCTTGATAACCCATACAGAGCTCATCGTAGGTACACCGGTAAGCCTCATCAAGTTACGGTAGTAATTCCAGTTCACCCGGTTTTGCCTTGCCAGAATGGCTTTTGCAGCCTCTGCGATTCCAGACTTGTCCCCGCGCATACAATACCGTCTCATGCGCATCCCGCTGTGGCTCAAAGTCGTTTGGACGGCGGGCGTGATGGCCTGGATCCCTTTGTACTGGCGACAGTACGGAGGGCAGAATTTTCTTTTCTTTTGCGATCTCGGCAATCTCTTCCTTGCCGCCGCCCTCTGGCTCGAGAGCCCGCTCCTGTTTTCCTGGCAGGCAACCGGGCTGCTGCTATTCCAGACGCTATTCACCATCGACCTGGTGGGTGCTCTTGTCAGCGGCCGGCACCTGATTGGCGGAACGGAATTCATGTTCGACACGCAGGTTCCGCTAGGAATCCGGTTGCTCAGCCTGTTTCACGTGGTGACGCCGCCGTTGCTGCTCTGGGCGATTTGGCGTTTGGGCTATGACCGGCGAGGCTGGAAGTATCAGACGCTGACCGCGTGGATCGTGGTTCCCATCAATTACTTCTGGCGTCCGGAACAGGATGTGAATTGGGCCCGCGGCCCTTTCTTTCGCGAACAGCAAGCTATGCCCGGACTCGTATATCTTCTGGGGTATCTGATTATCGTTCCCGCCGTCGTCTACTTTCCGACCCACCGGTTTCTGCTCTGGCTGACGGGACGATGGCAGCCGAAGAGCTAATCAACCTTCCGCGCGCTCTTTTCTTCATCCGAGTTGTGATTGTGCGCTGCCGGTGCTGGCTGCGCGTGATCCGTCGAGCTCTGGGAGGAAGGGGCGTTCTTCAGCGCAGCCTCGATCTTATCTTTTCCCGGTCGCGGATCGCCGCTCAAATAGAGGGTCTGCGTTGGCCTCGCGAGACTGGTCCCCGAGTCCTCCACGAAATTCATGATGCGCAGCAGTAAATCTTCGCGGACGGCGGCGAATTCATCGAAATCTCGCGTCAACACGTAGCTCACAAGCTCCACGTTAATAGAATTCGACGCCAACTCCGTAAGCCGCACGCGAACCGTAGTGGTCTCAATCTTGGGATGCCTGGACAATACGCCGCGGATTTCCGAAAGCACGTAGCGGAGATGCTCGGGCGACGTGTCTAAATGCAAGCCGAGGACGGTCTTGAAAAGCATCTTGTCCCGCCGGCTCAGGTTCTCGACATTGATGGTCGCGACCGTGCCGTTGGGGATGGCCAACAGCGTTCTCTCTTCCGTGCGCACCCGAGTCGAACGCAGCCCAATATCCTCGACTGTGCCGGTTCGATCGCCGAACTTGCAAACGATCCCCCACGCGAATGACTTCATCCCCCAGGACCGAAACCCCGCCGAATAAGTTCGCGATGGTCTGCTGCGCGCCGAAGCCGACGGCCAGGGTGCCAATGCCGACGCCCGCCAGCGCCGTGCTCATATTGAAGCCCAGCACGCTCAGGATAAGAAACAGGGCCATCACAACGATCAGCGCTTTGATGATCCGCTCGCCCAGCAGCATCAATGAGCCGGTGCCGGAGTGACCGTGCGCCAGAGCCCGCATGCGCACGCGCTGCAAGAACCAACGAGTCATGTGCCACAAAATCCAATTGGCGCCGACGATGGCGGCGACCTTGACGAACTCGATATAGTAGTGCCGCTGCAACAGCGGCATTCCGAGGTAGCGGACCAGAATGCGATGAATCGCAGTGCCGGCGAGCAGCCACGCCGGCCCGGAGACCGACCGCCATTGCGCCAATTCCGGCTGCCCATGCCGTCGCGCCCATCCCCGCAAGGGGACTTGCAACACTACCAACACCAGCCAGCCCGCCGCCGCTGCCACCGGCATCAGCAACACCAGAGCCAGCCATTGCCACAGTGGCATCCCACTCGGCTGATACTTCACCAGCCACCGGGGCAATCGCGTCTCCAGCTTCCGCGCCTCGACCTGATCGTAGAGTTCAGGAAGTTTCGCCAGCGTGTCGGAAGAAATCAGCCAAATCTTGCCCGCGCTGGGATCGCTCACTCGCACCAGTTCGAGCTCGGCTTCCGCATCGCCCGATGACATGCTTCCCAGCTTCTGCTGGCCCGGAGGCACGCCTTCCTGCAGGTCGCCTTCCGGCTGCTTGCTCCCCAGAGTGCCGGAATAGGTGCGGTCCATCACTTCTTTCAGATTCTCCGCCACAGTCTCGCCTTCGGTCTGGCGGCGTGCGGCGCTCATCTGCAGATATTGGGCTGCGATGCTGTAGTCGCCTCTTTCCGCATACTGCAGAAATCCAAAGACCGTCCCATAGGGCGTATCCCGGCCCAGTTGGTCGGCCGAGGCTTTCAAGGAAGTGCTCGCCGTCGTCGACGGCTGAAGAATCTGGGTGAGCGGACTCTGCGCGGAAAGCGGCAGACCAGCCGCAAGGCTAAGAGCAAGAAAGGAAATTGCTTTTGAAAAACTGGACATGGACCTCTTCCCCATATTACCCGCGCTTGGGGCGGAACACGTGCGTGCTGGTGCCAAAGAAAACTTCCGCAGACTCCATCACCGTCTCAGAAAGCGTGGGATGCGGATGGATGCTCATCGCCACATCGCTTGCCAGCGCGGCCATTTCGATGGCCAACACTCCTTCGGCGATCAGTTCGCCCGCGCCAACGCCAACAATGCCCACCCCCAGCACGCGCTCCGTCTGCGGGTCGATGAGAAGCTTGGTCATGCCCTCGGGACGGTCCAGCGTGACGGCGCGGCCCGATGCGCCCCAGGGGAACTTCGCAACTTTGATTGCGCGGTTTTCTTTTTCCGCCTGAGTTTCGGTGAGACCGCACCAGGCAACTTCCGGATCGGTGAACACCACCGCCGGAATCGCGTGGGGTTCGAAGGCGACCTTCTGCCCGGCGATGGCTTGGACTGCGACGCGTCCCTGGTGCGAGGCCTTGTGCGCCAGCATGGGTTCACCCACCACGTCGCCGATGGCGTAGATGGAAGGATCGGCGGTCCGCAGTTGCTTGTTCACTTCGATAAACCCGCGCGCGCTGACCTGCACCTGCGTGGTTTCGAGACCCGGGATCTCCGAGTTCGGCTTGCGTCCCACGGAAACCAGCACGCGATCGAAAATCTTTTCGCGGTCTTTTTCTTCGACCGCCGCGCCTTCGAAGGTCGCACGAATTCCCGCACCATCTTCTTTCAGTGAGGCGACGGTGGTATTCAGCAGAATCGCCTCGAACATCTTCTCCAGGCGTTTGTGCAGCGGAAGCACCAAGTCGCGATCCGCGCCCGGAAGCAGCCCGGGCAACATCTCCACCACGGTGACGCGCGTTCCCAGCGCCGCATACACCGAACCGAGCTCCAGACCGATATATCCCCCACCCACCACTAGCAAACTGCCCGGAACATCTTCCAGATTAAGCGCTCCGGTCGAATCCATCAGGCGCGGTGAAACCAGATTGAGCGCCGGAATGATGGCAGGCCGCGAGCCCGTCGCGAGAACGATGCGGTCGAAACTGAGAACCGCTTGGGTGGCGTCTGCTTTGCTGATCCGCAACGTGGTGGGATTTTCAAACGCAGCTCGGCCCTGGATGTATTCCACATGGCGCTGCTTCGAGAGTTGTCCCAGCCCTCCGGTGAGCTTCTTCACCACACTCTCTTTCCAATTGCGCAACCGCGTCAGATCGATCTTCGGCGAAGGAAATTCAATGCCCCAATTCTTGGCTTGCTGGGATTCTTCCATCAGCTTGGCGACGTGCAGGAGCGCCTTCGAAGGAATGCAGCCGCGGTACAGACACACGCCGCCGGGGTTCGCCTCCGGGTCGATCAGCGTAACGTGCAGGCCGAGGTCCGCGGCCAGAAAGGCGGCAGCGTAACCGCCCGGTCCGCCGCCCACTACGGCGATGCGCGACTTCCGGCTTCCTTCGGAAGTTCCGTCCAGCGTTTCGGTGAGAGTTTCGTTCATGAACTGACTTTCTTCGGGATCTTTTCTTTCGGATCTTGCGGTCGCAGCTACCCTTGAACCGAAAGCAGGAAAGGCTGTTCGAACGCTTCCGCCACCCAGCGCAGAAAACGCGCGGCGTCCGCGCCGTCAATCAGGCGATGATCGTAGGAGAGCGAGAGCGGCAGAATCAGCCGCGGCTCGAACTTTCCGCCAATCCATTCCGGTTCCATGCGCGAACGCGAAAGTCCGAGAATGGCAACCTCGGGATGATTCACAATCGGCGTAAACGCCGTGCCCCCGATGCCGCCAAGGTTGGTGATGGTAAAGCTGCCGCCTTCCATGTCGGCAAGCGTGATTTTTTTCTCGCGCGCCTTCTGCGACAGCTGCGACAACTCCACCGCCAGCTCCACGATATTTTTCTTGTCCACGTCGCGGATCACCGGGACCAACAAGCCGCGATCCGTATCCGCCGCAACTCCGATGTGGATGTACTGCTTGTAAACGATCTCTTCTTTCTCCATATCGATGCTGGCGTTGAATTGCGGAAACACCTTCAGCGCCGCCGCGCAAACTTTCAGCGCGATTGCAGTCACAGTCATCTTGCCGCCGGCCTGTTCGGCCTTGGGAGCGAAGCGCGCGCGCAACTGCTCCAGTTCGGTGATGTCGGCGCGGTCGTGCTGCGTGACGTGCGGAATCGTGTTCCAGGATTCCGCTAGATGTTCCGCCGTTTTGCGGCGAACCCCGCGCATGGAAACGCGTTCGATTTTTCCCCACTTCGCGAAGTCGGGAAGCTTCGGTTCAATAAAATGTCCGGCGCGCGGCGGGGCCTGCGCCGCCGCAGCCACAGCGGTCACCAAGGCCTTAGCGTGAGCTTTGACATCGTCTTCACTGATGCGTCCGCCGGGACCCGTGCCCTTGACTTCATAAATGTCGACGCCAATTTCGCGAGCCAGGCGGCGCGTGCTGCGGAGCTGCGGGAACCGGGTCACGATGCTCAGTTCCGGCAACCTTGCCCAATTGCACTGGCATGGAGAAGGTCGCCGGCCGCGGCTGCGGCTGGTCGGGAGGCAGCGCCTGTTCTTCGGTCTTGCCCTCGGCACGAATCGCGGCCTGGAAAGCCAGGCGCGCTCCGTGCTGGCCGGAGACGTGCTCCACGGGCCGGCTCGGCGGACGAACTGCCTCCGCCTGCGATGGCGCCGCCCCCTGCAGCGTAAAAATCACTTGCCCGACTTTGATCTTCTCGCCCTCTTTGACTTTAACTTCATTCACAATGCCGCTCACCGATGAGGGAACTTCAACCACGGCCTTGTCGGTTTCGAGTTCCATGATCGGCTGACCTTCCGAAACCTTGGCGCCGGGAGCGATCATCAAGCGCACCAAATCGCCCTCCGAGATGTTTTCTCCCAGTTCCTGCAGCCGAAACTCGCTGGCCGCCGGGACGTCGGTCGAGCGAGTTCGTTCGAGGGCGGGCTGCGATTCTGATTGCGAGGGGCGAGCAGGCTGCGGTTTTACAGCCGCCGCGGTTGTACCGGAAGAAGTACCGGAAGAAGATTGCACCGGCTGAGCCTTGTCGACCAATTTCGCCGGTTCTTTTTGACGCGGAGTTTCTTTCGCTTCCGCCGCAGGGGCTCCGTTACTGTCCGCGGTAAAAATCACCTGACCGACTTTTAATCTTGTCGCCTTCTTTGACCAAAATCTGGTTGATCGTTCCGCTCACCGACGAAGGCACTTCCACCACCGCTTTATCGGTTTCGAGTTCCATCACCGCTTGGCCCTCGCTCACCGTTGCGCCGGGCGCAATCATGAGGCGCACCAGGTCGCCCTGTTCAATGTTTTCACCGAGTGCGGGCAGTTTGAATTCGATCACTGATTCCATTCCTTGTTGATTTGCGAGATGCTCGCGGTTCAGCGCCTAACTCGTGGCCGGGTTCAATTTCTCCGCATCGATCCCGAGATCTCGGATCGCCTGCTTCACCACGTCGAGGCTCAACTTCTTTTCCCGCGCCAGGGCTCCCAGCGTGGCCAGCACAATGTGCTTGGCGTCCACTTCGAAAAAGTCGCGCAACGCTGCCCGGTTCTCACTGCGGCCGAAGCCGTCGGTTCCGAGCGCGACCAGTTGCCCCGACACCCACTTCGCCAGCGATTCCGGCAGCACCTTCATATAATCGGACGCGGCAATGAACGGCCCCGGCGCATCCTTCAGCGTCTCGGTAACGAAGGGAATCCTCGGCGATTCGCCGGGATGCAGCATATTCCAGCGTTCACAGTCGTTGGCGTCGCGATAGAGTTCTTTATAGCTGGTTACGCTCCACACGTCCGCGGCTACGCCGTATTTTTCTTTCAGCATCGTCTGCGCTTTCAACACTTCGTACATGATGGTTCCGCTGCCCAGCAATTGCACGCGCAGCTTTGCCTCCGGCGCGTCCGACTCCTTGAAGCGGTAGAGTCCCCGCAACACGCCTTCGCGCACGTGCTCGCCTTTCGGCATCTCCGGCATGTGCAGCGGCTCGTTGGTCACCGTGAGGTAGTAGAAAATCGATTCCTGGTCCACGTACATGCGCTTGATGCCATCTTGAATAATGATCGCAATCTCATACGCGAATGCCGGATCGTAGGCCAGCAAGTTCGGTACCGGCAGCGCGAGCACGTGGCTGTGGCCGTCCTGATGCTGCAAGCCTTCGCCGGCCAGCGTAGTTCGTCCCGCCGTTCCTCCGACAAGAAATCCGCGGCAGCGCATATCCGCCGCCGCCCAGATCAGGTCCCCGATGCGCTGGAACCCGAACATCGAGTAATAAATAAAGAAGGGGATGGTGTTGATGCCGTGGTTCGCATAAGCCGTGCCCGCGGCTATCAAAGAGCACATCGACCCGGCTTCAGTAATTCCTTCCTCGAGAATCTGTCCGTTCTTCGCCTCCTTGTAATAAAGGAGCGTGTCCATATCGACCGGCTCGTAAAGTTGTCCCACGCTGGAGTAGATGCCGACCTGCCGGAACAACGCCTCCATACCAAACGTGCGAGCCTCATCGGGAATGATGGGCACAATCAGCTTGCCCAATTCCGGATCGCGCAACAGTTTCGCTAGCAGTCGCACGAAAACCATCGTGGTCGAGGCTTCGCGCCCCTCGGTGCCTTTATAGAACTCTTCAAAGTACGCCTCAGGCACGGACTTCAGCGGCGTGGCCAGCACTCTGCGTTGCGGCATGTATCCCCCGAGCTGCTGCCGCCGCGCCTGCATGTACTTGATTTCGGCGCTGTCATCGGAAGGCCGGTAGAAGGGCGCGTTGTGCAGTTCTTCATCCGGAATCGGAATCCCAAATCGCGAACGGAACAGTTCCAACTCATCTTCATTCAGCTTCTTTTGCTGGTGCGTGATGTTTTTGCCTTCGCCCGCTTCGCCCAGGCCGTACCCTTTGATGGTCTTAGCCAGGATGATCGTCGGAGACCCGGTATGGTCCACCGCGGCCCGGTAGGCCGCATGCACCTTGATCGGATCGTGTCCGCCCAGCCGCATGCGCGCCAGTTGCTCGTCGGAAAGGTGCTCCACCATCTTGAGCAGCCGCGGGTCCGTGCCGAACAGGTTCTGGCGGAAGTAGGCTCCACTCTCCACAAAATATTTCTGGTACTGCCCGTCGCTGATTTCTCCCAGACGCCGCACCAGCAGCCCGTCGCGGTCCACGCGAATCAAGCTGTCCCAATCCGTGCCCCAGATGACTTTGATGACATTCCATCCCGCGCCGCGGAAGATAGCCTCCAGTTCCTGAATGATCTTTCCATTGCCGCGCACCGGCCCATCGAGCCGCTGCAAGTTGCAGTTCACCACGAAAATCAAATTGTCCAGATTTTCCCGCGACGCCAGCGTGATCGATCCCAGCGACTCCGGCTCGTCCATTTCGCCGTCGCCCAGAAAGGCCCACACCTTGCCGCCGCGCGACTGCTTCAGTCCGCGATTCTCCAGATACCGGATAAAGCGTGCGTGATAGATCGCCTGAATCGGCCCCAAGCCCATCGAAACCGTGGGAAACTCCCAGAAATTCGGCATCAGCCACGGGTGCGGATACGAACTCAGCCCCCCTCCCGGCTTCAACTCGCGTCGAAAATTTTCCAGCTTCTCTTTCGGAATGCGGCCCTCAAGATAGGCGCGGGCATAAATCCCCGGCGCCGCGTGGCCCTGAAAATAAACGAAGTCGCGGTCGCCGCTCTCGGTCTGCGCCTGAAAAAAATGATTGAAAGCAACTTCATACAAAGTCGCCGCCGAAGCAAACGTCGAGATGTGACCGCCAATGCCTTCCTGAATCTTGTTGGCGCGCACCACCATGGCCAGCGCGTTCCACCGCACCAGACTCTTGATGCGGCGCTCCATCTCCTGGCTTCCGGGGAACGGCGCTTGTTGCGGAGCTGCAATCGTGTTCTGGTAAGGAGTCGTCGCCGAAAAGGGAAGATTCACTCCCGCGGCGCGCTTGGCATGGAGCGCCAGTTGCTGCAGCAGCCGTCCCGCCCGAGTCGGGCCGCCCTTGGACAGCACATAGTCCAGCGAGTCAACCCACTCCCGCGTTTCCAATACCTCTTGACCGTCAGTTTCCGTCTGAGCCACGTCTGATATCTCCGTCGGATTGAGCCGAATACTCCATGATATTCAATTGCGCAGAATTTTGCTGGAGGAAGGTCTACGCCCAAACGTTCTACAATGCCTTGGGTGGATGGGATGCAGTTCGCGAGGTCAATCATGCGAGTCGCGCTGCTCGTCATTGTGGTTGTGATCATCATCTTCCTGGTTCCGCGCCTGTTCTCGCGCTCGCGCGCGGCCACTCCCAGCCCCGGCAGCGCCGCACCCGGCTTCACATTGCCCTCGCAGGAAGGTGCTTCCATCAGCTTGCAGGACTACCGCGGCACCTGGATCGTCCTCTATTTTTACCCCAAGGATCAGACTCCCGGCTGCACCCGCGAAGCCCACAACTTCCAGGTCGATCAATCCGAGTACGCCAAGCGCCACGCCGTAGTTCTCGGCGTCAGCGTGGACAGCGTGGACTCGCACAAGAAGTTCTGCGCCAAAGAAGGACTGAACTTCAAGCTGCTAGCCGATAGCGACGGCAAGGTAAGCGAAGCCTACGGTTCGCTCACGAACCTCGGAGTGGTAAAGTTCGCCGCCCGGAATACCTTCCTCATCGACCCCACGGGGAAGGTTGCCAAGGCTTACACGCGGGTCGATCCCGCCCGCCACAGCCAAGAGGTTCTGGCTGCTCTCGATCAGATGCAGAAGCAATAGGCGCGCGCGACGGAATTCGACGGAGTATCCCGAGAACTGGGGTCAGGCGCGTCACCTCTCGGGAGACCGCAGCGGCGCGCCTGCTCGACCTCAATCATCCCAAGGTTTCCGCCTTGATGAATTATCGCCTGGAGGGTTTTGCCGTTGAGCGCCGGATGCATTTTCTTAATGCGCTTGACCGCGACGTCGACATCGTAGGTCGAAGAGGCCGGCGAGAATCGTGGGAACAGGCGCCCAGCTGTCCCACGGGGTGGGGACGTTCTTAGTGCTGGTCTGGGCGGCACACCATCCGCAAGTCAGGCAGCCTCTCTTCCTGTCTTGAGCCTAGCTGGCAGGAAGAAAACCGGCATCCTGCGGAAGATTTCAGTGATCTTGTACCTTAGTTCTGGTCCGCGAGGTCGACCTCGAGTGGCACGCATATCACGCCCTCACCATGATCCCCACGCGCGTACACCGGCGCATTCCTGGCCAACCAAAGCCCAACCTCAGTCGTGGTGTTTCGGACTGTCTCAGGCACCATCGCGGGCGCGTCATGCGGATACGTATCTTCGTAATTGTCCACCGCCCATTCCGAGGGCACCGCCTGTTCTTCCGTCAGACGGTCAACAAAATCCCGCGTGTCTCGACTAAACGTATTGCCGGTGAATTCGTCGAAGGTCTCCAGCTTCCCGGCCGAATTCGTAGGCCAAGGGTAGGGAGAAACCAACATTGTGGTTCGCAGGCCATGGGCATTCCCCCACTGGATGGCCTGCACAATAAACTTCTCGTAGCCCGGCCCACTCCCGCCGGTCAGAAAAAAATTCGGCGGAACGTCGAACGCCATTGCCTTTCCATACAGCGCCTCACCCCGCTCCAGCGCATAGAACGGGTTGGTGGCAAACACGTTCTCCCCGAGTTTTGGTTCGTCCGGATCATTCGGACCGACCACCGGAGCCACCGATTCAATGCCCACGGTCCGGGCCGCGTCCACGTACTCCCTCCACGCCTGCAGATCGTCTTCTAATTGTCCCGGAGCAGCCGAATCAGAAGGTGTGTTCACGTTGGCCGCAGAGGGATGGAGACCATGGTCTATATACTGCGCTTTGTAGTAATCGTAGCTTGGGGGAAGCGTGAAATAATTCCAGCCCACCTGCCCCAGTTCAGCCTGGCCAGGCCCGGTCCCGCGAAACACTCGCTCGATGTCCTCAAGAAGACCGGGAGACTCTTCCGCGGCGCTTATCGCATTGGCATGCTGGTAGAGTCCCACGTGACCGCTCTTGAGAAGATCTTCGAACTGATCCCCGAAGCGCAGCGCGTCGAACCCCCCGGTCCCACCGACGAAAATATATTCGCCTAAATTTGAGCAGACGCTGTCCTTGCCTGGATCGCCCGAGGGATTTTCTTCGGGCCGAGCATGCGCCGCAGGTATCGCTGCCATCATCGCCGCGGCCACGGTTAGATAACGGCAGAAGTATCGCCACGTCAGGCTGCGCATCGAAATCACCATCAGAGAAGCTTCCTCATTTTCCAGCATAACCGTCTTTCCGCGGCGCATTCAACTCCCGGTCCGGCCGGGGATGTCAGCCTCAAAGACCGACCGCCGCACGGCGAAATTTTCAATTTCCCAATTACAAAATCAGCCAATTACCAAATTCCCTAAATTACCTCAGTAACTTTCGAGTGAATCCCCCGCGTTCTACCATGCCTTTGGTTGAGCTTCAGAGGGGGAGCTCTCGATATGGGTGATCGTGTCACCCGGGCACCGCAGTCCGGGGAACTCGTACGCGCCAAGAATTTGCGCCGCGCGCTCAAGCGTGGAGCCCCACCCACGTTCATTCCACCCGATAGCCCCAACCCCGTCGCACAGCCGTCTTCTCTTTCCTGGCATCCCACAGAAAAGAGTTTCTCAGAAAAGAATTCCGCAAAGAAAAAATCCCAACTGACCAGTCCCGAAGAAATCCTCGACCTCCGCCGCCAGTATCTCGAACAGCTCTTTCAAGGCTCACCCGACCCTCTCATCATCGTCGACACCTCTTTCCGCGCGCAGTGCCTCAACCAGCAATTTCAGCGGACGTTCGGCTACTCTGCTGCCGAGATCTTGGGCCAATCTCTGGACGAGATCCTTTTCCCTCCCGATCGCAACGCCGAAGCCCAATGGATCGCCCAATGCCTGCAACGCGGCGAACGGCTCACCCTCGAAACTCAACGCCGCTGCAAAGACGGCTCCCTGCTCGATGTTTCCGTCTCCTCCGCGCCTTTAATCATTGACGGCCGCACCGTTGCCTTCTACGCCATTTATAACGACATTTCCGAGCGCAAGCGCGCCGAAGCTCTCAGCTCCGCTCTCTCTCGCATCGCCGAAAAGGCCAGCGCCGCGCAGGATCTCCAGCAGTTCTTCGCCGCCGTCCACGGCATCGTCGACGAACTCATGTGCGCCCGCAACTTTTCCATCGCCATTCACGACCCCGAATCGCAACTGCTCAGCTTCCCCTACTTCGTCGATGAGCAGGAGTCCGCTCCCGCTCCCGCAAAACTCAGCTCCGGTCTCGTCGAATACGTGCTGCGCACCGGCGAACCTTTGCTCTGCACCCCCGAACTCGCGCAGCAGTTGCGGCAGCGCGGCGAAGTCGAACTCGCGGGAAAACCTCCACTCCACTGGTTAGGCGTCCCACTCAAAGTCAATGATCGTATCTTGGGCGCGCTCGTCCTGAAGAGCTATTCCAAGAACACCCACTTCCGCGAGCGCGACGCGGATGTCCTCACCCTGATCGCGCAGCAGTTGGGCGCCGCCATTGATCGCAAACGCAACGAGCAGACTCTGCGCCGTTCCGAAGTTCGCTACCGCTCCCTGGTGCAGACCGCGGTTTATGGAATTTACCGCTCCAGCCTCGAAGGCCGGTTTCTCGACGTCAACCCCGCCCTCATCGGAATGCTGGGTTACAATTCCGCCCTCGAGATCCTGGCCCTCGATCCTCAAAAAGAAGTCTTTGTCGATCCCGCCGAATACACCCGCCTGGTCGATGAATTCCGCCGCAACGGACGCATGGACGGTTTTGAAGTCCGCTGGAAGCGCAAAGACGGCGGTATCATCACCGTCCGCATCAGCGGCCGCGCTGTCGCCGGCGGCGACGAACCTTCCGACGTCCTCGAAGCCATCGCCGAAGACATCACCGAGCGCCGCCTCCTCGAAGACCAGTTCCGTCAGGCTCAGAAAATGGAAGCCGTCGGCCGCCTGGCCGGAGGCATCGCTCATGACTTCAACAATCTGCTCATGGTCATCAGCGGCTACACCGAAGTTCTGCTCGACCAGTTCCCGCTCGGCCACCCTCTACATGCCAAGGCTGAGGCCATTCAGGGGGCCTCGGATCGCGCCACTACCCTCACGCGCCAGCTCCTCGCCTTCAGCCGCAAACAACTTCTCGAACTCAAAGTCATCGACCTCAACGCCATCGTCACCGACATGGAGCGCCTCTTGCGCCCGCTCATCGGCGAAAATATCGAACTCACCACCAGTCTCGCTCCCGCCGTCGGCTGCACTCGCGCCGATGCCGGCCAGCTCGAGCAGGTCATCATGAATCTCGTGGTCAATGCCAAGGACGCCATGCCGAACGGCGGCAAAATCTGCATTCGCACCGCCAGCGTCAACCTCGACGATTCCTACCGTCCGGAAAACATTTTCATCAAGAACGGCCCCTACGTCATGATCTCGGTCAGCGACAACGGCCAGGGCATGGACCGCGAAACCCAGGCCCGCATCTTCGAGCCTTTTTTCACCACCAAAGAAAAAGGCAAAGGCACCGGCCTCGGACTCTCCACCGTCTACGGCATCATCAAGCAGAGCGGCGGCTACGTTTTCGTCCAGAGCGAGGTCGGCTGCGGCACCGTCTTCACCATTTATTTCCCCCGCGTCGACGAACCCTCCGAGGCTCTCGGCGCCGCTCCCGTATCGAGCGCCGCCGCCGGCGGAACCGAAACCATCCTGCTCGTCGAGGACGAAGACTCCGTCCGCCAACTCGTTCGCGAGACCCTCGAATCCCGCGGCTATCGCGTTCTCGAATCCGCGAACGGCCAGGCCGCACTCGCCCTCGCCGCCAGCCATCCCGACCCCATCCACTTAGTCATCACCGACGTCGTTATGCCCGGCCTCAACGGCCACGAACTCATCCAGCAACTCCGGACCGCGCGCCCCGGCATCAAAATCGCTCTATCTCTCCGGCTACGCCCAGGACGCCTTCTCCGGCTCAACCGCCGCCGAAGCCCAGAAAACTTTCCTGCAAAAACCCTTCACCCTGCAAAGCCTAGCCCGCAAAGTCCGCGAAGTTCTCGGCCCGCCCATCCACTAGGTTTGTGTGTGCCAGCCAGGTTTGTGTGGGGACGGCCGCCTCGGCCGTCCAGCCGAGCGCAGCGAGGCTCTCGAGCATTCAGCCTCCGGCATCGCGCCAGCACCAGTACCGCGTAAGCGATCGTGATGCGTGCGCAAGCGTGGGAGAGCGGCACTTCAGCGCCGCGTCAAGATTCTTTCTGGATGGCGGGCTTCAGCCCCAGTCGCGTTTGCCGCTTCCGATGTAAAATCTCTTCGCAACCACATCCCTGATCCCATCATCAGTACAATAAGAACTCTGGAGGAAAAATCATGGCTCATGAACTACCGCCCCTGCCTTACGATTACGCCGCACTCGAACCCATCATCGACAAGCAGACGATGACCCTTCACCACGACATGCACCACGGCGACCTACGTCAAGAACCTCAACGCCGCACTCGAAAAACATCCCGAGCTGTCCAAGAAAAGTGCCGAAGATCTAATCCGCGACCTCAACGCCATCCCCGAAGACATTCGCGGCGCCGTCCGCAACAACGGCGGCGGCCACGTCAACCACTCCATGTTCTGGAAGATCATGAAGCCCAAAGGCGGAGGCGATCCCACCGGCCCCATCGCGCAAGTGATCAGCAAAACTTTCGGCACCTTCAAAGATTTCCAGGCCAAGTTCAACGACGCCGGCGCCAAGCAATTCGGCTCCGGATGGGTCTGGCTCGCCGGCAAGCAAGGCGGCGAAGTCCAAATCATCTCCACCCCCAACCAGGACAGCCCCATCACGCAAGGCCTCTATCCCATCTTCGGCAACGATGTCTGGGAGCACGCCTACTACCTGAAATACAACAACCGCCGTCCCGAATATCTTTCCGCCTGGTGGAACGTAATCAACTGGGACGAAGTCAACCAGCGTTACGAAGCCTTCAAGACTGGCAAGTCAGTCCAAGAGCCAGCCCTGGCTCACCGCTAGAAGTTGCAAGTGTGAAATGCTCGTGTCGGAGCTGGGCATGTGTGGGAGCGGGCGACACGCCCGCTCCAGCTTGATGTGGGGACAGCCGCCTCGGCTGTCCCGCCGAGCCACGCGAGGCGGAAGCACTGGCAACTGGCTACTGCCTTTCTGCATTTCCTGTGCACCCCCTGTGCACATTCCGTCTCCGCATCCTCCAGAATTTTTCTCCTCACTCATTCCCGCAAACCGAACCCTAGCCCTCCATGCGGCTTACAGCCGTACCTTTGAAAAAGTTCTTGATCCGTGCCGATCCGTAAGAATCCCTCGCCAAGATTTTCCTCAACTGCACCAAAAATACTGAATTGACCGCGCGCCTTTTCGCTCGTACATTCTGATTCGCCCTCAACCAACGGATCTCGGCCGACGACACAACCAGCCGCGGACGCAACTTGGAGAATCGACAACTGTCGATCGGCAACCACCATCACCTTCATCATCGAAAAACTGAGAACCGAGAACCGAGAACCGGGAACTGAATTCAGGCACTCATGAAAGCAACCAACCCATGGATCACCTATCGCACCCGCTTTCTGGTCAAAGCCCAGCAGCTCACCACCAGCCTCACCTTCATCGATCTTCTCGGCCGGCAACACTCCGGACGCAAGGGCGACTATCTTGTCGAATCGAGCGACGGCGTTCTCAGCATCGCACCCCGGCAGATCTTCGAGGACATCTATGTACCCTTGCTAGCCGCGCAGACTCCAGCCGAGGACGAGACTTCAGAGCAGCCCGGAACTCCGCCGCGATACGAAACTCCGCCCCGGGAAGAAACCTCCCGGCAGCTCGAAACCGTGCGCCGGCGCGAGACTCGCACGTTCTCGCTCCCGGCTCACCTAACCCGCAAATCTCCCCAACCCTACCCCGACCGCCGCAACCCCAACCCCGGCCTTCGCTCTCTCTAGACCGGCTTCACAGCGTCCAATCGGCGAATGGTCATCCAATCGCGAATGGTCATCCCGACCGGAGTGGAGGGACCTGCTGTTTTCGGCGGGAGACTGCAGAGGGACAGCCCCACCGGCAATTGTGGCAACTGGCAACTGCTGTGGAAAACCAAATTGGCACCCCCGCACCCAGCCCGTCATTGCTGGAGATACAACCTATGGTGTTTCCCTCTTGACAGACACAATAAGCGGGAGTAACGTTGCAATCCCATAGCACCTTTTTTGAACCCGCCTCGCGGGAACGGGGTTGGGTTTCATCGATGAACGGTAGTTGAGGAGCGCTAACCCAGACTTCTAATCTGGGTTAGCGACAGTTTTGGTCGGTCAGCTTGGAGTCGCATAATCCCTGCTGCGGTAAGGCACTAGAGCACGCCGACAGTTTTCTGTTTTGGTGCTGGGGCGGGATTCGCCCTCGAAATCGGGTAATGCCCGAGTCAGGAATCCCAGAGTTCGACTCTGGGGGGATCAGTAGGACTTACCGGAGGGCGCCAGGCCAGAGGTGACCCGGCGCCGCCGTAAGCATAAGACGAAGACAACGATTCAGTATTAGCAACTGGAAACCAGAAACCGTTTTTTAGAGGTGCGGTGACCGTCCCACGGCCCTCCCCCGGTGGACGACTAATCAAGCATCGGTTCGGCGTAAGAAGCCGTGGGTAGCTAAGTCCAGCGACAACCAGTCCCGAAGGGGCGAAAGAACGCTCCCTCGCAGACTCTTTGGCCAAGGAGCCCAAAGATGGAAGCTATAACTCGCATCGTAGCCGATTCCCTAGCCCGGCACGGCCTCGATCGCCCCGTCGACCCGCGCCGCCTGCAGTGGTCGCGCTGGTTCCGCTGTGAATCCCCGCACAGCCTCCTAGTAGTCCCCAGCAAGCCCGGCATCTTCGCCCTCGCCGAAGAAATCATGAACCTCGGCCCCGGCAATACTCACGCGCCCGTGACCGATCGAGAAGGGCACGACTTTAGTCGTGCCACAATCGCTTGCCCAAGGTCGCCGGCTTTAGCCGCTGCGGGAATTGCTGACGGACCTGATGTCGTCCGCCACATGCTCGCCGTCCTTCAGTTCTCCGAAGACGACGACATGGCCTTCACCCTCGACCGCATGTTCACCTGCATCAATCCTATGCGCGCCCGCCTCGCCTCCGGACGCTGCTTCCTGCGCTTCGTAGTAATCGAAGACGGAAACCAGCGCCGCAGCATCTGCAACGCCCTTAACCAATGGATGCAATCCTCCGCCGAAAAAGCAACTGGCCTGTCCCCTGACTTCAGTTCGTCGCTGGAATTAGCTCCCATCGCGGCTCGTGTGGGTCGGACACTCTTGTCCGACTCTGCCGACCCCATTCCAGCTCCAGCCAGTCCGGCAACCGATGTCATGCACCCGGCCCCCTATCTAGATTCCGGAGCCGACAAAAACCTTCACTGTCCCCACCCCCTACCCTCCGGCTTCTAAACCGCAGGGTGGTTGGCAAAGGATTTGGGTGGCGCAAGGCGTCAGCGCTGCGGCGAAAAGAATGCAGCCCACGGCGCAAACCGTGGGTAAGAACGATTGGGTAAGAACGATAAAGAAGCACCCGCCCCAAAGGGGCAAAAGAAAAGGCTCTTTACAAGACGCGCTGCACCCCGAACAATTTTCCGTTCGGGCACGGTCCTTATTCCCACGTCCACCCCCAGGGACACCGAATCGGGCCAAGATAGATAGAATCTAACTAATAATGGAGAAAGCGATGCCTGAGCTGAAAACCACTACCGTTGATTCCGCTGTGGCCCTTCACGACAAAAAGAAACCCGGCCTGTCCTTCCGCCGCTTCTTCACCAAGACCGGCGTCTCCCCCTACGACGAACTCGAATGGGATCTCCGTCTCGCCCAGATCACCGACGCCCAAGGCAACGTGATCTTCGAACAAAAAGATGTCGAAGTCCCCAAAGACTGGTCCATGACCGCGACCAACATCGTGGCCAGCAAATACCTGCACGGCAAAGTAGGCACGCCCGAGCGCGAAACCGGAGTCCGCCAGCTGGTAACTCGAGTAGCCGAAACCATCCGCAACTGGGGATTGGCCCAGGGCTACTTCAAGACTCCCGAAGACGGCGCAACCTTCCACGACGAGCTAGTACACATCCTCGTCCGCCAGTACGCCGCCTTCAACTCGCCCGTCTGGTTCAACGTAGGCTGCGACCGCATCGAGCCCAACTCCGACGCCCGCAACTGGCACTGGAATCCCCGGACCCAGCAGGTAGAATTCGGCGTAACCGGCTACAGCAAGCCGCAATGCTCCGCCTGTTTCATTAACTCAGTAAAAGACTCACTCGATTCCATCCTCACTCTGGCCAAAACGGAAGGCATGCTCTTCAAGTGGGGCAGCGGGACCGGCACCAATCTCTCCCCGCTGCGCAGTTCGACAGAAGGCCTGAGCGGAGGAGGCACGGCCAGCGGCCCGCTAAGCTTCATGAAAGGGTTCGACGCCTTTGCCGGCGTGATCAAGTCCGGAGGCAAAACCCGCCGCGCCGCCAAGATGGTCATCCTCAACGTCGACCATCCCGACATCGTAGAGTTCATCGAGTGCAAACAGAAAGAAGAAGCCAAGGCCCACGCTCTCGTCGCCATGGGATACGACGGTTCACATCCCGATTCCGACGCCTACTCCTCCATCTTCTTCCAGAACGCCAACAACTGCGTCCGCGTCACCGACGACTTCATGTACGCCGTAATCCGCGACACCGACTTCTCCACCAAGAAGGTGCAGGACGGCAGCGTCATGAAAACCTACAAAGCCAAAGACTTGCTGAAGAAAATCTCCGAGGCCACCTGGCATTGCGGCGATCCCGGCATGCAATACGACACCACGGTAAACCGCTGGCACACCTCGAAGAACACGGCAAGAATCAACGCCAGCAATCCCTGCAGCGAATACATGTTCCTCGACGATTCCGCCTGCAACCTGGCCAGCCTGAATCTGCTGAAGTTCGCGCCCAACGGCACGTTCGACGTCGAAGCCTACCGCCACGCGGTAGATGTCCTGATCACCGCGCAGGAAATCCTCGTCGACAACGCCGGCTATCCCACCGAAGCGATCATGCGCAACTCGCACGACTATCGCCCGCTAGGCTTAGGCTACGCAAATCTAGGCGCGCTGCTGATGGCCGCTGGCCTGCCCTATGACTCCGAAGCCGGTCGCGACTACGCCGCCTGCGTAACCGCAATCATGTGCGGCGAAGCTTATCTCCAGTCGTCCAAGATAGCCGAACAATGCGAGCCCCTGTCTCCAGCCACCGAAGCCACAAAAAAGAATCTAGCCGAAACCAATCTAGGAGCAGGCATCGGAACCATTCGTGTGGGGACGGGCGCTTCCCCCGTCCAAGCCGAGCGCAGCGAGGCGGCGTCCCCGGCACAGACCATGCCCGGCGGAGCCTGCCCCGGCTGGTATATCAACCGCGAACCATTCCTAGACGTAATCCGCATGCACCGCGCGTCCGTGAATAACATAAACAAAAGTAATGTCCCGATCGCGCTCTACGAATCCAGCAAACAATGCTGGGACGAAGCCCTGGCCCACGGCGAAAAACACGGCTACCGCAACAGCCAAGTAACTGTCCTAGCCCCCACAGGAACCATCGGTTTCATGATGGACTGTGACACAACTGGTGTGGAGCCGGATCTTGCTTTGGTTAAGTACAAGAAGCTTGTTGGCGGGGGGATGATTAAGATTGTGAATCAGACTGTGCCTACGGCTTTGTTCAAGCTTGGGTACGATCACGATCAGGCTAACGCTATTGTCGGCTACATTGACGCTACGGGCACCATCGAAGGGGCGCCGCATGTTCGGGACGAGCATCTGGCGGTGTTTGATTGTTCTTTCAAGCCGGCTAAGGGGACTCGGTCGATTGCTTACATGGGGCATCTGCGGATGATGGCGGCGGCGCAGCCTTTTATTTCTGGGGCTATATCGAAGACCGTCAATCTTCCGGAGAATGCTTCTGTGGAAGACATTATGGAGGCTTACCTGCAGGCCTGGAAGCTGGGCCTGAAAGCCGTCGCGGTTTATCGCGATGGGTGCAAGAAGTCGCAGCCGCTTTCGGCTGCCGGGACGAAGACTGCCAACTCCAGCAAGGAAGACTCGCGGACGCTTGCGCCACGCGAGGACGATAACCTTAACGCGCCTCCGCGGGCGGTGCGGCACAAGCTGCAGGAGGAGCGGGCCTCGATCACGCACAAGTTCAACATTGGAGGGCATGAGGGTTACATTACCGTCGGGCTCTATCCGGATGGGGAGCCGGGCGAACTGTTCATCACCATGGCCAAGGAAGGATCGACGGTCTCGGGGCTGATGGATAGCTTTGCGCTGGCTACGTCCATTGCGCTGCAGCATGGCGTGCCGCTGAAGCTGCTGTGCGAAAAGTTCGCGCACACGCGGTTTGAGCCCAGCGGCTGGACCAGCAATCCCGACATCGGCTTTGCCAAGTCGATCATGGACTACATCTTCCGCTGGCTGCAATTGCGTTTCCTGACCGGGCAGCAGCAGTTCTTGTTCGAGAATCTGCGAGTGAAGCCGCCTGTTGCCAGCAGCCAGTTGCCAGATGGCGACATGAATGGTTCCCGGCCAACGACCAACGACCAACGGCCGGGGACGGGTTCGGTGCACGCTGCCGACGCCCTGGCCAGCATCGTCGACCTGGGCGACGCTCCCACCTGCAGCTTCTGCGGCAGCATCATGACGCGCAACGGTTCGTGCTATCGCTGCGGGAGTTGTGGGAGCACGAGTGGGTGCTCGTAGCGTGATTGGCGGATGTGAGGCATTAGTGTCTACAGCGAGTTGGGGGAATGAGTGTTGCAAGAGTGGGCCGCAAATGGCGCAATTTCGGCTGTGCTGCTTCGGATCTCGGGCGGTGGCGGCAAGCCGGGTGAAAATTGTTTCGCATTGACACGAACAGCGATGGTGGGGGAAAATGGCAGCCGTTCTTTCGGGGCCAAAAAGGAGATCCGGCCCATGCCCAAGTACATAGTCTTAAACTTCGAGGATAAATACCTTAGCACGCACAAAGGTGCGGCCGATTCTACCATTCAGGTTCTCCAGAGACGCTACGAGCAAACAAAGCAGACACGTGGCTTGACAAAGCTCTTTGTCGGCAAGAACTCATTGATTGAGCACCGCCCGGTGGAGGTTAACGAAAATTCAATCGTATTCACCAAGGATTTCGGGCGGATTCAGCAGATTGCTGCCGATTGCGCTACCGCAGAGAAGATTTATGTGGTTGCCCACGGCGATCCCCGCACCCCCGATACCTGCTACACGAACTCTCCCAATGGCGTTGGGGTGGTTGCCCTCGCCACGTTTACCGGGCTGGCAAACTTCCTGAAGTCGGTGGTCCGCCCCCGAACAAGCTTGATCCGGATAAGTCTCGTGATGTGCTACGGGGCGCGATGCGCCCGCTATAAGCGATCGGAAGTCGATCACACCGGCATGATTGATGCCGACGACATCAAGACCAGCTTTGCTTACAAACTCTTCAAAGAGCTCGCGGAGGAGCGGAAGCTGAAGATGACAGCGGTGACCGGCAAGATCCAGCACGAGACTACCCAGGGCTGTGCCCTGGTGGAACACGAGGATATGATCGACGAAAACATGGAATTCTCCGAGGCGGCCAGGGCCCAGACCCAAAGCAAGGGCGATTTGGTCGGACGGTATAAAACGTTACTGAATACGAATACCGCCAGTGCTATCAACGCGGAAGTGAAGAGGTTTCGCGAACATCCCGGCACGATCCCTATTACGCCTTTGCAACAGTATGCGCAGGACATGGTGAACTGGGAGAATGCTGACGGCAACGCGATCATGGCCCGGGTGAGAGACGCGAAGACCGCCAAGGACGCAGCGGCGCAGAACCTTATCAGCGCAGGCCAAAACACGGACATGCGAAAATACGGCAAGTTCATGTACACCTACAAGAACGGAACTCTTAAGATCGTATCCAAGTATGGAAAGATGAATGATCCAGTCATGCTGCCGATGACGGTGCTCTACCAGGGCCCACTGCTGTGACCCCGGGCGCACCCACCGGTAACTCGCGTTCGCCTCAGGTGCTTGGCCAAATTCTGCAGAACAGCGATGATTCCGGGGAGACGCTCCGAAAGTGTGCATCAGTTCGAAGCGTCAGTTCGACGCCGTGACCCAACGGGATTCGTGATCAGGAGCCTTCCGGCAAAAGCGCAGATAGGCGATGAAAGTCGCCTGCCTGTTGCGGCGCTGAGCGGTTCGACTGAGATCGATGCGGTCATGCTCGTTCGGTTGCTTCATCGGCGGACACGGTGTTCCCCAAGCACGCCGGTCGAAATTCCACGATATGGCGAAGAATACGTTGGAAATTTTGCTTATTGCGATGTTCTGCTTTCAACTTTTCGGGGCTGCTAAACCATAAGTCCTTGATTTTCTTAAGGGCTGAATTTCACGTTTCAGGTATACCCACATTAGCTTAGCGGGCAGCGAGAGCCTGTTGGGATCCGCCGGTTCTACTGGTTCCCGCTGATGCGCCTGTCGTTGATCTTTAGTTGACTCAAGGTTGTCTGCACGAATTTGCTTAAGTCTTCCGAGGCTTGCAGTGGGGCCTGATCGCCGTCCGAGGCGGTAGGCCGGATGCATTGCAGATCTCCGCTGGTCTTCCCCGCATACGTAATCTGAGTGCGGGTTCCGAAGGAGACCGATTTCGCGCAGCCTCCGATCGGGATTTTGCTGACATCGCCAATCTCCGCCAGCAGGCGCCGCAGGGTTTTGGTATCGATGGTTCCGGGAGGGAACTGTTGCGATCGCGGTGGATCAAAGCGAAGAGCAACGGTGGCGCCGCTAATTTCTGCCGTGACGCTGCCGTCATTGTGTATCACCAGTTCATAGCCGCGGGTGTTGGTGGAGCGAGATTTGACGATGGTAGCCAGATTCCCTTCAACGCCCTGTTTCATTTCCTGTCCCGGCGCCGCGGTGGATTGGCCCTCCGGCGTGGTGGCCTGCGGAGCGGCCACACCGCTGCTTTGGAGCAAGGCTGCGACCGCGAGAGCCCACGAAAAGGTCCTGACCTAAACCGGCGAGCACAGGGAAATTATAAAACCTCCGGTGAGTCCGGTTGCCGCCGCGTGTTCCGGTCCATTGCAAGGGAACCCCGCGACGGCGGCCTGAACTATATAAGACTTCACCCACCGTGACCTACTTCAACCGATGGTACCCCCTATTGAGTGACTGTGACTTGAATAGCCCCCGTGGTGCCGGACGTAGCGCCTGTCGCCGCGCCAGTCGCGGTCACGCTATAGGTTTGGCTGCCGGAGGGTGGTGGAGGGGGGGTACTGCTCGATCCGCCGCCGCACCCCAACCATCCGAGCATCAGCAGCAATGCCAGACCGCACCAGAGCCAGTTCTTGCGCCTTCGGATTGCTGTTGCACCAGCGGGCAGCAGCAGAATGGTGGGCAGCACGAAGCCAAGCATCAGCCATGACGATCCGCGTGCCGGGCGGATTAGCTTCGCCTCGCTAGTGGTGGTGTTGATCGTCATCGTCACATTCCCGTTGGAAAGCGTCCCAAACGTGCAGGTTGGGCCGGATGGCACACTCGAACAGGTAAATGTGATGTCGCTGGGGACGGTGGTGTTCGCAGAGACTGCAAGCGTCGCCGTGCCCGACTGGCCTCCTACGATGCTGAGAGAGGTCGTAGTGGTCGACACCGTAAGCACCGTCTGAGTCACGGTCAGTCCACTGACTGTTTGCGATGAAGGCGCGTCGTTGGCGCCGTCGCCGCTGAAGCAGGCAGCCACACTTGTGGTGCCCACACCAATTTGGGCACCCGTAACGCTCGACGCGGAGGCAGAGGCGTTGCAAGTCGTGGTGCAGTTGCTGGCCGCAACCAGGTTCGCCGATGCGAACGCAGTGCCGGTACAGGCCGTGCCGGAATAAAAGCTGACGGTTCCAAGGGGCGGAGCGATGCCACCCCGGCCTGTGGCAGTTACCGTCGCGGTGAGGCCCGTAGTGCCAGTTGTATAAAGCGAAGGTTGGCTGACGTCGAACGTGGTGATGGTGCTGGCGAACAGAGGTGTGACTTTGTTCCAGTTCCCCACCAGGTTGGCTATATTGACGCTGCCCAGACCGGTCGCGTCGTTATATCCCGCGCTCTGGTTAAAGGCCGCCTCGAACGTGGTGGTGGATTTGGAGAGGAGGCCATACGCGTCGGTGGAGAGGTTCGTATAGCAGTCTGTGCTGTCCTTAGCGCAGGGCTGATCGTTGTCGGCAACGAGGCAGCCGGTGTTGGTGCCGGCCAGGCAGGACGTGGATCCGTGCTGCGAAGTGCGGTTGATGGAATAGAAGATGCAGCTGCTAAAGATGGTGCTATAGGTGCTTATGGCATTGATGTTGGACCCTTCGCAGGTGTAGACGCTGGGCTTGCTCGTCGAGGTGTTTTCGGCGCTGGGCGTGCCGTACTCGGCCGTGGCGAGGGCGTAGAAGGTGTAATTCGCCTGGCCCTGGCGCGTAGGCTGGGCGGGGTCACCGGAGGGGTACTTCTGGTTGATGAGTCCCATGATCCCGCCAAGCATGGGCGCCACAAACGAAGTGCCGCCCGCCCCGTTGAAGCTAGAGGCAAAATCGCAAGTCCATAGCCACATCGGATTGGCAGAACACCAAGACGTGGCTCCAAAGCCCGTCGGAGGCAAACAGCGAAACATCGGGCAGGTTGCGCTTGCTGGTCGAGGTGAAGTTGGCGCTCAGGCCAACACCATAGGCGCTTTGCCAAGTGGGTATGCCGTACACGGTGCTGATACCGCCGCCACCCCCGTCGAGAGTCGTAAACTCCTCAGAAACGGGAGCTGAGGCATCGTTGCAAAGCCCTTCTGGACCGTTGCTGAAGGTGATGGCGTCAGCATAACTGAGAAAATCCGTCAGTATCGGACTGGCGCAGGTGCCGTTCCAGGCCATCTCTGGGATATAGGACAGGGCGGAGAGATAGGGCGAGGTGTCATTCGTGTTCCAGTAGCTGGTGGGGGTGAAATCCGTCTGGTAGTTGTCGCTGAAATCGGTGCCCCCCGTCGCGACGTTGTACGGCGTGGATGCCAATCCACTCACGGAAAGCCCGGTTTCGCCCAAGTCCTGGCCATTAGGGCCTTCCCCGTCTCCGCGATCACAGGTATCATCGGCGCTATCGCCAGCGGCGACGACAGGAGTTTGGCCCTCAGCTACGGCTTGCTCCCAGAGGTTGCTATAGAACGAGTTAGGTCCGAAGCCAGTCGCGCTTGAGGGCAGCTCCTCCTCGCACCAGCCGAAGCTCACGCTGAACGCGGAAACCGTGCTGGCGAGATTGTTGACAATGTAAGGAGCCGAAAGATCGATGCCAGCAGTCGTTGCGGTTGCGGCGCAGGCGACAAAGTCAATGATGGCCGCCGGCGCGGTTGTGCCCATCCATTGCACATCGATGTCAGCCTCGCTCTCCGCGTCGCCGGTGAGGTTGCCCGGATCGGTGCAATAGCCGGAGACACCCTTCATGAAGTTGACCCCGCCCTTAGCGGCACTCGGCGTGGAGGGATACGCCGGGAGGCCAAATTGAGAGCGGAAGGTGGTAAGGTCGTCCTCGGTGATGTCGGTTTCCTGCACGATCGCGAGCGTTTGTCCGGCGCCATTGGTCGCCGGCGAGCCAGTAAGCAGCGGATTCTCGTTGTAAATGGTGTAGAAGTCTTGCGGCCCCACCGCCCAAATAGTACCGCTGCTGGCGGGAAACGTGATGAGGGGACTCCCCCCGTTACCATTCGGCTGAGTTTTGTTCTGCGCACCATTGTCATCGGCCGTCCAGCGCGTGCCACGTCCCCGTTTTTGAGTCTCGCTTGAGGGGGACCACGCCATGGACGAGCGGCTTCGGGAAAAAATTGTGCAGCGAGCGGAAGCCGGCGACGACTGGCGCCAGCGCCGCCGGTATCTGCGGCTCGCTCATGTTGGCGATGTGCTGCTCGCCTCGCACATACAGATTGTGAATCTCGGTGTGGAACGTGTTCCGCACCTGCCCCGCGGTGCCGCTGAAGATGACCAGCATCTTACCGGCCGGAACCGTGTCGATTTTGAAGCCATGGCTTTCGAGCCACGCGCTGACCACGGCGATGTCCGAGTCGGCGACTCCGTAGCAGCCGCCAACGTCTTCCGCACGGAGCCATTGGTGGTAGTAGGACGAGCGGCGGTTATGCATCTGGTCGATGCGGGTGGCCAGTGCTGTCTCCTGCTCGGGGCTGCGCCGGAGCATCAGGATGATGTGCTCCAGCGGTAGGCTGTCGTCGACCCTGCCCTGGTCATACTGGGCGCGCGCCAGGGGGTGGAGGTTGCCTTGCAGGCTCATGAGCGCGTTATCGTCCACGCGGTTGATGATGCGCGGGAAGGCCAGGGAAGAGCACTTGGAATACGGCGAAGTTTCGGCGAACCCTGGCAAAGTGAAAAGGACCGTGGCGTACAAGCAGGCGACGACAGCGACAACAAGGCGGAAACGTCTCATGGTCCAATCCCCCACCAAATAGATTTGCGAGTGCTCAGAATGCGTTCGCCCCGGGGAATGCACGACTCGACATTTGAACACGCCTGCGAGGTGTACTAAACGGCGCGAATGTAACCTCCCCGCCTTCACTTGTCAATTTATTTCTTGTCTTTGGGTACACGGTTTGCTACTGGATTGGCCCGATTCGGACCAGTTTCTTGGCCCTTACGGCATATATATCCGTAAGATGATTGCATGACCACTCCTGCTGATGTTCCATCTCGCGTTCGCAAACTCGCCACCGGTCTTTCCCAACCCAAAACCCAGGCGGCGGGTTCGCTTTCCGAACGTAACGTCAAGTGCAGTAAGCCAGGCTGTCCCTGCGGGCAGGACCGCACGGCACGGCACGGTCTCAGCCCCGCAGGAAGACAAATGCGGGCATGCCATCGCCTCTCCATAAGTTGAGGTGTTTGTGCTCGCACATCGCCCAGGGACCCGCCGTTGCTTTCCACCGAGTATCGAACCTCCCATGTTCCCTCGTTCGGGGGATTCACGTATCCTTTCATCTTGGCACTTTTCGCAGTTCCTTCTGGTTCTTGAGCGACCCTTCGGCTTCGAGGAGGTTCGTCCCAATCCCGAAGCAGAAATCTCCGCCCGCGATTGTCGTAATACGACCATCGAGAGCAACGACCGCAAATGGTTGCCCGTTTAAAATGCGTTGTGCCTGAGAGAGTTTTTGATTCAGCTCCTGAAAAGACTTTCCCTTGCAGAGAAACTCATCGCCTTTGTCGTGGTAGGCGTCCAATCCGACGCTTGATCAACGTCTCGGCAAATCTCTTTATCAGCACGTCCCCAGCGGTGTACCCAAATTGATCATTCAGCGTCTTCAGTCCGTTCACGTCGCACATCGCAATAAACGGGGTAGCTCCGCCCTCTTCGAAGGCACGCTTGTTGGGCAAATCAGTTTTCTCGGAGACTAGCAGGGCGCGTCGCATCTCCTCTGCGGACATTTCCGCTACCCGCTTGCGGGTAACATGGTCGGTTCGGCGATCCTGCCATACATTCATCGATGGCTCCCATGATTCTCAACGTGAGACGACTGAACTCGACACGCTCAATCTACTGGATTTAGTCGATGAAAGAAGTCAATTTGGGTCCATTGAGGTAACCAAGGTAACCGAGAGATCTCGGAGTGAGATTGGCGCATACACGGTCGGCAGCTTCATGTCAAAGCACAAATCCCTAGACATCTTTGGTAACCAATGAAAAAACCCGCCTTTGATGCGGGTCCGATGGGGATTTGGATTTGGAGGCGCGGGTCGGAATCGAACCGACGCATAAAGGTTTTGCAGACCTCTCCCTTACCACTTGGGTACCGCGCCCCTGTGCCATACGTTAGCGTTCCGTGCGGAAAAAGTCTACTTACGGGGGAAACGCCGGTCTGCGAGAAAAACTCTGGAGCGGGAGACGGGATTTGAACCCGCGACTTCGACCTTGGCAAGGTCGCACTCTACCACTGAGTTACTCCCGCTCGTTTTCTCATTCTACAGCACTTGCTGTTTTGCCGACAATTCACTGCACCCGCACTGGCACCCGCTTTTCGTCATCCTGCTCTTCCAGATCGGCTACAGCCCCGCCATTCGGGAGGAAACGCTCGATGAACTGACCTTGAGCCTCCCTCGCCTTGTGGCTATTGTGGGTGTAGTGCGTCGTCATGTCAACTTTCGACTGGCGAAGCATACGCTGCACGACCATAGGATCGTGTCCGTTTTCGATTAGGAACCTGGAAAGCCCGTGCCTCAGGTTGTGAAACCCAAATCTCGGGCAATCCTCAGGGATCACTCCAGCAGCGACAGCCGCAGGTCTGACGTAGTCCTGTACGATCATGCTGCCGATTCGAGGCTGCTTGCCCTGCAGCTTGAACGAGGGGAACAAAAAATCCGAGTCCTTGCTGTACGGTGTCTGTTGACGCCACGCCTGCAATAGGGCAGCAAGCGTCTCGTGCATCTCGACTGGAGCCTTAGACGCCCTCGACTTCGGACGCCCCAGTTCGCCATCCACCCAATCGCGTCGGATGTTGATCTTCAGTTTCTTCCAATTCAATATCCGACCACATGAGTCCGAGAACTTCCCCGATACGAGTGGCGGTGACAGCTACCACAATGCTGCCGCCATGATCGCGCAGCTGAAATACGGCACCGGCATGCCGTTTTACCGGCTGGAAAATCTGGAGCAAAACCTGGGCATTCCCCTGCCCGCGTCGACCCAATGGGAAATCGTGTAGGAGGCGGCCGAGCTCATCAAGCCCGCGCGCGATGAGCTGATTCGGCAAGCTGCCCAAGGAGAGGTCCTGCACAACGACGATACCAGCATGAAGGTGCTGGCGCTCGAGCGAGCCATCGCCGAGGAAGCCGGCGACCGCACCGGAATCTTCACCTCGGGCGTGGTGTCGACGGGGGAAGGGCGTAAGATCGCTCTGTTCTTCACGGGGCGACAGCATGCGGGCGAGAACTTGGCCGAGGTGCTGAAGCGGCGTGCGGCTGAGCTACCCATGCCCATCCAGATGTCGGATGCGTTGTCGCGCAATACACCGAAACCCATCAAGTTATTAGTCGGCAACTGCCTAGCCCATGGAAGGCGGCAGTTTGTTCAGATTACGCCCAACTTTCCGGAACCGTGTCGGCATGTGCTGGAATCATTGGGCGGGGTATACCACCAGGAGCAACTGGCGCGCGAGCGTGGGCTCTCGCGTGTAGATCGGTTACCGGCTCGGCTTACTACTGCCTGACCAAGCCTCCCACAGCATGTCGAACGAGTGACCCTCGAACACCGAAGCCAGCCCGCTCCTTTTAAACAACTCCTTGATGCGCTGCTTTGGGTTGGCAATCTCCAGATCGCATTTTGTCCTTCTCGCATGCATGTAAACACTGACAAGCGCACCGAGACCGGCACTATCGACGTAGTCTACATTCGTTAGGTCTAACACGATGCGCTTGCCCTCGGCGATCAGATCGCGCAGAGTGTTCTCCAGGGCAGCGGCTGTAGTTAGCGTAATCCGACCCGTCGCCCGCACAGTCGTTTCGGCTGATTTTTTCTCTGGCTCGAGTTTCAATTCGTCGGAGCGAATAACTGGGTTAACAGCCATGGCGAATCCCCTTGTTGTGAAATTGCGAGGTTGGCTCTTTTCCGCAAGCCAAACCTGCGCCAACCTCGGTAAAAGGCCGCACTGCGGGATTAGTTTCTAGGTTCGGCTTAACGCGCCAAAGATACACCGAATCAACGCAAAGTCAAGCCAGATCGGGAAGGGCTCTGGCGATAGGAAGGCTATTGCAGCTTCCCGTACTCCGCCTTGGCTTCTTTCAGGATGGGGATGTCGGGGTCGGCGTCTTTCCAGAGCGTGAGAAAGTCCTGGTATGCGCTCTTCGCTTTGGCGGTGTCGCCTGCCATCGCGTAGGCGCGACCGAGTTGGAGATGCGCCAATGATCCCGTCACGAAGTTCAGCACGATGCCTCTGTGGTCCATCAACTTCTGGAACTCGACGGCTGCGGCCGCGCCGTTGTGCGCCATGAGCTGGGCTTGGCCGCGAATATACGCGGGATACAGAGTCCCTACCTGAAATGGTGGCGGCTCGCCTAATTCATAGGGCGCGGCTGCCTCCAGATACACCAAGGATTGCGCAGCATTGTTGGCGTTCAGTTCGATCGCTGCCTTGATGGTGGGCAGCCAGTAGACCTTCAGCACGGTTTGGGACGGGTAACTCTTCTCCAGTTCTCCCACAATCGTCTTAGCCCGGACGGCTTCACCATTCCGCGCCAGTACCAAAGCAGCAAGCATTTCAACATCTCGACCCGGAGTCAGAGTCAACGCTGCGGAGACATCTTGCTTCGCCGCTGCCAGGTTGCCAAACTCGGCTTCTCGCAGAGCAGCATTCACCTGCCAAATGGCCGCCGTTTCCTTCGAGTCGGCACGGACTGCGGCATCCACCGCGCGGCGGGAAAAGTCCCGTGCCCTGCTGAGATGTCCGTAATAGGCTTCAGTGTCAGATTGGAACGACAGCAGCATGTCCTCGGTTCCGGGTTTACCGGCCGCCCAGGCTACCTGCCGCTCCATTTCTGCAGTGTCGCTCTTGAGAAAGGCTAATTGATAGATCGCCAGGTGCAAAAAATCGCCTGCGAGATTGTGCTTTTGAGCATCCTCGATTGTTTTCTCGACGTCATCGAGCCGGTTCAGGGAGAGGTAGATACCCGCCAGATTGAAATAACCGATTGCGGCCGGAACCAGACGCTGGGCCTCCTCGGTGGCAGCCAAAGACTTCTCGTACTGGCCAAGATCGGCGTAAATGAATCCCAAGTTGCCGGGTGGTGCTGAGTCCTGTGGATAGCTCTTGGCCCACAGTTCGTAGACTTGGGTAGCCTGCTCCAACTCTCCCGTGACGTTTTGGTAGTACAAAGCCGAGATACGATATTTTTCCCGTTCGCTGACCCGATCGCGCAGGTCGTAGGCTTTCTTGATATTCTCCGCCGCCAGACTGGCCTGTCCCAGATTGCCGTACACAAGACCCAGACTGGCATAGGCCACGGCGAAATTCGGATCGAGTTCGAGAGCGCGTTTAAAGAACGGAATAGACTCAGCGTTCCCCTTGGCTCGCAAGGTGCTGATGCCCATGCTGAAAGCTTTCAGGGCTTCTAGCGATGGCGTCGTGGCCTCGACCGGCACATCGAACCTCTGTATCGAGGCAAGCGATTCGCCCAGTTTGGCGCGCAGGCCGGCCGCTGCCCTGCCCAGCGACTCCAGTACGTTCTGCTTCGTCGCAGCCTGCTCCTGTTCCGTGGCCAGCGTATCTCCGCTGCTACATCCGACCGTGTTCAGGCCGATCACATACTGGCCTCCCAGGTTGGAAATGGAACCCAGCACGATCGCTTTGCTTCCGGTCCGAATACAAAGCTCTCTCGCCACATCGCGGGTAATCCGGTCGGTCGAAGGACGGCCCATCAGGCGCAGGGTTTCTTCCACCTTGCGGTCGGAGAGAATGTTGAGAAACGGGGATTGTCCGAGTTGCACCGCCAGCGCCTGTTTCAGCGCGTCGTCAAAGACGGTATCGCCGGTCTTGTTGTCGAAGTCGGCCAGCACAACGGTGTCCTTCTCCGTGAGCGGTGTAGCCTTCGTCACCGGCGTCCCAGAACGCGAGTGCCAATAGAGGCCACCGGCGATCAGAGCAGCCGCCACCACGGCGACGGGAACAAGAAGCTTCCAGAGTTTCCTGCTCGCGACGGGAACTTCGGCGACCTTCACGGCGCTCGATGACGGAGATGGGGCAAACGCAGGGGGAGAACCGGAGGCTGGCGACGGCGGTTGTGCAACCTGAGCGCCGCCCTCCTGCGCGACTGCCACTGACCCCGAACTGGTTCCTACGCCGTGGCGCGATTCCGTTTCCCGTTTCAGCCGTTTTAGGTCGGCCCGCATTTCTGCCGCGCCCTGATAGCGCAGTTCGCGGTCTTTCTCCAGCGCCTTATTGATGATGTCTTCCAGCTTCGGCGGAAGATCGGGGTTCAGGCGGATTGCGGGAAGCGGGTCGCGTTCGAGAATCGCATTGAAGATAACTGCGGAACTCTCGCCACGGAAGGGCAACTGCCCGGTGGCCATCTCATAAAGAACGGCTCCAAACGAGAATAGATCACTCCGCGCATCCAGTTCTTTCGCCCGCGCCTGCTCCGGCGACATGTAAGCGACGGTACCGAGCGTAGAACCGGGACTGGTCAGATGATCCGCGTCCACCGAAACCGTCTGGGTATCAACAGCAGTAATTTTGCTCGAAGAACTCGCTGTAACCATGACCTTCGCCAGACCGAAATCCAGAACCTTGGCGTGGCTGCGCTTGGTGACAAAGATGTTCGCGGGTTTGATGTCGCGGTGGACTATGCCCTCTGCGTGAGCAGCATCCAGTGCGTCGGCGATCTCGATGGCCAGCGACAGAATCAACTCTGTTTCCATCGGTCGCCCCGCGATGCGGTGCTTCAGCGTCAGCCCGTCAAGAAACTCCATGGCGATGAACGACTGGCCCTCGTGCTTGCCGATGTCGTGGATGGTGCAGATGTTGGGGTGGTTGAGAGCGGAGGCGGCACGAGCTTCACGTCGGAAACGTTCCAATGCCTGCGGGTCTTGGGACACGTCATCCGGCAGGAACTTGAGTGCAACGAAGCGACCCAGCTCGGTGTCCTCAGCCTTGTAGACGACACCCATGCCGCCACCGCCGAGCTTTTCGATAATGCGGTAGCGCGAGATGGTCTGGCCGATCACTGAACCGCCTTGTACGCGACTATAATGTATGGTGCGCTGCCTGATCCAACACGGGCGCATGCTCAGCACACTCCCGGATTTCCTGGACGCGAGACGTGACAATGGGCGTGGAGTATTCCGGATGACAAAACTCCAGGTGCATACCATGACCGACAAAACGCCGTTTCAGCATGGAACCGCCCCAGGTTGATCCTGCGATGGCAACCAAGGTCGGTTCCGGGCAGTATTTCGGATGACCCGAAATTAACGCTTGGCTTCCCCCCAGCATCACTGCCGTGTAGCAACGGTGCTGAGTTTGGATCTGCAGCACACTGTGCGGTTGTAACCGGTCGAGGAACACGCCACCCTCGATTTCCGACCCGACAACGTTGCGATTCACGGCATCGCTCAGATTGGGATGTGGCGTGAACAAGGCTTTTCCTCGGAGAGCGCAGAAATCGAATTTACGAATTTGTTCAGCGGATCGGTGACGACCAAATCATCGGACCATAACCGCGCCAACATTTTCGGGTCACTGCGGTAGTGCGAGATGGTCTGGCCGATCATGGAGTCGTTCAATAGTAGGCTGGACGCGAGGGCGGGTCAATGTCTTGCGGCCAAAGCTAATTTTCACTCCACCACCCAATCGACACGCAGGAAACGCCAGCAGATCAGGGCTCTTCCTCTGAATGTCCGCCCGCTTTTCGTAGCGCACGCGCAGCCCGTCGGAACTGATTCAGCCAAGCGAAGGTCCCTGCAAGCTTGGGATGGGGTCAACCCGATCTACGACCGGTGACGGAGCGGGCATGGTCTGCGTGAGGGCCGCGGCGAAAACGGAAGCCGAAGAGCTGCCTCCGGTTCCGGAGGCGGCCGTCGCGCTGAGCGGGTCGCGATGCACGACTCCCGCGCGGTGCGCTTTTTCGAGAGCATCGGCAATCTCGATGGCCGGCTTGGCCAGACTGAAATCGAGAAGCTTGGCCCCCGACTTGGTCAGCATCACGTTGCCCGGCTTCAGTGCATTGAGGCGATTTTGCTACACCCTTGGGGCTGGGATTTCGGTTAGACGCCCCGCTCCCGGTTGGGTTGGCCCTGCGCGGGTTGGAGGGAAATTTCGCGCTTTTTTACTTTACCGCTGCATCAGCAGTGCGGGACACTGGATAGCGCGTCTGCGCGGCTGCTTCGCACTGTGGTCGCTCCGACTCGGTGCACCAGCCCGTAGCCGCGCGGAATGCGGCAAACTCCAGGCGCGATCTGGCCATACGATCAGCAGACTTAGCGGCTTCCTGTCTCAGCAGCGTGACACCCATAGGGCCATCGTTCTTGTGAATTGTCATCCAGACGGAGACAGCGACCTCGATCTCCTCACGTGATGCGGGCTTTGCTTCCATCGCGTCCAGCACGGCAGGCAGGGAGTCTTCCCCGATCTTTTCCAGAGCGTCCGCGGCTGGGTAAATCGTGAAGCCATCGTGCTCAATCACGAAGCGCCGTTGCTTCTGATTCACCCCAAGCGGCCAGCGGAACCCCAGGAATTTTGTCAGCGTAGGAATGGCAGGTTCATATTTCTGCTCGCCGATTTTCTGGATGGCAAACGAAACGCAGGGCGCGTCTTGTCTCCTGTCCTTCACTCCATCGAGATACAAGACCAGGGCGGCAGGCGAGGCGCCCTGCAGAGTGGCGCACGTTTGGGGAGAAGCATAGTTAGCCTGAAACAAAAAGAACACACCGAGCCACACTATAACGTTTGATTGTCCGCTGGCCATAATGAAGATTCTCCTCAATTACCTTCTGATATTTGGGACCTTGCCTAATATCTGTTTCGCCGAGGGGATGACCTCGTACTTGTACGCGCACAAAGTGCGGATCTTTGACTACCCGCGCTTTGCCCAACCATTCCGCGAAGAACTGCGGGAGAACGCAGAGCGGCTGGCCGCCGAGAACGGGATGGAGATCCAACACCTCCGCAAGAAGAACATCCGCAAAGAGGATCTCGTGCAAGCGGTGCTAGCCAAGCGGGGGCAGCACCCCGGGCTGGTCGCCATCTTCTCGGCGATGGAAGCCTGCCCGAGCTATCAACCGTGGCACAACAAGCAGACCGGCAAGACCTATTTGAAGCCGGACGATGGCAAGTGCTTGCATTATTATTTCTACTTCCTGGATGAAGAACTGGGGTTGACCTACGTCCGTGTGCCCACCTGGTTGCCGTGCCGTTTGCAAGTTTACTTTAACGGACACAACTGGTTAGCGACTCAACTGGGGAAGCACAAAATCGCCTACCAACTGCTGGACAATGCCTTCGTAGAAATTGGGGATTGGAAGGAAGCGCAGCGGATTGCCGACGATTGGAAAGTCCAACGGATCCACAGGAAATTGGACGAGTTTGCTCAGCGGTTTTGCCCCATTTTTCGTCACTTTGGCGTGCAATACCACTGGAGCCTGGATCAAGCCGAATACGCCACCGACATCGTTTTCCACCGGCAAGCCGATCTTCAGCCCCTCTATGCCAACCTGACACGAACCGCCATCCACAGCGTCAAACCCGACAACATCGCCACCTTTTTGGGAAGGAAGTTGCACGGCAACTACCAGGATGAGATGGGCAATCGTTATAACATCCGCATTGAAGGGACGCGGATCAAACACACCATGGGGCCGATCTCGATCAAGCTGTACGACAAGTTCGGCCGAATTCTCCGGATCGAGACCACGGTCAATGATGTTTCCTTTTTCAAGCACTACCGCGAGGTAGAACACCGGGATGGAAGCAAAGAGATGAAATATGCCGACATGCGGAAAAAAATTATAGAAGGCGTCGGCGCACTTTTTCCTCCACCGCTCATCGCACCACTTCGTTGCGTCTTTCGCCGCAGACTGGAGCCGCTTGCTGGCGTCGGGGTCGACCGCAATGCCACTCTCGGAATGAAGTTTTTGAACGACGGCTAAAGCGTCGCCCTGATGAATCAAGAGAAGTGCATAGATTGCGTTATTCAGAACCGTTCGGCTGGCGTCCTTGCTCTCTCCGATGAACCGGATGACACCCGGCTCTGAGGCGCTCCCCAGATGAAACAGCTCGTGTACAGCGGGATACAAGGTCTCTGGCCCGCTCCCGTGCATGAAAATCCCAAGCCGCTCACCATCATTTAAGGGACGCTTATAGCCGAGATACTTCAACAAAACCGGAACGGCTTGCTCAGTCGGCAAGCTGCCGATCACATCAAACGCGATTTGCACGCACTTCGCAGACGCGGCATCGTCAGGGGCGTGCTCGATGTAGCTCGTCGCCTGCTCCACGGATGCGGAGCGTAGGTCGTCGCATTGCCCGATTGCCCTTGATGACAACGCGTTCGCGATAACAAGCACCATCATTATCGCCCGAGTCAGCATCAGATCGTCCCTCCCTTACCTCAAATCGAAACTTGTGTTCGTTGTTCCCAAACCAATCTGGTTGTCTCCCTGTATGTTGGGATCGCTGACCAGCTGCGCGACACCCGAAGCGTTGTTCTGGCAGGACAAATCGAACAAAATAGTTCACATTGGGCGAGATTTTCGTCGTCCCATCCGGGCCTACTGCGTAAGCTGTGAAGTTAAACCGCACCCGTATGGGAGCAGGGGCTCGAACCCTCCCAGCAGCCGAGGGGTGTTCGCCAAGTCGAAAATTCCTGGCGTGTCAAGATTATAGACATGGCCGTTGGCAACCGGCATGCTGAAGCGGCGATTCGAAAACGTCATCACCTATTTGCGACATCAGATTACCAATGCTGCCAGCGAATCGCTGAACGCGAAGATTCAATCGGTGAAATATACGGCTCGAGGATTCCGGAACAAACAGAACTTTATTCACGCAATTTACTTCCAGTGTGGAGGGCTTGATCTGGCTCCTTCATCCACTAAATCGCCGGAGCGCGACCTTTTCTTGTCTTGCACGTATTTTTAGGTACTTGGCAGTCCCCGTAGCCCTGTTAAGTTGTTGAAAGTATTGAATGGGAGAGAATTGGCAAGGTCGCACTCTACCACTGAGTTACTCCCGCTCAGCGAGTTCGATTATAAATAAGGTGTTGCGCTGGGGCAACGATTACGCTCCGCCGGGTGCGCCCTCAGTGCACGGACCACTGCGGATCTTCCTCCGGCCTCACCAGGTGGCCATCGCGCATGTGAATGATGCGGTCTCCGTATTTGGCGGCCTCCGGATTGTGGGTGATCATCAGCACCGTCTGACCTAACTCCTGGTTGGACTGGCGCAACATGCGCAAAACGATGTTGGAGTTCTCGGTGTCGAGATTGCCGGTGGGCTCGTCGGCTAGAACCACCGCCGGCTGGTTGACGAGGGCGCGAGCCAGGGCAACGCGCTGCTGCTCGCCACCGGAAAGTTCGGAGGGGCGATGGTGCAGGCGCTGACTCAGCCCTAATAGATCGCAAATGCGCAGGAAGAACGCGGGATCGCGGCCGCCGTTGCCGGAGATTTCCTGCGCGATGGCAATGTTGGAGCGAGCGTCGAGCGTGGGCAGCAAGTTGAACTTTTGAAACACGAAGCCGATCTTGCGCTTGCGCATGCGGGTGCGCTCGGCATCGGAGAGAGTGGCGAAGTCATCGCCGTCGAGGATTACTTTGCCGGAGTCGGCGCGGGTGAGTCCGCCGAGCAGGTAGAAGAGTGTGGATTTGCCGCTGCCGGAAGGGCCGACCACGGTGACAAATTCTCCTTTTTGCACGCTGAAGGAGATGCCGCGGAGCGCAGGCACGTCGATCTTTCCCACGCGATAGGTTTTATGTAAATCGATGGCTTCAATGAAGGCGGCCATGCCAGATTTGATCTTACACGATGGGTGGGACGTGGTTTCAGCGAACCCAAAGGCCTAAATCACCGAGGTCGCGGAGAACGGTCGCAGAGTGCGCGGAAGCGACCGGTTGTCCCTGCAGGCCTTGGTCACCGATCAGGCCGCGCCTTGACGCTGCGAGAGTCGCGGGGGGCGCTCCTGCATTCGCTTAGGGCCTCGCTTGCGGACCAGTAGCAGACGGATTCGTTCGAGCAGATCGGAGGGGGTATACATTCCCCGGGCGAGGAATACGTCGGCTTGCGATTCGTGATCGTAAACGCGGACCTTGCTTGAAATGAGGATGGCCGGAGTGTGGGGCGAGAGATTCTTGATGGCGGCGATCAACTGCGGGCCGTCGAGTCCGGGCATGGCCATATCGGTGACCACGAGATCGACCCCGCCTTGCTTGAAGCGTTCCAGGGCTTCTTCGCCGCTGGAGTAACTGGCCACGCGGTAGCCGCGGGTCTCAAGCATGATTTTGCGATAGGAAAGTGACTGTTCGTTGTCGTCAACACAAAGGATCGTGCGCTTGGGTTTCATTCACCGCCTGGATCCGCCGGCTGCCGGCTATGACTGGACGTCAAAGACCGGAAGTCATATTACTGAGCATCCGCGGAAGTTTTCTCTGTTCGTGAAAAATAGAAGAGCGCGGATGATGCTAATCATAGGGGGGCGCACTGTAAAGTGGCGTCGAAGGAAATGGCATGTTTTGGCCATTGACTTTTTGCGAGGGCGTGAAAGGCGTGACGCCGTGCCGCTTGCAGGCGGCCGGCTAGAGGAAAACCTCGCCGCGCATGATTTCAACCGAGTGGCCGCCGACGCGCACGTTAACTACCCGGTTATCGCTGTGCGAGGCGCGCACAAAAATCCGGCTGGGCCGCTTCATCTCCACACCTTGTTCAATGAGAACTCGCTCATCGGGTTTGGCCACGCCGTGTGCCACCATCCAGGCGGCGGTACAACCCGCGGCGGAGCCGGTCGCCGGGTCCTCGCCGTTGTAGAACAGCATGCGGGCGTGCAGGCGGGCCTCGCGATCGACGGTCTCCCGGGTCACGAAATAAAAAGACTTGCCCGCGGTTTGGGCGAGATACTCGGCGGCACGGTTGAGATCGATATGCAAGTTCTCGATGACAGCCAGCGATTTCAGCGGAGTCACGGTGAAGGGAACTCCCGTCGAAACCGTTTCAATGGGAAGGGAATCGTCGAAGTCTTCGGGACGCAGGCCAGTCGCGCGGGCGACCGCTTCGCGCTCGTGCTGCATGGGGAAGGTGGGATCAAGCTGCGTCATCTCGCCGAATGCAGGTTGTCCATCTGAGTCTTCGAAATCGACCGGCACTTTGCCGACATTGAGTGCAAGCACAACTTTTTTCGCGCCGCTGTTTTCCGCATCACCCCGGCCGCGCAAGGCAAATGCTGTTCCCAGCGTGGGATGGCCGGCGAACGGCAGCTCTTCCTGCACCGTGAAGATGCGCACGCGAATGCCTTGCTCGCGTTCGGTGGCGGCGTCGCGTCGCAGAACGAACGTGGTCTCGGAGAGGTTCATCTCCTTGGCGATCGACTGCATCTCGGCGTCGGTTACGCCGCGGGCGTCGGGGAATACGGCCAGCGAATTGCCCTCGAGCGGACGCGACGAGAAAACATCCCATTGCGCCATCGCCAGACGCCGTACTGGTTGGCTCATGAATCGTCTCCGGGAAGTGACCGCGCAAGACTAACATCGGGCGCCGCTCCGAGACGGCACCCGGTGAAACAGCGACTTAAAGATGGTCTGCTTACGCAGCTTCATTCTTCTGGCGCTTGGAGGCTGCTGGCAACGCAACGCCTTTGCCCAGGAAGTTGACCAGCTCAGAGTTCACTTCGTCGGCATGGGTCCAAGTTATGCAGTGTGGCCCGTCTTTCACCACCACGAGGCGGGCTCCCTTGATCAGGTTGGCGGTGCGGAATCCCGAGGCAGCAATCGGCAGGATGCGATCCGCGTCGCCGTGAAAGACCAGCGTGGGCACGTCGATTTTGCTCAGGTCCTTGCGGAAGTCCTCATGCCAGGTGGGCACGCAGGCGAGGCTGGCAGTGGCCGAGGCTCCGGCCGCGACGTTCCAGCTAGACTGGACGGCTTGTTCGCTGACACGCTTGCCCAACAGAAGATCCGTGTTGTAGAAATTCTTGAAAAAGTCGGTGAAGAACGCGTAGCGGTCCGCGACGACGGCTTTCTTTATCCCGTCGAAGACACTGCCGTCCACGCCCTCCGGGTTGTCCGGCGTCTTCAGCAGGAAGGGCGGGACGCCGGAAATGATTACCGCCTTACTCACCCCCTTCGATCCATATTTCCCGAGATAGCGCGCCACTTCACCGCCACCCATCGAGAAACCGGCTAGTGCGAAGTCACGCAGTTTGAGGTGCGTTACGAGCTTGCGCAGATCCTCGGCGAAGGTGTCGTAGTTGTAGCCCGTGGTGGGCTGGCTGGACTTGCCAAATCCCCGGCGGTCATAGGTGATGACACGGTGGCCTGCGTCCAAAAGAACTGGTAACTGCTTCTCCCAGGAAGCACCGCTGAGAGGATATCCGTGAATTAGGACAACCGGGTTGCCGGAGCCGTGGTCCTCGTAGTAGAGGTCGACGTTGCCGGAGTTTTCCTTCCCGACGGTAATGTACGGCATTGGATTTCTCCTTTCTTGGTTTCGGTTCTTGGTTTCGGTGGAGGTTGAAGTTGAGTGGCAGGTTCGCTACAACAGCCCTAACAATCAAAGATGCGGGAGGCTGCTTTGACGATGCAGGAAAACCAAATCCTAAAACGCGGAGGTCGCGGAGCATGGCCGCACAGCAAACTAAGACTGCCTGGCCTTCCTGGCCTTCTCCCTGTCGCGGTTGACAGCGTGAGTGCGGGCTTCTATTCTAATTTGGTGTTTTGGCCCTCCATCGGCCGCGCCACTTGTTGTTACATGTGTTCGCCGCCGTGTGGGTAGGGAGCCAAGCGAGATTTCGTCCAACCCACCCGGCGAAATGGGTGGGTTTCGTTTTCATCCGACCTCTCACCCGAATTAAGAACCGCGGCTGGCCAACTTTCAGATTTCACCACTTCGAATTGAATTCACAAGGAGAGAAATATGAGTACTGCGATAGTAACCGAGACCACCAGTAGAATCCCCCGCATCAACGACACCGCACCTGACTTCACTGCCGAAACCACACAGGGCACGATCAATTTTCATGAATGGATCGGCAACGGGTGGGCGATTTTGTTTTCCCACCCCAAAGACTTCACTCCGGTGTGCACGACCGAACTTGGCTATATGGCAGGTCTGCAGCCGGAATTCGCCAAGCGCAACACCAAGATCATTGGCTTGAGCGTGGACCCGGTGAGCAGTCACGGCAAGTGGGCCGCCGATATTGAAGAGACCCAGGGACACAAAGTGAACTACCCGATGATCGGCGACCCGGAACTCAAAATTGCCAAGCTGTATGGCATGTTGCCGGCCGAGAGCGGGAACACCTCCGAGGGCCGTACGGCGGCGGATAATGCCACGGTGCGTACGGTGTTCGTCGTCGGTCCGGACAAGAAGATCAAACTCCAACTCAGCTACCCCATGAGCACTGGCCGCAACTTCGACGAAGTGCTGCGCGTGCTCGATTCGATGCAGCTCACGGCCAAGCACAAAGTGGCCACGCCGGTGAACTGGAAGCAGGGCGAGGACGTGATCATCCTGCCCGCAGTGTCGAACGAGGAAGCGCAACAGAAGTATCCCGGAGGGTGGAAGTCTCCCAAGCCCTATCTGCGGATCGTGCCCCAGCCGAAGTGACGCGGGAAGGGATGGCGCGGCGGCTGCGGAAGCGCATGTGGTCCGGTGATCATCCCGGTCTTCAAAACCGGTGGGCGGCAGGTCTTCCTGTCACCGGTGGGTTCGACCCCCACTCGCTTCCGCCACTTTTTTTCTGTGTGTTCGCTGATCGGGGTGAGACCGGGGTTCAGGATGGGATTGCTGGGATAAGCCCGTCGTTCCGCACCCGCGTTGTCCGGCAGGAAAAGAGCAACAGCGGGGGGAATCGTCAGTTGATCGTTGGCGATAACGGGCGGGGCTTGCGATCGGCGTCCACAAGCCCCGACCACAGCCCTGGAGAGAGAACGCAGGAGAGTTGGATCGTACGGTACGGTAGAGAGATCGCACGGTAGATGAAGAGAACGACGCTCCGTGTGGAATGGCCTTCGGACGATGGCACCAGCGAACGGATGGCCGCGTCATCACGGCCAAATGTGGATCGTGGCCCCCTTACAACCGGCTTCAAGTGGCGAGTTGGTTAAAGGGTTTCTTGCTGATCTTTTTTTGTTGACAAGGAATCAGAGTTGCTGTATTTCTGTCGGGACTTGATTCGTCCGATTTGTGATTTTGGGGTGCAGTAATAATGGGGAGGGTTACAAATGATGAACACTCGACGACGTTCTGCATGCGTTTTCAATCGTCGCATTGCTTGCTTTGGTGATGGGAGTTCTTGGCGCCCAGGCGGTGGCCCAGGCTACTGGCTCGACAGAAATGGCAAAGCCGACGTCGCCCACTGAGCCAGTCGTGCACGATCTTCCGCCAAACGTTCCCGGGCATACCGAATTCCTCGATTATAAGAACGGGTTTCGGGGAATCGCTTTCGGAACCCCCGTGGGGCAGTTCAAGAATCTGGAGATTTTACACGATAGGGGCGCCGTGAAGGCCTATCGAAAGACGGACGATGATATGAGTCTTGGAAATGTGGCGCTTACGCAAATCGTCTACATTTTCGTGCATGACAAGTTTTATGCGGTTTCTCTCCACGCCGACGGCGGCTTTAATGGCACGAACCTGCTGAAAGTTTTCCAGGCGGCGTTCGGCGCGGGTGCGCACCCGGAGGGCGCATCGTCGAAGTATTTTTGGGCGGGGAAAGTCGCGGGCGCTCACTTCTATGAAGATGTGGAACCGAACCACGAAGTGAGAGGATGGATAGGCAGCCTTGAGATCCAGAAGGAATATGACAAAGTGATGCAAGAGGCTTTCACGTCGGCGGCGCAGCAACTGTAGTATTTGTCTCAACCATGGGACGGCACACGGGGAGGAAACATGGCTCGTCTTCTATCGTTGTATGAGAGAATCCGTAACTGGTTCTTGGTGCTGATCGGACTTCTGATTGGTGTCCAGGCTGGCGTTCAACCGACAAATGCGTCTACCACCAGCAAGCCCCCGGCGGCTATCCCGGAGAGGTTGGCCGCCGTCCGAAGCCGCATGCAGGAGCTTCAGAAGAACCCTGCGCTGAACGAGAAGAAGAGCGATAAGGGCGAAGCGACCCTCATTGCCCAATGGGGAAATCGTTGGGCTAACTGGAACAACTGGGGAAATTGGAACAATTGGGTGTCCTGGAACAACTGGGCAAACTGGGGCAATTACTAAAGGTTTGGCGGGATGTCGGACCTTGTCCGCTGGTGCCAGTCGCCCCTATCAGGGGTCAATCAGTAGGACTGTCAAGCTGCTACTAAGGTTTGGCTGGAGGTCAGGCTTTGTCCGCAGGCGCCACTAGTTGCCCCAACCGGGAGTCAGTCAGTAAAACTGTCAAGCTGCTCGTCCTGCAACCGACGCCTTTTTGCAACATCGACTGCGATTACTGCTACCTTGCCAACCGCCTGAGCACCAAGAAAATGTTACCCGCGCAGGCGGTTGAGATGGTGGACCGCCTGGTCTCAGCCGACCTGGTCGGCCCCGACCTGAGCATGGTTTGGCATGCCGGGGAACCGCTGACACTTCCAGCCAGCTACTACCGCGAGATATTTGCCGCACTATCGGCTCGCCGCTACCCCTTCACGATACGCCACTCTTTCCAAACCAATGGAATGCTCATTAACGATGAGTGGTGCGATTTTTTTCACAAATGGTCGGTAAATGTCGGGGTCAGCGTGGATGGGCCCGCGTCGATCCACGACGCCCACAGGAAGGACCGTGCGGGCAAGGGCACCCACGCCAAGGTGATGGAGGGTATTCGGACACTGCAACGCCGCTCCGTTCCATTTCATGCGATTGCAGTGGTTACCGCAGAGTCGCTCCTTCACCCGGAGGCAGTGATCGATTTTTTCCTGGACACTGGAATTGACCGTGTCGGCTTCAATATCGAAGAACTCGAGGGGGCGAATAAAAGCAGCAGTGTGGCGGGCGACAAGGTTTCAAACGTTCGGCGATTCTTCGAGGTCATGGCGGATGGCGAGGAACGCAGCCAGGGTAAGCTTACCATCCGTGAATTCGAAAATGCCCGCGGAGCCATAAAGGGCAGCCATGTCCAGGACTGTCCATCGCCCGATTTGCGGAACGAGCAAACCATGCCTTACGCAATCCTGACCGTGGCTTGGGATGGGTCGATGACAGCGTTCTCCCCGGAGTTAATTGACGCGAGCAGCAAGGACTACGGCGATTTCATCCTGGGTAACATTCTTCGCGATCCAATACCGGACATTTTCAACTCACCCAAGTTTAAGCAGATGGCCAACTCCATAGAGGAGGGCTGCAAGCGCTGCGCTCAGACCTGCCAATACTTTTCGGTCTGCGGGGGAGGCGCGCCCTCCAACAAGTATTTCGAAAATGGCAGTTTTGAGTCCACCGAGACCGTGTACTGCCGCAGTGTCATCCAGATACCGATTGACATCATGCTGGCGCAAGCCGAAATGCAGCTTGGACTGTCGGTTCCCCAGGATCGGCCGGTGCAAGCGGCATGAAAGCGCCGTGTGACGTTTATATTATCGGGCTCGGCGTGTCCTTTCCGGAGCATTTGACGAAGCAGGCCGTGGATGCGATGGCAAGCTGTTCGAAGCTTTTCTCGATTGTCCAGGAACCTCTTCTCCCCTGGCTCCCGGCGGAAAAAATGGGGAAAGTGGAAGTCATCAACCTCTTAGACTCTTATGTTGACGGCACTCTCCGGATAGAAAATTACAATCGTGCAGCGCAAATGGTCCTGGAAGCGAGCGGCGACGGCAGGCCGGTGGGCTACGTCACTTACGGCAATCCCATGGCATACGACACGGTTGCTCAACTCATTGTGAAGAAGGCCTCAGAGTTGGGGCGCTCGGCTTGCGTGGTGCCGGGAATCTCATCGCTGGACTCGATCCTGTGCGACATGCAGGTCGATATCGCGCCGGCGATCCAGGTGTTTGAGGCATCGTGGATGATGGCCTTCCAAATTGTTCCCCGCGTCGATACCCATGTAATTCTGATGCAGATGGGCTCCTTCGGATCGTATCGCTCGCATTACGGTCGCAGGCTGGACGGCGGAGCGTTGACGGGCCTTATCAACCATCTGACTTCTGTTTATCCCAAGGACCACCGGGTGTCATTGGTTCGTTCGACGGCAAGCGGAGAGCACCCGGAAAAAATATCCAGCTTCACCCTCGAGCGCCTGTCTGACGCAACTGTAGAAGAGCTGAGCGGCGCCTCGCTGTACATTCCAGCTGTGAGGCAGCCAATCCCAAACCCTGCAATGCTGACAGAACTGGAAGCGAATTAACCGGGCGGGATCTCCTTCACAGGCACTTACGGACGGCGGGGGGAATCGAGTTTGACGAAATTCGACACCCAACCGGCGAACTCATCGAGCGAGCTGGGGCGATCCGGGGATTTATGAAGTACCAGAGCTGCGAAATTGGTCCTACATCCCGCCCCATCCGGCGCAACTTGCGTTTCGGCAAACCATTCTTAACCTTGCACTGTTCTTCATGGCTGATTCTCTCTTCCTGCCTTGCGCTTTTCCTTCTATTCATTGGCGTTGCGGCTGCGGGAGGTCCCACCGGCGAAGCTCCGGCTGGATTCGACAACTTGACCAATGGATTCGTCAGCCAGTCCCTCTACGACTCTGCCCGCGCAGTCTTTGAGCAGCCTGAGACTATCGCCACCGGCCTTGGGCCTATTTACAACGGCCAATCCTGTTTTGAATGTCATCGGAACCCCGTCTCTGGCGGTAACAGCGTAATTTCCGTATCGCGCGCCGGGCACCAGGATCCAACGACTGGATTGTTCGTGCCCGCTCCCGGCGGAACGCTGATGCATGTCCATGCGATCCATCCGGCAATCGATATCCGCATCCCTGACAGTGAGAATGTTCGCTCGCGCCGCAAGGCGACTTCGGTGCTGGGCGATGGCTATGTGGAAGCGATCGATGACGCGACTTTGCTGGCCCTTGCAAGGAGCCAGCAGGAAGAATCGAGGGGGCGTATCGCGGGCGTGGCGGTTATGGTGCCGATTGTGGAGGCAGGGAACATACTCCGGGTGGGCCGCTTTGGGTGGAAGAGCCAGCACGCCAGCGTAGTTTCGTTTTCCGCTGACGCCTACGTTAACGAGGAGGGAATCACCAACCGGTATTTCCCAGCCGAGAACACTGCCCTGGGCAAGTCCGTTGCTCAGTACAAGTCCCTGGCCGATCCGGAAGACGAACGTCACAGCGATGGTTTCTCGCACCTGGACCGATTTGTCAACTTCATTCGCGCCACCAAGGCCCCGCCCCGCGATGAGGCGCTTGCGGCTACGCCCGAGGCACGCGCCGGCGAGCAGGTGTTTGCGCAGATCGGCTGCGGCGTCTGCCACGTCGCTTCCATCAGGACTGCGCCGGCCGGAACAAAGATCAATGGTGGCCAGTTCCAGGTACCCGAAGTTCTGGGAGACAAGCTGATCCACCCTTACAGCGATTTCCTGCTGCACACTCTCGGCACCGGCGATGGCATTCCCGTGCAGAGCGGCGGAGACTCCACCGCTAATAAGATGCGCACCGCACCGCTGTGGGGACTGCGCACTCGGCCTGAGTTGATGCACGACGGCGCTTCCCCCACCCCGGAAAGCGCCATCCTGCGCCATGGCGGCGAAGCTCAATTGGTGATTGATGAATTTCTCAAGCTGCCACCGCGGCAGAAAAAGGAACTGCTGACGTTTTTGAGTTCGCTATAGCAGGGTGGCAGAGGAGGCGCTGCCCCGGTTAGCGGAGTGCGCTGATAACGATAGACGTGCCGGCCATCATTCGGCACTACAAGCTTGAACCGACGGGACGGTGAACCAGCCTCGCAAGGTCAGAGTAATGCTCAGGCCCTGGGAACCAATCGTCGAAGCATCGTGAATAACATTATCCGTCGGCGCTATGTAGGCTTCTCCGGGGGCGATGCGCACCCTCACGATTGGATAGCCAGGAAACCGCGACATGAACGCCGGTCCAACCGATTCGGATGCTGGATCCAAGGTCTCTTGAGACTCTTCGGCCAGCAGTCGGGCGACATTCATCAACGACAAATTCAAAAAGAGAAAATGACGCGGTTCGGCTCCGATGTTCACGCAGATTCGGTTGAGAGAGCGGGCGCGAGCCTCCAAGGGGTATCGATCCCAACTATCCAAGTGCAGTCCTAAGAACTTACGATTGGCTGGGTCAAGAGTTACTGTTTCCAGCCCGGGAAGATGCACGTGAATACCATGATTGAAGGGTTCACTCTTGTAGGCGAATCGATCGCGAAGATAATCAACTAAGGGACCAATGAACTCCCTGATTCGGCGGGGTTCAAGTTGCCGAAGTGCGTCTTTGTCTGTTTCCCTTACGACATTACGCAGCGCGGCTAGAAGCTCATTCGGGATGCTAGCAACCCCCACGAAGGCCACGTCCGTCACCCAGGAGTTCTGCCACAAACGCTTCCGCTCCCAGTCCGTAGGCTTGCGCCATGGCCTTCTTGGCAGGAAAGCGCCTGGGTTATATTCCACCTCGTCATTTTCAGAGGGTCCAGGGGAAATGGTCCCATCGCTAAGATATAGGCGATCCTTATGGATTTCCGCGGGACCTTCGCAGCACACCAGCGGAATAAACCGAGGGGGAACGCTCGCCAGAATCTCTTCCCACAACTCATGCCCCGGGGCTGAAACTGGTGGGGACTCCTTACTGCCCGTTAGTATCCGTGTCCACCCTGGGTTGAAGCGCATAAAACATCTCTTCGATAGTATTTTCCTTGAATTAACGCAGTACGATGTCCAGATAAAGACGGTGGGGACGGGTAGAATATCACATCAGGCGAGGAATGACGTTCGCGCAAGTGTTGCTCTTGGAGCACGGCGCTGAAGGGGGAGAGGGAGTTTGAAGTTCAACGCTGGGGCTGAGACACGGAGTTAAGGCGGTGGTTGCCGTCCGTTGAACAATCAGTGTGCGGCAGTGTTGGTTGGTGATGAGAATCGTTGCCAGTCGATGAAGCGGAAGCTGGCTCTGGCGGGGGGAACCGGCCAAGCCAATAACCGACTGGGACCCACCGTAGCCTTTTTGGATTTTTGGACGCGACTGCCGAGTGAGCGCAAATCGCGGATTGGAGGCAATATGTGCCTGCGATTGCTTAGGTTTTGGAGAAGGCGAGGCCGCATCCGAGCGCCTGGGTGGTGGGCCTGTGCGCATTTCGGGTTGCACAGGCGGCCTAAAAGTGGGAATATCTGTGGAAAATTCCTCTTTCGCAGCCAGATTTTTGAGATTTCCTCAAAACAAGCGGTGTATGATGATTTTCCAATAGCCGGCCGAGAGTTCAACCGCACACAGGCGGAGGCTCTGGCTCCGCCGTTGTGTTTCTGGCTGTTGCCTGAGCCTCAAGCATCAGGGAGAAAAATGAGAATGAACCAGCGACGTTTCCTTGGGTTGGGTATCTCAATTCTCGGAGTGCTAATCTTCTCGCCAGCTTTAGTGGGTCAGGATTCCAAGGAGTCCGAAGCAGCCTTCCCTGTACCTAGCGACTGGAGTTACCACCACCTTATCTTCTCTAAACCTGCCACCGCAGAACAGGCCAAGCGTGTGCAGCAAGACCCCCGCTATTGGCAGCAGATGGCTCGCCAGTCCCCGGCGACGTTGCGGGAGGCGGAGACAGACGGTGCGCTGGTTCCCGAGTTGCACTGGTTCAAAAGCGGTATTGCACGAGAGTCAAAAGATCAATAAGGACTGGTCACAGGACCTGGGCAGCGGCGCGAGTGTCGGCGCCGCGAACTACCCCGCAAAGTATTCGTTTAAAGGTACAAGTGCCAATTGTGCCGGCAGCTCTCAACCCGATTTTGTGGTCTACGGCACAGGCGTTGCAGGGTCGAGCACACAAGCCACCATCGTGGCTTACGACAATCTTTATTCTGGCTGTAGCCTCATTAACTTAGGGACGGCCGCAAACTTTGCAATTCTCGCTGGCACTACGGTGACGAACACGGGCAACTCCGTGGTCACGGGCGGCAATATCGGTATCTCTCCAGGCACCAGCCTCACTGGTTTTCCACCCGGCGTTCTTACCCCTCCTGCGGTCGAGGACCTCGGGGACCCGGTGGCTGCCCAGGCGGAAGCCGACGCCATTACGGCCTTCAACCACTACCAGGGGCTGACCGGCGCGACTCCCATTGCGTCCGGGGTTCTGGACGGAATGACTCTCACGCCCGGGTTGTACAAGCGCCGGCACTCTCTCCTTGAGTGCCGGAAAAACCGTGACGCTCAATGGAAGCGGAACTTACATCTTCCAGATCGGCAGCACGCTTGACATCGCTGGCATCGTGGTGCTCTCCGGTGGCGCGACGGCCGGCAACGTGATTTGGCTGGTGGGAAGCTCCGCCACCCTGGAGGGAAACTCCATCACGGCCGGGGACATCGTCGCGGAGGCCTCGATCACGCTGGATGCCGGCGCTTCGGTTACAGGCAGGACAATTGCCCTGACCGCGGCGGTTACCATGATCGACAATGCAGTGACCACTGTGGACACGGTGCCCTCCGTCTACTGGGCCTACAACATCGGCGGCGGCACGGTCACGACCTCTCCAGTGCTTTCGCTCGACGGTACGCAAGTTGCATTTGTGCAACTCGGTAGCGGCTCCTCCGGTCCCGAGTACCCCTCGACCTTGGTGCTGCTGAAATGGGCCGCGTCAAGCAGTGAGACCGTCGGCAGCCCAATGACCCTTACGCGGGTGCTGCGCTCTTCGTACCCTGGCTGCACCGCCCCCTGCATGACCACGATCCCCCTCAGGAATTCCGGCGGCACGGCCGAAAAAGACAGCAACTCCTCCATTTTCTACGACTATGCGCAAGACACCGCCTATGTGGGAGATGACGCCGGCTGGCTCCATAAGTTCAATCCAGTATTCAATGGAGAGCCCGAGGGAAGTGAGAACGGGAGGGTGGCCGGTGCAGGTGAACCCCGGCTCGCCTACCGCTCTCACCAGCCCGGTTTACGATTATGCTTCGCGAAATGTGTTTGTGGCGGATACTGGCGGTTTCTTGTATCGGGTCAACTCCACTGGTGGCGTAACCCAGTCCGGCCAGTTGGATTTCTCCAGCACGGATGATTCTGGCCCGGGCATCGTGCAAGGGCCGATCGTGGATTCCACGGCCGGATTGGTGTACGTGTTCGCGACGAGCGACGGCACGACGAACTGTACAGGCGGGACGTGCCTGCACAGCCGTTTACCAACTCACCGTCGAGTTTCGTCGGCGGCAATACTGGATCGAAGGCGGTGGTCGGAGCCAGCACCAGAATCCGGAACGACGCCAAATCCCCTGTACATTGGCGCTTTTGACAGTACCTATGAAAACTCCGTGAACGCCACGGGAAACCTCTATGTTTGCGGCAACACCGGAGGGCCTCCGATCTTGTACCAGATCCCCGTTGCGGCTGGCTCTTTCGGTACGGTCGAACACAGGGCCGGTTCTTTCGAACGACACTACGCCGTGCTCTCCCGTAACCGATCTCCTGAATCCCAATGCTTCCGGAGGCGCGACCGAATGGATGTTCGCCAGTGCGGAGATAGGCGGTGTCTCCACGCCGTGCGCCTCCGGCGGATGCATCTTCAATTTCAAGGACACGCCCTGGCAACCAATGAACTGCATATGCGGTGGGCCAGGAGGTCCTGGACAGCCACTTTCAGATTCAGGCCGTGGCTGTAGGCGGCACTTCGGGCGGCGCGGCCCCGCCTTGGAGTACGACCGCCGGGTAGCTCCACGACTGACGGCATGGTGACATGGGCTGGATCAGGGAGTGCAGTCCGCCTTTACCCCGGCCGCTTGGGCGGCGGACACTGCCTACAGCAACGGGCGATTTGATCCTCGACAGCAACCGCAACATTGAATGTTGTGTCGACGACCTTCGGACCGGTACTTCCGGGAGCAGTGCGCCTGACTGGAACACCGACGCCGTGCGGGCTTTACAACCGATTCAGACAGTGACATGGGAGAACCTGGGCGCGATCGCAACCGCCGCCCTGGCCGCGACCGGAGGCACGAGTGGAATTATCATCGACAACACCGTGGGCTCGGGAACGCTGGCGGGGGCTTCTCAGATATACTTCTCCACTCTGAGCGGTGGTTGCGGTGGTACGGGTGACACAGACGGATGTGCGGTGCAAGCGTCGCAATCGGCATTACAGTAGCGAGGGACATCACTATGGCCATGAATCATTCATCCAGTGAAGAGCCGCGTCCTGCGGCAATCGAGAAGAAACCTTACGAGAAGCCGGGCTTTCGCTACGAACAAGTCTTCGTGACCTCGGCGCTCACCTGCGGCAAGGTCACCAGCACCCAAGCCTCGTGCACTGGCAACACAAAGGTGTCATGAGGCAGGACCGGAGCGTCCCGGCGGATATTGCCGCCGCCGTGAAGTGCGACCTTGCGGCTGAGGTTCTGCGCTCATTCGGCAGCCTTCGTTTTGCAGCCACGGGTTGGAGCATGCTTCCCTCGATTTGGCCGGGAGACACGCTGGTGGTCGAACGCGTCAGCGGGGATCAAGTCCAAGTAGGAGAAGTTGTGCTGGTGGGACGGGACGGCAGGCTGTGTGCCCATCGCGTTGTTTCCAGGGCAGAAAGTTTCGGGAGTCCGCAGTGGACAACTCAGGGCGATGCGATGCCCGCGCCCGATCGACCGGTGATCGAGACTGAGTTGCTGGGCCGGGTTTCTCACTTGCTTCGCGCGGGAAACTGCATCGCAGTGCCCGCGGAGTTGAGTGTGGTGGCGAAGCTGATGGCAAAGATTGTTCGGCGCTGCTTTCCCGCGGCGCGAGCCTTGGTTTATCTGCACCGCATGGTGCAAGCTTCTGAGGAATCGGTTCTTCCGTGCCAGGGCTAGCCACACAAGTCGAGCGTTCGAGCGTGGTGATTGCGATCGGCGGTACCGCCGTCAGGGTGAACACCACCGACGTGGATTTTCTCGAAATGCTCGAGGAGCGCTATGCCGGGTTCTTAAGCGCGGAAGCGGGCGCGGAATTCGATTTCGACGTGGATCTGGCGCCGCCCGCATTCGCCAATCCGGACGCGGATGTGAGCGTCAGCCACCGCTCCGGCCGGTGGTTCATGGAGCGGGGCGATTTCCGCGCCGAGTGGGATCCTGCCGCGCGCCGCGGCTGGATTCAGCAATCCGCGAATCCGTACTCGATCGACGCCGTTCTGCGCATCGTGCATACGCTGCTGCTCGCCAGGCAGGGAGGATTTTTGTTGCACTCCGCCAGCGCCATTCGCAATGGGAAAGCGTTTCTGTTTGCGGGTGTTTCGGGAGCGGGGAAGACGACAATTTCTCGACTCGCCCCCGCGGACGCGATTCTGCTCACCGATGAGATCTCGTATGTTCGCAAGCAGGAGGTTTCCGAAAAGAGCGAGGGTTATGTTGCGTTCGGCACGCCCTTCACCGGGGAACTGGCGAAGCTGGGCGAGAATACGTCGGCGCCGGTGGCCGCACTCTACCTGCTGGCGAAGGGCAAGGATAAGGATAAGGATGATAAGGATAAGGATAATGAGAATCGCATCGATCCGGTGCCTGCGGCCGATGCCGGGCGCGAGCTTCTGGCGAACATGCTTTTCTTTGCCGAGGATCAGGAGTTGGTTCATTCGGCATTCCAAGCTGCGTGCGACTTCGTCCATGGCGTGCCGGTTTACCGGCTCACCTTTACGCCGGATGCGCGCGTTTGGGAGATGATCGGCTAGACGATTGGATTTGAGCAAAAAAAGATGAGCAAGAAACTCTATGTCGCGCGCAGCCCACGCATCGCGGCTCGCAGGCTGGGCGAAGAAATGCTGGTCATGTCGGGTCAGGGTTCGACGCTGTTTACGCTGAACCCGACAGCCACCATTCTCTGGCAGGCCGCCGATGGGGCCACGCCCCTCAATGAGATCGTCGAGCGACGCATCTGTTCCGAATTCGAAGTGCAGCCCGAGGAAGCCATGCGGGACGCGGAGGTGCTGGCCGAGGATTTGGCCGAGCACGGCATTTTGCTGATCTCCGAGGAGCCGATCGCGAGGCCGGATGCGGCGGTCGAGGGACAACCGCCTCAGGAGCGACAAAGGTGAGCGTGCTGATGCAGGAAATGAGCGACCGGGCGCTGCGGCTGGGCGTTCCTCTCAGCGTGCAACTTGATCTCACCTACCGCTGCAACGAGAACTGCGTCCACTGCTACCTCGACCACGATGACCACGGCGAGATGACCACCGTCGAAATCAAACATCTGCTACAAGGAGATGGCCGAAGCCGGCGTTTTCATTCTCACTCTCAGCGGCGGCGAGATTTTCGTGCGCAAGGACTTCTTCGAAATCCTGGAGTGCGCGCGTGCCCTTACCTTCTGCATCAAGCTCAAGACCAATGCCGTGCTGATTGGCGAAGCGCAGGCGGCGCGTATTCGCGATCTGGGTGTGGAGTCGATTCAGGTCAGCATCTATTCGCACCGGCCGGAAGTGCACGACGCGATCACCAAGGTCCCAGGCTCGCTGCGGCGGTCGATCCACGCCATCCGCTTTCTCAAATCGCAAGGCCTGAAAGTCGTCATCGCGAATGTGCTGATGACGGAAAACATCGAGGACTATCACGGCGTCCGGGCACTGGCCGATGAACTGGGCACGGACTGCACGCTGGATCCGACGGTTACGCCGAAAATGGATGGCGACCGCTCCGTCCTGGACTTGAACGCGGGCGAGTCCGCTCTTCGCCGCCTGTTCCGCGACGAAACTTTCGTCGGCAACGCCGATCAGTTCTGCGCTCCGCCGCCCGCGCCCGATGCAGACAGCATGGATTCTTTGCCTTGCAGCGCCGGCCACACCGCCTGCTACGTTTCTCCCTACGGTGAGTTTTATCCCTGTGTGCAATTCCCCTTGTCCTGCGGCAACGTCCGCCAGCAGCGGTTCATCGACATCTGGCGCGACTCCGAGCAATTGAAGGAAGTCCGCTCGATTCACCTGCGAGATCTTTCGAGTTGCTCGCAGTGCGCGCACGGCTCGACCTGCACTCGTTGCCCGGGCCTGGCGTTCATGGAGGGGAATATGCGCGGTCCTTCCACCGCGGACTGCGAGAAATCCTTTGCCCGGACCGGGATTCCCTCAGCCAATCTGCTGGCGAAGAAGCAGAAGGTCTCCGCGCCGCGCCTGGTGCAGATCCAGATCGTGCCGGCGATCACGGGGAGCAGATTATCCGGCATGGGCGCCCTCGCCAGCGCTGTAGGCTCCTAGCTCGAGCGAATTCCAGTGCCGGAAGCCGAAGGCCGAATCTTTTTCCTATCTTTTCGTCTTCCTCCAGACCTCTCAGGCATGCGAAATTAGTGGCATGGCTCTTGTTGTTCGTCCCTCGCGCATTCATTCGGTTGGGGTGTTCACGACCACGCCGGTTCGCAAGGGTGCCCGCATTGTCGAATATGCCGGTCCGCGCATCACTCCAGAGGAGGCCGATCGGCTGTACGATGGCGCGACCCGTACGTACCTCTATGGCTTGGAAGACGGCAAGACCATCATCGATGGCGAAGGGCTGGGCGCTTACCTGAACCATTCCTGCGATCCCAATTGTGAGATCGACGAAATCAAGAACCGGGTGTGGATCTTTGCCCTGCCGCGATATTTCTGCCGGCGAAGAACTGCTCTGGGACTACAACCTCTATGACGATGAGGCACCCGCGCCCTGCGACTGCGGCTCGCCCAAGTGCCGCGGCACCATGTATTCCCGCGAATGGATGGCCAAGATGCGGCGCAAGGCGCGCAAGAAGAAGTCAAGGAAACCAGCAGGGTATGAATCGAAGAGCAACGGTGGCGATTAAGCTTTTTCTGGAGCCTTCCCGTGCTCCCGCCAGCCCTCGATAATCAGATACAGCACGGGGATGAAGAAAAGATTCAGCACGGTCGACATGATCATGCCGCCGAAGACCGTGGTGCCCACCGAGTGGCGTCCGTTCTCGCCCGCGCCGGTGGCGACGACCAGCGGTACGACTCCGAGGATGAACGCCAGCGAGGTCATCAGAATCGGCCGCAAACGAATCGCCGCCGCTTGCACTGCCGATTCCACCAGCGGTATCCCTCGTTGCCGCAGCTGCTCGGCAAATTCCACGATGAGAATTGCGTTCTTGCTGGAGAGTCCGACGAGCATAACCAGTCCGACCTGGCAGAAAACGTCGTTCTGCAGGCCGCGCGTCCACTGCGCTCCCAGTGCGCCCAGCAGCGCCATGGGCACGGCCAGCAGTACGATGAAAGGCAACACAAAGCTCTCATACTGCGCCGAGAGCGTCAGATATACGACCAGCGTGCCCAATCCAAACAGAATCAGAGACGTTCCGCCCGCCTGCAGCTCTTCCAGCGACAGCCCGGTCCAACTATAACTAAATCCCTGCGGCATCTTCTTGGCCAACTCCTCCATGGCCGCGATCGCCTGCCCGGAGCTGTAGCCGGGCGCGGCCGAGCCATCGATTTCCGCCGAGCGGAATAGGTTGTAATGGCTGATCACTTGCGGCGTTGTGGTTTGCGTAATGCTGACTAGATTGTCCAGCGGCACCATCGCCCCGCTATCGGAGCGCACGTAGAACTGCTTGATGTCTTGCGCTTCCGATCGGAATTGCTTGTCCGCCTGCACATAGACGCGATACGAACGGTTATTGAAATCGAAGTCATTCACGTAGGCCGATCCCATGTATACGCCCAGCGTGTCGGTAATTTGCGAGAGCGGGACATGCAGGCTCTTCGCCTTCTCGCGGTCAATGGTCACCAGATATTGCGGATCGTTCGCGGTGAACGGCGTGTAAAGTCTCACGAGATCTTTGCGTGCGCCGGCCTGTTGGATGAGGCCGTGCGCTGTGTTCGAGAGTTCCTCAAGCGTGTGCGCGGCCTGATCCTGCACCACGAACTGGAAGCCGCCGAACTGGCCGAGACCGCTGACTGCCGGAGGCAGCGTTGGAAACACAATCGCTCCTGAAACCGAAAACAACTTCGGACGAATCCGGTTCAGAACCGCCGAGGCGGAGTGCTTCTCACCCTTGCGCTGAGAATACGGCTTCAGTGTGATAAAGGTAAGCCCTTGGTTGGGCGCGCTACCCGAAAAGCTGAAGCCAGCCACTGAGAATGTGCCCCAGACCTCCGGTTCGCCGCTGACCAGTCCGGTAACCTGCGTCCCGATCGCCTTCGTATATTCGAGGGAAGCCCCCGACGGAGCCTGCATGACGATGATGATGTAACCCTGGTCCTCATCGGGCACGAAGCCGGTGGGCACACGGGTAAACACAAAATAGGTCAGTCCCAGGCCGGCGAAAAACAGCACCATCATCGCCAGCTTGTATTTCAGCAAGTAACTCAGCAGGCCACGGTACCCGCGGGTGACGACAGCGACGCCGTCGTCAAACTTTTGCAGCCACCACCACTTTTGCCGGTGGGGGCCGCTCAGAAAAATTGCCGCCAGCACCGGAGCCAGGGTGAGCGCGTTGAAGGCGGAAATGGCAATAGAAAATGCGATCGTCAGCGCAAACTGGCGAAACAGGATGCCGGTCGTCCCGGGAAAGAATGCAACGGGCACAAACACGGCAACCAGCACCAGCGAGGTGGCGATGACGGCGCTGGTAATCTCAGCCGTGGCCGCCGCCGCCGCTTTATGGGAGTCGTGTTCACCCTCAGCGATATGGCGCTCAATGTTTTCAATCACGACGATAGCGTCGTCGACCACCAGGCCGGTGGCGAGCGTGATGCCGAACAACGTCAGCGTGTTGATGGAGAAACCGAGCAACTTCACAAAGATGAAGGTGCCGATGAGCGAAACCGGAGTGGCGATAAAGTGAATCATCGTCGTTCTCCAGTCGCCGAGAAAGATAAAAATCACCAGGATGACCAGCAGAATCGCCGAACCTACCGTGAAGACCACGTCGCGAATGGATTCGCCCACGGCATCGGTGGTATCGAAGGCGACGTGCGCCGTCATCCCCGGAGGAAAACTCTTCGCAAGCCGGTTTAGTTCCGCAATGGCCCTCCGGTCGACATCGAGCGCATTGGCGGTGGAAAGCTGCGTGACACCCATTCCGACCGCATCCTGCCCGTTGAATTGCAGATCCGTGTTGTAGTCTTCCGCGCCCAATTCGGAGCGGCCCACGTCCTTGAGACGGACCAGGGTTCCGTCGGCGTTCGTTTTCAGAATAATGTTGTCGAATTGGCCGGTTTCGCTGAGCCGTCCCACGGCCCGAACGCTGATCTGGTATTGCTGCCCTTCTTTGGCTGGCTGCTGACCTACCTGCCCGGCCGCGACTTCCACGTTCTGCTCCGACAGAGCGTTGACCACATCGGGAGCGGTCAGCCCTCGTCCCGCCATGCGTCCCGGATCCAGCCACAAGCGCATGGAATACTTGCGCTCGCCGAAAATGATCACGTCGGCGACACCCGGAATACGTTTGAGCGAGTCCTTGACGTAGATGTCAAGGTAGTTGCTCATGAAAAGCGTGGAGTATTTGTTATGGTCGGAAATGACGGCGGCGCCGAATACGATGTTCTGCGAAGTCTTCGCGGTCGTGATTCCAACCGCCTTCACGGCAGCGGGCAGCCGTCCCTGCGCCGTGTTGACGCGGTTTTGGATGTCGACCGTAGCCAGGTCCGGATCGCGATTCAGATCAAATGTGGCGGTAACCGTGCTGGTCCCGTCGTTGCCGCTGGTCGAGGTGACGTACTTCATCCCCTCGGCGCCGTTGATCTGCTGCTCCAGCGGGATGGTGACCGCGCTCTCCACCGTCTGGGCGCTGGCGCCTGTGTAGAGGCTGGTTACCCCCACTTGCGGCGGAGCAAGATTAGGAAACTGTGCGATCGGCAGCGTGGGAATCACCGCCGCGCCCCCCAGAATAATCAGCAGCGCGCAGACTGTCGCCAACACCGGACGGCGAATGAAAAACTCAACGAACATAGAAGATCGGCTTTCGGGGCTTCAGCCTTCGGGCTTCGGGATGCAGCGCTAACCTTTAGCCAGTCCGCAATCTCGCCGATGACTGGGCAGACACTTCTCCGGCTAATTGCCAACTATCCATGGTTTGAAGAACCGCGACTTAAGAGCCGAGGCCCGCAGCTCGAAAGCCGAAGCCCGACTCTCAGCTGTGCGGAATCACCGGCGCTCCATCCAGCAGGAACTGCGTTCCGGAAACAATCACTTTGTCGCCGGGCTTGATGCCCTCCTGGACTTCATAATCGTTGCCCACCGTCTGCCCAATCTTCAGCGGCTTCTGCCGCGCTATGTATGAACCGCCATTCTGGGGCTCAGCCACAAAGGCGAAGTACTGTCCCGCGAGCCGCGATACGGCAAGGATGGGAACCTCCGGGTTCCGGTGCGTTCCCCACACGATGCGCGCGCGGATGAACTGCGATTGCCGCAGCGCATCGTTGCTATTGGCAATGTGCGCCTTCACCAGCACGGTTTGCGTGGTGTTATCCACCTCCGGCGAGATGAAACTGATGCGGCTGTCGGCCAGCACTTTTCCATCGCTATCGAGCACCTGCACCGGCAGGTTCATCTTGAGCTGCGAGGAGTGTTCAATCGGCACATACACGTAGATTTCGAGACTCCCGGGCTTGTCCACGGTTGTCAGTTGCGTCGTCGTCGTGACCCGGTCGCCCACGCGCACCGGAACATCTCCGACAATTCCACTCCAGGGTGCCACCACGCGGTAGTAATGCAGTTGCACTTGCTGTTCGCTGACTTGAGCATCCAGCGATTCCATCTGGGATTGGGCCGCGTCCATCGCGGATTTTGCCTGATCGAGATCCTGCTTGCTGACCACGCCCGCCGCATAGAGTCCCTGGGCACGATCGTACTGCTGCTTCGTCCAACTCAGGTTTGCCTGCTGCGCGGCTCGGGAGCTTTCCTGGCTCTTGACCGTGGCTTGTTGCTTGAGTGGATCGATTTCCATCAGCGGCGTCCCGGCGCCAACCGCGTCGCCAGAGTGCACGAAGATCTTGGTGACCTGACCCTCCACCTGCGGCATGATAACGGCCGAATCGCGCGACTTCAGCGTCGCTACATACTCGGTGGCGTCGTTTACCGGGGTGGCTTGCGCCTCTTCGACCTTCACCGGCATGCCGGCCGGCCCATTCGCGTGAGCATTCTGCGAGGCATTGCCCGAGCAGGCTAGCGTCGCACCGCTCGCCACAAGGGCTGCCAGCAGAAGACTTTGAGTCCAATGTATTTGACTGTTTTTGAGCATGAATTTCCCGCTGAACCCCTCCGAACAATTTAGACGACAGCACAGCCCGAACGTTGTGCGTCCCTTAGAAGATTCCCCTGAGGCTCTTCTGGACGCAAAATAATCGCCGCCCAAGGGGAAGAAATAGGGAAGAGAGAGCCAGATTGAAACGCGCACTTGCACCCGGTCGAATGTCCCCCTCGGCTTTAACCATCGCACTCTGCTACATTGCAACGCTCGGGAGAAGACTGCCCCTGTGCGGCATTACCGGATCGGGGAAAAATCCGTCGGACGCATGTACGTCACATCGACTTTTTCCACGAGTCTTTCGGCCTGCTCGGCTTTTATGACGTCCTGGAATTCCGGGTCGGCCATCATTGCGTCCCAGTTTTTTTTCGCTTCCTCCCGGCTGGAATCAGCGACGATCCAAATAAATGAGTTGTCCGAAGCGTCCTCCGTTACCCAGTAGCCCACAACCTTCAGGTCGTGCCGGGCCAGTATCTTGGAAGTCTTGTCGCGAAACCGGGACTCAAGCGCCGGCAACTTGCCCGGCAAGGCGTGATAAACCCGAAGCTCGAATACTCGGTTGTTATCGGCCTCAACTTCATGGACATGAAGTAGCCGGCCGGTGAGGGACGAACCAGCGGCAAAAGCGACCAAGCCAATCGAGCAAGCAGTCCAGCATTTCGATTTCCAGAAGTTGAGTGTCATCGCTGTTTTCCTCCTAATGAGTGAGAATTGGCCGTCCTAGTCTTGCTGCTTTCCCTGGCAGATCCTTCAGCAGCGGGGTTGGGCACCCCAAAATGCCGCCGGTGTAACTAACACCGACAGAGGTCCCAGAGTAAGAAACCCGAACTGATACCACCACGGTACCGGTATTGTGCAAACCTTTAGGTCCATCAAAATGGCAACCGTAATCATTACGATCAATGCGAGGAATATTGTTGCGCCGCGGCGAATTCGCGCAGCGACGCAACCACCGATTGAGCTGGCCGCGAGAAACACAACCGGCGCAAGAAGGACGTACGTCGATGGCTGTGGGGCAACCAACCTCGAGATGGCCAAGTCGGCGGCAAACTTCAGCGCTCCCATGACGACGAAGACGCCCATAGCGACGCTCATACTGATAAGCCAATCTCGGCTTCGCAGCGAGGACCAGACCATCGGCGGGACAGAACGACAGGCTTGACTCCAAAACCATCGCATCGCAGTGAGTGGCGAACCAGATTCGGCGCGAAGAGCGTATTCCTCAATCAGGTCGCCTAGCATAGCCTCTCGATACGGAGCTGGTACGACCGACTCGAGGAGCCAGCAAGCAAAAGCCGGCGGCGAATTGCGTCTCATATGCGCTCCCAGCGGTTTAAGCCAGCCGTCATGCTGCGAAGGGTTTCGTCCGATACTTCGAGCGCCCGCTTGCCGGCAGCCTCGACGCGGAACAACCGTTTGGCCCGGCCTCCACGTTCCGGGGTGGGCTCGCCAGTGTAGGAGCTGACATATCCTTTCGCTTCGAGCCGCTCCAAAGTCGCATACACTGCGCCGATAGAGATGTTGCGGCCGATACGTTCTTCAATCTCGCGTCGCACGATCATTCCATGGGCGCTCCCCTCCAGACGCGCCAGCGCGAGCAGGATTATGTGCTCCAGCGAGCCGAGAAGTTCCCCGCGCCTCATTTGTTTTGCAATATAGAACAAATAACGCAGGAGGTCAAGATCTTTAAGTGATGTTTCAAGGCGATGGTAAAAGCAGTTTGCTGATAGCTGAGGAAGGAGGTCGGCATCGCCGTGGCCGCCAGTGAGAGAGAATGAAACTGCCGGCGGAGACAATTCTCGGTCCCTGTACCAGTCCTCGGTTAAACTCTTTCCCAATCCGGGAAGGGAAGGTTTGCCGACAAGCATTCCGCCGGAAAGGCTACTTGTCTGCACTGGCTGCCAGACTGGCGCGGGAAACCTGCTTTCCGTGAACCCAAATCGTGACAATGCTGTCGTAGGCGTCCACACTTTCTAGTGGCGATTTCTTCAGCAGGACGAGATTCGCTATTTTGCCCGGCTCAATGGTTCCGACCTGCGAATCGATCTTGAACTTTCGTGCATTGTTGATGGTGGCAGCCCTGAAAATCTGTTCGAGAGACAGACCAGCCTTTTTGAGTTGCTGCATCTCTAGATAGCCGTTCAGTCCAGGCAAATTCCCGTAGGTCGGAGCCGAGGGAGTGTCCGTGCCAAACAGAAAGTTGGCGTCTTTGGACGCCAGGTAGCTCACTACCTGGCGCACGCGCCGGAGAGGGCCGCCGTCGAATCCTTCGAGCACAGCTGCGTCCGGTGTATCGTCCTCAGAGATTTCTTTCTTGAACCACTTGCCCTGGGGAGAGTTGAACCACTCCAGCATTTCCGCAGGAATGACCTTTGGAATTGTTTGCAGGGTCAGGTATTGGGGATCGAAATACGCGCGCAGTCCTCCCATGACCTGAATCGTCGGTTGGTAGCCAATCCGGTTGTCCACGATGCGATCCAGGAGGCTCTTGATTTCGGCCGGGAGTTCGGACGGGTTGCGGAGATCCCCCCAGTTCCACATGCCATGCGCGATAACGTCCACATCCCCGTCGACGGCAAATTTCTGGGCTTCCAATGAGTTGGCGTGCATCATGAGCACCAGGCCGGCTTGCGTCGCATCCTTGCGAATCTCTGCGATAGTATCGGCGCTGATGACAGGCAAGTTCCTCTCCCTCCCAAAGCCGCGCTCGAAATAGGTTTTGACGCAGATCCCGCCGGAGTTCTTCACCCGGGCTACGGCTGCCGCCGCAGTGTGATCTTCCGGTCTGTATTCAGGGGGGATGCTGGAGGCTTGCTTAGGATCGTAGATGAAGTTGGGGAACAGTTTGAACCGCACACTCGGGGGCGCAAAAGACATCGGGTACCCATTGGCAATCGGCAAGGACTGCCCGCAATCATATAAATCGGGATGCAGCGAAGCTTGCCTGAAGTCCTCTAGCGCCCGGCGGTCGATCACTGCCAAGTCAATGAGCGTGGTGTAACCGAAGTAAAGATAAGAACGCGGAAGTTGTTGGAAGTATTCCGTGACCATCGCCGGCTTCGCTGCATTCGGATCGAAGCTGCTTTCGAACTGCATGCCGGGGATGGCAGCGAGATGGACGTGTGAGTCGATGAGACCTGGAATAAGAAATTGTCCTTTCCCCGAAACCATTGCGGCGTCCGCAGGTTTCTTTGTTGCTTTTCCCCGCTCGACGCTGACGATGCGCCCGTTTTCAACCAGGACGTTGCCCTCGGCGATGTGATCGAGATTCTCCGGCGAGATGATTGTGACGTCAGTGATCCAGATTCGGCTGGGTCCCTGCTGACTCGAAGCCGAACCAGCAAAGATCACGATGGAGAAAAGCAGCCAAAGCACGAGGGTGAAAAGCTTCATATCAACTCCTTGCCAGAATGGTCGGGCACCGGATGAGGAGAATCGTTTCGGTGAACTGTCGCCGTAAGCACTTCACTCCCCAACTCGCCCTGCCTAACCAATACGACTCGCCTGCAGAAGAAGTTCGCGAACCGCCCAACGCGGGTCGAGGTTTCCGTCCATACACCGGACCGGAAGGGCGAAGGGGAACTGGCCGGAATACTTGCGTCTGCGAGTCTGCTAGATTATGCCGTATGCCATCCGTGCTCGCCCAGCCAGCCCGCGGCTTCGCCAGCGACAACAACGCCGGCGTGCATCCCGAGATTCTGGAAGCCATCGCCCGCGCCAACCAGGGCCATGTGGTCGCTTACGGCAACGATCCTTATACCCGTTCGGCAATCAGGAGGTTCGAGGAGCATTTTGGATCCGACATCGAGGTCTTTTTCACCTTCAACGGGACCGGCGCCAACGTTCTGAGTCTGCAATCCCTGACCCGGTCCTTTCAATCGGTGCTGTGCAGCGCCTATGCCCACATTTACGCCGACGAATGCGGCGCGCCGGAGAAGCACACCGGTTGCAAGCTGATTCCTTTGCCGCATCAGGACGGCAAGATCACGCTGGACTCCGTCCGCCACGCCTACCATGGCATCGGCGATCAGCATCACTCGCAGCCCCGCGTCGTCTCGATTACGCAATGCACCGAGATGGGCACGGTCTACGAACCGGAAGAGATTCGAGCGCTCGCCCGCTTTGCCCACGAGCATGAAATGTTCCTGCACGTGGACGGGGCTCGCATCGCCAACGCCGCCGCGTTTCTCGGCCAAACCCTCCGCCAGGCCAGCCGCGATTTAGGCGTGGACGTCCTCTCGTTCGGCGGTACCAAGAATGGAATCCTGGGCGGCGAAGCCGTGGTGTTTTTCCAGCCCGAACTGAGCCAGGGCTTTCTCTACCTGCGCAAGCAGGACATGCAACTGGCCTCGAAGATGCGCTTCGTCGCGGCGCAATTCGAGGCCCTGCTAACCAACGATCTCTGGCTGCGTAGCGCCGAACACGCCAACCGCATGGCTCGCATGCTGGAAAAGGAAATCCGCAGCATTCCGGGAGTCAAAATTGTTTGGAAGGTTGAGGCCAACGGCGTATTTGTCCACATCCCGCGCCACTCCATCGAAAAGATTATGAAGCATTACTTTTTTTATGTGTGGATAGAAGAAGAATCGATTGTGCGCTGGATGTGCTCCTTCGACACCACCGAAGACGACATCCGAAAGTTTGCAGAGGTGGTGGCCGAGGCGGTGAAGGGGTGATGGACGGTTCCCGACCTCGCTGACCTCGCTCTTAGACCTTCCATTCTCCCACAATAAATTTCTCAGCTGCTACTCTTACAATAGTTCCACTCCCCATGAAATCCGCCGGGATGATGTTCAACCTTGCCATTTCTTCATCGGATATTTTGATCCCTTTCGCGTAAGAATTGACATTGAGGTCGGCTTGGATGGTCAAGCCCTTGCTAGTTTGGGTGTTGGCAATCAGGTTGACGATCACCTCACGAGTTTCCAAGGGCCGACCCCGCCAATTGGCGGTGATGTGGCAAAACATGCGATGCTCAATTCGGTTCCACTTGCTGGTTCCGGGAGGGTAGTGACAGACCGTGATGCGGAGTCCGCTCTCGTTCGCTAGCTTCTGCAGTTGACACTTCCAGAGTCTGGCTCGATAGCTGTTACTGCCGCCGGAATCGGCAGTGATTAGCAGTTCCTGGGCCGCAGGGTAGGTGGGCTGGCCCATGCGCCTCCACCAGTGACGAATAGAATCGACGGCGAATTCGGCGGTGTCGTGATCTATCCCCAGGGTCACCCATCCTTGGTTTCGCCCGATGTCATACACGCCGTGGGGTGTGACCTTGCCTTTTTGCTTATCTTCGAAATCGTGCACGCGAACCGATTCGGGTTTGCCCTTGGGGTGCCACTCCCGACCGCCGTTTTTAAAATCCCCCACCAGTTCCTTTTTCTTACTATCTATAGAGATCACGGGCTGACCCCGCTGTTGAAATTCCTGACACTGGCGATTGATGTATTGAAACTGCGCGTCCCGATCGGGATGCGAGGAACCTTCTCGGGTCTTGCGCAACCCTTGCATGCCATAACCCAATTCCTCGTACAGGATTTTGCTCACGCTGGTGAGGCTAAGTTGGTAGCCTTGGCGACCGAGTTCCGCCACAAGGTGAGGCAAGCTTTTCGAAACCCAGCGCAACGGCTTCATCGGATCTCCGCGCGTGGCCGGATCCACGATCTGCTCGATCACGCTGCGCAATTCCGGATGTTTCTCGAGGATCGACTTCCGGCCTCCCCCGGGGCGACGGTGCCGGCCTCCCTCAAGATCGCGGCTCGGGCTCGGCTGGGCTTGCAGTTCGCGCTTGCCTTGCAAGATGGTCTTAGGAGTGATGGCCAGGGCTTCGGCTATCGCCCGCACTCCTCCCCGCCCAAACGAAAGCGCTTCATTGGCCGCCCACAACCTCGTTCCTCGTTCTCCCAAATGCGGCTGCAGCCGCTCATATTTTTCTCGCACCACCTGTTTCCGTTCCTCCCGTACTTTCCAATACAGGCGCAGCTTCTCTTGTTTGCTGCCTCGCCAATCGTTGTGGGGCATCAGTGGGGGATCCTCCTTGCTGCAGGGTCTCCCAGTGTGCTTTATCACCAGACCGAGAAAATGTCCAGCCTAATCGTAGTGTGGGAATTATTTATGTAAGGCTCCTTATGGTTGCTTTTTGCCCCCCTTTGACTAAATTTAGTTTTTCCCCGCTGCGCGAGCATTCAGCCGGGTTGCTTGATCCCAGGAGTCGCTGATGAACCGGAAGTGGTTCAGCATCCTCGCCCTTATCGCCGCCGCGACATTCTTCTTCAGCCTTTCCAGCTGCGGGTTTAATCAGCATCTGGTTTCGATTTCGATCGCGCCATCGAACGCCACTTTTGGAGCCGTCGATCCCACCCTGTTTGTAGACTTCACGGCTTTGGGAACCTACGACCACCCGCCAGAAACCAAAAACATCACCAACTTGGTAACCTGGCAGTCGGACACGCCACAAGTAGCCCAGTTCAGCAGCGCGGGAGTCCTCAACCCAAATACCGGCTGCGGCACAGCGAATGTTTTCGCGAGTTTCTATGACAGCCCTAACGATGTCGTGAGCAACTCTGCCTTGATCACCGTCGACGGCCCCGCCAATCAGGGTTGCCCGCAAAGCGGCGCGCTCGTCAACCTGGCGGTGACCGTTACTGCAGGAACCGGGACCGTCACTAGTTCACCGGCGGGCATTAACTGCGGATCGGTCTGCGCGGCACAGTTTACCATCGACACAAATGTCGATCTGATCGCGGCCCCGCAAAGCCCCTCAACCGCGGTCACTTGGGGGAACTGCACCAGCATCTCGGGAAACGTGTGCACGGTGACACTGGCAACGAGTACCGTTGTGACCGCCACCTTCAACTAAAAAGGGTTCGGGCGCGATCCGAGTTACTCCACCTCGCCCAGCAGCTTTCCCAGCGTAGGCCTGTGCTTGTCCTGTTTCTTGTTTTTGTGCGGAACCACCTTCTGGGTTGGCGGCGCGCCCATGCGCTCCCGCGCCAGTTCCTTCACGGCCTGCACCGCGCGAAACCGCTTCACTTTTTTCTTGCGCGCCATATTCCTGGGTATCCCGACATTCATGTTGCCATAGCTTGTACCTCATCGAACATGCAATAATCGAGTTTCGCAGTTGGATCTGCGGCCGCTGGTTGCGAAAGAGACAGGACCGGCTAACGACCAACGACCAGCGACCAACGACAGGTTCATGGAAGAACGCGATTTTTTCGACGAGCGCACCGAAAAGAAACAGGCGACCTTAAACTGTCCCCACTGCCACCAGCCCGCCGAGTACGAGGTCACCTGGGTAGTGCGCACCAAGAAACGCCAGCTTGCCGGACGCGCCGATGAGCGCGACCGCGCCCGCTTCGCCAAAGCCCGATCCTACATGCTGCGCAAAGACGACCTGATGGCCTGCAAGAATATGCGCTGCCGCAAACGGTTCGAAATTTCCGGAGTGCAGTCGGTTGTCTTCACGGAATGACTTGGGGCGTCGTCTGCTAGACCAGCCGTTGGCAGATCGCAATTAGCAAACGGCACTATCACAACGAGATCAACGCGTTCTGCTTTTCCTTCCCTCTCCTCTGACCCCTCTCATCTGACCAAGATCGGCTAAATGCCCAGTGCGAATTGCCAATAGCTCATTTATACTGACAGGTTTCCCGTAACTCCCGGAGGCCACGGGGAAGGAGTCCTTTTCTTGAAAATTCTGGTTTGCATGAAGCAGGTGCCGCAGAAGGATGCACCGCTCAAGCTCAACGAAACCGCAGCCTGGATCCGCGAAGACGTCTCCTACGAAGTGAACGAGCCTGACGCCTTCGCGCTCGAAGAGTCGCTGCGCCAAAAGGAAAAGCACGGCGGAGAAGTGGTGGTCATCACTTCCGGCCCGGCGCGTTCCCAGCAAGTGCTGCGCGAAGCCCTGGCCAAGGGCGCCGACCGCGCCATCCATCTCGAAGACAATGCTTTTGTCGGTCTCGATGCCATCAATACTGCCAAGGCCTTCGCCGCTGCCATCAAAGACGAAAAGTTCGATCTGATCTTCACCGGCCTGCAATCCGACGATTACGGCTACGCGCAAACCGGCGTGATCCTGGCCGAACTGCTGGGCTGGCCGCACGCCACCATCATCATGCAGATCGAAAAAAACGAGACCGGGATTCGCGTGAAGCGCGAACTCGAAGCAGGATTCTTTCAGTTCGTCGATATGCCGCTGCCCGCCGTGCTCACCATTCAGTCCGGCATCAACAAGCTGCGCTATGCCACGCTGATCGGCATCAAGCAGGCCAAGAACAAGCCCATCCGCAAGGTAGGGCTGGCGGAAGTACAGTCCGCGATCGGCGAGAACCTGCAGAAAATCGAACGCCTCTACGTGCCGCAGAAAACGAAAAAGACCGAACACATAGAAGGCTCGCCAGGCGAGATCGCGAAAAAGCTGGTGGACAAACTGCGCAACGAACTGCGCGTGCTGTAAAGAAGTTTCAATTGGCAAGATCCATCTGGAGACAGCCGCCTCGGCTGTCCACCCGAGCGAAGCGAGGCCGTCTCGCTGGGAACTGAGAACCGAGAACTGCGCTTATGCCCGATACCATCTTAGTAGTCGTCGAACAGCGCGAAGGCAAACTCAATCGCGTCTCCTGGGAGACCATCACGGCTGGCCAGGCCATAGCCGCCGCCACCGGCTGGACTCTCGAAGCCGCCGTCGTCGGAGGCCCTGCGTCCACCCTTGCCGCCGAAGTCGCCGCCAAGAAAGTCGCGAAGGTTTACGCCGTCGAGTCGCCGAAGCTCGAGCCTTACACGCCCGACGCCTTCGCCGCCGCGCTCAAACAGCTGCTCACGGCGAAGCAGCCTAAACTCGTCCTCATGCCGCACACTTATCAGGTGCGCGATTTCGTCCCCAAGCTGGCTACTGCCATGGGACGCACCGTCATCAGCGACTGCATCGGCTTCAAGCACGAAAATGGCAAGCTGCTTTTCACCCGCCAGATGTTTCAGGGCAAGCTCGCCGCCGACGTCAGCTTCAACAGCGACGCTCCCTGGTTTGCCACTTTCCAGAACGGCGCTTTTCGGGGAGACAAGGCCGAGGATGGCGCCAGCCCCGCCCCGGTCGAAACGGTGCCGGTCGACATCGCCGATGGCGTAGTCCGCAACCGACCACAGGAAGTGTTCAAAGAAGCGAAGCAGGCGGTCGACCTCACGCAGGCCGAAATCATTGTGTCCGTAGGCCGCGGCATCAAGGAGCAGAAGAATATCGAACTGGTCAAGCAGCTCGCGGAGGCTCTGGGGGGCGAACTCGCGGCCTCGCGCCCCATCTGCGACTCCGGCTGGCTCCCCATGGACCGCCAGATCGGCTCTTCCGGCCAGACGGTCGCGCCCAAGCTTTATCTCGCGCTCGGCATCAGCGGCGCCATCCAGCACATCGTAGGCATGAAAGGCTCGCGGACCATCATCGCCGTGAACAAAGACTCCGAGGCCCCGATCTTTGAAATCGCCGATTATGCGATTGTCGGCAATCTGTTTGATATCGTGCCGCCCCTGACTGAGGAAGTGAAGAAGGCAAAAGCAGGAGGCTGACGTTGATTCGGTGAAACCAGAAACAGTCGGGCTGGACGCACGTCCTAGAATAATTCCCATGGACATGACTCTCACGGCCATCTTTGAGGAAGTTCCCAAATCCGACGGCGGCTACGTAGCCTACGCGGAATAACTCCCCGGAGCGATCTCCGAAGGGGATACTCTAGAGGAAGCTCGAGACAATTTGCGGGATGCCATAGGACTTCTGTTGGAGGCGAACCGGGAACTGACGGGCAAGCGCAGCCCGGGCAAGAAAGTTGCGCGGGAAAAAATCAAGGTCTAGCGTGACGCTGTGAAGCGTGTCGACCTGATTCGCCACCGACCGCACAACGGACCAGCACAGTTCCCAGGCATCGCGAGGTGAAAAATCCCACTGCAATCCGAATCTCTAAACAGCTTGAGCTGCCAGATCCGCTTCGCTGAAACGTCGCAAACCGTTTATTATAGCCAGTCGTTTACGCGCCAAACCGCTTCGGAGAATTTGTTCAGCCGAGGCTGAAGACCAATTGCTAAATGCTGATCTTCCGCAAACCGCTCGAAGGCATCGAACGCCCACAGATGCCGGCCGACGTGGTGATCGTGGGCGGCGGGCCTGCCGGCATGGCCTGTGCCCTGCGTCTGTCGCAGCTGATTGATCAGCACAACGCCACCCATCCCGACTCGCGGCTCAGCAAAGAGAATATCTACGTTCTCGAGAAAGCCCGCGAGATCGGCCAGCATTGCCTTTCCGGCGCGCTGCTCGATCCGCGATCCATGCGCGAACTGCTTCCCGGCTTCGAAAAAGAAGCCCCACTCGACGCCGAAGTCTCCAAAGAAGCCGTCTACTTTCTCACCGAGAAGAGCAAGTTCAAGCTGCCCATCACGCCGCCGCCGCTGCGCGACCATGGCAACTACGTCATCTCGCTCAACCGTTTCGTGAAGTGGCTGGGCACCAAGGTGGAAGAAACCGGCATCACCATCTTCACCGGATTCGCCGGCTCTGAACTGATCTTTAGCGACGATCCAAAGGAAGCCCGCGTTACCGGCGTCCGCACCGACGACAAGGGTGTGGACAAAGAAGGTCATCAGAAATCCAATTTCGAGCCGGGCTACGACCTCAACGCCAAAGTCGTCATCCTCGCCGAAGGGCCGCGGGGGTCTTTGACGAAACAGCTTGTCTCGAAATTCGATCTCGCGAAAAACGCCAACCCGCAAACTTATGGCGTCGGCGTGAAAGAACTCTGGGAAGTACCGGCAGGCCGCATCGCTCCGGGCGAAGTCATCTACACGATGGGCTGGCCACTCACCACGAAAGAGTACGGAGGAGCGTGGATTTACGGCGGTAAAGACAACGTCGTCTCGCTCGGCTTCGTCACCGGACTCGACTATCCCGACCCGCGCCTCGATCCGCAGCGCGTGCTGCAGGAATTCAAGAAACATCCCTTCGTCGCCAAGCTGCTTGCGGGCGGCAAGATGATCCGCTATGGCGCGAAGTCGATGCCTTACGGCGGCTGGTGGGCGATCCCGCCGGTGGCAGGCAAGGGCTGGATGATTCTCGGCGACTCCGCCGGCTTCGTAAACTCCGCGCGCCTCAAGGGCATTCATCTCGCCATCAAGAGCGGCATGCTCGCCGCCGAGACGGCTTTCGAGGTTCTGAGAGACGAGGCGCTCAAGAAAGACGATTCCTCCGCCGCGAGGCTCGGCGAGTTCCAGAGAAAAGTTGAATCCAGTTGGATCAAAGACGAACTCTGGAAGGTGCGCAACATGCATCAGGGATTCGAGCACGGATTCTACGCCGGCATGTTTCACACCGCCCTGCAGATGATCACCGGCGGACGCGGCCTGCGCAACCGCTATCCCGCCAAAGCGGGCTACGAACGAATGCGCAAACTCGCCGAACTTCCTTCGAACGGCGGCGACGAAGCTCACCTGCTCGGCCCCGCCAAAGGCGACGGCAAACTCACTTTCGACAAGCTCACCGACCTCTATCATTCAGGCACGAAACACGAGGAAGACCAGCCCTCGCACCTGGTGATCGACGACACCAATATCTGCAACACCAGGTGTGTGAAAGAATTCGGCAGCCCCTGCCAGAATTTCTGCCCTGCCAACGTGTATGAAATGGTGGACGATGCCACGCAACCCAACGGCAAGCGCATCAGCCTGAACCCGTCGAACTGCGTCCACTGCAAGACCTGTGACATCGCCGACCCGTACCAGATCATCACCTGGGTTCCGCCCGAAGGCGGCGGCGGCCCGAACTACGACGGGATGTAGGCGGCGATGCGCACGCTGGGAAGCGGCAATGCTCGTGTGGCGCAGTGCCCGCGCCGGCTGTCCTCTGATCCAACCCGTGGTAGCATTTCCGCCATGCGCTTCCGCGTGATGATTTGCGCTGTTCTGGTTCTCATCACCCTCACCGCTCTCACCCAGCAGCCCCCAAGCCTCACCCCGGATCAAGCTCTGCAGAAATACCGCGATTCGAAAGCGGCCACGCTGCGCGACGATTTCGGCGAACTCGGCCGCTATCGCGCCGCCAACGCCGCCCTCCAACCGCCTGCGCTCGGCGAGAACCGCGTCGTCTTCTTTGGCGACTCTATCACCGAGCTGTGGCACCTCGACGAATATTTTCCCGGCAAGCCCTACCTCAACCGTGGCATCGGAGGCCAGACCACACCGCAAATGTTAATCCGCTTCCGCCAGGATGTGATCGACCTTCATCCTAGGGTGGTGGTCATTCTCGCCGGCACCAACGACATCGCCGGCAATACCGGCCCCATGCGGCTCGAAGACATCGAGGCGAACTACGCCTCGATGGCCGACCTCGCCCGCGCCAACCAGCTCCACATCGTGTTCTCGTCGGTGCTGCCCATACACAACTACACGCCGCAGTCGCAGAATCTTTTTGCCCAGCGCTCGCCGGAAAAAATCCTTGCGCTGAATCGCTGGCTGAAGAGCTACGCCGCCGCGCACGCCGACTGCGCCTATCTCGATTACTTCAGCGCCATGGTGGACGACAAGGGCTACCTGAAGAAAGACCTCGCCGACGACGGCCTACACCCCAACGAAACCGGATACAAGCTCATGGCTCCGCTGGCCGAGGCGGCGATTGAGAAGGCTCTCGGGACGCAGTGGACGCAGTGTCTGGAAGGCGGTTCTCCCACACACGGCCTATAATGTGCTTAAGGACGTCGTTCGTCGATCGTAGTTAGCCCGTTCCTGACGACGGACGACGAAGGACCAACGCTCGTGCCCCTCACCGACAAATTCGGCCGCCCCATTACCGACCTGCGGATCTCCATCACCGACCGCTGCAACTACAAGTGCGTCTACTGCCGCACCGGGAACGAAGGCGCGCTCTACGGCGACCTGCCCTTTGCCGATTATCTGCGCATGGCGCGCGTGCTCGTCGGGATGGGAATTACGAAGGTTCGTCTTACCGGCGGCGAGCCGTTGTTACGCAAGGGCGTCGTAGATTTCGTCGGCAACCTTGCCCAACTCCGCACGCCAAACGGCGCGAACGGCGGTGAGCCGCTCGACATCGCGCTCACTACCAACGGCCATCTTCTTGCCGATCTCGCGCAACCGCTCAAGAACGCCGGCCTCACGCGCGTCACCGTCTCCATGGACGCCGTCGATCCCGACCGCTTCGCCCGCATCACTCGCGTGCCCAACGGATATGATCACGTGCTCGCCGGCATCCGCGCCGCCCGCCGCGCCGGGCTGTGGCCGCTGAAAGTGAATTGCGTGCTGATGCGCGGCTTCAACGAAGATCAAATCATCCCCTTTGGCATGTTCGCCCGCGAAGAAGGCGTCACCGTGCGCTTCATCGAATTCATGCCGCTCGAAGAGGGGCGCACCTGGTCGCCTGCGACGGTGGTTACGCTCGACGAAATCCTGGCCCGCATGGGCGAGTATCGTCCGCTGGTCGAGATCCCGCACGCGCGCTCGGAAACCGCCCGCCGCTACCGCTTCGACGACGGCGTCGGCGAAATCGGCATCATCGCCCCCGTCTCGCATCCCTTCTGCGGACACTGCAGCCGCATCCGCATCACCAGCGACGGCAAAATCCGCACCTGCCTGTTCTCGGTCTGGGACCACGACCTCCACGCCCAAATGCGCCGCGGGGCGAGCGACGAAGAGTTGGCCGATTTCATCCGCGAAGTGATCCAGAAAAAAGAAGAGCGCCACCACATCGGCGAGTCGGATTTCGTGCCGGCCTCGAGGACGATGGTGCATATCGGGGGATGATCCCCTTATCTATGGAGTTCTCGAATGCGAGGCCTCGTAAGCCCGCGACGGTTGCCGCACTGGCCGTCCTGACCTTGTTCTGCGCGAGAGCACAAGCGCAGACCGGAACCTACCTCGGCTTCGACCGCAACACCTACCCCGGCGACGCCAACCTCAAAGCCCTGCACCAGACTTTCTCCTACACCGGCTACTGGCTCAACAATCCTCCGGGCGAAAGAACGAACACCTGGACCGGCCACCGCGCCGCCGTCGAATCCGCCGGCTTCGGATTCCTCGTGCTCTTCAACGGACGCCTCTACGCGGAACTGAAGTCAGTCGCCTACGCCAAGAAGCTGGGCAACTCCGACGCGCAAGCCGCCACCGCCGCCGCCCGCCGCGAAGGTTTTCCCGCGCATACCGTCATCTTCCTCGACCAGGAGCAAGGCGGGCGCATGTTGCCCGAGCAGAAAGCCTACCTCTATGCCTGGGTCGACGCCGTCACCGCCGCCGGATTCCGCGCCGGCATCTACTGTTCCGGCATGCCCGCGCAAGACGACGGCAATGTCGTGACTGCTGAAGACATTCGCCAGAACGCCGGCCGACGCAAGATCGTTTACTGGGCGATCGAGGACGCCTGCCCGCCGGCGCCGGGATGCTCGTTTCCCGCGCACCCGCCAAGCCCTGGCCAGAGCGGCGTCCGCTTCGCCGAAGTCTGGCAGTTCGCGCAATCGCCACAGGAGAAAGACGTAGCCGCGAACTGTTCCGGCTACAATCGCGACGGCAACTGCTATCCGCCGGGAATTTCCGCCCCGCAAAGGTTGCATGTAGACGTGAGCTCAGCCACTAGTCCCGATCCTTCCCAAGGAAGAACTCGTTGACTGTGAGCACGAATCTTAAGCACTGTCAGTCTCCGCCAACTTCGAGGCCGTGCCGAGAACCGGAACCTGATAGTAGTCAACCTTCGCCGAAGCGCCGTTCAGCGTCATGATGGCGAAGGCGTGAGAGTAATCCGTTCCATTGTTCCCGAGCACGCCGTTCGGATCCCATGTGGGCATTACGGACCCGACCGATCCAAACGGCGAAAACAACTGGGGGTGAGAAAGCAACACTGTCGGCCGCGTCCCGGCGTTCTTTGGAAAAACAACTCTAGCCTGGAACGAAAGCTCAACCGCTGTCGTCCGAGCGAAGCTCAAGCACTTGCTGTCGCCGTCGTTACTCAGTTTGTTAGGCTGTAGCGACTCCGTACGAATCCACTCCAGGAGACCCGATTCATGTCCCGTCCTCTATCCGCACTCGTCGTCGCGATCGCTCTGTTCGTCACCCTCCCTGCTGCCGCGCAAGACACCTGGCAGCTTGATCCGGCCCACTGCTCGGCGCAGTTTTCGGTTCGTCATTTGGGGATCTCCACCGTACGCGGCGCCTTCACCAAGGTCAGCGGTGCCGTGCAATACGACGCCGCCGCTCCCGACAAGTCTTCGCTCGAAGCCACGATCGAAGCCGCTTCCGTCGATACCCGCGTCGAAATGCGCGACAACGACCTTCGCAGTCCCAACTTCCTCGACGCGCAGAAATATCCCACCATCACTTTCCAGTCCAAGAAGGTCGAAGCCGCCGGGGCAGGCAAACTGAAAGTTACCGGCGATCTTACGGTTCACGGCGTCGCCAAAGAGGTTGCTCTCGACGTGGACGGGCCTACACCCCCCATGAAAGATCCCTGGGGCAACCTGCGCATGGGAGCCTCCGCGACTACCAAGATCAACCGCATGGATTTCGGAGTCAGCGGCCGGCCTGGTGTGGTCGGTGACGACATCACCATCACGCTCGATATCGAAATGACCAGGCAGGCTGCCAAACGCCGGCTGCTCCCTGCCAATCGCGAATCGCCAACTGCCGCCCTCCCGTTTGCGCTAGAATAGATCCATCCCGCATGCCCGAAAGAACCTTCACACTCGACGAAGCTCAGTCGCTGCTTCCAGTGCTCGAATCTCTCCTGCGCGCCGCTATCGGCGGCAAGAAGATCATCGAAGAAGTCGAAGCCGAAATGCAGGCGCTCAACCACCGCATTTTCCTTAACGGTGGCACTCACGTCGACGTGGTTGCCGTCGCCCGCCGCAAGGCCGAGCGCGCCAAGGCCGAACAGCGCGCCAAAGACGCCCTCGCCGAAATCGACTCCATCGGCGTGCAGGTCAAAGATCTCGACATCGGCCTGCTCGATTTCCCCTGCGAAGTCGAAGGCAGCGTCGTACTCCTGTGCTGGAGGATGGGCGAACACTCCATCACTCACTGGCACAGCACCAGCGAAGGATTCGCCGGCCGCAAGCCCATCGATGAACGCATCGCGCGCTCGAAGAGGGCGAACTAGTATATCGTTTCACTTAAACATATACACATAGAAATGTTTAATGCTACACTGATCGTGTGGCGGGCATCTCAAAACGGGCACGCTTGAAACTCAGCGCGGAGGAGGTCGAGCACCTCAGTAGTTTGCGGGATTCGCGCACGGCACCTTGGCGAGAGACGCAGCGAGCGCGTATCGTGCTGCGGTACCATTCCGGCGAGAACGTTAGCCAGATTGCAAGAGCGGTGGGCATGACCCGTAAAAGCGTCGATAAATGGATCCGCAAGGCGCTGGCCATGGGTTCCGACGCAGCCCTCAAGGATGCATACCACCGGCCCAAGGAACCCGTAATCACGGAGGAGGCCAAGGCTTGGGTGATTCATCTGGCCTGTTCCAAACCTAAAGATCTCGGTTATGCGGCGGAAGTTTGGACGCGGAGCGCGCTCGCCCGGCATGTACGGGAGCACGCCCGCAAGGCGGGATATGCATCGCTGGCCCAGGCCGCGAAAGCCACGGTACACCGAATTCTCGCGGAACAACCGCTGCATCCGGAGAAGGTGAAATACTACCTGGAACGGCGCGATCCTGAATTCGAAACTAAAATGCGCGAGGTTCTGCTGGTTTATCAGGAGGTGGCGCTGCAGAACCAGAAGGGCGGAATGATCCCCCTGATCATAACGGTTTCGGTCGATGAGAAGCCCGGTTTACAGGCCATTGCAAACACCGCCCCGGATTTGCCGCCGGTACCGGGCAAGCATTCCGGCCTCGGCCGCGACCCCGAGTACAAACGCCTGGGCACGTGTTCGATTCTGGCTGCACTGGACCTGCACAACGGGCACGTGACCGCCCGGGTGGAGCGTCGGCATCGCAGTCGCGAGTTCGTCGCCCTGCTGAAGGATCTCGACGCCCACTATCCCGCGGAGTCGGTCATCCGCCTGATCATGGACAATCACTCCGCGCACATCTCGAAAGAAACCCAGGCGTTTCTGGCATCACGGCCCAATCGCTTCCAATACGTGCTCACTCCTAAGCACGGGTCATGGCTCAATATTGTCGAAACCTTGTTTGGCAAGATGGCTAGGACCTTCCTCCGACATATGCGGGTGCAATCCTGGGAGGAACTGCAAACCCGTATCCTGCAGGGCATTGCGGAAATCAATGCCGCTCCTGTGGTTCATCGGTGGAAGAAGTTCGAGGCTCTGACCACCGGATAGTCTGGGTATGTTTTAGTGAAACGATATACTAGTTCGATGAACTGCCACATTCCAAACAACTTCTTGCCCAGCAACATATTCCAGTCTTTTGGGTTAAAGTGTAAAGAAACATAATTCAGGCCAAACTTCTGGTTGCGGACGATTCTGCACCGGAATCCTTAGGCCAAATTCGCCCGGTGCGTGCTGCCGCTTCCGGGGCAACCACCGCGCACGAGGGAAAAAACGATGAGACTTCACCGTGCAGTGCGTCTGTTAGGGTTCGCGCTTCTGCTGCTGGTCATTCCCGCAGCTCTCTCTACCACATCTTCCGCGCAGATTGGGATCGGCGTCGGCATTTCTGTGCAAATCGGTCCGCCCGCGTTGCCGGTTTATGAGCAGCCCATCTGCCCCAGCCCAGGCTTTCTGTGGGCTCCCGGCTACTGGGCCTGGAGCGACGATGCCGGCTACTACTGGGTACCTGGCACCTGGGTCGAGCCGCCCACAGTTGGCTTGCTTTGGACTCCCGGCTATTGGGGATGGAACAACGGTGTCTACATGTGGAATGCCGGATACTGGGGCCCGCAAATCGGATTCTACGGAGGCATTAACTACGGCTTCGGCTATGGCGGCGTCGGCTTCTTCGGCGGCGAATGGCGCGGCGGCGCTTTCTTCTACAACACTGCCGTGATGCATGTGGACACGGTCAGCATCACCAACGTCTACGTCAACCGGACGGTCATCGTGAATAACGACTCTCACGTTGCCTTTAACGGCGGCGAAGGCGGCGTAGCGGCGCGTCCGACTCCACAACAAGAAGCCTATGCGCGCCAACCGCACACTCCTCCAGTTGGAGCGCAGGTTCAGCAGGAACACGCGGCCAGCCAGAACCGAGCTCTATTTGCCTCGGAAAATCATGGCGCGCCCGCAGTGGCCGCCACGGCACGTCCTGGCGAATTCAGTGGCAAGGGCGTGGTAGCCGCCAAGGCTGCCGGAGCGCCCTATCATGCGCCGGCCATGTCGCCCAAGGAAGCGCGCGCCGCAGCCCCGGCCGGGAGAACTCCGGCTACCCCGAACCGGGCCGAGCCTGCCAGCCGCCCCTCTACTCCGCCGCCGAGCACGCATGCCGCGACTCCGCCGCGCCAGGAGAACGCTCGTCCGGCAACCGAACCGCGGACTGAGAACGCGCCGCATCCGGCGACCAAAGAGAACGCCCCTAAGGAAAACGCGCCCAAGCCGAAGCCGCCCAAGGAAAAAGCTCCGCCCAAGCCCGAGGAGAAAGAGCCCAAGGGACTGTGAGCCAGTTATTTCGTGAAAGGCATTGGGCCAGCGCTGATTCCCGGCGCTGGCCTTTTTCTGCGGCCGCGCCACCTGTTTTCGCCGTTGCCAATTCCGCGTCTGCGGTGTTTGCCCTAAGGAGAATTGAGTACTCAAATCTCTCCGCCCTCACATTCCAAAACAACTTTTCACCCAGCAACATCCTCCAACCTCCGGGGTTTACAAAGACACCACTTCGCAATAAAGTTCGGCGGGCGCGGCGCTGTAATCTCTCGGGTCAGGGCGCCGCCGCATGAGGAAAACACAATGAGACATCACCCTGTTGTAATGCGCTTGTTAGCCTTCGGTCTTCTGCTGCTGGCTTTGCCCGCAGCTCTCTCGTCCAAATCTTCCGCGCAGATCGGCGTCGGCATCGGCATTTCGGTTCGCGTCGGTCCGCCCGCGCTGCCGGTTTACGACCAGCCTTTCTGTCCTGGTCCCGGTTATCTCTGGACTCCCGGCTACTGGGCCTGGAGCGACGATGTCGGCTACTACTGGGTGCCCGGCACCTGGGTGGTCGCTCCCGTGGGCTTGTTGTGGACTCCCGGCTATTGGGGCTGGAACGAGGGCGTTTTCGCTTGGAATGAAGGCTACTGGGGCCCGCAAATCGGCTTTTACGGTGGCATTAATTATGGCTTTGGCTACGGCGGCGCCGGCTTCTTCGGCGGCGAATGGCGTGGCGGCGCTTTCTTCTACAACAGCGCCGTGATGAATGTGAACACAACGGAGATCACCAATGTCTACGTCAACCGCGAGGTGATCGTCAACAACGAGTCCCACGTTGCCTTCAATGGTGGAGAAGGCGGAGTAACAGCCCGCCCCACTCCGCAACAGCAAGCGTATGCCCGCGAAAAGCACACGCCTCCGCTCTCATCGCAGGTTCAGCACGCACGGGAAGCCCGCCGCAACCCCGAGTTGGCTGCCTCGAGGAATCATGGCGCGCCCGCAGTGGCCGCCACTGCCAAACCCGGCGAATTCAGCGGACGCGGCGTAGTAGCCGCCAAGGCTGCTGGAGCGCCGTATCACGCTCCAGCCATGTCGCCCAAAGAAGCACGCGCCTCAGCACCCGCCCGAAATCGTTCCGCTGCTCGTGGGGCAAACGAACCGAAGGCCAAAGCTCCCGCACGTGGAGGGACGGCCCATACGGCAAGTGAGGCGCGGACCAAGGCTCCGGCGCATGCGGAAAAGGCTCATCCGACAAGTGAGGCGCGGACGAAAGCTCCGGCGAAAGCTCCGGCGCATGAGGAGAAAGCGCGTGCGGCAAGCGAACCGAAGGCCAAGACTCCGGCGCATGCAGAGAAGGCGCATTCGACAAGTGAGGCGCGGACGAAAGCTCCGGCGAAGGCTCCGGCGCACGAGGAGAAAGCGCGCGCGGCAAGCGAACCGAAGGCCAAAACGCCGGCGCATGCGGAGAAGGCTCGCCCGACAAGTGAGGCACGGACGAAAGCCCCGGCGAAGGCTCCGGCGCACGAGGAGAAAACTCGCGCCGCAGGCGAACCCAAAGCCAAGGCTCCAGCGCATACGGAGAAAGCTCATCCAACGACTGAGGCGAGGGCCAAATCCCCGGCGCATCAAGAGAAGACGAGTCCGGCAAAAGAGCCACGGGTAAGCGCCTCGCACCAGGCGAAGACTGCACCGGCAAGCGAGCCGCGGACTCAGACCGCCAACCATCCTGCGCCCAAGGCAAGTGCTCCGAAAGCAAGCGCGTCCAAGCCGAGCCCCGCGCCCAAGCCGCAACGGGAGAGTGCTCCGCCGAAGAGCGAGCCGAAAGAGCACAATTGACTGTCGACCGGTGAGTCTGAGTGCATGTGGCCGGTGCTGATTTCGGCGCTGGCCATTTCTTACCACGTGAAATGAGGCGGAGATCCTGGTGGGGGGACGACCGCCTCTTTCGACTTCGCTCCGGGCATGCTCTCGGCTGTCGGCGGAGCGCAGCTCCGCCGGGTTTCGTGCCTGTTGTCGCTTTTTCCTGCAAGCCTCCGGAAGTCCGCACGTTCTTATGCGAGAGAGGCGTTAGCCGCGCTGGTTCCGTGCATCACACGAAAGGGCACTTACGTGGTCGGCCCGGAATCTTCTCTGCTACAATTTTTTACAACCGCCGTGGCGCGAAGATCGTATTCTAATTGCATCGGAGAGGCGTGGTCTGTTTAGAACAAGACCAGTTAGAACAAAGACTAGGGCAGGTTGTAAACCGAGCAAGCGTGCCCAAGGAGTCTCAGATCGCTATGTCGTCCACTAAAAACAAACTCCGCCTGACGGGAGTGTTCTCCGCGCTTGCAACTTTAGTTCTGGCGGTGAGCTGCACTGGATTTTTCGTGAATCCCACCATTACGTCGGTCACGATCGAGCCGTCGAGTCCGTCGGTAAGCGTGGATAGCACAGAGCAGCTAAATGCCGTAGGGACTGACAGCGAGGGAAATACATATACTCTCACCGGGGGAACGAGTTGTACCGGAACCACCGTGTGCTGGTCGAGTTCCGACACTAGCACGGTGACCATTACCAGCGGCGGGCTGCTCAAGGGCATCGCGACTGGCAGCGCCACGATTACGGCGTCTTCCGGAAGCGCCACCGCCACGGCTAGCGCCGCGGTAACGCTTAGCGATGTGACCGCGATTACACTCATGCCCACCAGCGTAAGCCTCACCGAGAACACGACGGCCAGCGGGTCACAGTGCATTACCGCTTCGGCAGCGGTCTCCGGCGGAGGAACCCAGGACATTAGTGCTACCGTGACATGGAATACGAACAACACAACTCTTATTACCGTGGAAAATGGCGAAGACCCAATGTGCTTCCTGACCGGAAGCAGTACAGGCAACGCTACTATCTTCGCGACCTACGACAGCAACGGAACTACCATCACCTCGAATAGCGTGTCGGTTATGGTCACCCAGTGATCGGTCTGGAATCCCACGCTTGCGTTCTGTGCGAGGGTGGGATTCCCGACCCTAGGCTAGCTCGTCGGTGCCATGAGAAACGTCATCACTGGAGCTACCATGCCCTGAGTGGTGAAGTAGGGGATTGCCGCCTTATAGGCCGAGTTGTTGGCTCGATACTCCAACTTAATGGTGTGGGATGCTCCGTTTCCGGGGATTACCCAGGTCAGCGCCCAAGGCACCCAATCACTACCAGCGTAGATCCAGGTCGGAGGTGAGGGCGGTGGAACCGTCGAATAGCGCACTCAGGGCCTCGTTCGCAGACGAGCGGGCAGTGGCGGCGTTCCGGCGGCGTTAATTAGCAGGTTGTAGCCCGTGGGAATGGTCACGGTATATGAGAGGTTAGTCGAGTCCACAGGCACGAAGGTCGTCGAAGTTGTGGTGTAGGGAGTGACTTGTACGCTAGGCACGCCGATGGCGACGATAGCCACGACAAAAAGATCGCCCCTTCTGGGCATGTTAGCGACTTTCCTGCTTCCTATCATCTCCTGTTCTTGTCCGTCGACGCCGTCGGTAAGCTCGCTCTCGCCGAGCAGTGCCACTGCTGGAGGAGCCGGTTTTGTTCTGACCATAAACGGCGGCAATTTCAACAGCAGCTCTGTAGCGGTGTGGAACGGCACGTCCCTAATAACGTCGTTTGTCAGTGGTCACCAACTCACCGCTGCGATCCCAGCGACGGATGTCGCAGAGCCGGACACGGCGGTGGTTTACGTGTACAACCCTGCGAGCGCGAACGAAACCACTACTGTGGGTTCAGCTGCGGCAACGGACAACCAGAACCAGTGTGGCGCCGCTGGCTCAAATTCGGAGTCGTTTACAGTTAGCCCGTAACGCGGGCGGAATCTGAGGGGATGGGACTGGTTGGCGGCTGATCTTAATCTCCTTCTCTGAGCGTACGGCATTCCGCTGAGTGACAGAAGTTCCTTCCCGCCACGCCCACTGGTAAGTTGTCATTCTGCCAAGCGCCAGTATGATCGAAGGGCGACGAAATTGGTGTCCGCATAGGTCTAACCGCCAATAACGACTGACCAATACGACTCGCCAAAATAACGAAAGACCCGCGACGACCCTATGTCAGACATTCGCTGCATCGGCATCGGCACCGGAGGCGGCGATGCGCCCGGCCTCAACGCCGTAATCCGCGCCGCCACGAAAGCCGCCATCCTTAAGTATGGCTGGAAGGTCATCGGCATCCCCGATGGCTTCGACGGCCTGATCTTCCCGGAGAAATCCTTTGAACTGACACTCGAAAAAGTCAGCGGCATCATGCCGCGCGGCGGAACGATTCTCGGCACCACGAATCGCGGCGACCCATTTCACTACCGCGGCGTGGAAAACGGTAAAGAAGTTTCCCGCGACATTTCCGAGCAGGTGATCGCCAACGCCGCCAAACTTGGGATCGACGCAATCATCACCATCGGCGGCGATGGTTCGCAGAAGATTGGTTACGAACTTTTTAAGAGGGGCATGAAGATTGTCGGCGTGCCGAAGACGATCGACAACGATCTTTCCGCGACCGAGGTCACCTTCGGCTTCGATACCGCGCTGCACACGGTTAGCGATGCTCTGGATAAAATTCACACCACGGCCGCATCGCATCATCGCGTGATGGTGGTGGAGGTGATGGGGCGCGATTGCGGGTGGATCGCACTGCACGCCGGCATTGCCGGTGGCGCTCACGTGATTCTCATTCCCGAAATCCCGTTCACGATTGAGCACGTTGGCCGGCACATCGCGGCGCGGGACAAAGTCGGCAAAGACTTCACCATCGTGGTCGTCGCCGAGGGCGTAAAGCTTCCACACGAATTCAAAGAGAACCGCCGCGCTAGTTCCGTCGGCAATTTAATCGGCGATGCCATCGCGCGAGAATCCGGAAAAGAGGTGCGCGTTAGCGTGCTGGGACACATTCAGCGTGGAGGCACGCCCTCGCCCTTTGACCGGATTCTGGCAACACGCTTCGGCGTGGCCGCTGTCGAGCTGATCGCTGCCGGAGGTTTCGGCATGATGGTCGCGCTGCACGGCGACTCCATCGTCTCTGTCGACGTGGCCCACGCCATCGGCCATCTCAAGTCCGTCGACCCGAAAGGGGAACTGGTGCGCACCGCCCGGGCCATCGGCATCGGGTTTGGCGACTAGAGACTTGTCCCTGCTGGACTCGCCCTGGGTTTGCGCCTTCGTGGCTCCAGCTCTTCGAAATGCCCGGAGAACTGAGAACTACTCCTTCATCATGGCGTCAATCAGCGCGTAGAGTTGGCTGTCGATCTGCCTGGGGTCGACCTCCACATAGGGCTTGTCCGGATGCCGGCTGCTGACCACGTACACCGTGGGCGTGTGATTGAGGTTGATGGCCTTGCCCAGGTCGCGGTCGGCGTTTACCTCGGCGGCGAACTTGCCTTGCGGATCGACCACGAAGGGGAAATCAAGTTTGTGTGCGGCGGCGAACTTCTCGGCATAGCTGCGCAGGTTCTGCGGATTGATTTCGAACTGGTTCGAGAAGATATAGTCGCGAAACTCGTTGCCTAGAGCTTTTGAACTCGCGTCGAAGTAGCGCGCCATCACGGCCGCGTCATAGGACCAGTTGTGCAGGGGCAGCGGAAAGTCGTGGCGTACCAGGGGAATCTTGTAGGTCTTCGACGCCTGCTCGAGAATGGGCGCCACACGGCGGCATTGCGGGCATTGCAGATCCTCGAAAACCACAATGGCCACCTGCGCGCCCTTGGGCGGACGCAACACCTCGTTCACCGGCTGATCCGCGGCCGCGCACCAACCAGCAGCGAACACGAAAGCCAGTAGCGACAGAAGAGGGAACTGATTCTTAAATAGGTTCTTCATCAGTGGTTCAGTCACAGCTTGTTCTGCCCTCATGGTAACCGAATCGCCTGCGCGATGTCAGGTCGCGGGAGGGATTCTGCGCCGCAGAGGTGCATTCCGCATAACCCCTTCGTGTCCACAAGGCATCGCTCCGACGCGTTATATTAGAAAAGTGAACCTCGGGGCAAGATGGCTCGCTGGCGTTAACTCGTTGACCTTGACGTCACCAGGCTTGACCTCGTTAAGCCCGCCCTCGCTGAGCTTGACCTTGCTAAGATCGTGAAACAACCTTGTCCATCGCATCCTTGCCGGCTCGCTTCGTTGTTCGTGCTGGCCGCCGTTTTCCTGCTCGGCCCGTCCGCCTGCAATCGCAAAGGCCATCGTGTGCTGGAGGTAAATTATGTCTCGGCTGTACAGGCCACGCTGCGCGACCAGGTGGCCACCATGTACAACCGCGTTGGCACGGTGAAGAACGGCGATCGGGTGGAGGTGCTCGAACACGAGAAGCGCTTTTCCCGGGTGCGCACCGCGGACGGCATTGAGGGCTGGATCGAGCAGCGTTACCTGGTCGATCAGCAAACCTACGACGGCCTCGAGAAGCTCACGCGAGAGAATTTGAACGATCCGGTGCAGGCGCCCGGTGCCCTGCGCAACGATACGAACCTGCACCTCACGCCCGGCCGCGAGACCGAGCATCTGTATCAGCTTTCGGCGGGAGCGAAGGTTTCCGTGCTGAAGCGCGCCACGGCGGAAAAGCAGCCCGGCGCGGCCCTCGCGCCGGCCAGGGTGGAGGGGAAGACTTCCGGGAAATCGACCTCCGGCCCGCTGCTGGAAGACTGGTGGCTGGTGCGCGATGCGCAGAACCGCGTGGGCTGGGTGCTGGCCCGCATGGTGGACCTCGATGTCCCGCTCGAGGTTGCGCAGTATGCCGAAGGCCAGCGCTTTGTCGCTTTTTTTGTACTGAATCAAGTGCAAGATCCGGGCCGAGAGGGCACGGATGCGGATAAAGACAAGAAAGTTTCGCAGTATCTGTGCGCCCTCACCGAACCGCACGACGGCCTGCCCTACGATTACGATCAGATCCGCGTCTTCACCTGGAACGTCCGAAAGCATCGCTACGAAACCGCCTACCGCGAGCATGCCCTGAAGGGCGTTCTGCCGGTGACGGTGACCAGCGAGAATTTCGATAAGGAAGGCACGCTGCCGGTCTTCATCCTGCGAGTGAAAGACGATGCAGGCAATGTCAGCGAGCGCAAGTACAAGCTGAACACACCAATGGTGCGCCGGGTGCTGGCTCCGGGCGAGCAGAAGGCAGCGCCGAGCGCAGCGCCGAGGGCAGCGACGAAGCGCCGCCGGCGTTAACCCCTGATTTTTGTCGAGGCCGCACCGAGAATTTCGCGGCTCTTTTTCTCCTGGACGAAAACCGTCACCTGCAAGTTTTCAGGATCCCAGTGGGGGCTAAATTTCACCAGAGTGTCTCCCGTGAAGGACGCGGACGCCGCGCTCGCATCAGCGACCCCAATCTTGCGCAAGGAACGCAGCGTGGCTCCGTGATCGAGGACGTGACCGGCATTCTCCCCTAGACTCACCGACGAGTGCAGGCCATCCTCGGTTACCGCCAGCCACACCTCCGCCACGTCGCCGGCCATATTTCCGGCAAGCTTTCCTACCGACACCGTGAACTGCTGTGAACCTTTCGCTTCCGGTTCACGAGAAGCGATCGCGACCTCGGTTTTCACGCCTCGAGCCGCCTTTTCGATTTCGAGTTCAGCCTTTCGCTCATCGCTGCCCACGAACTGGCTCTGCCCGTCCACCACAAGCTCTGGCGTATATGCGTCCTTCTTGAACCGGGCGGTATAAGCCTCTTGCCGTTTGGTCCATTCCGGGGAAGAATAGGGATCGATCCACCCGTCGTGATTCCAATAATCCACGTGCTCTTCGAAGCGCGATGATCTGTACCCCAGCCACAAGCTGTTGCGCTTCCAACTTCTCGAGCAACGCATCCGCCGGCGGACAAGAGGAGCAGCCCTCGGAGGTGAATAGCTCAACCACCACGGGCGTGCGGCCCGCCCCCAGGGTAGAAGTTTGCGCATTCGCCTTCCGAGCGAAGGCGGAGCAGGCCACAAAGAGCGCGAGAGACAGCCTTAGCGCTGCCGGAAAAATCCTCATTCCTTCATCTCCTCGATGCGGAATTTGATGCCTGGCGCGGCAGAAAGTTACGATGCCGCCTCTTCCACAAGGCCGAGGGAAGGTTGTTAGCAGTAGAAGTCCGCGATGCTTTCCACCACCCAGCGCTGTTCGTCTTCGGTGAGTTCGGGAAACATGGGCAAGGCTAAAACTTCTTTCGCGGCGCGCTCGGCTTCGGGGAAGTCGCCTTCGCGGTAACCGAGATACACGAAACAGGGCTGCAGCGGCAGCGGGATGGGATAGTAGATCTCCGTCCCGATCTTGCGCGCGGTGAGGAACTCCCGCAGTTCCTCGCGGCGGTAGGCGCGGACGATGTACTGATGGAAAACGTGGTGAGCGGACGCCGCGGTACAAGGCAGGTGAATAGGGAAGTCGTCCGGAATGGTTGATGGCTGATGGTTGATTGCCAATTGAGAACTTGCCAGTCCGGCTTCCGCGAACAGACGATCGTAGCGAGCGGCGCGCTGGCGGCGCAATTCGTTCCATCCTTCGACATATTTCAACTTCACGCGCAGGATGGCGGCCTGGATGGCGTCGAGGCGGCTGTTCCATCCCAACTCCTCGTGAACGTTGCGGTGCGAGCTGCCGTGATTGCGCAGGCTGCGCATAAGCGCTGCCATCTCAGGACTGTCGGTGGTCACCAACCCAGCCTCACCGTAGGCGCTGAGATTCTTTGTGGGATAAAAGCTGAACGCAGCCGCGACCCCCATGGATCCCACTTTGCGGGCTTTGCCCCGCTCATTTCCCCAATGCGCTCCGATGGCCTGCGCGGCGTCTTCGATCAAGAGCAGATGGAAATCCTCAGCCAGCCGCTGGAACGTATCCATGTCGGCGCACTGGCCGTAGAGATGAACCGGCAGCAGCGCGCGGAGTTTGTCGCGCTTGCTGCCATCGAGAAAAGCTTCCACTTGCGCGGGATCGAGATTGAAAGTGCGCGGATCGATATCGGCAAACACCGGACGCGCGCCGGCGCGCACGATGGCACTCGCCGAAGCAAAGAAGCTGAAAGGCGTGGTGAGAACCTGATCTCCGGGTTGCACTCCAGCGGCAGCCAGAGCCAGCCACAAGGCGTCGGTGCCTGAGGCGCAGCCCACGGCATCGTGTGTTCCGCAGAAATTGGCAAGCTCGCGCTCGAGTGCCTCGACCTCAGGTCCCAAAATGTAGTGCTGCGAAGCACACACCCGGCCGACGGCGGCCAGCACTTCGGCGCCTACCTGCTCATACTGCCGCTGCAAGTCGAGCAGCGGCACAGAGTCAAGCGGCGTTGCGCCCGGGGAACGCGCCTTCGCCGAATCCGGCTTGGACGATTCGGGCTTTGGGGGAGAAATAGTCACCGAAAGGGAGATTGTAGCAGCAGGAGGGAGTCGAGAGTCGCGGAGATCTTTGGCGGAGGTAGTAATCTACGGCGCAGGTAGTAATCTACGGAATCTACCAATTCTCATAACAACATCCCTCAACATATTCCATTTCCTGCCTAACTGCCTACGTCTTTCCGCGTATGTATATGATACTAATCATGTTACTTTGACATAGTTTGGAACGTCGGTTGCTTAGTGCAAGCTGCTCGGGCCAAGTTCGGCGTTGCGGTACCTGCGTTCTCGTTCATATCACCGTTCCGAAGAAATGTTCGGCCCGGAGGGGGTCTCTCATGAAGAAGCATGCCTTTCGTTTCTCTGTTGTTTTTCTCGCGCTGGGGCTGGTGTTCGGGTTGGCTTGGACGACCCCCGCGAGTGCCGACAACCTCTACGCAAGTATTCGTGGCACAGTTACGGACCCGGCGGGAGCCGTGGTGCCCGACGCGAAATTGACCGCGACGAATGTGGCCACGGGGATCAAGTACACGGTAACTTCCGGCAAGGATGGCTTGTTTACCTTCGTTCAGCTACCCATCGGTGATTACGACGTTAGGGTCGAGAAGGCAGGCTTCAAGGCGTTCGCGGAAGGGCGCATTCACCTGGATCTCAACCAAATATTCAACCTGCAGGTGAAGATGGAGCTGGGCGTGGTGAGCGATACGATTACGGTCGAAGCTAATCCCACCCAGGTGGAAACCACCGACATGCAGCTGGAGCACACGGTTACCGGCAACCAGATCGTGGACATACCGCTGAACGGGCGCAACTGGACGTCATTGATGCAGCTGGAGCCGGGTGTGCAGGCGTCCTCGGACCGCTTCGGCACCGGCGCCTACTCAACCAACGGCTCGGAAACTCAGCAGAACGCCTTCCTGATCAACGGAACCGATTCCAACGACTCGGCGTTGAACGTTCCCCTTGTCATCCCCAGCCCGGATGCCATTGGTGAAGTCACCATGATCACCAGCACCATCAATCCTGAGTACGGGCGCAACTCCGGCTCCATCATCAATGCCGCCATCAAGAGCGGCACCAATAATTTCCACGGCTCGGCGTTTGAGTTTTATCGCGACACCTTCCTGGATGCCCCAGCCTGGTTTGAAAAGACGGCGTCGCCGTTCCACCAGAATGAGTACGGCGGCACGATCGGCGGCCCGATCCGGAAGGACCACTCGTTTTTCTTCTTCTCCTATCAGGGACTGCATGAGAGGGTCCCGCAAGCTGGAGCACCAACGGAAACGCCGGTTTACAGTGCGGCCGAGCGCGGCGGGAATTTCGCCGCCGGCGCGTTCGGAACGAATCCGATCCCGTTTCCAATGTTTGGAGACAGCGCCTCGACGTGTCCCGTGAGCGGCGGTGTTCCGTGTGCGGCCGATGGTACGAATAACTACGCGAGCCTCTTTAGCACAGGGGTGATTCCTACTCAGGATTTCAACCCGCTCGCGGTCAAGCTGGTGAACCAATTTGTTCCCCTGCCGAATGCCACCGGGAATGAGTTCACGTTCAACCCGATTACGACAGAGACGAGCAGCCAGTATATCTACCGTGTGGATGAGAAACCGCGGCAGCAGGATACCATCTGGTTTAGCGGTCTCTATCAGACCACGCCTTCTGTGGACAGTCTGCCGTTCACCGGTACGACGCTGCCGGGCTTGCCGGAGAATGCCAAACGGCACTATCAGGAGTACACGACCGCCTGGACGCATACCTTTTCTCCGACCACATTGAATGAAGCGGGCTTTTCCTTCCTCCGCTTCAATTTCGTCGCGGTGGACCCAGTCACTCCGATCAACCCCGCCAACTATGGCTTCACGGGCATCAACCCGCAGAACTCCGCCCTGGCTTCCCTTCCACTGATGACCGTCACGGGGCTTTTCACACTGGGCTTCAGCAACAACGGCCCGCAGCCGCGCATCCAGAACACCTATCAGGCGAAGGACAACTTTAGCAAAGTCGCTGGCCACCACACCCTCAAGGCCGGCTTCAGCATGGAGCGCCTGGAGATCAACAACCCGTTCTACGCCAACCTGAACGGGAATTATTCCTTCGCCGGCGGCGGAACCTTTTCCTCGAGCGTTCCCGGAGCCGATTTTCTGCTGGGCATTCCGGACAATTACATCCAAGGCAGCGGATCCATCGTCAGAGGCCGTGGACGGGAATATTATTCGTACTTCCAGGATCAGTGGCAGGTAAGGAAAAACGTCACCCTGACCCTGGGTCTGGGGTGGGACATCGAAACGCCCTGGAAGAACCTGTTTGCGAACGGGGAAATCATGGCGGCTTGGCGTCCCGGCCAGCAATCCACGGTGTTCCCCACCGCGCCTCCGGGATTCGTTTACCCGGGCGATACAGGAATCAACAAATACGGCGGCGTGAATGTTCCCTACAAGGATTTTGCTCCGCGCCTGGGATTTGCCTGGAGTCCTTTCAGCTCATCCAAGTTAAGCGTTCGCGGCGGTATCGGAATCTACTACAACCGGTCGGAAGAGGAATTGGCGTTGCAGACGCTGCTGCAACCTCCGTTTGCCCTGGGAACAAATGGCGCCAGCTCGATCAGCGCGCCGGCGTTTGCCACCCCATTCACCACGGTAAATTCCGCGCCGGTCGGTACCATCCCCTCGGGTGCCAGAACCAACCCCTTCCCGTTCTCTCCACCGTCACCGGGTGCGACGAATATTGATTTTTCCACCTACGCGCCCATTGGCCTCGACGTCAACGTGTCCGATCCCCATCTGACCACGCCGAGGGCGACCAACTTCAATCTGAACTTCCAGTACCAGCTCTCCAAGTCGACTATCGTCACTCTGGGTTACGTGGGAAGCATCGGGCGTCACGAGGAAGGCGCTTATGACACCAACCTGGCGGGTGTTGCTCCGGGAATAAACCCGCTTGCGGCTGCCGCCGGCTGCGGCTTTGGCCTTGCCTTGGGGGGATGTCCTCTTCAGACTCCCACAACCGAGAACCCGAACCTGACGTGGACAAATGGGGCTCCCGTACCGGGCGCAACGCCCTACAACCTGGCGGTTTACGGGCATCCCGGTGTTCAGGCCACAGCCTACAACTCGAACTACAACTCACTGCAGGCCGAGTTCAATCGCCACTTCAGCAACGGCCTGCAGGTGCAGGCTGCTTACACCTGGTCGCGGAGCTTTGACCAGACTTCGAGCCTGGAAAACAGCGCCTTCAACTTCCCGGGAATTAACCCATTTAACATCCCAGGGATGTACGGCCCGTCAGCTAACGACGCACCCCAGCGTTTCGTTGTGAGTTACGAATATACATTGCCGTTCTACAAGCTGACCCATCGCTGGCGGCGGCTGACCGATGACTGGAACGTGGTCGGGATTTACACCTTGCAGCACGGCTTCCCGATTCCGGTTTTCGACCTCCTGGGTCAATCCCTCACGTGTGACCTATTCGACGCGTTCTATGCGTGTCCGGACCGGCCCAACCAGGTCGGCAAACCGACGATCGTGAATCCGCGCATTACCCAGTTTGGCGCCAATGGGATCTCCGGTAATAATGGCAACTTCTGGTTCACCAATGGCCCGACGGTCTTCCCCGTCGCCGCCTCCGGCGCCGCAGGCAACGCCAACCGCAACCCGCTTTATGGGCCGGGCATCAATTACGGTGACATGGCGATCGAAAAGAACGTTCACCTAACCGAGACGAAGTACATGCAACTGCGTCTTGAAACCTTCAACACCTTCAACCACGCGAATTTTGCCAACCCGGGCAACTTCGGAACCAGCGAAGATGCTTCCGCGGCGGACGCAGCCACCTTCGGGCAGATCTTCGGGGTTAGATCGCTCACGACAAACGGCGACGGCCGCGTGGTTCAACTGGGCTTTAAGCTCTACTTCTGAGCTTGTTTGATTGTTCGCTGCTACGAGCAAAATGGGGAGCCGCAAGGCTCCCCATTCTTTTTGGGTGAGAGCTTCGGGAACGGGAAAATGAATCATAGGACTTTATCGGAAATTCTCCCTGGCGTTTTTCCGGTAAACACTTATTTTAGAGACGGTTGTGGATTGAGGCAAATGGATGAGGAACGGGCCGCGCGTCTGCGGTCTATCTAGTTCTAGTTCACGGTCAGCGGTGCCGTGACACTACCCATCTTCCCGGTGACGTTATCCCGAACGACCACGCGGACAACGTACTGTCCCGGAGCAAGCTCCAGGGCATTCTTCATGTCGATTCCGTTAGCCCGCAATGATGCCATTTGCGACTCGGGCACATTCGCGTTGACGGCCTTACCAATGGTGATAACTGCTTTGCCGGGCTTACCATTGTTGATATAGGCGGCCGCCGCAAAGTCGAAGTTGAGTTGCTTCTGCCCGTTGCTGCCTTCCATCGACACCCCGTCGGCTGGCATATGGATGAGGAACTCGGTCTTCTTCTTCGCGCTATCGCCGGAGGTCCCCAGCCATCGCACGGTCAGCGGTACACCCGTGCCTTCTATGGGAGAACTGAGGGCATAAACCAAGTCGGAGCTGCGCGTAGCGTCGAGATTCATGCTGGCGTTGGTGACGAAGAAGCCTTCGCGGGCGCGGACTTCGGTGTCCTTCTTATCCACTTTGACCTTCAGCTTCCGCCAGCCGGCGTTGTTGTTGTGCGTATCGAGATAGTAGCCCGTCAAGTAATAGGAAGAGGCATCGTCAGCAGCACGTTTGAAACTGGTGACCAGATCGTTGCTGTCGTGGAAAGCCATGCCCCCAGTCATATCCGCGAATTCATCGAGAGCCAGAATCTGTGACTGTAGCAACCAGGAACGGTTGCTGATCTGCGCGACAGTTCCCCGTCCCGTGGCCGCAGTCGAGCCAGCGTGGGCCACAGCGCTGCCCGTGGGGGAATTGGCCACCAGTCCACGAACGTCCACGGGGTAAACGGAAATTTGGGCGGCGTCCAGGGCCTGCATGGTGCGCTCGTAGAGCGGGGAAAGATAGCCACCGGGAAGCTGGGCGGGCGTCGAAATATCGAAGGGAAACCCTCCCGTGGCCCAGATCAAGGACTTGCGTCCCGGGACTCCAGAAAGCGACCAAGCAATCCCGAGGAACCCGTTCAGAGTTTCTTCAATGGCCCTTTCTTGAACGAACTGAGAAGTCATCACATCGCCGTAGGCAAGAAAAGCGTTTATCGCAGCTTGTGGGTTGGCATTGGCGCTGGGTGCGACTGTGGGAAGCTGCGGAACATCTCCCCTGGCCAATTCTGCCGTCTCGTCCCGGCTTATGCCCTGGACCACCGGCTGTTCGCCACTGGCCCTCTTCAGCACCTGAACCAGTTGTTCGGGGCCACCGGTCAATCCTTGCACAACCCTAACGCCGTGGCTGGTTATGATCATGAGTGCCATAACCTGGCCGGAATTCAGATTGTCGGCCAAATATTTGACCAGCGCTTGGCGACCCGTGGCCTGATCGGTGAATGGAGTATTGATCGTATCAAGAGCGATGACAGTGACGTTGTGCGGCTGTTGGTCAGACAGAGTCAGGTTGCTGAACTCTCCAGGCTTGCTCGCAGCTACCGGAAGCTGTTGATTCGTCGTCACGATCTCTTCAAACGTTGCGACCTTCTGCTCCTTGCCATTCTCGAAAATTTGGAAGTCGCCTTTGGTCAAACCGTGCACGTGATTGCCGGATTTGTCTGTGACGACAATCGGAACCTGAACCAGAATCGTCTGCGTGCGGAACTTGATCTTGCCTTCCTGGTCCGCAGAGCTAATGGAAACCGGGCTGTTCCCAAAACTGGCATTCGAATTGGCGGCCGCAGACTGTGGCGACGAACTGTGGCCAGAATCCGTACCTCCTGGTGTGGACGTCCGTTGCGCCTGTGCCAAAACACAAAACAATAGAAGACAGGAGAGAGCGAAGCAACGAGTTAACATAACAACCTCGAGAAGCCGCCCACATTATAGCTGTTTCGAGGGCGAGTTTGCTCGCAAGTGTTGGTGTGCCGTGTAAGGCGTTAGTCCACCGCGGGTTGAAATTCCCGCCCGGGAACTGGATCGCTCCACCCGGTAGTAATCGGAGCGGCGGCGGAGGTGACGAAGCTGCCGAAGCCTCTGATGTAGAGGGTCGCTTTAGGCCCTTAGGCCCTTAGGCCCTTAGGGACAAAACCGGAAAAAATAATTGTCGCTCTTCATGCGGTGATTCCTAATTCTTGAAAGACGCCCTGCATACCCGCATATATGGTTTGGTAGTGGATGTCGAGTGGTCTTGGATTCTGTGGGCCGCGAGTCGGGCGCAGCTGCTGAGCGGCGGCCAAGAGGGGCTTGATGGCGTGCTCGCGGAGAACCAGCAGTGCCGCCATGGCTCTCAGACCGGCGGCCATGGGCTCGTATTTTGCGGTTTTGCCCACCCGACCAACCAGTTGTTTACCCCGGAGCTTTTTGAGATCGTAGGCGGCACGACGCGGGCCGTAATCAGATTCGCTTTGCTGGCTCAGGGTTCGCACCTGTTGGGCCAACTCCGAAGCGGTGAAGCCGCTGGAAGAAGGGGAGAGCGCGAGCACGGCTTGGGCGACCCAACGCATGCGGGGTTTGTTGAAGTCGATGCCACCCACCTTGGTCTTGCCGATCTGGCTAGAAGCCGGGAGTTGCTCCAGAGTTTCATCCGCGATGAAGCACTGATCGATGCAGGAGAGGGCATTCATGAACCGCTCCAGCATGCTTTTTAAAGCGGAAACGATCTCCGGGAACTTCTCCAAGGAGCGCCCACAATCCAGTTCTGCAACGTCGTGCGCCATGGCCTCAATGCGAAGCACGCGTTCGCCTTTGGTATAGATCTTCAGAGTCAAGTTGCCGCAGTGCAACTTGAAAATGGTCAGATCATACGTAGGTCTCTCGACCGTGACTTCCCATTGGGGTCCTTTGCGCTTGTGATACTTCGGACGGTGCCGATATCCGAGGATGGTCTTAATGATGTTGAGCTGAAGCGGCGCCCGGCTGCGGTCAATCAGCGCCTGAAACACTTGCTCCATGTTGCCACCCAGGTCGAAGATCAGATTCCGGCTGTACTCGATCTGATAGTTCGAGTACTGATACTGAAACCGGCTCCGCTTCTGCTCCTCGAAATCGAGCGCGAAACACAAGCAAGTGGTATAAATCCAACGCTCGCAGACTTGGCTGAGCCGCCCTATAGTCTGAGGTTCCGACAAGGTGTCTGCGATCTTCGCCAAGCCTGCGGCGTCAGAGATATGAGTAAAACAATTTCCTTCTTTAGTAAAGCTAATTCCCGCTTTACGCGCCTGACAGGCTACGTACTCGTGACCGTTTAGCATCACCTGTGCGGGAAACGGAGGATGTCCGCTGATCTTGATGGTGAGGTGGCCCCACTCCGGATCGAGGATATGGAAGGAGTAGTGATTGACATAGGGCATCGGGGTTTTGCGCTCGAGGTGATGGTTTCGGCCGACCTGCCACACCGGGACGCGGGCGCGGCCTACGAGGACGAGAAACAACCCTCGGGTGATTTTGCTCTTGGCCAAATATTCTTGCGCCAAGTCATGTTTGCGCTCCCCAACCCGGCAGTCGATGACCGGAATGTTGTGCGCTACGGAACAAGATTCCGAGGCAGCACAGCCGAAATTTGCGCCATTTACGGCCCACTTTTTGCGACACCTCTCCTTTTAATTCCAACTCGTGTAAGAGAGACTTCGCTGCCGACCTGACCACCATACAATCGATCCGTCGGTTACCGGCAGTCGCGCGATCCAACTCGGCATCGCCCCGCGCCGCCGCCGCGTCCGATGTGCTTCCACCGGGAGCTCGCGTGTTGTAGAACCGCACCACGGCCCGGCCTGGCGTCTCCAGATTGGTGACGATGAACCCCACTCGCGGGAACAACTCCCCGGCACGGAACTCCACACTTCGCCACTAGAGGACTTCTGCTTATCTGGTTGGCTCAGCAAACCCCAATAGGTTGTGGTTGAGATCCTTCGCTCCGCGGATCTGCTCGTACATGGTTGATTTCCGACCGGTTCCGAGTCCGAGGAGGGTCTGGAAGGCGGCCGCCGGTGTTTTGCGGCGGTTGTGCCGGAACACGAATTCGTCGAGGTAAACCTGGAGTTGAGGCTTGCTCACTCCGTGGTAGGTTCCGATCAGCCATTGCTGCAGGTTTCCAATAGCGCGATCGGCAAGCGGGACAGCCGACTGCGCGCCCTTACGGAGGTCAGAACGCAGTGGTTGAGTGCGGGCGATATGTTTGAACCCCGCATTCGTGAGACCTTCAAAGCTTTTGAGGCCATCCGTGTAGACGGTCGAGCCGGGAGAAATGGTCTGGTTGAGGAATGAGATGATGGTCTTGCCTTTGAAATCTGGCATCACTTTCATTCTGAGGCGGCCCGAGCCCCTGCCGCGCTTTTCCACCGCAACCAGAACCAGTGCCGCCCGTCGCCCCTTGAGCTGCCGGCTTCCGCGAAGACCGGCCTGCTCGCCGCCAATCCATGTTTCATCAACTTCTACCTCGCCGTACAGCGGCTCCCGAGCTCCATTGACCATCGCCCGGCGGAGCTTGTGCAGCAGCATCCAAGCAGTCTCATAACAGGACAGACCGAGTTGCCGCTGCACGAGCAAGGCAGAAACCCCACGCTTGTCGGTGGTCATCAGATAAGCGGCCCAGAACCAGTGAGTCAGCGGGGTCTTGGTCCTGTGCAGAACCGTCCCGGCTGTCTCAGCGAGACTTGGTGACGGCAGCCAGCACACTGCCACCGACGTTGATGCACCAGGTCGTACGCTCGCCGATCTCCGCATCGGGGGCAGACGAAGCCCTCGGGCCAGCGGCAGGCCGCAAGATACCTTTCGCAGGCTTCCTCGGTGGCAAAGTTGCTTTGAAATTGGCGCAGGGTCTTGGGGAACGACGGTCTGGGCACTCCCCCACACTACCTGTGGGGTCTTGCTGAGTCAACCAGATAAGCAGAAGAGGACTAGAGGGAACGACCTTGAGGCTCGAGGGGGTGTCTTGAAATGTGCATTGTGCGTTGATGCGCGGGAAAGCAAGCGATCACTGTTTGGATTACGAGCACGTTCCAGGCCACTATCCAGGTTCGGGGATGGCTAGGTCTCAAGGCGGGATGGGTACCAGCGATTTCGAGGGAAGTTGCGTCTACGTAAATCCATAGAAACGGGCCTGGCAATCTTCCAATTCAAAGAGCTACCGGGTCGATCATGGTTACAACTCATTGAAAACAATGAATGTTAGGTCGGACGCCTTTGGAGTATCAGTTGCTAAGTACCTTCGTTCGGGGAATTGTGCGCTAAGCCCAACGGTTGGACAAGTTTTTGGGCTTTAAGGTTGGCGCTAGCCTGTTTAGCAAGTTCCCTATTCCCAGAAAGCCAGAATTTGAATGAGCGGAGGTAAGACAAATGCGATTTAACACATCGACCAAGTTAGTTGCCCTGATCGCGGTGGTGGGGCTGTTGCTGCCTGGCGTGCTGCTGGCGCAGAGCACGACTACCGGCGTGATCACCGGAACGGTAACCGACGCTAGCGGCGCCGTTCTGCCGAATATCACGGTGAACCTGAAGAGTGTCGAGAAGGGCTTCACAAATAGTACGAAGTCGAATTCCCAGGGCGCATTCCAGTTCCCGCTGGTCGAACCGGGAACGTATACCGTTACGGTGACCGCCCCCAGCTTCAAGACTTTTTCTGAGACGACGACGGTAAGCGTGAGTGCGACCACGATCGTCAACGCGAAGCTGGAAATAGGCGCGGCCGGGACAACGGTAGAAGTTTCGGGCGAAGCTCCTCTGCTGCAGACGGAGTCGGCAGAAATCGCGACTACGTTTAACGAGCGCGAGATCTCGGAAGTGCCAAACGGGGGCAATGATTTGAGCTTTATCGCGCAGACAGCGGCTGGGTCGGTGATGAACACCGGGTCGGGTTATGGGAACTTCTCCAGTTTTGGTCTTTCAGCAAGTTCGAACCTGTTCACGCTGAACGGGATGTATGATAACGATCCGTTCCTGAACCTGAACAACTCAGGTGCGACCAACCTGTTGCTCGGCCAGAACGAAGTGCAGGAAGCAACCGTCGTCACCAACGGCTACTCCGGGCAGTACGGCGGGTTCGTCGGCGCGAACGTGAACTACATCACGAAGTCCGGTTCCAATAACTGGCACGGCAACGCCAACTATTGGTGGAACGGGCGTACGATGAACGCCAATGACTATTTCAACACGGATTTCTCCAATTCGGCGTTGGACCAGCCGCGCGGTTTCGTCAATGCCAACCAGTACGCGGCGTCGTTTGGCGGGCCGATCTGGAAGAACAAGGCATACTTCTTCTGGAACTATGAAGGGCTGCGAGTGGTAATCCCAGTCAAGAACATTGAGCTTCTGGCCCCCACCGCGGCCTTCGAGAACAACATTCTCGACAACCTGACCACATCCGACGGCATGTCCGCCTCGGTTCCGTTCTACCAGCAAGCGTTCAAGGTGTGGAGCGGCGCTCCTGGACTTGCCGCCGGCGTGCCGGGCAACCCGAACGTCCCAGCAGGCGGCGACGCAACCGGGTGCCAAGGCAACAATTTTACTGATCCAGGCGGTGCCTACGGTACGGCAGGAGCAACCTTCGGGCCTGGGAGCGGCAACCCCTGCACGACCAGCTTCTCGAATACGGTTGGCAATTTCACGCACGAGTACCTGACGTCGGGCCGGTTTGACTTCAACCTCACGAACAACGACAAATTGTTCGTGCGCTTGCAGGAAGACATTGGCACCCAGGCGACCGCGACCGACGCCCTCAATCCGATCTTCAATTCTACCAGCTATCAGCCAGAGTACCAGTTTCAGCTTGGCTGGAACCGCTCGATCGGAGTCAAGGCGGCAAACAATCTTGTCGCCTCGTTGCAGTATTACCGCGCCATCTTTGGCCCGTCCAATCTGTCAGCGTCACTTGCCGCTTTCCCCACAACTCTTTTTATGGACGATTCTTCGCTCACGGCAGTTGGCGGACTGGATTTCATCTGGCCGCAGGGGCGTAATGTCACCGGCTACCAGGTTGTCGATGACGTCTCCTATAGCCTAAACAGCAAGCACACTTTGAAGCTAGGCATTTACTTCCACCGCAACGACCTGAGCGACCATGACATGGGTATACTAAGCAGCGGTGAGTTGGTCGCTTTCAACCTAGCCAGCCTGGTGAACCAGGGAGGCACATTCACGGGCAACCAGGGCCTGTTGGTGCAGAACTTCCCCTCCAGCCTCGACCAGCCCGTCAAGCTGTATCAACTGGGCTGGTATGTGCAGGATGAATGGAAGCCCCGAAGCGACCTCAAGCTGACTGTGGCATTGCGCATGGATCACAATGAGTTGCCCATTTGCAACACCAACTGCTTCGCGCGCCTTAATGGGTCACTCCCATCCGTCGCCACGCAAGGCATCAACGCACCCTATAATAAGGCAATCCAGACGGGCCTGGCAAACATGGCGCCATCGTTTACCAACGTTGCGTTCCAGCCTAGGTTCGGATACGCCTGGTCTCCCTCGTGGCTCAAGAACACCGTACTCCGCGGCGGCTTCGGCCTCTTCATGGATACCTTCCAAGGGTCGGTTGCTGACAGCTTGATTGAGAACACCCCCAAGGATAACCAGTTCGTGCCTTTCGGCGGCAACCTCTCGCCAGCGGAAACCAACGGCGGCAATCTTTTCGCGACGGCCGCAGCATCGAACGCGGCGCTCGTCAGTGGCTTCGCAGCTGGCCAAAATCTCGCGCAGCTTGAGACCTCCACGGGCGGCCTATTCTCGCTCCCGAGTGTCACCACCCTCGGCAATATCGTGGCTCCGATGACGGCTGAGTGGAACTTCGAGGTGCAACACCAGTTTGGCAACAGTACCTCAATGATCCTTAACTATGTGGGCAGCCACGGTTATCACGAGACCTACTCCTTTAACGGCATAAACGGCTTTTGTCCGACAACAGGCTCTCCCGACTGTCCTAACGGATGGCCGGGGTTGCCGACAGCCCCGCTGGATGGCCGTTTCTCAGCCGTAACCGACATCCGGACCAATGCAATCGCCCGCTACAACGGCCTGGCCGTAACGCTACAGCACCGCTTTGCTCACGGGTTACAGGTACAGGGTAATTACTTATGGGGACACGCTCTGGACGAGGTCTCCAATGGCGGGCTCAATCCCTTCATTGATAATGGCTTCGGCAACAGTCTTCTGGCCCCGATCAACGATCGCAATCCGAGGTCCAGCTACGGCAATGCCGACTACGACACGCGGCACTCCCTCAATGCCAACTACGTCTATGAACTTCCCAAGGGTCCGACAGCTCTGTTGAAGGGCTGGCAGCTTTCCGGCACGGTCTTCTTCCGGACAGGCTTGCCGTACACGGCAATCAACGCCGAGGCCGAAAGCGAACTCCAAGCCTACAACTTCGGTACTTCAAGTGCTCCGGCTCCCGTTTACGCTAACTATACGGGTAGCGGACATCCGGTTTGCCGCGGGCCGAAGGGCGCCCTAGACACGGGAATCATACCCTGCATTCCCCTGTCGAGTTTTCCGGACATTGCGTCAGGTACCAATTCCTTCGCCGGCGACATCGGCGAGGCGCAGCTAACCAGCGGAACCGAAATCCAGCGGCGCAACCAGTTCTACGGACCGCATTACTTCGACACGGATATGACCATCATGAAGTACACGCAGATTCCACACTGGGAGACGGCGAAGTTTGGAGTTGGCGCGCAGTTCTTCAACCTGTTTAACCATCCTAACTTTGCAGCGCCCGTAAACGACGTCAGCAATCCGTCCTTCGGGCAAATCGTTCACACCGTGAACCCGCCCACCAGCATTCTGGGCTCGTTCCTGGGCGGCGACGCTTCGCCTCGATTGATCCAGTTGACGGCTAAGTTCAGCTTCTAGTTCTCGCGGTCTTAACCCGGGCCAGCGGACTCTGGCAGGGGCGGTCTCGATATCGAGACCGCCTTTTCATTGGTGGGAGAGGAAGAAATGGCGAGGGCCCTTCATGGCAGAGCTGCCATGGACACCTGGCTGCAGCGGCGTTTGATTCAGGCGTTGCGGGCTAGATTTCTTTGGGCTGGCTGAAGGGCATGCCTCGCAGCCGAGAGTTATCGATCGATGGAATCGGCGAGAAGCGGGAATGGATCACAAGCTAGCGGGAAATTCGGTAGCTTCCCGCCAGTTTTTGTAATCCAGAAGTGATTAATAGTTGTAGGAGGGAATTTTGTTCTGCGCGCTCAGCGGGAATTCGAAAACCTGATCGCCGACAGGAATGTGCAATATATACTCGGCCTCCTTCTTGTCTTTCTTGAAAACGATAGCGCCTTGCGCTTCGTCCCCGGGCGCGAGCGTCTTTGGTCTTAACCCATTATCCCGGACCCACTGCGCCGCAGTGCCTGAGGCGCCTAGCACTTGCTTTGACACCTGCATCTGGGTATTCGTGGGCTGGCATCCTGTGGCGGCCATATTCGTGCAATGAGCGGACGAGAGTTCTTGCGATTTGGCTTCGCCGAATCTTTGGATTGACCCTGCCACTTTATCCGGATTTTCAGCCTTTACGGATTTGTCGCCTTTCAGCAGCACCGCCGCTTGGGGGTTAAACTCCATCGGAGCGGTGCCGTGATTCGAGACCTGTACCCAAACCCGATTGTATTCGGTCTCCTTGATCTCGGTGAGGCTCACATAGATGTGGGCATTATCGGTTTTGAGGCCCTCAATCTTGACGTTGTCCTTCATATCGGAAGTGGCATTGGGTGCGCCTTCGGTCCACTTAATAACTTTGGGGAAACTATTCTGCGCGAACCCCATGCCCAGCGCCAGGGAGAGCCCGCCCGCCAGCATGAGCGGAGAGAACTGTGCCTTCATGTTTTGGCCTCCATTTGATTTCTTAAAACCAGTTACGGCCGGGACTAGCGATGGAGAAATCAAATTCTACACCTTTTCTAAGCCGATCAGGGAACGCGAGTTGCAGCAAACCTTGCGCGGAATGTTACTGAATCGGTGCTCTAGCCCGTTCGGTTTACTTCCCAAACATCGGGTAGTGGCTAGCCGCGCCCATGAAGAACAAGCATTATGACCGACAGGAAGGCGTTGGCACGGCTGGCTAGGAAGGCCTGGCAGGCCATGGCTTTGATTTTGTCAGGCATGGGAGTGCCGTTCGTGGCGTTGTCACGCGTCCATGGATATTGCCCGCCCGCAACCTGCCCAAATGGGTGGCTGGGGATTCCAGCGGCTCAGCAGGCCGGGGACGGGTTCGGCGGCGGTTGGGATGGCCGCTTCGGGCCCGTAGGCGGCATCGGGACGGTGGCGATTTCCCACTATGACGGCTTGAGTGTCAGCGTGCAGCATCGCTTTGCGCACGGACTACAGATTCAGGCGAACTACTTGTGGGGCCACTCTCTGGATGAAGTCTCCAACGGCGGCTTGAATCCGTTCATCGACCAGAGCAGCGCTTCGGGGGTGGGCTACGGAGACAACATTCTGAACCCGGTCAACGACAACAATCTCTGGCAGTACAACTACGGCAATGCCGACTACGACGTTCGGCACTCCATCAGCGCGAACTATGGTGTCGACGGCGGCGAAAAACTGGTCCACTTTGGCGGAGAACTTTGGACCGGTAGGATGGTTACGCTCTGTAGTGGCCAGTTGAGGAATGCGACCTCGGGTGTGTCCGCAGTTCTTTTTTCTAAGCTGGAGGTTCTCCTCGTTTGAGGCCGTGTGCACGATACGACCTACCTTGAATCTTGAGGATGATCGCTCCCTCTACGATGCGATCGAGGAAAGCCATGGCGACGGGCCCATCGGGCAGATACTCTCCCCATTTTTCGAAGTCCACGTTGGTGGCGAGCGCGGTGGAGCTCTTCTGGTTCCGCAAAGCGATGATCTTATAGAGCAGGTGAGCCGATTGCGGGCTTTCCTCGCGCTCGATTTTGTCGCAGCCGAATTCGTCGATGATCAATAAATCCGGACGCGCGTAGCGGCGTAGCTTTTCGGAGAGCGTTTTGTCCGCGAGCGAAGCGGTCAGATCCGAGATCAATTGGGCGGAGGTGCGATAGAGGACGCGATACCCATGGACACAGGCCTTTTGCCCCAGGGCCTGAATAATGTGACTCTTCCCCACCCCACTCCAACCCAGCAGGATCAAATTGGTTCGACGCCGAATGAAGTCTCCGGTAGCCAACTCTTCGATCTGCAGGCGGTCGAAGGCCTTGGGGTTGAACTTCCAATTGAAGCCTTCCAAGGATTTGTCCTCGGCGAAGTGTGCCTCCTGGATGCGACGCTGAACGGAACGTTCGCGGCGAGCGTTGGCTTGCTCGCCGATGAGCTGATCGAGAAAGTCCAGATGCGAGAGATTCTCTTTTTCAGCTTTGGTGAGCAGTAGATCCAGCGATTCGGATCGGAGCGGAATACCCAGAGTCGCAAAGTGGTGCAAGCATTGATCACGCAGATTCGTCGTCGGGGTCATGTTCGGTTTGGTTCTCTTCCTGGTTTTCGTTTCCCCTCTCTTGCAGAAGCGCTTGATACTCCTCGGCGGGCCGCATGGACACGGAGGATTGTCGGAACAGTTCCTCCAAGTGTTCTCGTGCCTCCTGCTCGAGAGATTCGCAAGCCAACTTGGGACGAGCCTGCGCGGCCAGGATCCGCTCGACCGCGGAAAGGGAGAAGGCGCGGTAGCGAGCAGCTCTCTCCAGGGCCCCCTGGAGATCTTCGCGATGATAGGTGGAAAGAAGCCCCAGAACTCGGCAGGCTTCCTCTTTCCCGTAGCGTCGAGTCTTCACCAGTTGCTCGAAGAACAAGATTCCTTCCGTTCCGAACTCTGCGAAACGCTGTTTCAGCAAGGCGTACTTTTGCTGCGGATCGCGTCCGGGAGAATGCTCGGGCAAAGCGTGCCTCTCTCCAGTGATTCCCGAAGGGTAGAGCTCATGACGGGCGATCTCCTCTACGTCGGGACCGTAAAGGATCAGTTCCTTCTCGGTGATACGGACGGGCAGCAGTTCGCCAATGCGTTGCCAGGGGGCCGAGTAGAAGTTCTGACGATAGGCGACATGTCCTTCACTGTTCACGGTCCGGTACACGGTTTTGGCCGTGTCGTAGGGGTGCGCGGGCAAAGGCAGAAGGTGCGGCTTCTCTTCCAGGTAGAGATCAAGCGGCTGGCGTTTGGTTTCCCGATGAAGGCGCAGGTCGGCCGTGGTGGCCAGCCAAGTTGCGGTCACCTGGTTGAGGTGTTCGAGCGAGCTGAAGGTACGGCCGTTGAGCAGATTGGTTTCTACATAGTAAAAGGGGCGTTCCACTTTCCCTTTGGTTTGTGGATGCCGGGGACGGCAGGCCCAAGGCTTGAACCCGTAGTGCGTGGCGAAAGACAGGAAGCGGGTGTTGTAGATCGGTTGCTCGCCGTCGTAACCGCTCACCACCACTTTCATGTTGTCGTACAGACAGGTGGTGGCTAATCCAGAAAAATGTTGGAAGGCGCGGACATGTTCTCGCAGGGTAGTGGGCAGATCTTGCGATTCCACAAAGCGCAGATACTGGCGACGGGAATAGGCTAGAAGGTAGCTGAAAGCATGTACGCGGCGGAGGCCTTCGGCGGTGAAAGCAATGTCGTAGGGGGAATAGTCCATCTGGGCCTGCACCCCAGGAGCGGTTTCGAAGCGCTGTACCGGCGACTGGTTGGGTTCCGGGCGGAGGTCTCGCAAATGTTCTTTGACGATGGTATAGCCCCCGCGGAAGCCCAGTTTACCTAGCTCCTCGTGCAGGCGCACGGCGGTCAAGTTCGGATAACGTGCCAGCAGTTGCGTGATGGTTTCCTGGAAAGGGTCCAGCAAGCTCGCCCGGCGGGCACGCTCCCGCTGCGGCACACCCGCTCGGCGATCCTGGTGATCGGCCAAGATGCGGGTCACCGTCTTGCGGTCGATCCCCAGCATTCTGGCGATCTGGCGACGCGAGGCGCCGCCATAGGATAACCGGATGACCTCGTTGCGTGTGCCTTCGTTCATGCCCGCTCCAGTTCGGGGATCAGGTCCTGGCTCAACGTGGCTACCGATCCAGCATCTCGCGACAACCTTTGGAAACGAGACGACAACAGGGCGCGATCTCCGGGCGTGAGTCCGGTGCGGCCATGGTGTGCCAGCCACACCTCCATGCGGCCCAGCAGGTCGAGCAAGACTCCGACTCGTTTCCAAACCTGGTTTCCGGCTGGGCTCAGCCGGGGATCGCGCGCGCAAAACACCACTCCCTTCCACTGCGAGAGCGCTTCCCGAGGTCTTCCCAGGATGTAGTCTTGCTGGCTGCGTCCGGGACATTCCAGCAACAAGTCCACCACCCCGGCCAATTCGGTGCCCGACAGCGCTTCGCGTTGCATCAGCTGCAGAACTTCCGCCTGGTTGCCCGGCGGCAACCGCACCAGTTGCCGCGCTGCCGTGGGCGACAACAACCCTACCCGCAGCTCATCGCGGGCCTCTGGCCCCAGTCGCTCGAGCAGCGCCAGCCGGCGGCATACCCAACTCTTGTGCCGCCCCAACAGCTCCCCTACCTCCACTTGGCTCAATCCATCCTCGCGTACCAAGGCATGCACGATCCAAGCTTCTTCCAGCTCCCGCGTCCGGCCCCCAGCACGATTCAGTCCGTAGATGGCGGCCTTGGCCGTCCGCTCGTCGGCCTCCAGGAGCCGGGCCGAGAGAACTTTCCTCGTCCCCAGAACGCGCACCGCTCCCAGACGTTTGAAACCGTCGATCAGTTCCAAGCCGCCCGCGCGCCGGCACACCACCACCGGCGACAGTTGACCGTAGCGCTCCAGCGACCGCGCCATGGCACGTTCCGCTTCTGGCTGGTGCAAGCGATAGCGCCCGTAGTGCTCGCCGATCTGGCTACACTCCAAATCCAGCAGACTGTCTTGCGTCCAGCGCAGCATCGAACCCCTCGCAGATAAACCAACTGAGAAAGAAAGAACGAAAGGACCAACCACCACGCCTCTCGTCCTCTCTTCCTCTTGCGGGCAAGCCGAAAGCTAAGCCCACCGCTGCCCAGAGGTCAATATGTCAAGCTCATCTCTCCCTGAAACGGGCTCGGCTTCCACGGCCGCTACCGCTCACTTCCTCGGGCAGCCGGTCGGCGGCTCTCGCCATCGCCGTTCCCGCTCCACTACCCGCTCCACCGCACGCCGGCACGGCTTCGAACAGAAGCGTTGTCGGGGGGATCGCGAGCTGTACACGAACCCCTGATAGCACCCGGGCCGGTCGCAGAAACCATCAAAAAAAAATCTAGACTGATTACCCTCGCCGCCTCATCGACTGCTTCCTGTTCTTTCCCGCCCCGGACGCGCTCTCGGTAGCGCCGGCTTTGTGCCTTCCGTTTTTCCTTGCCCTGCTCGCTGGCCCGGTATCTCTGCTGCGCTTTCCACTCCGACCACTCCCGCGCCTTCTCTCGACACTCCTCACTGCAATAGCGCTCAGTCGCCTGCTGAGGAGGAAAGTCCTTTTCACATCCCTTCAGCAAACACTTCCGCCTTCGCGGCCAGCGAACTTTGCCCCGACCTGTGGCCTCTTGATTTTTGGAATGGTTTGTAGGACGTTCACATAGGCCCATGGGAGGTGATGCTCCCAGAAGCTCATGCCTCGGAGGGGAACCTTATATTCCTCTCCGGGGCGCAGCTGTTGGTTCGCCGACCCTGGATGCGGAAACTCAATCCACTCGGCTCACAACCTACTCTATCTCAACTGCCCGATCTCCACTCTCCCAGGCTGGTTCACTACCTTCCCGATATTCTTGCCCACCGTCACCGCCACCCACCCCTGGCGGCCTGGTACAAACTGGTCCGCCACAATGGACCCGGCCTATCCCGCCGC
>CAVQNY010000020.1:0-51816 GCA_963714225.1 uncultured Acidobacteriaceae bacterium | reverse complement strand
CGCTCATATCCGCTCATAATCTGCCGTGACTGAGTTGAACTGGCGGTGTTTTTGAGAACCTGAATCAGCCCGTCCGTGCTTCAGGTTCAATGATTTAACTGCAAGCGGTTGAACTCATAATCCGGAGCGTCTTCGAGGGCAAGTTTCCGTGACATTATTGGACGCGATTCGCGACGGTTGATTCCGGTACAACTTCCCAGAACCTGGGGCGGGCCGTCCTGGATCTAGGTCAGCGTCAGGTATTCGTGCGCGAGCCGCACTACCATCGATCCCTCGCCTACAGCTGACGCTACACGGTTCATCGCGCCGGCGCGGAGATCACCCGCGGCGAAAACCCCGGGTACACTGGTCTCCAACGGCAGCGGTTCGCGTGGCTCCTTCCAAATGCGCGGATACGCTTTGGCCGCCATCAGGTCCCGGCCTGTGAGGACAAATCCTTTGGTGTCTCGCAGCACATCGGCAGGGAGCCAATCGCTGCGCGGACGGGTGCCGATAAACACGAACAGCGCGTCGGCTTCCTCCATACTGCACGAACCATCGTCGAGTGAAACAAGCCCGACCCGTTCCACCCTACCCTCGCCCTCGACCCGTTCGACTTCCATCCGGGTGCGCAACCGGATGTTCGGTGTCTTCTCGATCTGGTCGATGAGATATGACGACATGGTGTCGCGCAGGCTATCGCGGCGCACCACGATCTGCACCTCTTTCGCATAGCGCGACAGATACATGGCACCCTGGCCCGCTGAGTTCCCGCCGCCGACGACGAGGACGTGCCGGTCGACGATTTCCGGCGCGACTGTGGTCGCGGCGCCGTAGTACACTCCGGCGCCTGTGTGCTCTGCCACACCGTGCGCGGGATGCTCGCGATAGAACATGCCCGTGGCGGCTAGCATGGCTCGCGTAACAATCTCACGACCGTCGACAAGCGCGAGACGCTTGTAGCCCCCATCGATCGTGACCTGGGTCACTTCGAGTGGCGCGAGAAACTCGGCGCCGAGCCGCTGGGCTTGCGTCAGTGCACGACGTGTCAGTTCGCTCCCGCTGACGCCGGCTGGAAATCCCAGATAGTTCTCGATGCGGGAACTGGTGCCCGCCTGGCCGCCCGGGGCGTGCCGGTCGAGCAGCAGGGTTCGCAAGCCTTCCGATGCGCCGTACACCGCCGCCGCGAGTCCCGCGGGACCGGCGCCGACGATCACGAGATCGTATACATCGAACGCGGCCGAGAGCGATTTGCCGAGGCGCTCGGCTACCTGGCGTGGCTCCGGGTTCCGCAGTACCGGTCCTCCGTCGTCGAAGAACAGCGCCGGAAGCTCGTCGGCGCCAACCCCGGCCGCATCCAGCAGTGCGCGCGCGTCTGGGTCCCGCGTAACATCGAACCAGCGATAGGAGATCAGACTACTCGCCAAGAAGTCCTTGATCGCATACGATCGAGGGGACCACTGGTGTCCGACCAGCCTCAGCCCCTTCGCTTCGGGCAGACATTCGGCCTGCCAAGCGTCGAGCAGATCGTCGACCACCGGGAAGAGAAGTTCCTCTGGCGGGTCCCACGGCTTCGACAGGTAGTAATCAAGATGCGCCTCGTTAATGGCCTTAACCGCTGCTTCGATATCCGAGTAGGCGGTGAGGAGGACACGCCGCGCCAGCGGGTACACGTCGCGAGATTTGGCGAGCACTTCGCTCCCCAGCATGCCGGGCATTCGCTGATCGCTAATCAACATGGCGAGCGAATCTCCGCGGCTCTTCAGTTCGTTGGCCGTGGCCAGCGCTTCCGGTCCCGACGAAGCGCCCATGACTGTGTAGTGCTCCCGGTACCGGGAGCGGAGGTCGCGGCGCACGGCGGCGAGCACTTGCGGATCGTCGTCGACGATCAGGAGGACTGGCTTGTTCAACGCGTTCCTCCGGCGTCGTCGATCTCGGCAAGCGGCAGGGCGACCCGGAACTCCGTCCGGCCCGGCCCCGACTCGACCGAGATTTCGCCGTCGTTATGGCGGACGAGGCGCCGTACGATGTCGAGGCCCAGGCCAGTGCCTTGCCCCACCTGCTTGGTGGTGAAGAACGGATCGAAGATTCGTTCGCGGATTTGTGCAGACATCCCCGTTCCGTTGTCGATGACGCGTACCACCGCCTGCTGATGGTTGCGGTTCGCCAGCACCTCGACGCGGCCCGAGTCAGCGACCGCGTCAAGGGCATTGTCGATCAGGTTCGCCCAGATCTGGTTGAGTTCACCGATGATGCCTCGAACGCGCGGGAGGCCGGGTTCAATCTCGATGTTCACTGCGACCGATTTAGTCCGCGCCTTCGACTTCAAGACCGCAACCGTGTTGCTTAGACTCAACGCGAGGTCCACGGGCTCGACGACCATGGCCTGGTCCATGTGTGTAAATCCCTTGATCGCCAGCACCAATCCGGAGATGCGTAGCGCGGCTTCCTGAATCTCGGAGGCGAGGCCGCGTACCGCAAATCCGGCGGCGGTCCATCGCAGCACGGCATTCAGCGCCGGGCCATCGACTGCCGCGGCGATGTGGTCCAGCGCCTCGAAGGTCACAGGCGTGTCCGCCAACGCCTCGGCGGCTGCGACATCGCAACTGTGGTCGGCAAGCCAGTTGGCAATGGCGTCCTCGCGTTCGGCTTGTTCGATGGGCGAACGCACGCCTTGCACGCGCTTGGACAGGCAAGACGATCGGACCGCGTCAACAGCGGCAAGTTGAGAGTCGCCCAACCGCGCCGCGCCGAGAGCGCGCGTCGCCACTTCTGCATCCTCCAGCCGGTCTTCTAGCAGCGTAGCGCAGCGCTCGATCGCGGAGGCTGGATTGTTCAGCTCGTGCGCCAGCCCCGCGGACAACTTGCCTAGGGAAACCATCTTTTCGTCGTGCAGGCTGCTCGAGGTAAAGGCACGCGCGCGATCGACCATGGCGCGTACGAGGATCGACGTGATCTCGTGACACTCACGGATGAGGGCGGGCAGATTTTCGCGAGGTACGGCCAGGATTGTGGTGGGTTCCTGCGCCACCGAATCGCCCGGCGGGCTGACCAGGCGAGAGTACGGAAGCATTCCCGTGACGTCGCCTTCCCTCCATTCCATGATCTTGTTCAGCCCGGCGCCGCGATCAACAAATATGGCGATGCGCCCCGACAGCACGACGAACAAGCCGCTGACTTGCGCGCCCTTCGCGGTCAGCACGTCGCCGGCGTTCATGTGACGAAGTGAGCCGTGCGCGGCCAGCCAGGCCAACTCTTCCCGCTGCGCCGCCCCAAGGGTCTTGTGCTGCGCCAGTCGATCGATGAGGTCCGTTGCTTCCATCTCCGATAATATCTCCTAGTCACCACATCCTAGTCTGTTTGTAAATTCGGTGTCTCTAGCCATCTCACACATTGTGCCATTTTCTCGGACAACTGTTGAGAACCTACTAGGACTCTATCGCTAGTGCTCAGGCGTGAAGATCTGCGCAATCCCCACAGCATGTCGGCCTGAGCACTAGCGATAGAGTCCTAGTAGGTTAACGACAGTTATCGTCCGGGTTCAAAGCCAGGCGCAACGCGGTAGAGTGATTCACATGAAAACGTTCGGAGCCATTCAGATTCTCTCACTCAATCAACATGACCCGCCGGTCATCGCCGCGGCATTCGCGAGCATCGGTTCGGTCAAACCAGAGGCAACGTATCAGCTGTACTTGGAGCAAGAGGCGGCAGGAAGCCGCACCTCCCTGGTTGCTGCCGTTGACGGGGAATTCGCAGGTTATGTAACCATCAACTGGCGGCCCACATATCCCGGATTTGCTGAGCTGGAGATTCCTGAGATCCAAGACCTGAATGTGCTTCCCACATTTCGCAGACGTCGTATCGCGAGCCGCCTGCTGGATCTTGCAGAAGCGCAAGCGGCTCGCCGTTATTGTGCCGTTGGTATTGGGGTGGGGCTGCATGCTGCGTACAACGCTGCCCAGCGACTGTATGTGTTGCGAGGCTACGTTCCAGATGGCCGGGGCATTACCTACCGAGACCAATATGTTGGGGAGTATGTCCAGGTAATGCTTGACGACGATCTTGTACTGCATCTCACGAAACAATTACGTATCGATTGCACTCATTGACCCAATGACCCGGAGGCTTTGAGTGTAATCGCCTGCTTACGTCAACTGGCCCGTCAACCTCTGTGATTGCCCACTGCGGCACGGATCGCTGGTGGTTGAATTCCTCGCAGGGCAGCGGCTGCAAAGATTTGCTCAAGCAAGCTGCCCTTGCAGTTAGAGTCGAGTTTCGGGCATCTCAGGTCTACCGGAACCCGCTCATCATGACGACGTCGGTCTTGGACTGGCCGCGCGACAGGGCCAGGTGTTTGCCGTCGGGAGACAAAGCGAACGTGAAGATCCGACCGCTAGTGAACTTGGTCATTTGCGTTGGCGGACCACCGTTCAGAGGCACCCTCCAGAGGTTGTCGGCATGATTGCGAGTCAGAAGAGCATTCAGGGCTTTGCCATCGGCAGCGAACTCTGCCGGTCCTGCCCCGTAAGGCAGCGGGATCTCGTACAGCGGCGCGCCGCCGGCGGCGGGTGTGATCGCCCAGGTGTCAGGCTTGGCGCCGAAGGAAACATGGATGCTTGAGTACAGCTTGCCGTCGTGAGAAAACACTCCATACTGCGGAAGCAGGCCGGTCTTCTCGGCGACGCCGCCCTGGATCGAGATGCGCCACATGAGGCCGTCTTTGATGAAGAGGGCGAACTTCGAATCGGGAGTGCACATCACAATATTGGTGCTCGGACTGGCAATCTGTGCCGCGCCTGATCCGTCGGCCTCGCTGCGCCACAGGGCCACCGCTCCCGAGCGCCAGGTGGTGAACAGCAGGTGGCCGTCGGGACAAGACGTCAGGCTGAGATGACGGTCGTGATCGTTGTCGAACGGGCGCTGGTCGCTGCCGTCAGAATTCATGACAACGTATTGGCCGCTGTCGTCGGCGGCAAGAAGACGGTTCCCCGACCATTCCAGGTCAAGGCCCAGGGGCGTGCCCGAAGTGATCTGGCTCGGGTCCGATCCATCGGGCGTCGCCATCGCGCGACACACCCAAACAGCAGGTATCGTAGTCGGACAAGTCGTGCGTGAGGCGGGAGACTTCCCCGCCGGGGTAGCGGATCATTGCGATTTGACCCATTGATGTATCGGGGTCGACGAGAGAGACCAGCAGGCTGCGGCCGTCGGGGAGCCACTCAACCCCTTTGGCACGGGACGTGAAGCGATGGAACTCCCGGACCTCCTCCGTCTTCACGTTAATGGTTTCCAGAATCCACCGCGCTTGGCCATCGCGAAGCTCGTCGGAAACAGTAGCGAGAGTTTCGCCGTCCGGCGACCAGGACACACTGACATTGCCCGGTCTCGTCGAGGGAAGCTCGATCCGGACGGAATCGCCGGAGCCATCCGCGTTGGCGATACGGATTTGATTCACCGCCTGGCCTCCACGGTCATAGGCGAACTGATGGCCGTCGGGGGAGAAAGACGGTGCAGAATCGATATCCCGGACCAACTGCTGCGGCGTACCGCCCAGCACAGGGATCTGGTAGAGGTAGTGCAATCCCTCCTCGGCTTTGTCGGAGCGCACGAAGAGGACATAGTTGCCGTCGGGCGTGAAGGCGACCGCGACAAAGCGCGCCTGTTCCGGGGGAAGAATCTGCACGTGGCTCCCGGTGGCCAACTGCTCCACCCACAGACTCTCGTCTGCGCCGTCACGCAGGGCGTAAACGATGTAGCGGCGGTCGGGCGAAAGCGCGGCCCTGACCGCGTTGCCGCTCCGGGTGACCTGCACCATGCGAAGATTCTGCGGGTTGAAGCTGTGAGCGCGGCTGCGCCACCAGTAGCCGCCGGCGGCGATACCGGCCAGCAAAAGCGCGGCCGCGATGGCGTAGAGTTTCTTCCCCCCGCTTCGCGTCTTTGGCGGTGCCGCTGCCGGGGCAGTGCCGGACGTGGTGTCGCGGCGCAGGCGCTGCAAGTCAGCGCCCATGTCCGCGGCGTGCTGATAGCGCAGGTTCCGGTCTTTTTCCAGAGCTTTGAAAACGATCTGCTCCAGCTGCGGCGGCAATTCAGGATTCAGCCGCACGGGCTGAACCGGCGCGCGTTCCAGAATCGCGTTGAAGATCACTGCCGATGTGTCGCCACGAAAGGGCAGGCTGCCGGTGGCCATTTCGTAGAGCACTGCGCCAAAGGAAAACAGATCGGTGCGGGCATCAAGATCTTTGCCCCTGGCCTGTTCCGGCGACATGTAGGCCACGGTCCCAATGGCTGCGCCGGGACTGGTGAGGAATTCGTCGTCCACGCTGCGAGTGGGCTCATTGTTGACGGCGCTGGCGCTGGAGGGGCTGACTGGCGCCACCTTGGCGAGCCCGAAATCCAGAACCTTTGCATGGCCGCGGGTGGTGACGAAAATGTTGGCTGGTTTCACATCGCGGTGCACGATGCCTTTGGAGTGGGCTGCGTCGAGAGCGTCGGCGATCTCGATGCCGAGCGAGAGCAGAGCCTCCAGCTCCAGCGGTTTACCGGCGATGCGATGCTTGAGGGTTTGGCCCTCCAGGAATTCCATGGCGATAAAGGCCGTGCCCGCTTCTTCGCCGATGTCATGGATGGTGCAGATATTGGGATGATTGAGAGCAGATGCCGCCTGGGCCTCGCGGCGGAACCGAGCGAGGGCGGCCGAATCGCGGGCAACGTCTTCGGGCAGAAACTTCAGCGCGACGAAGCGGTGCAGGCGCGTATCCTCGGCCTTGTAGACCACACCCATCCCGCCGCCCCCAAGTCTTTCACGATGCGGTAGTGCGAGATGGTCTGGCCGAGCATGGTGCGTCGCCATGCTATCTGCGACGAAAGGGCAAGTCAATGAGGGTAAGGAGCTTGGGTACTTCTCGGAAGTCAGTTGGCGAAAAATCGCCATAACCGGCCAATCTGTGCCCGCTCTGAAGGTGTGTTCGCGACGGCCAAATTCCTGGACCCTGTTGCCCCCGGACCGCACCAGATCACGTGCTCACAGCGATGACCCATGCTGACAACACGCTCTAGGTCGCGGGCTTGAAGGAAAGAAATCCGGCTGAAGAATAATAAACTACGTCTCTCAGCCGCGCTGCATCGAGCGATTCACAATTCCACAAGTGAAAACGCATTGGCCGGTTATCTTCGCCATTTCACTTATCCTATGAAAAAGGATGTCAAGTAAAAAAGCTTCTCCCCGCCCCTCTGAGAGATGCGGGCGTGGTGACTTACATCCAGCCCCACCTCATTCCTCACCTCATTCTTAGAGGGGTTATTGGTTTTGTCGCTTTGGCTCGCCGCACGTTTCCGCGGCGATGCCAACCCCAGCGGCTTGTCCCAACTCGACAGTTTCATGAAGTCAGTGGCGCACGACGCCGTTCGGTTGCGAAGCTACGCAAGCTTAAGCGTTGGCTTAATTTGCCAACCATGATCCTATGTGAGGCTCGAGGCCTACAGCTTTTTTCGGTTATCCGCGGGGGCATAGGATTGACCCGGAGACTCGGTGCTGGACTACAGCACACAGTGCCTGAATGAGTGAATGGATACTCTCCCGCGAACCGGAGCATCGCAAGAACCGATTGGCTACCTCCGAGGCATGAAAACCTTGGGAGATCACCTGGGTTCTATTGGATGCTCAAGCTGCTTGCGTCTTCAGTTGTTCGACGTCGAAACGTTCCTCCTTTTTCCAAAGTGTTAAGGTAATGGCCGCGATCTTGCGCGCCAGTGTCAGACGCGCCATCTCCGGCTTCATCCCCTTGGCCAGCAAACCCGTGTAGAAATCGTAGAACGGTCCCCTGCCACAGCTGGCCCGGGTGGCCGCGCTCTTGAAGATCTCTTTCATCTCATGGTTGTGATTTCGATTCAGCCCACGAACCTGTTGGGGTTTCTTGGAGCGTTGCACTTGTCCGCTCACAAAGCGGTATTGCGCACTGTCGTGCGTCTCAACGCCCAGGCCACTATAGGTCCACAGTTGCCGCTTGCTGCGGAACCGGTGCGGGGTTTGCATCAGCGCAATCAATCGCGCCGCCCGAATCGGACCGATGCAGGGAATCTGACGCAGCAGTTTCGCGGCCTTGTGTTTCCGGCTCTCGGCCAATAACTCGGGTCGCACCTCTCGCCGTAAGGCCTGCAATCCATCCAATTGTAGATAGAGCAGTTCCGCGCGGCGGCGCACACCGGCTTGTGGGAGTTTGTTCAACCATTCCTTCCGATAGCGCGGAGCATAAACCTGGGTGCCGGCACAGGGAATGCCCCAGCCGCGATACAGTGCCTTCAGCCGATTCATCACCCGGGTCAAATCTTTGCCGATGTTCTGATAGCTGCGCGCCAACTCGCGCAGCGTCCGCACTCCATTTTCTCCGTGGTAGACCGGTCGCAGCATCCCGGTGCGTAACAAGTCGGCCAGCTTGCGCGCATCCACCTTGTCGCTCTTGCTGCCCTCCTTTTAATAAGGCATTGCGGCGCGGATTGCAGACCACAACTTCCTGCGCGTGCGGCTGCAGCAGATCGTACAGCCAGGCCGCCCAGGTGCCTTCTTCCCAGGTCACATGCAGCTCGCCCCGTAGACCGTGGAGAAACTGCAGAATGCTGCTGGCTTTGGTTTCGACGATGGTTTCCATGACCTGCTTGCCACTGCCATCGAGGACGGCGATCACAATCGCTTCCTTGTGCACGTCCATTCCGATATATTTGACGTCATAACTCATTTGAGTTGCCTCCTTGGGGGGAAGATCATTCGTGCAAACGCTTGTCTTTCCCCTCAAGGTAAAAATGCCATTCTCTCGCCGACTTGCCTATGTCCTTCTGCGGTTCATCCCACCCCGTACGCCCACTGTAGTTACTCCCCAGCGCCACCGTAGCGGAGCGAAGCCCTGCACAGCGCAGCAGAGCGGAGGCGGCGCCCGTCACAGCCGCGACCCTCTGAAGCGGGGCGCTTTTTCATAATGCATTGACCTGGATCGCAGAATTTTCTGATTCGTTGGATTTAATCATTCAATCTAGGCGACGGTGGCTCTGACTACAACCCGGTGATCGTAAAACCTGAACAGGTAAAGCAGATCATAATGCTTCTACCCAATCCGATGCACCAGATGCTCGTCTTGGTCTGTGCATCGACCGCGATTCGAGCATTCGAGCTTCCGAAGCCTGCGGCCTCAAATGGCGCGACATCAACTGGGATGACAACCAGATCATGATCGAGCGTCGTTGGACAGCCGCATGTATCGATAAGCCGAAAACAAGAGCCTCGAAAGCTCCTGTGGCAGTATCCGCTCAATTAGCGTGGTTCTTGCATCAGTGGGGTCGAAGACACCCTACGCAAAGGACGAAGACTGGATTTTCCCTTCGTTCAAGATGCACGCGGCGATTCCGATGTGCGCCGGGATATTTGTCACGGATCATCTGCGTCCTGCTGCTCTGGCGGCGGGCATTCAGATTGATGACGGCCAGCGGTTCGGGCTTCACTCGCTGCGCTCCAGCATGGCGACATGGATGGTGTCCATCGACAAAACCGATGTCAAGACCGCCCAAGGGAACATGCGTCATGCGGGACCGGAGATCATGCTGAGGAAGTACGCTCAGGTAGTGACGGACGAAATGCACGGTGTTCAGGTGCGGTGGTTTGAGAGTTGTGGGTTGGGTGTGGGTCAGAGTCTCTTGGCAGAAAATGCCGGGAGCGGTGCAATCCAATGAACCGAAAAGAGTTCTTGGTGAGCGCGGCAGGATTCGAACCTGCGACCCATGCCTTAAAAGGGCATTGCTCTACCAACTGAGCTACGCGCCCACATTTGTTTCAATCTAGCAGAAACGCCGAGAGTTAGCTGGCTTTCCCTACAACCCCCGATTCTTGCTCGAAAGTGCGGGTGTCAGTTTTGGTGTCAGTTGGTCGATCCATCTGCTGCCAGCCTTTCGACAGCAGCCAGGTTGTGAGCAGGCGCCAGATGTGCCATCTGGATCGTCTTATGACCCATCAATTCAGCTACCGTGCGAAGATCCACACCGGCCATCACCAAGCGGCTCGCGAACGTATGCCGCAAGCAGTACCAAGTAAAGAAGCTGATGCCAGCCTCGCGAAGTGCAGGGTCAAACCAGTGCTTGGTAACCCTTCAGCGGCTCCCCTTGCATATTAACAAAAACTTGGCCCTGCCCACTGGAACGCGCGAACAACTCCTGAAATGCCGCCAACGAGATCGCGTTCAACGGAACGTGCCGCGTGTTCCCGTTCTTGCTCTTCGGTATCGTGATCAGCTTGCGAACGAGATCAACTCTTTTGATTCCTTTGGCTCACCATAGAGAAGATTAGTTTTCGGGAGGAGAGCAGTGATCCCAGTGGACTTCCACCTTTGGCTATCGGCAGTTTCCCATGGTGGTGCCGCGTGGTGAAGCCCCCGCTCCGCCACCAAGACTCTGAGCACAAAGGTGAGCGAGGAGGAGATCGCGCAGCTGGAGGCAGCGGCCAGCGAGCGCGGGCCACCCCGAGCGAGTGGCGCAGGGAGACCCTGCTGGCGAGCGTGAACAGCCAGGAGCCGTAGGCCTGTGATCCCGGTGGAACCGGCCATGCTGTCATGGCCGAACTGGTGGCGGTGCGGGCAATCCTGCTCAACGTGCTGTTCAAGCTGGCGAATGGCCAGACCCTGAACGCGGAGGAGATGCAACGGCTGATCGACCGGGCCGACTCGGACAAGTTGAGGAAGGCGCGGGAGCGGCTCTTGCAGGCAAGAGTCGGAAGGGCAACGGAAAGAAAAATCCTGATCGTTTTTTCATGGTTTCGGTTCGGCGTCGAGGTGTCGATCTGCTCGGTTTCGATAAAAGAGTAGGGGCATTCGGTGATCTGATGAGCTAAGTGTTGGGTCGCGGTGAGCATCAGCCTTGGGCGACGAAGTGGCCAGTGTCGGGTCTGGGGCGATGCTCATCGCCGCCGTCCTATTTTGGGATTTTGAGTGTTATGGCGAAGATAACCGGCCAATGCGCTTTGACTTGTGGAATTGTGAATCGCTCGATGCATCGCGGCTGAGAGACGTAGGTTATTATTCTTCAGCCGGATTTCTTTCCTTCAAGCCCGCGAGCTAGAGCGTGTTGTGGTTCAGCATGGGTCATCGCTGTGAGCACGTATCTGGTGCGGTCCGGGGGCAACAGGGTCCAGGAATTTGGCCGTTGCGAACACACCTTCAGAGCGGGCACAGATTGGCCGGTTATGGCGAATTTTTCACCAACTACCGGAGCGGATCGCGTTCTTCATGCCTTCGGGTGAGTGTGCGTGCGATTCAACGCGCAGGCCAAGTGGCTGGCTTCGTCGACTGCGGCCTGCAGGTCCTCCAGGGTGAATTCCTGCGACTTGGGATAGCTGCCGTGAGCCACGGACCTGCCCGGTTTTTCCTTGTTCCTGTACGCACTCGTCGGCGGCGATATCCATATCGAGATAAGTCCGTGTTGTTTCGCTAAGGCGATGCCTTCATCGTCGATCATGGTGGCATGCTCAACCGAGGCCACTCCGAGACATCTGCCCGTTTGAAGATCACCGACTGTATTCTGACCCGTTATGAAAACTCTATACTCCACATTACTCCACATGATTCTTCAACCGCTTGCCACAACTGAGTTCTCCTATTTTCTGATCCAACTTTGGCCGGTTTGGTAGAATCCAGCATCCAACTTGCGGATTGCCAAATCTATGACGAAAATCAGCAGATTCCCTCGCCCCGTTCTCCTGGCAGCTACAACCGTCGCACTCACGCTTGGCATCGCGGCATGCAATAACAACAACCCAGCCCCGGCCCCGGCTCCGGACAACAGCGCCCAAACTCAGCCGGCGCAGCCCGATCAATCGCAACCCGCTCAGCAGCAAGATCCGGCAGCCGCCTCCAACCTCGTTCCGGCGAGCGATACTCAGGCCACCGAGAGCAACGATCAATATTCGAACGATAATTATGACGACGATGATACCGGCTACGGCCAACCCAACGTCGAAGCCTCCCAACCTCCGCCGGCGCTGCCCGAATATTCTCAACCGGAATGCCCTGGCGACGGGTACCTGTGGACGCCGGGGTATTGGGGCTATTCTTCGGAAGGCTATTACTGGGTGCCCGGTGCGTGGACACACCCGCCCGAGGTGGGCCTGTTGTGGACGCCCGGCTACTGGGGATTCTCCGGTGGGAGATACCGCTACCGCTATGGATATTGGGGTCGGCACATCGGCTATTACGGCGGCATTAATTACGGATTCGGCTATGTTGGCGCCGGCTACCAAGGGGGGTACTGGAACGGAAATCGTTTCGACTACAATCGCTCCGTCAACAACGTAACCAATGTCACGAGCGTTCAAGTCTACAACCGCACCGTAACGAATACGGTCACTATCAACAACACCATCGTCAACGTCACCAACAGCCGCACCAGCTTCAACGGCCCCGGGGGCATCACTCGCCAGCCTTTGCCGGCTGAAGTTGCCGCGACCCGCGAGCAGCGCATTCCGCCCATGACAACGCAGCTGCAGGTGCAAAAGGCGGCGGCACAAAACAAAGAGCAGTTCGCCTCCGTCAATCACGGCAAACCGGCCGTGGTTGCTGTGGCAAAGCCCGTGGCCATAGGAAAACCAATCGCGCCGGTAAGACCTGCGCGCGCCGCAGCACCCGCTACGCCTGCTGCTCAACCCAACCGCGCTGAGTCTCCTGCGCCGGCTCGTAATGCCGCGCCCGCGGGAAGGCCAGGTCAGCCGCCGTCAGCCAAGCCTGGAGAACCCGCTGCTAGACTAGGACAGCCCGCGGCCAAGCCCGCTCCCACAAAACCTGAAGCCAGGGCTCCGGCCAAGCCCGCTCCCGCAACGCCCGAGCATCGAACTGAACCTTCGAAACCCGCGAATCGTCCGGAAGCGGCGAAACCAGCCCCGGCTCCAAACAAGCCGGCTGCGAATAAGCCAGCTTCGAAACCCGAGGCTAAGCCCGCCGCTCCACCCGCTAAAAAGGAACCTGCAAAGAAAGAACCACCAAAAAAGGAACCGCCAAAAAACAAGGAGAAGCCGCAATAACGAAGAAGTATCATCACCTCTGAGGAGAAATTCGCCTCCGGATAAGATCAGGGGTGAGTTCAAGTCCGATCGAGGGATTCTTATAAATGCCGCCGTCAACTGAACCCTTGTCGAGCCGTGGCGATGAAAGTGCAGTGCCGCCTTGACCTTGACTCCCACCCGGCGCGGGGTAGGCAAAACTCGCGGTAGAAGAACGGTACAACAGATGCACGTTAGCGTTTCTAGCTGTTCCTCACAGGGCATTGCAGAGCGACCGCTGCCTTGTAAATACAACGTGATCCGGCTTGTCAGCGCCCTTTCACCACGGTAACACGGGTCCAAATCTGTGGGGAACGGATCGCTTTCGAGCCGGTTCCTCGCATCTCCAGGAGAACCCGACAGCTTCGAGCGCGTCGAGACGCCGCCAAGCCGGAAGCGACAAGCGGAAGCAGAGGCGCGCGCGGAGCTTCCACTAGCTGAAAAATCCCTCCCGATGTGGAAGCAAAGCTTCATTTCTGGTGCCAGTTCTGGTGTCAGTTGGATTTCAAATGTCGTGCCAGTCAGTGCTTGAGGGTTCTAAGAAGGAACCGCGCTAAATCCTTGCCAGCATTGGATTTTTGGCTAATTGTGCAAAGTTGAGCGAGAGCGTGCGCAGGTGTCAAAATTGATTAAAAAGGGCATTGCTCTGCCCACTGAGCTACGCGCCCATCCGTTTGATTATACGGGAGTTAACCCACTGCATCACAGATTGTACTCCCGCAATGTGCTCCCGCAATGCCCTCTTTTCCTTTCATGTCATTGACAATAAATGACTTAGCGGAAGGAACCAGCTCTTCGACGAACTCTTCCTGGGCCTTGCGGGCGTCACTGTGAATATAGTGCATCGTCATGTTCGGCGAAGAGTGCCGGAGCATACGCTGGATCACGCTCGGATGCACTCCACGATCGGCCAACCAGGTGGCCAGTCCGTGGCGCATCGAATGAAGTCCGAACCGTAAAACTGCTCTCCGTCGTAGTAGCGAACACCATCCCGCCGTTCAAGAACATCAGCAGCGACCGCGGCCGGATGAATGTAGTCAGTCACCAGGATACCTCCCGTTCCCAACGTAAGTCCGTTCTAGCTCGGATCGCGTCTTATGCGATGCACGGGGCAGGCGCGATGGTATTGGTGAACATCATGCGGATTCCGTGCTTCGGCCGCAGGATGACCATCGGGCGAGCTTCGATCATTTGGCCCGGAGCCAACTGAAAATCGTACGTTCTGAGCAGATCGCGCAAAATCATGAGGATCTGCAGTATCGCGTAATTTCCGCCGATACAACCTCGCGGTCCGCCACCGAAGGGAAAGAAGGTGAAGGGTGTGCGCAGCTTCTCGTTTGCTTTGGTGAAACGCTCCGTATCGAAATTCTCCGGATTTTGCCAGTAGCGCGGAGCATGATGCGCACCATACACATACACAATGACCATCGATCCTCGGGGTATGGCGAGGTCGCCTACGCGGTCGTCTGCGACCGCCATGCGGTCGACCATCCAAAACGGCGGGTAGAGGCGGAGCGCCTCCTGAATTACCTGAGTGGCAAATTCGAATTTGGGAACGTCGCTGTATCTCAGAGGCGCGTCGCCGAGCACGCTATCAAACTCCTGCCGTAGCCTTTCGAGGCAATCTGGACGCGAGCTCAAAAGATAAAGAAGCCACGATAGCGCATTTGACGATGTTTCATGGCCGGCAACCAGAAGTTGCATGCTCTCGCTCAGGATGAGTTCATCCCTCATGCCTTCGCCATCGCTGTAACGCGCATCCATCAAAGTCTGCAGCAGATCGTGGCCGGGCGGTTCGTTGCGGCGCTTCCTGATGTATTCGAGCAGAATGGCGTCCGCTCGGGCTCGCATGTCTTCGTGTTTGCGCAGTTCGCCCGAAACAGCGAACCAGGGATTCAGATAGGGCTGAAGGGTTTGCCGAACGATGAATTCCTGGACGGTGCAGATGGTCTGGCTGACAAGATCGATGTCTTCATCCTTCAACCGCGCGCCAAATAGCGATCGGGCGACCATAGCGAAGGTAATCTTCATCAGGTGGGTGTAGACATCGACAGGGCCAACACGGACCTGTCTGTCGAAATCCCGCAGCGACTCGGCGAGGGAATCCCGCATGATTGAGGACAGCGCATCGAGTTGCTTTCGATCGAAGCCCGTCTGGATCAGACGCCGCTGCGTGCGCCATGGTTCTCCGTGGGTCGTGAGAAGACCTTTCCCCAGGAAGTGGCCCATACGCTTTACTTGTATTTCGGATTTTCGGTAGTTCTCTGCATTGGTCTTCAACACGTGCTGAATGACCGCGGGATCGATGGTAACGATCGCTTCCTTGAGACCACCCAAATAGAGCCGGAACGTGTCGCCGAAGATTTCGTTGTACCTAGACAAAACCTGCACGGGATTGCGGGCCATTGCGCGAGAATCCGCAAAGCAGCGAAATCGGGAAACAATGGGGACAGGCGTTGATGAGCTCATACCCAGCCGTCCTGATATTCCCCCCGGAGATTTCATGTCACTTGTAGGAAGTGGTGGCTGGGCCATGCGCAAAAGATAAAACGCTCAGAATCAGTTTTCGTTCCCCAGTCGCTTCAAGAGTATCAGATGATGCCGGATTGCCCCGGTCATGGTGGGGTTCTGCCGATAGGAAACCCCAAACTCTTCGGCAGTCTCCTTCACGATCCTGGTCAGCGGAGCATAGTGGGTATGGCACACGAAAGGGCACAGGTGGTGGACGATGTGATGGTTAAGCCCGCCCACGAGCCAACCGACAAGCGGGTTTTCGGTTGCATAATCGGCCGTTGTCGCGAAGATGTGATACACTCCGTTTTCAAACTCGCCACGATCCGAGGGAAAGTAGGTGCTATCGACGGTGTGCGTCGTTTGGAATACGAGCGTTACGGTTAAACCGACGATCAAATGGACGAGGAGGAACGCCCCGGCGACCAGCAGAGGCGATTTTCCCAGCACCATCACCGGCAAGATAAGCATGTAAGTGAGGTAGAAGCCCTTTCCGGCAAAGAGAATGGCATATTCGCGTAGAGAATGTTTAGTGCGTCTCAGATATTCATGGGCCGGAAAGAAAAAGCACTGGAAGTCCCTGAAGAACACATAATCGAGAGAGAACATCGCGTAAACGAACAGCGCGTAGATGTGCTGAAACCGGTGCCATGGCGCCCGGGGTTCATAAGGCGTAAAGCGAAAGATGCCGCGTCCTGAAAGCGCGTCATCTTCACCGTGGAGATTGATGCAGGAGTGATGACCTCGATGATGGAGGATACGCCACATGTACGAGCTCATTCCGCACAGATCGAAGACATAGTTCAGGGTTTTGTTGACGTGCGACTGGGACGAGATGGCGTTGTGATTGCTGTCATGGGCGATGTTCAGCAAAAGGAATGTCTGCGCGAGCCCGCCTAAAAGGTACAGGGCAACAAACTTCCATGAACCCAACCTGAGCGCATACAGAGCAATCCAGCTGCCCACGAGGACCGCCAGACCCGCAGCGATCTTGACCCGCATCGTACGGTCCGCTTTAGGAGAAATGTTCTGATCGGCAAAAAAACTATCCAGACGGCTACGTAAGACTCTCGGGAAGGAAGAACCACCGACCGGCTCGATAATCGGCGACCCTGAGGTTTCCGATGGTACAAGATCCGATATCTCCGGCTCTCGAGAAATCACCGCTTCGGTCTCGAACGTCATCGGGGCGCCTCTGCGACCATCGTAATTGGGCCCGACGCGTTCCACAAGGCGCATGAATGCCCGGTAGTGCCTCAGTTTGAAATTCAAACTGAGGCACTACCGAATGCCCCGACCGGTGGCGAAATTGTTGCCGCGTCGTCGACAGTCTCGCAGAGGTATTTTATTGCGAGCCCTTAAGGGCAATCAAGAAAATTCGGAACGGGCAAAGCCCTGGGTTCGGCGCTTCATCCAGGAAGCGATGACGTGTGACGTTGTCCAAATGCTTTGCTAATATACCAACCAATGAACCGTAGCGAACCGGGCCTCCTGCGTGGGGCCATAGAAGCTTGGCGTTGCTCCGCAAGTCTCCTTCGCGCCCTGTGCGGCGAAATGGAGAATGTCCGTTCCGCAGCTAGTCGTTCGGCGCTTATACTGAGAAAAAACGCGTACATTCTCACAGTGGGACCGCATTTCCGGTCTTCACCTTGAGACTTAATCGTGTTTCACCTCGCTCGGTGGCGATGGATGTTTCGTTTTACTGACTTGCGTTCTATTCGAACTTGGAGGATCGCTGATTGATGACGGCGTCAATTCTGGACCACCTGGATAGGCTGGCAGATGAGCACCCGAACAAACTACTTTATTCGTACCTTGACGTAAACGGCGATCCGATCGAAACCCACACCTACGCGTCGTTTCGCCGCCGAGCGCAAGCGATCGCGGGGCATTTGCGGAAAGAGGGTCGTTTCGCGGCGGGCGATCGGGTTCTGCTTGCCTACCCGCCGGGGCTCGAAATGATCTGCGCATTTTTTGGTTGCGTGCGCGCCGGATTGATCCCCGTGCCGGTCTATCCCCCCAGTTCGCGCGGCTTCCAGAGCGCCCTATACAAGACGGTCCACATCGCAAAGGATTGCCAGGCAGCTGGGATCTTAACGAGCAGAGATTACCACGCATCTCTCAAGACGAATCTCGCCAGACGTGGAGTCTCGGCGTCGGGCGTCGACGTAGATTACATTTCCGGTCTTCCGTGGATCACCACGGAAGATTTCATGGACACGATTTCGGACGGACCACCTGCCGATCCTTCGAAGATCTTGTTTCTCCAGTACACGTCGGGTTCGACGATGGAGCCCAAGGGCGTGATCGTGACGCACGAAAACATTCTGAATACCTATCCGCTCGTGATCGACCATCCGGCGCCGGTCGTCGTTTCCTGGCTTCCGCAGTATCACGATATGGGACTGATCGGGTGCTACCTATATCCGGCACTGAAAGGTGGCACGACGTACGGGTTCGCTCCCATGGACTTCATTCAGCGGCCGATCCTGTGGTTCAATGCGATAACGACCTACCACGCCACTGCGGCGGCTGCCCCCAACTTCGCGTACGACTATTGCTTGCGCGCCGGGAGGCTTTCCAAGGCAAGCCTGGAGACTTGTGATCTCAGCTCGCTTCGCGTATTGATGTGCGCCGCAGAACCGGTAAAACCGGATACCTACACCCGGTTTCTAGAAGCGTTTCAGCCCTATGGACTCAAGTCAGAGAGTTTCTATGTCGCCTACGGGCTGGCCGAGAATACTTTGGCGGTCTCACTAGGCGGTCACAACATCGTTTCCGTCAACAAGCGTGCCCTGACGCTGGGGAAGGCCCGCCTGACCACCGAGGTCTCAGAAATCGGCGGCGCAACGCAGATTGTCAGTTGTGGAACCTCGCTCCCGGGTCTCGACGTAAAGATCGTGGATCCGGAAGGACATTTCGCTCTTAAGCCAGAGCGCATCGGCGAAATTTGGGTCGCCGGAAGCGGTAAGTGCCAGGGTTACTGGAATAATCCTGAATTGACTCTGAAGCAGTTTTGTGCGCGGCTCGTGGACGATACTCCCTATGACGACGGCTACCTTCGGACCGGCGACATAGGATTCATCCACGACGGCGAACTCTACGTCTGCGGCCGCATCAAGGACATGATTATTCTCCGCGGGCAAAACTATTACCCGCAGGACATTGAGAACGTCGTGGAGAAATCATCCAGTCTGATCCGGCACAATTGCGTCGCCGCGTTCCAGGTTCAGGAAGACAGCGAACCTGCGCTAGCAATCGTCGCCGAAGTCAAAAATCCTAGGGCGCTTCCCGAAGCACGAAAGATTGCCGCTGCGGTCCGGAATTATCTCAACGTGGAAGTGGCGATGATTTCCCTCATCGCGCCTCGTGCGATCCCGAGAACGAGTTCGGGGAAGATCATGCGCCATAAGACCAAGCAGATGTGGCTGCAAGGTCAGTTCACCGTTCTCTCCGACTTTTCGCGGGAGAAGGACGCCGGGAAGTCCCATTCCGACATACATTCCTCTTTCGCCGAATTGAAAGCCAGGTACAACCTGACAGGTCTGGAATCGTACAACCTCGTTGAAGCCGGCCTGGATTCCCTGGATCTTGTTGTATTCATGCATGAGCTCAAGGAACTCCTGAAAGATAAAGGCGCCGAGTTGCTGGCGAGGCAGGTAGATATTGGTGTTATTCAGCGTGTCAGTGTAGCCGAGCTGTTTGGACTAGCCGAACAACTGGAGCGCGCTCCCGAAGAGGCAGTGGTTCATTTGCGTCATTCCCTTGCGGCTTTCCGCGAAGAGCAGTGCGCCGCTGAGAAACAGATGATGAGCGCCGACAGGAAGCTCATCTTCGAGCCTCCGGTGCCTTCGTCCATGCCGGAGATACCGATGCTGAATCATGTGCTGCTCACAGGCGGGACCGGCTTCATAGGGCCATTCCTCATAAAAAGCTTGCTGGAACAGACACGGGCGAAGATCTATGTTCTGGTCAGGTCTTCCGACGAAAAGCAGGGCAGGCAGAGACTGAGAGCTGCGATGGAGTCAATGGGACCATGCGGGGGAGGTCTGATAGAGATGTTCGAGGCCCGCGTGATACCCGTCTCCGGCGATCTAGGGCAGCCAACGCTTGGCCTGATGCCGGACGTGTGGGATTTCCTCTCCCGTGAAATCGACACGGTGTTCCATAACGGTGCAACCGTGAACTACCTATTCAATTACGACCTGATGCGTGACGCGAACGTGCTGGGAACCAATGAGGTCGTAAGATTGGCGTTCGAGGGAAGGCCCAAAGAGTTCAATTATGTCTCGACTACGTTCGTGTTTGGCTGGGCAGTCAAATCAGTCTTGTATGAGACTGACCTGAACGAGAATATGGAGCTTCTCGATTTTGGGTACAGTCAATCGAAATGGGTAGCGGAACAGGTGGTTGTCGACGCGCGCAGCCGGGGACTTTGCGCGCGGATTTTCCGGCCGGCTCTCGTGAGTCCTTCGGTCACGGGCGGAGGTAACAACTTTGATATCGCCGTTCGCTTAGTTGCCTTTATGGTGAATCACGGTATTGGCGTCGATACGCTCAACCAGGTCAGCTTTGTTCCGGCCGACATTGTGGCGAACAATATCGTTGCGATCTCTACCACTCCCGGTACAGCGAATAAGATTTACCATGTCACTCGGGACGATTATTCGAACATGATGGATATTATCGGGCTTATTACCAAAGCGACTGGCCGGCAATTCGAAAGATTCAACCTTCCCGATTTCGTTCCCGAGCTGATCCGGAGGTGCCGGAAGGAAGATCTTCTCTTTCCCCTGCTGGATTTTCTGGTGGGCTCTGTCGACAACATCTCCGCGATGGAGTTCAAACGGTATGACAGCTCTTCCTATCAAAGGGCCCGGGATGCCTCCGTGTGGGGCAAACCGGACCCGTCTCTGGAAGATACGGTCAACGGTATTCTAAAATTTATGTATCGCAAGGGGATCATTTCGGTCGCGGCTCGTGAGGTCAACGCGGTGTCACCGATCTGCGAGCGCGAACTGAACATCCAGACCCATCGGGGAGGTATGGATTGCGGTGCGCAATGCCTCCAATGCATGGCCGATGCTGGAGACCCTGAGTGTATCGACGAGATTCCGAAGATCGAAGCCTCGGAGCAGCTGTGAGATGGTCGCGGGGTCAATGAGCGAAATCGCCTGGTAACAACAGGTGTTGTTTGCAAGAGCGTTCGACCGACCGATTTCATATCGTAAGGGGGAGACCATGGCATTCTCGCAAAACTTCGTCAGACCGCAATCGGCTGCGGAACTTCGACTCCACGATCGGTTGACCCTTGCATTGGTTGGGATAGGAGTAATCTTCGCATCCATCGGTCTGGGTGAAGCCGTGTACCGATTCGCGTTCCGCGATTTTGATGGGGCAACTGATCGTCTTCCCGTCGAGATGTTGTTCGGGCTGGCGTTCGCCTGGATAACTACAAAGCTGGCCAGAAAGATTTATCTGCATCGAATGGAGACCTCCGCGAGAATCAACTTCATCCGAGATCGCAGCTACAAGATTCGTCACGCGGCTGAAGCGCTCACACCGTTGCCTTATCCGGGCAATCATCAGGCGATACGGGTAATTCGTGAAGAAGTGGATCGGATTGAGTTGGCATTGACCGAGGTCACTCCTCGGTAGCCGCATCCCACTGGCTGAAATGCCCAGTTGTTGCCAAGAAAAATCTGGAATTCCAGGGGTTGAAGCGAAAACACTAAGATTATGATCGCCGCCGCATGGATTGGAAGCGTGTCCTTCCTTATATGGGTTTACTTGTTTACCGGCAGGGGCCGGTTCTGGCAAGTGCCGAATGCGGTGAACGAACCGAAAGTGCTGCTTATGTCTTCACCTCGCGTTGCGGTTGTTGTGCCGGCACGCAACGAGGCGGACGTCGTCGGACAGGCAGTCCGGTCATTGCTTGAACAGGACTATTCCGGGCAGGTGCAGATCTTTGTGGTGGACGACCACAGTTCGGATGAGACGGCGAATGTGGCGCGCCGGGCCGCATCGGACAAGGCCGAACAACTCACCATAAGTTTGGCCATGTCTCTGCCCGCGGGCTGGACCGGGAAAATGTGGGCCCTATCGCAAGGAGTACAGCAGGCGACCCAGTTCGCTCCTGACTATTTTCTGTTCACAGATGCGGACATCGTCCACGCCTCCGATAGCATTACCTCGCTGGTTGCACGTGCACGGAGGGATAACCTCGACCTCGTGTCGATGATGGCCCGGCTGCGCTGCTCGTCGCTAGCTGAGCGTGCGCTCATCCCAGCATTCGTGTTCTTCTTTTTCATGCTCTATCCGCCGGAGTGGGTCAGCAGCCCCACGCACAGGACTGCGGCAGCTGCCGGCGGCTGCATCCTCGTTCGCGCCGAAGCCCTGGCGCGGATCGGGGGAATCGCCGCCATCCGAAACGAATTGATCGACGATTGCGCCCTCGGGCGCGAAATAAAGCGCAATGGCAGAGTGTGGTTGGGATTAACGCAGCACACACACAGTATTCGCGGATACGACGGCTTCGGCGGAGTTGGCCACATGATCTCGCGCACCGCATTCTACCAGTTGCGACATTCCGGTTGGCTGCTGATGGCAACAGTTCTCGGAATGGCGATCACGTTTCTGGGACCGCCGGTTTTGGTCTGCTTCGGCGGATGGGCGGCTCTTTGGGGAGGCGCGGCCTGGCTGATGATGAGCACTGCATTCTGGCCAACGCTGCGCTTCTACTCGCGTTCACCGCTGTGGGCACCTCTGTTGCCTGTCATCGCCATGTTCTATACGGGTGCAACCCTCCATTCGGCGGTTCGATACTGGCTCGGTCACGGTGGCGAGTGGAAAGGCCGCTTGCAGGATGCAAAGACCGACTTGGCTGGCTAGTCCGCCATCCGAAGTTTAATCCCGAATGGTTGGCGTAACACCGGCGTTACACTCATCCACCCCAGAGCGATCCGCTTCTGCACTGCGCAGACGCATTATAGGCTACTACTTCTTAAACACCAGCTTCTCCGTTAGCCGCTGGCCCGTTTCCAACGTGCCGGTGGTGGATAGGGTCATCTGTTGCCCATCCGCGGAAACCATCCACCTATCCTTTTGAGTAACTTGACCGTCCCGCTGGTAAATCGCATCCACCGTGTGAGGATCGACAAGTTCGAGCGTCACGGTATCGTTGCGCGAGTTCTTTAGATCGTATTGTTTTCCGTCAAAACGGGCGGTATAGCTGAAGTCGCCCAGAAAACGGACCCCACCGCTTCCGTCCGCCTCGATTTTTAGCACCAACCCTTGCCGGGAACGGGTCTTGCTGAGATCCTGCGTCCACTCGCCTACAAACGGGTCAGTGGCGAGCTTCGCACCTCCGGTTCGCGTCCATACGGTGATCTTATCCGCGTGGCCTACGGTCGCAGTCGTGGCCGTTAGCTCCTTTCCATCCTTCGAAACTTGTTCGCGAACCGTCGCCACAACAGTTCCGTCCTTTTTCTCCATGACCTCAGCCTGCCTCTTATCGATCGTGTGCAGATCAATTTGATTGAAGCCGAGATTGCCGGGTGCGGGCGAATCGTGTCCGTTCCGATTCGCTGTGAAATCGAAATGCGTTTCGCCTGACATGACTACATGCATCCCGCCATGCAGGTGTGTAATGGAGAGCCGGTTCGGAGGATCCAGGCTAGACTGCGCAGAGACGAGCGTCCAGATGCCAATGCGAGGGTCTGTCACTCCAGGTTGGACGGCGACAAGCAGTGCAAACAACAGTAAGGTACGAATTGATCCTCCCAGGCCGACGTCGAAAGTTTAGCAGATTCACACAGCTTGTTACTGTGAGTGGTGCGCAAGTGTGTCTACCCAATATGAAGCGCGAACATATGAATTGCTTGTGGACGGAACACCTTTTCGGCCTCAGCGGTTCTCGCTCTCTGCAAGAGAGCTTTAGTGGCAACGATGTTGTATGACATTATGAGTGCTATGGATGTGCGCCGCTTATGGGTATCAGGGATTGTCCTCGCAGCAGCCATTGCACTTCTTCCATTCTCTTTTCACGCGGAGCGCCACCTGGAGACGGCAACCCGTGTCGAAGGGAGCCAAGCTGAAACTGTCCGGCAAGAGTTGGCCAACCGTTTTCGGTCGCCGTTCGTGGACCAAGTGGTGCTGGTGATTCAGGGACTCCCGCCTGCGGATTCGGAGGAAGGCGCGCAAGCATTAGAACCCATCGTGACAGCACTGAGAGAGCAACCGGGTGTTTCGGGAGCGGTGTCCTATCTCGACTCTCGCGATCCCATCTTCGTGGGCCGGGGAGGGGGAACGTTTGTTCTCGTGGGACTCACGTCGACCGAAGGTCCCGTGGAGTTGCTTGTTCCGAAGCTTCACCAGCTGGCAAGCTCGCTGGAGAATCAACTGCGGGGCCGTTATCCGGCGGTGAAGCTCGAACTCACCGGCGAGATTCCACTGAATTTCGACATTCGGAAGGCGAGCTCCGACGACGTGCAACGCGGCGAGAGTCTGGTGATCCCCGTGACCCTCGCACTTCTGCTGGTGGCTTTTGGAAGCCTGATCGCCGCCCTGATTCCATTGGCGGTTGGCCAGCTTGCCATCGCGACCACTCTGGCGATTACGGGATTCCTGGCCCAGCGCTGGCACTTGTCCATTCTGGTTCAGAATTTGGCCACCATGCTTGGCTTGGGCTTGGGCATCGACTACGCGCTCCTCATGGTCAGCCGCTTCCGGGAAGCGATTTCCGCCGGGAACGACGGATCCGCGGCCTCGGTCATCGCGGCACGTCAGGCAGGTCGCACGCTCTTGATTTCAGCCTCAACAGTAGCCATCGGATTTCTAGCCCTCTTGACGGTGCCGATAAGCGAAATCCGTTCCATTGGTATCGCGGGATTCTTGGTGGCCGGAATGAGCGTGTTGCTTACAAATACCATCGTTCCGACGGCGCTGGCGTTGCTCGGTCCGTGGATTAATATTGGCCGATTGCCCTTTACTCCAAAATTGGATGCGCATCGGGCTGAGCGCACTGGCATTCGCTGGCGGCAATGGGGAAAGGTGATTGTCGCGCATCCCTGGCTTGCCCTCGTTGTGGCAGGCACTCCTTTGCTTCTGCTTGCCTGGCAGATCAGACGACTGGATACCAGTGTCCCCCGGGGAGATTGGCTTCCGCAGGCGGCGGAATCAGTCCATGCCCTCCACACCCTGAGACAGATGGATCGGGAAGGCGTGGTTGAATCGTTGCGCATCATTGTCGAGCTTCCAACGGACTCCATCGCGCAAACCGACGCTGGGTGGAATGTGGTTGATCGTGTCACCAAGCACCTCGCCAGCGACCCTCGCTGTGGCCGCGTGATTTCTATCACTACGATTGCGGAGAGCAACCGGTCTTCCCTCCGTGACCTCTCGCGGGAGACGCGCCGAACGTTTCTGAGTAGTGACGGACAAGCGGCGCTGCTTGAGGTGTTACCCGCAAGTTCGGTCTCCCTGCGCGACCAGGTCAACTGGGTGCGGGAGCTTCGGAAGACCGGCGCGCTAGCTCTCACCGGAGTTCCTGGCGCAACGCTTCTCGTTGGGGGCATCCCGGCACTCAACGCCGATTATGAAACGATTATTAGAGACCGCTTTGGGTCGGTGACGGCGCTTATAGTGGGGGGGACGCTCCTTGCGCTACTCTGTGGATTCCGATCTATCTTCGTCGCCCTGAAGGCCATCGCGCTCAACCTGTTCTCGGTTGCCGCGTCCTTCGGAGCATTGGTTTTGGTTTTCCAGGACGGGCACGGAAGCAGATTCCTGGGAGTTCCTGAAGGAACGGGTAGCGTGTTTCCTCTTGTTCCGATCGTCGCCTTTGCAATCGTTTTCGGATTAAGCATGGACTACGAGGTATTTCTGGTTGCACGCGTTCTCGAAGCCAGAAGGAGCGGGCTCAGTGAAATGGATGCGATCCCCGAGGGTCTGGCGAGAACCGCCGGACTGATTACGAGCGCTGCCGCGATCATGATCGTGGTATTTGCGGCATTCACCTTCGGAAGCTTCCTGGTGGTCAAGATGATCGGATTTACGTTGGCGGTCGCCGTGTTGATTGACGCCACGCTCGTTCGTATTGTGATCGGTCCCGCGCTCCTTCGTATTGCAGGGGATTGGAACTGGTGGCCTGGGGGCTTGCCAAAGCGAGCAAGCCGCGCTTGATGGCGAGTCGCGGAATACGTCAGCCTGGTTTTTTGGGAATGAGATCTGGATTGAGAACATCCCGAAAGCGTTACTCCCGCCTCGGGAGTAACTCCGCCCTTACAGGTCCTCTCTGGAAGCACGGATCGCAGCATCCAGCGCGTCCAAGAACTGATGCGGCGTAGCGTAGATATGATCGACCGACGCGAGCTCTTTCTGTAGCTTCTGTGAGGGATGATCTGGCATGTCTTTGTCCCTGCGCGGCACCCACACGGTTTGCATGCCTGCTTTCTTGGCACCCCGCAGGTTGCCGATCGTATCTTCTGCCATGATTGTCTCGAACGGCTTAATCGGGTCCGCCGGGTCGCGCATGTTGTTAATGGCTGCAAGCGTTTTCTCAAAAACCTCCGGGTGCTTGCCTTTTTTGTAGGGAGAAATCTCTTCTAGCCCAAAAATTTTGTGCTCGGGAATCACCCCTTTGAGGCCAAGCTTTTCCAACTTTTCCATGGCCTGTCCTTCGCCCTGCTTGAACGAATGCGAGAGGACAGCAACCTCGACCCCAGCGTCAGTTAGCCGCTGTATCTTGCTTATCAGTCCGGCATCGGGCCGGATGAACCCGCTGCCCATGTGCCTATTCCACAGCCGCGCAACCCCTTTTTCTCCCTCCAGGATTTTTCCTCGCAGTTCGTCGCGCGTGAGTCCTGCTTCCTTGTCGCTCCTGTGGTCCTGAAGTAGCTTCAGATTAAAGGCCATGGCGATCATGTCTTTGTAAGGTGGGTCAAGGGAGTGATCATGCTCAATACCTTCTTCCGCCCCACCCGAGAGCGCTACCCGCCGGCTGCGACGATAGGCTTCCAGCATGCCGATTACGGAGGCGCCGGGGTGGCCCGTGCTTTCGAGGCGTTCCGCCATCTCGCTGATGTACCGGAATAATGCGTCGTCTGGATTCTTCTTCGCTTCTTCCTTTGCCTCTTCAATCAATTTTTGCGCTATTTTCTTCCGGAATATGGGAAGCCCGTATTCCTTTTCTACCGACCGCCAAGCTCGCAGAACGGCCTTGCGGTATGTCTTATCGTAAGGGTAGAGAAAGGCATCCAGGTCCAAGATAACGAGCCGCACCTTCTCGGGATAAGGCTTAGGGTCGGGGTAAGTTTTAGTTTTCATGGACTCAGGCGCACGGGCCTGAGATTGCGCGCAGCATGGTGATCGTCAGTCCCAGAGCCATTCTAAAGCGGCGGAGCTTATCTCTTCGATGGGCCAGTAAGTACCTGCCTCATTTCTCGCGGACCTGGCGGCTTCAACCGAATCCGCTAGCGCATAGCCAGTTAGCGGGCGTCCTAAGGATGGACTCCGGGCATCGCTCTAGGTGGCCTCCCATTCCATAAGGCCGTCCATGCATTTTTCGAATTGATCTCGATAGACACCCAAGTGTTCACCAACCTCTCAGTTCTCGGTTTGTCAGCACTTCTCGATCGCCAACCGGAACATGAGGGACAGTGTCGATTTGTATCGGTGTGTGCACCCGGCTGCCATTCCTGTTCGCTGAACTATTCGCGGAGGGCTTCAATGGGTATTTCCGCAGCGTAGTTTCCGAATTCATCTTTGAGGCGCCCAATGCGATAGGCATCAAACTGTTGTCCCTGGTTGTTGGCCCAACAGTATGCCAGCGCGTCGTCTGCAATTTCGGCAAAACGCACTACTCTGCCTCGCAACTGCTCCGGAAGCCTCTTCCCTTCTAAGATTTCAGTCTTACGCTTCTGATAAAGCTTGACGGCAGCGGCTCTTCACCCCCGCCTTTTCACGCCGAATGCGTCCTACTGCGTCGGCATAGCGAACCCACCAAACATTGGAGCCAAGGATCTTTTCGTAAACTCCGCGCTGCACCTTCATTGCCGCACCTCCACAAGTTTCTCCAAAGCTTGCTGATGTCTCCCTAAACGTTGTTGCTTCGGGCGTCACTCAGTCTGCGAAAAGCTTCGACGCTGAGGAAGCCGCGCGTTGCGTTATGTTGCTTAGGCTGTTGCTCGCGAGATGCCGACGAGCTTCCAGTTGCCTCCCTCGTGGCGGAAGTAGATGGTGACCGATCTCTTGTCTGCATGCTCGAGTGCGATCCTGCAACCAATATATGATCCCACGGCGAGAGATTTGAACGCGTTTGGCAGCACAGAGTTTTCAGAGGTAGACACATCTTCCTTTTGTTGGACTTCGTTATGCCACACAAACCAGCTGAGCTGATAGCGGCTTGGCGACGAAAAACCGGATTGGACTGCCAGATCGTCGAATGCCAGATGATCATCAACAATTCGAAATCCTTCTAGCGGAAGCACTTGGCGGAACCAAGCCCGGCCAATCGCGTCGCGCCTGGATTCGAGCACCCGGGTGATATAGTCCACAACCTTCGGATCCTGAAATTGTCCCTCTTCGACGATGGCGCGGATTTGTTCGTCGCGGAATGACATCACGCGCCGGGCTCCCCAATAGCCATCGAGCGGAGTCATTTCCACAAAGGCTGGATTGGGATAATTCGCCTTCCAGGCGAGCGGATCGAAAGCGGTGGCGGTGAAATTACCGACGGCCTTCATATCGTGCGGATAATGAACAGTCTCCCAAGTGGGGGCGGACAATCCGAACTTGTACATTCGGCTCCACTTTATCGGAAGAACTATGTATTCCTGCCCGTGACGCGGATCTTTGGCAATATCGCTGTCGCTTCCAAAGCAGTCACCAAAATCCAGCAGGTGATGCACGAATCTGGCGTTCTCGCCTTCGCCCTCCACCGTGTCCAGGCTGTTGTCACCTTTGGCGTCCGTATGGTTCAGCCAAGCAAACAGGACTGCGAGCCCCCTCAGGTCGCGGCGCTGTTGGTGCGGCACGAGGTCGTTCGGATCGTCCGAGCGAACACCCGCGTAGCGGAACGGTCCCGCGATCTTGGGGGGAAGAGAAAGACTAGCCACGAGCCGAATACGGCCGTCTCGTTCCCGGGGGATCCGATCGAAAATCTGTCTCAGCTCGCCTGCTGTCAGGCGATGGTCTTTCCCATATGCCGCTCTCACCGTCGATTTTTCGGAAAGGCGAAACTCGTCGGTGCGGCCCACCATAATGTAATTCTCGGGCACGTTGTATCCCGCGGCGTAAAGGAACAGAGCGCCCATCACATCGGCCGCCGTAGCCATTTCAGGGTTCGATGGTGGATCGGCCTTCACGAAATAAAGCAGTCCGCGAGCGTCGCGAATACGGAAACCGGTACTGACACCTTCAGTTTTGGCCGCAACCACCGTGTATGGAGGCTGGGGCCCTCCATGTACCCTCGCGCCTTTTTTTAGCGCCCCGATGCTGAGACTGCTGATGTCGCGGTTGGTAAACCAACTCGAATCCGGCACCTCGCCTAACGTGTTAACGCCTAACGACTCGGTCGGCACCGGACTTTTGTAATGCAACGAATTATGAGCGAAGTCATAAAGGGCGTTGATATCTTGAACGCTGGTCTGGCGCACTGCCGCCACTTCGGGAGTGCGCGTAAGAGGATCGTCCGGCAGGAACTGTTGTGCCGAGCATGCTGTTACACCCGCAAACACTAGAAGATGCGGGAGAGCTTGCCGAAAACATCGTTGAATACGAACCATACATGAACCCCTTCTGGCGAAAAGCCGATGTCACACCGCACGACGCTCGCTTCTTTGTTCTTAAGCCGAAAACCGATGCCGCCGTCTCCACGAAGATCGCGAAAGCCGATCAGGCCCGGCCTTACATAGACGTTTCCCCCATCGCCGAAGACGGCCATCTCGAACGTCTGCGAGATCGACCAGCGATATTCCGCGGTGGCAACAGAGTTGCCGTCTGCATAAAAGCGATAGCGGTCGTACCCCCGTAGATCGTCTGGCCCACCCAGAGTCGGCTGCAGGTAGAAGGGAACGACCTGATTGTTTTCGGCAAAAGCAGTCTCGTTGCGTACGTGAAAGAGGAGGGTACGCATGCCGTTGGTGAGGGGCAGGTAGTACGTCGCTTGTGTTTCGAGGAGGTGAAAGTTAGCCTGGTTACCGCTCCGATCGAAAAACTGCGAATCGTCGGCTTCCAGTTGCAGACCTACAGGATTGCTGAACCCCGGCCGGCTGAGATCCAATTGAACGGTCGTGGTGCCGGTGACGAAGTTCGATTGCTGGGTGAGGCCAGGGGTGTTGGCCTCGGTGAATAGCTGTTGAGTCGTCGGAGAGACACTAGTATCTCCTGGGCCTACATGCACCAACAATCCGCCCACAGTGTAGCCCAGGGTCAGTTTCTGATCGAAGAAGTGACCGAGTGCGGAAAAGTGCGTGGTCGTAAACTCGCGGTCGAAATTGGACTTGTTGCTCTTGCTGGAATCCGGACCCTCGCCGAAATACCACACCGATGCGGAATTCTGGTATCCACCATCGGTACGCAGTTGCAGATGACCGTCCGCCAGGTCGTGGAAATCGAGAGAGCTTGCTCCCCCATACCACTTGCGAGTGGATCCGGCGACGAATGTATTCCACGTTAAATGGTCCGCCAACAGGTCCTGGCGGGTATATTGTGGTCCAAGCGAGAATCCGCCTCCCGTGGGTATTCCGCCAAATTTGAGGGCCGGTCCGTTCTGGTTGATAAGGGGCTTGATAAATGTTTTCTCGATGTGGTCAAACTTCCGCTCACCCCGAGGCGGTGTCTGGGGCTCCAGGTGCTTCGCTTTTTCTTGTTCCGCATCGGCCACCGTCTGGGCACGCGAGGCGCTGCCGTTGACCGCTCCTCCGTCTTGTGCGAGTGCGCTAAGCGAGCCCGCGATGCCGCTGGCAACGAGAAGCATGGCGAATGGTCTGGCAAGTCGAATTCTCACGATACCTCTCCTAACGAATCAAACGATCCCGGCGCCCTGGTGCGCCATCCCTGTGTATTTGCTCGTCGTGGTTACAGCCAAGTCCTGCCCCGCTTTCACGCCGATGGTGCTAACACTTCGCTCGAGGCTGCGACAGATCCACCAAAACAAAAGCGAGCAAAGCGCCAATATCAACAGGCCAAGCTTGACCGGAAGCCGCGGATTCAGAAGCAAGAGAAGGGCCAGAATGCCGGCGGCGCAGAGATCTCCCAATCGCTCTCCGATGACATCGATCAAAGGCCGGACGGTAGCTCGTTCTTGGTCGGGAAAATGGGCGTACGTCATCTCCGAACCGAAGCGGAAAAGGGAATTCCGCAGCGAATACTCCCCGCTGCGCAGACACGTGAATAACCAAAATCCGGGTGCGAAGGCGAGCAAGCAACTGGCAATGCAGACAATCGCTGGGTGCAAATGGACAAAGGCCAAGACCAACTTCTTTTGGAAAAGACGGCCGACCGCGATCTGGGAAAGGAAGGCACAAATGTTGAGCGCGCTTTGAAACAGACCGAGAAAATGTAATCGATCGGCCTGGTTGAGGTAATGTTCAGCGACTCGTACGCGGAACATCAAATCCAGCAGCGTAGAGGTCATGGCTGCTACCACTACAAGCAAGGCGAACTTCCTCAATAGTTTGTTGGGCAGATAGGTTCGATTCTGGAGATCTTGAAAGGAAAAGCCGTGCCGGGACACGCAATCGTCGCTGCTATGGAACAAGAGAGCAACCACCGGAATCGAATTCATCGCGGCTAGAATCAGATTCGCACTGCGGAAGCTGGTCGCTGTCCGCAAATGAGTTAAGCCGACGCCAGCCAAGATGCTTGCGGCTGTGCCGAATAGCATCACAGCTGGAATTAACCGACTCCGGTCGGCATGACAACTGCTCGCCCAATCACCAATCAGTATCCAAATCATCGAGAGGCCAACCAGCGTCGACGCCGAGACGTCGATAAAAAACAGGCTGTACAACCACGGAAGCCGGTTATAGGCAAGCGAAAACGACAGCTCGATGACGACGTTGATGGCAAATCCCGCGCAAGCGATGCGCTTCCGCTGCCTCGACCGAAAAAGGTTTGAGACCATGAGGCTTGCGACGATCGATACAAGGGTGCTCCACATCGTTAGAGACGGAAGCGATTGAATCGCAAGATGGCTACCTAGAAGCGAGTCACGAAACGCTCGGCCGAAGATGAAGTGCGTCATCAATGCCCCGTAGGCGAGGAGCAGCAATGGCAAACCTCGGAATGTCCCCGTTCCTGCGAATTGTTTAAGGACCCTCATCTCTCAAATCTCGGCACCCGATTCAGAGACTACATTTGGCGCTTCAGCGATGCTAGCTCTCCTCGGGTGATTTTTGCCGGTGCTGACGGTAGAGAGCGCCAGCAACCAAGATCCAAAGCGCAGTGAACCCGAGCGTGATCGTGCCAAACCAACTAAGGGAGGCGTGGAGTCGAGTTCCTACGAAAATGATCCCGGCCTGTAGCACATCACCCAGCCTGACGCAAAAGGTCTCGATCGCTGCCTTGGCTTTGTATTTCGCTTCGCGCGAGGTAGGTAATAGCAATGCATTGCGAACGGTGTTCTGCAGGGAATAGTTCGTGCCGTTCTCCGCGATCTTAAGGTCGCGAACAACGCTCAGGATAGGATTGACGAGGATGGCGCCAAACGTCGCCAGTGACAGAGCCGGCAGAATAAACAGAGACCCGCGTACGCCGATGTATTTGAAGATTCGCGATACGAGAAATGCCTGGATGACAAAGGACACAAGATTGGTCCAGGCGTAGTAATTCGCGTAGTACGCTCCTATGTAGGCACCCCGCGCTGCCAGAAGTTGCTTGCCCAATCCCACGGCCTCATTGGCGTGGTTAACAACGAGCTTGCCGACGATGAAGTCCCCGGAGAGGCTCACGATGTTGAGCAGAATAGTCAGCACTGCGATGAGCCTGAGATATGGGTCAGAAATCAATAGTTGAAACCCTCCCTGTCGGCCAAGCGTCTCAACATCTTTTTTCTTCTCCCGGTCTCCTTCACGCGCGGAGATCACACGGCCTGCCCAGCGGGAGAGCGCAGCGCAGAGGCAAAGCGCCCCTGCGGCGATAAGCATCACGTTGTAAGGGCCTAACGGCTGAATGAGCTTGCCTGCAATCCAAGCTCCGCCCACTGCCCCCACCGAGGCGCCGACGCCGAGCATCGGGAAAAGTCTTTTGCCTTGTGCCTCGGTGTACAGGTCAGTGGCAAAGGCCCAGAGTTGTGCCACGGTGAAGACATTAAATATTCCGACCCATATGAAATATGGCACAGCCTCGCGAATACCCCTACTTCCCAGGTACGCGAAGATCAGGAGGTTGGAGGCAAAAAAGATTGATGTCCACCGGAGGAGTTGATTGCGATTCATTCGGGTGGCGATCCAGCCGTACGCCGGGACCACGCCAAACAACAAAATCGCCTGAGCGGCCGACGAGTAGGCCTTCACCTCGGCCCCCCCTTGGGCAAGGATCAAGGACTCTCGTACTGTCTTGAGCAGATAGTAGCCGCCAAGGAGCACAGTCAGATCAGCCGTCAGCAATACCGCGCCAAGCCCCTCGCCGGCACGGACATCTGTAATGATGGAAAGAAGGCGCTCAAGCGGATCCTTGCGAACCAGCTCAAACTGCGGGCCGGAACTGCTGGCTGCAACGTCTTGCGATGGCGCTAAGGTCCGATTGCTTCCCACGTTCACTCTCTTTTGCGCAGCCGATGCTCTTTACCTTTCACTCGTAGCAGGAGCTTGACATCGGTCTGCCATGGTTGTTCGCCCCGGATTAGAAATTTGCGGTTGGAACTCAATGCGTCCTGACCATTAGGGCCAGACGTTGTCTGCCTCGGGTGTTCTTGCGCTCCACGTCATTGTGGACTCAGGTCGTAATGCCGATCTTTGATGTTGTTGCATCATTTATCATTCGCGACGAGCACAATACAGGCGCCATCCCAAGTGTCCTTTCCGGAAAACGGGGGCGCGGTAGCGTTTAATGGTATCACTCCAATGTTCTTAGTGCTGAGATGGAAGCGCTTCTCCAGGTAGTGGGCGACGATCAGAGACCGAGACCTGGACGTCACCATCTCGTCGGCCGCTGAAGCCTGGGTAGAATAGCCTTCCACGATGATCGGTTGGTCAATCACTGAATCCTTGGTTGTACCAATGACCTGATCGATTTCCTGCTCGCCGGCGGCAGACAGGACCTCATTGCCATTCGAGTCTTTCCCGAAAGCATCTGCCGCATTGAGCCATGTGCGCCGATTTCTCTGGCTGTTGAAGTAGGAGTTGCTGCGATACTGATCGGGTGTTAGCTCTGTTAGGCTGTAGTAGCCTCTCTTCTTGAAAAATCCCCGAAAGAAGAACTCATGTTTGAGGGCTTCCGTGTCATCTGCCATATTCGCGGTCGCCAGATTTACGTTCGAAAGGGTCTCCCTGATGTTCTGCCCTGCGTTCTCACCCGACCGGTCGGGACCCAGTGCGTCGGTCAGGGTAAGACGGACTTGTTCCGAGGTTTGGGAGAGTTGCCGGGACGCGTCCTTGGCATTGTTGAGCGTAGCTTCGGCTTTCCCGAAGAGGTCCCGCGACTGAAGGTCGGCCATTACCTGCTTGGCCTGAACCGTTACCTGATTCAGATTGGCCGACGCCTGCTGCACATTCCCCACGGCGTTTTTGGCTGCGGTCGCCGTCTGCTGATCATTGAGCAACATGCCTGCCATGCCTTTGCCACTTCGGATGCCGGTTACGATTCCGTTTGCGTTATTGACCGTTGTGGTGATGGCATCGAGCGTGTGATCGGCTTTAGTTGTAATATCTCCAATCGCGGCGTTTGCCTGGTCCATGACTCCTGTCATTTTTTCGATAACGGCGGAAAGTTCGATCGGTTCTTTGGCTGGCAGAGTAGTTCCACTAGCTGCCTCATGCGCTTGATCGCTGCCCTCGTGAATCAGCAGGAATTTGTCTCCCACCAGACCATCGGATTCCACCGTGACAAATGAATCCTCACGAATGAGACGATGAAGTTTGCTATCCACATGCAATTTCAGCCTAAATTTGTCTGATGGCCGATCCGGTATCGCAATACCGGTGACTTGACCTGCTTCGAAGCCGGACACACGGACTTTAGAACCTGGCGAGATTCCGTTCACATCATTCAGCGAAGTAAAGAAATCCACATGGTGAACAAACGCTTTCTGGCGATTCCCGATCAGGAACAAGCCAACGCTGAACAACAACACAGCAGAAAGCACGAATACGCCCACGACGGCATAGTTGATTTTCATTCAGGACTCCGATATCAGTCGTCGCACGATCTCGTGATCGCTTTTGTCCAATTCGGTTGCTGTGCCAAAGCCAATCAGACGGCCTTGGTCCAGTACGGCAATGCGGTCACCGACTCTTCGTGCACCCCGCACGTCGTGGGTGACGATTACAAGCGTCGCACGATACTCCTTCTTAACTTTGAGGAGGAGATCGTCGATTTCCGAGGCGGTGATCCTGTCGAGTCCGCTGCTGGGCTCGTCGACCAGTAATAGCTTCGGATGGAGGACGAGGGCTCTCGCCAGACCTGCGCGCTTGCGCATCCCTCCGGAAAGCTCAGACGGCATCTTGGCTATGTCCAGATCAAGACCCACACGTTCGAGTGTCTCGTCCACAGCGCGCTTGATCTCGGACGGAGATTTCGACTTATCCAGGCGGCGGAGCGGCATAGCTAAATTGTCTCCCACCGTGAACGAATCGAGCAGAGCGGCGCTTTGAAAAAGAAAGCCCATATGGCGCCGAACCCGCGACAGATCCTGCTCGCTCGAATGAACGATATCCTCCGACCCAATGCAAACTCTGCCGCTGTCTGGTTTAAGCAAGCCGATCATCAGTCTAAGACTGGTGCTCTTGCCAGTACCACTGCGGCCCATGATGCAAAGGGCCTCACCCTCACTTATCTTGAACGACACATCGTCGAGAACTTTTCTATTTCCAAAGGTCTTAAATACATGCTCGAATTCAACCGCGCCCGGATCGCTCATATGGCGTTCCTGGGAAAGAGGAAGAAGATGGCTTTCACCAGGACGACATCCGCCAAGATGATCAGAAGTGAAGACAGAACCACGCTGTTGGTAGCCGCGCTCTGCACTCCTTGGGACCCTTCGTCCGTGGTATAGCCAAAATACCCTGACACGGTACCGATGATGAAACCGAAAACGCCGGTTTTTAGCGTAGGCGGAATGAAGTTGGCCCATTCCACCGTCTTGAAGGCACGATCGAGATAGAGTTGCAGAGAGATATGTGAGGCGAGGTATTCAGCGAGAAAACCACCGGCCAGGCTAGCGAAGTCCATGAAAAGGGTCAACATCGGCAAAATAAGAATGCAGGCGACAATCCGCGTCACTACCAGCAATTTGAAAGCGTCGACCGACAAAGACTCAATTGCGTCGATCTGTTCGGTCACGCGCATATTGGCTATCCCGGCGCCGATGCCCGCACCTACTCTCCCTGCCACCAGCAGTGCCGTAACGAGGGGTCCCAATTCATTGAAAAATGAGGCAGATTGCAGGCTTGGAATCAGTGCTTCTGCGCCGAACTGTACCAGCGTGCCTCGCGTATGCATGGACAGTACGACTCCCAGAGCGAAGCCAGCGGCCAAGATGAGTGGGAGCGATCGCCACCCAATCTCCTCGATCTGAAACACGAAAAATTCCCATTCAAACGGCGGCCGAAATGCGTCCACCAATGCTTTCAGCCCAAATGAGCTCACCTTCCCGATGAACGTGAAGAAGTCCCACATAATCGACGTTCCTTAGATCCGATGTCCAACTCGCAACGAAGTTAAGGTGCGCTGCCCTCTGCCCATGGAACTATTGCCCCCCACTGTTTGGGAGAGTCAGGCTGCTGAATACCAGTCTGGTGAAGACATCCGGAGTCACGTAACCACGCCCCACTTTGAGTCGAAGTCTTTCGTTGGCGCTGCGGTCACAGCTACATCGATTGTCTTTCCTGCCGCGATCACAACTTCTGTGCGTTGTCGAACCTGCACCAGCATGTCACGGTAGTCATGCAGATCTGCGCGAGTCGCCAATGGTCCATGGTCCGGCACGATCTTCGTCTGCTCGTCAGTCTGCGCCAGAATTTGATCGTTCGAATGGATCATGCCGTCGATTGGTCCTCCCGACGAGAGGTCGAACCGTCGCAGCCGTCGAAGTGAAGGCCGCGTTCATGCTCCCAGTCCGTCAACACCTCAGTATCTGAAGGTGACCGTTTTCAGATCTGAGGCCAAAAAATGACGGTCAGAGTCATGACTCCCTGCGCGGGGTGTACGACCCGTCCGCCTATGTCGCCGGATCCCGACGGACCGGTCATCAAGACCGAATAGGCTGTGTTCCGGAAGGCAGGATGCCGGTACGCGAGATGCACGTTTTCGACAATGTCAACGGGATCCAGCAGAACTACAATATCATGCGCCAGGAATCCGATGGTATTGACCCGCAAATCCGTTTCGCTCAGGAGCACGGAACCGGTCTCGGCAATTCCCATCGGGGAGCGCACAATCGCCACGTCGATGTCGCCAGCAGCCGCCCAATTCGGGTAGTCCTCAGGAGTGGAATTTCCTACAAACTCGGGCACGGCCGAGCAAAAATTCTTCGCGTTCGGAAATCGACTACGTAGGAACGCTGCGAAATCCCCAGGCTGCTGGTCGACGAGCACGCCGGCCATCTCCTCGAGAGTCAGGCGATGGCCGATCGGCAGCGGGCGAGTTCCAAAAGCTGATCGACAATCCCGGCTTGTGCTGGGAATCTATCACCGGCCCGCTGGCCCGGCTTCAACTCGGCCGGGCAGAGAGACTGATGGGCGATAACGCAGCCGCCCGCGAATCCTACGAAGAATTCCTTACCATTTGGAAAGATGCCGACCCCGATCTTCCCATCTATCGACAAGCCAAAGCCGAGTACGCCCAGCTCAAAAAATCTTGATAATCAAACGCGATGACTACGGCACCTCGGTCTCCGGCTGCGTTTTTCTTCGCAACAACAAGCAGACTTGGCACGATTGCGTCCCCCAATCCGGGAGCTTTCGATGCCTACATGCAGCTAGCGTATTTGGAGCGAGCGAGAGCGAGTACGCTCATTGGACAGAGTCCGGAAATGCAGTTGGCTGAATTGCGAGAGTATGCTTCCCGGCGTGGCTGGAAAATCTATGACGAATATGTAGACTCGGGAATCTCTGGCTCGAAAGAATCCCGCCCGGAACTCAATCGCCTAATGTCAGATGTTCACTTGCGGCGCTTTGACGCGGTGCTGTGCTGAAAGGTAGACCGATTCGGGCGCTCGCTCAAGCACCTCGTCAACGAGCTCGCCGATCTCGATTCATACGGAGTGGCCTTCGTCAGTCTTCGTGACAATCTGGACCTGTCCACTCCCTCGGGGCGGCTCATGTTCCAGATCATCGGAGCGATGGCGGAATTTGAGCGGTCACTGATTCAAGAGCGGGTCAGAGCCGGGTTGCGTAATGCGAAGCTCAAGGGAAAGACGCTGGGGCGTCCATCCTTGATCTCGGACTTTGGCAGGATTGCCCGCCTTCGTGTTTCCGGAGCCTCCATACGTGAAGTTTCAGCGAACTAGAAGTATCGCCCTCGACAATCCATCAGGCCCTACAACAGTGTACGCAAAACCCCTAATCACAGCCATCCGGCCAGCGCGTGTAAATGATTGATTTTGGGTGCTCCGACTTTTGCTAGTCGGCGTTTGTTAAAGTGATGATTTCCGTACGCAGCGTACGGAGTACCCCGACAGAGTCGTTAGTACTGACGAACGGCCAACCAAGCTCAGCCACCTTACTTACTTCGCAGCTTGGGATCCGAGAAGCGAAACCTGCCCGAAAATCAGTACTGATATCCGTCTTTTGGTCCTCATCTGTTTGAGAATCTGGGTTTGACGCGGTCAATAGGGCCGCGTGCTAGTCGCGACATTTGTGTCAGAACGGTATCGCTGACTGACACTCTCTTTCGGCGGCATGCGGCGCTCAACAAAACGTGCCTTCCAGGAGGTCACTTCAGAACAACTGCAACAGCTTGAAGTGATACTGAAGAAGATCGGTAAACGTGCTGAAGGTCTTGCTGAAAAGAACGGCCATTCTCAGCATGCTTCATGGCCCTGACGTGCTGAGTTGATTTATTACCGAATTAACCTCCCGCCTTCTCACCGCTCACGGTTGAGTGGTTGCAGGAACAAGCAGCCTAATCTGAATCTGAACCCGGGGAACCAGCATGCGATGGACTGGGCAGCTCCCGGTTATCTCCAGGAGTCTGCTCCGCTGCTCCTGGGGCAGCTCCCCGGCGATGGAGAGATGGAGATGTCCATTTCAATCCGGTCCACCATTCCGAACTTCGCATCGGAGCCAGGGGATTCTCGGCGAGGACCCTGGTGTAGGAGACGCCGGCCTGGACACCTTTAAGAGGATAGTGATGCCTCTCGGCGTACATTTGGACAGTCATATTCGCGCATGCTCCAAGCGAGGCCATGAGCAACTCTTGCGCGTTGGGCCCCAGGTCATTTCCGCTGACGTCGGCTGGTTCGTCGGAGTGTGTTGTCGCAGTTATTTTGCATGGGTTCCGGTTGCAGCGACAGTGAAAATCTCGTTTCTGGCCAACTTCCAGATCGCCGACCATCCGAGGAGAAATGCAAGGCAAGGCGGCGTTATGGGTCGGGTACATAAGCTCTGGCGAGGGTGGAGCCCCAGTTGGTCTCATCAATTGTGTGTCGTATGAGCTTGTCCAACAGCTGGTGACTGGCCGCGGCGTCGATTTAGGCCGGTCTCGACTCTCACATTTTCCCTTAACTGTTGCAACACCGCGATAACACATTGACCGGTTTTGGGAGTGTATGCCGACGTACCCTTACCTCTTGCGGAAAATTTCGAAGATCAGATTGAAGAATTGCACTACCGTTATCCCGATCGTCACATACACCGCAATCTCCAGCCGACGACCCGCCTCTTGAGTCCCACGCAGCAGGTCGGCAACGTCTTTCGCAGATTGTTGCAGAGTATCGGCCAATTGCTCAAAGTGCTGCAGCGAAGCCCTCATCTTGTCCGAGGTCCTCGACATGGCCAGCGACGCTTCACCCAACTGCTGTCCATTGCGCAGATCAAGCTCAGCCCGGCATGCCGTCCACCACAGACTTCCCGGAGGACTTTCATACATCCGCTGCCGGATCTCCACATAAGAACGGTTGCGCAACAACTCCACTAGCGCCGACACTTTGTCGGAACCCTGGGCTTGCTCACTGGCTTTGGTTTCGGAAGCTTTCGCGTCACTGACGATAGCCGGCATACACGCAGCCTATCAGCCAACTCTTGCCGAATTGAGGTGCCCGAAGTGCATATCCGCCCTTCCGTTTCTGCGCAATTTGGCTACTGGTAACGACCTTACCCATGCCCTTTCAGCCATACCGTACCTCGGCCTTTCGTGGTGGCACGAGCGCTTCACGCTGCTCGGAGGGTCGGGTGTCACAGGCAGAAGACCGAATCGTGCAGCTGTTGATCGCGGTAGGGACAATCATCGCTGATTGCCCCCCGCACGGACCCGGACGGGCGCTCATTAGCGCATCCGGTTCTTATCTCGGACGAGTGGCGGCGAAGCGAGCGTCAGGAAAGGGATGGAGCGCTTGCGGTTAGGAATCCATCGCTGATCCGGCGTTTCTGGCTCCGGCGGCGAATAGTTCGCCACCAGAGTGGCTGGAAATCATCCTTGCGGTTCATTCTCAAGAGCGACAGACCTCCAATTCAGGCTCCCTCCGCCAAAAGTCGCTGTAAAAGAACGGTACAACCAAAAGATGCGCCTTAGCCTTAGCGTTTCTAGCTGTTCCTTACAGGGCATTGTAGAGCGACCTCTGCCTTGTAAATACAACGTGATCCAGCTTCACTCACTGCAGCAGCCTCGCGTACTCCGCCTTCGCTTGTTTCAGGATAGGAATATCGGGGTCGGCGTCTTTCCAGAGGGTGAGGAAATCTTTGTAGGCGGCGAATGCACGGACACGGGCGGCATCGGCATCCGCTCCCTGCGAAGTTCTCGCCTGCAAGGCATTGGCGCGAGCCACTCCCAGATGCGCCAACGCTCCTGTCCAGCAGTTCCAGACGATGCCCCTGTGGTCGAGAATCTTCTGAAACTCGGTGGCGGCGGCACTGCCCTGCCCGGCCGCCAAGTATGCCTCTCCGCGCACATATACCGGATAGAGGCAGGAAGTATTGATGACGAACAGAATTTGCCCCAACTCGATAGGGGAAGCAGCCTGCAGAGCATTCAGGGCGGCAGTCGGGTTTTTTCTGTCCAGAGCCAATTGTGCATGAATCGCGGGCAGCCAAAGCGACTGCATCTGCGTGTTCAGCGGAAAGCGTTTCCCTAAGTCTTGTGCCAGGGATTCGGCTCGTGCCGAGTCGCCCGCCAGGGCAAAGGCCACCGCCGCTTCGCTCCCCGCGGCCGGACTCGCCGGAGCGAGCTTTAAAGCCTCTGCCGCTGTTTTCCGGGCTTCCGCGCTATTGCCGTAAGCGGCTTCCCGTTGCGCCGCAATCGCCTGCCAGATTGCCCCATTTTCCTTGCTCTGCGCCCGAATGGCGGAGTCTGCCGCCCGCTTGGTCAGCTCCCGGGCTTTGCCCACACGCCCAGCGTACGCCTCGGTATCGGAGGCCAGAGCAAGTCCATAGTTCTCAAACTCGGGCTTGTCCGCATACCAGCCCTGCTGTTCCGCCATCGCCGCAGAGTTCGCCCCAAGAAAGGCGAGAGCGTAGAGAGCATTGTGCAGGACCGCGTCATCCAATTTTCGCCCCTGCGCCTCTTGGATAATCCGCCGCGCCTCGTCGAAGCGCTGCAAGGCAAGGGCATAGTTGGCGAGATCGTCGTACAACGACGGATAGGCCGCAGCGAACGGCGCTTGGCGGGTGATCTCCGCGGCTTTCTCGTACTGCCCCTGTTCCGCGTACACCCCTCCCCAAGCCCCGTACAGTCCGTCGGCGTACGCCCCGTACCGTCCCCCCCGGGGGTAGCTTTCAGCCTCCTCCTGAAACGCCTGACCCGCCCTGTCCAATTCTCCCGTAAACCCATAGTAGTCGGCGGTGATCGACAGCCTTTCACGTTCGCTGGCATGCTCTCGCAATTGGAATGCCTTGGTCACGTACTGGCTGGCCCGCCCGGGCTCACCGAGATCACGGTAGTCGGCACCCATCGCCATGTATCCCACGGCAAAATTCGGGTCGAGTTCGATGGCACGCTGATCGTAAGACAGGGCGGAGGCCGCAGCTTTCTCATTGGCCGCCTTTCTGCCAAGGCTGTACGCTTTCAGAGCTTCCAGCGAAGCCGTAGTGGCTTGTTCGAGCGGAATATCGAACTTCTGCACCGTAGCCAGCGATTCGCCCAGTTCGCCGCGCAGCTTGGTTGCCGCCTCGCCCAGTGCGTCCAGCACCTTCTCCTTGGACGCCGCCGTGACCTGCTCCTCGGCCAGTGTGTCTCCGCTCTGGCAATTCACCGCCTTGAGCCCCAGCACATATTCGCTGCCCAGGCTGGCAATCGACCCGGCAACGTAAGCCTTGCTGCCCGCACGCTGGCAAAGCTCGCGGGTCACTTCGGGCGTGAGTTTCGTGGCGGGACGAGTCATCAGTTGCAGAGTCTTCGCGACTTGGCTGTCTGACAGCACGCTCAGAAAAGGCGATTGCCGCAGGGAAACGTTGAGCGCCGTCTCCAGCGTGTCGTCGAAGATCGCGTCTCCGGTGCTGTTGGCAAAGTCGGCAAGAACGATCGTGTCTTTACCGGTCAGTTTCGGCGCGTGGCGAAAGCGCAGGAGAAATGTGGCCAGCACCACGGCGCTGACCGCCAATGTCCATAGGATTCGCCTCTGCCAACGCCCCCACGGTGAGGGCGCTTGCACTTGCGTGGGACGCTCTCGACTCGTTCTTGCGGTTGTGCCGAACTCCCTCGCAGCCCCGCTCGCCGCCTGACCTGAATCCACATCGCGCTTCAGCCGCTGGAGATCGGCTCGTATCTCCGAAGCGTGCTGATAGCGCACCTCCCGGCTTTTTTCCAACGCCTTTTGGATGATCCCTTCCATGTGCAGGGGGAGTTGAGGATTGCAGCGCGTCGGCGACTCTGCTCTTTCATGCAGGATCGCTCCAAAAGTCGTCCCCGCAGTCTCCCGCTCAAAAGGTGCACGGCCGGTTGCCATCTCGTACAGCACAACTCCAAAGGAGAACAGATCGCTGCGGGCATCTAGGGGCTTCCCCGCCACCTGCTCCGGAGACATGTACGTCACTGTGCCCATCGTTTTACCAACGGTTGTAAGTTCGTTGTCTTCGAGCGTGGGATCATCGGCGCCGGATCCGCTCTCGATGTGTTGGCGAGTGAGATCCATTTTGGCCAGGCCGAAGTCAAGAATCTTGGCGTGTCCGCGTTCCGTGACAAAGATGTTGGCAGGCTTGATGTCGCGATGCACGATTCCTTTGGCGTGGGCAGCGTCCAGTGCATCGGCGATCTCGATTGCGAACGACAACAAGGTTTCAATTTCCATCGGACCGCCTGCCATGCGGTTCTTCAGCGTCACCCCGTCCAGAAACTCCATGACGATGAAGGGCTGGCCGTCTTGCTGCTCGATTTTATGGATTGTGCAAATATTGGGATGGTTGAGTGCAGAGGCCGCCTGAGCCTCACGCTGGAAGCGGGCCAATGCTTGGGAGTCTTTGGCTACTTCATCCGGCAGAAACTTCAGCGCGACAAATCGGTGCAGGGTTACATCCTCAGCCTTGTAGACGACACCCATCCCGCCACCACCAAGCTTCTCGATGATGCGGTAGTGCGAGATGGTTTGGTTGATCATGGAGTCGTCCAATAGTAGGGCGGACGCGGGCGTGGGTCAATGAATTGGGGCTAACTTTCACTCCGCCGCCCAATCGACTTGCAGGAAGCGCCAGCAGATCAGAGCGCAGCCCAAGGTCAAGAATGCCTCGTGGAGGTCCGCCCGCTTTTCGTAGCGCACGCGTAGTCGCCGGAACTGGTTCAGCCAAGCGAAGGTCCGTTCGACTACCCATCGCCATCGCCCCGGTCCGCTGCCATGTTCGGTGTAGCGCTTTGCAAAAAATAGGGATGATGCGTCTGTCACGCAGACCCTGCCGGATTGACTCAGCGTCGTAGCCACGGTCGCCCAATACGCAAGTGCGGACGATGCCGTGGGCGCCCTCGCTCTCCCTTGCAAGCTTGGGACGGCGTCAAGCAGTGCGAGGGCTTGCTGCGAGTCGTTACGATTGGCTCCGGTCAGTTGAATGGCGAGAGGAATCCCGCGACCGTCACAGATTAGATGACGTTTGCTGCCCAGCTTGGCCCGGTCGGTGGGATTCGGTCCCGTTTGGCGCCCCCAAAAAACCGCTCGCTCAGAACTGCCGTCCACGACGGCCTGCGACCAATCAATTTCCCCCAAGCGCGCCAGCCAGTCACAAAACCTCCACCCCGGCAGCTTATTTGCGCTTCATAGCAGCTTCGCGTACTCCGCCTTGGCTTCCTTCAGAACGGGGACGTCGGGGTCGGCGTCTTTCCACAGCGTGAGGAAATCCTTGTAAGCGGCGAGTGTCCGGACGCGGGCGGCGTCGGCATCGGCGCCCTGCGAGGTTCTCGACTGCAAGGCATTGGCGCGAGCCACTCCCAGATGCGCCAACGCTCCCGTCCAGCAATTCCAGACGATGCCGCTGTGGTCGATGATTTTCTGAAACTCGGCGGCGGCAGCACTGCCCTGTCCGGCTGCTAAGTAGGCCTCTCCGCGTACATACACCGGATATAGGCAGGAAGTGTTGATGACGAACATAATCTGCCCCAACTCGGTAGATGAAGCAGCTTGCAGAGCATTCAGGGCGAGAGTCGGATTCCTTCGGTCCAATGCCAATTGCGCCTGAATCGCAGGCAGCCAAAGCGACTGCGTCTGCGTGTCCAGAGGATAGCGTTTCCCTAAGTCTTGTGCCAAGTACTCGGCTCGCGCAGTGTCGCCTGCCATGGCAAACGCAAGCGCTGCTTCGGCCTCGGCTCCCTGACTGCCGGGAGCAAGCTTTAAAGCCTCTGCCGCGGACTCCCGGGCTTCCGCAGCGTTGCCGTAGGCGGCTTCGCGCAAAGCAGCGTTCGCCTGCCATATCGCCCCGCTTTCCTTGTAGTCAGCGCGTATAGCAGAGCCTACGGACTGCTTGGCCAGCTCCCGTGCTTCGCGTAGATGACCGGCGTAAGCCTCAGTGTCTGATGCGAGCGCGAGCCCAAAGTTCTCATCTTCGGGCTTGTTCCGAAACCACTGTTGCTGTTCCGCCATCGCCGTGGAGTCCGCCCCGAGAAAGGCAAGAGCGTAGAGAGCATTGTGGGCTATCCTATCATCCAATTTTCGTGCCTGCGCCCCGCGGATGATATGCCGCGCCTCGTCGAAGCGCTGCAAGGCAAGAGCATAGTTGGCAAGATTGGAGTACGAGTACGACAATACATCACCCGGTGCTAGGGCCAGCGCGTGGCGAGTGATCTCCGCGGCTTTCTCATACTGTCCCTGTTGGGCGTACACCCCGCCCAAAGAATCGTACGGTCCATCCCGCGGGTAGCTCTCAATGTCCTCCTGAAACGTCTGGGCCGCTTTATCCAGTTCTCCGGTTACCGATGAATAGTAGACGGCGGTGATCGTCAGCTTTTCCCGTTCGCTGGCATGCTCCCGCAATTGGAATGCCTTGGTGATGTACTCGGCGGCCCGCCCTCGCTCGCTTAGAGTCCAGTTGCCGCCCACTCCCAGGTATCCCATGGCGAAATTCGGATCAAGCTGGATGGCCCGCTCGGGGTGGCCAAGGCTGTACGCTTTCAGAGCTTCCAGCGAAGCCGTAGTGGCTTGTTCGAGCGGAATATCGAACTTCTGCACCGTAGCCAGCGATTCGCCCAGTTCGCCGCGCAGCTTGGTTGCCGCCTCGCCCAGTGCGTCCAGCACCTTCTCCTTGGACGCCGCCGTGACCTGCTCCTCGGCCAGTGTGTCTCCGCTCTGGCAATTCACCGCCTTGAGCCCCAGCACATATTCGCTGCCCAGGCTGGCAATCGACCCGGCAACGTAAGCCTTGCTGCCCGCACGCTGGCAAAGCTCGCGGGTCACTTCGGGCGTGAGTTTCGTGGCGGGACGAGTCATCAGTTGCAGAGTCTTCGCGACTTGGCTGTCTGACAGCACGCTCAGAAAAGGCGATTGCCGCAGGGAAACGTTGAGCGCCGTCTCCAGCGTGTCGTCGAAGATCGCGTCTCCGGTGCTGTTGGCAAAGTCGGCAAGAACGATCGTGTCTTTACCGGTCAGTTTCGGCGCGTGGCGAAAGCGCAGGAGAAATGTGGCCAGCACCACGGCGCTGACCGCCAATGTCCATAGGATTCGCCTCTGCCAACGCCCCCACGGTGAGGGCGCTTGCACTTGCGTGGGACGCTCTCGACTCGTTCTTGCGGTTGTGCCGAACTCCCTCGCAGCCCCGCTCGCCGCCTGACCTGAATCCACATCGCGCTTCAGCCGCTGGAGATCGGCTCGTATCTCCGAAGCGTGCTGATAGCGCACCTCCCGGCTTTTTTCCAACGCCTTTTGGATGATCCCTTCCATGTGCAGGGGGAGTTGAGGATTGCAGCGCGTCGGCGACTCTGCTCTTTCATGCAGGATCGCTCCAAAAGTCGTCCCCGCAGTCTCCCGCTCAAAAGGTGCACGGCCGGTTGCCATCTCGTACAGCACAACTCCAAAGGAGAACAGATCGCTGCGGGCATCTAGGGGCTTCCCCGCCACCTGCTCCGGAGACATGTACGTCACTGTGCCCATCGTTTTACCAACGGTTGTAAGTTCGTTGTCTTCGAGCGTGGGATCATCGGCGCCGGATCCGCTCTCGATGTGTTGGCGAGTGAGATCCATTTTGGCCAGGCCGAAGTCAAGAATCTTGGCGTGTCCGCGTTCCGTGACAAAGATGTTGGCAGGCTTGATGTCGCGATGCACGATTCCTTTGGCGTGGGCAGCGTCCAGTGCATCGGCGATCTCGATTGCGAACGACAACAAGGTTTCAATTTCCATCGGACCGCCTGCCATGCGGTTCTTCAGCGTCACCCCGTCCAGAAACTCCATGACGATGAAGGGCTGGCCGTCTTGCTGCTCGATTTCATGGATTGTGCAAATATTGGGATGGTTGAGTGCGGAGGCCGCCTGAGCCTCACGCTGGAAGCGGGCCAATGCTTGGGAGTCTTTAGCTACTTCATCCGGCAGAAACTTCAGCGCGACGAATCGGTGCAGGGTTACATCCTCAGCCTTGTAGACGACACCCATCCCGCCACCACCAAGCTTCTCGATGATGCGGTAGTGCGAGATGGTTTGGTTGATCATGGAGTCGTCCAATAGTAAGTGAAAGTTAGCCCCAATACATTGACCCACGCCCGCGTCGACTCAGCGTCGTAGCCACGGTCGCCCAATACGCAAGTGCGGACGATGAGGTGGCGTCCCCGCTCTCCCTGCAAGCTTGGGATGGCGTCAAGAAGTGCGAGGGCTTGCTGCGAATCATTACGATTGGCTCCGGTCAGTTGAATGGCGAGAGGAATCCTGCGACCGTCACAGATTAGATGACGTTTGCTGCCCAGCTTGGCCCGATCGGTGGGATTCGGTCCCGTTTGGCGCCCCCAAAAAACCGCTCGCACGGAACTGCCGTCCACGAGGGCCTGCGACCAATCAATCTCCCCCAAGCGCGCCAGCCAGTCCAGCAAACGGGAACAGCTTCCGAACCCATGCGACTCGCAAGGAGTGGGTTTTGTTAGACATCTGTCTAAGCACGGCGGTTCTGCAAAGTGGTCGCTTGGACATATTGGTAGTGCTTCTCGCGCAAACCACGTCTCGTCTGGCGAGTGGCACACGTTTATCATCGGAGACCGTCACTGAGGGACTTTGTGCAGCTATATGCGAACCTCGCTTCGACATCTTTTGTCGCCGCGTCGCGTTGCTGCCGTGGAGGGGCAAGCCGGTTCGTAGCCGGTTGCCGGTCAGCCGGGAGGAATCTAAAGTCCTTTAAGCAGATTGGCCATCGTCGTGTCGAGACCCCGTGCGATGACCTGCACCGTGATAATTCCCGCCTCGCGCTTGCCACGTTGTCCGACAGGTGTCCCCTGTTCATGTCGAGATGGACGGCGAGATCATCTGCGTGTAGCCCTTGCTCGTTCGTAATCGTTTGATAAGCCCACCCAACTTCAGCAGTAAGGAACGCTCGCCCTTGGCCAGACGTTCATACGGGCCAGTATTTATAAGGGTCCGAGGGCACTCCCGCAATGTTTTCGTCAACTGCGTATTATCAAGAACTTATGGCAGCCCGGCGAACCCTGTAAGTTGTTCAAAACACGAGTTATCTACGGATTAAAAGGGCATTGCTCTACCAACTGAACGCGCCCATCCGTTTGATTATACGGGAGTATGCAGAATCGCGGAGACGTGAGCAAACAAGAGCACAAACTTCGGGTTCTGGAGTCGCGTCAAGAAATGACGGGAGCAGATCGCCAGTAGGCTGGGCAATATAAGGTGGGGGACGTGGTTCGCTACCCGCGCGGAAGCAAAGCCTTGAAGATTGTAGCAGGAGAGTACGCGCGAGTCAGTCATGTGGACCCGAAGGAAAACCGTATAACGATCGAGCGCGAGAAGGGAACACCGCAGACCTACGATCCGCGACGCTTCTCCGGAGTGTACCTCCTGGGGCGGATCGCGTATCAGCTCTGGTCCGTGTTCTATGGCAACTTCAATTCTCGACGCGAACGCGGACCACGCCCAAAGCCATCATCCGCGGCGGGATATCGCGCAGGAGTGGAATTCGGGTAAAAGCGCGGATATACCACGGGATGGTCAAGGCCGTTTGCTCCTGAGCCCGAAGCGCCGTTGCGATCACCCGCTTCTGGATCTGTGTTTGAAAGGCTTGAATAATCCGTACCGCCCATTCGCGTTTGCGTTGAATGGCGCGAAGCTGGTCGGTCGGAACGTGGCCATCGAGCAGGGGCTTGGTGAGCACGTTCGCCGCCACGACGGCGTCCTGAACCGCATAGTTGATTCCGACGCCGCCGACGGGCGACATCGCGTGCGCCGCGTCGCCGATCAGCAGTAAGCCGGGCTCATACCAGCGCCTGCAGCGACTCGACTCGACCGAAAGTAGCGACACCTGGTGCCAGTCCGTAAGCGATTCCACATTCTTCGCCAGGCGGGGTTCAATTTCAACAATCCGCCGCCGCAACCCTTCGATTCCTTCTGTGCGCAGCGATTGATAAGAACCTTTGGCGATCACGAACGCGACTTGCCAATAATCCTTGCGATCGAAGCCGCCGAGAATATGTCCGCGGGCAAATCCGCCGAACGCACCACCCGGCACGTTGATCTCTTCAGGAACATGCGGCAACCGGAACCACAACACATCCATCGGCGGTGAGGTGCCCACCGGCTGGATTCCCGCCAGATGCCGCACGCGAGAGAACCGGCCGTCGGTGCCCACGGTCAGCACCGCACGCAATTCATGAATCCCGCCGTTGGTTTGATATCGCACGCCCCGAACCAAGCCCTCCTCTCGAATCAGCTCAGTGACGTTCGCGCCCATCAGGAGCTGGAAGCCGGGGTGTTTTTTCGCTTCCTGTGTCAGCAGCCCCAGCAGGTCCTTCTGGTGGACCATCAGGATGTAGCGGTATTTCGTCTTCAGGCGGCTGAAATCGAAAGGCGTGAAGGGCCCGCGGGTGGTGAGCAGCGTGGGCGCTGAAATCTTGTTGCTGCACAGTTTGTGGACGCGCTCTGCCAGCCCCAGCTGATCGAGGATCTCAAGCGTCGAGGGATGAACCGTGTCGCCACGGAATTCGCGGTCGAAATCGTGGTGCATCTCGAGCAGCGCAACGCGTACACCTCGCCTGGCCAGCAGCAGCGCGAGCATCGCACCGGCAGGCCCGCCTCCGGCGATGCAGCAACTCGTCGCCTCATCCTTCACAATCTGAGCTTGAGCGGGAGTCTCTAGAACTTGAGCCGTAGCCATTCGCTGCTTCTCTCTCCCAGTGCCTCTTTATATCAAATCCAAATCCTGAGTGACTGGCAAACCTTCCGTTATGGCCTTTAGGGAAGAGTTGCCGACCCACGGAAATTAGCACTCATTGGGGCGATCTGATCACTTCTAGGTCGGGCCACCCGTAGGCGGCTTCGGTAACATCACACCACCGATGTCGTGTCTGCCGTTGGATGCGAACGCAACGTCTCCACAGATCGCACTAGTGGCCTGTCGCGGAGATTTCGTTAGTAAGAAGGCGGCGACCCTCCACTAAAGTTTGTGTCGGCCGTAACTTGCGACAGACTTTCCGGAGAACCCGCACGCTCGACCTCTTCATGCGTCCGCTTTCCCGAACCGGGCAGTTTCTTTGTTTCACAATCTCACGATAGCGGCATGTGGCTCGATTTGGTCATTTCGAACATCGTATGGCCGAACTTCGCATGCGGGAATTCATGCTTAACTCTCCAGCCGTGATTTTGATAGAACTCCCCACGGCCCGAGTATTCAACTTGACCACTCGAAGGCGAAGTGGGCCATGTCCACGGCTGCGTATTTCACGTTCGGCGTGTGCCAGTAGCTCCCGACCGATGCCGATCCTGCGGCTGTCGCAGCGAACCCACAAATCGCTGACCCATTCATCCCTCGTCATCGTCACACCCACAATCTCTTCTCCCCAGAGTGCTAAACAAGCCGATAGCCAATTGGCCTCTCCGATCGGTACTTGAGAAGTCGCGAATAGGTACGCAAAAGTCTCATCTGCGATGGCCTGCAAGGCATGCACCGAGTCGTTCTCACTAGGCTTGGCGCGGCGTATGACTATCCCTGGGTTGATCCAAACGGTGATACCCTCGGAGTCAGTGAGGGCTTATGTCTAGTAAGCGCGCGCTTCGGCTTCTAGCATGGTTGGGTTTTACGGCGGGGTTGTTGGCGGCGGCCCTGCCGGCGCTTGCGGCGAAGGGCGCGAAGCCTTTGTTCGGGCCCAATGTACTGATCTTCAATCCATCGACGACATCGCAGACGATCCAGAAACAGATCGATGCGGTGTATGCGATACAGCAGCACAACGAGTTTGGGCCACAGCGGAATGCGCTGCTGTTCCTGCCTGGACGCTATTCGGTGGACGTGCCGGTGGGCTTCTATACGGAAGTGATGGGGCTGGGCGCGTCGCCCGGTGCAACGCGGATTGCGGGCAACGTGCATGCGGATGCGAATCATGAGCACAACAATGCGACGACGACCTTCTGGCGAGCCGTGGAAGGCCTCTCGATAGAGCCGACGGGTGGCACGATGCAGTGGGCGGTCTCGCAGGCAGTGTCGCTGCGGCGCATGTATGTGCGCGGCGACCTGGTACTGCACCAGCATCATGGCTGGGCAAGCGGCGGCTGGATGTCGGATTCGCTTGTGGACGGGAATGTCGACTCCGGGAGCCAGCAGCAGTGGATCTCGCGCAACTGCGACTGGAAGAGCTGGACGGGCGCGAACTGGAACATGGTGTTTGTCGGCGTGTTGCACTCGCCGGAAGGCGCATGGCCTTCGCCGCCCTACACGAAGGTGGCGCGAGCGCCCGTGGTGCGCGAGAAGCCGTTCCTGCAAGTGAATGCCGCGGGCGAGTTCAGTGTGCGGGTTCCCGGGTTGCGCAGCGACGGCATCGGGATCACGTGGCGTGGCGGAGAAACGGCGGGAGAGACGATTCCGATTGAGCGGTTTTATATTGCGAGCCCGGATGTGGATACGGCGGAGACGATCAACGCGCAGCTTGCGCTGGGCAAGGATCTGATTTTGACGCCGGGGATCTACGAACTCACAGCTCCGATTCGCGTGGAGCGGCCGCACACGGTGGTGCTGGGGCTCGGCTTTGCGACGTTGCATCCGGTCAAGGGCACGGCGGCGATGACGACAGCCGATGCGGACGGGATCGAGATTGCCGGGCTGCTCTTCGATGCTGGGCCGAGCGAGTCTCCGGTACTGCTGGAGGTGGGGCCGGAGGAAAGTCGAGCGCGCCATGCGAAGGACCCGATCACGCTGCACGATGTTTTCTTTCGCGTGGGCGGCTCGGCCGTGGGCCGGGCCAAGGTAAATTTGAGGATTAACAGCAACGACACCCTGGTGGACCATACATGGATCTGGAGAGCGGACCACGGCGCAGGAGTGGGCTGGGCGCTAAAT
>CAVQNY010000019.1:0-436554 GCA_963714225.1 uncultured Acidobacteriaceae bacterium | reverse complement strand
AAGGAATACCTCAATTTCGTCTCTGCGCAGTGGGATCAGGCACTCTCCAGGCTAAAGTCGTTCCTCGAAGATTGAGTGTCTGGGGGAGATAAAAGATCCTAGCTTAGGCTAACGGCGTAAGCTAGGGCTTAGGATGGCCGCTGCACGGGCGGAAAGCTTCCATGCAAGGGAAGCGCGCGCACCGGGCACGTTCCTGTTGCCTCATTTCTCCGCGCTCTCTAGAATGAAGATTCACCCGCAGGCGGGGAGAATTTCCGAGAAACTTTATGATTCATTTTCCCGTACCCGAAGCTCTCACCTTCGACGACGTTCTTCTCTTACCCGCGTGCTCCGATGTAATTCCGGCGGCCGCCACCACCCAGACGCAACTCACCCGCAACATCAGCTTGAACATCCCCATCGTCAGCGCCGCCATGGACACGGTCACCGAATCGCACATGGCCATTGCGCTCGCCCAGCAGGGCGGCCTCGGCATCATCCATCGCAATCTCACCATCGAGCAGCAGGCCAATGAAGTCGATAAAGTAAAGCGCTCGGAAAGCGGCATGATCGTCGATCCCGTTACCATGTCGCCCACTGACAAAGTCAGCGATGCGCTCGAAGTCATGCGCAAGTACAAGATTTCAGGTGTGCCCATCACCGAGCATGGCAAGCTCGTCGGCATTCTCACCAACCGCGACCTCCGCTTCGAAACCCGCTTCGATATTTCCATCGATCGCGTGATGACCAAGAAAAATCTCATCACTGTGCCCGTGGGCACCACGCTCGAAGACGCGGAAGAGATTCTCCACGAGCACCGCGTCGAAAAACTGCTCGTCGTCGATGACAAGTACAACCTCAAGGGACTGATCACCGTAAAAGACATCCAGAAGAAGCTGAAGTATCCCAACGCCGCCAAGGATCCTCAAGGACGGCTGCGCGTAGGCGCGGCCATCGGCGCCACTGGAGATTTTCTCGAGCGCGCTCAGGAATTAGCCGAAGCCAAAGTAGACGTACTGGCCATCGACAGCGCCCACGGCCACTCCACCAAGGTGCTCGAAGCAGTGAAGCTGGTGAAGTCGAAGCTGCCTGAGATGCAACTGCTTGGCCGGCAACGTCGCCACCTTCGACGGCGCCTGCGAGCTGGCTCGCGCCGGAGCCGATGGCATCAAGGTTGGCATCGGCCCGGGCTCCATTTGCACCACGCGCGTGGTCACCGGCGCCGGCGTGCCCCAGATCACCGCCATCGCCGAAGCCTTCCGCGCCACCAAAGATGCCGGCATTCCCATCATTGCCGACGGCGGCATCAAGTACTCGGGCGACATCACCAAAGCGCTGGCTGCGGGCGCAAGCGCGGTTATGATCGGCTCGCTCTTTGCCGGCACCGATGAAAGTCCCGGCGAATCTGATCCTTTATCAAGGCCGTTCCTACAAATCCTATCGCGGCATGGGCTCGATCGGCGCGATGGCTCAGGGTTCTAGCGAACGCTACTTCCAAAGCACTGAAGGTGATTCCTCGGCCGCGGTTTCTTCGATGGACGGCGATTCCAACCGCCTGGGCAAACTTGTTCCCGAGGGCATTGAGGGGCGCGTACCCTATCGCGGTTCGGTCGCCATGATCGTGCACCAGATGGTGGGGGGATTGAGGTCAGGCATGGGCTACTGCGGCTGCGCCTCCATCCCCGAACTGCTGCAGAAAACGCGCTTCGTGCGCATCAGCGGCGCCGGACTCCGCGAAAGCCATGTCCACGATGTCATGATCACCCGCGAGGCTCCCAACTATGGCGTCGAGTAACCCGCGCGCTTGAACTCCGATCGCCACGACGTTCTGAAGGCCTGGATCGCCGCGATCCTCTGGCTCGTCGTCATTGCCATTGAATCCACGGCGCAGCTCTCTGCCCGCAACACCAGCCGCATTCTCTATCCTCTGCTGCATTTCCTGTTCGGCATGGACCGGCAGCGCTTCCAGGTTTGGCACTTCTACATTCGCAAGTCAGGCCACGTCGTCGGCTACGGCACTCTAAGCATCCTGCTTTTCCGCGCATGGCGTGCCACCCTGCCCGCCCTGAACAACGTGAAGTGGACCTTCCGCTGGGCCAACATCGCCATCCTGGGAACCGCCCTCGTAGCCAGCCTCGACGAATGGCACCAGACCTTCATCCCGTCGCGCACCGGCTCGGTGCGGGACGTTGTCCTCGACACGTGCGCGGGTATCGCCGCGCAAGTGCTCGTATTCTTGTGGATGAGGAGTTTTGGGAAGGCCACGGCTTCCCGTTCATAGTGGGTGGAGCAAGCCTTCCAGGCCTGCGCTCCGAGCCAGCATTTCAGTGGGCTTTAGCCCCTGAGGGGCTTTTACGTCCGAGCCCCGCCACCTGCAATATCCCGGCCGCGACGATCGCCATCCCCGCCGAAAAGTAAAATGGAATCGCAGCGCCCTCCTGCTTCCACAATTCGCCCGTGATCAAGCTTGCGGACAGCGTGGCCACGCTGGTCACGAAGAAATAAATCCCCAGAGCGCGGCCGCGTACTCTCTCGCCGACGGTCTCCACCACCAGAGCCTTCAACACAGGCTGGGTCAGCGCATAGTAGAAACCATACACCGCCATCGCAATCCAGATGGCCAGTGCGGAGGGCGCTCGTCCGAAAACAAAATAGACCGCGGCGAAAATCACGTAGCCTGCGGAGCCAACCAGGCGGCGCGAAACCTGATCGCTGAACCAGCCTGCAGGCCAGGATGCGAGCGTGTAAGTGATGTTGAAGACCAGCCCGAGCAAGGGCGCGAGCGTCACAGGAATCCCTACATTCTGCGCCCGCAAAATCAGGAACATGTCGCTGGAGTTGCCCAGAGAAAAAAGCGTTACCGCGACGATTACGAAGTAGAAGCGGGCGGGCAAAGTAATCCGCTCTTCTGACGGCCGCTCTTTGGAGGATGAGATCGCGTCCGTCGTGAGCTTCCCAACGCTGGCGCCAGCCGCGAACGCAGTGGCCGGGCGCTTTTCCCGGACGCCCAGCAGCGCAACCAGGACGCACAACGCCCCCGGGACCGCGGCGGCCCAGAACACGCTGCGGATTCCGTAACGCCGGAAGCAGAACCAGAGCAACCAGGGGCCCGGCGATGGCTCCGGCAGAATCCATCGACTGGATCAGTCCGTAAGCCGTGCCCAGCCGGTTCTTCGGCACTGACTCGGCGACCATCACGTCGCGCGGCGACCCGCGTACGCCTTTGGCAAGGCGATCGGTGAAGCGAATCAGCAGAATTTGCGGCCAGGCAGTGACCATCGCTAGCAGAGGCTTGACCGCGTTGGCCACAAAGTATCCAGCGACTACGACCGGCTTGCGGCGATGGATGTGGTCGGTAAGATATCCGGAGAATAGCTTGGCAAACGACGCCACGCTTTCGGCCACGCCCTCGATCAATCCCAACTGCGCCGGACCCGCGCCCAGGGACGCCAGAAACGCCGGCAGCACCCAGTACGCCATTTCCGTGGCCGTGTCGTTCAGAAAAGAAGTGATGCCGAAGGCGTAAACGTTGCGCGCAGCGGACGGCTCAGGCTCGGCAGGTCGGGGCATGCATAGGTTTTACCACGGAGGCACAGATACACGGAGAAGACAAGAAAATCCGGGAATCTGATAGTGGATCCGATCGATCGCGCCGCAACCCTGAGAACTGCCTTCAGTACATCGAGTCGTACTTGGTGACGACCCACTGACCGTCCTTGTTCTCGGTGGTGACGGTGAGGAGTTCCTGGTACGTGCCGGGCTGGCCCGCCTGGTTAAGCCGCTTACCGCGGTAGTGAAGGATGGTAAGGGGCGGCGCGCTCTCCCACTCCGCCAACTCCCAGGAAAGCAGCGGATGCTGCGCCTCTGAGTTGCAGATGAAGTGAGCATACTTCTTGCGGTAATCGTGCTCCCACCCGGAAAGCACATCGTCGCAGTGGCCGTCACGCAACTGGCGCAGAAACAGGTTGGCGTTGTGCTCAATCGTGCGGTCGCGCAGCGGATTCATCCGGATGCTGAGCGGCAGGCCGGTCAAAGGATCGTGGTCTTCGGACCGCGCCAGCACTGGTCCCTGATTGCTCAGCCACCAGATGTAGCCAAGAAAAACAAACACCAGCAGCGCCCCGGCGGCGGCGGCAATGCCGATCTGTGTGCGAGTGAAACCCATCCTGAAGGAAAGTCTATAGGGATCACAACGTAGGGCAAGATTACCAGCGGCAGCCGCGGCAGGACATGTACCGACGGGGCGGCTGAGGCCGCGGTTGATCTTTATGGGACGTTACGGCGCGGCTGCAAGCCGCCGCCTGCGCCTCGCGTGACTCGGCTGAACCGGCGAGGTGTCTGTTCCCATACGAGTATGGCCAACGCAGCTACTCTTTCTTGTCTTCCTCCTTGTCCTTGACTGGCTCGACGCCGCCATCGTGCTGAGCTTGCGCTTCGGCGTCTTCCATGGCTTTCTTGGCTTCGGCGACTTTCTTGGCGCGGATTTCGGCGCGCTTTTCGCGCTTTTCGTCCAGCACCTTTTCGCTGCCCAGCAGCTCGAGGAACGCCTTGTCGGCGCCGTCGCCCTTATTCCAACCGGTGCGGATGATGCGCGTATATCCGCCGTTGCGATCGCCGAAGCGCGGGCCAACGGTGTCGAACAGCTTCACCACCGCTTCATTGGTCATGAGGTAAGCCGCGGCCAGACGGCGGGCGGCGAGGTCGCCGCGTTTGCCGAGCGTAATCATCTTCTCGACCAGCGGGCGCGCCGCCTTGGCCTTGGGAACGGTCGTCTCGACCCGCTCCTCGACAATCACCGACGTGACCAGGTTCCGCAGCAGCGAGCGCCGGTGCGCGGTGTTCCGTCCGAGTTTGTAGCCTGCTACTTTGTGACGCATGGGAAAAACACCTGTTTCCAGTTTCCCCAGTCTCCAGTTTCCCGTTCCAGGTGCCGGCAGCCATCCTGGAAACTAGAAACCGGAAACTGGAAACTATCTCTTACAGCTGATCGTCCGGTCCGTAGGCCGAAGCCGGCAGCACCAGATTCGAGGTGGGGCCGGGCACGGCGTTGCCGTGCTCGTCAATCTTCATGCCCAGGCTCAGACCCATCGAGGAAAGAATTTCCTTGATCTCGTTCAGCGACTTGCGGCCGAAGTTCTTGGTCTTGAGCATTTCCGATTCCGTCTTCTGCACCAGCTCGCCGATGGTCTGAATGTTCGCGTTCTTCAAACAGTTATAGCTGCGCACCGAGAGTTCGAGTTCCTCGACGGAGCGGTTCAGGTTCTCGTTGTGGATCTCGGGTTTGCGATCATCCGACGACGACGCACCCGTTTCGATCTCTTCCTCGAAGTTGATGAAGATGTTCATGTGGTCCTTCAGCAGCTTCGCCGCCAGGCCGAGGGCATCGGCGGGCGTGATGGAGCCGTTGGTCCACACTTCGAGAGTAAGCTTGTCGTAGTCGGTAATCTGGCCGAGACGGGCGGCTTCCACGGTGTAGTTGCACTTGCGAACCGGCGAGTGTACGGAATCGATGGGAATGAAGCCGATGCCGAGATCCTCGTCGAAATTCTTGTCGGCGGAAGTGTAACCGCGGCCGCGCTTCAGGCGCATTTCCATGTCCAGCTTGCCGCCCTCGCTGACCGTGGCGATGTAGACGTCCTTGTCGAGAACTTCCACGTCGCCGTCGGCTTCGATCATGCCGCTGGTAACCACACCGGGCTGGTCGGCGCGCAGATAAATCGCTTTCGGCGCATCGCCGGCCAGCTTGAACGGAATCTGCTTCAGGTTGAGGATGATGTCGGTCGCGTCTTCCACCACGCCCGGGATCGACTGAAATTCGTGGAGCACGCCTTCCATCTTCACCGCAGTGACGGCAGCGCCTTCAATGGAACTCAGCAACACGCGGCGCAGAGCGTTGCCCACGGTGGTGCCGAAGCCGCGCTCAAAAGGCTGCGCCCAGAAAATTCCGTATTTGTCGGTGAGGGTGGAAGTATCAACTGCGAGACGTTTCGGTTTCTGAAAACCTTTCCAAAGCATTTGTTTCTCCTTCGGCCGTTTGGCTCAATTCTGGCTCGCTGAGTGGTCCAACTCAGGTCCACGTCAGAAAAGGCTGATCTGGCTCGAAAAATGGACCGAGAGCATTGAGTCATTGGGAAATCTGGGAATTGGGCAATGGGAAAGCCCGACCCCCAATCCCGCCCTGTTTTCCATGACTCAATTCCTAAATTCCCCATTACGCAATCTACGTCGTCTTACTTGCTGTAAAGTTCAACGATCAACTGCTCATTGACCGGCAACTGAATATCTTCGCGCTTGGGCAACGACAGCACTCGCGCCTTGTAAGTGTCCCGGTCAACTTCCAGCCAGTTGGGCAGCGTGCCGTGGCTGGCAAATTCCTTGGCCATTTCGAGCACGGCGAGCTTCTTGCTGTTCTCGCGAATGGAAATCTCCTCACCCGCACTCACTTCATAGGAAGGAATGTTGACCTTGCGATTGTTGACGGCGACGTGTCCGTGGCGCACCAACTGCCGCGCCTGCCGCCGCGACTGCGCGAAGCCCAGGCGATAAACCACATTGTCCAGACGCCGCTCCAGTTGCTGCAGGAGCAGTTCGCCGGTCACACCCCGGGTGCGCGCCGCCTTCTCGAAGTAGTTACGGAATTGGCCTTCCAGCGTGAAGTAGATGCGCTTGGCTTTCTGTTTCTCGCGCAACTGCAGACCGTAGCCCACAATCTTGGCCTTGCGGTCTTTCCCATGTTGTCCGGGAGCGAAGTTGCGCTTCTCGATAGGACACTTATCGCTGAAACACTTTGCGCCTTTGAGGAAAAGCTTCATGCCCTCGCGGCGGCATAGACGGCAGACTGCATCGGTATAACGGGCCAAGTTGGTCTCCTTTTAGATGACCGGTTTACGGGTTTGGCTTCACCCTTCGTCCCGGACGGTGAAACAGTTTCCAGTTTCCGGTTTCCAGTTTCATCGATGCCGCTTCCAGACGGACTGGAAACTGGAAACCGGAAACCGGAAACTCTTACACTCTACGTCGTTTCGGCGGACGGCATCCGTTGTGCGGGATGGGCGTCACGTCGCGAATGGAGCGCACTTCAATGCCGGATGAGGCCAGGGCGCGCACCGCCGATTCGCGTCCGGAACCGGGGCCGCTCACGCGCACGTCCACGCTGCGGACGCCATGATCGCGCGCCAGGTTGGCCGCATTCGAGGCCGCCTGCTGCGCGGCGAACGGCGTGCCTTTGCGCGATCCGCGGAAGCCCAGCGATCCCGAACTCTTCCACGACAGAACGTTGCCATTCATGTCGGTGATGGTCACGATCGTGTTGTTGAAGGACGCCTGCACGTAGCACAGTCCATGGGGAACGTGCTTGCGCTCCTTCTTCTTGAACGTCTTCTTCTTGCCTTTTTTCTCCGGTGCGGCCGTGCCGCCCGCTGCTGCTGGTTTTGCCATGAATCAGTTCTCAGTTCTCAGCTCTCAGTTCTCAGAAACCCCGGTTCTAACTGAGAACTGGGAATTGAGAACTGAGGACTGGTTCTTAGGTTTTCGACGTCGCCTTCTTCTTGGTCGACACTGTCCCCTTGCGCGGGCCTTTACGAGTGCGCGCGTTGGTATGAGTGCGCTGTCCGCGGACCGGCAGGTTACGGCGGTGACGAAAGCCGCGATAGGAGCCGATTTCGATGAGCCGCTTGATGTTCATCGAAACTTCCTTGCGTAGATCGCCCTCCACCATCCCCTGCGCCTCAATCACGGTGCGGATGCGGTTGACCTCTTCTTCGTTGAGGTCCTGGACCTTCTTCATCGGGTCTACTTTGGCCTCGTCGAGAATGCTGCCGGCGCGCGGATGCCCGATGCCGTAAATGTAAGTCAGCGCGATGTTGATGTGCTTCTGGCGCGGTAAATCAACGCCTGCGATGCGTGCCATAGTTCTGTATGCCTCCCAGGAGCTAGAAGCTCCTACCCCTGGCGCTGTTTATGTTTCGTGTTGACGCAGATCACCCGCACCACACCCTTGCGGTGGATGACCTTGCACTTGTCACAGATTTTCTTTACCGATGCTCGTACTTTCATATCAGTTCTCAGTTCTCATTTCTCAGTGCTCTGTTCTCGGTCGAAACCTATGTCCGACTGGAACCGAGTTGAGAACACGATCCTCGCAATCTCATTTATAACGATACACAATTCGGCCGCGATTCAGGTCGTACGGGGAAAGCTCCACCGCTACCTTGTCGCCGGGCAGGATGCGAATAAAGTTCTTGCGCATCTTGCCCGAAACATGCGCCAGCACCTGGTGCTTGTTCTCCAGTTCCACCTTGAACATGGCGTTGGGCAGCGGCTCGAGAACCACGGCCATCACTTCAATCGCGTCTTCTTTGCTCATCGACTCCTTAAGAAATCAGTTCTCAGTTGTCGCTTCCCAGTTGCTCAGTTAAAACCATCTCCACTGAGAACCGAGAACTGAGAACTGCCTGCTCACTTCGTCAAAATCACCGGCCCGTCTTTCGTCACCGCCACGCAATGCTCGAAATGCGCGCTGAAACTGCCGTCGACCGTGACCGCCGTCCACTTGTCGCCGAGCACCCTCGCTCCCGGCTTGCCGTAATTCACCATGGGCTCGATCGCCAGCACCATGCCTTCGCGCAACTTCGCTCCATGACCGCGCGCTCCGAAGTTCGGAATTTGCGGCTCTTCGTGCAAGCGCGTCCCGATGCCATGCCCCACGAATTCACGCACCACGCTGAAGCCGGTGGCTTCCACGTGCTCCTGCACCGCCGCTCCCACATCGCCCACCGAGTTGCCGATGAGCGCCTGGTCGATGCCGCGGTAGAGCGACTCCTCGGTCACCGTCAGCAGCTTGCGCAACTCCGGCTTCACCGCACTGACTGGAACCGTGATCGCAGCGTCGCCGTAGTATCCATCGAGCACCACTCCGCAATCAATCGAAACGATATCGCCTTCCTTCAGCGCCCGCTTTTCCGACGGGATGCCGTGCACAATCTCTTCATTCACCGACGTGCACAGCACACATGGATAATCGTAGTATCCCTTGAACGCCGGCTTGGCTCCGAGTTCCGCAATCTTCTTGCTCGGCGGCCCGCTCCAAATCCATGGTGGTGACGCCGGGCGCTACCATCGAGCGCACCTGATCGAGAACCTGGCGCACGATGCGGCCGCTGTGCCGCATCCGCTCAATCTCCGACGCCGATTTGCACACAATCGCCATGCTTCAGAAGTTTCCCGTTTCTGGTTTCCAGCACTCCCGATGGAAGCGGAACAAGAAACTGGAAACCGGAAACCAGAAACGCGTAACTGTGATGACCCTCAAGCCTGATGGTCCTCGACAATCCTGAAAATCTGCTCCGTAACCTCGTCCATCGGCAGATCGCCGTTCACCGAGATCAGCCTTCCCGTGCGCTGGTAGTAATCCACTACCGGAGTAGTTTGCTCCTGGTAAGCCGCCAGCCGCGGCTGAAGCACTTCGAACCGGTCGTCATTGCGGGTTACCAGCTTCGTCCCGTCAAAGTCGCAAAGTTCATCGGCACGGGGCGGCTGGAAGTGGACATTATAGATCCGTCCACAGGTGGGACAAGAACGGCGTCCAGTAATCCGGAGCAACAATTGATTATAGTCCACGTCCATCAAGATCACAATTGGCCAGGCGCGAGTGGGGCGCGAGTTGTCAAAGAGCTTATCGTCCAGCAATGCATCCAGCCATCCGGCCTGAGCCGCCGTCCGGGGAAAACCGTCCAGAACGTAGCCGCGCTTGCAGTCCGGCTGGCTCAGCCTGTGCCGGACCATCTCACAAACCAGGTCGTCGGAAACCAGTTCGCCTCGTGCCATAACCGCCTTGGCAGCCATGCCGAGTTCCGTGCCCTGGGCCACGTTGAACCGCAGAATGTCTCCCGTGGAGACCTGCGGAATCAAGTACCGTTCCATGATGCGCTTGGCCTGAGTGCCTTTACCGGCGCCCGGGGGTCCAAGCAGAACCACGGGACCTACATCGCGCGAGGTTTCCTGCGCCATCAGTTGGCCAAAGCCTCCCGATCTTAGTGTTACAGGGTCAGCCTCCCACGAGGCGGGCCAGGTGCAGCAACCCCAGATTTCTCAGCGGCCTCGGGTTTTAGGTCTTGGGCAAATCCGTCTGGGCGCCCGACACCTAAGACCCGTCCTACGAGACCTTCCTTCCTGAACCATTCCGGCCCTTATGACCAATTCCGGCGGCCGCGAATGCGTCCGCTGCGCGGCGTGAATCCATCGTAATGGCGCATGATCAACTGCGCTTCGATCTGCGTCACCGTATCCATGGCCACGCCCACCACAATCAGCAGCGACGTTCCGCCAAAATAGAAAGTGACTCCCAAGCCGTTCGTCACCCACACCGGAAGCCGCTCAAACAGCCTCCCTCCCAGCCAGAAGGGAAGATGGTTCAGATGAATGCCGGCCATCATCCACTCCGGAATAAAGGAAATGATGATCAGATACAGCGCGCCCACCAGCGTGATCCGGGTCAGAACCTCGTTAATGTAGTCGGCCGTGCGCTTGCCCGGACGAATGCCCGGAATGAAGCCGCCATACTTCCGCATATTGTCGGCGACTTCGCTGGGATTGAACACGATCGACACATAGAAGTACGCGAAGAAAATGATGCCCAGCGCATACAAGCAGCGTATAGAGCGGCTCGCCCCAGCCCAGCATTCGAATCATGTCGCCGAAGTAGCGGCTGTTTTTCAGGCCATATCCAATGCGTCTGCGGCAGACGCCAGAATCGACGAGGCAAAGATCACCGGCATGACGCCGCCTGCGTTCACGCGCAAGGGCAAGTGCGTGGACTGCCCGCCCATCACTTTGCGTCCCACCACGCGCTTGGCGTATTGCACCGGAATGCGCCGCTCGCAGCGCTCCACGTAGACGATGAACGCCACCACCGCGATCATGAACGCGATGAGACCAGCCATCAACACCGGTGTGATCGCCCCCCAGGTTCCGTTCCTGGCTTTGTCAAAAAGGTCCTGCACGCCGCGCGGCAGGCCCACCACAATGCCGGCAAAAATCAGCAACGACATGCCGTTGCCGATGCCGCGGTCGGTGATCTGCTCGCCCAGCCACATGATGAATGCGCTGCCCGTGGTCAGCGTCAGCATGGTCATCAGGATGAACCCGGGACCGGGGTGCAGCACGAAGTCTCCGGATTTCTCCAGGCCGATGGCGATGCCGAACGACTGCACCGCGCTGAGAATCACGGTGATGTAACGGGTCCACTGGGTAATCTTCTTGCGGCCCAGTTCGCCTTCTTTTTGCAGCTTGGCCAGCGGCTCATACACCACGGTCAAAAGCTGCAGGATAATCGATGCCGTGATGTAGGGCATGATGCCCAGGGCAAAGATGGTCATTCGGCGCAGGCTGCCGCCGGAAAACAAATCCACGAAACCGAGAAGCGATCCCGCGCTTCTGATTGAAGGCTTCTTCGAGCTTCAGGAAGTTGACGCCCGGGGTGGGAAGATGTCCGCCCAGCCGGTAGACCGCGAGCATGGCCAGCGTAAACAGAACCCGCTTCCGCAGGTCGGGGATGCGGAAGATGTTCGCCAGCTTGTCAAAAAGTGGAAACACTCCTGTCTCAGCCATTACTGCAAGACCTCAACCTTGCCGCCTGCCTTGGTGATTTTTTCCTGCGCCGACTTGGAGAACTTGTGCGCGTGTACGGTGATGGCCATGGTCAACTCGCCATCGCCGAGAATCTTTCACCGGAAGCTTGGCCTTGATCACTCCCGCCTTGCGCAGCACTTCGGGCGTGATGGGCGCGGCGTGCAGCTCCCCGCCCAGCGCGACCAGCCGCTCCAGGCTCACGATGTTGAATTCCTTGCGGAAGATGTTGGTGAAGCCGCGCTTCGGCATGCGCCGGTGCAACGGCATCTGGCCGCCTTCAAAGCCGCGGATCATGCGCATACCGGTGCGCGAACGCTGGCCCTTGTGTCCGCGAGTGGACGTCTTGCCCATGCCGGAGCCCATACCGCGTCCCACGCGCTTGCGCTTTTCCGTCGCCTTCTTCGGTGCTCGAATATTGGATAAATTCATGACTCTCTCTCGACCCCGGTCTCGGGTCTTAGGTCTTTCGGTCTTAGGGAAGCCGAACCCCCAAGACCGAACCCCTAAGACCTACCCTAAACAATCTCGACCAGATGCGGAACCTTGGCCACCATGCCGCGAATGGCCGCATTGTCCGGACGCTCGATCACCTGGTTCAGCCGGGTAAATCCCAGTCCCTTCACCACCAGCTTGTGTTTCACCGGGGCGCAAATGGCGGAACGCACCCACTTCAGGTGAATCTTTCCGCTGCCCGCATTCGTTTTCTTAGCCGTCATCTTTAATTTCTTAGCCGTCATCTCGAATCCCTCAATCGCAACCAGTGCCGTTTCTCGATACTGGCTACAGCTCCTGCACCGACTTGCCGCGCATGGCCGCCACGCTCTCTCGGCTCTTCAAATGCCGCAGCGCGTCGAAAGTCGCTTTGATCACGTTGTGCGGGTTGGTTGTGCCGATCGACTTGGTCAACACATTCTGGATTCCCACCGAGGTCATCACCGCACGCACCGCGCCCCCGGCAATCACTCCCGTGCCTTCCGGAGCCGGCTTGAGCAGCACTTTCCCGGAACCATAACGTCCCAGCACCAGGTGGGGAATCGAGGTCTGCGTCAGATTGACCTTGATCAGATTCTTCTTGGCCGCCTCGATCGCCTTGCGGATGGCCTGCGGAACTTCTTTAGCCTTGCCCGCGCCGTGGCCCACCACCGCCGCCGACGGATCGCCCACCACCACCAGCGCGGCAAAGGAAAGGTTCTTGCCGCCCTTCACCACTTTGGTGACGCGGTTGATCGCCACAACCTGGTCTTTCAGCTGAAACGAATTTGCATCGAGCTTCTTGATAACCGTTGGCATTCTTAAACCTCATTTCCATGAAATTGAGTAATTGTGGAGATTTTGCAATTGGGAAATGGAAAACCCCAAGGCCTCTAGCGCTTCTCCAATTACTCAATTGCTCGATTGCAAAATGACTCAATCCCTTAGAATTGCAATCCCGCTTCGCGGGCCGCATCGGCCAGCGCCTTCACCCGCCCGTGATAAATGTAGCCGCCGCGGTCAAACACCACCTTGCTCACGCCTTTGGCCTTGGCGCGCTCCGCAATGATCTTGCCCACGGTCTTCGCCGCCGCCACGTTGCCGCCGGTGCGCCGGTCTTCCTTCTTGCCTTCGGCGGAACTCGCCGAAACCAGCGTCCTGCCGTGCAGGTCGTCGATGACTTGCACGTAAATGTGATTCAGCGAACGATACACATTCAGCCGCGGACGCTCCGCCGTCCCCTGCATCTTCTTGCGGATGCGATCGTGAATGTGCCCGCGCTTCTGGTTCTTCGAAATTCTTCGTAAGCATAGAATCTGTCCTGGATCCCGACTCTGTTCACCACTGCCGGCGACCGCACCGGCGGTTACTTCGCTCCGGTCTTGCCCACCTTCTTCTTCAATCTTTCGCCCGCGTACCGCACGCCCTTGTTCTTGTAGGGGTCGGGCGGACGCAGCGAGCGCATTTCCGCCGCCACCTGGCCCACCTGCTGGCGGTCGATTCCGCTCAGCGAGATCTTCGTCTGCTTGGGATCGACGGCGGCATCAACGCCGGTCGGCAAGCGGATACTCGATGGGATGCGAATATCCCAGGTTGAACACCACCGTCCCTTTGCCCTTCATCTCGGCGCGGTAGCCGATGCCGACGATTTCCAGTTCGCGCGTCCAGCCCTTGGTGACGCCTTCCACCGCATTGTTCACCAGGGCGCGCGCCAGTCCGTGCAGAGCAGCCTGCGAATCGTTCTCGCGCAGGGCGACGATGTTTCCATCCTTCTGCTCCACCTTGATGCCCGCGGGAAGAGCCGTGTCCAGCTTGCCCTTCGGCCCCTGCACCAATACCGTGTTGCCTTCGATTTTGACCGTCACCCCTTTGGGGATCGGGATCGGCTTTTTTCCAATTCGTGACATAAGGTCAGCTCTTAGCTTCCAGTTCCTGGCTCCTAGCTTGTTCGACTTTACTTGGGCCTCAGCTAGCTGCCAGAAGCTAGCAGCCAGAAGGCGTTCTCTACCAAATCTCGCACAACAACTCGCCGCCCACGCCTTCCTTTCGGGCCTGGCGTCCGGTCATCACCCCGCGCGGCGTGGTGAGGATATTGATCCCCATACCGCCCAGCACGCGTGGAATCTCGCTGCGCCGCACATACACGCGGCAGCCGGGGCGCGACACGCGCTCCGCCTTTGAAATCGCCGCCTCGTTGTGCGCGCCGTATTTCAAATAGATCCGGATGACCTTGTGCCCCTCTTCCTCGGTGGCCTTGAAGTTCGAGATGTAACCCTCTTCCTTCAGAATGCGGGCGATCTCCACCTTCAGCCTCGAAGCCGGAACGTCCACCTTCTGGTGCCGCGCCTGCAGCGCGTTGCGCACCCTCGTCAGCATGTCTGCGACCGGATCGGTCAACCTCATCGTTTGCTTCTCCTCTCGCCACCCGTTCGCTCCGCATTCAGCGGAGAACCTGCAGCGGCTTCTTCGGTCGTCAGCCGTTGGTGGTTAGCCAACCAGCCAAACCAACGACCTGCCCCATGAACTGGACTGTTACCCTCACTACTCTCTCGCCATGGCCAACGACTAACCACGCTCTACCAGGACGACTTCGAAACGCCCGGAATCTCCCCGCGCAGCGCCAGCCCGCGGAAGCACAAGCGGCACAGGCCGAACTTGCGCAGATAAGCGCGCGGCCGTCCGCAAATCTTGCAGCGATTGTGCCGGCGCGTGGAAAACTTGGGCGTCTTCTCCTTGTTGTTGCGCGCCAGCTCAAACTTCTTTTCGATCTTCGCATCTTTCACTCGTTTTGCTGTAGTCATGAAAATCCTTGGAGAATCTGTGTTGCCAAACCCTGAGATCTTGAAACTCTGAAACCGAAACCTTATTGCGTCCGGAAAGGCATGCCCAGATGCTTCAACAGCGTGCGCGCCTGGTTGTCATTCGCCGCCGTGGTCACAATGGTGACGTTCATTCCCTTCTGCTTGTCGACCTTCTCGTAAGAAATCTCCGGGAAAATCAACTGGTCGTGCAGCCCCAGCGTGTAATTGCCGCGGCCGTCGAACGACTTGGTGGAGACTCCGCGAAAGTCGCGCACTCGCGGCAGAACGATGTTCACCAGCCGGTCGAAAAATTCATACATGCGGTCGCCGCGCAGCGTCACCATGGTTCCGATGGACTGCCCTTCGCGCACCTTGAAAGCCGCAATCGACTTCTTGGCCTTGGTGATGATCGGCTTCTGTCCTGTGATCTGTCCCAGTTCGTTCACCGCGGGATCGAGCACCTTCGAGTTCTGCGTAGCCTCGCCCATGCCCATGTTCACCACGATCTTGTTGAGGCGCGGGACCGCCATCGTGTTCTTAAGTTCTAGCTCTTTCAGCAGCGCCGGCGCGACTTCCTTCTCGAATTTGGACCGCAGCCGCGGCCGCTCCTTGGCGCTGTGGTGCGCCTGTGCCGGAGCCTTCTGCTCCTGCGCCGATTCCTTCGATGCCTTCTTTTCTTTATCTCTTGCCATCGCGTCTCTTCAACTTCCCCCTCGAATCTGGTAATCGGGTAATTTGGCAATGGAAAACCCTGCCCGCTTCGGTTTTCAACTACCAAATTACTCAGTTGCCAAATTGCAAAGTCATTTGTCTAACGTCGTTCCGCACTTCTTGCACACCCGGACTTTGCGGTCGCCGCGCTCTTCGTGTCCAATGCGCACCGGGCCGCAGGTCGGGCACACCAGTTGCACGTTGGAAAGCGCAATCCGGCTCTCCTGCTCGGCGATGCCGCCTTTGATGTTGCGCTGCGGGTTCGGGCGCACGTGCTTTTTCACGACCATCACGTGCTCGACCAGAAGCTTGCTGTCGTCGGGAAACACGCGCAACACGCGTCCTTCCTTGCCCTTGTCGCGTCCCGTGATCACCTTCACGGTATCGTTGCGGCGGATATCCACTCGCTTGTGTACTGTGCTGACCGTTCGCATTCTTAAACCCATTTCGTAATTGAGTAATCTGATAATTTAGCATCCAAAAACCTCACCACACTCCAGGTTTCCATTACCAAATTACCCGATTGCCAAATTATAAATTCCTAATTACAAATTCCTAAATCACCTCCGGCGCCAGCGAAACAATCTTCAAAAACTTCTTCTCGCGCAACTCGCGGGCCACGGGACCGAAAACGCGCGTCCCCACCGGCTCCCCCGCATCGTTGATCAGCACCGCGGCGTTCTGGTCGAAGCGGATATAAGTGCCGTCGCGCCGCCGATGTTCCTTGCGCGTCCGCACGATCACCGCCTTCACCACTTTGCCCTTCTGCACCTGCCCATCGGGAGCGGCTTCCTTCACCGCGGCAGTGATGATGTCGCCAAGGCCGGCATTCAGCCCAGTGGAACCGCCGAGCGGCAGAATCATCTGCAGCTTGCGGGCGCCGGAGTTGTCGGCGACCTCCAGCATGCTTCTCATCATCACAGCCATGGCAATCTCCCATTCCCTCTGTCATCCCGAGCAAGCGCTCTCTGCGCCGCGCGGGATCTGAGCGAGCCGCGCGCAGCGTCGCGTCCTGGGCGAGGCGTAAATCGCGCGCTCGGGGCACGCTTCCTTACTTAACGTCCTGCTCCAGCACGATCTCCGGCACCAGCGTCGTCTTGCGCACGATGTCCTTCAGCTTCCAGCGCTTCAGCTTCGATAGCGGACGCGTCTCTTCCAGCCGTACCACGTCGCCGACATGCGCTTCATTCTTCTCGTCGTGCGCGTAAAACTTCTTGTTGCGCGCCACCACCCGCCCGTAAAACGGATGCGCCTTCTTGCGTGTCACCTGCACCACGATGGTCTTGGACATGCGGTTTGCGACCACTTCTCCCACTACTTCCTTGCGCCGGCCCTGCACCTGCTCGTTCCGCGGCGTGGCAGATTTCTTGCTTGCGGCTTCCGCCATCAGCGTTTCTCCGTTGCGGCGGCGCGTGTACGCTCGCCTAAAATTGTCTTGACGCGCGCAATGTCCTTGCGCAGCCCGCGAATCTTCTTCAAGCTCTCGGTCTGGCCCATGTTCAGCTGAAACTTCAGCTTGAACAGCTGGTCCGCGAGATCCTGCCCCTGGTGCTGGAGTTCGGCGTCGGTTAAGTTGCGAATCTTGTCGGATTTCATAAAATCAGTTTCCAGTTTCTAATTTCCGGTTTCTAGTGCGCCGTCTCGCGCTTGACCAATATCGTGCGCAGCGGCAGTTTGTGCGACGCCAGCCGCATGGCCTCGGTCGCATCCACGATCGTGACCCCTTCCATCTCAAACAGAATCTTTCCCGGACGCACCACCGCGACCCAATGATCGGGCGCACCCTTGCCCTTGCCCATACGGGTTTCGGCCGGTTTCTTGGTCACCGGCTTGTCGGGAAACACGCGAATCCAGATCTTGCCACCGCGCTTCACAAAACGCGTCATGGCCACGCGGCTGGCTTCAATCTGCCGGTCGGTGATCCACCCGGGCTCCAGAACCTTCAACCCGAAATCCCCAAACGCCAGCGTGCTGCCGCGCCAGGCCTTGCCGGTCATGCGCCCGCGCTGCTGCTTGCGGTACTTCACTTTCTTTGGCATCAACATAAGTCAGCTCTTTATCCGTGGAGGCGCGCCGCGCGATCCTTCTCGCGTTCTTCGCGAGAATGCTAAATCGCGGGTCCAGCGCGCTTCCTTAAAACGCTCCCACGCCCGTCTGCTGCTCCCGCTTCTTGGCCGGAAGAATCTCGCCCTTGTACACCCAGCACTTCACACCAATCACGCCGTAAGTGGTCCGGGCTTCCGAAAAACCATACTCGATGTCGGCCCGCAGCGTGTGCAGCGGCAAACGTCCCTGCAAGTACCACTCCGAGCGCGCGATTTCGTTGCCGTTCAACCGTCCGCTCACCCGCACCTTGATGCCTTTACAACCGAAGCGCAGCGCCGAATCCACCGCCTTGCGCATGGCGCGGCGGAAGCCAACGCGCTTTTCCAATTGCAAAGCAATCGCTTCTGACACCAGTTGCGCATCGAGTTCTGGCTTGTGCACTTCCTGGATGTCGACAAACACTTCGCGCGACGTGCGCTTCTGCAAGTCGCCCTTCAGCTTGTCGATCTCCGCGCCTTTGCGCCCGATAATAATGCCCGGCCGCGCCGTCTTGATGATGATGCGCAGCTTGTTTCCCGGCCGCTCGATCTCAATCGAGCTCACGCCCGCCGACTTGAGCTTGTCCTTCAGCTCGTTCTTCAGCTTGATGTCTTCGAGCAGCAGCTTGTCGTAATCCCGCTCCACAAACCAGCGCGACTTCCACGGCTTGGTATAGCCGAGGCGAAAACCGTAAGGATGGACTTTTTGTCCCATTGCATCTCCTAATCAAACTCTTTAGAACCGCGCCTGCCGAACCCTTATTTCGCAGCCGCCTTCTTTTTTGGGGAAGCGCCCGCCTTCTTCGCCGCCGCCGCCCGCCGCTTAGCCGGAGCAGCACTCGCCGCCCCACCACCACTCGCAACGTGAGCCGAACCATTCCCCCGCTCCGCCAGCACCAGCGTGATATGCGAGATGCGCCGTTGATACCGGTAAGCCCGTCCCTGCGGTGCCGGACGAATCCGCTTCATGCGCGGACCATCATTGGCAATGGCGCTCTTCACGTACAAATTGTCGATCTCGACGTCCAGATTTTTCTCAGCGCTGAGAAAGCTAGCGTTGTCAAGCGCCGACTGCAGCAGCTTGCCCACGTGCGCCGCGACGCGCTTCTTGGTGAACAACAGCGTGTTGCGCGCTTCCTCCACTTTGCGCCCTTTGATCAACTCCAGCACTAGGCGCGCCTTTCGCGGCGAGACACGCAAGTAACGCATTTCCGCTCGGAATTCCATCCCCGTCTCCCCTTATGCCTTCGGCGGCGGCGCAGGCGCTGCCGGGGCCGACGGAACAATCGCTCCCGGACCTCCCGGAATGCCCGCCGGCTTCGCCGCCACTTCCGTCGCTGCCCGCATGGAGTGGCCCTTGAAGTTGCGCGTGAAGCTGAACTCGCCCAACTTATGCCCCACCATGTTCTCGGTGACGTACACCGGAATAAACTTCTTGCCGTTGTGTACCGCAATGGTATGGCCCACCATTTCAGGAACCACGGTGGAACGCCGCGACCAGGTGCGCAAAACCTTCTTCTCGTTGCGCGAATTCATGGCTTCGACCCGCGACATCAGGAAGCCATCCACAAACGCGCCCTTCTTGGTTGAACGTGCCATAAATTAACTCTCACCCCAACTTTGTCATTCCGAGCGAAGCCAGGAAGCCTGGTTTCGCTCGCGGCCCTACTTCGTCCGCCGGTTCACAATAAACTTATCCGTTCGCTTGTTATTCCGCGTCTTATAGCCGCGCGTCGGCTGGCCCCAAGGCGTCACCGGATGCCGTCCGCCCGAAGTCTTGCCTTCACCCCCGCCATGAGGATGGTCGACCGGATTCATCGACACGCCGCGGTTTACCGGACGCCATCCCAGCCAACGCGTTCGCCCCGCCTTGCCGATGGTGATGTTCTCGTGATCCAGGTTGCCCACCTGTCCGATGGTCGCCATGCAGTCCTGCGAAATCTTCCGCGTCTCGCCCGAGGGCAACTTCACCAGCGCGTAGTCGGATTCCTTCGCAATCAACTGCGCCGCTCCGCCCGCCGAGCGCACCATCTGCGCGCCCTTGCCCGGCTTCAGCTCTAGATTATGAATCGATGTGCCAGGTGGAATATTCCGTAGCGGCAGCGCATTACCCACCAGAATGTCGGCTTCGGGACCGCTCACAACTTTCTGTCCCACCTTCAACCCCTCGGGTTGCAGGATGTAACGCTTCTCCCCGTCCGCATACGCCAGCAGCGCAATCCGCGCCGAGCGGTTGGGATCGTATTCGATCGTCGTCACCGTCGCCGGGATGCCCGCCTTCTCGCGCTTAAAGTCAATGATGCGCAGCTTCTGCTTGTGTCCGCCACCCCGGTGCCAGCTGGTAATGTCGCCCGAGTTGCGGCGTCCGCCAGTGCGCTGTTTCTTCTCGACCAGCGGTTTGTGCGGATGCTGGGTTGTGATGTCGTCGTTGACGATCGTCGTACGGTAGCGCAACGTCTGCGTCGTTGGTCGATAAGTTTTGATCGCCATAATCAGCTCGTAATTCTGTGGTTAGTCGTCATTCGTTGCTCGTTCGCCATTCCTCTTGGTCCCTACTGTCTTTGCCTTTGCCAACGACCAACGACGAAGGACCAACGACCGCCTCACAAATTCTGCGCGTACTCCGGCATCTTCTCGCCGGCCCGCAGCCGCACATAAGCCTTCTTCCAGTCCGGACGGTAGCCGGCAAACTTCCCCCGCCGCCGTTCCTTCCCCGGATAAGTGGCCGTCCGTACCGAATACACCTTCACCTTGAAAATCGTCTGCACCGCTTGCTTGATTTCCGTCTTGGTCGCCTTGGGCGCCACCTGAAAGACCAGCGTGTTCTGGTTTTCCTTGATCGCCAGCCCTTTTTCGGTGATCACCGGACGTCGAATAATCTGGTATGCGGATTTCATCAGGCCACCTCCGCCGCTTTTTCAGGCCGCACACGCTTCCGCGGAGCCGCCGACGCCTTCTTCGCACTTTCGCCTGCTTTCGTGGCCTTGCGCTGCCGCTTGGGCAAACTATCTTTCAACGTGCGCTGCAATTTCTCGATGGCCGGGTGGGAGAAAATCACGCGATCGTAACGCAACAGATGGTAGGGATGAACTTCATTGCCCGCGATCAGCTCCAGCCCCTCAATATTGCGCGAGCTAAGTTCCAGGTTGCGATTCGCGGCGTTCGGCGCTTCCACGATCAGCACCGTCTTTTCAACCTTGAGCGCTTCCAGCGCGGCCCGGAACTCCTTGGTCTTCGGTTCCTTCAGCTCGAACGCATTCACAATGGTCAGCTTGCCGTCGGCAAGCTTCGCCGCCAGTGCCGAACGCAGCGCACCGAGAGATTTCTTGCGCGGGAAGGCGTAGTCGTAAGACCGCGGCGTCGGACCGTGCACGGTTGCGCCGTGCCGCCACAGCGGCGACCGGATCGACCCGATGCGCGCCCGTCCCGTGCCTTTCTGCTTCCACAGCTTCTTGCCCGAACCGGAAACCTGCCATCGGGCCTTGGTCGCGTGTGTGCCGCGGTGCTGCCCGGCGCGGTAGTGCTTCACCGCCTCCCACAGCAGATCTTCATTGACCGCGCCGAAAATTTCATCGGCGAGATCGAACGTTCCGACCTTGGCGCCGCTCAAGTTGTAAATATCAATCGTTGCCATTGCGTTCTCGCTGTTCCACCAGGTACTGGATACTCGGTACTAGGCTTTCTTCGCCGCTCTCTTCGCCGCCTTCAACGGATCGACCGTGGCCGCGCCGGCGAATCCTCGGCGCTCTCTGGGTGGCTTCTTCGCCTTCATGATCACCAAATATCCACCCTGCGGCCCCGGCACACTGCCTTCGACCACCAAAAGATTCTCATCTTTATCCACACCCAGCACCCGCAGATTGCGCTGGGTCACGCGGGCATGGCCCATGTGTCCCGACATGCGCATTCCCTTGAACACGCGCGAAGGAAAGGCGGAAGACCCAATCGAACCCGTGATCTGAAACATCGAGCCGTGCGATTTGGGACCGCCGCCGAAATGATGCCGCTTCACCACGCCCTGAAAACCTTTTCCCTTGCTCACTCCCACGATGTCGACAAACTTTTCGCCTTCAAAAATCTCGACCAGCACCCGGTCGCCAACCTTGACCGTAACCTCGCTGTCGGCAGCCCCATCGGTCTCGAGCGGCACTTCGCGCATGAACCTCACCGGAGGAAGGTTGTTCTTTGCCAGGTGTCCGCGCGCTGGCTTGGTAAGCCGCGACTCCTTGACGAACTCCACCAAGCCGATCTGGGCCGCTTCGTAGCCGTCTCGCGTTGCCGACTTATGCTGCGTAATCACGCAAGGACCAGCCTGCAGAACCGTGACCGGGCGCACGTCGCCCTTCGAGTCAAACAGTTGCGTCATGCCGACCTTCTTGCCCAGAATGCCCGTAACCTTCGTTGCCATCTCTATCTCCATGCCCGGCGTGGCTCCTCGCTTTCTAGCGACGACGATTGGCTGGGGAGCGCCGATGCTCATGTGGGGACGGCCGCCCTCGGCCGTCCAGTGGGCGCAAGCCCGCGCCCAGACTACTTGTGCTCTTTGCCGAAAGCCTTGATCTCCACATCCACGCCCGCGGGCAGATCGAGCTTCATCAGCGCGTCCACCGTCTGCTGCGTCGGCTCGAGAATATCGAGCAGACGCTTATGCGTGCGGATCTCGAACTGCTCCCGCGACTTCTTGTCCACATGCGGCGAACGCAGCACGCAGTACTTGTTCTTCATCGTGGGCAGCGGAATCGGCCCCGCAATCTGCGCCCCGGTGCGCCGCGCCGTTTCCACAATCTCGCCCGTCGACTGATCGAGGATGCGATAGTCGTAAGCCTTCAACCGGATGCGAATTCTTTCTTTTCCAATCACGTTTCACTCTCTCTAACCCCTCCCGGCGTCTCCGGAAGGAAAGAACCAGCGGCAGGATGCAAGCCGCGTTTAGTAGCGCCGGCGTCCCGCCGGCATTTCCTTCCCTACTGCACAATCTCCGCAATGGTCCCGGCGCCGACCGTGTGCCCGCCTTCGCGGATGGCAAAGCGCAAGCCCTTCTCCATCGCCACGGGTGTAATCAACTCAATCACGAGCGAGACGTTGTCGCCCGGCATCACCATCTCCGTGCCTGCCGGCAACTCCGCCACGCCCGTCACATCCGTCGTGCGCAAGTAAAACTGCGGCCGGTATCCCTTGAAGAACGGCGTATGCCGCCCACCTTCTTCCTTCGTCAGGATGTAGACCTCCGCCTTGAACTTCGTGTGCGGCGTGATCGATCCCGGCTTGGCCAGCACCATCCCGCGCTCCACGTCTTCTTTCGCAATGCCGCGCAGCAACAGGCCTGCGTTGTCGCCCGCCAGCCCTTCGTCCAGCTGCTTCTTGAACATCTCCACGCCCGTCACCACCGTCTTGCGCGTCTCGCGGAAGCCCACAATCTCCACTTCCTCGCCCACCTTCACCTTGCCGCGCTCGATGCGCCCGGTCACCACCGTCCCCCGCCCTTGAATCGAAAAAATATCTTCAATCGGCATCAGGAACGGCTTGTCCAACTCCCGCGTCGGCTGGGGCACGCTCTTGTCCACCGCCTCCATCAACGCATCAATCTGCTTTTCCCACTTCTCTTCCCCATTCAAAGCCCCTAAAGCCGACAGCCGGATCACCGGCACATCGTCGCCGGGAAACTTGTAGCTCTTCAGCAACTCGCGCACTTCCAGCTCCACCAGATCCAGCAACTCGGGATCGTCCACCGCATCGCACTTGTTCAAAGCAACGACGATGTAAGGCACGCCCACCTGCCGCGCCAACAGCACGTGCTCGCGCGTCTGCGGCATCGGACCATCCGTCGCCGCCACCACTAAGATCGCGCCATCCATCTGCGCCGCGCCCGTAATCATGTTCTTGATGTAGTCGGCGTGGCCCGGACAGTCGACGTGGGCGTAGTGCCGGTTCGCCGTCTCATACTCCACGTGCGCCGTCGCGATGGTGATGCCGCGCGCTTTTTCTTCCGGCGCGTTGTCGATCGAATCAAACGACCGGAACACGATCTTCGGATTGTGCTTCTGCAACACCTTCGTAATCGCCGCCGTCAGCGTGGTCTTGCCATGGTCAATGTGACCAATCGTCCCCACATTGCAGTGCGGCTTAGTGCGGTCAAATTTCTCTTTCGCCATTTCCGCTCCCTCTGGTAGCGCCGGCGTCCCGGCGGTTGTCCTGCGGACATCTCGCCCGCGTAAGTTCCCAATTCGCTCGAAGCTGGCAAGATGCCGGCGCGACTACTTCGTCGTGCCCTGCACCTTGGCGATGATTTCCTCCGCCACCGACCGCGGAGCCTCCTCATATCGCGCGAAGTGCATCGAGTACTCGGCCCGCCCCTGCGTCGACGAGCGCATGTGGGTCGCGTAACCAAACATCTCAGCCAAAGGAACAATCGCCTTGATCACCTGCGAACCCGCCCGATGCTCCATACCTTCAATGCGTCCCCGCCGCGAACTCAGGTCGCCCATGATCACACCGGCATAATCCTCCGGCGTAACCACTTCCACCTGCATCACCGGTTCCAGCAGCACCGGCGAAGCCTTGCGCGCAGCTTCCTTGAACGCCATCGAACCGGCGATCTTGAACGCCATTTCGTTCGAGTCGACATCATGATAGCTACCGTCATACAGCGTAGCCTTCACATCGACCATGGGATAGCCCGCGAGAATTCCGCCTTCGAGCGCTTCCCGAATTCCCTGATCGATCGGCTTGATGAATTCCTTCGGCACCGAACCACCCACAATGTCGTTGACGAATTCGTAGCCCGCCCCCGGCGGTTGTGGATCGAGCTTGATCTTGGCGTGCCCATACTGCCCGCGGCCGCCGGTCTGCCGAATGTATTTGCCTTCCGCCTCGGAGTGTTTGCGAATGGTCTCGCGATACGCGACCTGCGGCTTGCCGACGTTGGCCTCGACCTTGTACTCGCGCATCATGCGGTCGACGATGATTTCCAGGTGCAACTCGCCCATGCCGCTGATAATGGTCTGTCCGCTGTCAGGATCGGTATGAACCTTGAAGGTGGGGTCTTCCTGGGCAAGACGGCCCAGCGCCATCCCCATTTTTTCCTGATCGGCCTTGGTCTTTGGCTCGACTGCAACCGAAATTACGGGAACCGCAAACGTAATGGATTCGAGCGCGATGGGATGCTTCTCGTCGCAGATGGTGTCGCCTGTGCTCACGCCTTTGAGGCCCACCGCGGCGCAGATGTCGCCCGCGAGAATCTCGCTGATTTCTTCGCGCTTGTTGGCGTGCATCTTGAGGAGGCGCCCAATGCGCTCAGTCCTGCGGCGACCCGTGTTCAGCACCGAGTCTCCGGTCTTGAGCTGGCCGGAGTAGACGCGAATAAACGTCAACTGGCCGACAAAGGGATCGGCCATGATCTTGAACGCCAGCGCCGAAAACGGCGCCTTGTCGTCCGCCTTGCGGAAGATCTTCTCCCCGTTGTCGGGATTCAGCCCATGGGTTTCCGGCACATCGAGGGGCGACGGCAGATAATCCACCACTGCATCCAGCAGCGGCTGCACCCCCTTGTTTTTGAACGCCGTCCCTACCACGACCGGGAACAGCTTCAGCGCAATGGTGGATTTGCGCAACGACGCGCGCAGCTCTTCCCCGCTAATCTCTTCCCCTTCCAAAAACTTGTGCAGGATTTCGTCGTCGTTCTCGGCAATGGTCTCGACTAACTGGGCGTGGAACGCTTCGGCTTTCTTCTTGAGCTCGACAGGAATTTCTTCGGTGACGTACTCGGCCCCCATCGTGTCGTCTTGCCACACGATGGCCTTCATGTTGATCAGATCGATGACGCCCTTGAACTTATCTTCCTGGCCGATGGGAATCTGAATGGCCACGGGTCGAGCGCTGAGCCGCTTGCGGATGGTATCGATAGCGTGCTCGAAATCCGCACCCATCTTGTCGATCTTGTTGATGAAGCAAATGCGCGGCACGCCGTATTTATCAGCCTGACGCCAAACTTTCTCCGATTGTGGCTGCACCCCGTGCACCGCGTCAAACACAGCGACCGCGCCGTCCAGCACGCGCAGCGAGCGCTCCACTTCCGCCGTGAAGTCCACGTGGCCCGGGGTGTCGATGATGTTAATGCGAATGTCGCGCCAGGTGCAGGTCGTCGCCGCCGACGTGATGGTAATCCCGCGCTCCTGTTCCTGCTCCATCCAATCCATCGTCGCCGTGCCTTCGTGCACCTCTCCGATGCGGTGCGTCTTTCCCGTGTAGAACAGGATGCGTTCCGTCGTAGTGGTCTTTCCGGCATCGATGTGGGCCATGATGCCGATGTTTCTGCAGCGTTCTAATGGGACTGTTCTGGGCACGACTCTACTCTTTCCAGGTCCGACTTCTTCAGTTTTTGATTTTGTAGTTTTGCAATCGGGTAATTTGGTAATGGAAAATCAAAATGCACGACGGGGTTAAACTATAAAATTACCCGATTACCAAATTACTCAATCGCCTTACCATCGGTAATGCGCGAAAGCCTTGTTCGCCTCCGCCATGCGATGTACGTCTTCCTTCTTCTTGATGGCCGCGCCTTTTCCATTGGCGGCGTCCAGCAGTTCGTTGCTCAACTTGTCGACCATGCCTCGTTCGGCACGCCCGCGGGCATACGTCAGCAGCCAGCGGATCGCCAGCGATGTGCGTCGGTCGGCATTCACTTCCACCGGCACCTGATAGTTCGCGCCGCCCACGCGGCGGGTCTTCACCTCAAGCAGCGGCTTCGCATTCTCCACGGCTTTCGTGAACAGCTTCAAAGCTTCGTCGCCACCTTTTTCCTGCACTTTCGTAAGGGCGTCGTAAAAAATGCCCTCGGCGGTGCTGCGCTTGCCCTGCCACATCATCGAGTTGATAAACTTCGTCACCAGATCCGAACCATAGACGGCATCGGCTGGCACGGTCCGCTTTGCTGTGTGTCCTTTACGAGGCATTCCGCTTTTTAACTCCTGGCTTCTAGCTCTTAATATGCTTCTAGCTTGAGCTTACTGGCCACTGATCACTGATCACTGAGCACTGGCCACCGCCTTATCATTTCTTAGCCCGCTTGGCGCCGTATTTCGAACGTCCCTGCTGACGCCCAGCCACGCCCACGGCATCCAATGTGCCACGAATCACGTGGTAGCGCACGCCCGGCAGATCCTTCACGCGTCCCCCTCGGATCAGCACAATCGAGTGCTCCTGCAGGTTGTGCCCAACCCCGGGGATGTAGGTGGTAACCTCAATCCCGTTGGTCAGCCGCACCCGCGCCACTTTCCGCAGCGCCGAGTTCGGCTTCTTGGGCGTCTGCGTATATACGCGAGTGCAAACTCCGCGCTTCTGCGGACATCCCTGCAGCGCCGGACTCGCCGTCTTATACCGCGGCCGCTTCCGGCCCTTGGCTACCAATTGATTAAAAGTAGGCACTCTTCGCCGCTCCTTCGTGGCTAACTGGAAAAGCCGCTCACTCAAGGTCTCGTACTGAAAGTCGCGCACCGTATCCGTCCCTGCGGGCAGGCAGCGCTCGGCGCGATCGGCTTTTCCGGTGCTGATTGCGCAATCGGGCTGGCAGGCACCATCGCCTCGCCATACTTCTCGCCGCACACGAATCGCGGAGAGAGATTCTGGGGTCCAGATCTAGATTTGTGCTGCCGACGGTGGCACCCGGCTAAGACTCCGGGGGTGCTCCGTATCGCCAGCTCTGTCCTGCATATCCTTCCGCAGACCACCGTCGCGCCCGACTTCAGGCACTCCAGCAGCCCTCCTGATAGGGCGAAAGGCAGCGCAGGAACGTTTCAGCGAGGAAAGTTTCCGGCCCTCCATGTTTCTACTTCACCGGAAACGCATTTCTCAAAAGCTCTACCACAAGTTCCCACAGAACTCTGCGGAACTCACGGCACACACCAAGCCTGGATTGACTCGCGGAACCTAACAACTATAACAACTGAGTGGAAACATCGTCAACCCATCTTTTTGCATCCCACTGTCGAAACCGGAGCGATCCGCCAAGCCGACCTCAAGCAACGTTCAACAGCGTTCGCGGGCCAGCTTGCTGAATCCGCCTCCAGCCTCTACACTAACAGTTTTCCATTCCATTGAGCGGCTCGCCCATCGGAAACAACCGTGAGGCGACGAGAGGGTGCATGGGAAGGTTGCGTTTGCGTCGGTGGGCGTGGCTCGTCACCACCATCTTCTTGTTCCTGTTCTTAGCGGCCTGCGGCGGCCACAAACCTCCCGGAACCTCGCCCTTCCCGGCGAAAGTCACCCTCAACCCCAGCCCCAGCTATTCCATGCAGTTGGGGACCACCTTGCTGCTCACCGCCGGTGCGCAGAACGGTTCCGGCACAACTATTAGGCCGACGTTCACCTATGCCATAAGCCCTTCAAGTCCTGCGGGAGTGCTCGACATTGCTCCTAATGGCTTCGCCTGCGCCGGCACTTGGAATGCCCCGGCCTACACGATCTGCACACCCGCCAACACTGGCGTGGTTCAGGTAACGGCCTCAGCCCTGGGGGCGACCAGCGCGCCTACCTTTATCTTCGTTCATGCGCCCATCGATAACATCCAGGTCAGCGTCGTTCCTCCAGTCAATTCTCCGCCCCCCGCGTGCCCCAACCAGCAAGCCCTGCCCCCAACCTGCAACCTCCCGTTCAACGGGAATGCCATGAATTACTGCCTTTCGCAGAACCAGGTCCAAACTTTGCAAGCTACCGCCTACAGCCAGGGCGTCGACATTACTGCCCAAGTTGGTCCCTTCACCTGGAGCGAAGTCAGCGCCGGCGTAGTCAAAATCACTCCTGTGGTGACGGTTACTTCCTACAACGTCGCCACCAACCAGGCCACTGCATCTCCCAGCACGCCGGGGCAGACCCAGGTGATCGCCTCAGCCTCGGGAGTCTACAGCCAACCCTACAATTTCGAAACCTGCCCGGTGCAGTGCATCGCGCTCGAGCTCAACGTAAACGGCCAATACACCGACCAGACAAGTTTTGTTGTTAGCAAAGGAACCTCCGAGACAATCACCGCCACGGCTGTCGACGTCCAAGGCTGCGTCGTGCCCAAGCCCCCGCTGACCTGGGTTTCCTCACAGCCGGCTGCGCTTGTCGCCGGCAGTGGCACCACAGGCTGCACCGCCGGCACAACCTGCTCCGTGGGCACTCCCCAGCCGGGCGCGGCCGCCATCACGGCATCTTGCACGCCGCCAACTTGCAACATCGGGTTCCCGCTGAATCTGGCGAATTTTCCCGCACCCTACGTCCCGCAACCGGTCTATCCCGTCACTGCCATTTCCGGACTGGTAACCGGCGCCCCCACTTCGACCAGCGTGATGGCAACCAGTCAGGACTGTTACAGTAACGAATTGTGCGCCGTGGCCCTCTATAACGTTGCGACTTCCAACAACCTCCCCGGTGCCGCGGCCGAGTTGCCCACTCCGCCCAATTCTCTGATCTTCGACGCGGCTGGAGCCCAAGCCTTCATGGGCAGCGAATTCGGCGCTTTCATCATCACCCCCGCCAGCCTCGGAGGCTCTACCAGTCCGTTTACGCCCCTGCCCGCTCCCGGCACCACCCTGGGCCTGGTAACCGGCAAGGTCCTTGCCGTCTCCCCCACCGGCGGCCTGGCCGTCTTCTCCAATACAGTCTCCACTCCGAATCAGGTATACGTCGTCAGTGCGTCACCGCAGTCGACCACAGCGCTGAACATTAATAGCGCAACCGCAGCGGCAATTTCGCCCGATGGCTTGACAATCTTCATCCTCGGCAATGGTGGCAACACCTTGTATGCCTATTCCAGCCTGCAATACTTGCAGACGCTGCAGCCAAACCCTTTGCCCACTCCCGCCACGTCGATTGCCTTCAACTCGACGGGCTCGTTCGCCCTGCTCTCCGGCGGAAGTCCTGCCGGCAGCCTCGCCATCTACGATACCTGCGACAATTCTCTGACCCCGTACCTGTCAGCTTCTGGCATTTCCACTCCTCCCTTGTTCCTGAAGATGGTTCCAGCCGGCAACGTCGCTCTGGGCAGCACAATCGTCCCTATCCCTCTTCAGACCGCAGGCCTCGACTTTTTCTTCGGCCTCGACAACACCGGCATTGACGTCATCGCCACCACCTCTTCTCAACCACTGCTAGCATTTCTCTGTCCGCAACCAATCGCCCTCGCCCAGACGACGGCGAAGACTTCATTTGCGCCTGTGCACATCAATATTAATCAGGGTAGCTTCCAGCCCATCAACTTTTTCCTCTCGCCGAGCGCAACTCAGGCTTACATCGTGACTACCGATCAAGGCGTCCTGGTCTATGACTTCAACACCAACTCCGTCTCCAGGATCCAGCTAATCAACGACGCAACTCCGGTTGCAGCGGACATGACCGTGGATGGCACGCTGATCTACGTGGCCGGCTCCGATGGACTGCTGCACCAGCTCAACACGGTTCTGGGCGTCGACCTGTACCAAACCTCCTTTGTGCCCCTCCCTAACTCTCCCAACAGCTTTTGCTTCACTGGATCCGATTGCGCCCTGAATATAGTGGCCGTGAAACCCTAGGGATTTGGAATGGTGGGATCGGGTGATCGGGCAATTGGGTGATTGGACCACTAAAATGCGGCAAGGGTTGAAATTGCAAAATTACCCAATCGCAAAATCGCCCAATCTCTTTTTCTCACGCCGTCTTCCCCAAATCCTTGGCCACACTGTCCAGCACGCCGTTGACAAACTGCACCGATTCCAGACTGGAGAATTTTCGCGCGATCTCGAGCGCTTCGTTGATCACCACCGCCCGCGGCGTCTCCGGATAGGCCAGAAACTCCGCCACTCCCGCGCGCAGCAGGTTGCGGTCAACCGCCGCCATGCGCTCCATGCGCCAATGTTCCGCGTGGCCCTCAATCAGCTTGTCGATTTCCGCCCCCCGATCGGTCGCCACGCGAAATAAATCGTCCGCAAATCCCCTCACCTCGGTGCTGGCCCCGTCATGCTCCGCCCAAAACGTGTGGCGCACCTGGTCGACCGTCTGCTTGCCCATGTCTGCCTGGAACAGCATCTGCAGAACCAGTTCGCGAGATTTGCGCCGCGTACCCATAGAGCAGTTGCCCGTTTCCAGTTGTCCGTCGCCAGTTTACTGTAGAAGGGATTTATTTGCGCTTGGTCTCGGCATCCTTAAGATTTGTCCTTCCGAGCGGAGCGAGGAATCTGCTTTTTGCTGGCCGCACTGCGGACGGACGCCGGACGCCGGATGCCGGCCGTCAGGCTCGCCATCTCCACCGCCGCCAGCGCCGCCTCGAATCCCTTATTACCCATCTTCAGCCCGGCGCGGTCGATAGCCTGCTCCAAAGTCTGACAGGTAAGCACGCCAAAAGCATGCGGGACGCCCGTCTCCTGCGCCGATTGCCCGATCCCTCGCGTCACTTCGTTCACGATCACGTCATAGTGCGCCGTGTCGCCGCGCAGCAAGCACCCGAGACAAATGATCGCGTGGTATTTCCCGGTCTCCGCCAAAGTCCGCGCCGCCAGCGGAATCTCAAATGCCCCCGGCACGCGCACCAGCGCAATATCTTTTCTCTTCGCACCCGAGCGCACCAGCCCATCGACTGCGCTAAGCAAAAGCCGCTCCGTGATGAATGCATTGAACCGGGAAACAACGATCGCAAAACGTTTGCCCAAAGCGCTCAGCATGCCTTCGAGCGCCTCTAAATCAGGCCGGGGAAGAGCCTCCACTATGAAATCCTTCTTATCTTTCTTCTCCGTGACTCAGTGCCTCCGTGGTGGGTTCGCTCGCTCTACCCTGGGCTCCTCTGGGTCCCCTGGGTTAAAGCTTTTGATCTTACTTGCCCTTAAACGCCGCCGCCCGCTTCTCCAGAAACGCCGTAGTGCCTTCCCGTTTATCTTCGGTCGCGCAGGCCACCGCGAACAACACCGCCTCCAGATACAACCCCTCGCTCAAAGTCATCTCCATGCCCTTGTTCACGGCCTCCATGGCGTACTGCACCGCCAGCGGAGCGTTGGCGATGATCTTCGCCGCAATCGCTTCCGCCCGCGGAATCAACTCGGCCGCAACCGTAACCTCATTCACCAATCCAATGCGATGCGCTTCCTGCGCCGTGATCATCTCGCCCGCCAGCACCATCTGCATGGCCCCGCCCTTGCCCACCAGCCGCGGCAGCCGCTGCGTCCCGCCATACCCCGGTATAATTCCCAGCTTCACCTCAGGCTGCCCCAGCTTGGCGTTTTCGCTGGCCAGCCGCATCGTGCAAGCCATCGCAATCTCGCATCCTCCGCCCAGCGCAAATCCATTGATGCAAGCAATCACCGGTTTGCCCAGGTTCTCAATCAGGTTAAGAACGTTCTGTCCACGGTGCGTGTATTCCTTGCCCGAAACCGCGTCGTTTTTGGACAACTCGCTAATGTCCGCGCCCGCTACGAACGCCTTCTCGCCCGCACCGGTAAAAATAACGACGCGAATCGCCGTATCATTCTTAATGTCATGAAACGCCGCCCGCAACTCTTCCATGGTGGCCATGTTCAGCGCATTCAAAACCTTCGGCCGGTTGACCGTCACGTAAGCAATCGAGTTTTTCTTTTCCAGAAGAATGTTTTCGAAGTTCATACGTTCAAACCTGCCATGCATTACGAGATAGAGGCGAAAATCTTCTTCGCCTGCTCCGTTCGGGCATCTTAAAGTAGCCTCGCCTCTCCAGAGCATCTAGCCCCTTTTGCTCCAGTCGCAGCCGTAACATTTGCTCAGAAAGGAGAAGCGGTCGAGGACCGGGATTAAGCCTCCGCTGTACGTTGCCCCACAACCCGGACAGGTGAGGACTTGCAGCCACACACATGCTGCTCACGTGAGAATTCCGCGCCAGAAAATAGTCCGCAAGAACCAGCCCGAGATCAAGCCAACCGGCTCGACTCAGCATGTCCGCAAGGCAGAAAGAAGTTCACTTCCCCCGCGCCACCGCCGCCACTTGATCCTTGCTCAACTGGCAACTGATGCAGCGCTGTGTCCACAGCCGGTTCCCAAATACCTTTCCGCATCGCGGACACTTCCACTCCGTGAGCCACCACGCACCCGCCAAATACACCCCGATCCAGCCTAATAAAATCGCGAAATCAGTAGGCTCGCCCAGCTTGAGCTTCCCCATCATGAAGCCCAGTAATATGAAGCTGAGAAAGAGCACCACCACCAGATTGCGCCGCACCACGTAGCTGTGCCATGCCCGGCGATACACGGCTACATCCTGCGGGCCGCCTTCACCCGGCATCAGATCGGTTTTTCTACGTCTCTCCATGGTGCGTCAATCTTAGCTGGTTCGATCCGGAAAGTTCGATTCTAAAGTTGATTCGCCTTCGGGTTATTCGGGTCCGAATAATCGTAAAACCCTTTACCAGTCTTCTTCCCGTACCATCCCGCCATCACCAGCCGCTTCAGCAGCGGAGGCGACGCAAACCGCCGCTCTTTGAACTCGTCAAACATCACATGCGTAATGTAGTAAGTCGTATCCAGCCCAACAAAATCCAGCAGTGTAAACGGCCCCATCGGATACCCGCAGCCCAGCTTCATGGCGTTATCAATGTCCTCAATGGACCCCACGCCTTCTTCATACGCCCGGATGGCATCGAGCAAGTACGGCACCAGCAGCCGGTTTACGATGAATCCCGTCTTGTCCGAGGTCCGCACCGGAACCTTACCCAGCTTTTTCCCAAACTCGTAAGCGGTCTCATAAACATCGTCGGCAGTGGCGATCGTCCGCACCACCTCCACCAGCTTCATCAGCGGCACCGGATTGAAGAAGTGCAGCCCAATAAACCTCTCCGGCCGCTTCACCGCAGTCAAAAGCTCGGTCACCGAAATCGAAGACGTGTTCGAAGCAAAGATCGCCTCTCTCTTCATCACGCCATCGATCGACGCATACATCTTCTTCTTCTCGTCCACGTTCTCGATGATGGCCTCAATAATAATGTCGCACTCGGCCAAGTCGGCCTTGTTAGTCGTCCCCTTAAGCCGCGCTCGGATCGCGTCTTTCTGCTGCGCCGTGATCCCGCCCTTCTCAACCGGACGCTCCGCAAACTTCGCCAAAGATTTTTCGATCCCGGCAAAGCCCTTGTCCAGAAACTTCTGCTCCACTTCAAGCACGGTGACATCGAATCCAGCCGTAGCGCAAACCTGCGCAATGCCGGATCCCATCAGCCCACAACCGAGTACACCAACCTTCCGGATCTCCATGGATTTCCCCGCCGTGACTAAGATTCAGGACAAAGCACGAAAATAGAATTCGATCCGCATATTATCTGGGTCGTCAAGCCAGATGAAATCCTTGTGACCATATCGGTCTTTCCTGATCCCGCTGTGGACGATCTGGGCCTGATCTAGCCTGGTCCGCACCGATTGAAGCTCCTCAACGGTAACCACTCCAAAGGCTAGATGATTGAGGCCGACATTTTCCTTCTCATAGCTTTCCCGCTGGATCCGACGGCAGCGAGTGAAAAATAAACGTGTCTCACCAACCTGGTACATAGCGCTGTCATCAGCTCGCTGGGGCTCCTGTTCGAGAACGGCTGTATAGAACCGCTCAGTTTTACTCAGGTCAGCCACACGGAAGACGAGATGGTCGACAAACTGTGGGCTGCTCATGACCTTGCGTCCTCGCACGAATCAATTCAAACTCTCCACAATCATCGCAATCCCCTGTCCGCCGCCAATGCAAGCCGTAGCCAGCCCATACTTCTTCTTCCGTCGCCGCAACTCATAAAGCAAAGTAATCACCAGCCGCGTTCCGGTCGCCCCAAGCGGATGCCCTAACGCAATCGCCCCGCCATTCACATTCACCTTGTCGCGATCCAGATCTAGCTCTTTCTCCACCGCGAGATACTGCGCCGCGAACGCCTCATTCACTTCAATCAGATCAATGTAGTCCAGTGACAGCCCCGCCTTGTGCAGCGCAATCTTCGTCGCCGGCACCGGACCACGTCCCATCACCTTCGGCTCAACTCCAGCAATCCCCCAACTCACAATCCGCCCGAGCGGCTCGATACTTCGCTTGCGCGCATCCTCCAGCGACATCAACACCAACGCCGCCGCGCCATCCACAATGCCGCTCGCGTTTCCAGCCGTCACGGTTCCATTGCGACCGAACGCAGCCTTCAGCTTGGCCAACCCTTCCATCGTGGTCTGCGGACGCCGATGGTCATCTTCAGTCAGCGATTCTCCCGTAGCCTCGCCCTTCGCATTCCGCAGCGGCACCGGAACCAGCTCTTCCTGAATGCGTCCTTGTTTATAGGCCGCATCCGCCTTCTGCTGCGAGCGCAGCGCAAACTCGTCCTGCATCTCGCGCGTAATGCCATGTTCCGAACCGTAAAGCTCCGCCGTATTCGCCATGTACAGCCCGCAATAGCTGTCGAGCAAGCGCCACCATCAGCGAATCTTCCAGCTTCCCGCCCGGAGCCAAAGTAAATCCGTCGCGCCCGCGAATCACAAATGGAGCCTGCGACATGGCTTCCATCCCGCCCGCCAACACAATCTTCGCTTCCTCCAACTGAATCATCTGCGCCGCCATTCACAATCGCCTGCATACCCGACCCGCACAGCCGGTTCACCGTCAGCGCCGGAGTCTCAATCGGCAGCCCCGCCCGCAACCCCACATGCCGCGCCCCATACAGCGCATCGCCCGAAGTCTGCTGCGCATTGCCAAACACAGCATGGTCAAATTCCTTGGGATCGATCCCAGCCCGCTCCATCGCACCCTTGGCCGCAACCGCGCCCAACTCCTGCGCGGTGAAGTCCTTCAACTTGCCGCAATAGCGGCCAAAGGGCGTGCGCGCCCCACTCACAATCGCAATATCACCCGGTTTCAACATGATTTTCCTGACAGACCGTGCGCTCAGAGCGAATCAAAAGTGATCGTCAAACTGGTTAGTGTAGCAGCGCGGGATGAGATTTGACCACCGTCGGAGTCCCGGAGAAAGCTGACCTCGAGAAAACTCTACAGCAAGAGTCCTCAGCGAAAATTATGAGGAAAGAATACTGTAATTGCGCTTCGGAAACGACAAGCCCCTGTCCGATGTTCTCCGTGACTCCGTGGTGGATTTTGGCTACGCCACCGCCCCCGCGGCCAGCGCCGCCCCCAGCGCCACAACCTTCCCCAACCCGTGCGCCAGCGAAGTAGCCAGCGCGTGCTCGGCGCGGTTGATCACTTCCGTCACAATGTCCACCGGATCGTAGCTCTCCTTGATCACCGCCTCGGCCAGCCCCGCCGAGAATTCCATCGCGTGGCCTTCTTCCGAACCCTCTTTGGCAGGCAGGTGCACTCCCGCAATAATCTTGCGCAGTTTCTCGATCGCCATCATCGCTTCTTTTTCCGTCGTGTCCCCCAGAATGATCGCGATGGTGGTGGTGTCGTAGCGGAATGCCAGATCATTCGTCCGGATATTGGCCGCAAACTGCTGCCCAATCTTTTCCATCGCGCCTTCCACGGCGGCCTCGCCGTATTCCTTGATGAGCGCCGCGCTCCGCCCGAACTGCAGCAGCAACACGCGAAAGCGCCGAGGCGTTCTGCACCGCCCGCTTGCTCTCCGCCAGCAGCAAGTCAAGGTAGGATCCCCGCTTGAGCAATCCGGACTTCTCTTCCGTCACGGAAAGATTCTTCACCAGCCGCCGCAGCCCGGCATTGTTCAGCGCAATCACCATCTGGTCGGCCAGCGTCTTCAGCACCACGGTATCGGTATGGGGCCAGTCCCGCGGCTTGTTGTGCAGCAGCGCCAGCACGCCCACTGAATCCTCGTCATTGCTCAGCGGAAACGCCAGCACTGCCGTAGTTCCCAGTTCAGCCACCGCTTTGCGCACGCCCTGCAACTCCGGAGCCGTCTGCGCATCGGCGAGTTTGATTGGTTCCTTCGAGGCCATATCCTGCAGCGCGCACATCACTGCTTTGATCGCCGCCGGATTACCCTCCTCCACTTCTTTGCCGCAGAACTCCTGCATCGCTGTCGGCGCCGAACCCGGCGTACGCATCAAAGCGACGCAACGCGATACCTCCCAGTGCCCGCCAATTTCGTTGACCGCCGTGGTCAGCACTGCCGGCGCCGTCCCCTGGTGATAGAGCTTGCGCGTGATCTCCGCCACGCGGGTAACGTTGCGCATCTCCGCCGCCGGGTCCACCGCCGGTGCCGGGGCAGAGGCGGTAGCCGCTGCGAGCGGCGGTGCCGAACCCGCATAGCTCGGCTTCACACCCGCCGCCAGGTAAAGCCTCTGCAACTCTTCGTTGCGCTCTTCTTCGCGCGGAAAAAGTTCCTGGATCCTCTGCAGCCGCTCCACCGCCTTGTTGCGCATTCCATACTGCACCAGGATTTCTGCCTGCAGCATCAGATCCTGCAGCGTCGCAGCCCCCAGCGTCGCCTCCTGCTCATGCTCCGGAGCGATCGCCGGTTTGCTCACTGGAGTGAATCGCGCAGCAATCGCCTTAAACTTGTTCTCGTCAATCTTGCCCTTCAGAATCTCCAGCCGCTTGGTATGCCCGGACTCATAGGGATCCACTTCCCCCGCCCGGTCCAGGCATTCCGCCGCCTTGGCGAAATCTCCCGTACCGCAATACACATCGAAGAGCTTCAGCAGAGTCTGGCAGTAGTCGCCCTCCCGGTTCGATGCGTTGAACAGCTCGCTGAGGAACTCCAGCATTTCCGGGGAGGCCTGCCGCGCCGACGTTATTTCCTGCATCACCGCCAAAAACTGCCGCCGCTCTCCACGCTTCGCCTGGAACTGCCCCAACTTGCGCGCCAGTGACACAGCGGCCTCATCCTGCTGCGCATCCGCAAACTGTCCAATCAGCGCCGTCACCTGCGGCATCCGCTTGGGATTCTGTTCGAAGAGTTGCCACACCAGCGGCTCCGCTTCCCCGTAGCGGCCAGCCGCCAGCAGAGCTTCGCAATAGATCTCCCGCAGTTGCGGGGAACTTTTTCCCGCGTTCACCTGCGGCGCGAGAACAAAGATCGCTGCTCCCACCTGCCCCTGCCCCAGCAGGCTCTTGCCGTAGGCCAGAGTAATCTCCTCGTCCGAGGAATCTTCCTGGTACGCGCGCTCGTACCACTGCCCCGGATCGCCGCCTCCCGCAGCCGCCAGCTGCGCCACCCGCTTGAACGCTTGCGCCGCGCTCTTGCTTTCCCCTGCTTCGGAGGACAGTTCCGCTACCCGTAGAAAATTCGCCTGCACCGGTTCCAGCGTCACCACCCGAGCCAGCACCTGCAATGCACCTTTCTTGTTTTCCAGCTTCGCCAGGTCGCTCAATGCGGATTCATAGGTGCCCACCGCCAGTTTCTTGTTCGATCCTTCTAGTAACTTCCCAAAGCAGAATTTCTGTTCCCAGGTCGGGCTGCCGTGCCGCGCCAGTTTCTTATACGTCAGGCTGGCCCGCGTAGCATCCCCCACATTCACCTGCCGCTCAAACAGTTCGCCCAGCAGCTTCACGGCATCGTATGTCCGGTTCTGTGACAAACACAGATCGGCCGCCAGTTGGCGCACCGTGTCGTTTTCTGGATCCTCGCTGAGAGCCAGCAGATATTCTTCCAGCGCTTCGCCGGCCTTCCCCTTCTGCAATAGCTTTTCAGCGCGCTCTGCACGCCGGTCTACCTCGGCTCGGTTGAGACGTTTTGTGATCTCGGGCATGGGTCGGTTCTGGGCAGAGTACTGCTCCCTCGATTCTAGGAGCCACTCCCGGACCCAGCAATCCGTAAGGACCACCCCCGATTACGAAAGTCACCCAGCCAATTGTTCTACCCTGTGAAGCCCTGTCGGACGCTACTGGGAACTCCCCCCATTTGGGCCAACCCATCATCATTTGATATCGTGCCCCATGCCTCCAGCCCCTTCCGCCCCAGATCTTGTTCGCGAACAAGGGCTGCACCATCAACTCACCGCCGGCCAAATGACCATGGTCGCCGTCGGCGGCTCCATTGGCACCGGGCTTCTTCTAGGTTCAGCCGCCGCCCTCGAAGTCGCCGGCCCCGGCGTGATCCTCAGCTACATCATCGCCGCCTTCATCGCGTATACGGTTGCGATGGCTCTGGGCGAGTTGGCCAGCATGCACCCCGCCGCCGGATCATTCGGCCTCTACGGCGAACTCTATCTCAATCAGTATCTCGGATTTCTTTGCCGCGCCGGATACTGGGCCTCCATCGCCTTCTCCATCGGAGCCGAACTGGTCGCCTCCGCCACTTACATGACCTACTGGCTCCCCGCCGTGCCCAGCGAACTTTGGGTTCTCGTGTTTTCCGCTCTGCTCCTCCTCGTCAACCTGCGCAGCGTGAGTTCCTACGGACGCTTCGAGTTTTGGTTTTCCATGATTAAGTTAGCAACCATCGTGGCTTTCATCCTGGCCGGCGCGGCGCTGCTCTCGAGCGGCCGCGTGGCCCCGCAATATACCGCTCATGGCGGATTCCTGCCCAAAGGCCCAATCGCCCCTCTGCTCGCGGTGTTCTGGGCCATCTACGCTTTCGGCGGGGTCGAGATGCTCGCCGTCACCACCGGCGAATCGCGTTCCTCGAAGGACATCCCTCGCGCCACTCGCCTCACCTTCTTCCTGCTAGCCGGCGTCTACCTCGGTGCCATCACCGTTCTGGTGGGCGTTATGCCCTGGAACCACGCCGGTGTCTCCGAAAGTCCATTCGTCAGCGTGCTCCGTCTGGCCAAAGTCCCAGCCGCGGCCTACTTCATGAATTTTGTAGTCCTCACCGCCGCGCTCTCCGGAGCCAATGCCAAACTCTACGTCGCCTCCCGCCTGCTGTTTTCCATGGGTCGTTCCGGATGGGCTCCCGCGCGATTAGGAAAACTGAACGCCGCCGGTTCGCCCCGCCTCGCTTTGCTGGTCTCGTCCTATGGAATCGTAAGCACACTCATCATCAACACCTGGGCCCCGAAACAAGCCTTCATCTACATCATGGGAGCCGCATTCTCCGGCCTGATCTTCTCCTGGGCCGTCTCCCTCGCAGCCCACGTAAGCTTCCGCTGGCGCCTCACTCCCCAGCAACTCGCTGCCTTGCCCATGCGCTCCCCTCTGGGAATCTGGGGATCGATGCTAGGCTTCGTCCTGGCCTCCGCCGCAGTTCTCCACACTCTGTTCTCAACACGCGTAAACGCGCTCGGCGGACTCGTCTTTCTCGCAGCCCTCACCCTCGCCTACGTATCGCTGAAACGCCGCCACCAAGCATCGTAAGAGTGCTGGTGTGGGGACAGCCGCCGTTCGGCCGCACCTTTGATAGATTATCTTCATGGACAGGACGGACAAGGGTTCTCAGATCCCCGGCCTAAAGATCACTTCCGCTCAACGCGAATATTATCGATATACCGGCGTATCAGCGGAGGTGCAGCGGCTCGGTCTCCCCGCTCGACCGGATCGTGACTTCTCTCGCCTTCCCCGTCGCGCTAAGCCCTCAGTTGAAGGGCACTGAGCTGAGATCGCTCCGAGCGCGAAAAATCAAGTAAGGATGAAGCAAAGCTTGCGCTGAGCTCCTGCGACCTATCGTGTGGGACCCTGTGCCCTCGGTGGTAAAGATTTTTGCGGCCACCGATTAACCGCCAAGCTTGAGTCGCTACTCCATTACCAACGTAAGCCCACTTCACCCTTTTCTGCTGCCAGCGCCCGACCCGCTCCGCTAGCCTCGATACAGGGCGCGCCCCGAATCCAGCCCCAACGGATCCGATTCTTGATTCCATCGACCCTGCTACTGCGTTCCTCGAGTCCAGGCGGCCTCACCGTTTATTGCGTCATCGGAATCTGCGCGGGAATCTATTTATTCTTGCAAGGCTTCCGCCTGTTGCAGCGCCGTCACCTCGTCCTCGACACGCCGGTTTCCAAGATTCGCAGCGCACCCCTCGGATTGGTCGAACTCAGCGGTCTCGCCGTCGGTCCGTACACCATGGTCGCCCCCATCACGTCCCGCCCCTGCTATTACCACCGTACCCTCGTCTGGGAATGGAAGCGCGAGGGCAGAAGCAGCAAATGGGTCAAGGTGGCCGCCGAGTGCATGCATGTGCCTTTTTTTCTGGACGACAACACCGCAACCGTCATGGTCGACCCGCGCGGCGCCGATCTCGACCTGCATCGCGACTTCCATGAGGAATTCTGCGACTCCTTCTTCACCACAAAAGAAGAAGCGCCCGAAAACGTCCGCAGTTTCCTTTTGCGCCACGGCGTAAGCACCACCAACAAAGTTAAAGTCGAGGAGTTCTGCATCAAGCCGAAGAACGCACTCTTCGTGCTCGGAACGCTCGATGAGAATCCCGGCCTCGAACTCACTCCGCAGCCAATTCAAGACGACGAGGTAATTTCGTTCACCGCTCGGAGGCCTTTCATTTCCTCTGCGAGGCGGTGCCCTGTCGTTGGCAACTGAAGGCAGCAACGTCTTCACCGGCCTCTTGACGGGTGGGCTTCAGCATGATCCAAAGTTCGACTCGACGTACGAGAAGGCAATCTCCACGGCGTCGGCCCGGGTAATCCGGCTTTCGCCAGATTCAGGCCCCACCCAAACCGCGGACATGACGCAGCAGCAGAAAATCGCCGCCGCGCTGATCAAAGCGGGCATCTCCAATCCCGCAGCCTGGACCGCGGCCGGAGTCACTTCGACGCCAGGGGCCAACCATGGTCCACACGGCTCTCCCCAGAGCAGCGCGCCCAACACACAAGCCCCGCCGCCCGAAGGCTTCGACCCGCATCCCCCCGTAGTGCTGATGAAAGGCAAGAACAATCCAACATTCCTCATCTCCTGGCGAAGCCAGCGCGACTTGGCCCGCTCACTCGGCTGGAAATGCGCGCTAATGATCTGGGGCGGCCCCGCTCTAGCCCTGCTAAGCCTCTACGGCCTGCTAACACTCACCCATCTGATCTAAACCATGTGGCAGGATCAAGTCCATGGGGCAGTGATTCTAGACTGTGTGGAGCGGGCACTCCTGCCCGCTGCTTTCGACCTTGATCTTGCTTTTCGCGCAAGGCATCGGCCCCATGCCGGAGCAACCGTGGAAAAGCGGCGCTTCTGCAGGCTGCCCGGAGCGACGCCGAAGGGCCTCGTCATCCCAAAGCATTTCAGATTGTCATCCCGAGCGAGCCGAGGGATCTAGGTTTCTGCCGCCATCACGACGCTCTCGGCCGCACCACGCCTCTAACCGCGACTCTCCAGTTGCCCGCCGCACGCTCTAGTACAATGCTCGCGTGAGCCACGCCGTTCGCATCGGAATCCTCGGCGACTTCAATCCCGAATTCCCTTCCCACCACGCCACCAACGATGCCCTGCAGCACAGCGCACGCCAACTGAACCTGAAAGTCGAATCGCAATGGATACCGACGCCATCGCTCGCCGCCCCCACCGTGGAAAAGATTCTCGAAAGCTTCGACGGCCTTTTGGCATCTCCCGGCAGTCCCTACAAGAGTTTCGACGGCATGCTCAAGGGGATCGAATTCGCCCGCCGCCGCGACTGGCCCTTCCTCGGAACCTGTGGAGGCTTTCAGTATGCCCTCATCGAGTTCGCCCGCAACGTCCTCGGCATCGCGGACGCCGACAGCGCCGAAAACAATTCCGGCTCCAAAAACATCGTAATCTATCCCGTAGCCTGCGCCGTGACCGGCCGCATGGGCGGCGCGCCCAAGTTATCCGGCAAGGTGCCCGAGATCCGCCTCCGTCCCGGCTCCAACCTGCAATCGTTCTACGGCAAAGACAAAGAAATCGTCACCGAAGCATTTTTCTGCAACTTCGAAGTCAATCCGGAATACGAATATTGCGCCATGGAAGCCGGCTTCTCCGTAGTAGCGCGCGGCACGCAAGGCGAGATTCGCGCCCTCGAATCGCCCACTCACCGCTTCTTCATCGCCACGCTCTTCCAGCCGCAACTAACTTCGACCGAAAAAAATCCCCATCCCGTAATCCTGGCCTTCGTCCAGGCCGCAGCCGACTGGGGACGCAAAAAGCTCGACGACAGCGTGCTGGAATAACAGCTTTTCACCACAGCGGCACAGAGACACAGAGAAAATCTCCAATGGTTCTCTGTTTTTTCCTTTGTCTGATCTGTGACTTTGCGACTCTGTGGTGAAAGTTCTTCTTCCCACAATCGTCCAAGCGGGGTAACTATTACCGAAGCTTGCTTCACCCTACACAAATGGTTAAATCCAACCCTCGCTCTGCCGATCTTCTTTTCCTATTTTCCTATGGTGAACTCAATCAGCAGTACCCACGCCAGCCAAGCCAACGAAGCCGTCAAACCGGGCCGCCACCCCCAAATCTCAGCCCCAGCAGAAGAGCAGCTCAGCAATCTTCGGACACTGTCATGCTGAAAAGCACGGGTGGCTCCACCCAAACCGGCAACCACACATAGCCATCACTAACCTTAACCCCCTCGGGTTGAACCACCGAAAGTTAGAGAGACGGCACAGATCCCGTCCTCCATCTTTTCTCTTTACAGGGAAACTCATCTCTTTACAGGGAAAATCAGCTTACAGGGAAAATCAGCCGGCCAACAACTCGAACATAGGATAGCTCCCCGTCAGCTCGACGAAACCCTCAACCGGCGAACCCGCCGCCACGGGAAAGTAACGCTGCACCTCGCGCTTGAAGTTATCGAGGTAGGCCTTCAGAATCTCCGGCTTCTCCGTCTCGGCAACAGCCCGCAAGCGGAATTTGATCCGGGTGCTCCCTTCTTCAGCGTGACTTCACCCGCGGTCTCGGCGTTGCGTACCCATTGTGTGCGCCCGCGCGGCGCCACCCGGAAGCGCTTGCCGTTCCATTCCAGCAGATTGATCGGAGTTGAGTAGAGCTTTCCGATCTTGCGTCCGCGGACCTGCAGAAGATATTTGTGGAGGAATCCGAAACCGATCCCAACAGCAACCCGAAAACCCGGTTGAAGATCTTTTCTAGGGGAGTCGGCTCGCGAAAAACTGGCAGGCTGGAATTCATCCATCCCATTGTATCGTCGAGCTTGCGCCGTCGACACGCCGCGCTAAGCCACTTTCACGAAACGCAGCGACGCCGAATTCATGCAATACCGCAGTCCCGTCGGTTGCGGACCGTCGTCGAATACATGGCCGAGGTGCGCATCGCATTCCGTGCAGGAAACCGCAGTCCGCTCCATACCAAGCGACACATCGCGTATCTCCCGCACATTTTCCCGCGCCAGCGGCGCCCAAAAGCTGGGCCAGCCCGTCCCCGACTCAAACTTCGTCGCCGAGCTGAACAGCGCGTTGTCACAGCAGATGCAGCGGTAAATCCCCGTGTCGTGCAGGTTCCAATACTTCCCGGTGTACGCGATCTCAGTATCCGCGTGCCGCGTGATGTCGAATGCTCCCGGCGGAAGCTGCTTCCGCCATTCCTCCTCCGTCTTCACCACCTTCGCAATCTTCACCTTCGCCAGCCGCTTGCCCTCGTCCGAAAACTGCACAATCGTTACCTCTCCCGGCTCCGACTTCGCCGCCACGGCAATCACGCGCGGACTTCGCCACGACCACAACAACGCGCCCCCCAGCGCCGCTCCCGCACCCGCCAGAAACACACGCCGCGAAACATTGCTTTCTTCTTTACCGCGATCCAAGTCAAACATGGCTCCTCCATAGCTCCCAGTTCTCAGCAAAGACCTTTGCTGCAGGACTGAGAACTGAGAACTGGGAACTGAGAACTGCCTTCCTTATTTCCTTATTTCCCCGTATACATCTCCGGAAATTCCTTCTGCAAATTCGCTACCTTCGGAGCGTCGTTATAAACAATGTAAGGATTATCCGGATGCATCGCCGCATAATTCTGGTGATAACCCTCCGCCGGATAAAACGCCTGCAGCGCCACCACCTGCGTCACAATCTTACGGCGATAAACTTTGGCCTGGTCGAGCTGCCCAATGTAAGCCTCGGCAATCCGCTTCTGCTCCTCATTGCCATAGAAGATCACCGACCGGTACTGCGTCCCTTCATCCGGCCCCTGCCGGTTCAGCTCGGTCGGATCGTGCGCCACCGAGAAGAACACTCGCAGCAACTCACCATACGTAATCCGCGACGGGTCGTAAACAATCTCCACCGACTCCGCATGTCCGGTCCGCCCGCTGCTCACTGTCTCGTAATCGGGATTCTTCACCGATCCACCCGAGTATCCCGAGGTCGCCGTGATCACGCCCTTCACATGCTGAAACACCGCCTGGATTCCCCAGAAGCATCCCCCCGCCACCACCGCCGTCTGCTTTCCCGGAGCCGCAGACTTCGGCTCATCCACCGCCGGAGCCGGTACTGCCGTACTTGTCCCACCCCCAGCCTGGCAAGCCACGGTCCCCGCCAGCACCGTCAAAATGATCGCCACCATCCGAACCGAAACTCTGGACATAAAATCCCTCCCCGCCTGATTCGCCGTCATCCTCATCATTAGAGTTACGAATCCGAAGGAAGTTTCGGATGTCCTGGGGTATACAATGTGCCCTGTCTTTTCCAGGAATCAAACTCCGGAGCAAACATGACGCGCAAGATCCTTGGCCTTATCGTGGTGGCAATCCTCTTAGCTCTCAGTCAGGCGTCACAAGTTGCAGCCCAGGAACCGGAGAAGTCGGAGAAGTCAGAAAAAGACGCCAAGCCTGCCGAAACCAAACCCGCTCCAGAGCCTCCCGCGCCCAAAGAAGAATCCTCCGTCACCGACCACACCATCAAAATCGGCGGCCAGACCATCGCCACAAGGCCACCGCTTCCACCACGCTCATCAAAGATGAAAAGGGCGAACCCACCGCCAGCATTTTCACCATCGCCTACACCCGCAGCGACGTCAAGGATATGAGCCAGCGCCCCATCTCCTTCGTCTACAACGGCGGTCCCGGATCTTCTTCCATCTGGCTGCACATGGGCGCCTTCGGTCCGCGCCGCGTAGTCACTACCGACGCCGGTCCAACTCCGCCGCCGCCCTTCAAGCTCGTCGACAATGCCGAATGCCTCCTCGACAAAACCGATCTCGTCTTCGTCGATCCCGTTGGCACCGGCTTCAGCCGCGCCGTCGGCAAGGCCAAAGACAAGGACTTCTGGGGCGTCGACCAGGACGTCAAATCCCTGGCCCAGTTGGTCGCCACCTATATCAGCCGCAACGGCCGTTGGAACTCCCCCAAATTTCTCATCGGCGAAAGCTACGGAACCTTCCGCTCCGCTGCGCTCGGCAATTATCTTCAGCAGCACAACGGAATGTATTTCAACGGCATCGACCTCATCTCTTCAGTTCTCGATCTCGGTACGATTTCGTTCCCTCCCGGCGACGACATGCCCTACATCTTCTACCTTCCCAGCTACGCCGCCACCGCCTCCTACCACAAAATGTTAAAAGACCCGCCCGCCGACCTCAACGCCTTCCTCGTCGAAGCCCGCCAGTTCGCCGCCACCGAATATGCCGGAGTCTTGATGAAAGGCACCAACCTCTCCGCCGCCGAAAAGGCAGACATCGCGAAAAAGCTCTCCCGCTTCACCGGGCTCAGTGAGGACTATCTCATCAAAGCCGATCTGCGCGTCAAGCTTCCCCAGTTCGTGGCCGAACTGCAGCGCGCTCGCGGCCTCGCCACCGGCCGCCTGGACGCCCGCTTTTCCGGCCCCGAACCCGACCTGCTGGCCGAATACGCATTCAATGATCCGCAAAGCGCCGCCGTCAAAGGAGCCTTCGTAGCCGCCTTCAACAGCTACGTCCGCGAAGATCTGAAATTCGGCAAGGACCTCACCTACAACACCACGGCCGATATCGATCAATGGGATTGGAAGCGCACCGGGCAAGGCACTCACTCTGGCTTCCCCGGCTCCCCCAACGTCGAGCAGGATCTAGTCGAGGCCCTCGTGACCAATCCCCAACTCCACGTCGAGGTCGAGAACGGTCTCTATGACTTGGCCACGCCTTTCTCGGCCACCGAATACACCATGACCCACTTAGGCCTGCCGGAAAACCTGCAGAAGAACATCCACCTCCAGTATTACGATGCCGGCCACATGATGTATCTCCACGAAGCAGACCTGTCGAAGCTCAAGGCCAACGTAGCCACCTTCCTCGACAACGCGACGAAGCAATAACCGTGTAGAAGCAATCGCCGTGTAGAACGGACACTCCTGTCCGTTGCCTTTGACTTTGCTTTTGACCTCCCGCCAGCCCCGAAGTCAGCGCAGCCTCCCGGCCCTAAAACCTGGAAGCCGCAGACCTCGCTCAGCGCTCTCGAACGGACGTGCCGTGGCCGCCCGAAAATGAAGCCGCCGACGTGCGCCAGATACGCCACTCCACCGGTCTGCGCGTGCGCGACCTGGCCGGCATCAAAAAGCTGAGAAAGAAACCAAAAGCCGATCCACCGTGCGGCCGGGATGAATGTGATCTTCACAAACAGAAAGATCAACAGAATCGTGCGAATCCGGTCGCTCGGATCAACTCCCGCACAAAAACGAAAACATTCAGCAGGATGATGAGGATGGTGACGAGAGGGATGGGAACCGGGCGCCGCGATGCGTCCCCCAACGGGATCATTCCCCCCATTTCGTCTTCCTCCATCCGTCCCGGTCAAGCGCACGCCTCACCGGGCGCGTTTTTCCTGAAGCGTCGAATCCATTCTGCGCCTCGCCGAGCCAGTCTTCGCCAGACGTTTAGCCCCTAAGCCGCCAGCCGCGATATGTCGTCCGTGGTGTTGCGCACCGCCAACGACATCATCACCCGCGCAACCCCGCTGAAGATCATGCTGATCCCCACCAGAGTCCCAATCGCCCATAATGAACTCGACGGCCATTGCATGTAGATCAGCAGCCCCAGCAGCAGGGTAACGATTCCGTCAATTAGCATCCAGTTCGATCCTTGCATCGGACGCATCTTCACGAACAGAACGATGTTAAGGACGCCTTCAATCAGAAACAACAATCCCAGCGCCAGCGTAAGCGATGCCACACCGATCACCGGATGCAGGATCAGGTATCCGCCGAAGCACAGATATGCGATCCCCACCAGGAGCTTCCAGATCTTGCTCCCCGCGCCATGCGCGCGAAAAGCCAGCATGAGGTGGACTATGCCTGCCAAAACAATCAGCCATCCGACCACCACGCTAACCGCCACGGCGGCAAGATACGGCGACCCAATCGCCATCATGCCGAACACAATCAGCAAAACTCCCCACAAAACGGAAACCGTCGAAGCTTTCCGCAGCATCTGAACCGGAGTGTTCTGTGCCATTAGAGGCCTCCTTTAAGAAACGGACTAAGCGTACCTCAAAAACCTTAAGAATTGAAATCCAAGCTCGCGTAGGAGCGACTCGAAATCGCTCGAATGTTCCAACTGGCTCTCTGCTCGATGACCTGCTTGCGACAAAGCTGAAGGGGTCAATTTCACCCAGTCCCTCATCCCTTACGTAGTCCTTCTCCTGCCTATCGAGCACAGCCGCGTAAATTTCGCGGTGCGGACGCAAGATCTTCGCCTTGCTGAACTCTGCGACGCGGAGAGAGTCTTCGTGGGCGACGTAACCCATGTCCCTCCAAAAGTTCAAGTGCGCCGTCCATAAGCTGATTGTACCAACGGCAGTAACGTCACTGGAGGGTGGCCGACGTTGGGCCCAGTTCAGAACGGTCGAAAATGTTCTAGCAAGCCGGCAGAGCTCCAGGCCCAAGCTGCAAGCACGCCCCGCTGCGCGAGTGAAGAAAAAACCGCGGACGAACGAAGTCAAAGGCAGCGGACAGCAGTGTCCGTTCCACAAGGTCCCGAGCTAGCGGCAAAAGGCTAACGGCCCGATTCCCCTTGACATTCGCTTTATATTCGCCAACAATGTCCCCATGGCGATCACACGCAGGCAGCGCGAAGTGTATGACTTCATCTCCCGCTTTGTGGCGGAGCATGGCTACTCTCCATCGTTTGAAGAGATCGGCAACGGGCTTGACCTGAACTCGCTGGCCACGGTGCACAAGCACATCACCAACCTCGAGAAGAAGGGACTGCTCACCCGCGACTACAACCGCAGCCGCTCCATCGACCTGCTGCCGCCCAAGGGACGCCTGAAGCAGGCCATGAGCGTGAACACCGGCGTGATCTTGCCGCTGGTCGGGCGCATTGCCGCCGGCCAGCCCATCGAGGCCGTCGAGAACCCTGAGACCATCTCGCTCGCCGACTTCGTGCGCTCGAAAGAAGTTTTCGTGCTCGAAGTGCGCGGCGATTCCATGCAGGATGAGGCCATCCTCGACGGCGACTACGTGCTGGTGGAGAAACTGAAGACGGCGCACAACGGCGACATCGTGGTCGCACTCGTAGACAAAAACGATGCCACGCTGAAGCGCTTCTACCGCGAAGGCGACAACATCCGGCTGCAGCCCTCGAACGCGACCATGAAGCCGATCCTCGTGCCCGCGGCGTCGGTGGAAGTGCAGGGACGCGTGATCGGCGTACTGCGGAAGTACTAGTGGGGCTTCGGGCTTCTCGCTTAGCCTCCGGCAAAAGCCTTTAACCGCGAATGGCGCGAAGAATTGCCGCGAAGGTCGCGAAGAAAACATGAGACTGTCCATCACGACGTAATGCTGATTTCGCGGGCAGACACGAACGCCCGGGACTCCTCCCGGGCGCTTGTCCTAGCTGAAAACTGATGGCCGAAAGCTACTTACCCGACGTGGCGGTCGAGGGCCTGCGCGATAGTTTCCTTGGGCTTGTAGCCCACGATCTGCTCCACCACTTGCCCGCCTTTGAAGACCAGCAGCGTGGGGATGCCGGTAACTTTGTAACGCATGGGAGTGGAGCAGTTGGCGTCGACGTCCATCTTGCCGATCTTGATCTTGCCCTGATAGTCCTGGGCAAGCTCCTCGACGATGGGAGCGATGGCGCGGCAGGGACCGCACCACGTTGCCCAGAAGTCCACCAGCACGGGCTTATCTGACTTCAAAACATCCTGGTCGAAGTTCGCATCGGTGACTTCGACAATTCCATTGCCTGCCATGTTCGTTTCTCCTCGTTGTAACGTCGCGTTGTCGGCGGACGCTCCATCGAGTGTCGTTGCCGGAGCCCGGACGATCGGTGCATGCTTCCCCACACCAGGGGCCAAACTCTATCGTACCACTCCAGTTGGATGCGCGGGTTAGGGCGAAAGTCGCACTAAGTGAAGGTCTGATTATCGCACCCGGGGACCGAGGAGGCGCGAGACCCGGTGAAGCTCTGGATAGGTTTCGGAAGGCAAGAAAGCAAAGGCGGGAAGCGGTGGTGGAAACGCCTTGCCGAGCCGGTGGTCGCGCATGCGGGAAAGGGATCCTTCGACTGCGGTTCTGCTTCGCCTTTTTCACTTCGCCTTCGCGAAGCAGAACCTTACGCTCAGGATGACAGAGTGAAAGGACTTAGGGAACCTATGCGGAGTTGCCCTAGAAGATGAACTTCACCGCAGCCTGCATCAGACGGGGAGCGGCCGCGCTGACTACCTCTCCGAACGACGAGCTGTTGATGTTGCCGTTCACGGAAGCCGGACCGTAGAACTGGGTGTGGTTGAAGGTGTTGAATGCCTCGAAACGGAATTGGAGAGACGTGGACTCGGTCAGGGGCACGTTCTTCAGCAGAGCCACATCGTAGTTGTCGATGCCCGGGCCGTAGAAGAAACGGCGCTTGGCGTTGCCGGGCTGTCCCAGGGGCTGGAGACTGAAGAGGCTGGTATTGAAATAGGCTTCGCCGTTACGAGGATTGTGGTTCAGGCCGAGCGCACCCGGAGTGTACTGCGGTTCGTCGACGCCATAGTTGTTCACCCCGTTCGGCTCAGCGCCCAGCAAGGAATTGTCGCCGTAGTTGTAGAGCGTGACGGGAAAGCCGGTGCTGTAGCGGGTAATGCCGGAGACCGCCCAACCTCGTGTCCAGCGGGTGGAAGCGCCGAAAATACGATCGAGGGGGAATTGGTAGTTGTAGCTGACGACGAAGTCCTGTTTCACGTCGAAGGCGGAGAGAGCCTTGCTCAGCGCGGGGTTGATGGGGTTGATCTCTTCTCCAAGGTTGGAAGCCTGGTCGAGGGACTTACTGTAAGTGTAGCCAGCGAGGATTTCCAAATGTCCGCTGCTATGGCGGAGAGTAACTTCGAGCGCATTGTAGTTGGAGTTGCCGATGGTGGCCTGATTTGTAACGCTGCCAAAGTTGAACCCAAGCGGACCGCGGGTTCCGTTGATCGTTTGATTAGAAGCTGTGATGTAGGTGTTGCCTTCGAGGAACGGTCCACAGGGGGTTTGTCCACTGGCCAGGTTCGCCGGATTCATCAGTTGCAAACAAAGCGCGGGATTGCCGGGGTTGGCTTCCACGAGCGCCAGGAGACGATGTCCCTCGGTGCCCACGTAACTGGCGCTGAGCACCGTGTTGGGTGAGAGTTGGCGCTCCCAGGAGAACATGTACTCCTCGGTGTAGGGAATATGGTTGGTGGCGGGATAAGCGGGGAGTCCACTGATGGGCTCGAACTGCGACCAATCGATGTTGGGGTCGGGATGGCTCGCCGTGGAGTTGAGCGGCGCTAGTTGCACGGGGAAGTATTGGCTGCCTTGACCGGTGGAAGCGGAGAGGAACGGCGTGGCAAACAGAGGCGGAGTGGGACTGGTATAGGTGGTGCCGTAAGGGGCGTTCGCAGCGAGAACTCCGATGGTCAGGGCTTCGATGGCAGTGTAAAACATGCCGAAGCCGGCGCGCAGGCTGGTTTGGCCGGGACCTCCGAGGATCTTGCCAAATAGAGAATCCGAATCGGCAGTGGGTGCATAGACTAAGCCGAGGCGCGGTGCGAAATCTTTGTTGCCCGGTGGCGCCAGAGTGCGTGGAACTCCGGGATCAGTGGGGAAAAGAATTCCAACGGGCGCGGTGGGAAAAACTACGGATTGCCGGCCCGGCTCCAAAACCGCGAGCTGATTGTATTTTTCGTACCAGGGTTCGATCCGGTCCCAGCGCAGACCGTAATTGAGAGTGACGTTAGGCCGCAGCCGCCAACTGTCCTGGGCGTAGAGACCAAGATATTGGTTGCGCCCGTAAAAGGGTTGGAGTTGGCTCTGGTTGTATTGGGTGGGAGCGCCGAGCAGGAAGTCGACGAAATCAGATCCGGTCTGACTGCCGTAAAACAGGAAACTGCCGTTGAACTGAGCGATGGCGTGAGTGTTGACCTGGTCGTAATGGAATTCGCCGCCGACTTTGATGCTGTGAGAACCCGCGACTTTGGAAAAATTGTCGAGCCACTGGTAGGTGTTGTTGGTTTGATGGAGCTCATTGGTATTGGTTCCAATGGAGTAGTTGTTGAAGGCGACGTTCTCCACGCCCTCGGTTTGCGACGAGAGAGGCACGATGCCTGGAGTATTGGGTCCGACTTGAAAGCCCTGAGATGCCAGGCTGACCCCCAGTCCCCCCTGCGGACGGCCCAGGTCATTGGAATCGCGCAGGTAACTGAAGCGAAATTCGTTGACGGCAGTCGGGCTCACGGTCTTAGTGTTGCCGAGGTTCAGCAACTGAGCGCGTCCCAAGTTTAGGGCGTTGAAGCCTGGCACATTCGCTCCACCCAGAGCCGTAGGATAGGGGTTGCTCTGAGTAAAGTTGTCGAGGAAATAGTAGGCCGAGAACAAGCCCCAGGACGTGTTGGCATCGAGGCGGAGGGCACCTTTGTTGTCATGGAGTATCTGGTTGTTGGCGGAGGTAGAAAAGAAGTTGCCGGGCTGATTGGGCGCGGGAATGTACTGCAGTAGATGCTGGGCTGGAGCGGACCACGCACTCCGGGGAATAGCCGCGTCAGGAAAAACACACTGCTGAGAACTGGTGCATGGGCTTGGATAAGTTGGGCAACCTCCGGCGGGGCAGGTTCCATTGGGGGGAGGTTGTGTCTCGCCCTGTGTGAAGTAGTAGGGCTCGCCCGGAGTAACCGGGTAGGGGAAATCTTGATTAAGCTGGTAGGCCAATCCATTGGGTGATCCCGTTACAGTGGTTGGAATCGTTACGTGCTGCGGCACGCCATTGATGTTGACCGAAGCGGTCGTAACCAGCGAACTTGCCAGGTCCGACAGATCGCCAGACCGGTCTTCCGCGGAAGGCACGGGAATCAATCCGGTGTCGACGCCCTGGGTCTGGCGCGTGCCTTGATAATCGGAGTAGAAGAAAATCTTGTTCCGGATGACTGGGCCGCCGAACGTGCCGCCGAATTGATTCTGGTCAAAGGCGCCGCGGGTGGGAGAAAAGTAATTGCGCGCATCCAGATCGGTGTTGCGCAGAAACTCGAAGACATCGCCGTGAAATGCGTTGCTGCCCGACTTGGTGATGACGTTGATCTGGCCGCCGCTATACTCGCCATATTCGGCATCGAAATTATTGGTGAGAATCCTGAACTCGGCGATGGAGTCTAAATTGGGAATAATGGCAGTGCCCATGTTGACGTCTTCTTCGACGTCGCTGCCATTCACCATAAAGCTGTTGGCGAATTCGCGCTGACCGTTGATGGAAATGGTGCCGGGATTCAAGTTTCCCGAGGGAGAGAAGGCGCTGGCACCCGCATCCTGAACCGTGCTGGAAGTGATGGAGGTGGCGGGAGCGACGCCGGACTGAAGGGCGAGCAGATCGGTAAAGCTGCGGTAATCCAGAGGGACCGCGGTCATGGTGGAACCGGTAATGACCTCACCCATCTGCGAACTGGAGGTTTCAACGTGAACCGTATTCTCGGTAACCGTGATGGCGTCGGTTCTCTCCCCTACCTGCAGCACTACATCCAGCAGAAGAGCGCTGTTAGCGTCGAGCGTGATTCCGGTGCGGCGGTAGGGTTTGAAGCCGGGATGGTTCACCTCGAGAACATAGCCGCCGACGGGAAGGACTGGGAAAGCATAACTGCCTCGGCCGTCGGCAGTGGCGGATTGCCGGACACCCGTACTGGTGTTGACCAAAGTGACGGACGCTTTGGCAATGGCCGCACCCGAGGGGTCTTTGATTGTGCCCGAGATGCTGCCGCCTACCCCGGCCCGGGCTGTCCCCAGCAAGAGCAGGGGCAGACACAGGCGGCACAGCGATATCTTGGAGAGACTCCGCATGGAGTTTACAAATCGCTTCCAGTTGCAATCCGGTCGCATCTGCAGTTACGATTAAGCCTCGATTGCAAGTCTGCCGTGTCAAGAGGGATAAAGCGACCCTAGCTAGTTGCAATCGAGTCGCATCTGAAGCACCATTTCATATTGACGGATGGGCCCGTCCGCCGTCAAGAACCGGCGGAGGATTCCGTCGCAGGGCGGTTGCGACCAGTTGCGACTGTCGAGGAGCCTACCATGCCATTACCGCAGACCGAAATACCGGGCCGATTACAGTCCCATCTCGCCGAGCGTGGAATCCGCATGACCCAGCAACGGCGGGCCATTCTGCGTGTGATGGAAACCGCCAGCAAACACCTGGATGCGGCCCAGCTTTTGCGCAAGGCACAGAAACTGGACGCCAGCGTGGATCGGAGCACGGTTTATCGAACCCTGCGGCTGCTCAAGCGGCAGGGTCTGATCGACGAACTCGACCTGATGCATATCCACGGCGAGGGTCACTACTATGAGCGCAAACTGAACCGGGACCACATCCACATGGCTTGCCTGCGTTGCGGGAAGATCATGGAATTCGTCAGCGATATTTTCGAGACGCTGAAGGGGCAAGTGGAGAAAGACTGCCGGTTCCGCATTGTGGTGTCACGATTGGAAATTGGCGGATACTGCGCGGCGTGTTCGAAGTAGAAGTAGAGGAGGCAAGAGGTCGGGTTTCGCCAGCGGACAGCCGGGGCGGCTGTCCCCACATGGGTACATTCCTGGCTGCAGAGGAAACGACCAATTAAAAAGCGCCCTAGACTTTTCAGTCCAGGACGCCTCGGCAGCCCTCCCCCAGAACTGCCAAACCACGAAATGGATAGTAGTAAACTACCCATTTGGTGTAAACGTCACTTTGGTAATCAGCTTTTCCGGGTTATGAAGGGTTGCTGGATCGGAGCATGTTCCTACCTCAAGGCTGAAGCCTGCCGATCCGCGATAGCTCTTGACGCAGGCCTAGAGGGCTTGTAAACCCTTGTGCGCCTGATGCTTATTGTCGGGTTGGGAACTATTGCTGTTTGTGCCAGGTTTGGCCGGCGTCGAGGGTGGTCCAGACTTCGGCGTTCGATGTGGTCACGATTCCATTGTGCGAGTCGGAGAACTGAATGGCGATAATGTCGCCGGTGAGAAGGATGCCGGCATCGGAAGGAACCACGCGAGCCCAGCCATTACCGCCATCCAGGGTGTGATACAAGGCGCCACCCGAACCTCCCGCCCAGACTTCAGCGGCATTTGAAGATACGGAAACGGCGCGAAATATCGTGCGTGGGGGTGGGGCTGGCTGCGCTGGCGCGGACTTCGCAGTGGTCATCACACTGGCTCGCGCCGCGGACTTCGCAGCGGGCTTTGCGGTTTGGGCTTCGGGCTGGACTTCAATGGCCGCGCTGCTCGCTTCGGCCGTCTTTCCGCCCTGGGCGCGGGGCACGAGATTGGCACTCATCGAGTCATCCACCAAGATGTTTACATCCAGCCAGGTCTTGCCTCCGTCGAGGGAATGCTGCAATGCGCCGCTGGCACTGATGGTCCAACGAGGCGCTGCCGAGCCTTTCACGAGAGTGGGATCGGTGCGCAGCAAAGGTGCTTGCACCATGGCTGGGGACGCTTGCGCCGACGCGGATTTCGCTTTGCCCACATGGTCGGTTGAGGGCTGCGAAGGTTCCGCCGCTTCACTCTGAATGAGCTGGTCCTGAATCTGGCTTTGTGCGGTGGTTTGTGTCGTGACCAACGGAGACGCCCCGGACACTGCGACGGTCGTCGTGGCAGAAGGGGCCACAGCCCCCTGGGCTGGACCGGGGGTCGGATTCTGCTTTGCATTCGCCGCCGGCGCCGCGTTGATGCCGTAGCCGCTGCCAGAACCAAATCCAGAACCCGCAGGAGCCCCGCGGAATGCGCCTGCCGAAGCGGCGCGGTGCGTCGGCTGGGGTTGCGGGAAGATTTCATTGGGAGCCGGCTGGTTGACAGCCAATTTGCTCTGGGCGCGAGATGGCACCTTTTTTGCTATCTCGGTTTGTTTTCCCACGTCCGCTTGCGGAGCCACCGGCTGTGTGCCAGTCGCGGACGGCACGGGCGCCAGAGTCTGCACCCCAGCGCCAGCCAACTGCTCCCGGGGCATGAGGCTGGTAGCGACCAGCGTCTTTTCCTGGTGGCGCTGCCGGTATTCGAGAAGGCCGAGCGAAGTGACGGCGAGGGTTGCCACAGCCACCACGCCCCAACGAAGAACGGGCAAGCTTAACCAGCCGATTCGCGCAGAGCTGCCCGAACTGGCGAGTGCGACGGCCTCGGTGGCAGGCAAGGCGAGCACTACAACCTCTCGGCAATCGGCGCAGCGAGCAAGGTGCTCGAGCACGTGGTCGCGCTCGGGGGCGGCTAGAGAGTGCTCGGCGAACGCGGTGAGCAGATCGGCGTCGGGATGCGGCTCTGCCGTGGCCGGCGTCGGCCGCTCGAATCTAGCGCGCACGATCTTGGGAACGTTTTGCATTTAACTTCTGCTTCGAGGGTCTAGTTTCTAGCTTTTTGCCCTGGGCGCCACCTTTTGCTGAAGAGGTAACGCATCCTTCTTCTCTAAGAACGTTGCTGCCTGGGAATCTTGCGCCAGGCTGCGGCGAATATCCACTTGCAAGTCGCGCACATCCACTTCCAAGGCCTCTTCGGCCTGGCGGCGGGCCATGCCTTGCTGCATCATGCCAGCCAGGATCTTCTTGCGCAACGACCTGGCCAGCTTGTCCACCTTGCGACTGATGGTGGACTCGTGCACGCCCAGCATGCGGGCGATTTCGGCCAGGGTGTGCCCATCGAGATAATACGCCGCCAGCACCATACGAGCTTCGCTGTCGAGAGCGGCTAGGGCCGCGTCGGTGGCAGATTCCAGGCGCGAGTCGGCGGAGGGAAGCGGCTCCGGATCAGGAGTAGCGAATTGTGCGCCGTCTTCGCTCTCTTCGTCGAGGCTGACCAGCCGTTTGGTGCGGCGGTAGCGATTTACAAATTCCTGAGCCAGCACGGTGCGAAGCCAGCCTTCGAGCGATCCCCGTCCAGTGAAAGAGGCGAGCTTCGAAATGCGTTCGCCGTCGCGTGTGGCGGTTCCGTAGAGCTCGGCATAGAGACTGTCGGCGAGGTCGCGGGCGGCGGAGTCCTCGCGTGCAATGCGCAGCGCGGACTGAAAAAGCTTTTCTCGGTAACGAGTGAGGAAAAGTTCCCAGGCGGAGTTGTGGCCTGCGGCGCAGGCTCGGGCGAGCGCGAGTTCTTCGACGCGCAGCGTCAGCAGAAAAGTGCGGACCTCGGCTTCGGTGTCTTCGGCCGGCAGATACTTCGTGGCCACTTCACTGAGAATCGCGGCGAAAGATTCTCGGGCGAGGCCGATCTTCTCGCAGCCGGCTTTCGAATGCAGCTCCACGAGCAGATCGGCGACTGCCGATTGCACTGCAGCGGAGTTCGGTTTCGCGGCGCGCATGTAGAAGAGAAGAGAGTACGACAGGCCCGGTGCTTGATGCTACCAATTATTAGACGCTTCGAAGGTTAATTTTGGCCGCAAGGCGTGACTTCTTTTTCGTTCTTCCGGGGAATCGAGTGGGCGGCTGCGCGCCGTGGAGCTGGCAACTACAGCCTCCTGGGACCGGGGCGCACCGCCCCGCGTGGGAGGAGAGCTATGCGTCCGAGCTTATTTGTGGCAGTGATCGGGTTGGGGGTCGTGGCCGGAATGGTTTGCCTTGGCCTGCGTCCGGTTCATGCCGGAGAGCAGCCTTCCGCCTCCGGCTACAAGGTGCTGGAGCCGATCCGGCACGGAAGTCTGACGGTGTTTCCCGTAGTCGCTTCCAAGTCCTACGCTACCAGCGAGTTTCTGACGCTGGATGAAGGATTGCGATCCGGAGAAGTGGTGGTTACCGAGTACGGAAATGTTCGCGGGCTGGTGCGAAGGGGCCTGACACCAGCGGTGCGGCGCGAAAACGCCGAGGTGAACCGGTTGGTGCTGATCAACAACTCGAAGCGTCCACTGCTGCTACTGGCTGGCGAGATTGTTACCGGAGGCAAGCAGGATCGGGTGATTGGCAAGGACCGCATTGTTCCAGCGGAAAGCGATCCTGTGGATCTTAGTGTGTTCTGCGTGGAGCCCGGGCGCTGGGTTGCGACCAGCGAGCAGTTCGGAACCTCGGGGGCGACGTATGGAGGCGCGATCTCAGGAAGGGCTCCCGTTCCGAGCACGCTGATGGCTCAACCCTCGGTACGCGCCAAAGCCATGGGAGATAAGGATCAGAGCCAGGTTTGGGCGGAGGTGAGGAAGCAGCAACAGGCGATGGTGACAGTCGAAGCGGCTGCGGTAGCCCCGCCCGCGAGCACCGGGGAGATCCAATCCACTAGTTCGTACGCCGCCGTGATGGAGAACAAAGACGTGAAAGAGAAGGTGGACGAGATTGCGGCACCGATCGAACACAATTATGAAAGCCTGATCAAGCAACTGCGCGATCGCAAGGCGGTCGGAGTGGTGGTAGCGGTGAACGGGCGCATCATCTGGGCCGATGTTTTTGCCAGCACGGAACTGCTGGAAAAGTACTGGCCGAAGCTGGTGCGCTCCTACGCGTCAGAAGCAGTGGTGACGCGGGCGAAAGGCGGCGAGGCGAGCCTGGCGCAGGCAGAGGCGTTTCTGGGAGACATGGAAGGACGGAGGGAAACGATTGAGAGCGAACCGGGCGTCTACCGTCACACCGAGGTCAACGGCGATGGGTTCAAGGCGTTCGTGCTGGCGTCGTTGCTGCCAAAGACCGGCTTCGATGTGCACGTGGCGAAGATCGCGGAGTGAGAAAACAGTGGCCAGTGCCGCAGGCGCGGGTCCAGAGAGCGCGCATTCGCATCGCCGTCCTGCGCCAGCACGTTCGGTCGAACTACCTCCATGAGTAGAGTTCAGGGACGACCTGAAATGGGGTAAAGTTACTCCGGGTGCTCGCCCAACTGAGGTTAGGTGCAGGACACGGCCGCGACAACTTCCGCGTTTTGGTTTACCGCAGGCTCGCGGGAATGACGCCGTTCTTGAACATGTCAAACCACATTTGGGTGGTGGGCTCGTTGTAAATTCCTAGCTCGCGGATCGCCTCGCGCGCGAACTCCACGCTCCCCAGCCCGCTCGCCGTTATGATCTGGTGATCGGTCACGGCCAATTCGTCCACGTAGAAACGTTCATCTTTGTACTCCGGGACCATTTTCTTCAAGTAACTTTTCGAATTGCTGGTGTGGCGAACCCCGCGCGTGAGCCCCGCGCGGCCAATTTCCAGCGTCGCTGCGCACAGCGCGCCGATCAGAATCTCGTCCGCATGCAACCGCCGGAGAAGGTCATCCACCTTCTGGTCCGGCCCTTCTTCCCACCGGTTTCCACCGGGGAGCATGAAAATCGCGGTTTCGCGCGCTTCGATCTCATCCATCGCGATGTCAGGCACCACCTTCAGCCCTCCCATCGTCACCACGGCCTCGCGCGAATGTCCCGCCGTCAGCACCTCGTATTTGCCGGATTTTCGGATCTCGCACAAAGCCAGCGCCGGCTCCCAGTCCGCTAGCCCGTTGAAAACAAAAACGTAAGCCTTCGGTTTCATGCTTGGCATTCTCCTGCGATCATGAATCATACCTTCCGGAAGCACTTTAGGTGTGAGCTCTGCCTCATTTCTCTTGCGGACTACAGGACGAACGGAACGACCGTTCGGTTGTCAACTGCCTGCTTGCGGTGTATCATCTCTCCACTTTCCCGGCCCACATTCGCCTCTTTCAGTCTGGCATCGAATTGGCCTGGCGCCTCTAGGGATTTGGAAATGACGGTTGTTGACGACAAGTTTTTTCGGGCACGAATCACCAAACGCGTGGACTTTGCGCTTGATTTGTGGATGTTCCGCATTCAGTCGGGCGGACCCTTCCATTTTGTTCCGGGGCAATACGCCACGCTGGGCGTGGAGGACGGCGACAAGCGCATCGAACGTCCTTATTCGATCGTCTCGTCTCCCAGCGAAGGCGAAATCGAATTCTTCTTCGAGCTGGTGCCCGAAGGAGCCCTCACGCCGCGGCTTCACAAGCTGCAGCCCGGGGACCAGTTACTGATGCGCAAGGCGCCCAAGGGACGGTTCACGCTTGAGACCGGCAACGGACGCACGAATCACCTGCTGGTATCCACGGTGACCGGCGTCGCTCCATTCGTCAGTTTTGTCCGCACCCTGTACCAAGACTGGAAGGAAGGCCGCTTCGACGGCAGCCACCAGCTATACCTGCTCAACGGCGCCAGCCGGCCATGGGAGTTCGGGTACAAAGAGGAATTGACCCGCTTCGACGCGGAACTGCCCTGGTTCAGGTATGTGCCCACCGTGAGCCGGCCATGGGATCACGCAGACTGGTCGGGTGAGATCGGGCGGGCCGACGACATCCTGCGCAAGTATGCCGACCACTGGGAACTCGATGCCAGCAATACTCACGCCTATCTTTGCGGCCATCCCGATATGATCGCGAACAGCAAGGCGATCCTGAAGCGGCGTGGATTCCCCGACAGGACAGCGATCAAGGAAGAGATTTACTGGGTACCAGCGAAGTAGTTACGAGTACCGAGTAGCCAGTGAACAGGACCCACGCAGCGCGATGCGGGCAGCGTTTTCGGGAGAGATTCCGAACTGCAGCGTCCAGATTCCACGACTATCGCATTTTCAGCTAGGGCTGGTCGCGGCGGCGGAGGTAGTCGATGAACATTTGTTCTACGGGCTTGTCGTAGGCCATCAGGACGTGGCGGACGGTGCGACCGCTGACGACGTGGCAGACTTCTTCGGCGAGGTTCTTGGCGTGATCGCCGGCGCGTTCAAGAGACTGGGTCATGAAGATGACTTGCAGGCTGGCTTGGCGGGCGATGTTTTCGGGATTCTCGATGTGGCGGAGGAAGATGAGGTTGCGGAGGCGGTCGATCTCGGAGTCGGCGCGGAGAACGTCGACGGCTTTGCCGACATCGCGGCGCGGAGAAGGCGTCGCCAACGTCGGTGAGCATTTTTTCGAGGATGGTGGCCATGTGGGTGAGGTCGCGGGTGTCATCGGAATCGATGCGGCCGGCGGCGGCTTGGGCGCTGTTGGCGAAGCTGAGAAGCAGGTCGCCGATGCGCTCGAGGCTGATCATGAACTTCATGCAGGCGAGCAGTTCGCGAGCCTCGGCGGGTTCGACTTCGGTGATGGCGGTGGTGACGGCGCTGTCGATTTCCATGTCGAGGGTGTCGAGTTCGCGCTCGCGTTGGCGTAGAGAGTTCAGCAGTGGGCTGGAACCGGTGGCGATGCCCTCGGCAGCGGCTCCGGCGGCTTCTTTGGCCAGACGGCAGGCTTCGATGGTGCGGCGGACGATGTGATGATGGGCCGGTTCGGGGGGCAAGCTCTCGACGCGGGCTGTGCTCATGAGGGTATCCCTCGGGAGTGTGTTGGAAGTGTGCGAAGCGGTTAACTGCTGATTTTGCCGTACCCATGGATAGATGGTCCAGGGCTAAGGATAAGGTTTCCTTTTCAGGCGTGGGTTAACGGAAGGTGAATTTTTGGTCATTTTTTAGTCGCGAAGGCAATGTCGGGCCGAGCCGCTTTCCGGACGAAACGTCAGCAACCGAAGATCCAGCGTAGATCAAGGCGAAAGCTAGGTTCGACGGCGTTGCTGCTTCGCCGACTTGTGCTGTGCCTTCTGGTATTTCTTCGTCGCCTTGCGCTGTTTCTTGGCCTGCTTTTTTGAATACCTTCGCTGCTGCTTGGCCGCCTTCTTGGCCTCGCGGCTATTTTCGCCGATACTTCTGTTTTCCGGTTGGGCGCGAGCCGGTATCGACCACGCAACACTGAAGGCGATCAGCAGTAGGAAAGCCGCAATTCGTTTCATAACCTCTCCGAACGGAAGATCCTGCAGCGATTTTACACCGAGGGTGCGGAGGGCTGACGGTACGTCGGTAATACTGTTTTGGTTCAGGCGGTGGGGAGGGTGAACAGGAAAGTCGAGCCGTGGGCCAGTTCGCTTTCGGCGCGGATGGAGCCGCCGTGGGCCAGCATGATGTGCTTGGCGATGGCGAGGCCGAGGCCGGTGCCTCCGGATTCGCGGGAGCGGGCTTTGTCGACGCGATAGAAGCGTTCGAACAGGCGCGGGAGGTGCTCGGAGGCGATGCCGGCGCCGAAATCCTGGACGAAGAATTCTACGGCGTGGGCAACGGCGCGGGCGCCGAGGACGATTCGTCCGCCGGAGGCGCCGTACTTCAGGGCATTGTCGATCAGGTTGGAGAAGACCTGGTGAATGGCTTCGCGGTCGGCGAGGACCGGAGGAAGGTTTTCTGGGAGCGGGTTGGGGCCGGGAAAGTTCTGGCTCTGCACATGGTGGGCCGAGATCCTGTCTGCAAGTCCTGTATTTGCAAATCCTGTATTCGCAAATCAATGCCATGAGTGCGGGCGATTTCGCGGAAGCTTTCTTCGGCGTCGTGGAGAAGTTCGGCGGGCGGGACCGGCTCCGACTCGAAGCGCGTTTCGCCGGATTCGACGCGCGCCAGGGTGAGCAGATCTTCGGTGAGGCGGGACATGCGGGAGGAATTCTTGCGGATGATTTCCAGAAACTCGCGTGTGGGCGCGGTATTTTCGGGAGTGCTGTCGAGCAAGGTTTCAGCGTAGCCCTGAATCGAAGTGAGAGGCGTGCGCAGTTCGTGGGAAACGTTGGCGATGAAGTCGCGGCGGGTTTTTTCTACGCGCTCGGTTTCGGTGAGGTCGCGAAGCACGGCGACAGCGCCTCCGTCGGGCAGAGGGGCAGCGGTTACATCGAAAGCGCGGCCGGGAACGATGGAAGTGGCGCGGGCGGTTTTGACTTCGCGGGTGGTCGTGGCTTCCTTGACGGCGGCGAGGAAATCGGGGTCGCGGATGGTTTCGACGACGGGGTGCTGCAGGCGGGTGCCTTGCGGGACCAGGCGATCCATGGGTTGGTTGGCCCACTGCACCAGGCCGTCGGCGCTGACGGCGATGACGGCGTCCTGCATGCTGTTGAGCAGGGTTTCGAGCTGGCGCTGGCTGGAGCGGACGGCGGCAAAGCTTTGTTCGACGCGGCGGGCGGTTTTATCGATGGCGCCGGCGACGCGGCCGATTTCATCCTGCGAAGTTTCGAGGATGCGGGCCTGAAGGTCGCCCTCGGCGATACGGGCGGCGACATCGACGATGCGCTCGAGGCGGCGGGCGGTCCAATTGGCCGCGACCGCGGCCACCAGAAGGGCGAAGAGGAATGCCAGACCGGAAGCTAGTTCCAGCCTGCGGCGAACTTGCAGGGAAACGGCTTCGACATCGGAGAGCGGATAGGCGAGGCGGACGGCGCCGCCGGAGACGGGAACGGCTACGTAAAGAAACGGAATGCCAATGATGGCGCTGCGGCGCTGGTCCATGCCGACGCGACCGGAGAGGGCGGCCGCGAATTCCTTGCGCTGGGCGAGATTTTCGCATTGCGCCCGGGCTGGATTCGGAATCAGCCAGCACCTTGCCGAGGGGATCGATGATGGTGACGCGAGCGCCGGCGGCTTGTCCTTCCTGAGCGGCGATATCGACGAGGGAGTGGCCGCTGCGATCGGTTTCGACGCGGTGGGCGAGGAGCTGAGTCTTCTGCACGAGGTTGCGCTCAATTTCGCTGCGCAGCGAAGCTTGCCAAGCGCCGCCGAGCATGAGGTCGAACATTACCGCGGCTGCGAGGATGACGACCAGAAAGGCCGCCAGCAGCTTGAGAAAAATCCCGTTTCTCACTTCTCTCTCACTTTGGGGCCTCGAAGCGGTAGCCCGCGCCGCGCACGGTCTTGAGGTAGCGCGGGTTTTCCGGGTCCGGTTCGATTTTTTCCCGGATGCGGCGGACGTAAACGTCGACCGAGCGCGGGGTCACGTAGGAAGTGTCACGCCAAACGGAATCGAGAAGATGATCGCGGGAAAAAACGCGCCCGAGGTGGCGGGCAAAGTAATCGAGCAGGCGGAACTCGGTGGCGGTGGTGGGAACGGTTTGCCCGCGGACCGTGAGGATCATGGCGGCGGGATCGATGGCGATGTCGCCGACCTTGAGCGGGCTGGGCGGAAGCGGGCGCTCAAAGCGGCGGAGCACGGCCTTGACGCGGGCCACGAGTTCGCGCGGGCTGAAAGGCTTGGCGATGTAGTCGTCGGCTCCGATCTCGAGACCGAGGACGCGGTCGGCTTCGCTGCTCTTGGCGGTGAGAAAAATCACCGGCACGGAAGCGAGGCCTGGAGTTTGGCGGACGGTGCGGCAGAGTTCGAGTCCGTCCTTGCCGGGGACCATGATGTCGAGCACGAAGAGCGCCGGGCGCTGGCGCTCGGCGTCGGCGATCACGTTGGAGCCGTTGGGATAGACGCGCACGGCAAAACCGTCGTTCTCCAGGTGGTGGCGAACGAGGCGGGAAATATCGGGATCGTCTTCGACGACGAAGATGCTGGGTTTCACGGCTTTATTGTAACGAAGCGAGTTACGAGTACCTAGTACCGAGTGGCGAGTGTGGGGTGTGGAGCGTGATTTTTATCGGATTGTAACAATCAGGTTGGCGGCGGGGTCGAGGTGGAAGCGTTTCTTGGGCGGGATGACTGTGGTGGCGCTGTATTCGGTGATGATGGCGGGGCCGGAGTATGTCTTGCCGGGTTTGAGCGTGTCGCGGGAGTAGATTGCGGCTGGGAGTTTCTTGCCGTCGAAGAGGACGGGGCTTTGGGCGTGGAAGACGAGCCGAGCTTTGCTTGGCCTGGACGGCCGAGAGCCTGCCCTGAGCTTGTCGAAGGGGCGGCCGTCCCCACGTGGGCTCGAGCGGCCCTCAGTAGCGGCGATTTCACCACGGCGCGGAGGCGGAGGGTTACTAGCTCTACTTCGCGGGTGGGATGGGCGTAGCCGTAGCGGCGGTGGTGTTCTTGCTCGAAATCTGTGAGCAGATTCCGGGTGAAGGGAAGGTTTAGTTCGTATCCCTGGCCGCGGTAGCGGAGGTCGACGCTGCGCTGATAGTGAACTTTTCCCTGCCAAGCTTCGTCGTGAAAATCTTTCGCAGCTTGTTTCTGCAGAGTCGAGAATTCGCGATCCAGTCGCGCGGCTGGGAGTTTGCCCGCCAGGCGCCACAGGACAGTGCGGGAGTAATCTTTGACGACGTCGCTGACCAGAATGCCGAGAGCGGAAAGCGCGCCGGGAAGTGCGGGCACGATCACGTGCGGGATGCTGAGGGCTTCGGCCAGGGCGCAGGCGTGGAGGCCTCCGGCGCCACCGAAGGCTACCAGGGCGAAGTCGCGGGGATCGCGGCCGCGCTCGATGGAGACTACGCGGATGGCTTTCTCCATGGTGGCATTGACGACGCGGACTACGCCGGCGGCGAAACGTTCGAGAGTGAGCGGACTTCCCTGCTGCTTCAACCATTCTCGAGTGACGCGGCGGGTGCGATCGAGATCGAGAGTGAAGTCGCCGCCGAGGAAGCGGGTGGGCTGCAGGCGGCCTAGTAAAAGGTTGGCGTCGGTGACCGTGGGCTGGGTGCCGCGGCCGTAGCAGATAGGGCCGGGATCGGCGCCGGCAGATTCGGGGCCTACGCGAAGAACGCCTGCGGCGTCGAAGCGGGCGAGCGAGCCTCCGCCTGCGCCTACGGTGTGAATGTCGAGCATAGGGACGCCGATGGGGAGTCCGGCGACTTCGGCGTGGCTGGCGGTGGTGATGGCGCCTTCGACTAGGGAGACATCGGTGGAAGTGCCTCCCATGTCGAAGGCGATGATGCGCTTGAAGCCGCTGCGGCGGGCGCTGGCGGCGGCGCCGACAACTCCTCCGGCGGGGCCGGAGAGGACGGTACGGACTGGTTCGCTGGCGGCGGTGGCTAGGGCGGTGATGCCACCGCTAGATTGCATCAGGAAGATTCGTGGCGGGCGCTGCTCCACCCTAGGCCCTTTGCTTGGCGCGCGCAGCTGCTCCTTGGAAACCTTGAGCTGTTGTGCACGCTGCTCTAGATTTTCCAGGTAACGCTGCATTACCGGTTGGAGGTAGGCGTTGATTACAACGGTGGAGGTGCGCTCGTATTCGCGGAATTCGGGGAGGATCTGGTGAGAGATGGATAGTGGAACGCCGATGAACTTCAGGGCTGCCGCAGCCGCTTGCTCGTTTTTTGGATTCGCGAACGAGAACAGTAGCGAGATGGCGATGGACTCGGGCTGCTTAGTTGCAATCTGGGTGGCTAGCGCTCTCAAGTCCGCGGGCGAAGGTGAGGTCAGGATTTCGCCGTCGCTGGCGGTGCGTTCTTCGATGCCGAAGCGGAGATCGGCGGAGACTAGCGGTTCGACCCGGTCGAAGAAGAAGTCGTAGAGCTTGGCGCGGGCCTGGCGTCCGATCTCGATGGCGTCTTCGAATCCGGCGGTAGAGACTAAAACGGTGCGGGCGCCTTTGCGTTCGAGCAGGGTGTTGGTGCCGACGGTGGTGCCGTGGAGAATGATTAGTTCGCCTTGGTGGGGCATTTTGCTCAGCGCTTCGACGATGGCTTGGGAGGGATCGGCTGGAGTGGAGAAAACCTTCAACATGCGGAGGCGGCCGGTGGCGTCTACCCATACGCAGTCGGTGAAGGTGCCGCCGGTGTCGATGGCTACGCGGAGAGGTTGGGAGCGGCGGGGCATGGAGTTGAATTCGGAAAATTAGGGTAACATTTGCGGCTATGAGATATGCATTTCTTGTCGAAACCTATGCCACCGAGCGGGTGAAGGTGGTCAGCGTGTGGAGCGAGTTCCGGGACAAGGATCTTCCAGTGCGTCCGCGGGAGGGCGATGGGCGCGGGCGCAGCGTGCTTGAACAGATGGTGCATCAGTGCGTCAGCGAAGACCTGTGGTTCCGCAATATGCTGGGAATTGATGTGGGCGCGCCTCCGCTGCCGAAGCGGAAACGCGGTTGGAGTTCATGGAGCGATATGCCGAGGACAGCGGAAAGCGACTGGCGGCGTTCGAGGAAAAGGACGAGGCGTGGTGGGAAGAGCATGTGAAGTTTTTCGGTGTGCAGCGGTCGCGGGCTTGGGTGATGACACGGCGGATGACGCATACGTCACATCATCGGGGACAATTGATGGCCATGCTGCGGATGCTGGGACGCGATCTACATAGCAATTACGGGCCGACCGCGGATACGGGCGGGCTGATGCAGAATCATGCGCCGACAATTTATGGGTATTCCAGTTTGGAGGCGCTATTCGCGGGAGAGAAAGCCGGGGGCGCGAAGGCTGCGTTGCCAGGAGTTGGGGAAAAAGCGCTGACGGAAAGACCAGGATAGAGTCACGACAAAGCTGCGCGGGCGAGTCGCCACGCGCCCACACGTTTCTGACTCGGCCCTTTACCCTTTGGTGGTGAAGGCTAACGTCAGCAGCGTTTTCTGTTCTACTTCGTGGGCTTTCGCGCTGCCCGTCGCGGGGCTTGCGCTGGAGCTGCGTTTTACTGAGAGCACGTGGCGGTCGCCGGCTATGCGCTGGAGACGTGGCAGCATGTTGAATAATGCACCCATGTTGGCAGGCTCTTCCTGGACCCAGACGATGTCGCCGGCTTCGCCGTGACGGGCAAATTCGGCGGTTAGTTCTTTTTCCGGGAAGGGATAGAGCTGTTCGAGAAAGACGATCGCCGTGGAGTTGTCTTTTCTCTTTTTGCGCTCGGCTTGGAGTTCGTGGCCGATTTTGCCAGTGCAGACCAGGATGCGGTCAGCTTCTTCGACTTCAGTGTCGGGGAGTACGTTCTGGAAATTCTTTTGGCGTGAAGTCCGCGATGGGCGATGAGGCGTCGGGATGGCGGAGCATGCTTTTCGGCGTGAAGACTACGAGCGGTTTGCGCCAGTGGCGCAGGGCCTGGCGGCGGAGCAGATGAAAATATTGCGCGGCGTTGGAAGGCTGCGCGATCTGGATGTTGTGTTTCGCGGCGAGCTGGATGAAGCGCTCGATGCGGGCGCTGGAGTGCTCTGGTCCCTGGCCCTCGTAGCCGTGGGGGAGAAGCAGGACGAGTCCGGAGAGCAGATTCCACTTGGCTTCGCCGGCGGAGATGAACTGGTCGATGATGGCCTGGGCCACGTTTACGAAGTCGCCGAACTGGGCTTCCCAGAGAACGAGCGCCTCGGGATAGTCGCGGCTGTAGCCGTATTCGAAGCCGAGCACGCCCGGTTCGGAGAGAGTTGAGTTGTGGATTCCGCAACGTGCCTGGCCGGGTGCTATGTTTTCTAGCGGCACGTATTCGTTCTCGTTTTCGATATCGATGAGAACGGAGTGGCGCTGGTTGAAAGTGCCGCGGCGGGAATCCTGGCCGGACAAGCGAACCGGGACGCCGGTCTTTACCAGGCTGGCGAAGGCGAGGGCTTCGGCCATGCCGTAATCGACGGGGCGTTTGCCTGCGCCCATCTCGGCGCGCTGTTCGAGGAGCTTCTTTACTTTGGGATGAATGTGGAAGCCCTCGGGATAAGTGGTCAGATGATGTGTGAGTTCGGTTAATTCTTCCGTCGAGAGTCCGGTTTCTACTTCAAATTCCGGCTTGTGGAGGCCGCCGTAGTATTGGTCCCAATACGTGGGCAGATCCCGCATCAAGGGCTTCTTGGTGAGCTTGCCGGCATCTTTCTGCGCGGATTCGAACTCGGCCTTGATGGCGGCTGCCTGGGCTTGGGCGTCGGTGGCTCCGATATCGTCGGCGTAGATTTCCCATAGCGGGGGATGCTCTTTGATCTTTTTGTAGAGCAGCGGCTGGGTGATGGTGGGGTCGTCGACTTCGCTGTGACCGTGGCGGCGGTAGCCGATGAGGTCGATGACCACGTCGGTGCCGAATCGGTAGCGGTATTCGGTGGCGAGGCGGGCCACGCGAACCACGGCGTCCACATCTTCGCCGTTGACGTGGAAGATCGGAATCGACTGGCGGCGGGCGATGCAGGCGGCAAAGCGCGTGGAGTGCTCTTCGAGATAGCTGGTGGTGAATCCCAGCAGATTGTTGACGACCACGTGAATCGTGCCACCGACGGTGTAGCCGGGAAGGTCGGCGTAGTTCATGGTTTCGGCGAGGATGCCTTGTCCGGCGAAAGCGGCATCGCCGTGAACCAGCAGTGGGAGATATTTTTCGCGTCCCCCTTCGCCGGCGCGATCCTGCTTGGCGCGAGTGCGGCCGACGGTGACGGGATCGACGGCTTCGAGATGGCTGGGATTTGAAACCAGGTGAATGTGAACCTTGTTGCCGCTGCGCGTGATGTATTCGCCGGTCGCGCCCATGTGGTACTTGACGTCACCGGAGCCGAGAACGCTGCGGGGATCGACATCTTCGAAGCCGGCAAAGATTTCATCGGGAGGCCGCTTGGCGACGTGGGCGATGACGTTGAGGCGGCCGCGGTGGCTCATGCCCATCACTAGTTCCGTGGCGCCGAGCCGGGAGCCAGTATCGAGAATTTCATCGACTAACGGGATCAGCGCGGTGACGCCTTCGAGCGAGAAGCGCTTGCTGCCGAGATAACGCTGCTGCATGACCTGCTCGAAAATATCCGCGCGGATGAGCAGGTCGAGAATGCGCTGCTGATCTTCTTGACGGAGGTTCGGATTCCATCTGCTCATAGATCCAGCGGCGGCGTTCGGGAGCGTAGATGTGGTTGATTTCGACGCCGATGGTCGAGGAGTAGATGGCGCGGGCTTCGCGGGCGTACTCGCCTTCGAATTGCAGTTCCGGAGTGGGGCGCGGGCGCAGAAAGCCGAGGGGATCGAGGTCGCCTTCAAGATATCCCCATTGGCGAAAGGCGCTGAAGACGCGTTCGCGTTCCGGGTTGGAGCCATTGCTGGCCGGCGGCTCGATGACGGCGGCGCTGGAGGTCTTAGATTTTGGGGTAGCCATAGGGAGTCCGTTACTAGGATAACGGATGCGCGGCGGGATGCGGGAGATTCGGGTCATGGAAAATCGAACTGGCTGAGAACGCCTCGACGGCGCAGGGACCATTTGGCGCTGCAGCTCTCCATGTAAAAAGCCGACCAGGGATTCATCCCTGATCGGCCGTTGAAGTTGACTTGCGCCTGAACCAATGCAGGCTATTTGTGGGCCGCAGCTATTTGAAGTCGAACGCCTCAAACAGGTCACTAATCGCCGGTCCGTTAATTGGAACGTAGGGGTTGCCCGCTCTCGTCACCGGGTTCGGGAAATTGTCCCGGCTGCGGAAAGAAATGGTACCGATCTTCCAGTTCCTCTCGATGAATTTGTCGATGGAGACGTGGTCGGAGTAGTTGTGCGTGACATGGCCACCCCTCGAGTACTTGGAAACCACCAGCAGCGGGATGCGCGTGCCGTCGCCAAAAAAGTCCAGCGGCTGCACGTAGCCGGAGTCATAGTAGCCGCCGCCTTCATCGAAAGTGATGAAGATCGCGGTATCGTCCCAATACGGCGAATTGTTGACCAGGTCGACGATCTTCTTCGTGTACAACTCGAACACGTTGAGCTTCGAAGACGAGGGGTGGCCATCGGAGTAGCCGCTGGGTTTGGTTATCGAAACGGCAGGTAAGGTTCCTTGGCTGATATCCGAGTAGAGGTCAACCACATCCTTCATGTGGGCTCGAACTTGATCCGGGTGCGCCATGATGGACGTGTCGTACTGGAACGGGTTGCAAATGTTGCAATACTCATCGGCATCCGGCCCATTGGTTCCATAGTTAAGCTGATATGGGTCGTGGACGTAGTTGTTCCACTGATCGCCGTAGTATTTCCACGAAATACCGCTAGCGTTCAGGTCATCGCCGATGCTGGGCGTCGGCGAAGGTGGAATCGTAAACGGCGTGTTGGCGGGATTCTGGTCGATATAGGCATTCTTGCCGTTGCCGAACCAGCCCGGGTTGTAATTGTTCAGCAGGTAATAGTGACCGGGTTCGCAATGCGGATCGACGCCCAGAGACTTCAGATGGCTCACGATTGGGCCGACGCCGGGCTGTGAGGTATCCGAGCAATCGCTATACGATCCGCCGCCGGAAGCCGGGTTGGGAGAATAGGGCGGCGGGTAGCCGGAATTGTAGCTGTTGCCATAGCCGTCTTCGCTGTACCAGTTGTTGGTGCCGGGCGCGGGATTTGGGTCTTCGATTTCATTGACCACACCCGCGTCTGGGTTGGGGTTCCCCTTATAGGGCTTGGTGAATACCTCCTTGTCGCTTGGTGGGACGGCGGCCCTGCCGTCGGCGTTGCTGAACCAGAGCGCGTCGGCGTGGCCGAACATGATGTGATTGGGCCCAGTGCCTCCCAGGAAGGATTGGTGGAAGTTGTCGCTGATGGTGTAACGATCAGCGAGGCTCTTGAAGTAAGGAACGTCGCCTGTCTGCACGTTGTAAAAGGCGAGGGAGGTCGATCCTTCACCCGTAGTACTGGCATCAGGAATAGTGGGCAAGTAGTTGTAGGTGAAGCACGGAAGCGCACCGTCATCGGAAGAGCAGAGTGGCGCCTGCGTCGCGCCATTCGTGCCCGCTCCCACGGTGACTTCAACGTAGGAAAACAACTTGGCGTTGCAACCAGAAGGATTGTCGTCGCTTGCATGCTCGAGGCTGCAATTCAACTGCTGCTGCATCTGATAGAAGCGGTGAACCGGGCTCGCCGCATACGCGTTGTAGGGAAACGTGGTGCCGTTGGTGATTTGGAACGGTCCGGCCAGCAACGACGTGACGTCGGTGATGCGCTCATCGGGCGTTTTACTCTTTTGTCCTGTGCCGCCGCTGGCCAAGGCAGCACCCTGGCCTGCCGGCAATCCGACTTCCGAAACTTCAGCGCACTCGGCCGGAGTGAGCGCTGGTAAAGTCGGACAAGGAGGGGTAGAGCTAAAGTAGCCGTACGAGCCTGAGGCACCGCCGACGAGCGGCGCCGGCAGATGGTTGTCGGGATATTCGTGCGTCGGCGGGCTGAGCAGGAAGGTATCCGTATCCGTGGCAAACAACTGCTGAGCCTGCTTGAAATTGGGACCGGGAACGGCGTGCTTGTTGGCGTCCAACTTGATGATACGTTCCGAAAGAAGGTTATGGATACTCTCCCCATCCTTGGGTACGTAGGTGGCAAAGACGTGATCGAAGCTGCGGTTTTCTCCGATGATCACGATGACGTGCTTGATAGGCGTGGCGGTCGCCGAATCAGGAGAGTGCTGTGGTTGCGAGGCTGCGTCTGCGAAGGGAGCGGCGATTGTGAACTGGAACATTGCAAGAGCCGCCAGTCCAATGCGCAAATAATGCACGCCTTTCGATGCGAGTGATGTGAAAGTCATTTCTTTTCTCCTCTGGGTTTAAGTTGCTGGTTAAGGTGGACACCAACATCAAAAAACTCTTCCGGGAAAACAAGTTAGTGCAATCGTTGGTTTCGGAGTCGTGCTCCAGTTGGTTCGTTTGTGTCAGAACGAATTCGCTTTGGACCGGGCTCTCACCCTCATGGTTCTACGCGAATCAGCCCCATCATTCCTCCATCTTCGTGTTCTAAAAGGTGGCAATGGTATACAAAGTCACCCACCGTATTCGGATCGCGAAAGTCCATCCGCAGTCTGACGGTGGGATATTCAAGAGCTTTGCCATCGTAGTAAGGGACGTTGACGGTATCGCGAAGAAACGGCTCGTTCACAGGCTTGCCGCGGTAATCAACCAGCATGAAATGCAACTGATGAATGTGGAACGCATGAAGTTCGCTTGACCGGTTTTCGATGATCCAGTCCTCTACCGTTCCCTGCTTCGCAATGATGTTTGGCATCCCCGACTTTGGGTCGAACTGCGCAGGCGTTTGGCCCTCCACTGTCATATAAAATTCTGTTGCACTGTTGGGATCATTCGGATCGAGAAGCTTCTCGGAAAAGTAGAGCTTTCGCGTGCGCACAGGAACTAGGCTTCCCAGCCATGGCATCTGCGAAGCCGGAAGCGGTTGGGGCGAGGCGGCGAGTTCCGAGGGAGGTTCCGGTGCATCCTTGGAAGCCGTAATTGTGGCGATCGCACGATTGGGATCGTTCTCGCCACCGGCTCCGGTATCCACAGTTTTCGTGACGAGCAGTCCCGAGGCCCCTTCGGGGGGCCCCTTCACTATGAATTCCACGCGCGCGCCCGGTGGCACACCGAGATGAGTTTGCCAGTCCACAAAATCTCGTGGCAGGCCGTTTTCGTTGAGGGGAACTCCGTCCATCGCCACCAGGCCAAGTGGCTGCGGAGTGTGACCGAGTAAAATTTCCAAGTTGAGGTAGGTGATTCCCGACGCATTCACTACGCGCCACAGTTGCTGCTCCTCCGGTTTCATCTCGATGACAGCCGGCCGGTAATCCGGATAGGGTACGGGCACGAAATTGATCGAGAGATCCTTCGCCGGCTTGCCGTATCCAGTGCCGGTATTGGCTGCATCCCCATCGCGATCAAATAGCATCTTGGGGACGACGGGTTCCCGTTTCGAGGGCGGAGCGTTCGGGTTCAGCAGATCCTGATCGCGAATAATCAAAACTCTTTCCGGCAATCCTGTAACCGCCTTATCCGCCCGCTCGAGCCCTTCGACGATGATGGCGCCCGATGCGCCGCCGAGCACCTGCTCTTTCGTGAAACCATGAATATGCGGATGGTACCAATACAGTCCAGGGGGCTCGTTTTCCGGGATGCGGAATCGATACTCGAACGGAGCATCGCCGGGCTGAATCGACGTGTGTAGGACATCGTCTTGGTGGCAGACGGGAGGGATACTCAAACCATGGAAATGAAGATTCGTGGATTCCCGTGTCATCAAGTCGCTGGTGCACGAGTTCCCGTTCTTCCCGGTATCCACATGCAGGTGTGGATGGGCAGCCGTCACTGCACCAGGGCTGAAAGCCGTCAAATCATTTTCTAGAGTGAGGATGACAAGGTCGCCAGGATTCACCCGAAGAGTGGGCGATTCAGCGCCGTTCTCATCGATGTAGCAGTAGCGCGTGGATCCGTCTCTCTGCTTTGCGTTGTGGGCCGTCAATTCCACTTTCAGGACACCGTTGCGGCTGCGCAAGTCTGCGGGCTCGGTGACTACGCTGCCCGGCAAGGGGCGCGGGCAAGCTTCCGGCGCAGCCTGAGCATAGAGGGCCGGATAAGGTTGAGCGAAGCACAGGTATAAGAACGCGAATATGAGGAGGGTCTTCAACATCGGCTGGCTTCCCGGATGCCCAGTTCTCTAACACCTTCCGTCGATCAGGTACGCCAGAAAACTTGGCAACGACATGAAATTCCTCCTGAGGCGTAGTGCAGAAGAACCACGCAGATGCCAAGGTAGTCGGGGCGCGGTTACAGCAATGTGAAAGGAAGATGAACGCCCGAAGAAAAGAAATCCACAGGGATAAGTACAAATGGAGGGCGGAATGCTGCGAATCATGGGCAGATTCGCTGAACCTCGGGACGAATGTGAACTTCAGGTTAAGAAATTTCCACAAACTAGGAAGTTGTCTAGGGTATTCCCCCTAATAGATGTTCTGCGGTTAGGAGCTTCTTCCTCCGCCGCGCGACCGTTAGCGGCCGTACTTCCGTGGCACGCGTTTGGAGATGTTGCAGAGAATCTCATAGGGTGAGCTGTTGGCCAAGCGCGCATGTTCGAGCGCATCGACGCTCAAACCGTCGCGGGTTCCGAGCAGGATCACTTCATCGCCCACGGCAATCTCGGGAATGCCGGTCACATCCACCAGCGTGAGGTCCATCGAAATGCTGCCGACGATCGGCGCGTAGTGGTCGCGGACGATCACGCGCCCGCGATTGGAGAGCTGCCGGTTGTATCCGTCGGCGTATCCCACGGGCAGCACCGCCACGTGCGCCGGCGCCCTGGTCACGTAAGTTCCGCCGTAACCGAGAGCCTGGTTGGCGGCGAAGTCCCGCATGGAAAGAATGCGGGTCTTCCAGGTCAGCACCGGCTTCACCGGGAGCCGCAGCGTTCCGCCGCTCACTTCCCGTCCCGCACGCTGGAACGGTAAGTAATAGCCGTAGAGCGCGACGCCCGGACGCACCATGTTGTTCCAGGTTTCCCGCCGCGAAATCAGGGCGCTGGTGTTGGCCATGTGCGCCAACCCCGGATCGAAGCCGGCCGCCCGCACCATGCGTTGCGCCTCCTCGAAACGGCGCTCCTGCTCGGCCACCGAAGGCGCGTCCATAATCTCGGAGGAAGCCAGATGAGTCGAGAGCCCCTCCACCACAAGATGCGGAGCTGCGCTGAGAGCTTTCAGCACTGGCGGAAGTTCATCGAGCGATACGCCCAGCCGGCCCATCCCCGTATCCACCTTCAAGTGCACCGCCTGCCGCACCGCTCCGGACGCCGCGGCATTCTCCAGAGACTCGATATGCCAGGGCTCCCACACCGTGGGAGTAAGCCGCAGGCGTACGATCTCGCTCTCTTCACCCCGCCAGAAACCCGTCATCAGCAAAATCCGCGACTCGATGCCCGCCTCGCGCAGCGGGATCGCCTCATCGAGCGAGGTCACGCCTAGCCACTTCGCACCTTCCGCTTCGAGAGCGCGCGAGCATTCCACGGCGCCGTGGCCATAAGCGTCGGCCTTCACGACCGCGCACACGGTCACCCCCGCTCCTGCGTGCTTTACAACCGTACGGAAGTTTTGCTGGAGAGTAGCCAGGGAAACCTCCGCCCATGTGGGGCGGGTGGCCACGCGGCTCAAGATTTCTACAGTTGTCGCCACTGGCCTCGATTATAGCGGGAGCGGCGCGTTCGCTAAGGTTACGCTCGGGCTACTCCCAGGGCAGTTTCCGGTTTCCAGTTTCGAGCTCTCATGTCAAGAATTGGAAACCAGAAACTGGAAACTGGCTTTAAGCCATCAGCTTCCGGCCAGTGAGAAGTTCACGGTGATTTGGGTTTCCACTTCCACTGGCACATTGTTCAAGACGTAAGGCCGGTAGCGCCACTGGCGCACGGCTTCGATCGCCGCCGGCACCAGCATGGGATGTCCAGCCAGAACTTTAAGGTTCTCAATGACGCCTTGCTTGCTGATCACCGCTTGCAGCACGACCTGCCCCTGAATGCGCGCACTTCGCGCCAGTGGGGGATACGTCGGCAGAATCTTGTGAATCAGATCCCCCTCGCTCATGTGCGAGATGCGGAGCGGTGGAGCGACCGTCACCGGCGCGGACGGCATAATCGGGCGTGGACCGGTTCCGAAAGAATCCCGCACTCCGTCCAGACTGCCCGGTCCGAAAGCTCCTGGAAGGTTGGGACCAGACGGCCCGACCGTGGGTGGGCCATCCTCGCTGGCATCGGGGATGCCACTCGGAATTCGTACAGGCATCCTCAGAGTGATGGCCACCGGGTTGCTCGGAGCAGCGGTGTTTCCACTCGCGTGCATTCTGGCTGCGGGAGCTTCCCCGAGAGGTTGACCCAAACTGACCGGCGGCGAGAGTTGGCGCAGCGAAGGCAATCCCAGCGGGCGGAGCAGTGGCAAGACCAGCAGCACGGCACCCAGCAGAACCTGCAAGCCGAACGATGTTAGCGCCGTCAATCCGCGGCGCGAACGCTCGTCCCATGACGAATCGAATGTATTCGTGAACATGGTTTCCTCCTCGAAGGAAAGACGGTTTGCTGCTAAGGACACCAAACGCGTCTCCGTTGGACTGGCCGGAGCAAAAGAAAAAAGGCCGCGCTTGAACGCGGCCTCTGGGAACTTTCCGACACACGCGGTGTCGTCGAAAACTACTTGGGCGGTGCGGTTGGTGCCGGAGCCGTGGGCTTCGGAGTCGTACTGGCGGGCTTCGGAGCGGGCGCCTTCGCTGCCGCAGCGGGAGCCGGCACACCCGACTGCACATTGTAGGCGTCTACGATCTCCTTCGTGATGTCTACGCCTTCCCCTGACCATAGGACCTGGCTTTGGGGCCACTGGTTCGATGTGTCCACGATGAGCTGGAATCCGTTGTCCTTGGCGTATTTCACGATCGTGGGAGCCATCTTGTTCAAAATACGCCCGAAAATCTCTTTCCCCTGGGCCTGTCCGTCCTCCTGGAAATCCTGGACGGAACGATCAAGGGACTTCTTCTTGGTCTCAATCTGCTTGACGAGAGTGGCCTTGGCATCCTCGTTCAGCTTGTCGCCCTGGGTCTGCAGTTGTTTCTGCAGACCTTCAAGCTCCTCATTCTGGGCCTTGAGTTCGTTTTGCTTGGGCTCCAGTTTCTTGGTCAGGGCATCGGCGTCGCGGCGGCCTTCGTTGGAACCGAAGACGGCAGCTTCCACGTTGATCGTCCCGACCTTGGTACCGGTTGTGGACGGCGAAGGGGCGGGACTCGCAGGTGCAGCCGAAGCAGCAGACGGAGCCGACGGAGTCGCGGCGCCACCGGTTTGGGCCCATGCGGAAATCATCGAGAATACCGCAATGGCCAGGACAGACCGCAGGAACTTGCTTGTCATTGGATCGCTTAAACTCCTTGGAACATTGTTCCGTTGAATATGGTTCCTTTAAAGATGGTTCCGGGAATGAACTCGGATTACTTTTCAGGCAACGCTGCGCCGTACTCACGCGGTCTTCGTCTTGCGTTTCTTGGTCTTGCGTTTCTTCGAACGGCCCCCGTCAGACATTCGTCTCTAAGACAAGGCGCGCCGGACTGCCAGCGTTACACGCCGGGGTTGCGGACGTGTCGTCGACCATGATCAGCTTTCTGCAATAGCTTGGACACAGCAATTATAGAGAGCATCCTCCGCCGCCGTCAAACCTTGTGATGCCAACATCCCCGAAGCATGTTGCAGCAGGAGGAGAAATACGGTCAGTGAGAAATCAGATCGGCAAAGGCAAAGTAATCGTGAACCACAGTCACGCCCACTGAAACCGAGAGGGCAGCATTCAGCATGGGCCCTGCGTATACAAAGGAGTGGAACTCCCCACGTTCACCGCAGGGATCGGCTCCATCGGGCAAGGCCGACAGAAAAGTCTGATCGAACTCGCAGCCTGCGAAGGATTGCTCGAGTTTCCTTGTGTCGATGCAAGTCAGCTTCGCTCGCACTCCGGACGCGATCATCTCCTGGGCCAGGTCCCGCGTCGGCAGCCCCCACAGCGGGAATATCGGCTCTAGTCCCGTGCCGTTCATTTGCTTTTCCCGGTAGGCGCGTACATCCTCGAGGAAAAGATCGCCAAACGCGACTCCTTCGATTCCTTCCGCGACTGCCTTGGCACAAGTTTGAGCCATCAGCGACTCATAGTGCTCGTTGGGGCAGGGCCAGGGCAACGGAACAGCCCAGAGCGGAAGGCCGGCAGCCGCAGCTTGCTGCTCGACCAGTTCGCGTCGAACCGCATGCATGGCAACGCGGCCCGCAGCTTCGTTGAAGGTAGTCAGCAGTCCTGCAACTTCATACTCTGCGCGCTGGCGCAGAATATGAAGACTCCATGCACTGTCTTTGCCGCTGCTCCAGGACAGAAGTATGCGCTTGATGCTCCCCGAGTAAACTCGGGGATTCTTTGAGTCTGGGTTAAGCATAAGCCAACTCCTGACCGCCAGAATAGGGCGTCACCAATAAAGCCCCACCAAGGCTCACTGAGTCCTTAGCGAATCCCATCAGTATGCCCAAACCTCGCTGGGCGATGTTGAAGGCAGCGTTAGCGTCCCGATGGTCTTTGTGGCTACAGTGCTCACAGACATACACCTTACCCTCTGGAGTGTTTCTCTGACTGCATCGAGAACAGTTCTGCGTTGTATACGCAGGATGGACTTCGATGACGGGTATGCCTCGCAAAGCCGCTTTGTACCGGATGAACTGCAGCAGTTGGTAGAACGACCACTGCGAGCGGTTGACATAGCCTTTAATTTTAATCTTGCTTTTAGGCTTGCGCACCCCCTCCAGATTCTCTACCACAATGACGCGGCGATGATTACGCTCGTGACCCAGGAAAGTCAATGCCTGTGATTGCGAACCTGCCCTTAGAATGTGGTCGCCACAGTGAAGCGAAACGTCTTGCGCGGCTCCCGCAGCAGGAAATTCGGGGAGTAGGCGTTCCTCGCCAGATTGTAGGTATACGATCCCGCCCCAGTTAATTGGCAACCCGCCGGTCCGCAGACCTGCGGGAACATGCTGGGGGTGATCGGAATCGGCGGGGTCGCCGGGGTATCCAACCGCAAGGGGTTATAGGCCCAGTACACGCGGAAGGGGGCGTTGATCACCGGCAGGAACACCTGGAGCTCAAGTCCCGTGGACATCCTCGGCCGCCAGTTGGTCGTGCCCAGAACCTGCAGATCCTGCGACGGCGGCGGGTTCAGCAGGCTGCCCAAAGTGCAGGTATTGGTGGTGGCAGTCTGCAGAAGCTGAGGACATCCAAAGGCCTGACCGATTACGCCCTCGTATTGCACCTGCGCAATCTGCAACTGCGAGGGCCGGAGAATAGGGTCAATGCCCGTGTCCACGAATGGAGCCAGGGCCACCGGTCCAACGATCGTGATGCGGTACTCCACGTTGGTGAACACGCTGAAATCGCCGCCTGGGAAAACGATCTGGTCCACGGGAATCGGAATGGTTACATTCCCTGCCAGGGGATTCTGCGGGCTCTTGAGCACGGGCGTTCCGTCGCGGTTGGTTAGCGTGATCGCTCCCACGCTCGGCAGGAACGCCACCGGAGACACCGAGCGGATATCGAAACCGCGCAGATCGTTCTCCCCCCCATGTAAGCACGCTGGAACGGAGGCGCAACCAAACCACCATAGCCGGTGATAAACGACCCTTGAACGTTGAAGCCCACCGTGTTGCGCCCCTTCTGCACAGGAACGAAGCGCTTGTACTGAACGATCGGACGGACCGACCGAACCGTCCCTCCCAGCCCGGCAAGCTCCGCGCCCACCGTGAACTGATGCCCGCTGTGCGGCGAGATCGGACTATTGATGGTGTTGAAGGAGAAGTTGGGAAAGATCTTGCTGGTAATGATTCCTTGCAACGCATTGGGCCCAGAGATACCGCGGAAAGCCAGAAACTCGAACAAATTCTTGGACGCCGCACTGAGCGCCGCCAGCGAGGACCGGTCGAAGGAATAAGTAACTCCCAGGCGATTGAAACGGCGCTTGTCACGCGCGCGCAGCGGATAGCTCAACGACGTCGTGAACCCAGCGCTCGCTTGCGTGTAATTCTGCAGGTTCTGCAGCACGGCGTTGGGCAGGCTCAGGTTTTGCCCGCTGAAGATGGAGAGTTGCCGGGCCTGATCGTACTTGGTCTTGGTGTAGTAAACGTTGAAACCAAACTGCAATGGCCGGTCAAACATGTAGGGCTGGGTAAAGCCGAACCGGATGCTTTTCGCCAGGTTCCCGAGGCTGGCCTGGATCCCCAGCGTCTCACCCAGACCGAGGAAGTTGTTGGTCGCGTAGTTGATGCCGATAAAGGCGCCTTCCAGCCCGCTTACGCCCCCGTTGAGGCCAATGCTGTTCTTGCCCTTCTCTTTCACCTTGAGGGTCAGGTCGACCAACCCGTTTTTCTCGTCCAGTTGACGGGTGGTGACGTTCGGATCGTCAGGCTTCATCACGTCGAAGTACCCCAATTGGTTCAAGCGCAGCAAGCTCAACTCCCAGAGACGCGAATTGTAGACGCCTCCCTCCTCCAGAGCGATCTCACGCCGGATCACCTTGTCGCGGGTCGTAGTGTTGCCCACGAACTCGATGCGGCGTACGTAGAACTGCTTGCCTTCGTCGACGTCGATGTCGAGAAAGATCAGTTTCTTTTCGTCGTCAAACCTGGTTTCCGGTACCGGAGTGAAGTTGATGTAGCCCAACTCGCCATAGGCCTTGCGCAGGTTCTCCAGACCCTTGCCCACTTTTTCTTTGTCGAAGACATCTCCGTCCTTGATCGGGAAGATGGCTCGCAGCGCCTTCACGTTTTGCACTGCCTTGTTGTTCTTGAACGTAATCCCACCCAGCGTGTAGCGCTCGCCCTCTTCGATGGTCATCGTAATGTCGACAGACTTGCCCGCCCCGCCCTGCAACAGCGGGACATGAGCGCCCGCGTGTCCGGTGTCGTGAATCTGCGTCTTAGGCTGGCCCACGAGGTTCATTTTGAAATAACCCCGATTCTGGTATTCATTGCGGACGCGTTCCGTATCTTCGTCGAGCTTGGTCGCATCGTAGGTTCGGGCAAAGATGTTCTCCAGGAAGATCGAGTGTGGGATGCCGATGGGCCGCGTGTTCTTCATGGCGTAACGCAGCACTCGCGTTCTGACGTTCTTGTTGCCCTCGAACTTGATCCTGCCCACCTTGACCTTGGGTCCTTCTTTGACCACAAATGTGATCCCGACCGCAGCCGGAGGAATCTGCCGTATTTCCGTGCGAATGGTGGCAAACTGCCGCCCGTGTTCCGCCAGCAGGCCCTTGATCGTCACTTCCGCTTTCTTGACTTTCGTTGGGTCGTATTGATTCTCCACGGTCAACCCGACCTTCGCTTCCTTGAAGCGGTCTAATACATCGCTGGTGGAGACCGAACTCAGACCAACATAGTTGATCTCGCGGATGGTCGGCTTTTCCTTCACCTGGATAATCAGCCGCCACCCCTTCGGAGTCTGTTCCCGGCTAAAGCGGATGTCCTCGAAATAACCGGTGTTCCACAGCGAATTGAAATCGCGCTCCAGCGCGGCGGGATCGTAAATGTCGCCGGGATGAGTGAAGATGCGCGCCTTCACCGTTTCCGCAGGAATCCTGCGGTTTCCCTGAACGTTGATCTCTGAAATCACGTCAGTCTGGGCCCAGCTTACTGAGGCGGAAAGCAGCGCCAGCGCCATCCCGAACCCCCACCCGAGCCCTTTCATTCTCCGGCAAAGCCGTGCAAATGAAGAAGATGGGGGATGAGCGGCGCCGGAAGAACCTCGGCCGCGCCCGGACACAACAATGTCTGGATGAGAACAAAAATGAATCGCTACGACCTCAGCCTCTGGGATGTAGAAAAACGACCATTATACGGTAGAGAAACAGAAAGCGTCCAAGCCGCCACTCTTGCCGGTGGCTTCATGGAAGGGACTTGGCGGACTCCACCTCCACCAAGACGGAATAAAACGTGGCGGAGTTGCCCAGATCGGAAAGTTTTTCTGAAGTCAGCACGTTGATATTGCGGAATCCAGGGCTCAGCTTGGCCCAGTTCAGCCTCGCCGAAACTACTCCCGGCTGAACTGCGCCATCTACTCGAGCTTTCAAAAAGATTTCTCCTCGACGGTTATACGCCCTCACCGTCTCTCCGTCGGCAATTCCGCGCGCTCGGGCATCGACGGAGTGCATTTCGAGGAGGTTCGTCTCCTCCATATCCTGGACCGAAGGCAAGTTGGAAAAGGTTGAGTTCAGGAAGTTATCGGCCTTGCGCGCCAGAAGTTCAAGGGGGAACGCCGCTGCCTGTCCTCCATGCCGGGATTCCACCGGAGGCGTGAACTCGGCCACCGGATCAAGCCCCAGCGTTTTCATCGCTTCGCTGTACAGTTCAGCCTTGCCCGAAGGTGTGCGGAAGTTACCGCGAGCAAATGGAAGGAACGGTTCTAACTGGCAACCGGCAACTGGCGGCTGGCAACTGAAGTTAAGCCGCACTTGTCGCTCCCGCCCCAGCCGCTCCCGGCTGATGCCATCCAACCACGGGTTACTCGAAGCCAGCGCGCCATCGATCATCTCCTCGACGCTCTCGCCGAAGCACGCATCCTTGAATCCCATCCGCCCGGCCAGCGCCCGGAACACCTCCACATTCGCCCGGCACTCTCCCAACGGCTCAATGGCCTGGTCCGACACCTGCAGGTAGTAATGGCCGTATGCAGTCTGCAGATCCTTGTGCTCGAAAAACGTCGTCGCTGGCAACACAATGTCGGCATAGTCGGTCGTATCGGTGAAGAACTGCTCGTGGACAACGGTAAACAAGTCCGGGCGCCTCAGCCCGCGAACCACTTCATTGTGATTCGGACAAACCGCCGCTGGATTTGAATTGTAGACGAATAATGCCTTCACCGGCGGATCGCGCAACGTGTTCAGCGCCTCGCCCAGCCGAACCATGTTCACTACCCGCGGTGGACGCCGGTTTCCCTCCGGCTTAAGATCGGGCCGCCTCAACGCGTCATGGTTCAGCCCAAACCCGCCGCTGGTCGAAAGGTGAATCCCGCCGCCCACTTCCTTCAACGATCCTAGGATGCAAGGCAGCATCGAGATCGCGCGCGTGGCCATCCCACCGCCTTCGGACCGCTGCACGCCATAATTGAGACGGATTACCGAAGGCCGTATCGTGGCGTATTCCCGTGCTAGCTTGCGGATGTCTGCGGCCGCAATCCCGGTCCACTGCGCCACCCGTTCCGGCGGATAAGCTTTCGCTTTTTCGCACAGCTGGTCAAAACCCAGCGTGTAGTTCCGAACGTAGTCGGCATCGTGCAGCCCTTCGCCAATGATCACATGCATCATGGCCAGCGCCAGCGCGCCATCGGTGCCCGGATTGATCGGAAGATACCAATCGGCGCACGCCGCAGTCCGCGTGCGGTAGGGATCAATCACCACCAGCTTCGCTCCCTTGCGCCGCGCTTCCGCAATGAACGGCCAGAGGTGGACATTATTTCCGTGAATGTTCGAGGCCCAGGCAATGATGTAACGAGCATGGACAAACTGCTCCGGCTCGGTGCCAAGCTTCACACCCATCACGGACTCCAACCCAGCCTCGCCCGCGGTGGAACAAATTGTCCGCTCCAGTTGGGAAGCTCCGAGCCGGCCAAAAAATCTATGGTCCATCGAGCCGCCATTCAGCGCCCCCAGCGTTCCACCGTAGGAGTAAGGCAGAATCGCCTCGCTGCCGAACTCGGCAATGATCTTGTGGAAACGCCCGGCGATCTCATCCAGCGCTTCATCCCAGGGAATGCGCTGCCAGGTTTGTGTCTTGTCTGCTGGTGTGGGGCCAGCCGCCCCTTCGACAGGCTCAGGGCAGACTCCCGGCTGTCCACGCGGAGCGAAGCTCCGCCGCGTCTCCAACCCCTTCGCCGCAATCCGCCGCATCGGATACAGCAGCCGATCCGGCGAATACACCCGGTCCAGATACTTCGCCACTTTCCCGCAGAGAAATCCCCGGGTCACCGGATGCTGCGGATCGCCCTGAATCTTCGTGGCACGCCCGTCCTCCACCGTGATCAGAACCCCGCAAGCGTCGGGGCAATCGTGCGGACACGCGGCATGGACGACCTGTTTCGCCATCGTTCGATTATAGAGTGCTCGGGCGGGAACGCCTGTGGTGAAGGAAAAGAAAACGGGCAGCCTCGCGGCCGCCCGTTTTGAGTTGTGCGTCGTTTGCGGTTAGGTTATTGCGCCGGTTGCCGATCGGCCACTACAGCCGTCGCCATCACGGGTGTGCTGGTGTTCGGATTTACGAACAGAAGACCGCCTGCCACCAGCGGAATCGATCCGTCGGATTCGAGCGCGCTCAGTCCCGTCGTGTTGATGAACAGCGTGGCATTGCCGGTAGCCACCGTCAGCGGTGCACCACCTAGCGAATACCCAATCAGCCCGTTGTTCTGCAGTTGCAAAGTTCCAACGTTGCCGCTGACGATGTTCACACTGTTGGCCGTCAGCATGCCATAGACGCCCTGGAAACGCAGCGAGATCATTTGCGGCGTAAAAACGCTGCTGCTGTAGCTTCCGCCGATGAAAATACGCTGGCCCACGATTACCGTGGAAGCGTTGAACAGGCCGTTGGTGAACAGATTGTCGAAGAAGCAAATGTCATACTGTGTCACCGCGCTGACGTTGATGGTCTGGATGGTGTCGATGTCGCTGACCAGATCGGCGCTGGTTTCCCCCACCCACATTGTGATCTGCTGCACCGGCCCGGACGTCGGATTCACCGCCAACACCCGCCCGGAGAGGAAGGCCTGCGACGTGGTAATGACTTCCACGTTGCTCGCCATCAGGCTGCCATCGGCCTGGAAATATCCCTGGACTCCAATAATCGCCGGAGTAGCCAGATCATTGATGTTCCAACCACTGTTGAACTGAGTGCTGTTGCTTACGTCAATGGTCAACTGGCGTCCATAGGGGCCCTGGATGACGAACGAATTGTTGGCCGCGCTTACCGAGACCAGCCCGCCCGTAAGATCGGTCACCTGCCCGTTGGGATCGCTCGCCCGTACGGCGCTGGCATAGATGGTTGGATTGACTACGCCTGTGATCTGGCCGTTGCCGTCGACCGCGACCGATTGCCGGATGTCAAATTCCATCCTGAGTCCCGCCAAGCCGTTGCTGCCCACAACCATCGCGGTTGGGAAATTCACGGTGACCGTGGTCTGCGTAGCCGAGCCGGTGGTCGGGCTGAACGTGGCGTTGAGCGTGGTCGAAGTCGGCGGGTTGGTGCTCATGTCCACGTAAGAAATTACCGGGTTCGACAACGAAAACGTAGCGCTCGTATATGTGCCGGCGCCCACGCTGTTAAATGCCAGCGGAGAACGCAGGCCCAGAAGACGGGCAAAATCTACGGTTGTCGGCGTGGTCAGAACCTGCGCCGAAGTGTTGTTGCTACCGTTCAAGGTAATGGAGTTGATGGTGACCTCAAAGCCGACCACAGAGGCCAGCGGAGCATCTTCGCCAGTCACGAACATCGGTGACGACTGCGAGGACGCGGGCGCAGACGAACTCGACCCCCCGCTGCAACTCGCGCCCAGCATCGAAAGCGCAAGCAAAATTGCAATCGCAACAATTCTTTTCATGGCACACTCCGATTCAAAGGTTTGTAAACTTTTTCCCAGCCAGAGGCTGTGATTTCTTCATCGAAGATGAGAACACTCTCGCCGTGGGAATGTCGCCTAACCTAAGTTCAGGTAAGTCCCGATTACCAAAGGGCCCGCAGAGCGCGGAGTCCGCCAAGTAATGGAATTCCAGGGAGTTAGAGGTCGCGCGGAGGGGCACTCACTCTAGGTAATATAACTTCGGTGTATGGGTTGGCGCGGCGGAATTCCGAATCCTACAGTTCCAGCACTTCTTTTTCTTTCGCCTTGCTCATCTCTTCCATCTTCTTGATTTCGTCGTCGGTGAGCTTCTGGATCTCATCGAGGGAGCGCTTCTCGTCGTCCTCGGTGATTTTCTTGTCTTTCATCGCCTTCTTGATGGCATCGTTGCCATCGCGGCGAATATTCCGCACCGCGGTGCGATGCTCCTCGAGCACTTTGTGCAGATGCCTTACCATTTCCTGACGGCGCTCCTGGGTCAGCGCCGGCACGGGCACGCGGATCAGCTTGCCGTCGTTCATGGGATTCAGCCCCAGCTCCGCCGAACGAATCGCTTTCTCAATCGCACCCATCGAAGACGGATCGAAGGGCTGCACCGTAATCAACTGCGCTTCCGGCGCATGCACCTGCGCGATCTGGTTCAACGGCATCTGCGATCCGTAATAGTCGACGCTCACGCTGTCCAGCATGTGCACCGAGGCGCGCCCCGTGCGCGTGGCCGCCATCGCCTTACGGAAATCTTCCACCGCCTTGTCCATCCGCGTCTTCAGTTGTACGTAGGTCTCTTTCAGGCCCGGAATCGCGGCCATGGTTGCTTGAGCCATATCTGGCAGCTCCGTAGGAGTTCAAGAATCAAAACGCTGAATTATAAACCCAACAGAAAGGCCACGGATTTTCACGGATCGCCACAGATCAGAAATGACCAAAATCCATGTGAATCCGCGCAATCCGCGGCCAAAGTCTTTAAGCGCTCACCGTCGAGCCGATCTTTTCTCCGCTCACCACGCGCCGGATGTTCCCATGCTGATTCAGATTAAAGACGATGATGGGCAGGTTATTGTCCTTGCACAAGCTGATGGCGGTCGAATCCATCACTTTCAGCCCCAGCTTCAGAACGTCCATGTAGGTGATGTCGGTGAACTTCTTGGCGTCCTTCACTTTCATGGGATCGGCGTCATAGATGCCGTCGACCTTGGTGGCCTTGAGGATCGCATCGGCCTTGATCTCCATGGCGCGCAACGATGCCGCCGTGTCGGTCGAGAAGTAGGGATTGCCGGTCCCACCCGCGAAGATGACCACGCGGCCTTTCTCCAGATGCCGGATAGCGCGCCGCCGGATGAACGGCTCCGCCACCTGGTTCATCTCAATCGCCGTTTGCACGCGAGTGTAGACCTTCTGCTTCTCCAATGCGTCCTGCAGCGCCAGCGCATTGATCACCGTGGCCAGCATTCCCATGTGATCGGCGGAGACGCGGTCCATGTCCCGAGCCTGGTCGGCCACGCCGCGGAAGAAGTTGCCGCCGCCCACCACGATCGCGAGCTGCACTCCCAGCTTGTGCACGTCGGCCAACTCCGCCGCGACCTCGTGGATGCGCGCCGTATCCACACCAAAGCCTTGACGGGCAGCTAGGGCTTCTCCGGAAAGCTTGAGCAGAACGCGTTTGAAGGCAGGGGTTTGCATCGGGTTCGAGTTCCCGGTTTCCGGTTTCCGGTTTCCCGTTCTTGCTGTCCACATCATCGGCGCCCGAGGACACTGGAAACCAGAAACTGGAAGCTGATTTAGTTCGCCGCCGGAGCAGCGGATTCGCCGCCCGCGTCCGGCTTTTGCGTTGTGAATGCGACCGTCGCACCCACTTCGCCTACCTTGAAGCGCGCAAACCGCCGCACGCTGATGTTCTCGCCCAGCTTGCCGATCTTCGCCGCGATAAGCTGCGCAATCGACACGGTCTGGTCCTTGATGAAGGGCTGCTCCAACAAACAGACCTCCTCGTAGAACTTCTCCATTTTGCCGGCGACCATCTTCTCCGCAATATTCTGCGGCTTGCCAGAGGCGACGGCCTGCGCCATGTAGATCTCTTTCTCGCGCTCAAAGTCAGCCTTGGTCACATCTTCCTTGCGCACGAACTTGGGATCGCTGGCCGCGATGTGCATGGCGATATCGTGCACCAGTTCTTTAAAGTCGTCGGTGCGCGCTACGAAATCGCTCTCGCAATTCACCTCAACCAGCACGCCAATCTTCCCCCCGGCGTGGATGTAGCTCGTCACCGCACCTTCACTGGTCACGCGCGCCGCCTTCTTGGCCGCAACCGAAACGCCTTTCTTGCGCAGGATCACGACCGCCTGCTCCATATCGCCCTTGGCTTCGGTCAGGGCCTGTTTGCAATCCATCATGGGAGCTCCGGTCTTCTCCCGGAGATCTTTCACTTGCGTCGCAGAAATGTTCACAGTAGTAGTACCCATAAATGAGTTTCGAGTTTCGAGTAATTGGGAATGCTTGTCCTCGTTACAGGTTACTCGAAACTGCAAACCTGAAACTGGAAGCTGCCTCTACAAACTTTGACCCGCGCCGGACGACCCGCGCGGGTCTGATTTTCCTCAAGGATGAATGCCCGGTTTTTCCGGCCACTGGCTGCTGACAACTGGCAACTGCTCTTCAAACCGTCTGGCTCTCCACCTTGATCGGGACGTCACCTTCCTCGTTCGCCACCACCTTCTTATGCGTCCCCGGACCGAGCACTTCCTCCATGCTGATGTCTTCGCCGATCTCCTCGCGAGCGGAGTCCGCCGCAGCTGCCTGGGCCTGAAGCTCAAGTGCGGCCGTCCGATCTTCCGCTTGCTGCGCCTCCAGAGCCTGCGCCTGTTCCGTCGCGGCCGTCATGTCCGCGACCTGCTTGTCGCTCATCAACTGTGCGCCTTCGGTGATCGAGTCCGAAATCTTCGAAGTAAACAGCCGGATCGCCCGCAGCGCATCGTCGTTGCCCGGAATCACGTAATCCACTTCGCTGGGATCGCAGTTCGTATCGACCACCGCGACCACCGGAATGCCCAGTTTGCGCGCCTCGCGCACCGCGATCTGCTCTTTGTTCGAGTCGATCACGAACACCGCATCCGGCAACCGGCTCATATTCTTGATGCCCGCCAGGTTGGCCTGCAAATGTTTGCGCTCGCGTTCCAGCTTGATCACTTCTTTTTTCGGCAGCAGCTCGTAGCGGCCATCCGTGGCCATCTCGTCGAGTTCCTTCAGCCGCTTCACCGACTTCTGCACCGTGACCCAGTTGGTGAGCAGTCCGCCCAGCCAGCGCTGGTTGATGTAGAAGCCGCCGCACTTCGTGGCCTCTTCGGCGATTGCGTCCTGCGCCTGGCGCTTGGTGCCCACGAACAGCACAATCTTGCCCTCGGCCGCCAATTCCTGTACGAATTTCGACGCCTCTTTGAACATCTTCAGCGTCTTCTGCAAATCGATGATGTAGATCCCGTTGCGCTCTCCGAAGATGTATTCCTTCATCTTAGGATTCCAGCGCTTCGTCTGATGCCCGAAGTGAACCCCCGCTTCGAGCAACTCCTTCATGGTGATAGTAGCCAATGAACCTCCTTCGTTAGTCTGCATCCGGCTTACTCCAGTTTCCTGTTTCCCGGTTTCTTGTTTCCAGTGAGGACGAAACAATCAGCCCACTGGGAACTCAAAGCCGGAGGCTTGAAACTGCTCTTCCGGATTGCCATTCCCGTCCCCGCGCCGCGAGGCACAGGAAGAATTGAACACCTAAAACCAGTTGCCAGCGGCCAGTTGTCAGTGGCCAGCGCGCGGATACTCGCAACCCCGTACTACCGCTTCGAGAATTGGAACCGCTTCCGCGCGCCCTTCTGGCCGTACTTCTTCCGTTCCTTGCCGCGCGAGTCCCGCGTGACCATGCCCTCGGACTTCAGCTTGCCGCGCAGCTCCGCGCTGAACTGCATCAACGCGCGCGCAATCCCCAGCTTAACCGCATCGGCCTGACCGCGCACTCCGCCGCCCAGCACGCTGGCGACAATGTTGAACGAGGCCGCCGTATTGGTCGACGCCAGCGGCGCTTTGGCGCTCGAGCGCTGCGCCGGCGTCACGAAATACTCTTCAAACTCACGTCCGTTCACCTTGAAGTCGCCGCTGCCCGGACGCAGATACACCCGCGCGATCGCCCGCTTCCGCCGACCCGTTCCGTAGTACTGCACCAGTTCTGCCATCTTTTAGCCGTCAGCACTGAGCCGTCAGCCGCAGCCAACCCCGGTGCCTCACACCTTTCAAAAGATTTTCAAATGCACTTACCAGAAACCTGAAACCAGAAATTGGAAACTCTGGTTACGCCCGCACTTCCAGCTCCAGCGCCTGCGGCTTCTGCGCCTGGTGCGGATGCTTGTCGCCTTTGTAAACGTTCAGCTTCGACAGCATGTGATCGGCCAGCTTGTTCTTCGGCAGCATGCGCCGCACCGCGTCTTCAATAATCTTTTCCGGCTTGCGCGCCAAACGCTTGCGGTAATCTTCAGTGCGCAACCCGCCCGGATAACCCGTGTAATGCTGATACTTCTTCTGCTCCGACTTCATACCAGTCGTTCTTATCTTCTCGGCGTTGACCACGATTACATGATCGCCCGTATCGAGAAAGGGCGTGTACTGCGGATTCTCTTTGCCCATGAGGATGCGCGCCACTTGCGAGGCCAGACGGCCCAGCGTCTGCCCATCCGCATCCACGACGTACCACTTGCGCACAATTTCCCCCGCTTTGGGGAAATAGGTTGACATCGGAACTCTCCCAGAATGATAAAAGTTGCGAAAGAAGACCGCTCGTTGATTCTCCGGCGAGGACGCCAGACCATCAGGCGGGTAACCACAAGACATCCCAAAGTCTTTAAGATACCGGAGCCTGTAAGGAATTGTCAACGCAGAGTTAACGAAAGGTACCGTCTGAAATAAGGCACTCCCTAAAAAACATCGAAGCTGGAAGAATCTGCCAGCTGAGGGCTGAGGACGATCTACTTCCTCTCCGCCATTTTCCGGGCGATCTCTTCCATGAGCTTGGGGCGAAGATTGGCCAGGACGCTATCCACGATGCTGGCGACGTCTGCTAAATCGCCTTTCGGCGCGGCTGAGATTTCCTGCGCAATCTGCTCAGCGCCCGCTGCTACCGCCCTGGCAGAGGTCTTCGCCGGGGCTGACTCGGATACTTCGAATTCCTTGGCCTGGGCCTGCGCCCCTTCGCTGTCTTTGCGGATATCGCGGAGCTGACGCCAACTCGCCCACGCCGCTGCCGTGCTCTTCACTGTTTCGGAGTCTGGTTGGTAGTCCGCTGCGTGTTCGTCACCACCGACGATGGCAGTAAAGGCGTCGCTGGAGGTAGTTGCTGCTTCCGCCATGGGTTCAGCTTCGGGTGCGGGTTGCGATTCCTGCGCTCCCAGCGCAACTGCCTCCTGCCCAACAGGGCCGGCAGGATCGGCAACTGGAGCGGGCGCTGCATTCGGCTCTGGGAACTCGGCGGTCGCGGATATCCTGGCATGTAGCTCAACCGGCGCAACAACCTCCGGGGAGTAAGCATTCTCCGCGGTTGCGGCCTCCACTGGCTGCGAGGTAGCGACACCGGCAGAATCCGCAGCAGACTCGGCGACCGGCGATGGATTCGGCTCCGCGAACACGGCGGTCGGGGATATCCCGGCATGTAGCTCAACCGGCGCAACAACCTCCGAGGAGTAAGCATTCTCCGCGGTTGCGGCCTCCACTGGCTGCGGGGTAGCGAGACCGGCAGAGTCCGCAGCAGACTCGGCGACTGGCGATGGATTCGGCTCCGCGAACACGGCGGTCGGAGATTCCGGCGCAACAACCTCCGGGGAGTAAGCAGTCTCGGCGGTTGCGGCCTCCACTGGCCGCGGGGTAGCGAGACCGGCAGAGTCCGCAGACTCGGCGACTGACGATGGATTCGGCTCCGCGAACACCGCGGTCGGGGATAAGATGGCATGTAGGTCAACCGGCGCAACCTCCGGGGAGTAAGCAGTCTCGGCGGTTGCGGCCTCCACTGGCTGCGGGGTAGCGAGACCGGCAGAGTCCGCCCCCGCGGCCGCAAAGGCGGCATAGGCCTTCTGCATTTCCTGTTCGAGCGAGATCGTTGCCTCTTCGCCTTCCAGCGCCACCGGCACCGCTGTCCATCGCGGTCCGCCCATAATCGCCGCCAGCACAGATTCAGCCGTGGCCGCTGCCATCGTGACCGGCAAATCCTGCGTTTCCTCCACCCTCACGTCAGCATCGAGGTGAGGCTCGGCCTCAGCCGCAACGGCCTCGCCAGCTACGCCGTCCCTCTTGTTTTCTTCGAGAGCTTCTGTCTTCGGTTCTTCTTCGCGCACCGGGGACGCAAGGCTGTCTTCCACTCGATCCGAAGGCGGCTCTACACTCCCCTGACTCGTCGCTTCAGAAACCAGGGTTCCAGAAATTTGGAGTTCGGAAATCTGGGTTTCAGAGGATCTGCCTTCAGAAACCGGATGCTCATCCTTGACGGCATCACCTGCCATCTGTATCCGGGCCGCTGCGGCCGCAATCGCTGTAACCTCTGCCGTTGTCACATCGTTCGGCAAGCCCGCCGGCGCCAATGCCGCCACATCCACATGGGTCCAGCCCGCTGTTCCAGCCGTTGGCTGCTTCTCTTCTTTGTTTTTGTTTTTGTTCTCCGCTTTTTTCTCCGCGGCGGTTTCCACCACCGTGCGGAGATCCCGGTTCATGGGGTTATAGATCGAAGAGTCGTCCGCAAATTTCTCCTCGGGCCCAGTCTTCTCGCGGGGGAACCCAATCCGGCTGTTCCATCCATGCTGCTGGCTCCCCTTTTCTTTCCGGCTGCCGCGGCCAGCTTCTTCGGCTGCCGCCATCGCCCGCGCAAAACGCCCAGGCTTGGAGGGTTCGGCCCGCGGCACCACCTTGTCTTCCAGCTTCGACAAAACGCTCAACAACTCGCTGGCTTCAAAGGGCTTGACGATATAGCCTTCGGCGCGCACCCGTTGCGCTTCTTCCGGCTTGAAAGGCTCTAGCTTGCCTACGCTCAGTAACACCGGAATGCGCGCTGTTTCCTGAGATTCCTTGAGGCGCTGGCACACCTCCAGACCGCTGTAGCCGGGCATATAAACATCCAGGATGACAAGGTCGGGTTTCAGTTCGGCGATCTTCTTCAGTGCGGCCGAGCCGTTGTTGACGGCAATCACTTCATACCCCGCGTCCGCAAGAATCTTGCGCCCCATGTTTTGGGCGGTTACGCTGTCGTCGGCAAGCAGTATTTTCCGGGCCAAGGAAATTCCTCTGATGAGGGGAGATATCGCGAAGGTAACCTGCCCGTCGATCTAAGTCAATGATCAGACGGGAGGTTACCAGGTTACCAGTGGTCAGCGCCTACCGCGCGGGCTGCGCGTGGGGGTGAAAGTTCCGGGAGTGCCGGCACAAGCTTTGCGCCACCAGTTCTCAATGGTGATGGACGACGCCGATCCTTGGAGGTGGATGGCCCGTTATTAGAACGAGAGGATCTTCTTCAATCCCTTCTTTTTCTTCTTCTTGCTGCTTGAAACATCCTTGTCGCTGGCCAGGTTGGAACTGGAACTGGAACTCGCGACGGCCCCACTGCCAGACGATGACGGTCCCTGCTGAATCTCATTGATTTGCACTGGCGGCGGCTGGGCGGCATCGGCCGATGCCGCATTTTGGCTCTCCGCCACCGGTTTCAACTCGTTCGGATCGGGAGTCCCACCGGGCTTCAATTCATTTGGATCCGGCGCCGCCGGCTTCAGTTCGTTCGGATCGGCCGCCGTGTTGGCCCGGGCAAAAGGCTGGCTGTTGGTCGGCGTCGCATCGGACCGTGGAGCCGGCTCATTGGCCGCGGGAGTTGCATCCTTCACCGTTTCCACCAGCAGACCATGCTCACCTGCCGGCGCTCCCATCGCCTGCCGCATCGACGACGTCACCACATCTCTAGCCGCCACTGGCGTTGGATCCACCAACGTCGGATCGCCTACCTTCGCTGCCTGCGCCACGTCCGGCCCCTTTTTCACCACGCTCATGAGCCGCTCCAGCGTGCTGGCCTCCTGCCGGCTTTCTTCCTCTGCCCGGTTCTGCGCCACTGCCGCCTTCGTCGGCCGTGGAATCGGCTGATGCAGCGCCGCCAGCCGCTTCTTCGCGTCATCCTCGCGCTCCATCACCGGATACCGCGTAATGATCTGCGAATACGCCGCGGCTGCCTCCTTGGTCATTCCTCAATTACTTTCGCCTTGGCTGATTCAGCGCCGACGCAGCCCGGCGGAGTGTTATATGCCTGGCAAATCGGTCTTGCCCGTAACTGAGCGATCTGCCCTTCATAGTTCTGCCCCAGCAGAAACAGTGCCTCATCGGCTCGGCTGTACAGCGGATACTTCTCCACCAGCGACTTCAGCCGCGCAATCGACGCCGCATAGGACTGCCGGAAGTAATAGAACTTTCCAATGTCGAACTCACGGTCAGCCAACACTTCCTGCACTTCCATCAGCCGCTGCTTTCCTTCCTTCACCAGTTTCGGGTTATCCGGGTACTGCATGATCAGGTTGCGGTACTCATCCTCCGCCCGCTTGGCATGGGTGTAGTCGCGATCCGCTTTCTCCATCTGCTGGTACTGGATGTTGGCGATCTTCAACTGCGCCTCAGCCGCTTCCGGCATGTTGGGGAAGAACGTCTCGAAATCGCGATATTCCTGCTCGGCCTGCGCCAGCGACGCCGTCCCGCCCTCCGCGTACCAGGAATCGCCCACCGCCAGCTTCGCCCGCGCGATGAATTCCGAGTCCGGATACGTATTGATCAAGGTCTGCAGCGTCATGCGCGCCACGTCGAAGCGGTTGTGCTTCATCGCGTCCATGGCCTTGTCGAACAACACTTTATCGGGCTGCTTCGACCCCACGTTAGCCAGCGGATTGACCGACTTCTTGTTGCTGCAAGCCACCGTGACCGCCAGCAACATGCCCAACACCGCAATCGGTGAAACTCGACGTGACATAAGACCTCGAGATGCTTCAAAGTGGGGACAGCCGCCCTCGGCTGCCCTGAGACCCCGAAGGGTCCGCCGAGCAAAGCTCGGCTCTTTTTATGCTGCTACTAATGCTGCTACCACTAAACCTTTAACAGCGCCGCTTCCGTCGCCGCCTTCAGCAGCGCCTCTGCATTCTTCCTTGGATCACCATGACCAAACACGGCGTTGCCCGCCACCAGAATTTCCGCCCCCGCCCGCACCACATCGCCCACGGTGTCGAGCCCCACGCCGCCATCTACTTCGATGCGATAACTCAGCCGGCGTTGGCTGCGAATCTCCGCCAACCGCCGCATTTTGTGCAGCGTAGACGGAATAAACTTTTGCGCCCCAAACCCCGGATTCACCGACATCACCAGCACATACTCCACAATGTCGAGCACTTCCGTCAGCGCATCCACCGGGGTAGCCGGATTAATCACCACCCCAGCCATGCAATCGTGGCTCTTGATCAGATGCAGCGTGCGGTTCAAGTGCCGGCAAGCTTCCTGGTGCACCGAAATCCAATCCGCTCCAGCCTCGGCAAACGCCGGAATGAACTCGTCCGGATTCTCGATCATCAGATGGCAGTCCAGCGGCAACTCCGTCACCTTGCGCAGTGACTTCACTACCGGCGGGCCAATCGTCAGATTGGGCACAAAATGCCCATCCATAATATCCACATGGATGACACTCGCGCCCCCTTCCCCCGCGGCGCGCACCTGCTCACCAAGACGGGCAAAGTCCGCCGAAAGAATCGAAGGTGCCAGCTCAATCAAAGTAGTCTCTTAGAACCTGGGCACTCGTATGGAACTCGCTCGTGGAAATTCTAACACGCAGATGCGGATGTGGCAGACGCTCGTGTGGTGCGGACACTCTCGTCCGCTAAAAGCCTGAACCATCACAAAGGAGGGTGCCCCATGTCTCGCGTCTTTTGCGAGACCTGGGAACGGCAAACCTCAAATCCTCGGGATCTTGACTTTCGTCTATCAGCTCGTCCCCCTCTATGTGGATCCCTTCATCATTTGAGCGACCTCTTGCTCGGCGCGCTCCGTCATTTTCTCAATGCTCTTGCGCATAATCGGCATCATGGCCTCCATGCCTTCCGTCGTGACTGCCGGCAATTCTTGCAATACTTTTTGTCCCGTCGGCGTGGAATAAAACGCGATGAGTGCGTCCATGTCGCCTTTCGTGAAATGTTTCTGGTAGGCAGGCACCATCGCCTGCATCATTTCATCGAAGGGGATTTCTTTCACCATACCGTCCAGCGTCTTGTTGATCCGCGCTTCGCAATCCGCGGGAAGCTTGTCTTTGTCCTTTTCGCACTGCTCGTGCGCCGCCTGATGCATGGGCTCGGACATGGCCGCCATCATCTTCAGCATCATGTCATGGGAATGAACCGACTGGAAGTATCGCTCGACGTCCTCCTTGGTGGCGGGAGCGTCGGCAGCGGTCTGCGCCAAGCCGGTCCAGCTAAACCCGGCGCACAGAACAGCGGCAACTAGGAAGCGCTTCACAATCATCCTCCGTAAAAGCGGCTTCAGCGTAACCCATCCGCGCCGGTTAATCCAGCGGTTTCTCCTGGGGGCTGGCCCTCGATAACAGCGAAGGCGCTGTCAAGCACAAGCTTCTCGCTCGGTGTTTTCAGCACCGTGGTTTGTCAGAGAAGTCGACGACCAAGACCCGGGAAATCTCACGCTAATCCCACGCCGGTGCAAGATGGTTCCACAAGGGTGCCTCGCATCCTTTGCCAGGGCGGAAACGATGCTGCGGGCGGTTTCCGAATTCTCCTCACCTGTCGGACGATCTTCGTTTTGCTGCGCGTAGTTCTACGGTCTAAAGAAAACCGAGCCCGTTGTCCGCAAGTCCGTGGCATGGGCACTCGCCGCTGAGTGCCACCCTCGAGAACCCAATTTCTGCCGCGTTTTCCTTCGCCCTGTGTCTTTTCTAGCACTTTCCCAGCCCCGCTTAAACCCATCCTTTTCAGCCACTTGCTGTCCGGACGCCATAGCTTTAAGGCGATTTTTCCGAGATTTCCACAGTGCTCCGCCAAAAACGCTGTTCGGTTCCAACTGGAACATTCAACCGGAACATTTGTGCATAGCGTGTTCCAGCCCTCACCGCCCAGCCAGCGCGTGTTACCCTCATCGACATGCCCGTCGCGCCCCACTTCGCACCCGCAGCCGTCTACGGACTGGCCGCAGTCCTGGCCTGGGGCACCAGCGATTTTCTCGGCGGCTACGCCACCCGCCATGCCAACGCCTTCCTGTTCACCGCTGTCGTAAATCTCGGCGGCTTGCTCGTGGTAGGCACGCTGGCCTCCGCCACGCATGCGCCCTTCCCCTCGGGACGCAGCGCGGCCTGGGCGCTGGCCGGCGGCGTCTCCGGTGGAGCTTCTCTGGCTATCTTCTTTCGCGCACTTTCCGCGGGAAGGATGGGCGTGATCGCGCCGGTCGCCGCCGTCCTCAGTGCCGCGATCCCAACTTTGTTTTCCATGTTCACCGAGGGTCTGCCCAGCCTGGTTGCCTGCGTCGGCTTCGTCTTCGCGGCGGTCGGCCTCTGGCTCATCACCCGCAGTGAAGATGGCAGCACGCCGGAATGTATTGGGCTCGCCGTCCTCGCTGGCGTCGGCTTCGCTGGTTTCTACCTTTGCATCCGCCAAGCCGGCAATGGCTCGGCCTTCTGGTTGGCTTCGCTCACCCGGACCGGCGGCTCGATCATCACCACTCTGATCGTCCTGCTATACGGGAAATTTCGCGACATCACTCCAGCCGGCGTGCGTTGGGGCGTGCTCACCGGCGGCATCGACTCCCTCGGCACCATCCTCTTCGTTCGCGCCAGTCAGACCGGACGCCTCGACGAAGCGGTCGTCATCTCCTCGCTCTATCCCGCTGTCACCGTGCTCCTCGCCCGTCTGTTCCTGAAAGAACACTTCGCCCGCTGGAGGTTCGTCGGCCTTCTGGCCACTCTGGCCGCCGTGCCAATGATCGCAGCTCAATAGCTGCGATTCGTTCTCTACTCTAGAATTGAGAACAAACAATGGCGCTTGTCGAAATCCGAAATCTGACCAAAGTGTATCCCCCAGGCGAGTCTGTGCTCGGCCGAAGGTCCCAAAACAAAGGCGAAGTCCGGGCCGTCGACGATGTCTCGCTCGACATTCACGCCGGCGAAACTCTCGGACTGGTCGGCGAATCGGGATCGGGCAAGAGCACGCTCGGACGTTTGATCCTGCGCCTCATCGCGCCCACTTCCGGCAGCATCCGCTTCGAACGACGCGACCTTCTCGGTACCAGTTCCGGCGAAATGCGCCGACTACGCCGCGATATGCAGATCATCTTTCAGGATCCATTCGCCTCGCTCGATCCCCGTTTCCGCGTCGAACAGATCATCGCCGAGCCCCTCCTCATTCACCGCAAGGGAGACAGAAACGCGAAAGATGGAACTCGCGCCCGCGTCGTCGAACTCCTCGGCGCCGTCGGCCTCGACGAATCCATCCTGCAGCGCTTCCCCCACGAGTTCAGCGGAGGACAGCGCCAGCGCATTGGCATTGCCCGCGCCCTCGCGCTGCATCCTAAGTTCATCGTGGCCGACGAGCCGGTCTCCGCCCTCGACGTCAGCGTGGGGGCGCAGATCGTCAACCTGCTCGCCCAACTGCAGCGAGATTTTGGATTGACTTATCTTTTCATTTCGCATTCCATGCCGGTCGTCCGCTATCTCTCGACGCGCATCGCCGTGATGTACCGCGGAAAGATTGTGGAAGTCGGCCCCACCGAGCAAATCACCGAGCGCCCGGAGCATCCTTATACGCGCAGCCTTTTGGAGGCGACGCCGGAGGTGGCGCTGTGATGTCAAACGTCCAACCCAGCCGGGCCCGCGATCTGATTGAACTGATTCTCGGCTACGGGTCGATCGTGGGCGTCATCTGGACGCCCGAGCATCTGCAACGGCTGCTTTCGCCGATTATCCTCGTGCTGACGTTGTCGGTGGTGCTGGCGCGCGGCCAGAGTCGGGATGAGCTTGGCCTCGGCACTCGCGGTCTCATCTCGTCACTCTGGATCTTACCTGCCGCCATCGCGCTCGCTGCCTTGAGCATATTTGTCGCCGCGAAACTCGGAACGCTGCATCCGCTCCACAAAGCTGACTTCGCTCACATCTCCGGCTACGTGCTGTGGACCATTTACCAGCAGGTTCTTCTGCAGGACTATTTCATGGACCGCCTGCTGCGTCTTGTCTCGAATGAATCCGCGGCTGTGACTCTGGCGGGCGTGCTCTTCGCCGCGGCGCATCTGCCCAATCTCGTGCTCACCGCAGCCACGCTGGTATGGGGCATCGTCTCGTGCGCGCTGTTCCGGCGCTATCGCAACGTGTGGGCCCTCGGCCTCGCCCAGGGATTGCTCGGGCTTTGCTTCGCTTTGTGTGTGCCGGATGCGCTTCATCATCATCTGCGGGTTGGTCTGGGATATCTACGCTACCACGGGACGGAATAGTGGTCAGTGGTTCATTCACCAAGAGAGTCCGGTGTTCACTGACCACTGGCCACTGACCACTGCCTAAAACCACAGCCCCCATAGCCAATCCACGCTGGCGTGGGTAATCGTCGAGGCCGGCACGCGCCGGTGCTCGCGCCATGCGCGTCCATAGAAAATCCCCGCCACGGTCGCCAGCAACACGTAGCGCCAATTGAAATGTGCAGAACGTTTATTGAAGTGGGATAGCCCGAACAACACCGATGCGATCACCAGGGCTACGCGCCGTCCCACGCGGCGCTCCAGCAGGTTCTGCACCCACGCGCGAAAGAAGAGTTCTTCCGGCACGGCGGTGAAGAAAAATATCCCAACCCACCGCAGGACCGCACTGCCGATGCCCGGCAGGTTTCGATGGGGATGAATGAAGCCCAACGCCAGTCCCAACCCCAGGACGATGGGCGTGAAGAAAACCAATTCCCGCAGGCCGGTTTTCCAGTCGCTCCATCTCAGGTGGAAATCGAATCCGGTGCCGCTCAGTTGCCGAATGGCGAGAAAGCCGTACAAGCCCGCATCCACCAGAAACAATTCATTCAAAGCCCGCAGCCCGCTCGGCCAGGCGCGGTCCAACCAGCGCAAATCCACGGCCAGACCCAGCATCAGCAGGAGCAGCGCGTCCCGCCAGTCGCCGCGCTGCCCGGCATCGGCCGCCGCGGCGCGCATCAGAAGCCAGGCAATTGCCACGGGTAGGGCCGCATAGAGTGCGAACCACGCCCACCGGAACATGTGCGCGGAAATCGAAACCATCGCGTAAGGCACGACGAACAACCCGGGGAGACTCAAGCGCAGGGCCACGGGCCAGCGCTCTAGCACGCGCGCAACCCGCTCGGCGGCAAAGCCGAACAAAACCGCCGGAGCCAGTTCCAAACCGAGCGCCGCAATCGCAATCGGCGTCACATTCTGCATGGGTTCATCTTAAATGTGCATCCCTTGAAGTGTGCACTGGCATGCGCTGGCACTCGCCGCTTGTTTCGCCGCCGCTTCCCGGCTAGAATTCCTTCGCATCCGACAGGAGGCCAAACATGGCTGCCGCTCCGCTCCCACCAGTATCCGCGCCTGTGCCCGCGCCAGATCCTCCGCTTTCCGAAGGCGCGCGCATTGTCAACACCTTCATCGCGCCCTCGAAAACCTTCACGGACCTGCGCCGCAATGCGAGCTGGTGGGGACCATGGCTGGTGATCTCCATCTTTGCCCTGCTTTTTATCTATTCGATGGACCGTCAGATCGGCTTCGACCAGATCAGCAGGAACGAAATTGCGCATTCCGCGGGGGCCGACCAGTTCGACAAGCTCTCACCCGACGATCAGGCAAAACGACTTCGCCTGTCCGACGCCTTAGTTCGCTACTTGTCCTATGGTATCCCCGTGACTATTCTGCTGTTCTTGGCCATTACCACGGCGGTGCTGTGGGCGACTTTCAACTTTGGCATGGGCGCCAACCTCTCTTACAAGACGGCGTATGCGATCGTTTTCTATGCCGGCCTGCCCGGGATCATCGGTTCAATTCTGGGGGCGGTCTCGATGTTCGCGGGCGTTAACCCGGAAGGCTTCAATGTGAACAATCCCGTTGCCACGAATCCGGCGTACTTCATGGATCGCGCGGGCAACAAATTTCTCTATGTCTTGGCTTCGGGCCTGGACATTCTCGTCATCTGGACGATCGTGCTCATGGGGATTGGCTTCGCCTGCAACAGCAAAGTGAAACGCAGTACGGCGATTGGCATCGTCGCCGGATGGTATCTGCTTTGGAAGCTCGTGACTGCGGCCCTCGCGGCCCGGGGTTAGCGAGTGGGGGGGAGAGCCGCAGTCTTCGCTTCGATCTAGTAAGTCAAGGAGGCTACGAATGAAGCGCAGTTTTGTCACATCTCTTTTCGTTTCTGTGTGCGTTTGTGCCTGCGTCGCGTCTGGGCCAGCGCAGACCATGAGCGCACCCGCTGCCGCACCGGCAGCTCCGCAAGCTTCCGCACCGGTGAAAGATCCGGTGGCGACTTCTCTCCGCATGTTGCTGCCCCGCTCGCGGAATAATATTCTCGGCGCCATCAGCGCCATGCCCGCCGACAAGTTCAGCTACAAGCCCACGCCTGAGCAGATGAGCTTTTCGCATCTGGTCGTCCACATCATTGGCTCCAACAACTCCGGGTGTGCCAAGGCTGCCGACATTGCTGGGCCCAAAGTCGAGGAAGTCAAAGAAACCGATGCCAAGGACAAGCTTCTCGCCGCGGCGACGGCTTCGTTCGATTTTTGCGGCGAAGCGCTCGGCAAGATGGATGACTCCAAACTGGGCGACAGCATCGAACTCTTCGGTGGACGCCAGGGTCCCCGCGCCATGGTGGCGCTGGTTCTAGCCAGCGGCTGGGCCGATCATTACGCAGCCGCTGCCATGTATTTGCGGCTGAATGGAATTCTGCCGCCCTCGGCGCAGCCGAAGAAATGACGGAGCGGAAGGGGGGCAAAACCCTGACGCGGAAAATCCTGAAGGACATTAGCGAGCGCAATCCCAGATTTTTTGATCTGGGTAAGCGAGTTGTACAATAACTTTTGTCGGTCACTTTGGAGTCGTACAATCCCTGCGGTTGGTAAGGCACAAAAGCAGCAGCCGGCAAGTTCTGCTTTGGGCTGGGGCGCGATCCGCCCTCGAAATCGGGTAACACCCGAGTCAGGAATCCCAGAGTTCCAATCTGGGAGGATCAAGGACATCCCTACTTGATTTGCACCAGTCCGCCAGCCGGCCCAGCAGCAGGAACCGACGCTGCGGGATGCTGCGGCGCGCGCCAGGCGTCGAAGATCGAAACCTGGTGCACGCATGAAACCGTGCAATGCGGCGCGCAGCCTTTCTCCGTGAGGTATTCGCGGCGCATGTCGTCACGCGTGTAGGTTTCAAGCGGCACTCCAGGATAGCCGCGCTGCTGTGAGCAGTAGTGCACCAACCCGTCTTCGCAGATGTAGAGATAGCGCGCTCCGGCGCGGCAGCGCCAATCGTTGGGCAGGCCCTGCGCAATGTTGTCCTGAAAAGAGTTTATGCGGGTGAAGCTGCGCTTCTCCATCGATTTCATCTCGTGATAGATGCGGCGCTCTTCTCCGTCCAGCGGCTGCAATTGGCCGCTGCCATCGTGAATAATTCCGATGGTCGAGCTGAAGCCCAGTTCGATGGCGCGCTTGCCGATGGTCAGCGCGTCCTGCGGATGCGAAATGCCGCTGCCCACCACCGAATTAATATTCACGTGAAACACGGCGTGTTCGGCGAGGAGTTGCAGCTTCTTGTCGAGAACTTTCAGGCTCTTCTTCGAAACTTCGTCGGGATTCACGTTGTCGATGGAGATCTGCAGCCACTCGAGGCCCGAGCGATTGAGGCGCTGAATGCGTTCCGCGACCAGGAAATATCCGTTGGTGATCAATCCGGCGATCATGCCGTTCGAGCGGATGCGGCGGATCAGGTGGTCGAGATCGGGATGCAGCAATGGCTCGCCCCCGGAAATTGTGACGACCGCCGTGCCCAGGGCGCCCAGCTTGTCGATGCGGCGGAACATTTCCTCGGTCGGAACGGGCTTTGAGAAATCGTCGAACTCGTTGCAATAGGTGCAGCTTAGATTGCAGCGGCGAACGGGGATAATGTGCGCCAGCAGCGGATGATCAGTTGAGGCAAGCGCGCGTGCCGCCATGGCGGCTCCCCGCAAGTTGCGGTGGAGGGCTTTCACGCGGCGGCGCAGGGTTGTAAGGGCGGATGGCATGGAATGAATACTCTTATTACAGCATGGATGCGGGATAAAGTGCAGGCTTGGCCGCAGCGTTCGGCGAAATTGGCGGGGCGAACGGCGCCCACGGCGGTGCGGAAGGAAAGCTGCGATTCGATCCACTTACGCCCGGATTCATCATCACCCGAGGAGTTCATGACCGGCCTTATGAAGAGTTTGCAGCGTTACGCCTGCGAACTGTTCTTGCACAAGAACGTAATCCACGTCGTAGGTCGAGATGGCGAAGATAGGGATGCCGCCGCTCGACAACGGCTCGATGAATGAGAGCAGGATCCCGGTCTGAGAAAATGCAAACGGGCCTTCGAGCTTGAGACAGAGCCAACGGGGACCGGGATCGACGTCCCTCGGAATGTTGTTGGCAGCGCAGACAATGGAGAGTTCATCGGCGGTGCGCGTGATCGAACTGAAATCGCCCTCCGTGGCCCAGGCGGGAACGGGCGCGTGTGGAGGCAGGCGTACGATGGCGTAGAGACCTGGAAGTTGGCAGAATTTGAGATTCTGAGGCATGGCCCCCGCGATTCTTGCTAGCCCTCCACGGCCTTGCGCAGCGCGGCTCTCGCCAGCAGGCGCGTCGAATCCAGCATGGGCAACGGAGACCGCTCCGCCGTCATCACCAGGGGAATTTCGGTGCAGCCCAGGACTACCGCGTCGCAGCCTTCGTCTTTCAGGGTGCGGATTGCCTCGGTGAGATACGTCTGGGTGCGCGGCAAGAACACGCCCTGGACGAGTTCGTCAAAGATGATGCGGTGGATGCGTTCACGCTGCTCCACACCGGGAATGCGATGCTCGATGCCGGCAGCTTTCAGTTTTTCGCGGTAGACCGGCCCTTCCATCAGCGCGCGGGTGCCCAGAACTCCCAGGCGCTTGTAGCCGTGGCGCTTGGCCTCGCTCGCGACCTCGACCGCAATGTGCAGCCAGGGACGCGGTGAACGGTGCTCGACCAAGTCGAAAGCTTGATGCACGGTGTTGACGGGAGCGATCAGAAAGTCCGCCCCAGTTTTGGCCAGCTTTTCCGCCGAGGAGAGCATAAGTTCGGCAACGCCCGCCCAGTCGTTGGCATCGATGCAGTTCACGTAGTCGGAGAAGTTGTGGCCGTGCATGGAGATTTCGGGATGGTGATGCGGGCCGAGCAACTCCGCTCCCTCAAGGCAGATGGTGCGATAGCAGAGCGCGGCGCCTTCCGCGCTGCAGGCGACGATGCCGATGTGGAGGGACATTCAGTTGCCGGTTGCCAGTACCCGGTTGCCAGTAGTTCTCAGTATTCCGCGATTGGTAATTCTTGATCGTCGATTTTATAACGGCGGCGACCTGAGCGGCAGTTCCAATCCGGCAAAGGGGCAATCGAAAGTTGGAAATTATCTGGCCGCCGCGGCGTCGAACAGGTTCAGAAACTCCAGTTTCTTTTCCGCCGACAGGAATGACGCCTCGAACGAGTTACGAGCCAGTTCGCGGAGATGTTCATCGGTGAATCCGAAGGTTTGCTGGGCAATCTGGTATTCGCGGGCGAGCGTGGTGCCAAACATGGCTGGGTCGTCGCGTGTTGAGCGTGATCATCACCCCGTGGTCGAAGTAGGTTTTCGCGGGATGATCGCCAAGGCTCGGGCAGAGGCCGGTGCGCAGGTTGCTCGTGAGGCAGATTTCGACGGGGACCTGCCGTTGTGCGAGTTCTTCGACAAGATCGGGATCGTGGAAGGCCGTAAGGCCATGGCCGATGCGCTCGGCGTGCAGGTTGAGCGCACCCCAGACCGATTCCGGAGGGCCGGTTTCGCCGGCGTGGGCAGTCAGGCGCAGGCCGTGGTCAGCGGACCAGGCGTAGGCGTCGCGAAAGAGCTCGGGCGGCGCTTTCTGCTCGTCGCCTCCTAGGCCGATGCCGACGACCTCGCGGTCGTGATAGCGGACGGCAAGCTCGAAGACTTTCTGCGCGGCCTCGGCTCCGAACTGGCGCACAGCGTCGAAAATCCATACCAGTGAGATGCCGAAGTCGCGAGCGCCACGGGCACGGCCGCGATCCAGCCCTTCGAAGATGGCAGCAAAATCCTGCTTACGCCAGAGGCAGACTCCGACCGAGACGTAGACCTCGGCGTGCAGCACGTTTTCTTCTTTCAGCCGCTGCATCAGGCGGTAAGTGATGAGTTCGTAATCGTCGACGGTTCTCAGGTGCTCGGTGATGTTCTTGAAGGCCTGCAGGAACCCTTGAAAATCCTCGTAGCGGTAGAGTGCATCGACCTCGGACTGGGTGGCACGCTCGCCGTGGCGCTGGCGAAGTTCGAGCAGCGTGGCCGGCTCAACTGCGCCCTCGAGATGGAGATGCAACTCGGCCTTAGGGAGAAGTCGCAGGAAACTATTGGGTGACCGATCGGGCGGCGCGGAGGACATCACTTCTTGATTGTAGATTCTTGGTAGAAGATTTGCGAGGAGGGAAAGCGAGATTCACCACGGAGACACGGAGTCCCGGACAAAAAATGGACGCCACCAGGCACGACAGCGCGTTTTGGCTGACGGCTGATGGCTATTTCTTCGCAAACTCGCTGCGGTGGCGGCTGTAGAAGATATAGATCAGCAAGCCCAGGCCGAGCCAGACCACGAACCGCAGCCAGGTGATCACGGTGAGTCCGGTCATCAGGCCGCCGCAGAGGATGATGGAGATCAGTGGGAACCACGGGACAAACGGAACTCGGAACGCGCGCTTGCGATCGGGCTGCCTGCGGCGCAGGATGATCACTCCCAGCGAAACCAGAACGAAGGCAAACAGCGTCCCGATGTTGGCGAGGTCGGCGGCATCTCCGATGTCCACGAGGCCTGCGGGAATTCCAACGGCGAAACAGGCGATCCAGGTGGAAATGTGCGGCGTCTTAAATTTCGGGTGCACCGCGGAGAACAGCTTCGGCAGCAAGCCGTCGCGCGACATGGCGTACCAGATGCGCGCCTGCCCGTACTGAAACACGAGCAACGAAGAGATCATGCCGGTCAGCGCTCCGATCACGATGACCGAGCGGAAGAGCGGGTGCACGCCCAGATACTTCATCGCATAGGCCACGGGCGCTTCGGCGGCTGCACCGGAGACGAAGGTTGTGTACTTCATCATGCCGAGCAGGACGACGGCCACGCCGACATAGAGCAGCGTGCAGACCACCAGCGACATGATGATGCCGAAGGGCAAATCTTTTTGCGGATTGCGCGATTCCTCGGCGGCGGTAGAGACCGAATCGAATCCGATGTAGGTAAAGAAAACGATGGCCCCTCCGGTAACGATTCCGGCGAAGCCAGAAGGCGCGAAGGGATGCCAGTTCGCGGGCTTCACCAGCATTCCACCGACTACCAGGAAGGTCAGGATGGCGCCGATTTTGACCGCCACCATGATGTTATTGGTCTCCGCCGACTCCTTCACTCCGCGCACCAGCAGCAGCGTGAGAACGAAAACGATGAGAAAGCCGGGGAGATTGAAATAGGCGCCCGTCCACTGGCCGCCGGCCCAGACCGGACTCGCCAGTTTTTCCGGCAAGTTGATGCCGAATACCGCCAGCTGCGCTTTTGTATAACCGGCAAAGCCAACCGCGACTGCGACGTTCGAGACTACGTATTCGAGGATGAGATCCCAGCCGATGATCCAGGCAAAGATTTCGCCGAGTGTTGCGTAGGAATAGGTGTAGGCGCTGCCGGCGATGGGAATCATCGAGGCCAGTTCGGCATAGCACAATCCAGCAAAACTGCAGGCGATTGCGACCAGGAAAAACGAAATCGCAATCGATGGTCCGGCGGGCGGGCGTCCGTGCATGAGCGCTCCCGCCGTGCTGCCGGTGCGCAGTAGATTCACGATTACGTCGAGCGCCTGCGCATGCAGGATGGATGGGGCCTGGAAGTATTCGCCCGCCGCAGCGGTGCCGGTGAGGATAAAAATTCCGGAGCCGATGATCGCGCCGATGCCGAGCGCGGTCAGCGACCAGGGGCCGAGGGTCTTTTGCAGGCGTTGCCCTGGAGCTTCGGATTCCGAGATCAGCTTGTCGATCGACTTGCAGCAGAAAAGCTGATTGTCCGAGGTGCGCACGCTGGCCGTGGGTTCCGGAGCCGATTGTGACAAGAGGTAGTTGTCTCCTGAAAAACGAGCCTTTAGCCATTCGCACTTGGCATTTAGCCGGTCTGAGTTCCGGTTAGACGTTGGGAACAATTCCGGCCAAATGCTAAGTGTCTACTACCAATTGCTGCCTTTAGCGTTTCGACTGGCCGCGAGCCAACTTCTTCACCTTGCGCTTTTTCGATCCGCGGGCGTAATCGCGGGGCTTCTTTGGCTTTTCCGCTTTCGTCTTCTTGCGCGCGGCGCGTTTTGCTTTTTTGCGTTCTTCTTTGGTCAGCGTTGCTGTGTTTGCCATGATTGCTTTCTTGGAGCTGCGATTTGGTCATTAGACAATTGCGTTATTTCAGCCCGAAGCTGAAGGCTTGCCCAGCTACAAAATTACCAGATTGCGCTCAAGCGCGCTCCAGCTGGGCATACTTCTCCACCAGCTTCTTCAAGCCGAAGCGAGGGAATTGTACCGTAATCTTGGCTTCTTCGCCTTCTCCTTCTCGCTGGTAGACCGTTCCTTCGCCATATTTCGGATGGCGCACCTTCTGGCCGGGGCGGAATCCGCGCTTGCCGGTGGGCGCTTCGACCGGCGTCTTGGGGACGGTGAACTTCTTCCCGCGCGACGCGAAGAACTCGGCGATGTTTTCGATGGAGTTGTAGGGCTTGGCGGGGCGGTCGGCTTTTGGCGGCTTGGGTTGGCCGGGACGCCGCCGCGGCCTGCGCCGCCGTTCCAGCTTGCGCTTTGGTCTTCGTCTTCGTAGGAATAGTGAGCGTTCTCGGCATCGTAGGTTGCGGGGCTGCGCCCCGCCGGACGGGCAGGAATACCCGTCTCCACACGAGTTCCCACCCTCGCTGGGCTGCGGCGTCTTCCCAGCTCTTCTATCAACGGAATCGGAACTTCTTCCAGAAAACGCGAAGGCACGCTGGCTTCCGGCAAGTCGGTGCCGTATCTCCGGCGATAGACGGCGCGGGTCAGGATTAGCTGGTCCATGGCACGGGTCATGCCGACGTAGCAAAGTCGGCGCTCTTCTTCGACGTCGTCAGGCTCGAGCATGGTGCGCGAATGCGGAAACAGTCCTTCTTCCAGGCCGCTGAGAAACACCAGAGGGAACTCCAGGCCCTTGGCGGCATGCAGGCTCATGAGCGTGATCTGGGAGCGTTCGTCGTAGTCGTCGGCGTCGCTGATGAGCGCGGCGTGATCGAGGAACTGGTCGAGCGATTCGCCGCGGTCGCGCGAGTCCATGGCGGCGTTGACCAGTTCGCGCAGGTTTTCGATGCGCGAGAAGGCTTCTGGCGTGTCTTCTTCTTCGAGCAGCTTGATGTAGCCGGTGCGGTCGATCAGGAATTTCAGGAGGTCGGCGGTAGCCCAGCATCTGCTGGCTCTGCGCCGTATTCAGATCGTGTCTCCGTCAATTCGCCGTCATCCAGTTGACGCCAAGTCACCGCGATAAGGCACGACGGGCACTCGTATCCGACGCGGTATTTTGCTCCGCCGAAGTCGAACGCGGTGTTCTCGAATTCGTTGAATCGAAGGCTGCGGCGTCATCCTCGTGGGACCGGCTATTTTCCCGCAGCGGACCGGCGTTTTCGGCATTTCGCCAGCTCCCGCACGTCTCCACCAAGCGCTCGTCAAACGTCCCCTGTCAGCATCGCCTGCGCGTCTACGATCAATTGCTGAAAGCTCTTCAGCGCCGCCAGCGCGCGCTGCGGGAGAAGCTGGCGGCGGATGGCTTCGCCGATCGCACCCCATAATGACAAGCCGGTTTCCAGCGCCAGGCGTTCCAGGGTTTCGATTGTGCCTTTGCCGATGCCGCGAGTCGGCGTGTTGATCACGCGCAGCAGTGAAATCGAGTCGTCCGGGTTCTGGATGACTTTCAGGTACGAGATCATGTCTTTGATCTCGGCGCGCTCGTAGAAAGAAAATCCGCCGACTACGTGATATTTCAGGCCGTAGCGGCGCATGGCTTCTTCAAACAAACGCGACTGCGAGTTGGTGCGGTAGAGCACGGCGGCGCGCGGAGTCTCGCCGCGCTGGGCAGCCTCGCGCAGATATTTCGCAATGTGGTCGGCGGCGAAGAGCGCTTCGTTTTCGCCGTCGGGAGCCTCGTAGTAGCCGATCTTGGTGCCGCCCTGCCGCGAGGTCCAAAGGTTCTTGCCTTTGCGCCGGATGTTGTTTGCGACCACCGCCGACGCGGCCTGCAAAATGTTCTGCGTGGAGCGGTAATTCTGTTCGAGGCGAATGATCTTCGCCTCGGGAAAATCTTTTTCAAATTCGAGAATGTTGCGGATGTCGGCCCCGCGCCAGGAATAAATCGACTGGTCTTCATCGCCAACCGCGCAGACGTTGTGCCGCGTTCCGGCGAGCATGCGCATGAGTTCGTACTGCGGACGGTTGGTGTCCTGGTATTCGTCGATCAGCAGATATTGGAAGCGGCGGTTGTAATACTCGCGCACAGGCGCTGACGATCTTCAACAGCCGCGTGGCTTCGAGCAGAAGATCGTCGAAGTCGAGGGCGTTGGCCTTGCGCAACTCCTTGCGGTACTCCTCGAACAGGTGCGCGATCTTCTCCGTCTTGGGATCGGCCGATTGCAGGTAAAGTTCCTGCGGATCGAGCATGTGATTCTTCGCCCAGGAGATGCGCGCGAGCACGGTGCGCGGCGTGAGTTGCTTGTCGTCCAGGCCGAGGCGCTTCATCACCGACTTGACCACCGATTGCTGGTCGCTCTCGTCGTAGATGACGAACTTCTTGCGTGTGGCCGATGGGCGGCTGGCCGGGCGTGGCCGAGGGAATCTGCAGGGCCTCGATGTCGCGGCGCAGAACCCGCACGCAGAAGGAATGAAACGTCGAGATGACCGGCTTGGCGATGCTCAGTCCGCCGACCAGTTTCTCGACGCGCTCGCCCATTTCGGCGGCGGCCTTGTTGGTGAAGGTCATCGCCAGAATGGATTCCGGCATCACTCCCATGTGCTCGATCAGGTAGGCGATGCGGTAAGTGATGACGCGCGTCTTGCCGCTCCCCGCGCCGGCGAGGATCAGCACCGGCCCCTCGGTAGTTTCGACGGCCTCGCGCTGCTGCGGATTGAGTTGATCGAGAAAAGACAATGCGGAAGTGGCTCCGGAGTCGATGATTGAATTTTACAGGGGATTCGGGATTGGCGACGTGCGGGATGCGATTTCGATCGTCAAGTTCGAGAGCCTGCGGGAGCTATTTCTCGATCTCGTGGACGGTCTTGACGAACTCTTCGTCCTTGAGCGGATCGGGCAGCGTCTCTCGAGAGATCAGATTGGCCTTGTAGTTGTACGCGAGGCCAAGCGGGGTGAGCGCGTCATTCATTTTGTCTATCTCACCATCGGTGCTCTGTGGGTTCAGTTTCGATCCCTCATACCCAGGCGCCCATCAGATGTCCCAGGCCGCCGCGGACGAGCAGGCCATCTTTGCGGTCCTTAAAGTAACGCGCGTTGAGTTCCTTGCCCTGTAGAAACTCGGTACAGTGGAATCCCAGATCCTTCAGCTCGGCCTGCAGTTTTCCGGGATCGAAGAACAGTTGAAAAGGCTCACCCGCCGCAGCCACATGTTTGGAGAGCGCATCGAGCGCCATCCTCTGCCCGGGATTGAGCAGCGCCCGGTCGAGTGCAAAATCAAATACCACACCGCTGCCCACAGGCATTTTCGCAATGAAGCTCAGCGCGATCATGCAGGCTTCGCGCGTTAGGTAAGGGGTTACGCCCAGCCAGGAGAAAAATACCGCCGCACGGGCGTTGAATCCGCATTGCGCGAGCCCGTCTGCCAGCGTTTGCTGCTCGAAGTCGATGGGGACAAAGGTCAAAGACGGCGGGATCGCAATGCCCGCCGCTTCCAATTGCTCGCGCTTCCAAACCTGCGTGGCGGGGTGATCCACCTCGAACACCGACAGTCCGGAGTAAGGATTGCGGTAGGCGAAAGTATCGAGTCCGGCGCCAAGGACAACATATTGCGTTACGCCATGCGCGACCGCGCGGGCCAGTTCGTCCTCGGCATAGCGGCTGCGCGCTGCCATGAATGCGCGGAACGCGCGGGAAAAAGCATGGTCCTCTTTCGGATTGGAGCGAAGCGTCTCTGCGGCTTCGGAGCCAATGATGCGCAGTGCCAGGGGATCATCCAGCACCCTGGGCTGGTCAAGAAGCTGGTGCGCCGCCCGGCGAATCGCCACCCGATGCGCTGTTCTGCTGAATTTACCCTCTTGCATCGACGCGCGCCTCGGCCCTATGACTCGGTTCCCTCCCGCGCCGCCTTGCACTCGCCACAGGGGCAGACTTCGCGCAAGAACTTCCATGAATAGATGCCGAGGTCGTGGTCGTCGTTCCAGTTGAACTTGATCGCGTACTTGCCGATGCCTTCGGCAGAGAGCGGCTTGGCGGCGGGTTTGAACATGGGCAGCGCCCCGGGGGCGAGTTTGGGTAGCTCTCCGCGCTGGCGTCCGGTTTTGGCGCGCTCTTCTTCGCACATAGCACAAGGGCAGGCGTTGCGGAGAAAGACGAAGCCGTAGTGGGAAACGTGGCCGTCGCCCCATTCGATGTCCACGCCCGTACCGGCGGTGAGGTTCACCTTCACCGATTTTGGGTCTGTGGCCGCGGTGGGCGCCTGAAGCGGGGACTGCATGGCTTCAGTATCGCATACGGGCGAAGGGGCCCTTGCGGAAGGTTCGGGCTAGTGTGCAGCGGACGTTGATGGTGAAGATTTAGGACTTGTCACCATGCCGACGGCAAGGCCTCCGATAGCTCCGGCCAGAATCCCCATCAACGCCAAGACAAGCCCGCTTTCTACCAAGGTCGCTTTTCCACGGCTCGACATAACTTCCCCCCATTTTCAGCAAAACCAGAGCTTTATTTTACCTTACCTGGTCAACTCAGCCGAGGATGTTGGCGGATTCGATGGTAGGTGTTGCGGTACGTGAAGCCCTCAAAGCGCAGTCGAGGAGGCCGCAGAACTGGTTAGCCGCCGGTCTTTAAGAATGCCGCCAAGAACAGCACGCCGAACAGCATATCGACGCCGCCAAGCGCCAGATCCTGTAAGTGCAGTCGATTCTGGAGATAGAGCACCAGCAGGGTGGCGCCGTAGGCAAACTTCTCGAGCACGGAGGGAATCATCATCGGTCGGAGGCGCACAGGGTCTTTCGCAATCACGAAGAACGCGATCTGGAAGGCCAGCGCCACGCTGACGAAGCCGTAGTAAAACGCGGGATGGGTAACCGGTGGCGGATCCTGGCGCCCGATCAGATCGAACATGAAATACAAAGGCGTGAGCACTAGCACGCCCCAAATCGCGGCGATCCAAAACACAATCTTCGCGAATCTCATGGAAGCGAATTATTCCCCGCCCACGGTGAGGCCGTCAATGCGCAGTGTCGGCGAGGCCACGGAGCCGCGGAACTCGAGATCGTTTGCAATCGCGGAGAGGTTGAAAAATATCTCTTTCAGGTTTCCGGCCACGGTGATCTCTTCGACCGGATAAGCGAACTCTCCACCCGAGATCCACAAGCCCGATGCGCCGCGGGAATAATCGCCGGTCACGAGGTTTGCGCCGTGGCCGAGGAACTCGGTCACGTAGAGGCCTTCCTTGATTTCAGAAATCAGTTGCTTTGGCGTCCTGGTTCCGGGCTGCAGGAAGTAATTGCCTGGACCGATGCCCGGCGTGCCTGCAAGTCCGCGAGAAGCGTTGCCGGTGGTCGTGAGCCCAAGCTTTTTCGCGGTGTATGTATTCATCAGGTAAGAGTGCAGCACGCCCTTCTCGATGACTACGGTTCGGCGTGTCGGTACGCCTTCGCCATCGAATGGGGTGGTACCGAAGCCGCCGGGGATGGTGCCGTCGTCGATGATGGTGACGTTGTCGCCGGCGATTTTCTGTCCCAGCTTGCCGGCGAGAAACGAAGCGCCGCGGTAGACCGAGTCGCCGTTCACGCCTTCGAAAATATGTTCCAGGATCGACGTGGCAACCATGGGATCGAAGATGACCGGTACTTGCGCGGTCTTCGCCTTGCGCGCGCCCAGACGGCGGAGCGTGCGTTCGGCGGCGACCCTGCCGACCTGCTCGGGGGATTCAAGTTTTGTCAGCGTGCGGGCCACCGAGAACCAATAGTCGCGCTGCATCGCGCCGTCTTTGTTTTGCGCGATGGGAACGGCTGAGACGGAGCAATACGACCGGCGGTATTCGCCGACGAAGCCATGTGAGTTGGCCAGAACCTTGCGGCCGGTGGCGGCGTCGAACGATCCACCCTCGGAATTCTTGATGCGCGGATCGAAATCGAGCGCGGCTTTTTCGGCGCGGCGGGCGTAGTCGATGCGGTCGGGACCGGGAAGGGAGTACACGTCTTCGTGATAGAGATCGAGGTCGCCCGTGAGCGAGCCTAGTTGCGCAGCTTCAGGAATTCCGCCGAACGGATCTTCCGATGTGATCTTCGAAAGCTCCAGCGCGGACTTCACCATGCGGTCCAGGCTTTCGCGGGAGAAATCGCTGGAGTAGGTGCTGGCGGCGCGCTGGCCGTTGAAGACGCGGACGCCGATGGATCTTGATCCGGATTCTTTGAGGGTTTCGACCTGGCCTAGGCGGACGAGCGTGGAGAATTCGTCGCCTTCGCGGACTACGCATTCAGCAGCGGTGGCGCCGCCGTTCATGGCGCGGCGGACGATGTCCTGGGCAAGGGAGCGAAGGTCAGTTTCCAGTTTCGGGTTTCCGGTTTCTAGTTGAGCGGGTGCCGTCGAATTCATAATGATCGTCTTAAAGGGCGTTGCCTCAGTCTTGCGGGAACTGGCGTGATCGAGATACCCGGCCAGTTTCTTGTCGCCTTCCTGAATCGGCGCCAATTCGCGACCTGCGTGCCAATGTCGGCAACCCATGTCCGCGCCGGATAGAGTCCTACTGCATGAATCCGCCGGGATCTTTCTTGGCGGTGCCGCCTACGGTTAGGCGATCGATCTTGATGGTCGGAATGCCTACGCCTACCGGCACGGCTTGTCCATCTTTGCCGCAGGTGCCGACGCCTTCGTCTAGCTTCAAATCGTTGCCCACCATCGAGACCCGCGTCAGCACGTCTGGGCCATTGCCGATTAGCGTTGCGCCTTTGATCGGGGCGGTGATGTGGCCGTCTTCAATCATGTACGCCTCGGAAGCTCCGAACACGAACTTGCCGTTGGTGATATCGACCTGGCCTCCGCCAAAGTTGACCGCGTAGATGCCGCGTTTCACCGAGCGAATGATGTCTTCGGGATTGTCCTGGCCCGCGAGCATGTAGGTGTTGGTCATTCGCGGCATGGGGATGTGTTCGTAGCTTTCGCGGCGTCCGTTGCCGGTATCGGCGATGCCCATCAGACGCGCGGAGAGCTTGTCGCTCAAGTAGCCCTTCAGAATTCCTTTTTCAATCAGCACGGTTTCCTGCGTGGGCTCGCCTTCGTCGTCCACGTTCAGCGACCCGCGACGCCACGGCATGGTGCCGTTGTCGATGACTGTGCATTTCTCGCTGGCTACACGCTTGCCGATCAGACCGGCGAAGGCCGATGTCTTCTTGCGATTGAAATCGGCTTCCAGGCCGTGTCCGACCGCTTCGTGCAGCAGCACACCCGGCCATCCCGGACCGAGTACAACTTCCATCTCCCCTGCGGGAGCTTCGCGGGCGTCGAGTTGCAGGATCGCCTGCCGGGCGGCTTCTTTGGCGAAGAACTCGGGATTCTTGTCGCCGAAGAAGAAGTCGAGGGCGACGCGTCCGCCGCCGCCGGAACCGCCGCGAGCCGAGTTGCCGTCGGTTTTGGCGATGCAGGAAACGTTCATGCGGGCGAGCGGCTGGGAATCTTCGGCGAAGGTTCCGTCGGAGGCGACGACCAGAATATTCCGCAGTTCGTCGGCGTAGCTGGCGCGAACTTCCTGAATGCGCGGATCGTAGGCCCGCGCCGCTTTGTCGGCTCGCATCACCAGCTCAACCTTGGCAGTGATTTCGGCATCGACCGAGGGCAGAGTCACGGGATACAGACTGCGCGCCGCGGTTTGCTGGAACCCAGCCACGGGAGTCTTGGCCGGAGCGCTGGCGATCAGGGCCGCGGTGCGGGCCGCGTGCAAGATGCGGCTCGCGGAAAGGTCATCGGTATAGGCATAGCCGGTGCGCTCGCCGGAAACGACGCGCACGCCACAGCCGGCGGAAATGCCCTGCGAAGCCGATTTCACCATGGACTCATCCACCATGAGCGAGGTGGAGGAAAGATACTCGAAATAAAGGTCGGCATAGTCGCCGCCCGCGGAAAGAGCCGCCGCAAGGTAATGTTCGAGGTCGTTTTCGGTTACGCCGTAATGGTCAAAGAAAAAGCGCTGCTTATCTTTACTTTTATTTTTATCCAGAAGATTGCTCAAGCTTTTACTCACAGAAGTTTAGATGCCGCCGGAGTTGAGGCAGACTCAGTTGGGCGGATTTGTTCATTATCCCATATGGGGCGAAAGCGGACGGGCGAAACATCCACAGGAAAAATGTGACGATGGTCACATGTCACAGACAGGAGTGCGGCAACGGGTGGACCATCCGAAGCGGAGCTTTCCATGCCGACGTTGACACCGCAAGCCTTGACTCGTACTGTGCAGGACTTTCTCAGCGAAGCCACGGGTGCGGTGGTGCTGGAAAACGGCGCCGTCGCCTTTGACCTGGCCCAATCCAAATACTCTATTTCAGGCGAGTAACCGGTGCCTGCTGCATCTGTGGTCGCCGGAGCGAAATGCCGTGCGGCGAGTGCTGGAGGCGGAGGTCAAGAACGGCACTCTCCGGCTGGCGGTGCAGAAACTGGGGCAGGCGCGCCCATCGAAGCTGGAGATTTGCCGCGAACGCGACCGGCGATCCCCTAGGGTTCGACGAGCGGCCCGCGCCGCATAGGAGCAGAAACTGCGGAGAACGCTGGAACGCCACTTTCCAGACTTCAAGATCGCGAAGCTGATCACTGGAGTGGATCTGGAGAAATCGTTCGGGCCGGTCTACACGCGGGGTTTGATGCGGGAGGGGCGATCGGCCTTTGCAGTACTTGGGGTTAACCCACAAGAAACGCAGTCTTCGATCGACGCGGCCCTGACCTTTGGCATTCTCTGGCTTGATGTGTGCCGGCAGGCGCAGGCTGCGAACGTGCTGGTGGAAGGGCTGAAGATGTTTGTTCCCGGGGGAACTTCCGCGCTGGTGCGGGAGCGAATGGCGAACTTGAACCGGCATGCTGCCAACTGGTCGCTGTTTGAGCCGGATGAACGTCACGACGCGCTGGTGGAAATCGACTGCGCGACCGCGGCAACGTGGCGACGCGGTTGATACATTCCATCGACAATGCTGCGGTGCGCGAGCGCTTCAAAGAATCGATTTCGAGGATTCAGCGGGTTCTGCCGAATTGCGAGGTTGGCGTGCTGTCGGCGGCGGAGATTGTCTTCCGCTGGCGCGGGTTGGAGTTTGCCCGCGCGCGGCTGGGAGGGATTCCGGGATCGTTTCGCAGCGCCGAGGAGATCGTCTTCGGAGTGGGCGCTGAGGAGCGCGTTCTTGAAGCCCGTAACGAAGCCGAATTCGCGGGGCTTGCCGCATTGTTTGCGCGACACTCGCCATCCCTATGGTCCGCGTCAGCATCCGTTGTGGCGACTGCGTCCGGAGAGATGGCTGGACTCTCTGGTGGTGGGCGATGTAAGCGTGGTGGATGGGCGACTGGAGTCGTCATGCCAGTATTCGCAGGTTCCGGCATTCTCCGCCTGGTGCGATGATCGATGGGCTCGCGGTGACGCATGCGGGTCGGCTGGCAGTTGTGGAACTGAAGGCCGACGAGGACATCCACCTGCCGCTGCAAGGGTTGGATTACTGGTCGCGCGTGGAGTGGCATCACGCGCGGGGCGAATTTCCCCGCTTTGGTTATTTCGAAGGCCGTGAATTGTCAGCCGACAAGCCGCTGCTAGTTTCTGGTAGCTCCGGCGTTACACGTGCATCCAGCTACGGACACGTTGTTGCGCTACCTCCCGCCTGAGATCGAATGGGAATTCGTGGGATTGACGAGCGCTGGCGCGAGGGCGTTAGAGGTTGTGTTCCGCAAACGTCCTACCAAACAGGCCTCTATCCAGCCCTGACGGCCTAAGCCTAAGGTCTTTTCCCGTCAAGGCTACAGTTCAGACCTGAGGGTCTAAGGTCTTTTTCCCGTCTCAGTATTCCGTTTTCGTAACACTTGCAAAAAAGTGTAGATGGCGGGCACGAATGTGAGTTAAGATGCCGCGATTCTTGGGCTGTAAGTGTTCAGACAGCCGAACGTTCCACATCTGAAAATCAAAGAGGACAAGAAAAAGAGGACAAGAACATGAAGAAAATTTCTTCCCCACTGCCGACAGTGGTTGCGCTTGTTTGTGCAGCCGTTGTCTTGTTGTGTACCATCCCAGGACAGGCCCAGCCACAGCCCCTACTGACGCGTCATGTGCGCGACGCGGTTGCCAATGGGCAGGCGCAGCTCATCGGGAAACTCCCGGCAACCCAGACCCTGCGCTTCGACATTGTTCTGCCGCTGCGCGATCGCGCAGGGTTGCAAGATTTCGTGCAGGAAGTCCAGGATCCTCGAAGCCCCTCCTACCACCAGTTCCTTACGCCGCAGGAATTTACCGCAAGGTTCGGCCCCAGCCAGGAAGATTGGGACGCCCTGGTTGCTTTCGCGAAAGCGCAGCGGCTTTGAGATCATCAGCGGAACCCTCGAAGGCAGGGATCTAAGGCTCACCGGCACGGTCGCGAACATCGAGAAGGCCTTCCATGTGACCATGGGGCTCTATCAGGACCTCACCGAAAACCGCACATTCTTTGCCGTGGACCGCGAGCCCACGGTAGACCTTCCCTTCCAGCTTTGGCACATCACCGGTTTGGACAATGATTCCAAGCCGCATCCGCTGTATGTTAAGAAGAGCGACTACGCGAAGGCCCATGGGATCGATCCCGACAAGGTCGTCTCTCATGCCACGACCGGCTCCGGCCCTTCGGCTTCCTTTTTGGGCAGCGACATGCGCGCGGCCTACTACGGCGGAACGGCGCTCACCGGCACCGGCCAGAACATTGCCCTGTTTGAATTCGCGGGCACCGATTTGGCCGATCTTTCCACGTATTACAAAAACGTTGGGCAAACGGAACCTTACACTCCAACCCTCATTTCCACCGGCGGGTACGGCACGAGCTGCGTCGATAGCGGCGGCAGCGCATGCGACGATACCGAGCAGACCCTCGACATGACGCAGGCGATGGGCATGGCCCCAGGCTCCACCATGCTCTACATGTACGTCTGCGGCGACGTCCTGGCCAGTGGATCAGGAAACATCAGCGATACGGCCTGCATCAGCGCGATGGTTTCGACTACGGACGCTCCCTTGTCCAAGCAGATCAGTTGCTCGTGGGGCTGGACGCCGGCAGACCCCAGCACTCTGGACCCGTACTTTGAGCAGATGGCATCGCAAGGCCAGAACTTCTTTGCCGCGTCTGGCGACAGTTCGGCCTGGTCTTCGTCGAATGAGGCCTGGCCAGCGGACGATGCGAATATCGTCTCGGTCGGCGGCACGGACCTGACAACCTCCAGCGCGGCTGGCCCTTGGAAATCGGAAACTGCCTGGGCAGACAGCGGCGGCGGCATCTCCCCGGACTCCATCCCGATCCCCTCCTGGCAGAAGCTCTCGGGCGTGATTACCTCCTCCAACAAGGGATCCACGACGTTACGGAACGGCCCAGACGTATCGGCCAACGCGAATTTTACCTATTACGTCTGCGCCGACCAAACCACTTGTACGGCCAACGACTACGGCGGAACCAGCTTTGCGGCGCCCATGTGGGCCGGCTACCTGGCTCTGGCCAATGAACAGGCGGCGACCAACGGCGATACGATCGGCTATATCAATCCGATCATTTACCCGGCGGCTCTGACCTCAAGCTATGGCACCTATTTCCACGACATTACCAGCGGCAGTTGCGGCACCTATTCGGGAATAACCGGATACGATCTGTGCACCGGCTGGGGCAGTCCGAATACGACCGGAATCATCAACCTGTTGGCTGGCTCTGCAACGCCGAGCTTCACGCTTTCGGATTCGCCGAGCAGTCTGACGGTGACCCAGGGCAGCAGCGGCACCAGCACCATCACGGTGACCGACGTGAACGGATTCACCGGCAGCGTAACCCTGGCCGCGTCCGGCTTGCCCAGCGGTGTGACCGCGGCGTTCGGCACGAACCCCACAACCGGGACCAGCGTGCTGACTCTGACGGCGAGCTCCACGGCCACCACCGGAACGCTCCACGGTGACCATCACCGGAACTTCCGGCAGCCTGACCGCAACCACCACGCTTGCTCTCACGGTCAGTGCGACGGCGACGCCGAACTTCACCATCGCCGCCTCGCCCGCTTCCGTGACCGTAACCCAGGGCGCCAGCGGAACGAGCACGATTACCATTACCAGCACGGGCAGCTTCAGTTCCGCAACCACGCTGAGCGCTACCGGCCTGCCCACGGGCGTGACGGCAGCGTTCTCCACCAACCCGGTGACTCCGGCGGCGAACGGCAGCGCAACCTCAACCCTCACGCTGACCGCTTCCTCAACCGCAACCATCGGCAGCGGCTACGGTGACGATCACCGGAACCTCCGGCTCGACTCACTCACAGCACCACCATCGCCCTCACGGTGAATGCTTCTTCGGCGGCGAAGAACTTCACCCTGTCCCTGTCGCCTTCTTCTTTCACTATCGATGAAAGCGGCAGCGTATCCACCACTCTCACTGTGACCAGCGTGAATGGATTCCATTCTGCTGTTGACTTGAGCGTGAACGAATTCCCCAGTGGCGTATCGGCGACGGCTTCGGCCAACCCTGTGACGCCTCCGGCGAATGGCAGCGTGAAGGTAACCATCACGTGGAGCGCTTCCAGGCGTGCGCCAACGGGAACCACAACCATCGAGTTGATCGGAACTTCCGGATCACTCACGAACGAGACGCCCGTCACCATAACGGTGGCGCCTTGAAGAGCTGATCAGTTTGGCGAAGCAATCGAGCCGGCCCGAAAAGGGCCGGCTCGAGTGTTTTAAGCAACCCTTGGCTGAGGCGTTGTTTCGCAGGAAATTGTTCTCAACCGAGTCGAGTCAGCTTTTCCAAGCTCCCAGCAGACGGCGCACGTCGACTAACTGACCCAGATGGTAGGCGTTGTGATCGGCCAGGAGCAGAGCCTCACGCAGAATCGTTTGGCCGTCACCCCAGGGAATGCGGGCGTACAGATCGGTCTTTGGATTTGCCACCAGATCCTGCATGGCTTTCAGATCTTTGCGGAATTGTTGAACGCTCTTGTTCCATGCCGCCGTGCTCGGCGGAGCTTCCGTTTTGGGCCAGTAACCGCGCGGCCACTCGGGAGACCTGTATTTGGAGGTGCGGCTGAATTCGAGAATGTCCCACTGCGCCAGGCGAAGGTGATCAAGCAGCATCCAGGCAGAGTGCGGCAGTCCGCTGGGCTTCACCCCGCGCAACTCCTCCGGCATGTCTTTCACGACGTCGTCAAACCGGGCGTGGGCGCCGCCGCCATTGAGCAGATAGATCAAGTGCTCGCGGAGTTGTTTGCCGTTTGCATCTTTGATGGCCATTTCGTCCTTCCTTTCTTCTTCCACTCTTCCGAATTCAGCTTGGGATTTCCGTCGTTCCTGCTCGACGGATGGTCTCAGCGGAGTCTTGTTCCGGCCCCTCGCCTCTCAGTACGCGGCCGATGCCGCGCACGATGCGGCGCATGGGAAAAACACCTTTATCATCGGCAAGAAATATTTCGCCGACGCGGCGGCCACGATAGTACCAACGCTTGAGCAGCGCCAGATGCTCCATGGTTTCGAGCGCGGGCCGTGCTTTGGCTGGCGGGAACGAATCGAGAACAGCCAGCACCCGCGATTCCATGGACTGCGACTTCGTGTGCTCGGCGGGTTGGATCGAGAACACCACCGGCCCGGAGATGGCTGCGCTTCCCATGCGGAAGAAGGTGACAGAGTCCGCGAGATGGCTGGGCTGAATGATCAGCGCAGAAAAACGGTCGAGGCGACGGACTATCTCGGGGAACTGGCTGAGTATTGGCTTCAGCTTTTCCAAGCGGAGCGTGAATGGCGGCAGCCTCTTCAAAAGCGAGATTGGCCGATGCGGCGTCGCGCTGCGCTGAAAACTCACGGGCCAGCGATTCACCTCCGGAATCGAAATAGGCCTGCACGCGGTTCACTTCGACGGAATATTCCTCGTCGGTGCAGCCCTTGAAGCAGGGCGCAAGGCACATCTTCATCTCGGAATAGATGCAGCCGGGAAATTGCGGATCAGGATGGAGCTCGTCTACGCAGCGGCGCATCTTGAAGAAGTCGAGCGAATCGTTCATGAACTTCTCGGCGGAGGTGCGGGACTGGAATGGCCCGTAGTAAAGCGCGCGGCCTTTGAGGCGTCCCAGGCGTGTGGTGATGGAAGCCCGTGGATATTGGTTTTCGAGATGCAGCTTCACCAGCGGCGCGAAGCGGAAGCGCATGCGGTTGCCGTACGTCTTGGGAAAAGTGGCGCGCAGCACTCGGTAAAGCAGGAAGCCGGATTCAAAGTCGGAACCGGTCGGCGCGTACTCGATCCAGCGGACGCGGTCGCGCAGATTGAGCCTCTTGTTGCGTTCTGCGACCGGGCCGAGCAAGCGTTGGAGACGGCGGCGGAGGTTGGCAGTCTTGCTGACGTAAGGTTCCACTTGCGGGTCCTGCCCGCGAAGCAGGAACACGGCCAGAGCGGCGGGGACGGCGGCGAAGATTTCGGCGTCGCGTTCGGGGGTGAATTCCAGGCGGTCGGTCAGCACGAAGCCATTCTAGTGCGGATTCGGCCGAAATCCACCACGGAGCCAGGAGACCCGAGAGAGCTTTCTTGCCACGGATTCACACGGATTCACACCGGATAATTCGAAGTAAGGAGCTGTAACCCAGTCGGGCAGAATTTCACGGTTAGCTGGCGCTCTTGACCTGTTGACGGAAATCTGCGCCCTCCATCGCAACAATGCGACACATCTCCTGCAGCCGGGAGCGCATACGCTCCCCGATTCGATCGCCGAGAGTCTCTTTCTCCGCCGCATATTTGGCGGCTTCCGGGCTTTCGGACCTTACATTGCCGCTCAGTCGTTCGCGTTCCGCGAGATTGGGATAGTTCGTGGTGATGATCGTAGTGCGATTGTCGTTATACCGCGTATTGAGGATCAGACTGACTGTATCCCAAACCCATTCAGTGGTCTTGACTGCGCCCAATCCATCTAGAACCAGCACCTCGCTCTCAAAAACGGGTCGAAGCACGTCCAGTTCAGTCGTTCGGACAGAATCGTTATATGAGTTCTGAATCTGCTTCAGCAATTCACCGTAATCGTAGAAAAGGCAATTAATCCCTTTGCTGCGGATCAGCTCCTTAATAATCCCGACCGCCAAGTGGGTCTTGCCTACACCAATTCTTCCGATGAGCAGTAGGCCAGCCTGTTCAATGGGGTATGCTTCTACAAACTTGCAGGCAGACATACGAGCCGCAGCCAGCGAACGATCGAGACCCTCGACTTCAAAACTCGTAAGTTCACAATGCTCATAGTGTCGAGGAATGCGCGCGGCCGCCCGTAAAGCCTGATCCCGCGCCCGCAACTGGCAATCGCAGCGCGTGACTCGCCGGTCTCGGGGCGGGCTGGGGCTGGCGGGAAGCGTCTTCCAGCCCGTGCCTTCGCAGAGCGGGCAAACCGCCACCTCTGTATTGGACAACTCTTCCCTGATCCTTCTCAACTCCATCCCTCCCTCGACTGTACTCCTCTGACTTTGCACCCAAACGCTGGCTTCCCGCAAGCGCGAAGCGCAAGGTGGCTGTGTACAACCTGTGAAGGCGGGATCGGGGCTGTGGAGGAGGGAGGAAAAACCCGCTGCGGGCGCAGGTTTTGCCGGCTTGTAGCTGTGGATGCCGTTCCCCAGCCCTTGTCCCAGCTCCACCCCGGGACACGGGGGTGCAAAACAGGCTTCGGGCGCGGATTTTCACAGTTGACATTCTGCGCAGAGAGAGGAGAATCGACCCGTCGGGTTTCCCAACTCAGCCACAAGCTTTTGTCCTCCCGGTGTCGGCTGGGCATGAAAGAGACCTGCGAGGAGAAACAAATGAATAAAGCCGATCTGGTTGATAAGATCGCAGGCGCTTGCGAAATCAGCAAAGCGCAGGCTACCACTGCGATTGATACCGCCGTGAGCAGCATTACTGGTGCTTTGCGGAAAGGGGATCGGGTGGCTTTGATAGGTTTCGGCACTTTCTCGGTATCGCAGAGAAAGGCCCGGAACGGGCGCAATCCGCAAACCGGCGCCACTATCAAGATTGCTGCCCGGAAGGTCGCGAAGTTTACCCCTGGGGCTGAACTGAAGAAAACCGTTAACAAGAAGTAGCGAAAACAGAGAGCTTTGGATTTTCGCGGGAACGGCAGGGGGTCGGCCCTGCCGTCTTCGTTGCCTGCCAAATGTGATCGTGAGCGACGGCATGCGGCTACAATGGCCTGAGCATGATTGCCCATCTGCGCGGAAAACTGCTGGCGAAGCATCCGAATCAAGTGGTGGTGGAGACCAGCGGCGTCGGCTATGAAGTAAACATCAGCGTCCCCACCTTTTCCGAATTGCCCACCAACGGCTCCGAGGTTGCACTGCACATTCATACCCACGTGCGTGAGGACGTCATCGCGCTTTATGGATTTCTGCGCCCCGCCGAAAAGCAGTTGTTCGAGAAGCTCATGACGGTGAGTGGCATCGGGGCGAAACTGGCCATTACCATTCTGAGCGGGATGGCGGCGGACGAGATGGCAGCTGCGATCCGCGGCAATGAGGTGGCGCGCCTGACTAGGATTCCAGGGATAGGCAAGAAAACCGCCGAGCGCATGGTATTGGAACTGCGGGACAAGTTAGCTGCTGCGGCAGGGGCCTCCGCGCCCACCCTACCGGCGATGAGCCCGATGGAAGAAGACGTTCTGTCTGCGCTTGTTAACCTGGGCTACCAGCGTGCCGTGGTCGAGAAGGCACTGGCGAACGCGGTCAAGAAGGGCATGGGCAGGAGTGAGAACAGCGGATCGTTCGATGCCCTGTTCCGGGAAGCACTGGCGACCCTCTCGAAGTAGTGGTTGAATCCGGCCTCGGTGTGCAATCTGCTTGCCGTTTGGGAGTAACCTCGGTAACTCCCGCCAAAACCACAAAAATAATGATTCTAAACATCTTAGTGGCACGTAGGGGCCATTCCCCCCGTCCGGCGCTTGGGTTAGTACTAGTACAGGTGGCCAATGTCGATATTCACCAACGTGCCGCGGAAAAACTGGTTTAGCGCGATTGTGCAACCCAGGACAACAATTCTGCTCGGTGTTCTGGGTTTGTGCCAGCCGGCGCTGTCACAAGAAGTCTCTGCCGTGCTGCTTCCACCCGCAGCGATACAGCCCGCCGCGATGGCACCCACCCCAATGGCGATGGCGGTCCAACCCGCCAGGCTACCGGAAGCGCCCAGCCATCGATTCTGGGATGTTGGGAATAGCCTACTGTTTGCCACAAGTGCTGCCTTCAACGCCGCCGATTTCGTCGTAACCCGGGACAACCTGCGCAGTGGCGGCCAGGAACTGAACCCTGTAACCCGCATATTCAGCGGCAGTACCACGGGGCTTGCAGTGAACTTCGCCGGTGAGACCGCTGGCGTGGTCGCCCTCAGCTACTTCTTTCACAAGACCGGACATCACAAGCTGGAGCGCGCCGCCTCCATGGTGAACATTGGTTCCTCGGCAGCAGCCGTGACGTTTGACCTTGCCCATCGATAATCGCGATGATCGCGATAGTTCCTTTCAACCGCTGACATAAATTCAGGAACAACCAACGCGTTCAGTGTTCGTCCAGCTTTTTCTAGAACTTCCGAAAACCTACGCTATTTTCCGATGCAGAAGGTTGAAATGTCGGAATTTGTCGGAATCGCCAATGTTGATCGCACACGTTCTCGGTCGGCGCCGTTCAGCGATGCTGGTTCGACGATGGGCAACGACGCGGGGATCAACCTCTTGCACAACTTGGCCCTGGCATCCGGCAAATCGTGAAGGACCACAACGCCGAAGTTCGTCTTAAGGACCGAAGAGCGCATCGCCCGGACCTGAAACGGAGGGCGGCCGCTTCCACGCCGGTATCGGGAGCAGAGGATTGGCTGACCAAATCGAATGTGAGCCTTTTTGAGCGAAATTAGCGAGCGCAATCCCAGATTTTTAATCTGGGTAAGCGAGTTGTACAATAACTTTTGTCGGTTCGCTTGGAGTCGTACAATCCCTGCGGTTGGTAAGGCACAAAAGCAGCAGCCGGCAAGTTCTGCTTTGGGCTGGGGCGGGATTCGCCCTCGAAATCGGGTAACACCCGAGTCAGGAATCCCAGAGTTCCACTCTGGGAGGATCAACAGACAACCAAGTCCATGCCCAATAGAGTTTGTGCTGTTCCACTCTGGATGTTCCAGGTTCCCAGGCCGGATGCTCGACCGCTACCCGACGCGCGAGAGTTCTGGGTTAAGGATCGGAAGCAAGATCAAATCCTAGGTGAAATTCCAAACCGGCACACGTCAGGGATCTCAGGAGGAGGATTCCATGTAGAATGTATTTTTCGATCGTTGTAGAATGTATTTTTCGATCGTTGTACCGGTTCTGCAGTCACATTGAAATTTGAACAGACTCCCGCACCGAACGGCAACCCCGAGCGGGCCAGTATCAATCAAAGGGATGCCTCGGCGGCTCGGATGGTAACTGACCTTGGCGGAGGACGGTACCACTCAGACCTTCAGAATCATCAGCAGCACGATTGACCTGAAGCCCCATCTGGGCCGCGACATCGAGGTCATCGGGCCAACAACGAATATGGCGTCGAGTTCCGGTCCCGCTCCGAAAACCGTTATCATCGCCGGATTGAATATGATCTCCGATCACAGTGCCGGTGTGGCTGACATCGGGTCCACTGCGACTGCCAGTGCTCCCGCCGTGGCTGATCCAATGCCCACTGCGACGGCCGGCGCTCCGGCTGCTCTGGTCGATCGAACGCCTGCCGCGACCGCCAGTGCGCCTAGGACTGCGAGCGCCAGCGTACGCGAGAGTACCGAGCATCGGCCCGATTCAGCCAGTTCGCTGCCGCGGGTCGGATTGGGCAGGTCTGGGCCTGCTGGCAATGACGAGATGGAAAAGGCATTCCCCGGAATGGGTGAGCTCAACGAGTCACAAGTTGTGGGTCAGACTCATCGGTGTCTAGGCCGCGTGCAGCGACAGCTCGCCCGTTTATTAACCGGCGTTGGGTTGAGAACTGAACTGTTGAATCACCAGCTCCAACGCAACTCGAGCCAAGCCAGGATCAAAGCCGCAAACTTGTGTCTGAAGCGACCCGGGAGGATGGTCTTTTTTACCCACCCAGAGGCCGTCGCTGCTCACCAGGCTTGGTCTAAGCTGTTGATAACAAATCGCTTGCTTTTGCATGGCGCGGCACTCGATTTGCACCGAGGTAATTTGTGCGCCTCCTAACACTTCGCCTCACTATCTCGCTGATCGTTGGGATCACGCTGATCTCGCTATTCTCCTCCTACTATGAAGTACGGTTTCAAAAGCAGGGTCTGCGCCGCGATCTGGAGCACCGAGCAGAAGTAGTGGGAGAGAGTCTCGCGGACAAAGTCGAGCCCTCCCTGCTCAAGAAGGGCTCACATAAAGAACTTCAGACAATGGTTGACCGGTTCAGCAACCGGGAACATCTGGCTGGAGTTGCCGTCTATAACGCCCAAGGCGGATCCATCGTCATTACTCCCGGACTGGCGCCGCAACTGACAGCCGAACCTGCGGTGGTCCAGCAGGCAGCTACGAACGGCCAAAGCGCAGGGGAATTCGTCCGACTGGGAGAGGCTTCCGTCTACATTTATGCCGTCCCCCTCCATCAGGATGAAGCGGTGGTGGGCGGGCTAGCGATCGTTCACGACGCCAGCTACATCAATGCCCAAAGCAGGAGGATATGGCGCGACACATTCTTGCGTGTGCTCGTACTGGTTTTCCTGATCACACTCACCACCCTGCTGATTGTGCGCTGGAGCATTGCCGGCCCCATTGCCCGGGCAGCGCAATGGATGCGAGCACTGCGCACGGGCAAAGCCTCTTCCCGGCCGGTCGTGCCAGATCTGGATTTGTTCCGCCCACTCGCCAACGAAATGGCAAACTTCGCCGCCAGTCTCACGGCGGCTCGTTCCGCCGCGGAGAAGGAGGCCCAGTTGCGCCAGAGTGGCGATGCTTTCTGGACTGCGGAACGACTCTCCGTCCACGTTCGCGACAGACTGGAGAACAGCCGCCTGTTCGTGGTTGCGAACCGAGAGCCTTATATCCATCGACACCAGGGCAAGTCTGTGGAAGCGATCGTTCCCGCCAGTGGACTGGTGACCGCTCTCGGCCCCGTCTTGTGTGCTTGTGATGGAACATGGGTTGCGCACGGGAGTGGGGATGCAGATCGCGAGACCGTGGACAAACATGACCGCTTGCGCGTTCCGCCCGACGAACCCCACTACACGTTGCGCCGCGTCTGGCTCAGCAAGGAAGAAGAGGAAGGATACTACTACGGTTTTGCCAACGAGGGGCTCTGGCCGCTCTGCCATATCGCTCACACGCGCCCTGTGTTTCGCGTCTCCGACTGGAAGCACTATGAAAGGGCCAACCGCCGGTTCGCAGACGCGGTACTGAAAGAGATGGAGGGCATGGACCGTCCGGTGCTGCTGGCACAGGATTACCATTTCGCGCTTCTGCCCCGGATGATTAAGAAGGCGCGCCCGGATGCGCGCGTGGCGATCTTCTGGCATATCCCCTGGCCGAACCCCGAAGCCTTCGGCATTTGTCCGTGGCAAAGGGAACTCGTGGACGGATTGTTGGGAGCGGACTTGATTGGCTTCCACATTCAATCCCACTGCACGAACTTCTTGCAAACGGTGGATCGCGTTTTGGAATCGCGTATTGATTGGGAACATTGCACGGTCAATCGCGAGGAACACCGTACGGTGGTAAAGCCGTTTCCCATCAGCGTGGAGTTTCCCGTGAATCCTGTTCCCGATGAGGCCGGGGAATCCATCTACCTGGAGCGGGTGGCGTTGCTGCGGGAGTTGGGGATCGAAGCGCTATTCCTGGGCGTGGGCGTGGATCGAGTCGACTATACCAAAGGCATTCTGGAGCGTTTTCTGGCCATCGAACGGCTCTTGGAAAAGCATGCGGCTTACCGGGAGAAATTTACGTTCTTGCAAATCGGAGCACCCAGCCGCACCCACATCAAGCGTTACCACGATTTGCTGGCCGAGGTAGAGTCCGAAGCAGAGCGCATCAATTGGCGCTTCCAGACAGGCAAATGGAAGCCCATCGTGTTCATGAAACGGCAGCACAACCACCATGAAATTCAGCGGTTTTACCGGACTGCGGATGTTTGCCTGGTTACCTCTCTGCACGATGGAATGAACCTGGTGGCCAAGGAATTTGTGGCCGCACGCCAAGATGAACAGGGAGTGCTCGTCTTGAGCCGTTTCACCGGGGCTGCCCGCGAATTCCCGGACGCGCTGCTGGTAAACCCCTACGATATCGAGCAGACGGCAGAAGCCCTCCGCCTCGCCCTTGAGATGAACACAGAGGAACGGAAAAGCAGGATGCAGCGCATGCGCAGGGTGGTGAGAGAACACAACATCTATCGCTGGGCGGGCAGCTTGATTGCAGAACTCTGTGAAGTGCGTCTGGATGAGGCAGCAAATAGGTTGGAGCCGCAGTCGGGGTATACGCCGGGCGAACCGTCAGCAGAGGTCATCGCTGTCGATCAATCGGTCGATGACTTCCGTCACACCAGCCCCGTAACTCCGACTGGTGACCAGGTCGGCACGTTGCTTAAGCGTGGGTATGGCGTTGGCCACGGCCACTGAGCAGCCGCAGCCGCCTAACAACGCATGATCGTTCTCTGCATCGCCGATTCCCACAACGCTCTGACAGGAAAGCCCCAGGTCAGACAACACGGCGGAAAGGCCTGTACCCTTGTCGGTTCCCCGGGGCAGGATCATCACCGATTCCTTGTTGAAGATTACTTGCAAACTAAGGTTCAGCTCCCGGATCGCTAGAAGAACGGCTGCATCATGAGGTCTCACCGTCGCCACAATACACCTTCCCACAGAAAGCGGAACCCCCTGCCTCCGCAGGTCGGCCACGAGTTTAGAGGACGCGGCCGGGCACAACAGTCGCTCCTCGCGCGTTACGGGGTTGTGAAGCAGCGCGCCGTTCTCGGCGACAATCCAGTCAAAGAGATGGAAGCTCGAAAATACATCGCGCAAGCTGGGAAGTTCCCGACCGGTGACCAATATCACCTTTCTTCCCGACTGCCGCGCCCGTTCCAGCCCCGCCAAGGTATCGCGGTCGACCCGCCCATCGCGGGCCAGAGTCCCATCATAATCCGAGGCAATCGCCCGAAATCGCATCGTTCCTCCCGTTCCTACAATAATAACTGCTGATGGTGCGACCGCACGTCGGAGAACTGTTCGTTTGGTGGGAGTGTCTGACAAAGAGCCCAACAAATGCGAATCGGGCGCCGGGTCGAGAAACTGCATGCAGCGAGGAGGAAGCCGGTTTGCCATCAGAGAAGGATGTGCTTTGGCACCAACGCGCGATATTCTGATCGAGATGTTCGGCAAGAACATCTTTCCGCGGGTGGGTGAAGTGCCCTAGTTGCTGATCCTGGGCCCTTACCACTTTTACTGTTTCGGTTGCGAAGAATCTGAAGTTATAGTTTGGCAAGGAAAGACGCCACCATATGACGGAGGCCAGATTGGCGGAGGAAAGTTTTCTCACGGATGCTTTTCTCGGCCAGCTCATCAGTGTCGGTGAATTGGACATCCTGGTGGGCGTGCCCACCCACAACGATGCCAAAACTATCGGCTCGATCGTCGAAACGATTCAGGCCGGTATCCTGAAGTTCTTTCCCCGGGAAAGAGCCGCCATCATCAACGCCGACGGAGGGTCGCGGGATGGCACGCCCGAATTGGTGGTGAGTGCTGCGATCGGCGATGCGCAGCCTAGCTCCAAGCTGTACGCTCTCCGTACATTGCCTTCGATCAGCACACAGTATGCCAGCAGCCCCGCCAGGGGGACAGCTCTGCGGACCATTTTGGCGGCTGCCGAATTGTTGCGGGCCAAGGCGTGCGCGGTGATTTCACCCGAATCGACGCGAGTTACAGCGGATTCCCTGGCGGCTCTCCTGCGGCCCGTTTACGCAGAAACATTTGATCTTGTGTTGCCGACTTATCAAAGGCACAGGTTTGACGGAATCCTCTTGACGAATCTCCTCTATCCCATGACCCGCGCGCTGTATGGGTTAGAAATCCGCGAGCCCTACGCCTTGGAGTTCGCATTCTCTGGCCGCCTCGGGAGTCGATTTCTTGCCCAGAACCCATGGCACGAAGAAACCGCTCGAGCCGCTTCGGAAATTCAATTCACCATAGCTGCGATTGCCGGAGAGTACCGTATCTGCCAGTCCTTCCTGGGAACCAAGGAGCATGCTGAGAGTCGTTCCGCCGATTTGGTTCCAGCTATGCGACAAACAGTCGGGGCCTTGTTCTCTTCATTGGAACCGAACTTTTCGTCGTGGAACGCCAAAACAGGCTCCCAGCCGATCCCCACGACCGGCACGAAGCAGGAGTTCACTCTGGAGCCACTGCGAGTAAACCGGAAACGGCTGCGAGAGATGTTCTCGACCGGAGTGGCCGAGTTAGAATCCGTGTTTCAGTCCATTCTTTCTCCCTCGACTCTGACAGAACTTCAGCGAATCGCTGGTCTCGAAGAAGGCCGCTTTCGCTATCCCGCGGAGCTGTGGGTGAAGACGGTTTACGAGTTCGCCGCGGCGTATCACAAATCGGTCATCAGCCGGGATCACATCATCCAGGCCCTGGCCCCGCTTTTTCGCGGCAGAGCGTTCACATTCCTGACCGAGAATCGCAACGGTTCCGCCGACGAAGTCGAAAACAATATCGAAGGCTTATGCCTTGAATTCGAACGAATGAAACCGTATCTGCTACAGATATGGAACGGTAGAGAGTGAGGTCATCATGCGGGAAATGATTATCAGCGAATTAACGCAAGCCATGCAGGAGCTCATCCGAGGCTTCGCCCACATCCTTCCCCGGATCATCGTACTGGTGATCATCGCATTTGTAGGATGGGTAGTCGCCTACCTCTTAAAAGTGTTGTTGCGCAGCTTCCTGCGGCTCATCAAGTTCGACAAGCTCTCGGAAAGTGCAGGTGCGTCCCAACTGCTCAGCAAGGCTGCGTTACCTTCGGCGACGGAACTGTTAAGCCGGTTTGTGTTCTGGGTGGCTTGGCTGGGCTTCATTCTGCTGGGTGTAAGCGTGCTCGGGGTTTTTGGATTGCAGGAGCAAATCGCCAAGTTCTTCCTTTTCTTGCCCCGTCTATTTGTAGCACTCATTACCATGTTTTTCGGTCTACTCGGCGCTGGCTTTTTTTCCCGCGCCGCGCTGCTAGCCGCGGTGAACGCCAACCTGCCTTCTGCCCGCCTGCTGAGTATTTCCATTCGCACGATCATCATTATTTTTGTGTTGTCCATGGTCTTTGAGGAAGTGGGAGTAGCAGATGAAACCGTGCTGGTTGCTTTCGGACTCGCGTTTGGAGCCCTGATGCTGGGGTTGGCGATCGCATTCGGCATGGGGGGCAAGGACTTAGCCCAGCAATTTCTAGAGAAGAGGTTCGTTCGCGAAAGGAAGGATGAGGGAAAAGAAGACGAACTGTCGCCACTTTAACGGTTTCGCACGGCGCGAACTCGGTCGAACCCGGCGTATTGCCGGCCCCAGCATTTTTGGGCGGTGTCATTCCGGCTGGTCGTTGGAGGAGTGATTTGACCTATCGATCTATCGGACTTCAACCACCGCGAGCCCGTATGACGCCAAGGTCAGAGTCAATTCTCCGCCTTTCAGGTTACGCACCGCGGCAGGGGGAATCTCTGCGGCCTGCTTGAGTTGTTGAATCTGCGCCTGCGAAAGGTAGCGCGGTGATCCCATCTTTTCGTAAGTTGAGCGAACGTCTCCGTGATCGGGGTCGACCGTCGAAACCAGCGCGTGCTTGTAGCGTCCGCCCTGGAAGTGCAGAGTAACCGTTTTGGCAGCGCCGGCGTGCTCCGGCGGCGCGTAGTTCCAAACGGCGATCACCAGGCTGCCATCCTTCTTTCTGGTGAGGAGCGCTGAGTCTGAGCTGATAGAAATGCGCCATTCCCCAAGCCGGTGCAACAGTTTGAAAGCGTTGAAGGCCGGCTTCGGAATTCCATCTTCAGCCAATAGACCGAAGCCGCCGTAGAACGGCGTCTTCACCACGCCCTGCTCCTCGAACACGTCCGAGAAAGTCCAATAGCTCATCATGTCCACCAGACCATCACATTGACGGACTGTGTCCGCCAGCCAGGGGCCCATGTAGGAGGCGTCCGTGACCGCAGGCTCATTGAAATAGCTGGCGTTGAACTCGCTCCAGATCAACGGCAAGCTGGGCAGGGCAGAGGCCGCGATTTGGTCGTGAACTTTTTTCACAGCGCGGCAGACCATCTTGTCGCGAGCAATATTGTCGTCGGTCGAGAAAACATCCTGGGCCCGGTCGTTGCCATAGACGTGGGTGGAAACGAAATCAACCGGAACGCGGTTGGCCGCGCAATGCTGAATGAAGGCGTCGGCCCAGGCCGCCTGTGCGGTCGCCGGTCCACCAATTCGCAAACGAGGGTTCACCGCCTTGACGGCGCGCGCGGTATGGTCATAGAGATCCCAGTAGGTGCTCTGCTTGGGGTCACCTCCCCAGAAGTCGAGGTTGGGTTCGTTCCAAACTTCGAAGTACCACTGGCTGACTTCTTCGATGCCGTAACGGTCTACCAGATGGTTGGTGAACTGGGTGATCATGTCGTCCCATTTCGTCCAATCTTTCGGGGGGGCCACGTCCGGTTTGTACCAGAAGGCTTGCAGGATCGGTTTGGCTGCCAGCTGATTGGGCATGAAACTCAATTCGACGAACGGCTTCACGCCATTGGCCAGAAGGCCGTCATAGATCTGATCGACGTAGGAAAAATTAAAAGCCGGCCGCCCTTGCTTGTCTTCGTCGTAGACGCCTACCTCATCATGAAAGATGGCGTGGAAGCGGACATACTGAAAGCCGGTAGCCTGTTTCACCGTCTGCAAGTCCTGGCGATAATTCTCACGCAGGCTCAAAATGGCGCGGCCGGAGCCGAACATCTGTTCCCAAAAGTGGGGGAAAGCGCGCGCGGGAGCCGATCCGTCGACGACGATTGTTTCCACAGTCTGCGCCAGCGCGCGACCCGGCAAAATAAAAAGGAGCAGGGAACCGAGAATCATTCTGAGCATGGTTATCCTCAAGTGGGGATGACGCGCTCCACAAAACAGGAATGCCACCTGGACGCCCTCACGGAAATTGGTATCCCGGCTTGAGGTCGCAGCGGTATACCCTGGTTTGGTCCGCATTCACTCTGGCGTTGCAACTGGCCCAACTCAAGAATAGCTCGGGGCCAAGCGGGAAGATTATCATTTGCCCATCCAGTTCCGCTTCAATGCTCACGCCTTCGGCGGTCGAGGGTAGAGTGAAGTTCAGACCTTCTCCAAAGATCACCGGGTAGGACTCATGAACAATCTGGCTAACCATAGGGTGGACTACTTCCGCCTCCAATAGGAAGGTTGCCGTGTCCGACCAGTCGCGAGCCGAGACCGTGATCATCTGTCCGCCCTGCGAGAAGTGGTTTGATTCCATTCTGGTGAACGGACAGGGCCCGGCGATGCACGAGGATCGGGCGTTGCGGAGCTCATTTCCTGTTCCCGCATCGAGGGATGCGGCGCCCATTGCCGCTCGCCATTTGCCATCGGGAGAGCACGGACGCTGCCCCTTGCAAGGCACATTACCCTTGTTGTCGATCTGAAACGTTTGAACCGCGCTTCCTACATTGAACTCAGTCATCACCCGGCCGGAGTATCTGACGCGGACGTTCGCGACTTTTACCGCGGGCCGACTCGTGGAAGGCGCCGGACTGGTCAGGGGGAGCATGTGGACGACATAGAGCTGGTCGCCGGCGAAATCACTTACGTCGAGAGGACGGTAGTGCGACTGCCGGAAGTGCAGGACGACAGGGTGGCCCCGCCGCACGAATCTGCGCAACTGGAGCGAAAAAAAACCCGTTGAGTCAGACTTCACCCCTCCTGTGGCCAGATCAGCGGTCACCTCGACGTCGGCGATGGGCTGCTCTTTTCTGCTGTCCGTGTCCTCTACCGTGACTGCTCCTCGAAGCGAGATCGATCTCTGCGTGTACCACGGACGAAGCAGGAGCGCGGCGACAATCATAAGGATGATCGTCGAGCCGATCCAAACCCCCGCTCTCTTGGCACGCTCTAGGCCCACAATCTTCGAATATTTTACGACGAAGACCGCGATCGAGAAAGTTTGAATCTGGGAGGTTCCTCATGCGTCATCCTTTTGATAATCCCTTCCGGCTGCGAGTTCGTTTAAGATTGAGAAAAGCACGCGAATGCCAGATGTCCGATCCACTGTGGTTTCCCGCCGGGAGGTGATGCGCCAGATGCTGGGCGTGGGGGGGTGCCTGCCTCTCGCAAGACTCGTGTCGGCCCTACCCCTGCCGCGGCAGGCTGCGCCGGCTCCCGTTGCTTCTTCCGGGTTGGCAGTTCTGTCTGCCGAAGACGACCAGTTTCTGAACGAGCTGGAAATTGCCAACTTCAGTTTTTTTTGGGAGCAGGCCAGCCCCAAAACGGGGATGGTGAAAGACCGCTGCCGCGTCGGCACGCATGATGAAGGAATCGTGGCTAGCATTGCAGCCACCGGCTTTGGTTTGACCGCTCTTTGCATCGGAGATCAGCGAGGCCTCGTTTCCAGCAGCGATGCGCTGGAACGGGTTTTTGTCGCCCTTCGGTTCCTCTGGAAGAAGCTGCCGAACCATCGCGGTTTCTTCTACCACTTTGCCAACATTAATAACGGAGAGCGAGTTTGGGATTCCGAGGTTTCGTCCGTTGACACGGCTATTTTGCTGTGCGGAATCCTCACCTGCCGCGAGCACTTTCGCCATCCTGAGGTCGTGGAACTGGCCGACTTGATCTTCAACCGGGTGGACTGGACCTGGCTCTCGGAAGACACCTCGCTGCTGCCCCACGGCTGGACGCCCGAAATCGGGTTCCTGCCTTCCCGCTGGGACTACTACAGCGAGCTGATGATGATGTACCTGCTGGGCTTGGGATCGTCGACTCATCCCTTGAAGGATGAAACCTGGACCGCGTGGAAGCGCCTGACCTTTGAATACGACGGTTTGCGCTACATCGGTTCCTTCGCGCCCCTGTTCGTGCATCAATACTCCCAAGCGTGGTTCGATTTTCGTCGGAGGCGCGACAAGTTCGCCGATTACTTCCAGAATTCGGTGATTGCAACCGACATCCACCGGCGTTTCTGTTTGGAGCTCGGGAAGCAGTATTCCGACTACAGCGACGACTTATGGGGAATTACCGCTTCGGACTCGAACCACGGTTATGTGATCTGGGGTGGACCGCCGGCCACGGGGCCGATCGACGGCACCGTCGTGCCGAGCGCGGCTGGCGGGTCGCTGCCTTTCCAACCGCAAGCCACTTTACGGGTCCTAAAAACGATGCGGAACCGCTACACTGCCGCCTGGAGTAAATATGGGTTTGTGAACGCATTCAACCCTCTCACGAACTGGTACGACTCCGATGTGATCGGAATCGATACCGGTATTACCATGCTGATGGCGGAGAATCTCCGGACTGGCTACGTCTGGAACCGGTTCATGAAAACCCCCGAAGCCCAGCGTGGCATGCTGCGGGCCGGGCTGAACAAATACTAGTCGGGCCGCACTTCGCACCCCTCCATGGTTGGTTTGGAGCAGTACGCACCAACCCGACGGCCCTTGGGCTCATCCAATACCTGCTCACGCGAAGCCAGGGTTCTGATCTTGTCGCCCGAGTGTTCATTGGGCTACACTCGATAAATCGGGCTTCGTTTGGCCTGACGCAGGGTCGCGTCGCTTCGGTCTGGAACCGGGACCTCCAGCGCAAACACCCCTTAGGACCGCATGGCCGGAAAACAGGATTCTTGGAATGGATGGCGCGAGCGCATTTCCGCTCTGAGGAACGTACCCGCGGTCCTCGGAATCGTTTGGGAGGCAGGCCGTGCGGTGGTGGTTCTTGGAGTTGTTTTTCGAGTGATCGCTGCGGTTCTGCCCCTCGGCCTCCTGTGGATTACAAAGCTGATCATTGACGGAATTGTACACGCGATCACCACGCATCAAGCCGTCGCTGTGAGGCTGTGGTGGCTGGTCGCGGCGGAATTCTCGCTGGCCGTCTTCGGCAGCGTTTTGAGTAGGGGCATCGATTTTCTCGACGCCCTGCTGGCCGACAAGTATACGCGGCACGTGAGCGTGTTGGTGATGAAACACGCCGCACAGCTCGACCTCGCGGCCTACGAAGACCCGGTTTTCTATGATCGCCTGGAGCGGGCCCGGGTGCAGGCCACGGACCGGCTGGGCATGATTCAGTCCATCGGACGGCTGGTTCAGCAGGCGATTACTACCGCCTCTCTCTCCATCGCGATCATGCTGTTTTCGCCTTGGCTTCTGCTCATGCTCATCGCCGGCGTGGTTCCGGCATTCCTGGGGGAAAGTCATTTTGCCTTTCTGGGATATGCCAAGAACTTCCGCCAGACTCCTATCCGCCGTCAACTGGACTACTTGCGAGTGTTGGGCGGCAGCAAGGAGGCGGCTAAGGAACTCAAACTTTTCGGGCTGGCGCCCTTTCTTACGGAACGATTCTCCCGGCTTTCCAACCAGATCTATGACGAAGATGTCAGCCTGGCGCGGCGCCGGCTGGTGGCGGGTTCGTTCCTGTCGATGATCGGGACGGCTGGCTACTACTCAGCCTATGTATTCGTGATCTGGCGGACGATCACCGGTGTACTCAGCATCGGAGAATTAACCTTCCTCGCCGGTTCCATTCAGCAGGCCAGCTCGAATATCCAGCAAATTTTTTCTACCGTCTCCTCCATCGCCGATCAAGCTTTGTTTTTGACCGACCTGATAGCTTTTTTCGAGATGCGGCCAGCCATCGCGTCGAAACCCAATGCCCTGCCGGCGCCGCGACCGATTACTCGCGGATTCGAATTCCGCAACGTGGCTTTCCGCTATCCCGGAAGCTCTCGCCTGGTTCTTGATGGGTTGAACTTTCATTTCCGTTCGGGCGAGCGGGTCGCGCTGATCGGGGAAAATGGCGAGGGAAAAACAACCATTGTCAAGCTGCTTACCCGGCTTTACGATCCCCTCGAAGGGCAGGTGCTGCTCGATGGCGTCGATCTTCGCGAGTATAACCTCGAAGACCTCTACCAGGAGATCGGCGTTATTTTCCAGGATTTCATGCGCTACGAAATGACGGCGCGCGACAATATTGCGGTGGGCCGGATCGAGCAAATCGCTGATCTTGCGCTTCTCCAGCAGTCCGCTCAGAAAAGTATGGCCGACGAAGTAATTGGCAAGCTTCCGTACGGGTACGAACAAATGCTGGGACGGCGCTTCGACGGTGGGGTCGACCTCTCAGGCGGAGAATGGCAGAAGGTCGCGCTGGCTCGAGCCTATCTGCGTGACGCGCAGATCCTGATCCTCGATGAACCCACCGCGGCGCTGGACGCCCGCAGTGAATTCGAGGTGTTTCAGCGCTTCGCCGAGCTGACGGCCGGAAAGATGGCGCTTTTCATTTCACACCGGTTCTCCACAGTCCGCATGGCCGACCGGATCGTTGTGCTGGAACATGGCCGCATTGCCGAGGACGGAGATCACGAACAATTGACTCGTCTCGGTGGCCGCTATGCGGAGATGTTTGAACTGCAGGCCGCCAGCTATCGTTAGGCCAAAGGGTAAGAAATGGTTCCCAACCCACAAGCCGAGGGCATCGTCGAAGAGGAAGGCCAGCGCCCAGCGGACGGCGAACTCTCCGATCTTGCTTCCGACCTTCCGGCTCTGCGCAGTGCCGCAGCGGAATTCGCTTCCCGGCTGGGCTGGTTACCGGGCGTTCGCACATCGAAAACGTTCTCCCGCCGTTGCCGTAAGCTGAAGGGCGCATTCCAACCCTTATTCGCCGGCGTCGATGCGGCAGCGAAGCTCAACCCAGCGTCGGACGATCTACGTTGGTTCCGCGACAACGACCAGCTCCTCTACGGAGAACTGAGAAGTGTTGTCGCAGAACTGAAGCGACTGAAGCAACTGCCCCACGCGCGCGGCAGGAGAGACGACATTGTACCCAGGGTGCTGGCGCTGGCTCAGACGTTTCTCGATCTCACCGGCAATCGCTTCTCGGTGAAGGCATTCACTACGTTCTTCCAGGCATTCCAGGAGAGCGCGGTCCTGGAGTTGCGCGAGCTATCGGCGGCGGCAGTTCCCGCTATGAAGCTTGTCTTGCTGGAGCGAATTGTGGCACGCTGCCGTCGCCTACTTGACGATCCCGCCGGCCCCTCCACTGGTGTGGGCGTATGCGTGCGGAGTTTGCGGGACATTACGCACACTTCCTGGAAGGAGGTTCTCGAACCGCTGATTCTTTTCGACGCCATCCTTCGCCGCGACCCCGCGGATGTATACGCCAGAATGGATTTTGAAAGTCGAACCCTGTATCGGAAAAAATTGTCCCAAATTGCCCGTCGCTCGGACTTAGCGGAAATGGACGTTGCCCGCGAAGCGCTGCTGCTGGCGCAACAGGCCCTGACCAGGACTTACCGCGATCCCCGCTCCAAGTTGAGGCAATCGCACATTGGCTACTACCTCATCGGCGAAGGTCAGGCTCTGCTTTGTCAGAAAGTCGGCTTCAAGCCCGACTTAATCCAAAGCCTGCGCGCCCAACTGCGTCGCCATCCTGACGAATTCTTCCTTCCCGGAATCGCGATCCTCACCTTCGCCATCATCACGGGAATCCTGCTGTGGCTGACACCCCCCAATAGTCCGCCTGAACTGCTGCTGCTTTCCATGCTCATGCTGCTGGTGCCCTGTTCGCAGTCGGCGGTGCAGCTCATGCATTACCTGGTCGGGGCTCTGCTGCCGGCGGAGATTCTACCGAAGCTCGACTTATCGGGGGGCATCCCTGGCGATGCGATGACCTTGGTGGCGATCCCGACTCTCCTGCTGAGCGAGAAGCAAGTGCGCGGTTTGGTCGAAGATCTGGAGGTTCGCTTCCTGGGCAACCACGACCGCAATATTCACTTCGCGCTCGTCACCGATTTGCCCGACGCCGACGAGCCGGCGCCGGAAGCCAACCCGCTGATCGACCTGTGCGCGAAGCTGATTCGCGAACTGGACGAAAAATATGGCGGAAAGCAGATGGGATCCTTCCTTCTGCTGCATCGCCATCGCGCTTACAACCCTCGCGAACAGGGATGGATGGGATGGGAACGCAAACGCGGCAAGTTGATGGATTTGAACAAGCTGTTGCGCGCCGAGTATGACAGTTTCCCGGTTAAAGTGGGAGACCTCTCGATCCTGCCGAAGGTGCGGTTTGTGCTCACGCTCGATTCCGATACCGAGCTGCCACGTGGCGCGGCCCACCGTATGGTCGGGACCATGGTCCATCCCCTGAACCAGGCGATCATCGATCCCGAGAAGAACATCGTGGTTGCCGGATACGGCATTCTGCAGCCACGGGTTGCGGTGAGCGTGCAAAGCACGGCACGTTCGCGGCTCGCCGCCATCTATGCGGGCCAGACGGGGCTCGATATCTACACCCGCGCACTTTCTGACGCCTACCAGGACCTCTACGGGGAAGGGAGTTACACCGGCAAGGGAATCTATGAAGTCGACACCGTGCATCACGTGCTCGACCGGCGTTTTCCTAGAAATGCGCTGCTCAGTCACGACCTCATCGAAGGCGCCTACGCCCGCGCAGGCTTGGCCAGCGACATTGAAGTGATCGAGGACTATCCCTCGCATTACAGCGCTTCCAACCGTCGCAAACACCGGTGGCTGCGCGGGGACTGGCAGATTGCGGAATGGCTGACCTCGCGCGTGCCCGATGAATCCGGGGCCCGCGTGGCGAATCCAATCTCGCCAATTTCCCGCTGGAAGATCCTCGACAACCTGCGGCGCAGTCTGGTTGAGCCGGCCACATTTCTGCTCCTGCTGTTCGACTGGTTCGTACCTGGTGAAAGTGCGCTGCGCTGGACTCTGGCCACGGTTTTGATTTTGATTATTCCCTCCTGGTTTGAATTTGCCTTCGCGCTGGTGCGCGGCCTCGTCGAGCGCAAGATGACCGTTGCGCGGGAGGCGGTGGGCACGTTCTACGCGGCAAACTTTTCCGTATTGCTGTCGCTGGTATTCCTCGCTCATCAGACGCTACTCTCGCTCGATGCCGTGGCACGAGCGCTGGTGCGGCGTAACCTGACCCGAGAGCGGCTGTTGGAGTGGGAGACGGCGGCGCAGGCCGAACTTGGCTCGCGCCAGACTCTGCTCGATCGTTACCTCGACTGGATGCCTTTCCTCGCGGTGTGTCTGGGCTTGCTGGTCTGGCTGCTGCGTCCGCACTCCCTGATTGCCGCGATTCCTATACTTGCGCTGTGGGCTGGCAGCAAACTGGTAGCCCGGTGGCTAAACGAGTCGCCCGCTGTGACTGCGGACGACCTTTCGCGGCAGGACACATTATTTCTGCGCCGGGCCGCTCTTTACACCTGGAGGTATTTCGCAGAGTTCTGCACCGAGGAGCACAACTGGCTGATCCCGGACAATATTCAAGAGCAGCCTCCCGCAGTTGCAGCCCGGATTTCTCCGACCAATCTCGGTTTCCTGCTCAATGCGCGGCAGGTTGCGGTCGAGCTCGGATATCTGACAGTTCCCGATCTGACGGTCTTGACGCGGCAAACTCTGACGACGGTATCTCGTCTCGTAAAGCATCGTGGCCATTTGCTGAACTGGTACGACACTCGGACGCTCGCGCCGCTAACGCCCCAGATTGTTTCGTCTGTCGATAGCGGCAATCTGCTGGCTTCTCTTTGGACGCTGCAACACGGCTGCCTGGATCGCTTGCGGCAGCCACTGTGCCAGCCGTGTCTGGCGGAAGGTCTGTTAGACCATCTCCGGGTTCTCGCCCAGGCCATGGCATTCCCACAAAAGCAACTTGCCCGATGGGAGGCCGAGTTCCGGGAAGAAAGCTGGCTGCAATCGATCCTGCAGCTGCAGGTTGCGGATCTGGAGAATAATCTTGCTTCTGGCCCCTCCCCTGGAACCCTCGACCCACGCTGGTTTTTCGAGCAGGCGCAGCTGGCGCTCGAGAACATCCGAAAGGTGACCGCGTCCTACGAACCGTGGTGGCTGCCGGAGTTCGCGCCCCTGCGAGCAGAACTGGGACTAGACGCGAAATTGTTGGGCCGCATTCCGCTGCAGCAATTGCCCGACTTGACTTGGGAGCTGGAGGCGGCGGTCGATCGGGTATTGTCTTCCGTACCTGAGGCGCGTAGGCCTCTTTGCGAGCGCTTTAGGACGCTGCTCGTTGAGGCTCGGTCGAACCTTGTCTCCCTCATCGAGAACTTGCGCCAGCTTAGCGCCCAAGCCGGGGCACTGGCCGATGATATGGATTTCAGCTTTCTGCTGGATCCCGATCGCAGGTTGATGTCGGTTGGTTTTGATGCAGAGTCTGAACATTTGCTGAATTCCTGTTATGACCTGCTGGCCACAGAATCCCGCACTGCAGTGTTTGTCGGAATCGCCAAGGAGGACGTTCCTCAGGAGTGCTGGTTTCTTCTTGGCCGGGGGCATACGCTCGATCATGGCCGACCCGTGCTGCTCTCATGGACAGGAACCATGTTCGAGTATCTGATGCCCTCCCTCTGGATGCGTTCCTACCCCAACACGCTGCTCGACTCATCGCAGGTGGCGGCAGTGCGATCGCAGCAAGCTTACGCGGCCCGCAGGGGAGTTCCATGGGGCATCTCGGAATCGGCCTATTTCAAACTTGACGGGGAGGGCAACTACCAATACCAGGCTTTCGGCTTGCCCCAGCTTTCGCTGATGAGACGAGAGTCGAATCCGCTGGTTATTTCGCCTTATTCGACATTTCTGGCCTTGAGCGTTGATCGGGAGGAGTCGTTGCGCAATCTGCGCCGCATGGAGGCGCTCGGTTGGTTCGGCTGCCGAGGATTTTACGAATCAGCCGACTATACGGCCCTCGGCGGCCGGTTCCGCTCGCCGCGCTGCCAGATCGTCCGATGTTGGATGGCGCACCATCACGGGATGAGCTTGCTCTCCATGGCCAACCTGTTGTGCGACAATGTGGTGCAGCGATGGTTCCACGCCGACCGCCGCGTGCAGGCTACGGAGCTCTTACTACAGGAAAAACCTGTCCTACACGTTCCCTCGGCTGAATTGCCGTCCCGAAAGGCAGTAGCGTAGCGGGACTTCTAACCGGCCCAATTTCCCGCACGATTGCTTGGTATCCGCGTTTTTTGAAGCGCCTAGGTGCTGGTTGCATCCTTAGGGCGCGATCGAGTGCATGTCGTTTGGTGGCCCGAGAAGGCGGAACTAACTCCGCCTCCTCGTGCCCGGCAAACTCCACAGTGTCTCTTATGCGGTTACAACTTCGTGCTTCTGGATGGTCGAGGTAATGACGTCAAAGGTGTGAACCTGGGGCGTTCCCTCGATAAATCTTGCCAGCGTCTTCAACACTTGCGGATAGGTATTGGTGTTGTAATTGTCGGCATCGTTCTTGTTTTGCCACAGACTGATTGCGGTCACATCAACCCCGCCGGGACCTGCGAAGGTAATTTCGTCCTTGAAACCATTCTGTTTTCGCAGTAAGGGTAGGACATCTTTTTCAAATGCTCGCGTGTAATCAGACAGCATATTGGATTTCAAATGGATAGAGACCTGAATTCCACCCTAAAAATGTACACTAGGTCTTCAGAAGCGACTTGTCGATGGCTTTCAGGATGAGCTCTTGATTCTTGGTGAGGGTCATGGTACGCGAGAGCCGGAATCGGTGTTGAGCATCGCGTAGGTAGACTTTGTACATTGTTCCGAGTTCGTTCAGAGCGCTGTCCGCGGTAAACTCGGTATTCCGCAGATGATAGCGAAGCAGAGACAGAAGTAAGTAAGCCAGATAACAAAGGAAGACGTGGGCACGTACGCGTTCGGCGAGCCAGTGACGAACGGGACGCAAGTGGATGATACCTTTGAGACTGCGAAAAGCTTTTTCGATCAAGTCCTTGTTGAAATACAGAGGAAGCAATTCTTCTTGCGGGAAGGGACGTGTGCAGAAGATACAGGAGTAGCCGTCGAACTCTTCCGCGACGGCCAACTGATCCTGACGTAAATGGCCCCGGATATCGAAGAAGGGGCGCAATCCAGGTTTGATAGCTTTGCCTTCGGCCAGCAGTTTCTGGGCATACACGATCTCGTCGCGGCGGGATTCCCGTGTGTCCCGCTGGCGCTGCTCATTGAAACAGAGAGCCAGTTGGCCGCGGACACGGTCGATTTGGTGAGGCCGCAGGTGAGCGTAAAAGATGGTGGATCCGACCCGGACGCGGTTGGGAAATTGCATCAGCCGTTGCGGGTTGGCCCATGGGCGCCAGAATTTCTTCAAGGCATTATTGAGGGGCACGCCGCACAGGGTGTCCCAATGTAAGTCTTTGATATCTTTGACATTGCGTTTCGACACGATGCCTCGGTCGTAGATGAAAAGACCGGGTCCGAGCCGATAATCGCCGAACTGGTTCACCAGATCCCGCAAGGTGCGGGAGTCGTGTACATTGCCATCGAAGACCTTATGGAAGAGGGGAAATCCCTCCTTCTGCGTGACCGCCAATCCGATCTGGATGAGCGGCCGTCCTTTGATCCCTTCTTTGTCATGTCCGAGCTTGCCGAGAGGACAACGACGGCCGTAGAGGTAGGTATTGGTGACATCGTAGATCACTCCGGAAGGACGGAGGCGATAGTGTCGGCAGAGGGAATGAAACATCTGCCGCTGCCAAGTCTCGCCGTCTAACCCTTCCAAATAATCCAAGGCGCCCACCAGGCGTTTCTCGGTTAAGCCTTCGAGGTCCAAGAGAAAGTTCAAGTCGGTTCGCTCAAACCACTGGGGCATGTGGTTGAGGCTGCGGTAATCGAGGCAGTGGGCATAAACCAAGCTGAGGATTTCCTGACTGTAGGGACCGAGTTGCTCGGGCAGACCAATTCTCTTTGCCAGATGATGGAGTACCAGCAAGGGACCGTACAACTTGACTTGCTCTACCTCCACTTCGGACAGGGAGGCAGCCAAAAGAGTTTTGCCGTCGGCTTCGCGGCCGACATAGCGAATATGGCGTTGAACAACTTTGCCTTTCACCCACTTATTTTCCACTTCGGACAGATAGACTCGGCCTTTGCGTTTGATCCGGCGGATGAAGCTCATAGTGGTCATAATGTACACTAGGAGATAGAACGAGCAAGTAGCTAGGCAGATACAGTGACGTGGAAACGCCCTGATGAAATCGGGCTCTACGTGATACTTCGGCTGGGGTTCAACGAACTAGTGTACAAAATCGAGGGCGAATCCAGGTAGAGACATTGCGTGCAAACATATTCAACCTCCTAAAGGTTGTGGTCGCTAAGAGGGGAGAACTTCAGATGGGCTGAACTTAGTTTCAGGAAACCTGAAAGAGGAGAAGAGTGCTCACTCGATTCAACGGATGCACTTAAGTGGCCCTCTGCGTCGACGCGTAACTCGTTGTATCGATACGTCGAAAGCAGATAGGGCAACGCTGAGCTGAGGTTCCATCGTGTACTTCTTGGCGGAAAGCAGGCACAAACGGCCAACCCTATCGTTAGGACAGATGACACCTCGTTCCACATCTTATCTTCTTTGCGTTCTTAGGACAGTCTGGCCTGCAGAGAACCGATTGTGATTACGGGAAAAGGGACGATCGTTGACGGCTATGCTCGATGGGAATTGGCTCGGCGCCAACGGCGCCAAACCTGGACGGTGCTGGAAGTAACTTTACTTCCCGATGCAGAAGGTACGGCTAGCTGCTATCGAGCACAAAACAATTCGCTTGCGGAAAGACTTTCCCACTGGAGTACATGCCGGAGTACACAACGGCGCGCGGTGTCCCTCGTTTGGAAGTCCTCATTAACCTCCACGCAGGCAATCAGGCACCCTGCTAAGCCAATCGCCCTGCCCTAAATGATCATCCTGAAACCTGGACGGTGCGGTTTCGCATAGGGTCCTCAAGACCAGCCAACCTCGTCCTCCTCGGTCACTCGCCCAAGGTGTGCGCCGACTTTGACCCTGAATATGGCATGTGGAGGTCATCCAACTCTCAGGATCTCGAAGGCAACGCCGCTCAACCGATTACACCGGAGGGATTCGCCGGCACGCGCATCTCTCCCGATGGCAAATATCTCAGTGCGGTGGATGATGACGGCAGGATCTGGATCTACCCCGTTGAAGGTGGAAGCCCTACGGATCTGAAGGCTGCAGAAAAAGGTGAAACGCCCGTCGGATGGAGCGACGACGGTCAAGCGTTATACGTTGCAAGGTGCGATTACCTGCCGGTCAGGGTCTACCGGATCAATCGAATCACCGGCAGACACGAATTGTTGCGCGAGCTCGCCCCCGCCGACCCCGCCGGCGTGATTCCTGACATCTCTTACGTCTTCGCTACGCCCAACGGATCAACCTTTGTGTATTCTTACTTCCGCTTGCAGTCTGACTTATACATCGCCGAGGCTAAGTGAGTGCCACTCGTGACCTTTGCTTGCGATCGCGCTGAATCGGGATACGGTTCTGAGTTCGCATGGTGCTGCGCCTCACCCACTGACATGAAAAGCTGCTCGATCCGGTGCCTACACGCTCATGGAGCGTGGACGGCGAAGGTCAGTTTGCACGCTGAATGAAGCAAGGCCGTTTTTGAGTTTGATCAGGAAAGCGCGTTTTGAACAAATCTATGGCGCCCTGTTTGCGCCGTGTTAAAGCAGGTCAAGAGTTGGTCTTAGCTCTCGAGTTTTCGTGAACTGAGCGACTGCGGAGAGGAGCATAACTGACATTATGAGTCCTCGCCGAATATTTCGTTGAAGCAACATCGCAGCTGGTGTAATGCCACGAACGTGCGGGGTCTATCGCAGGTGAGGGTGCTGTGCTCACCTGCGTTCCGAAATAATCATTTTACAATCTGCTGACAACCGCATCGCATCCCTGAACACAGTGTTCAAGTCCAACTATGTATACACTCTGAAAACTTCCGGGCATTGGAGGTGTTTATGTGGATGAGATCATGCGCCGTATGCAGGGCGCTGCTGACGAAACTGCGGTTGTGCAGCTCAGTCCGTTGCGATTGTGGCTGGGAGTGGCAGGGGCACTCTGAGTAAGCAGGCGATCAGACGTTTCCGTGACAACTAGAGGGCAGGGGCTATGGCCAAGATAATCGAGTTCTACATCCCGAGCACGTTTCGCAAGAGTGGAAAGTGGATTCCACCTGAAGAGCGTGGCAAAGTTATCGAATTCGTTCCCATAACCAAGAAGACAGCCTGAAAATGAAATCTTGTCGATGTTAATTGAAAAAACTTCCCAGTCGAGTTCCCAACTCAAGCGGCATCTGCCCTGCAGCCCCGTTTCTTTACGGCAGGGCGCGGTTCCACTTGGACGCTCGATTGCGATTCAAGAGGAGCTGAGTGAGTGAGCGGTAAACAGCCAGCAGCCGCCGCTCGCCGCATTCGGTCTGGTAGGCGCACTAGACGCTCGTCTTGTGCTAGGCGCGTTGCGGTGGTTTAGGCTCCTCGCACTGCTTCTCCAGCATCTTCTTACCGCATTCCTCCAGTGCCGTGCAGCGACACTTCCCCTGCTGCTCTAACAGGGCACGCATGGTCTGGATGTGCTCCAACATCGCGTCAAGTTCGACAATCTTGCGGCTCTTCAACTTCTGCCAACGGACTGACGGGGGCGTCCCGGCGCGAAAGCCGAAGAAAAGTTGCTTGATCTCAGTCAACGTAAAGCCGGTCTGCCTCGCTCTTTGGATCACTACCAAGCGATGCAGTACGCTGACGTCATATCGTCGCTGTCCGCTCACTCGCTGCGCGGGAGGAAGAATCCCAATCTGCTCGTAGTAGCGGATCGCGGATGGACGAAGACCGATCTGTCTGGCAACCTCAGAAATACTCAACGGCATGGAGCCAATCATAGACGAAGTCCCCAATCTTTCTTCCCATCGTTCTTTGTCTGACAAAGAATTTATAAAATTCCGCTTGCCTTAAAGTCGGCTTTAAGTCGTACGTTGCTCAAAGAGCGAGCTCTTAAGGGAGGAAGCTTGACCGATAAAAGCCGAATGTTTGCCGCCCTTCTGCTGTTGTCTGCCACCAGCGCCATAGCGCAAGTCGCGATACCAACCCAGCCACGTACCGTCAGTCAGGTCGTGGATTTCTGGGTGACGAACGCCGAGCAGTTGATCGTGCCCGCTGCTGACGCTATGCCGGAAGCGAAATACTCGTTCGCACCGTCCAATGGCGAATTCTCCGGCGTGCGCACGTTCGCGGAGCAAGTCAAGCACCTTGCGGCTGCGAACTATCAATTGGCGGCTGCCACACTGGGCGAGGAACCTCCTGCTGGCACCGACGACGAGACTGCACCCGACTCGGTGAAGTCAAAGGCGCAGGTGATGGACTACCTCAAAGGATCGTTCGCCAGCCTTCACCGAGCAGCGGCAGCACTCAAGGAAAGCAACATGGACGATCCGATCCTGTCCAAAGGGAATAGAACGCGCCTTCTGATGCTCATCGACGCTCTAGTCCACTCGTCCAACCATTACGGTCAGATGGTGGAGTACTTGCGAATGAACAACATGGTTCCGCCCGCGAGTCGCTGAAATCTGACGTAACCACCTCTGAAAGGGGAAGAACTGTGAACCACACCTCAATGATGCTGATAGGTTCGATCCTGTTTTCGTTGCTTGTTACGGTTGTCCTTGGTTTGCCTGAATCGGCTCGCGCACAGGCAAGCTCAGCAAACGTCAAGCGCCCAGGGTCACCTTTCGCCTGCAACCGCTTGGCGCTTACTACTGAACAGAGGAAGCGTCACTTCGATGAACTCGGTTCCAAGTTGCGTTCGCTCAAGAAGAGCGTTCGGGAACTACCGAAGGGCTACGAATTTGAATTTCCCGCCGATTCCGTCACAATACAACTCCTCGCGGAGTGGGCAATCGGCGAGCGTGCCTGCTGTCCTTTCTTTGACATTGACATGCGGTTGGAACGCGAAGGCGGATCGCTCTGGCTCGCATTGACGGGTCGGGAAGGCGTAAAGCAGTTCATTCAAACGGACGGCGCAGCTTGGATCAGGCAGTGAACGCGGGGATTGGTCGCAGGGTTAGTTCTCAATTCAGGTAGAACTGGAAACAGGAAAAATGCGAAAACAATTCAAGGCGAAGTTAAGCGGAGACGAGTCACGGAAGGAAGCAAGTGCCGCGTTCACGCTGCCATTCGACACGCGCGAGGTCTGGGGCAAGGTGAAAGTGCCCGTCAGGGTGACGATCAATGGCTACACTTGGCGCAGCACAGTCGGGAATAGGGGAGGGATTCAGTACGTCGTCGTCGATGCCGCAGCACGCCGGGGCGCAGGCGTGAGGGCTGGCGATTTCGTGACCATCGCACTTGAGCCGGACGCGGAAAAACGGGAGATCAACATTCCGCCCTCCTTGCAGAAAGCATTAGGCGCAAAGCTCACTCAAAAACTCAACCGCTTGTCATTTACGCACAAAAAAGAATTCATCGTCTGGTATTCCGAAGCCAAGAAGGAAGACACCCGTGCCCGCCGGGTGGCGAAGATGAAACAGATGCTCTCGACAGGGAAGGTCATCAGCTAAAACTTGCCGCGTTCTACGCATGGGCGAGGGGCGGGTGCTTGCTGTCCGTCAGGCTTGTAAGTCCGTCAGGCTTGCAAAAACCGGCGGGTAACGAGTGCGTTTCAACTCGACGCAGGTCTCCTGATTTCCCTGATTCCTAGATTCAGTTGACGACGGAGGAGAATTCGGAGGGTCGCACCATCGGCATATCCTACGCGTGTGGCAATTTCGTCAAGGCTTGCCTCTTCATCGAGCCAACTGTTTTCGCAGATGCAACCACAGCCCGGCTAACTGCGGGCTGACGCTTCTCACTATCCACAGCGCAAGGTCCATGTGCGAGCGAAATCACCGGAGACAAAGGTTCCGATGCAAGCGGCGGTCATCATCGACCCGCTTCCAGCCCACTTGCGCAGTGTATCGGCAGCATGTCGAACGTCAGGCCGGCCTAATGCAGGCTCTAAGGCATCGCGCATCTTGAAACCGATCGCCGGGGACTGCGACGGTCTGGAATCAGCGATGAGATATCGCGCTGTACTGCTGTTCGTCTTAAGGAGATGCACTGCGCGTTGGACGCGCTCCAAACGGCGAATAAACTGATTCAGCTTTCTGAGCTTTCCGTACCTCGTGCACTCCGATCCAATTGTCCAGCGCTTCGAGGCGTGGGCGCGTGCACATCTGAGGAATGGATTTTCCTTGGGTGACGCGGACCCAGATCCACCGACAGGCTGAAGACCGCGCCACAGCCAACCGCGCAGGCGCTGCTGGTCCCGCCTTGGGACGTTGTTCCGTAGAAGCTCCCATCGGTGTCCTGGACCAGCGCCGCGTGGGGTTCGGAGCCGTCGGGGCAATCGCCTTCCAAGCAGAAGCGGTATAGCGTCATCAGCTTGCCGCTTGGGTGATCTTGAAGACTGTGCCGCAGCCGTCATGTTCGCAGTATTCGCTGAGCCCTTTGACCCCGCCATTCGGTGTTGTTCCGTAGAAGTTCCCGTCGGTGCCCTTGGCGGCTATCTCCATACGGGTGCTCTTCAGGGCGCAAAGGAGTTCGCGCTTTGGCCACTCTCCCAAGCTTCGGAGTCTTGTTTTGGTAACAGCACTTGGCCGGATAGTATGCCGGCGCCCCACGCTTGGCTCGAGTTCGATGTAGATAGTGTCGAGAAAGCCACGGCGGAGCTTGAATCGATGGGGTATCGAATGCTTATTAAGAACAAGAAGGAACCGTGGGGTCAGACTGTGACCGGTTTTTGGATTCAGACAGAATATTGGTTGGGCTCACCTTCACTCCGTGGATGCGAGAAAAGAAAATAGCGGGGCATCGCCGCCGTCGATCTGCTCCAGCAGCAATGAGCCACTTGTGAGCATCTGCGACAATGCCTGCTCTACAGTCCCTTCTGGCTAAAGCAAAGAGCGCGCCCTCAGAACTTCCTTGTCTTTCTGATCAAACTACAGGATCGCAGGTGAGCCTTTTCGGCTCCAATTCACGCCTTACAGTCCAGAGAAGGAAAAGTTTTAGGAGGACGTTATGCCGCAGACCAAGAACTCAAATCTGGCACTCGTTTTCAACAATCCAGAACCCAGACGTGACGAGCATTATCCCAGCACTTGGCTTTTGTATGCCCTGGGGGCACAGTCAAGATCTCAATCACCCTGGATGCCACCAGACATCCTAGTGTAGCTGGGAGATCGGCCGCATAAGCAAAGAACCAGGCGTACTACAGGAGAACGCCATGAACGATGAACTTACGGCCAAGTCGTGCAGGTTCAGCGAAGCCGTCCAAGGCAGCACTTTGCGCAATCGACTGCAGCCGCCTAGCCCCAGATACGGCCTTCCTTGTGCCAATTGTAGGCGCTATTACTCCGCGGACCTGACCGCGTGCCCGCTCTGCAATTTCACACAGCGAATTGAGCCGACCGACGCGTGGGTCCGGTCGCCCAACCCCAAACGCGCCTAAAGAATTGCTTGACCCACGGCAATGATCGTTTGCCACCGGCCGACGGGCCAAAATGCATGATAGGCCCATGCGGCACAAAGCGCACCCCGCCACAGTGCAATCCAGCAACCCGAGACTATTGCAAGAACACACCAGCCAATACGAGAGCCACGGGTTGACCATGTTCCTTGACTGATTAGCTCCGGCAAGGGTCGATTTTCCGTCAACAATAGGAAATTTCAATACACGAAAGGGATAGCTCAACGGGTAGTTCTAGCGAAGCCGTGCACAACGGGAAGGGCGGGGCCAACGGCACCGGCACAGCCCGGGAGCAGCGCAATGCACCCCGGGCTGATCAAGTGCGCGGTTTAGAAGTACAGGGTAGAGTCGTTTCCGGCTAAAACATCAAAGCCACAGAAAGGGCCTCCCCACTTGGTCCAGAAACTACCTCTATTCCATTGCTGCGGAGATATGCCCTTGTACGACGGATAGTCATGGTCAACCACGGATTTCGTAAATACGACGCTGCCATCAGAGCCGGAAGGAAACTGAGTGCACGAAGTCACATTGTCTGCCTCAAGGACGCCAGCGAACGCCCAAGTCCAGTGGAGTCCCCAACTTTCTGCCTGAATCCAGGAACCTTCACCCGTCGTTTTATCCTGAGCTACTACATACCAATACAGGTATTTGCCAGAAGTAGCAGTCAGCTTGGTGTAGCCGAGGATCGAGTGACCCGGTTGCACTGTGTACAGCGGGCTATGATAAGCATAACCATTCGAGCCCACAAGCCAACTGGCGATGGCCCAATAGTTGCCACCCCCAGCGGGGCTCACGCCATACTGGAGCACAGGTTGCAGTATCCAGTTTTTCGTCGAAGGCTCAATACCATTGAACAGATAAATCAGAGCGCCGTTCGACAGAGGCCTCTCTGGCACTGTCCAGCTACCGGCCATGTAGTCGATGTTATCGCTTGAGCTAAGCGGCACATTCCACTCCGAGTCTTCTACCCAACCATTACCCGTGCCGGGAGGGTTGGCAAGTTTCGCTGTGCGGCCCTGAGGACGTGTGATGACGGGATTCTCGGAGCAGGGATCATAGTGGGCGATGAGCACGCCGTTTAACGTTACATCGCCAGTAATTTGGTCGTCGTTCCCCACGCTCACTCTTGCGCCGTTGGGGATTTCGTGGACGCAATCGGGGCGGATTAACTCACCCGGAACATGTACCCAGTCAGGGTGTTCCATCGTGGCTTCGGCAACACTGGTGGGTTGCTGTGCGCCCAATCCATTTGCGTCATCGAAATCCGCGAGCGTGGCCAAGGTTTGCGCGGGTGAGGTAGTTGCGGTCGCGGCCAAAAAAAACGCGGCAGACACAATCAGGTGGAATAGTCTGCGCGTCACCGTGCGCGTGATATTGGAGATGCTGTTCAGAATCGATGCGGCTGCGTGCGTCATGATTTGTTCCTCGCTTTTTCCCCGCCGCTGAGCGACGGCTTGAGTTATGGAAGAGCTGACCGTCCCAACTAGCTGGTCCTGATCACCTGTCCCTCAACCGCTAAGGCGTCATTGGGAGACAAAACGGCCCATGGGCAAGGACACTCTTGGGTGGCGGTAGCCAACCGCCAACCTTTCAGGTTAGAATGGCAGCCGCTTGGAGAGAGCCTCTATGGCGGGAAACGTGCAAGGCTCCGGAGAAATGCTCGCGGGAAGCTCCTCCGGTGAGGTCACCGAGCTCCTGCATCAGGTCGCCCAGGGAGATCAGAATGCTGCTGCGAAACTGATTCCCCTGGTGTACGCTGAGATGCGCCGCCGGGCGGCCGCCTATATGCGGGCTGAGCGCCCCGACCACACCTTGGAACCTACCATCCTGGTGCATGACGCCTACCTGGACCTGGTGGGGCGACAGGACGTGAATTGGCAAAGCCGCGCCCATTTTTTCGGCCTGGCCGCCGATCAGATGCGGCGCATCCTGATAGACCACGCCCGTGCCCATTTGCGGGAGAAACGGGGAGGCGGGCAACGCAAGATTTCGCTGGAAGAGGGTTTCCTATTTACGCCAGAGAAGAGTGAGGAAGTGCTGGCGGTGGACGAGTGTCTAGACCGACTCGCCAAAATTGACCCGCGGCGCACACGCATATTGGTGTTGCGCTTCTTCGGTGGATTGACGAACGAGGAGACCGCGGAAGTAATGGGTATTTCCCTCAATACCGTGAAGCGCGATTTGCAGGTTGCCAAGGCGTGGTTGTACGCCGAGTTACGAGAGCGCCATGGCATGGACTCCCGAAAATTGGGATCGAGTTAAGGCCCTGTTCGAGGCTGCCCTGGAACAAGCCCCGGAAGAGCGCGCCTCCTTTGTTCGCCGCTCCGGGGCCGAGAACACGATCGTACGTGAAGTAGAACGTCTCCTGTCTTACCACTCCGATGATGAAGATCTGCCTTCGAGTCCACTGCGTTGTTTGGACGCGATCGCCAAGGCAGGGGGTCAGCAAAGCTTTTCTCCGGGAGAGGTCCTGGTTTCCCGATTCCGCGTAATACGGTTCCTCGCCCGGGGCGGTATGGGAGAGGTCTACGAAGCGGAAGATCTCGAGCTGCATGAATCGGTGGCCGTGAAGACGGTCGCCCCAGAACTTCTGGCGCAGCCGCATGCACTCGAACGATTTAAGCGGGAGGTCCAGCTGGCGAAGAAAGTTACCCATCCCAATGTGTGCCGCATTTTCGATTTATTCCGTCATCTGAAGTCACCTGACACGAGCGTCGTGCTGGTCAGCATGGAGCTGCTGCGCGGCGAGACGCTGGCCGGTCATCTCAAGCGAGTCGGCCGTATGACCACCGCCGACGCTCTGCCGCTCGCCCTGCAGATGGCAAGTGGGCTGGGCGCGGCCCACGACATCGGAATCCTGCACCGCGATTTCAAGCCCGGCAACGTTGTTCTTATGCCCAGCGCGACGAGTACACGCACCGTGATCACCGACTTCGGGCTCGCGTTGCAGCCCGGCGACGAATCTGGCGGCACCACTGCGACCACTTCGGCGAATTTCGGCACACCAGCGTATATGTCTCCCGAACAAGTGGAAGGCCAGCCTTTGACCCCTGCCTCGGATGTGTACTCCCTGGGACTGGTTCTGTATCAGATGCTCACGGGCACGAGGCCATTCGATGATCCTGCGCCGCTTTCGATGGCCGTCCGGCGGTTAAACGAAACACCACCTTCGCCTAGGTCGCTGGTTCCCAATCTTGATTCCTTCTGGGACACGTTGATCCTCCATTGCCTGGAGCGCGATCCCAGCCGCCGGTTTCGTTCTGCCAGCGAAGTGGCAAAGGTGATCCAGGGAGAAGTTGCCGTTATCGTGCCCAGGCCGCACGGCACCGAGTCACCTAAATCATTTGTGGCGGAGGGTGCTCGTACCATGCACACCGGGCGAGCGCCTTGGATATTTGGAGCAGTGGCGCTGGTGATCATAGCTGTTGTGGCCGGTTATTTCTTTTTGCATCGTCGCACGCGCAAACTTACCGAGAAAGACACAGTCGTGCTTGCTGACTTCGACAACAAGACGGGCGATGCCGTCTTCGACGATGCTCTCAAGCAGGCGTTAGCCATAGAACTAGGACAATCGCCGTTCCTGAACGTGCTCTCCGACCGAAAAGTGAGCGAGACCTTGCGCATGATGGGCCATCCCACAAACGAACGCATCACGGCGGATATTGGCCGCGAGCTTTGCCTGCGCACGGGGAGCAAGGCCGTGCTGGGCGGGACGATCTCCAGCTTGGGTACTCATTACCTGATTGATCTGAATGCGTTCGCCTGCAACACGGGTGATACTTTGGCAAGAGAACTGGGTGAGGCAGTCAGCAAAGAAGATGTTCTCAGGAGTCTAAGCCGAGCGTCTTCCAGTCTGCGCACCAAGCTGGGTGAATCGCTGCCATCGGTACAGAAATTTGACGTTCCGATTCAAGCTACAACCTCTTCACTGGCAAAATCCGCAGACGTGGCGCCGAGCCCGCCGTCCGATCTCACGGGGAACTGGCAGGGCGAATATACGAATACGGGCCAGGCTACGAAGGTGAGCCTGCAGATTTCGAAGGACAGCTCGGACTTGCTAACCGGCACTTTGATTTTCGACGCGGGAGGGAGCAACTCTGCGACCTGCGCCATTACCGGCGTTTACAATCCCCAGAGCAAGTTTATGGTGCTGAAAGTCGCCAATTGTCAGGGACAGCCGCCGGCTTACTTGCAGGGCAAGATTGGTTTCTCGTCGGTTGAAGTTACGGCCACGCAAATGTTTGGAGTGGATTCGGCGCACAACAGTTTTTTGCATATCAGCCGGAAGTGAGGCCGGTGCTCCTTCCTGGCAGCAGTTTATGTTAGATAACTGGCGTAACATCGCGATTACATGCATTGACCTTGTTTTCCACCCCGGTTTCGGATGAATCAAATCCACCAGTGTGTTCCTCATAGAATCACGATAACCGGAGCCTGTACCTAACGCCATCGGAAGATGGTAGGAATAGGGGGAGTGGGCGCTTACTTTAATTTCTTATATCCGCCGTCGATGAGTTCTTGGGCTGTCCGTCGGTCACTACAATAATCTATTGAAATACCTGTACATCTCATCGGACATCGGACCGTGTCGGACTCTACTTTACTTTCCGATGCAGAACGTCGTGAATATCAAGTTGAGGATGTCGTCGGTGGTGGTGGCTCCGGTGACGGCATCGAGGGGCCGCAGAGCGTTGTAGAGATCGAGCAGCAGCATTTCGTGGGGGACTTTGGCTGTCACGGCGCCGGTAGCGATATCGAGCGCGGCGAGTGAGTCTTCGACCAGCCCCTGATGGCGGACGTTGGTGAGAAATCCGGCTTCGGCTTGTGCTCCGCTATCGCCGCCGATGTGGCGCAGAATTTCGGCACGCAGTTCAGGGATGCCCTCCCCGGTCAGGGCAGAGGCATGAACCCGGGATGGACCTATGGATGAGTGGCCACTGGCCACTGACCACGGGCCACTGCCCGCCAAGTCGCACTTATTTCCAACAACGATTGCCGGACGATTCTGCGCTTGGCGCAGCAATTCATTGTCTTCCACCGTCGCGGGCTGCGACGCATCGAGCACAACCAGTACTAAATCGGCGTCCGCCAACGCTTCCATGGATTTGCGGACGCCGATGGATTCGGCTTCGTCGAGGGCCTGCCGGATTCCGGCCGTGTCGATAAGCTGGATCGGGATGCCTCCGATGGCGACCGTTTCGCTGACCAAGTCCCGGGTGGTGCCGGGAGTGGAGGTGACGATGGCCCGTTCGCGTTCGACCAGGCGATTGAACAAGCTTGATTTGCCGACGTTCGGACGGCCGACGATGGCCAGCATCAACCCTTGATGCACGATCTTGCCGTACGCGAAGGTCGCGGCAAGTTGCTCGAGGGGCTGGCGGAAGGCGGCGATTCGTTCAAGAATAGCTGGGTTCGGCAGGATAGAGACGTCGTCTTCAGCGAAGTCGATGCCGGCCTCGAGCACGGCGATCAGCTCAACCAGCCTCTGTTTCACTGGCTGCAAGCGCTTGGACAGAGCGCCTTCGAGTTGTTGGGCGGCGATCTTCGCTTGGTAAAGCGTTTGGGAGTCGATCAGATCGCGGACCGCTTCGGCCTGGGTGAGATCGATGCGGCCATGGAGGAAGGCGCGCATGGTGAACTCTCCGGGCTCGGCTAGGCGCGCTCCGGCTGCAATGCACAGCTCGACGATGTGCCGGAGCACGACCGGAGATCCGTGGGCGGCAATCTCGATGATGTCGTCGGTGGTATAGGAATGGGGCTTGGCGAAGTAAGTGACCACGACTTCGTCGATGCGAGTCGGGTTTCCAGTTTCCGGTTTCCGGTTTCCCGTGTTTGCGGCGCTAGAAACCGGAAACTGGACACCGGAAAGTCCACGCGGTTCGACGAGTTCCCCGAAGATGGCTCGTCCTGGCTCAAGACCGTGTTTGAGCCGCAATATCGGCTGGGCAATCTCACGCGCCTTGGCTCCGGCGATACGGACCACGCCAATGCCGCCGCGCCCTGGCGGCGTCGCGATGGCGACGATGGTATCGTCAGGATTCACCGGGCCATTGTAGCGGGTTATCGCGCCACTACTTTCTCGATCTCCGTCTTCAGTTGGTCGTACGGCAAAGCTCCGGGATGGTACATGGCGACCTTGCCCGTGCGGTCGAGCAATACTAATGTCGGCGTGGTGGAAGCGCCGTACGTCTCAAAGTTGTATTTGCTGATGGGAACCGGCATATCGAGCAGGCCGGCGTAGAAGCGGTGGCGCACGGCGTCGATGTAGGCGAGTTCGTCGCTAGGCGCAGCGTTCTCGACTTGCGCGGTATAGCCATAGAGTCGAGTGGGGCCGAGGACGGTCAATCCCTTGGGCGCAAACTCTGTCCGAACCTGCGTGACGATGGGGGCTTCCGCTTTGCAGTCACCACACCAGTGCGCCCAGAAGAAAAGCAGTACGGGCGAACCCTTGAGCTGGGCAAGCGTGGGCGGTTTCGACCCCAAGAATTGTTCCGTGCGGAGTGCTGGCGCAGGTTTTCCTTCGAAAGACAGCAGGTTCAGGTTCTTCTGCAGGCGGGCGCGGATCGACGTACTGCCATAGGTGTCGAGTGCGCTCTGTAGAACGGCTATCGCTTGCCTACGCTGGCCGCGAGCTGCCAGCACCTGCGACTCAACTTCGATGGCCGCGCCCAGGGCGACCGGCAGGTGCGGTTCGGCATCGAGCGGGCGCTGCTTGAGTTGCTCGATAGCGAGGGCTCTGGTTTGTTTGGCGTAGGCCGCCGCCTGATCGTAGTCGCGAGCGCTGAGAGCGGCGCGCGCCATCCACGAGTAGGCCTCGACATATTCGCCGGTGACTGCGTTCTTGGCGCGGTAAGACTTGAGTTCGGCCTCGGCTGCGGAGAAACCATTCTGAGCCAAAGCCTCGCGGACATCTTCGACAATCCCCGCCCAGGCCGGAGTCACGAGTACAATTCCAATCAGAGCTTTGCGGAAATGCAGGTTCTTGATCATGTACCCTTGATGATGTATCTTTTGTCGCCTAGCTGGCAAATGCAGCCTTTGGCCCGAAACGGTTGAACTCCTCCTAAATTATTGATGCTACAGGTACTTAAGTTTACAAGTAACGAATTATTGTGGCTTTTTTGTGGCTCTTCACATACAATCTAGCTGCGTTTGATCTTTAGAGTTCCTTCGCAGTACCCAGTTTCTCCGCCAACCAGCGCGTGACCTGCCTGCGGAAGAAGCCTTCCAAAGTTTCAGCGCTACATCAAAGAAAAAGGAACATTGCAACACCATGGAAACAGGAACAGTGAAGTGGTTTAACGACGCCAAAGGCTACGGTTTCATCAGCCGCCAGAACGGTGAGGATGTATTTGTGCACTTCTCGGCCATTCAGGCGAGCGGCTTCCGCAGCCTGCAGGAGGGTCAGCAAGTGCAGTTTGACGTGGTCAAAGGCCCCAAGGGCTGGCAGGCCGAGAACGTGAAGGGTGCATAAACCACTTCGCAGCTAACAATTCGCAGGAAGAAAGAGGGCGGCCAGAGATGGCCGCCTTTTGTTTGTACAGACGAGGGAACTGAAGGATGCCTGATTGAACACACATTTCCTTTTTGAACTCTGAGTAAGTATGATCGCGCCAACGCCAGTATTCATGCGGCTTTGAGAGTAAAGCGAACTCTGCGGAGGCCTCGATCCAGTGGGTGAGAAACGAATCAGCCCTTTCAGCGCTCGTTTAACCCGTCTTTGAAGGTTGATTTCCAAGGTTCTCGCGTCACTTCCGACAGTGGTCTGCTTTTGGTGCGCGAGTTGGACGAGCGTTTGGGATTGAGTGCGCTCATCGCCGAAAACATCATGGACGGTCGGCGGGGAAAGAACACGCAGTTGCCGCTGCCGGACCTGCTGCTGGGAACTCCACTTTCGCCACCACCCGTCGTGCTGTCTTCCAGCTCGCTGCCTGATAGAGAAAGCCCTTGTACCACACCACGGGTTTGTGGCTAGGATTACAAGTTCTTTCCACTTTCGTTCGGAATAGTTATTTAACTGGGTTTGCCCAGCCTGGTATTGGGTAGCGAACTTGGCCTGCCAGGCATGGTACTGGGTTGCTAGGTGGGTGTGTCTGTGGTGCGTCATTTGGCGGGTTCAGACACTTGACGCCCGCCCACGCGAGGAGGGCTACGGGAGCGAATAATCGAAGGTCCAGGTGTGTTTACCCTGAGCGTCGATATGGATGATGAGCGAGCCCGTGAGTCCGGTCAGTTCTCCGGTGCCGGAATTGGGTACAACCATCACGCTCAGCTCTCCGGCAGCAGGGACGTCGCCTTTCATCATGGTGGCGCGGTGAGAGAAGGTGAAGCTGCCCTGTCGGCCGTTAAGCTTGCCTGTCATGCGCTCAATCGCAACGTAGGCCATGGAGCCGGTGCTCGCGGTCGAGCCGGTGATCATTTCTCCATGGCTGACGCCTTCGAAGTCACCGTGCCAAGTCTTGTCGGATGTGACCCGAGTAATGTCGTTCGCCTTCTCGAAGTCGGTTGTTTCGGCGGGAGTCATCTTGATGTCGAAAGAACCTTTGGCATGGACCATGTGCATCTCCTTCTGGGCTGCGACACTCAGCGCGAGACTCATCACCGCCGCTGCCACTGCGAATCTCACTCTCATATCGTCCCTGAAATGCAACTTACAGAATTCTTGATCCGAGCTCGATCGTATCCTTTGCGGCCTACCAACATTGCACAACCAAACGACACTGGACCAGAATTTCCTTTTTGACTTCGAAAACTGCAAAGATTGTACCAAGGAGGCGGGGTAACCCGCCCCTCCCAGCCAACCCGGCCTCGCGGAACTTTTCGCCTTCCCGTGACATTATCAGTAGTGAAGGATTCAGGCGGGAGCTCCTGCAAGACGCACTGCCGGCGCTCGTTCTAGACTGGGAGGCGACAAAGCGAAGCGGCATGAACGGTACGCCAGGAAATCCCGACGCGGGGAGGTCTGCAACTGCGGGAAGCGATGAGCAATTGATGGTCGCGTTCTCCCTGGGTTCGACGGATGCGTTCAGCGAGCTGTTCTCGCGGTACAAACAGCCGCTGCTTGGATTTTTTCGGCGGCGCGTCGCCGATCTGGCCCAAGCGGAGGAGCTGACGCAAGAGACTTTTCTTGCGATACTTCGCGCGTCGTCACGCTACGAACCGCGCGCCCTTTTTCGAACGTATCTTTATGCGATCGGCTTTAAAATTTTGCGTGCGCATCGCCGGAAAACGGCGTTTCGGGCAACGTTTCTGGGGGCAGCGGCTGGGGTTCGCGAGCCGGCCTTCGAGAACGCCATGGACGCGGAACTGTGGCTGCGCCAAGCGGTGGGCAAACTGGAACGCCTGAATCGCGAAATTCTGTTGCTGCGTGAGTTTGAGCAGTTGAGCTACGCGGAAATTGCCGAGCTGCTGCGTTTGCCCGTGAACACCGTGCGCTCGCGCCTATTCCGGGCGCGGATGGCGCTGCGCGACCTTCTCGCCGCCCCCGCTCCCAAACTATCCCCAGCACTCACGGAATCCGAGGGACGCGTATGAACACGACCGCACATCCTGTGGCCCCCGAACAAGTCATGGCCTTTCTCGACGGCGAACTTTCCGCCGCGGACGCGCAAGCCCTCTCCGCGCACCTCGACCGCTGCGCCGAATGCAGTGCGCTCGCTGAGCAGTTCCGCAGCACGTCGCTGTCACTTTCCCGCTGGCACGTCGAGGCTGTTTCGGTAAAACTGGAGGACTCCGTTACAGGCCTGGCAGCCAAGACCGGCTCAGGACTCAAAATCGGCAAAACGAACCTCTTTGTTCGCGCCAGCTTTTGGACCTGGAGACAGTGGGCGATAGCGGGTGGAGCGACGCTGGCAGCGCTATTGCTTGGGCTGGCCTTGTCCCTGCCAACTTTGCACCGCTCTCGTTTGGCAGCAAAGTCTGAAGCAGTGGCTTACCAGGGGAGGGAGCGACAGACGGAACGGGAGAGTTCTGACAAAGGCAGCGCCGGTAAGCTGCGGGTCGACACCAAATTGATCGACCCAGGAGAAATTACCGACCAGCAATCCAAAGCATCTCACGGCCGAGCGTTTACAGGACTCGCGACACTAAGCACGCCCGGCGTTGCAGCGGATTCGAACGGTAATCTTCACGGACTTGGCGATCACGCCGCGAACTCGTTTTCGGTGGATGGTCAGCCGCTAACCGATCAGCAGGGCAAGGTTATTCCGGGTCCCATGATCGCACGCAGCGTCTCTCTCTCGATCGTTGTGAAAGATTTCGCCGCTTCCCGCTTGTCTCTCGACAATATCCTTGCACGGCATCACGGGTATTCCGCGCAACTGAGTGTCAGTACTCCAGAGAACGCCGCACGCGGCCTCCAGGCGTCCCTCCGGATTCCGGCGCTCGAACTCGCTGCGGCGGGTGCCGACCTGAAAACCCTCGGCCGTGTCGAAAACGAATCGCAATCCGGCGAAGAAGTCACCCGGCAGCACGCCGACTTGGTCGCACGCCTGAAAAACTCCCGCGAAACCGAACAGCGCTTCCGCACCATCCTTGCGCAGCGCACCGGAAACGTGGCCGAGGTCCTGCAAGTGGAGGAGGGGATCGCGCGCGTCCGTGGCGATATTGAAGGTATGGAAGCGGAGCAGAAGGCCCTCGAACACCGCGTCGAGTTCGCCGCGGTCGAACTGCAACTCACGGAAGAGTACAAGGCGCAGTTAAACCCGCCGGCCGCTTCCGTCTCCACCCGCATGCATAACGGGTTCGTGGCGGGCTATCGCAACGCGTCGGAGACGGTTCTTGGGATCGCACTGTTCTTTGCGGAGGACGGACCCACGCTGCTGATCTGGCTGGTGATCCTCGCCTTGCCGGTCATTTTCCTCTGGCGCCGGTACCGGAAGGCGCTCGCCACTGTATAGCCGTCGCTGCTTAGGAGCCTGGTCAGACGCTTACTATTGCCGTGCGTCGCGGATCAGAACTACATCCGCATCGGTGTGGCCGCGAACCATCGCCAACTGTTTGCCATCGAACGACCAGTGGAAGTCGTAGATGTGTTCGGAAGTGAAATCGGTAAGCTGCTTGCCCTTGGAACCATCCAGCGGTTCGAACCAAAGGTTGTCCACGCCGTTGTCACGCGCGGGATAGACCACGGCTTTGCCATCACGACGGAAGCGCACTGGCCCGAAAGTGAAGCGTTCAAACTCCTGAAGTTTAGCCTGGCCGGAATCGGTGGCCACGAGAGCCAGCATCTGCTTGTGCTCTGCGGAATGCTGCTGGGTTGCGAACGCGGCAAATTTACCGTCGGGCGAGAGACCAAAGATGCCGGAAATGGGCAGGTTCGAGATGGTTTGCGGGCTCCCGCCCTCGATCGAAACCCGAGCCAGCTTTCCCTCATCTTTTTCCTCGATGTAGTACACCCAGCGGCTATCGGGAGAGCATATGGCGAGATGGTCGCGCTGGCCAGTCGTAAGCTGCTTCAAATTGCTGCCCGATGAATCGATGCGCCAAACGTTGTCGTCACTGGTGTTTCCATGGAGCACCAGCTCAAACACGATATAGCGGCCGTCGGCGCACGCGGCGGGATTGCCGCTCGGTTTTCCTGGTTCGGTTGCGATCACAGTTTTGCTGCCCGTCACCGGGTCGATCCGATTGAGAGCGTTTGCCTGATCGCCGATCAACTGACCATCCGGTGTCCAGGTGAAATTGGTGTTTGCCCACGCCCAGGTGATGGGGCGGCCTTGGGCACCGCTTCCGGAAGCGGGCATCACGAACAAGTTCCAGCGGTCTTCGCTCAGAATCGTCGCGAACGCATGTCCGCTAGCCGCCATGCTGAGATCCACGTAAGTGTTGGTATCGTGGGTGACGGGAGACAGCTTGCCATCAGGATAGGAGACGAACGCGATCTGGGCTTGATTGAAATTGGAACTTTGGCCCCGTAACAGCCCCAGCAATCCGCTGCCATCCGGCAACCATGTCGGAGAATCGTAGAATCCGGTGCTGTCGAAGAACCTTTTTTGCCGGCCGCTGCCAACGTCCACTGCCACAAGGCTTTCCAATACATTTCCCGCGCTCAACTCGTCGCACACGATCGTCTTTCCGTCGGGAGACCACGCGGGATTCGCGAGCGCCCGGGCGGCCCCACCGGAATAGTAGATCGCCTTCGAACCGCTCGCCAGCGTGCTTTCCTGCCCTTCGCCACCCTCTACCGGGCGAACAACGAGCCGGTATTTCCCCGGCTCCGGATTGTCGTAGCGCATGAAGGCAAACGACTTTCCGTCAGGAGAAAAAGTAATGTTCGAGTCGACATCGGCCGCCAGTCTTTGCGGCGCACCCCCGAGCAGCGGAGCCCGGTACAAAAACTTCAGTTCTGGATTACCCGGATCGCTGCGCACAAAATAGAGATAATTCCCATCCGGGGAGAAACGCAGGCCGGTGTAGTACACCTCTGCCGGAGGCTGGACCTGAGCATTGCTATTGGTGGGCACATTTCTCAACCAGAGGCTCGCCAGCCCGTTGTTTCTCGTCACGCTCAGGATGTAGTTGCCGTCCGGCGAGATGGCGACGCGTATCGCGTCGCCAGTGTCGGTAACCTTGGTGACAGAAATGTCCTGGAACGGAGCGCGGCGACCGCGCGTGAGAAAAGCGTAGATTCCGTAAGCTGCCGCCGCCACCAACACGACCACGATTCCAGTCCTTAAGCCAGCGCTGAGTTTGTTTTGACGCCCGGCGGAGACCACGGCGGAGCTGGCAGACGTGCGCTCCGCCGAAAAGACCTCAGCCGTAGCCGCCAGGGACGCAGATGTTGGTACTGCGGGCGCGCTCGGAGAAGCCGCCTGCGCAGACCTGCGTCCGGACTCTGTATCGCGCTTCAGCCGCTTGAGGTCACCGCGCAGATCGGCGGCCGACTGGTAGCGCAGGTCGCGGTCTTTTTCCAGAGCCTTCTCGATGATCTCCTGGAGTTTCGGCGGCAGCGCGGAATTCAGCTGCGTCGCTGGAATCGGATCGAGCTCAAGAATGGCGTGGAAGACTACGGCCGAGGTGGCGCCGGAGAAAGGGAAGCGTGCGGTTGCCATTTGGTAGAGGACGACGCCGAGAGAGAACAAGTCCGTGCGCGGATCGAGTTCTTCACCGCGCGCCTGCTCCGGGGACATGTAGGCGATGGTGCCGACGGTCGAGCCCGGACTCGTAAGGTGCAGCGGCGCCGGCGAATCCTGTGTGGCTCCGATGGTTTCCATCTCCATTTCGGGGCGCGCCAGCTTGGCTAGGCCGAAGTCCAGCACCTTAACCTGCCCACGCTTGGTGAGAAATATGTTGGCCGGCTTGATGTCGCGATGGATGATTCCTTTGGCATGGGCGGCGTCGAGCGCATCCGCCAGTTGGATACCCCAGTCGAGCAGGCGCTCCAGCGGCATCGCGCCAGCGCTCAGGCGACGGTCCAGGGTCTCGCCTTCCAGCAACTCCATGGCGATGAAGAACTGTTCCTCCCCGTTCTCAATCCGGACTCTTTCGACCGCATAAATGGTGCAGATGTTGGGATGGTTCAGCGCCGATGCGGTGCGGGCCTCCAGCAGAAAACGGTCGAGCGCATTTTGATCGCGCGAGAGCTGGGGCGGCAAGAACTTCAGAGCGACGCGGCGCCCCAGATCGAGGTCTTGCGCTTCGTAAACAACCCCCATCCCGCCGCTCCCTAGCTGGCCGGCGATGCGGTAGTGTGAGATGGTTTGGCCGATCATGTTTGATTGATCGTGGGCAAATGCTCAGGGAAATTCATCTTAGGAGGGATACGAACGGCAGTCAAACCGAATTAGCGAGGCGGGCCTCTACCCGGCCGTCGCTTCCTGCGCTGCGCTCACGGAATCGAAGAAGCAGAAGAACTGCTCGACCCGAGTCACCTTGAGCGCGTTGTGAATGCGCTCGCTCACCCCCACCAGCGCCAGGCTTCGCCCGCCATTCTGGCGCGTGACGTACGCTCCCACGAGCACCCCGATGCCGGTCGAATCCACATAGGGCACGCGAGCGAAATCGATGATCAGCGAACGCGAAGTGTCGGCGCGCACCGTGGCCTGGAACTCAAACATGGTAGTGATCACGAGCGCTCCGTCGAGCCGAAGAATGCGCTGTCCCGGCTGCGCTCCGGGCTGGTCTTCAATGCCTAGGAACTCTTGCGGCATGGGCAAATATTAACGCCTGCGTAATATTGGACTGTAATAATAACACAGTGTTAATTTGGGGCAGTTTCCAGCTTCCGGTTCCGAGTTTCCAGGTGTCCTGAACACTAGAAACTGGACACTGGAAACCCGGAAACCTCGATTCGACTCGCCTGCCCCGAGGGGGACCTGTCTGCTAAATGGCGGCGACCTGTTGGCGGCGTCGCGCCTGGATTTCGATGAAGACATTGACCAGCGACACGGCGGCTGGAGTCACTCCGGGGATGCGCGAGGCCTGGGCCAGCGTCCGCGGCTGAACATGGGTGAGCTTTTCCTGCATCTCGCGCGAGAGCCCGCTGACGGAGCGGTAATCGAACCAACCAGGGATGGACCGCTGCTCCGACTTTTTCATTCGCTCCATGGCGCGCTGCTGTTGCAGCAAGTAGCCTTCGTACTTGATTTCGGTTTCCACCGACTTGAGTTCGTTGCGGATTTCGGAAGAAAGCGCAGCCAGGGATTCGCACGGATTCACACGGATTCCTTCGCGTTCAAAGAAGACAGGATCCAGCTCGCGGAGAACGGGCGCCAATTGCTCGATGACGATCTCGGGGCGCTTAAGCAACTGGGCACAAGTTTGGCCGATGGCCGAGCCCCAATCGTGAGCGAGTTCTGTTGTGCTGTCGGCGACAGCAGGTTCCTCGGCGCTTCGCTCCTCGGAATGACCAGGTGTGATCTTTTTCAGCATTTCAGACGTCAGCTTTGTTCGTTCCAGCAGCTTCCTCATCTTCTCCAGCCGCTGCTGCTTTCCTTGAAAATCATCCCAAGCTTCGTCCGCGATTAAGCCCACGCGGCGACCGTGTGGCGTGAGCCGGCGATCGGCGTTGTCGATGCGCAGGTGCAGGCGGAATTCGGCCCGTGAGGTGAACATTCTGTACGGCTCGTTCGTGCCCTTGGAGATGAGGTCGTCGATCAGGATCGCGGTATAGGCCTCGGTGCGGTCGAGGATGAGCGGGGGCTGCGCCTTCACCTGCAATGCCGCGTTGATGCCCGCCATCAGGCCCTGGCAGGCGGCCTCTTCATAGCCGGACGTGCCGTTGATCTGGCCCGCCAGAAACAGGCTGGCGACCTTCTTGGTTTCCAAAGTGCGCTGCAGTTCGGTTGGGTCAATCGAGTCGTACTCGATGGCGTATCCGGGGCGCAGCATTTCGGCGCTTTCGAGACCGGGAATCGACTTCAAGATCGCAAGCTGGACGTCGACCGGAAGGGAGGTGCTCATGCCGTTGACGTAGATTTCGTGCGTGTTCAGACCTTCGGGCTCGAGGTAGAGCTGGTGCATCTCCTTGTCGGGAAACTTGACGATCTTGTCTTCGATCGACGGGCAATAACGGGGTCCGATTGATTGGATTTGCCCGCTGTACATCGGTGAGCGGTGCACGTTCTCGCGAATAATGCGGTGCGTTTCCGGCGTTGTCCAGGCGATGTAGCAGGGCACTTGCGAGTCGTGATGCGCCACGCGCTCGGGTGCGGAAGCTGAAGGGCGTGGGGTCGGCGTCTCCCGGCTGGACCGGGAAGCGCGACCAGTCGATGCTGCGTCCATCAAGGCGCGGCGGCGTTCCGGTCTTCAGCCGGCAGCCGCGCAGGCCGAGCTTCTTCAGTGCTTCACCGAGCAGAACTGCGTTTGGTTCCCCGGAGCGCCCGGCAGGATACTGTTGCTCGCCGCAGTGAATCAGGCCGTTGAGGAAGGTGCCGGTGGTGATGATCACCGCTTGCGCGCCCACGGTGCGGCCGTCGCGCAGCTCGATGCCCAACACCTTCCAGAGAGCGGGAGATCCTGCGCTTTGCTCAGGATGGCAAGTCTGACCGTCTTCGACGATCAGACTTGCCACTTCCGCCTGCTTGATCTTCAGATTCGGCTGCGACTCCAGAACTTCGCGCATCTTCAGCCGGTAGGCTTGCTTGTCGCACTGCGCCCGCGGCGACCAGACGGCCGGGCCCCGCGAAGTATTCAACAGGCGGAACTGGATGCCGACCGCGTCAGTGATCTCGCCCATGATGCCGCCGAGCGCGTCGACTTCGCGAACCAGGTGACCCTTCGCGATGCCGCCCACCGCCGGATTGCACGACATCTGCGCGATCAAGTCGACGTTGAGCGTGTAGAGAGCGGTCTTCAGCCCCATGCGCGCCGCAGCCATCGCGGCCTCGCATCCGGCATGGCCAGCGCCGACGATGACTACCTCGAATTGTTCCGTGCACTGCATCGCGAACGATAGTTTCTAGTTTCCAGGTTTCTGGTTACTGCATTTCCCTCAAGACCGCAAACTAGAAACCGGAAACCGTATACAGTCACCGCAATCTTGCTTTTCATTCTAACAACTTAGCGGCATCCGTGATCCCAATCACTTGCCGACCTGCGACGGCGCCCGTATAGTAATGAGTCATATCCGAACCAGGAGGCAATCATGAATACGACTCAGTTCTTCGAGCAACTGGAGGCATCGATCGCCGGCTACGACCTGCTCTGCCATCCATTCTACCGGGCGTGGGCGGCTGGAGAGTTGACGCGCGATGATCTGCGCGAGTATGCCCGCCACTACTACCATCACGTCGAAGCCTTTCCCTGCTACCTGGCCGAGCTCGCCCTTCGCCTGGAGGAAGGTGAGTTGCGGCGTGCGGTGTTGGCCAACATGTGTGACGAGAAGGGGAGTTCCGTCACATCGGGGAAAGATTCCGTGCCCCACTCCGAGCTTTGGCTTGATTTTGCCGAGGGTATGGGAGCACGACGAGACATGCGCTGGCACTTGCCGGTCGCGGAAGTGCGGGAACTAATGCGGTACTTCCACCACGTGGCCGGCGAAGGCGCGCCGGAAGAGGCGCTGGCCGCCTTTTACGTCTACGAATCTCAGATACCACGCGTGGCCCAAGAGAAAGAACGCGGCCTGCGCGAGATGTATGGCGCCGACGACAAAACTTGCGGCTACTTCACGCTCCATGCCACCGCGGACATCTACCACTCGAGTGTCTGGCGCAAGCAACTGGAGAATCGCATTGCGGCGAATCCGGAACCAACGCAAGCCGCCCTCGATGCGGCCAAGAACACAGCCCAATTGTTGTGGCGGGCTCTCGATGGAATCGAAGCCGCGCGAATGACGTTGGCGTCCTGAGCAGGATGCTTCTCGCTCCGCGTGGATCCCGCTGATCATGCGAAGCTAGCACCGACGGTGCCTGACCGCGATGGACCGACCTGCGGCATTTCCCGCGCTTTACAAACACGTGGTGCGATTCTTGAACCGGGGCGAGGGAGAATATAGCCGCAGAATGTTGCGGTGAGGTTGCAAGGCTGTTAAAAAAAGATGAATCAAAACAGGCGTCCAAGGCGGGAACCCGCGCTGCCCACGGCACCGGAGCGTGCTCGGCTTGACGGAACGCATCCGCGCTCCACTCGGCTAATCGTGCTGCAGGACCTCGTCGATAACGGCTTTGCCGCCTTTGTCTACTGTGATGACTTTGTGGATGGGGACATAGCCGCTCAGCGTGATATCGACGATGTAGTTGCCGGGATCGACGGTGAAGTCGACGGGCGAGCCTTTATCCAGCATGTGCTGGTTGACGGCGACCTGGGCTCCCTTGGGTTGAGTCTTGACGCTGACCGTGCCCATGCCCTGCGCTTCCTTGCCGCCAAACAGCTTCTTCATTTTTCCGACGGTCTTGATGTCATCGACGTTGCCGAGCCCCCGCAGTATGGGCGAGAAACTCACCGTCTGGCCGAGGGTGAACTGGGTGTTGGTGGTCTCGTCCAGGAAACCCGACTTGCGCACCAAGATGACGTGCTGTCCCTTGTCGACGGAGACTTGGGCCGGGGTGAGCTTGCCGCTGTCTTTGCCGTCAACGTAGACGTTGGCTCCCGCGGGAGTGCTGGACACTGCCAGCGTCGCCATGAGTTGGACGATGTGGGTTATGACAAACGATTTGGTGCCGGATGTCACTTCGACGGTTCGCGTATCGGAGGTATATCCGGGCTTGCTGACCGTGACCGAATGTTGTCCAGGGTCTAATCCCGGCAGCGTAAAAGGTGTAACCCAGGAGGGATCGGTTTTTCCATCGACCTGCACTTGCGCGCCCTGGGGAACGGAATCGATGGCTATCTGTCCCGGCACGACGACGGGAGTTGCGTGTGCGACGGGTTTCTTCCTGGCATTCTTGCCTTTGGCAGCCGCGTGGGTTGGGGCCGGCTCGGCTTCCGCCCCAGGGGCGGAGGGTCGGACTTGAGTTGTTGCGGCAGGCTGCGCCGGTTCGGACGGCGCGGGCTGGATCCGGGCGTCAGGTTGGCTGGCGGCAGGTCGAGTCGTGGATTCGGCGGCGGTGGAGCGAGGGGAGTCGCCGTCATTATTCAAACGGTTGACGTGGAGGACCAGGGCTACAGCGATAATCAGAATCACCACCGCCGCGCCGGCGATGGAATAAAGCATCAGCCGGGGTGGGACGTTCTTGAATTCCTTGATTGCTCTCTCGGCGACCTGCCGGGGCTGAACCTTCGGCTTTTCTAATTCATATTCATAGACCGTGGAATGGGGAGCGTGAGACGCTGGCTGCTCGAAGGCCGGCGGTGGCGGAGCAGCGATGTAGACTTCCTTGAGCGGAGGCAGTTCGGTCAGGTCCGAGAAGCTCACGCTGCCGCCGCGAGATGGAGCGTTGTCCTCAGCCATCAGGGGATCTACGGGAATCTTCGGGGCCTGGACTCGTGGAGTTCCTACGGCGGGCTCATCGCGGACGCACGAAGACATGGAAGCGGATGGTTGCGCCGCGGCATCGATGGTCGGCTTGACGGGCGTGGATGACACCGCTCGGCCGCCTCCCCATCCCGCCGCCGCAGCAGCCGCCTTGCCAGGAGCGGATTCCGGGGCTGCGAGTTTCTTTTCGACCGGCTGGCTCTGGACTGGCTGGGCAGTACGAGGCTTCGGCTCGGCGGGGAGGCTCGGAACGGAGGCCGCACTGGCCGCCATGGCTGCGGCAGCTGGAGCGAACGCGCCGACGAATTTCGCCTGGTTTGCGGCTTTGACGGTGTCTGAAATGCCTGGGCTCTTGACGCTGCCTGCTTCGCCGCCTGCGGCTTGGATTCCTTGCATTTCTCCAGATCGTCGAGCAGTTCCCTTCCGTTCTGGTAGCGTTCCCCCGGATCCTTGGCGAGCGCTTTCATGATGAGATCGTTTAGCCCCGGGTGGAGCTGTGGATTCAAGTGCAGGGGAGGCTCCGGTGTGCTCTCGAGGACGCTTTGACGCAGGGACTCGCCATCTTCCGCATCGAAGGCCTTACGGTCAGTGACCATTTCGTAAAACATGGCGCCTAGACTGAAGAGGTTGGACCGGGCATCGATATTCTCGCCGCGAACCTGCTCCGGAGACATGTAGTGCAGGAGGGACGGGACCCCGGGCAGTTGCGCAGTAAACTTGCCGACGCTAGAGACGCCGTATCCCAGAATTCTGACCGTGCCGTCCCAGCCGCACATGATCTTGGCGGGCTCCAAACTATAGTGAAATACATTGTGGGAGCGGGCGTGATCGAGGCCGCTGCAGACCTGCCTTCCGATATCGAGCAGGTCCCAGATGGAGAATCCTTCTTTGCGGGCGAGCATGGTGGCGATGCTGTTGCCCTGGATGTATTCCATGGCGGCGCAGAATCGGCCGTCGATTTCTCCCGTGCCGAAAACGGACGAGAGGTTGGAGTGGCCCAGAACCTTGGTGGTCTCGGCCTCTTCGAGGAGACACTGCTCCAGTTCGGCGGCGCGTTCGCCAAACGCAGACAACTGGATCGTTTTCAAAGCAACCGTCTGGCTGGTTTGCAGATCGGTCGCCTTGTAAACGGCGCCGGTGGCAGATTTAGCCAGTTCACCCAGGATTTCGAAGTGGCCGATCTTTGTGAACATAGTTCCGTGCCTCATCCCAGACAAAAACCGCGCAGCCCCAGTGGAGAACTGCATGGGTTAAACTCGGGGCAGGTTATGGGTAGGATATCGCTCAGGACTTTCAGGTTCGAGTTACCAAGGTACTAGGAAAACGGGATGAAAGGGGCGCACAGGCGGCAATGATTGTGCCCGGAACCGTCCGGGTCCGCGCGGAAACATAACCAATCGTCAGCGTGACCTTTCGTCAGTAGCGTGGGTGAACTCAGTTGACGGAAACAAGTGTGACAATTGTCATCGAAATCGGATGACGATCTCTACTGGCGTCGGGGCGCGACGCGGATGGAGTATGGATGCGGGTGGTTTTGGTAGCTGAAGTGGAGGTCGCGGGATCGGACGCAAGTTGTGGGAAGCGGACTCGTTCGTTTATGCTTGAGACCTGCCTGGACGAAGCTGGTCCGCAGTCCGGCACGCAGCGTCTTTCCTGAGGTTCAACTGGGTTTCAAAATATGACTTTGACCCGATTTGTCACCAAGAACGCCCTCCGCAACAAACGCCGCAGCATCCTGACGGTGCTAAGCATCGGAGTGTCCCTGCTGCTGCTGACCTTCATGATAACGCTGTGGCACGGCTTCTATCTCGACAAGGGCAGCGCGGAATCGACCCGCCGGCTGGTGACGCGCCATCGCGTGTCGCTGACGTTCAGCTTACCGGGCTTCTATCGCGAAAAAATCCGCGCCGTGCCGGGAGTGGTGGCGGTCGTGCCCAATTCGTGGTTTGGTGGGCTGTATAAAGATGACAAGCCGGAGAATTTTTTCGCGCAGTTCGGTACCGATCCCGACGAGTTCCCGAAAGTCTACCCGGAGATGCAGATGCCGCCCGATCAGCTTGCCGCCTGGCAGCGCGACCGGGCCGGCGTGATCGTGAATGACGAACTGACCAAGCAATATGGTTGGAAGCTGGGGGATCGCATCGTGCTGCTGGGCACGATTTATCCCGTCAATCTGGAGCTCACCATTCGCGGCATCCACCATTGGCCCACCCCTAACAAAACGGTCTACTTCAACGCGAAGTATTTGGAAGAGGCGGTACCGGATTTTAAGGGCAAGGCCGGTACCTTCGGCATCATGTCAGGGTCCGCGGATGATGTTGCCAAGATCGCCAGCGCCGTTGACGATATGTTTCGCAATTCGCCGCAACCCACCAAGACCGAAAGCGAGAAGGCCTTCGGCCTCACCTTCGTCAACATGCTGGGCAACGTGAAAGCTTTCATTCTCAGCATCTGCATGGCCGTGGTCTTCACCACTCTTCTGGTCTCCGCCAACACCATGGCGATGTCGATCCGCGAAAGGACGCGCGAAGTGGCCCTGCTAAAGACCCTGGGCTTCGAGCGGCTGACTATTCTAGGCCTTTTCGTGGGCGAGGCGATGTCGCTTTCGATCGCGGGTGGGCTCTTTGGCTGCGGCTTCGCGTGGTTGCTGCTGACTCTCATGAAACAGTCGCCCATGGGCTTTTTCCTGGCCCAGATGCAGGTTACTCTGGGAACGCTGGTTGTGGCCTTGCTGGCGGCTGCTTTGGTCGGCTTCTTCAGTTCGCTGGTGCCGTCCTACCATGCAGCGCGGGTGGAGATTGTGGAAGGGCTTCGCCACATCGGTTGAATTTATGACGCTGAGCGGTTTTGTAGTGCGCAATACGTTTCGCAACAAGCGGCGCAGCCTGCTGACCCTGCTGAGCATCAGCTTCTCGCTGCTGTTGCTGACGCTGATGGTTTCCATCTGGCGCACGTTCTACGTTGACGTGGGAGCGCCGCTTTCGGCCAAGCGAGTGATTACGCGAGACCGCGTCTCTTTATCATTCCTGTTGCCCGCCTACTATCGGGACAAGATTCGAAGCATCCCTGGAGTGGTGGCGGTGGCACCGATGACTTATTTTGGAAATCACTATAAGGACGACCGTGCCAGCAATGCCTTCGCGCAGATAGCCACCGACCCGGACGAATATCTGAAGGTTGCGTCCGACAAGATTGTGCCGCCGGATCAGCTCGTGGCGTGGCAGCGCGATCGCGCCGGGGCCCTGGTGGACGTGACGCTGGCCAACAGGTATGGTTGGAAAATCGGCGATAAGATCACGCTGCTGGGGGCGATATTTCCGGTGAATCCGGAACTGACGATTCGCGGCATCTACCACCGCGATCCGCCGCAGAACGCGCTGTACTTCAACGCCAAGTATTTGGAAGAAAGCCTGGACTGGTTCAAAGGACGAGCGGGCTGGTATGCCACTCAAGTCGCCGAGCCCAGAGACGTGGCGCGAGTCTCGAGCGAAATCGATGACATGTTCCGCAACTCGCCTCAGCGGACGAAGACGGAGAGTGAAAAAGCCTTCCAGCTTTCGATTGTGGCCATGCTGGGAAATGTAAAAGCCTTTATTCTGGGCATTTGCGGCGCGGTGGTGTTTGCGATCCTGCTGGTTTCGGCTAATACCATGGCCATGTCAGTTCGCAGCCGGACCCGCGAAGTTGCTGTGCTGAAAACTCTGGGCTTCACTCGCCAGCGGGTGCTGTCGCTATTTGTGTTGGAGGCTGTGGCTCTGGCCGTGGCGGGCGGTGTGCTGGGGATAGTGGCGGCAGTCGGATTGATTGGCTGGTTGACGCACTCCTCGGTCGCGATCGGCGTTCCAACCGATATGAAAGTCACGTTGCCCGCGGTAGGGCTGTCATTGCTGGCTGCCGCAACCGTAGGATTTCTGAGTGGGTATATTCCCGCCTACGGCGCATCCCGCATAAACATCGTGGAGGGGTTGCGCCACATCGGCTGAACCCATGGGCTGAATTGAGAGTGAATGTATGGCGATACCGATCAGCTATAACATCCGCAATTTGAAGCTCCGCAAAGGGCTCACCATCATGACTGCGCTGGGCATTGCGCTGACGGTGACCACCGCGATCTTCCTGATGGCGCTGCTGGCGGGCCTGCGCCGCGCCTTCGTTTCCAGCGGCAACGCGCAGAATGTGCTGGTGCTGCGCAAAGGATCGGAAGCGGAATTGTCAGGCGGCTTTGATGCCGCGCTGTTTCCCACGCTGAAGGTTCTGCCTGGAATCGCGAAAGACAGCCACGGCGATCCGATGGTTTCTGGCGAGTGGGTGGTGGTGATCGTGCTCCCGCGCAAGGATGGCACCGGCGAAGTGAACGTCACGGTGCGCGGCATGATGCCCGATGGCCTTGAGCTTCGGCCCAGCGCAAAACTGATCGATGGACGCTGGTTCCAGACAGGGCAGCGAGAGGTCGTGGTAAGCAAATCCATTCGCTCGCGTTTTTCCCATGCCAACATTGGCGACACCATGGAGTTCGGCAAAGGGTCTTGGAAAGTCGTTGGCGTATTTGATGCCGGCGGCTCGGCCTATGAATCGGAGATCTGGGGCGATGTGAACCAGATGGCCGCGGATTTCGATCGGCAGGGCGGCTATGCCTCGGCGTACCTGCGCGCTACCGATCCCATTGCCGCCGATGCGCTGAAAAACCGGGTCAGCGATGACCAGCGTCTCAAGCTCGAAGGAGTGCTGGAGACCGAGTATTACGCCAAGCAAACCAGTTCAGGCGCTCCCATCAAATACATTGGCATGGTGGTCGCGATCATCATGGCAATCGGATCGAGCTTTGCAGCAATGAATACGATGTACGCCGCGGTAGCATACCGGGGGCGTGAAATCGCAACGTTGCGAGTACTGGGATTCTCGCGTCCGGCGATTCTGACGTCTTTTGTTCTGGAGTCTCTGATGCTGGCTTTGCTGGGTGCGGTGGTGGGAATTCTGCTGATGCTGCCGTTTAACGGAATGCAAACCGGAACGTCGAATGCAGTGACCTTTAGCGAGGTGGTGTTCAGCCTGCAGATTACGACGCAGGTTGCCGCCTATGCCATTGCGTTCGCGCTGATCATGGGATTGGTGGGCGGATTTGCTCCTGCCTGGCATGCGGCGCGGCAGAATATTCTTACTGCGTTGCGAGGTTGAGCTGCGGTTTTGGGAAACTCGATCAGTCGAGAGTTCGTATTCATTTTTATGCCGATTGACGCAAAACACGAAGATTTGCAGAGTTTGCGAATCGACCGCACCGAGCGCGGCCGAGGCAATGGAGAACCTCCAGCCTGGGCGCGCCGCTACATTGTGATTGGGATCGCGATCGTAGCCGTGCTGAGCGTGTCCGCTCTGGCCTACCGTTTGCTTTCGCGCGACGTGCCGGAGGTAGAAGTGACGCGCGCGTCCGCGGAGAGCAGCGATGTAGGTGGCACGGTGCTTTCGGCCACGGGCTATATCGTGGCCCATCACACCATCAACGTGAATTCCAAGGTCACCGGCCGCCTGGCCTGGATTGGCGTGGAAAAAGGCGACAAAGTGAAGGAGGGTCAGGTTCTGGTGCGACTGGAGGATCAGGAGTTTCACGCTTCTTATGACCAGGCAAAGGGCGCGTTGGACAATGCTCGCGCTTATCTCCAGGAACTTGAGCACGGGTCCCGGCCGGAAGAGATTCAACAAGCCCAGCACAATCTCGAGGAAGCCCGTGCCACGCTGGTCGATGACAAGCTGACCCTGGACCGGACCAAAGAACTCTCAGCTGCCGGCGTAGTTTCGCGGCAAGTCATGGACGATGCGACGGCCAAGTTCGAGTCGGACCAGCAGCGGGTCAATTCTCTGGACAAAGCTTTTCAACTGATGAAGATCGGGCCTCGGCAGGAAGAAATTGCACGCGCTCGCGGATCGGTGGCGCAGGCCCAGGGACAGTTTGATTATGCCAAATCGCAGCTCGACGCCACCGTGATCCGTGCGCCCGTCACCGGAACGATTCTCGACCGCACTGCCGAAAAGGGCGAACTGATTACCGCACAGTTTGCCAGCGCGGCGATCGGCGGGCCGCAGGGATCCGTGGTATCGCTGGCTGATTTGAACGATCTCCAGGTCGAACTCGATATTGCGCAGGCGGATTTCGCCCGGCTTGGGCCCAAACAGAAGGGGATCGTCACCACCGATGCTTATCCCGACCGCAAGTACAAGGGGGAAATCGCGCAGATCTCGCCCGAGGCTAATCGGCAGAAAGCCACGGTACAGGTGAAAGTGCAAGTGCTGAATCCCGACGAATATCTGCGCCCGGAAATGAATGCTACGGTGAAATTCCTGGCGGATGAACCGAAGACCACGAGCGCGCAACCGGCGGGAGCGTTTGTACCAGCCAGTGCGGTGCGGGATCACGACGGCAAAAAGGTCGTGTTTCTGGCCTTCAACGGAAAAGCACATATGCGCGAGGTCCATGTGTTGAGTCAGCGCACTGACGGCTTTCTCGTCGATGGACTGGTCGGCGGTGAAAGCGTGATCAGTCAAGGGCCGCAAGATCTGAAAGACGGGGACACAATTAAAATCAAGGGGTAATCATCGTCATGAGTACAGTCGCTGAGAACAAGATCGCTACCGGAACCAAAGTTGTTCAGGCGCGCAATGTCAGCAAGATTTTCAAGCGCGAGGCTTTTGAAGTAAAAGCTCTTGACGACGTCTCAATTGACATTGCGGCCGGCGAATTCATGGCGCTGATGGGGCCCTCGGGCTCGGGCAAGACCACGCTCCTGAACATGATCGCAGCCATCGACCGGCCAAGCTCCGGAGAGTTGCTGGTCGAGAATCAGAATATTTTCCGGTTCAGCGACTCGCAGGCGGCGCACTGGCGCAACGAACACATCGGGTATGTCTTCCAGACGTTTAATTTGATTCCAGTGCTGACCGCATTTGAAAACGTGGAACTGCCGCTTCTTCTGACCAAGCTCAACCAGCAGCAGAGGCGCGACCACGTCATGACCGCGCTGAAGCTCGTGGGCCTGGAAGACCGGGTCCACCACCTTCCTAAGCAGCTTTCCGGCGGACAGGAGCAACGCGTGGCGATCGCTCGGGCGATCGTGAGCGACCCTACGCTGTTGCTGGCAGATGAGCCCACAGGCGACCTGGACAGTCACTCCGCCACGGAGGTTTTGGAAATCTTGAAGCGCCTGAACGAAGATTTCCACAAGACGATCGTGATGGTGACGCACGATCCACACGCCGCTTCCTATGCCCACGTCACCCGGCATCTGGAGAAGGGGATGCTGCTGCCGCCGGGCTAGTTCTCTCACTTGGCGGACTGCAATTGCTGCAGATCGGCCAGCACTTCCTCGCTGTGTCCCTGCGGACCAACCTTGATATACACCTTCCTGATTACGCCCGTGGGATCGATCAAGAACGTGTTGCGGGCGGCAAGCGTCATCCCGTTGTATTCCATGATCGAGCCGTATTTTTGCACGACCACGTGGCTGGAATCGGCGAGCAGCTTGAAGTTCAGGCCTTCTTTGGCGCAGAAGCTCTTGTGAGAATCTACGTCGTCCACGCTGACGCCTACAATCACAGCATTCTTCTCGGTGTACTTATCAATGTCGCGTTGAAAATTGTGAGCTTCGAGCGTGCAACCGGAGGTGAAGTCCTTGGGATAGAAGTAAAGCACAACCCACTTGCCTTTGAATTGATCCAGCGACACTTGCGCGCCCTCCTGGTTGGGCAGGCTGAAAGCCGGGGCTTGCGTGCCGACGGCCGGCGGCTGGGACTGATCCGCCGCGACCGCAAAAAGTGCGGCTACGACCAGGGTCACAAAAAGCACGGACACGGCCTTCATAACGCTCCTTTCAAACCATGGTGCAGAGCGAATTAAACCAGGCTCAGTCTGCAGCCATCTCCTGAGCTTGCGGTTCGAACTGAGCAGTTGCGGGCAAACTCTGACCGCGCAGTTCCGCCTCGAGTGCCGCTAATTGCGCTTCGATGTCATCCGCCGCTTGGCGCTTGCGGATAACCTCTTCGCGATACCGCCGCAGGAAGTAATCAATGGTCTCGACGCGAATCCTGATCGAGCCCGAGGGTTTGTTCTCGTCCAGATCCTTGAAGCAGAAGTACGGCGTGCCCGACTGCTCGATGATGCCTTCAATCACGCCATAGATGGGCGCATCGTGCCCGCATTTGAAGCTTGATATCTCGAGCGCCACCAGATTCGGATGCCGTGCCGTGAACTTCGCGGCCCACACTTTATGGTTGGTGCTGCAGGAGTATGAGTTCTTCCACGCATCCGTGATATCGAGGGCGTGAGTGATCACGCCGGCCCGAACTTCTTCGCCGAACAGACGCTCCAGCAAGTCTTCGTCGAGAGGCAGCGTGTTCTGCGAGAAGATGGGATAGCCCAGCTTCTGGAACTCTTCCATGATTTCGTGGTTCAGGCCCGGATCATGGTGATAGGGTCTGCCCAGCATCACGATGCCGATGCGATCTTCGCGTTCCAACTGGTCCATCACCTGGCGAGCGCGCCTGCGGATGCTGCTTTCGTAGTCAGCCAGCGCCTTGTAACCGACTTCAACCGCACGGTCGTTCTCGTCCTGCGAAAGTCCGAGAATCGGCTGCCATACCTGGAGCATCTGGTGGGCGAACAGCTTGCGATCGGCAAAATTCAGTACGGGAGCTACGTACTTGACGTTGTGCTCTGCGAAGACGTCATTTTCTTTGGTGAAGGCAGCCTTGACCGTTTCCGGCGTCGCGGTCACAGTCGGGCACGCATTCGCGCCCACAATCTTCACCAGCGGCGAGGTCAGCACGTCGTACATGGGGAAGAAGATTACGTTCAGCGGCTTCTTCCGATGTTTCTCCTGGATCAGGTTGTAGACGTGCGAAATGCCGATTTTCGCAGGGAAGCAGGGATCAATGGCGCCCCGGCTCGCCCCGGCGCGATAAAGATCGGAGCTGGTGTAATCGGAATAGATGATGTTCTCGGGTTGCACTCCCAGGCTCTCGAGATATCCGTTGAACAGCGGCGCGTAAGTGTAGATGTTGAGTACGCGGGGAATGCCTACGCGAAGCTTCTTGCGATTTTCCATGAGCGGGATACGCTCGTTGGCGGACTTGTTCCAGAACTTTGCCGGCGGAACGGCGTCTGCCACGCTCTTCGGATTCACGGGCCGGAAAACCTCGCGGGCGGCGAAGTCCACGAAGTTGGGATATTTGTCTTTGATCTCGTCGATGCCGGCCTTGATGTCCTTCATGTCGTTGACATCTTCGACCAGGCCTTTTTCGCAGGTCGCGATGATGAGGCGCTGCTCGCCATGCATCAGCGGGACCTTGGTGACTTTCTGGATGGGCACGAAGGCGAGATCGTCTTTGGGCGCGGTCCGGATGTCGATGAAGGTGCGCAGGCAGTTGTTCTTACAGAAATTACACCGTGTCGATTCGTTGCGCGTGGTGCGGTACTGAATTTTTCGAACTGCGTCCAAACCGACAAACGTGGTCTGCTGGCCATTGCGCCACAAGCGCAGAGATTCCGCCGCTGCGCCAATCGCGCCGGACTCCCCGCAGAACTCGTGCACGATAATCTCAGGCTTCTTGCCGGCGGCGCGGAAGCTGTTCTGGATGAAATCCACCTCCGCTTTCACCACCGCCATGTTGTTTTGCGTTCCGCCTTGCAGCACAAAGCGCGTGCCCAAGGCTGCGAGGTTTGGAATACTGGCAACATAGAGGAACACATTCTTCGGCAGCACCGCGGCCAGCCCGGCGAGAATCTCCTCCGCCCTCCAGCCTTGACGCTGGAAGTTCACAATGTCCGACTGCATGAACACCGCACAGCCGTAGCCGAAAACCGGCATGGACTGGGCTGCGAAAGCCAGATCGGCATATTGCTCGACCCCCAACCCGAATCCTTCGGCGGTGGATTGCAGGAAATAGCCATTGCCCGCCGAGCACTGCGTATTCAGCTTGAAATCTTTGACTCGGCCGTTGTGCAGGATGATGATTTTGATGTCCTGCCCACCCACGTCAACGATGACGTGCGGATCCTCATAGAACTTGAGCGCCGACTCGGTGTGAGCCACGGTTTCTACCAGCGCCACGTCCGCGTGCAAGACCTCTTTCAGAATGTCCTTGGCATAGCCGGTAGTAGCCACTCCCAGGACCTCTAACTTCGCATTCTGCGCTTCGACTTGTCCGCGCAGATTCTCGAACATCTCGATGGTGTCCTGGATCGGGTTTCCGTTCGAGAGCTGGTAGGCCTTGCACAGGATGTCGCCCCGGTCATCCAGCAGGACGGCCTTCGTGGAGGTGGACCCTCCGTCGATGCCGATAAAGCCGCCGACCGTCTGGCCTTTCTGGAATGTCGCCGGAGTAAACTTCTTCCGGCGGTAGGCTTCCTTAAATCCGTCGAGCTCGCCTTCTTTCGAAACCAGACCCTTGGCGCCGGACTTCGCCTTCTCCTCCTGCCTGCCGAACTCGATGTAGTACACCAGTTTTTCGTAGCCCTGGTAGCAGCCGACGCAATCCTCTTCGCTTTTGCCGAATTCAATCGCGCCCAGCGCCGCGAAGTACTGCGCGTTGTTCGGAACCTTGATCAGATCTTCCGGCTTGGCGCCTTCGGGGATCGCGACTTTGCGCTCCTGCCACATGCGGGGAATGTTCGCCTGCCAGGCCTCGCGCATGCCTTTGATGAAGCTGTTCGGCCCACCCAGCAGGAGCACATGTGGCCGCAGCGTATGGCCGCGGGTTAGCACGCTCAGGTTCTGAAGGACGATGGCCTCGAAGAGCGAAGCCATCAGCTCGTCCGGCGGCGTCCCTACTTTCTGCAGGCCGTTGATGTCGGTCTCGGCGAACACGCCGCACTTGCCGGCCACCTTGTGCAGCTTGATCCCGTGGTAGCCCTGCAAGGCAAGCTCGGCCACAGGAATCTTCAGCTTCGCGTTGATCTTGTCGATGACAGCCCCAGTGCCGCCGGCGCACTTGTCATTCATCGACGGAATCTTTTTCTTGCGCCCCGTCTCGTCATCGTCCTTGAAAACGATGATCTTCGCGTCCTGTCCGCCCAACTCGATCACCGAATACACTTCGGGATGAAGCTTTTCGACCGCGAGGGACACCGCCGTAACTTCCTGCACAAACTTCGCGCCAATCTGCTCGGCAATCCCGCTGCCTCCGGATCCCGTCATGAACATCCGCGTATTGTGCTGGTTGATCCCGACCTCCGCGTCCATGCGGCGCAGGAATTCCAGTGTCTTCTCCGGCTGCTTCGTCTCATGGCGCTGGTAGTCCTGCCAGAGAATCTCGTCGGTCGCGGCGTCCACCACCGTCGCCTTGACCGTCGTAGAGCCAACGTCGAGCCCTACCAAGAACTGGGTGTGGTGGTCGTGGGGCTTTTGATAGGGAGCCGCGGCAATTTGAAGTAGCTGGGGTGGCTTCTGTTCGTGTCCGGCAAGATGGTCGTGCATTCGATCTCTCCGATCAGGTTCCAAACAAGGAAAGCGGAAGTGGAAGTAAGGGACCGGCAGCCGCATGTGGCGCTGCCGGTCAGATCGGTTAAGCAGCGTTGGGAAGCGCTATCCCCGGCACGCGCGCACGGCGCCAGAGCCGGCTGCCCTTGTCCATACGATCGTTCACATGCAGGATGAACTGCGCTGCCGTTCCCGCAATCCCCTCGCGATGCGGCACGTGGTAGAACGGCCGCTTCAGTTCGGGATGCTCGGAAATATATTCGCGGATTTCATCCAAGCTCTTGCCCGTGGACTTCAGGCATTGTTCGAATTCTGTCTTGGCCTTTACCTTGGCCTCGCCGAGCGCCATCTGCACCCGGCTGTGTGCATTGACTTCGCCTTCGCCCGAGGTTTCGATGGGAAGGAAGATCATGTCCTTGAACTTGTTGATGACGGCCGATTGCACTCCGTCCGATTGGGACGACGGCATGCACCCGAACGGCTTCAGCGCCAGCACCATGTGACAGAGATGGTGGACCGTGTAGTACACATTTTTTCCGACCTCAAGATGCCCTTCTCCACCCCGCGCAAACTGGTTGTAGAAAGGATGCGCCATTTCAGCCAACTCGGCCTGCGGCACTAAGTGATGTGTAATCCCGCCGAGATGCTTGATGGTCCGGTGATACAGGCCGTTCCACATCCATTCGCCCACACCAATCCCCATCAGCTTCTTGCGCAATCCCAGATCATTGGCAAGATGCTTCTTCAATTCCCACCATTGCGGATTGCGGTGCGGACGATTCACCGGCCACTTGGCTTTGGCATGCGCCTTCGCCTGGTACATCAGGTACGCCACCCAGGTTGCGATCGGCTCGACCAGCACCTGTGCGCCTTCCCGCTCGAGGAAATCGAACATGTGGAAGTTGCCGTCGCCTTCGGTGATCTGCGCCCAGAACTCGCCCGTGATTTTCACCAGCGGCTTCACCTTGGTTCGGTCCACTTCAATGCTGTCCATCTTGTCCCGTGCGGCCGCCAGAGCATTGAGATAGTCTTTCCCGCGCAAATGCTCGTTCATCTTTCCGAACACGTTAAAGGTGTTCCGCAGAATCTTGTTGCTTTTGAACTTCGGCTTGGCCCAGTTTGGCGCCCGCTGTTCGATCTCAAACGAATCTCGATTCCTCAAGTCCTCGCAAAGCCCATTCACCGCCTCGCGAAACACCCGCTCCGTTTCGCCCTTCTTCACTTCGAACGGGCGAATCTGGTAGATCAGGTCATTGAACACGTCGCCCAAGTGCATGGCGTTCAGCATGCCGAACCCGAAGTCGATGGTGAACTTCAATCCTGGCTCGCCCGAGGCGGCCTTGATTCCATCACTGTCCTTAAACAGCAGCACACGGAAGCCATCGAAGCCGGCGTTCTTCAGCGCAAAGCGGTACTCGGCCTCATACATGCCGAAGCGGCAGGGGCCGCACGAACCTGCCGTAAAGAAGACGTAATTGTCCAAAATGTCCTTGCGGGGAATGCCTTCCTTCTCCAGAAACTGCAGATACTGCACCAAGTTCCCCACCGTGAAGTACGTCGGGTTGCACTGCCCGTTGTTGCCGAATTCTTTGCCAGTCTGGAAAGCAGGCACATCCGGCACAGGCAGCTTCTCGCAGCGATATCCACAGCCTTGGAATACGGCGCGAATCAGATCCTCGTGCTTCCAGGTAAATCCGCCGAACAGAATCGTTACCTTGCTGCGTTCTTCGGCCGTAAAGGCTCGCTCGATTGGGCGGTGGAAGTGGGTAGGCCGGTCCAGGCCGGCGATCTTGCGCAAGCGCATGCGCTCGCCTTCTAGACGCTGTTGGATATCGAGGTCATTTTCGATCTGGACGTACTTTGTTGCCATACACGTCTCCTTCCTAGGGGTGATTCGACGATTCTATCCTGCAAAAGGAGCCATCTGTCAAGTGGTGCTAGATGGGCGAGTTTGAATTCGCTTTGAAAGGGCGCGGCTTCAGCCGCGCCGTAAGTATCGCGCCGTAAGTATCGCGAAATCAACCGCAGCTTTAGCCGCAGTGGGACGTGTTTCTTGGAAACTGAACCTCTACCGAGAGCCTCACTTCGGCCCGTCCACCACATACAGGTCGGAGAGCAGACGCATGGTCGAGTAGGCGTAAGCCTTGCCGTCGGCGCTCAACTTGATGTTTACGATGCTTTGCACGCCGGCGGGATCGGCGGGAGAGATTTCCTTCCAGGGCTCGCGGTGGCCGGTGGCGGGATCCATACGCACAATCTTGAGCGGAACGCTGTGCTCCCCTACGAGGATGCTCTTGCCGTCAGGAGCGTAGCCGATCATGAACTCGTCCGAGCTTGGACCCAAGCCCAGTTTTTGGGGTTCTCCGGTGGCGGTCGGATAGAGCCAGAGCTGGCTGGTTTTCACTTCGCGCACGAGAATGTGCTGGCCGTCGGGTGCGACGATCGCACCCACTGTGCCCTCGGGGGTGAGGGCGCGGGGCGTCCCGCCCTGGATGTCCATGAGATAGGTGCGGGGAGCGTGCCCGGGTTCGGCGGCTGTAAAGACTATCGACTTGCTGTCGGGCAGCCAGGCGGCGTGGCTATGATCGAGCTTGTCGTCGGTGAGTTGCCGGGGTTCGCCGACGCCGGTGGGCAGCAACATCAACTTCGCTGGAGCCCCCACAGTCGAAATAACCCATTGTCCGTCGGGGGAAAGAAAGCCGAAGCCACCGTCCCCGAGCCGCACCGCGGGTGAGCCATCGGTTTTGCGCAGGAAAATACTGTAGTTCCCAGCCTCCGCTTCCCCGCTTTCGGAAAAGACAATGGTCTTGCCGTCGGCAGACATATCGGTAATCAGCGACCAGTCGAACCAGGAGAGGCTGCGCTCGCGGGTTTCTCCGGGCGCGAGCGCGGAGATACTGATTCGGGTCTTGTCGGCAGTCATCAGAACCAGACCGGTGCGGCTTATATCCTGCACGGTGAGGCCGCCGGGTGCACGATAGATAAGGCGCTCTTTGCCGGAGAAATCCAGAGCGTAGATCGATCGCGCCGATCCGGCGGGGACGGCGGAAAACCACACCTCGTTACCGTTCGGGGACCAGGCCAGTCCCTCGACGCTCGCGTAAAAAGACGAACTGGCTTTAATGTGCCCGTGCACGTCGTCGATGATGACGACGCGGCCATCGTCGCCGCCGGAGACGTGGTCCGCGATAGCCAGGAATTCTCCACTGGGGGAGAACCGCACATGGCTGACCCAGCCCAGCGGTTCGTAGATCACAGTGCCCGACGGAAATTCCAGATGCAGGCGTGCGACGGTGCTTTCGCGAATGACGGCCAGCGACTGCCCGTCAGGCGTCCAATCCGCCCAGAACACTTTGTCGATCACTTCCCGCGGCGCGCCTCCAGCCAGTGGAACGCGCGCCAAAGTTCCGCTCTGACCGAAAGCAGCAAGGCTTCTGGGGTGCAGGGAAATCGCCATCTCGCCCTTCGAGGAGATGGCCAGTATCTGCGAGGCGGGCAGGCCCACCGACCGTGAATCGCTGCTATCGAAGCGGGTGGAGAAAATTTCCGGCGGCAGGCCTTCCCAAGCCGCGCCGTACAGAATGGTCTGACCGTCGGGCGCAAAGCGCGCCGCCCAGATCGGTTGCGGAAGGTCACCTCATGGAACGTGGGGTTGGCCGGGGCAACGGCTCCGCCTCGAGCGAGGCGATAGACGCCCGCCCAGGAAGCCAGCAGCAACAATCCCCCGAGCAGTGGGGTCAATCATCGGCGAACGGCTGGCTCTTCCGGCATGGCGTGCACGCCGCCCCGGCTCGAACTTGAAATATCGGTCAGCGCCTCCAGATTGAAGGCCACGTCGCGCGCCGACTGAAAACGTTCCGCCGGATTTTTCTCCATGCAGTGGCGGACGATGCGCTCCACCGCCGGCGACACGTTGCGGGCGGTTTCGGCGAGATCCGGCGGATCTTCTTTCAGGATCGCGCTCATCGTATCCACGGGAGATTCGGCGTGAAAGGCGCGCTTGCCCGAAAGCATCTCGTAAACGATGGCCCCGAAAGCGAAGATGTCGGAGCGGGGATCGGCAGCCTTGCCCCGAACTTGCTCCGGCGACATGTAGCCGACGGTTCCCATCACCATTCCAGCTTCGGTGCCCACCTGCTGCGTGGGAGCGTCGCCGGTGGTATCCGCCTCGGGCCGGGTAATCTTGGCCAGACCGAAATCGAGAATTTTCGCCCGCCCGTCGCCGGTGAGGAACAGGTTCTCCGGCTTCAGGTCGCGATGCACGATCCCCTTGTCATGCGCGGCCGCCAGCCCACGCGCAATCTGCTGGGCATAGTCAATCGCCTTGCGGGACGAGAGCGGCCCGTTCCGCAGCCGGTCGCGCAGAGTCTCGCCCTCGAGCAACTCGGAAACCACGTAGGGCGCGCCGTGCTCCTCGCCGACGTTGAATTCGCCAATATCAAAGATGGAAAGAATGTTGGGATGGTTCAACGCCGCGGCCGCTCGCGATTCCTGCGCGAAACGCTGCAGTCGTTCCGGATCGCTGGCAAACGACGTGGGCAGAATCTTGATGGCGACGTCGCGGTTCAACCGGGCGTCGCGTGCGCGGTACACCTCACCCATCCCGCCCGCGCCCAGCGGCGCAACAATTTCATAAGGCCCGAGTTTCGTGCCAGCGGTCAGAGGCATGCGTGCGCGAAATTATAACCCAGCCAGCTCGCCGACCGATGTCATCCCGCAGGAGCGCGCCCAGCGCTCCGGAGGGACCTTACGAAACCCAGACATCAGTTGTACTGATGCGAGGAGCGCCCGCACTGCGGGAAGCGCGGGCACTCCCAGCCCGGGCATCAACGGAGTCGGCCGGCGTAAGGTCCTTCGCCCGGCTGTCGCCGCGCTCAGAATGACATCGAGCTGAAATAATTTCGAAATTGAGCCACTACCTAGGGGAGCAAAGGGAAGTGACGCGCATTGCGCGTTGAGGAGGGGCTACTGAAGTGCCACAAACTTCAAACAGGTGGGTGACGGCACCTGGAGAACGTCTCCCGTCGGGGTGAGACGGCCGGTCTTGCGATCAATGCGAAAAACAACGATGTTGTCGGAATCCTGATTGGCGGCGAGCAGCCATGATCCAGCGGGATCGATGGCGAAGTTGCGCGGCGTCTTTCCGCCCGTGGAGTGGGTCTCGACGTACGTCAGCGTTCCTGTAAGGGAATCGATTGTGAACACGGCGATGCTGTCATCTCCACGGTTCGAACTAAAGAGAAACTCGCCGGAAGGATGGATTTCGATTTCCGCCGCCGTATTGGTACCGCTAAAGCCTTTCGGAAGCGTGGAGATGGTTTGAAATTCATGCAGCGCGCCCGTGGCGGAATCATACGAGTAGGTTACGACCGTAGACTGCAGCTCATTAATCGCGTAGAGGAACCGGCCGTCGGAGCTGAACACTAAATGCCGCGGTCCCGCGCCGGGACTGGCACTCACGATTTGCGGTTTGGGTCCCAGGGTTCCCTTCGCAACATCGAAGCCATAAACGAGCAATTGATCCAGTCCGAGGTCTGCAACCACCGCAAAGCGATTGTCGGGCGAGATTGCGATGGCGTGGGCATGAGGTCCTTTTTGCCGCTGAGGGTTTAGGCTGGAGCCTTGGTGCTGCGCGAACCAGGAAGCCTCCCCCAGCCGACCGTCTTTCAGCACCGGAAATACAGCCACGCTGCCCCCCGTGTAATTGGAGACCAGCGCGTACCGGTCGGTCCGATCAAGAGCGACGTGAGCCGGGTCTTCGCCGCGCGAGGAAATCTCGTTCAAGAGAGAGAGTTTCCCAGTCTTGGGATGGATGGCGAATGCACTCACTGCGCCCGTGGTCTGGCCATTATAGTTGGCAGTCTCGTTGGCCGCATATAGGAATCGACCGCTGGAATCGACCGCGAGAAACGACGGTTCGGCGGCTTCGGCGGCAAGGCCCAGCGCGGTCAGCTTGCCGGTTGCGGAATCCAAACGGAACACATAAATTCCTTTGCTGCCATGGTTGGTGTAGGTGCCAACGTAAACCAGATATTTCTGCTGCGCTGGTCTAGCAGCGGGCAGGAGCACAGATGGGGCTAGCGCAATGACGAGGAGATTGGTCAGGCGGGAAATCGGTCGAAAGTATTTGATCCGGAGTGTCATGTTCTCTTCCTAATCAGACTCCAAACCCTTCGAACCGAGACTACCGTTTTCTTCCGGCTCTTTCTTCCGGCTCCGGGATCGGTTCGATGCGTCCCAGCAAGAAAGTGTAGCCCACAATTCCCAGCAAGAGGATGACGGTCGCGGTTACGAAAGCGGCCGCGAAGGAGTGGGTTTCCGAGACAATGTAGCCGGTGACGATCGGCGCAGAAATCGCGGCGATCTGGCCACAAAGGTTTACCGCTCCTGCGAGCGTACCAACACTCTCCCGCGGCGATATCAGAGATGGAACGGTCCAGGCTACCGGCGCGGCGGCAGCCAGTCCTCCCAAGGCAAGGCTGATCCAGATTAGCGCCCCGACAGGAGTGTGGGCGCTCGCCGCGCCGAAGATCGCGAGACCGAGAACCATCCCCGTTACCATCACGGTTTGGCGAACTCGGTTTGCATCGTAGCCACGCTGAAGCAGAGCGTCCACCAGCCATCCGCCAATCAGGAGATCGGTGAAAGTGGCGAAGAGCCAGGGCACACTCGTATAGAAAATAGAGTGGAACAAGTCCATGTGAAGAGAAACGGAAAGATAGCTGGGCAGCCACGTCAGCAGGAGAAAGAAAGTGTAGTTGTAGGCGCCCCATCCCAGCGCCAGCCCGTAAACCTTGCGCTGCCGCAAAAGGTAGCCCAGCGAAGTGCCACTTCGTGCTTTTACTTGGTCTTCCAGTTGAGCCCCACCTTGCAGAATGAACTGAAGTTCGTCAGGCGAGAGTCCCTTGTCTTCGCTGGGATTGCGGTAAATCATATAAAACAGCACAAAATAGAAGAAGCTGATGAAGCCCGTGGCGGCAAAGCTCCAGCGCCAGCCGAAATGCAAGAGCAGCAGGCCGATCAACGGGACTCCAATTGCGGTGGAGAATTTTGCTGCGGCATCGGTGAACGCCGTGGCCAATCCTCTTTCCTCTCGCGTAAACCAGTACCCCAAGGATTTGGCATTCGCCGGAAAGGTGGGGGATTCGCTCAGGCCCAGAAGCAGGCGCGCTCCGAAGAACGAACTGAGGCCGGGTGAAAGGGCAGCTGCGAACGAGGCAACGCTCCACAAAAGCGCGCTGATTCGCCCCACGCGCCGCACTCCCAACCAGTCCAGCAACACTCCGGCCGGCATCTGCATTACAGCGTAAGTCCAACTGAAGGCACTGGAGAGATAACCAAAAGCAACCAGCGATAGACCGAACGAGTCGTGAAGCGCGTCCCGCGAAACCGACAAGTTGATCCGGTCGAAGAAATTAACCAGAACCCCGAAAGCAAGCAGGAAGGCGATTCGCCATCGCCTGCGAGGCATGCTTGAACTGCTCGAGATGGCTTGCCGCAAGACCGCTCCCGAAGAAGTTGGTTAGACGAAATCGTTTCGATCTATCAGAATAACCCGGCTTTAGCCGGCCAACTCCGCAATTGCATGCTTCAGGCCATGGATGACGCCGCGCAGTGCAACGAGCCCTTTCAATCTGCCCACCAACGAGTCGCCGGGATTCACTGTTTTACCGATATCGTCGGCCGTGGTCTGGACGCATGAGAATTTTCATGGTCTTGCTGGCCCACGCGCTGCCGATACGCCTCTTCTTCCAGCATAGCGCGGATCACACCCACCATATCGGAACTGCGGGCCAAGTGCTCCGCTTCAGGAAACGATCCGTCTGGTTCTCTCGTCACCTGACCCGACACAAAACGTCAGGCCGTTCGCGAGCGTATCGCAAACAGCGAGGATCGCCTCACATCTTCGGCTGTCGAGCCCCGACTCGCAGGAGGCCAAACGGCGGCCAGGGAGGATCGTCCGAGTGCGCGGCGAGGCGAATGCCAGTCTGTTGTGCAACCGGGACAACTTTCCGCAGGAACGCGACGGGGTTGGCTTGCAATTCGGCAGACGTCACACCCTCATATTCAGCGATCAACCTCCGAATGGTCTCGGGTTCGCTACGGTAGAGATGATAATGCAAGGCGGAAACGATGCCGGTGGCAGCTTGCTTGATGGGATCGAGAGGAACCGGATCGTCCGGCCCAAACCACCGCGAAGTCTCCAACATGTCCTGATGTTCGTGGGTCGTCAGAGAGGAATCCAGCAGTCTTTACAAATCGTCGTCGCGGTTTCTTGGGCTACCTCCCGCGCGAGAAAGAGTCCAACGATGAGTTGTCGCGAAGCAGGTTCTTGTGAATAAAACAGCATCCACAATATTTATGGGAATGGGGCAGCATCTTTAGCTTCTGGCCGGATATGGGTTCCTTACATCGCTTCCAGACCTGCGGCGCTACATCAGGATCCCTACGATGTGGGGAGAATCTGCGGGAGATACAGCCACTGCGGGCGCCAACTAAAGCGTTCAGTGGATGGAAAGGTGCCTAAATCAATGGCTAGGATCTATGATTGCGGTGATTCGTGTCTAGCCTCTCACTCCGCGCAACCCGCAGCCGCAAAGCAGTACCGGGGAAGCGAAGGATGATTGGGCAAGAGGAAACACAATGGGTATCAATTTCTCCGTTCGTGCCTTGACGCTTCGTTCACTGTCGCTTGTTCTGGTGATGCTAGCCATGTCGGCGGCGTCCTTTGCACAGTTCAGAGTAGCGATCACAATCGGCCCACCGGCACTGCCGGTGTATGAGCAACCCATTTGCCCAGGCGATGGTTATCTCTGGACGCCCGGGTACTGGTATTGGGACGACGATATCTCCGATTACTACTGGGTACCGGGCACGTGGGTGCTCGCCCCTGAGATTGGTTTCCTTTGGACCCCAGGCTGGTGGGGTTGGGGTGGATCGGCGTTTATCTGGAATGAGGGTTTCTGGGGGCCGTCGATAGGTTTTTATGGCGGGATCAATTATGGATTCGGTTACTTCGGCGTGGGCTTCGCGGGCGGACGCTGGGATGGTGGACACTTTTTCTATAACCGTGCGGTGATGAATGTGAACGTCACCGAGATTCACAACGTTTACAACACGACGGTGGTCAATAACACGGTGAATCGCGTGAGCTACGACGGGGGCAATGGAGGAATCGACGCGCGTCCAACGCCTCAAGAGGAAGCGGCAGCACGTGAGAGACATGTTCCTCCGGTGGCAGCTCAAACTCAGCACGTGCAAGCGGCCCGTGCCAATCCGCAACTCCGGGCATCTGTAAACCACGGCAAGCCGCCGATTGCGGCCACGGAGAAACCGGGCGAATTTAGCGGCCGCGGAGTCGTAGAGGCGAAGGAGGCAGGAGCTCCTTACAAACCAGCAGAAAATCGTGGCGGTGGTGAACCGCGCGCTGAATCACCGGCAGCGCATCCGGCAGTCCATCCGAAAGATCTGCCGCCGGCGGAGCGTGCCGCCCCGCCCAATACGGGGAATCCGAAGCTGGATCAGAAATACCAGAAAGAGCAGGCAAAGTTGGCTGCGCAGCAGGAGAAGGATCGGCAGAAACTCCAGCAACAGCAAGATAAGGAACATCAACAACTGGCGAAACAAAAGGCTAACGATGCCCGGACGCAGCAATTGGAGCAGAAGCACCAGCAACAGACTCAGCAACTGCAACAAAGACACGAACAGCAGCGACAGCAGTTGCAGGCGCGCCAAGCTCCGGCGCCGAGCCGTCGGAGGTAGCAGCATCGTTCTTGCGGAAAGCAAGGCCTTGATCCGTTGAAGCCCTCTGCGGCCGGGTGTGAGTCACCCGGCCGCCGTTTCACTGGGCGCAGGTTCCTGTTATGCGCTCAAACCTCTATACCGTCGAGCCCTGAGGCGATGATTGCAAAGATGTTAAAGTGGCGACTATGCCAGTTTCCGAAGAACGAAGCTCGAAGGAGTTCGGACGAGCGAAGTTATGGAAGTGGATCGGCCTAGTCGCTCTCACGTTGTTCGCCGGCGCGGCCGTGGCGGCGCGATTGGTGATCGATCGAGCCCAACCGATTCTTCGGACTCGGGTTATTGACACTCTATCGAATCGCTTCGATGGCAGAGTGGAACTGGCGAGTTTTCAGGTTTCCGTGGTCCACGGGATTGAGGTTTTCGGCGACGGCTTGAAGATTTTTGGCAAAACGGACCCCAACCCTTATGAACCAGGCGTCCAAGCCCTGATCGCAGTCCAGGAATTCCGCTTTCAAACCTCATTGCGAAGTCTATTTCGTTCCCCAATGCACGTGGAGACCGTATACGTGAAGGGGCTGGAGCTGAACATACCGCCCAGGGAAAATCGTCAGGAAATGAGGAGTATGGGTTCGAGAGCGCCGAAGATGACCATCTACGTCGACCAGTTTGTTTGCGAGGATGCAAAATTGCTGATTAACACCTTAAAGCCGGGCAAGCCGCCACTGGAATTTGCCATCGCAGACTTGAAGATGAAGGATGTTGGGCCCGGCCAACCATTCCAATTTAATGCCGCCCTGGTCAATCCGAAACCAGTGGGAAACATTCAGTCGAGCGGTCTGTTTGGACCTTGGCAACAAGACAGTCCTCGGGACACGCCGGTGCAAGGAGACTATTCCTTCAACAATGCCGATCTGAGCACCATCAAGGGCATCGGCGGAACGCTCTCCTCCACCGGCCAATACTCGGGAACTCTAGGCAACATCGTCGTGCACGGGAGAACCGAGACGCCAGACTTTCGAATTGCAAGCAGCGGGCATCCTGTGCCGCTGCACACGGAGTTCCATGCCGTTGTGGACGGCACCAGCGGGGACACCTATCTCCGACCGGTGAATGCAACATTCCTTCAATCTTCCTTTACCGCAAACGGATCCGTGGTCCGCGTGAGCACACCGAAGGGCCACAATATAGAACTGGACGTAGTCATCGATCATGCGCGGATTGAGGACTTGCTCAAACTGGGCGTGCACACCGACCCACCGATAATGAGTGGTCCGGTTCAAATGAAGACGCAGATGAGCCTTGGTCCAGGCGAGGCGAGTGTGGCCGACAAGCTGAAGCTGGCCGGCACCTTTCATGTGCTCGATGCGCACTTCGCGAACCAGAAAGTGCAGGGAAAGCTCGACTCGTTGAGTCTGCGCAGCCAAGGGAAGGTCGAACAATCGCGGGAGCACGCCGGGGAAAATGTACCGGTTGATTTGCAGGGCGTGTTTACTCTAAAGGAGGGATTGCTGTCCTTTTCGGCCCTTCATTTCCTAATTCCAGGGACGCAGGTTGACATGACCGGCGACTACAGTTTAAACGGACAAACCTTCGACTTTCATGGCAAGGTTAGGCTGGACGCGAAGGTTTCGCAAATGACCACGGGATGGAAGTCAATTCTTCTAAAGCCAGTCGATCCGTTCTTCAGCAAGGACGGGGCCGGTACGGAGGTCCCTATTCGAATCACCGGCACGCAATCGGAACCGCACATCGGTCTGGACTTCGGTCACAAGGACGAGCATCAGAACCTCGTGAGGAACACCGACACGGGATCGAAGCACGAATAGGGGCAAAGTGGAAGCGAGTCGCCACTGGCATCGTGACTCCAGCCTTGATCGCTTTCGATCGTTCAGCACATCTCGCACCTTGGATAAACGATTGCAATGAAGAATCAAACGAAAGCCGAACGGAGAATGGTTTCTAAGCATCTGACGAGGCCTCAGTCGGCTTTCTCCTAAGCAGGGCTGGTGGATCTCTACAGCGCAATTCAATACGTATTGTTTGTGGCCATCGTCACCATCCTGGTGAAGCCCTTGGGCGGGTACATGGAACGGGTCTTCTCCAGGAAGCGGACGGTACTTGATCGTTTTTGTCTTCCTGTAGAGCGACTGATCTATCGCATCACCGCGGTTGATCCGGAAGCGGAGATGCCCGGCAAGGAGTATGCGACGTGTTTTGTACTCTTTGGCCTTGCCGGCACACTCTTGTTGTATGCCATTCTCAGAATGCAGCAGTTTCTTCCCTGGTTCTTCCCCCAGTACCACACCACGCCTTTATCCTCAGACCTGGCTCTAAATACGGCGATCAGCTTCTCGACGACCACTACCTGGCAGGCCTACGCGGGCGAGAGCACGATGAGCTATTTCAGCCAGATGGTGGGACTCTGAGCACAAAACTTCCTGGCCGGTGCTGCGGGCTTAGCCCTGGGGGTGGCCTTTATCCGCGGCCTTGCCCGGCAACTCTCCGACACACTCGGTAACTTTTTGGGTTGATCTGACACGCGCCCTGCTCTGGGTCCTGCTGCCAGGAGCATTGATCGGTGCCGGGCTGCTTGTCTGGCAGGGTGTTCCCATGAACTTCCACCACTATGCGGTCGTTACTACCGTCGAAGGCTCCCATCAGGTCATACCGCAGGGTCCTGTGACCGCGCTGGAAATCATCAAGAATCTCGGCACCAACGGAGGCGGCTTCTTTAACGCGAATGGAGCTCATCCCTATGAGAACCCCACGCCGTTTACAAACTTTATCGAAATGTTGGCGATCGTTCTCCTGCCTGCGGCGTTTACCAACACCTTCGGCAGAATGGTCGGCCAGGCTCGACAGGGATGGCTTCTCTACTACGTGATGGTGCTTCTCTTCGGCAGCGGACTGATCTTGGTGCATCACTTTGAACAATGGGGGACTCCCCACATCGGGAGTATGGATTTGCGAAGAAGCGGCGCCCCGTCTGGCGGGAACATGGAAGGCAAAGAGGTGCGCTTTGGCATTGGGGGGTCGACCCTCACGGCTGTCGTCACCTCAAACACGGCCACGGGATCAAACAACTCAATCGACGACAGCTACACCTCGCTCGGGGGGATGGTTCTGCTGGTAAACATGCTGCTCGGAGAGCTCGTATTCGGAGGCCTCGGAACTGGTCTCTACAGCATGGTCATGGCAGCTACGATCACTGTGTTTCTGGCGGGTCTGATGGTTGGGCGCACACCGGAATATCTGGGAAAGAAGATAGGGCCCGGGGAAAACAAAATGATCATGCTCTACGCCCTGGCCGCGCCCCTGGCCGTCCTTCCACTCACCGCCATTGCCGTCAGCACCAGGGCGGGACTGTCTGGGTTAACCCTTAACGGCGGCCCGCATGGTTTTACCGGGATTTTGTTCGCTTATACTTCCTGCTTCGCCAACAACGGCCAAAGCTTTGCCAGTCTGAGTGCGAACACTCCGTTTTACAACCTCACCACAGCCTTAGCGATGATGGTGGGTAGGTTCGGCCTGGCAATTCCTGCATTGGCATTTGCCGATCTGTTTGGCCGTCAGAGAAGTACCCCTTCTTCGTCAGGAACTCTTCCGACCCATTCTTTTTCGTTCGGACCGCTCCTCACAACCTCTTTGATAACGATGGTGGCCCTGAGCTATCTGCCTGCCTTGGCCCTCGGACCCATACTGGAACGATTGCTCTTCGGAAGATAAATCACTCGAAGAGTTTTGAAGCGAATCACGGAGGTGAAACATCGAGTTCGGAACTGCATGCCGAGCAGACGCATTCTGGTACTTCGTCTTGGTTTCTCTCCTGCCGAGTGAGAAATCTCGACAGCTCCCACAGACTGCAAATAAAGGCGAGTCGCAAAGGCGTTGCCGCGTTGTAACGGCTAGTCGTGCAGCACTACATTGAGCAGCGAGCTATGGACCTGTAGACCGCCCTCAATTCCTCCGGCATAGTGGATGAACCCCAATTTCCTGAACCGGTTCATGAAGAAACTGACGCGCGAACGGGTTGTGCCGACCATCTCGGCCAGGGTCTCCTGACTGATCTTAGGAACCACGGTTTCAGGAATGCCCTCCTTGCCGAAATGAGCGAGCAATAGAAGGACACGGGCCAGTCTCTTTTCGCTGGAATTGAACAACTGGTCGACCAAGTCTTCTTCGTAGCGGATATTGCGCGCCAGCAGGTACGCCACGAACATATCGGAAAATGCGTGTTCGCGGTGAAGGGCGTCCATCATCGCCTTCTTCTCCACCCGCAGAAGGTCACAATCCGTCATGGCCGCGGCGGAGCCCATACGCAGAACCTGACCTGCCAGGGAACCTTCGCCAAAGAAATTCCGCTCGCCCACGATGGCGATCGTCGCTTCCTTGCCAATTTTGGATACGACGGTGAGCCTCACTTTGCCCGTCTGGACATAGAAGACGGAATCCGCTTCATCCCCTTGGGCGAAGATCACTTGCTTTTTGAGCACAGACAGAATCTTCCTGCCATCACCAATCGTCGCGAGGAAGGTGTCGGGATCGAATCCGCGGGTTCTGCTCATGGCCGCAGATGATTTCATAGGGTAATTATAGGTCCAACGGGGGGTCTGAAAATGTGCTGTTTTGCACACTATTTTAAAAGCAGTCCGCAAGTATGCTTCTTCGAAAACTAGCCAATTTCAAACGCCCGATGATCGATTTACGGTCCCGCTTGCTTCAGGCGCATTCGAGTCTTAATCATCTCCGCATGTGAGCTATCTTGCTCAGACACGAGAGTCTGTACCTGTCATTCTTGATTCTCCTGAGTGTGCAGACGGGGCCACGGACGCTGATTCGTAGCTCTATTCCATTAGGTCGCTACGGGCCGGGTCGTGATCAACTGGCCAAGCGACCACATCCAGCCAATCGGCATTCTTCATCCGCGTGTCCGCCCCGAACCTGCGGCCAACACGACTTGAACCCTAAGCGTCCTCGAACATCGAAACTAGGGCACACCTCAGGCGGATGAGAGGCGTTAGCCCGCAAAGAAAAAAGAAAGGTCAAAAGGTCAAAGATCATGCCTCTAATTCAACTCCTGGAAGTTCTCATCGTGGTGGGTGTTCTTCTGTGGCTGGTGAATCGCTTCATCCCCATGCAGTCATCCATCAAGTCAATTTTGAACGGCGTTGTGGTGATCGCCGTGGTTTTGTGGCTGCTAAATGTTTTTGGACTGTTTCACTCCCTTTCCGGGATCCGTGTCGGAAAAGGATGACGTGGGGCGAGGCCATTTAGAGGCACACGTCCCGAAACTCAAACTCTAGACAAAGTTACAAGGAGGTATTTGTGAAGATAAAGCTGTTGTTCGCCGCCGCAATCGTACTGAGCTTGCCCGCTGCAGCCCAGACCAATTCTCAAACCACCGTTGACGTCGAGCGTGTGAGTCCGACGCCCACGTTTCGGGTCACCGTCATCAGCCGCAGCGTGCAAGCCGTAAATTATGAGCACCGGAGCGGAAGCTCGAAGCTGGATTTTGCCGGCACCAGCTTGATGCCCTCAACAAACGGCGAAGCCAAAGTCAACAGCAAGCGGGGATCCATCGAGATCGAAGCGGAATTTGGTAACCTGCGAAGGCCGACGACTTTCGGCAACGAGTACCTGACCTACGTCCTGTGGGCGATTTCGCCCGAGGGCCGGGCAGTCAACCTGGGCGAAGTATTGGTTGGCGGCAACGATCGCAGCAAACTGCACGTAACCACGGACCTTCAGGCTTTTGCCCTGATTGTCACCGCGGAACCTTATTATGCCGTGCGCCAGCCCAGCAATGTGGTCGTGCTCGAGAATGTGGTTCGCGAAGACACCAAAGGAACCAGCGAGGCGGTAAACGCAAAGTATGAATTGATGGAACGCGGCGGTTACATTCCCACTGGCTACAAGTTCGATCCGGTGGTGCTGAATGCCAAGTTGCCATTAGAGTTCTTCGAGGCGCGGAATGCGCTGCGCATCGCTCAATCTGAGGGAGCGGAGCAGTTCGCCCCAGGCAGCTATCAGCACGCCGTCCAGTTGATGAATACCGCGGATGGCTATGCCACAGACAAACACATGGATCGAAAACCGCTGATCGCGGTTTCCCGCGAAGCGGTGCAAACTGCGGAAGATGCGCGCGCCATCGCCGTCAAGAAGGAGGACGAGGTGCGCCTGGCAAGCGAACGCCAGAATTCAGCGGACGCGCAAGCGCAATCGCAACAGCAAGCGGATGACGCTCGCCGGCAGAAGGAGCAGGCAGACTCGGATGCGGCAAAAGCCCGGTCCGATGCCGCTGACGCACAAGCTGCAACCGCCAAGGCTCAATCCGATATGGCAGCCAACCAGGCTTCGTCGGCTACGGCGCTTTCAGCAGCGCAGGCGGATGCCGAACGATCCCGTCTGGCAGCACAGCAGGCCCAGTTGAACGCGCAACAGGCAGATACCGACAAAGCGGCGATGCGCGCCAAATTGTCCGAGCAGTTGAATCTGATTCTCGAGACTCGCGATAGCGCTCGCGGCCTCATCGTCAGCATGTCCGATGTTTTGTTTGACACCGGAAAATATTCGTTGAAGCCGGGCGCACGGGAGAAACTGGCGAAAGTCGCCGGCATTCTGCTCGCCTACCCTGGACTCAACATTGAAGTCGGCGGTTACACCGATAACGTCGGCGGCGATGCCATGAATCAAACCCTGTCCGAGAACCGCGCGGGCTCGGTGCGGGACTACCTGGTGCGAGAAGGCGTATCCACAAATTCAGTGAGTGCCAAAGGCTTCGGCAATACCTCGCCGGTAGCTTCCAACGACAACTCCGCTGGCCGCCAGCAAAACCGGAGAGTAGAACTTCTCGTGTCGGGCGACGCCATCGGCAGCCCGGCGAACGCGACAACCGGCAGCTTGCAGTAGAGCAAGAATACGTAAAACGATCGAAATCAATAATGGAGGCAACACCCATGAAACTCGTAGGGGTTCTCAGTACAGCAGTTCTGTCTTTGGCGCTCGGAGTCGCGGTTCCGGCGTTCACCCAAGATCACGAGCAGGACGAACAGAAAGCTAAGCCTGCCCAGGACGATAAAAAAACGCAACCAGAAAAACCAGCCGCAAAGCAAGAGGAAAAACCCGCAGCGCAGCCGGAGAGGAACGCCAAGCCGGAAGAAAAGAATGCGCAGCAGGAGAACAACGCCAAGCCAGCCAAGAAGAGCGCACCGGAACAGCACGCCGCTGGTAACGGTAACGGTAACCGCATTCCCGCAGACAAATACAAGGCCAACTTCGGACAGCAACACACGTTTCGTGTCAGCCAGGCCGAATACAGCAATCACAACTTCCAATACGGTGGCTATTCGTTCGGATTTGTTGGAGTGTGGCCGAGCAATTGGCTCTACACCCAAAATGTTTATGTGATCGAGATAAACGGCATGTATTACCTGTGCAACCCGATGTACCCTGGCGTTAATCTTGAACTCAGCTTCACACTATAGCCAGTTTGTCCGGTGTCGCCTGCGGATCGAACCAGCTTAACTGTGATCGGCGCGCGTCCATATTCTTGGGCGCGCGCCACTTTCTTTCCGGCGCCAGCAAGGTCATTGCGGGAGAAAGAAACGTTTTTCACTTGACACCTCGCTTTTGGCCATGGCCGCGCAGCCCGTCCCATCGAGGAAGAGGCTGTTTATGCCTCCGCCGTCCTTGAGCTCACAAATTAATAGGACAACGCGATCCAGGCGACGTCGATGTCCTCGCACTTGTGCTTCACCTGGGCCGTGGCGAGCTGCTTATGATTGACGGGGCAGACATTAAACACTGGTGTCGCTCGAGAGTGGCTGAAGCGCCGGCGGATTGTGCCCACGCCACCCTACTCGGTTGTCTCAGCCAGATGCAAACCGTGACCCGTCCCTTCACTGCACCGTGAGGGTAAGCGACATTGGCTGGTTCGTGCTTCCGACCGCAGCTGTGACGGTCAGAGTGTAATTCCCCGCTGGTGTGCCACCAGACTTTCCTCCTCCGCTCCCATTGCTTCCTCCCCCACAAGAACAAAGGAACGTGAGCAGCAACAACGGCAGCCACAACCGACGGCACAGGGCCGACCGCTTGGTTCGTGCTTTCCCGGGCAGCATCACCCATCCCATCACGGCCGACGCCCATAACCAAGGCAATTGGCGGAAATCGCGCTGCCGGAGCGCTCCCGTCGTGCTCGAGGTGGTCGTTACACTCACGTTGAAATCCGTCGCCGTAGTGGCACTGACGGCTTCCGTGGCAGGCACCATGCAGGTTGCACCCGTGGGTGCGCCCGTGCAACTCAGCGAAGCCGTCCCACTGATTCCGCCACCGCCGATGGAGAGCGAATACTTGGCAGTCGACCCCGCCGCAACCGTCGCCGAACTGGAACCGCCCGGTGCGATACCCAGGGCCAATCCCGAACCCGCGCCGGTTCCAGTGAGCGAAACCGTCTGCGGACTGTTGGAGGCGCTGTCGGTCATGGTGAGCGTGCCACTTTGCGAACCCGAGCTTGTGGGTGTGAAGGTTACTTGGACTTGGCATGTTCCCAACGCCGCCAATCCCGTGCCGCAGTAGTTGGTCTCCGAGAAAACGCCGCTGGCTTGAAGATGAAGGCTCCCAACAGCGACGACTCCCGCGGTCAGAGTGAGGGTTTGCGTGGAGCTAGTCGTTCCCACTGGCTGAGAAGGAAACGAAAGGCTGGTCGGAGACACCGTCAGATTGTTAGTGCCTCCTTGCCCGGTGAGAGCAACCGTGTGCGGGCTACCCGCCGAGCTATCTGTGATCGTGAGAGTTCCGTTCTGCGTTCCCATAGCTGTAGGAGTGAACGTGACCGCAATCGCACAACTTCCTCCGGACGCTGGCACGCTTGCACAATTATTCGACTGGATCGCGAAATCGCCGCTAATTGCAGCGTTCGAAACGGTCAGGCCGTCAGTTCCAAGATCATAAATAGTTGTCGCCTGCGGCGAGCTCGTCGCCCCGACAGCCACCGGAGGAAACTGCAATTCTGCCGGCACCAGAGCAGCGGCTGCCCCTGCTGCGGGGGAAATCTTGATGATGAATCCGTCCGTGTAAGTGCAGTACGTCGTAGGGAGACAGTAGGCGTTATTGTTGACGAAGTAGGACTGCAGCGGGTTGAACACGGGAAGATAGGAATATTGGCCGATCGAACCGACCCACGAGCCGCCACCCAGATACAAGTTGCCGCTGGCGTCGACCGTGATTGCATCAATGGTGTCTCCCGTGGAATAGTCGTCTTCATCGTAGGTGAGAGGACCGGCGACATAACTCGAGAACAACAAGGAATTCGTGTTGGGATCGATCTCACTGACAAACGGACGCTGCACTGCGGGAGGATTGCCGTCAATTGGGTTTTGAAGCGGCAGGCCCGATTGACTGCTCCCCGCAAGATAAACGTTTCCGGAAGCGTCCAGCGCCAATACCGGAGCGGGCACGCTGCCTACATCCGCATTGATAGCCAGACACGTTGAAAATACCAGCGCACCTGCCGCATTGAATTCGGCCAGAAAGTTCCCGGAATTCGTAACTCCATTGATCGCGCTACAGGACTGAATTGGATGGACCACGGGAAAACTCGCTGTAGAGGTAATCCCAGCCAGAAAGGCGTTTTCGGAGCTGTCCACCGCGACCGCGGAGGGGCCACCGGGGCCACTGCCGAGATATGTCGAATACAGAATCGAGGAACCGCTGGGATTAAGTTTGGCCAGGAACCCGCACGTATTTGGACAGGTTGCTTGATATGCGCCTGCGACCGTGGGAAAACCGGGACTGGCAGTACCTATCAGGTAAGCGTCATCGGAGGAGTCCAGAGTAATGCTTCCTGCACCGGGAGTAAACACCGTGCTGTTTGCTCCCAGATACGTGGAATAGACTAATGCGCTCAGGGTTGGGTTCAGCTCGGTAACGAACGCGTTATATCCGCTGGTGCCCAACGCCCCCTGCAGGGGATTTTTCACGGGGAAGTCGTTGGACGTTGTCCATCCCGTGACGTAAACGTCCCCCGCCGAATCGATTGCCAGGCCTCCAAAATTGTCGGTATCGCTTCCGCCTAGGTAAGTTGCGTCAAGAACCGCCGTTCCTGTGTTGTTCAGTTCAAGTACGGCTAGATTCTGCTCTCCCTTCGCGGAGCCTTGAAAAGGAGTTGAACCGGGAGGAATGGGCAGACCTGATACCCCATCGCCGGCGATGTAAACGTTACCGGAGGCGTCGACGGCCAAGCCGTTTAGGCCGTAGAAGCCCGTCATGTACGTGGAAAAGAGCAACGACGTTCCCGTGGGATCCAGCTTGGAAACAAACGTGCCGTTCGCCGGCGGCGGCGTTGGCTGCACGACCCCTGGGGTCACAGGGAAGCTTGTTGAATCAGTCTGCCCCGCGACATAAAGGTTCCCGGATGTGTCCACGCCCATAGCATCGATTAGTTGAATCACTCCGTTTGAGGCTGCTGCACCGCCAAAAAAAGTTGAATACACCAGAACCGGGTCAATGACCAGGGTTCGGCGTCGATCATAATGTCCCAAGCGAAAACTAGCGCGCCCTTCATGGAGCACGTACCTTACCGGCACTTCTACTTCCCGGCCGCCGACCACCTGATACGCCCGCGGCCTCTGTAAGCGCACCTCGCCGGATTGCACCTGCAGCGCCAAGTCTCCATCATTCTGCAATTCGGTTCGGAGGATGCCGTGAAACATCAGCCCGATCTGCGCTGCCGTGGCTCCCGGATGAACCACGAAGTCGTGTTCCAATCGGCTCTGACTGCCGTGAAACACAAGATCAATACCCGGATAGACATTGGCGTATCGGACCTTGGCATATTGCTCTACATTCACAATCGAATCTGCGGGATTGGATCCGAACAGGTAGTTGCTATGTCCCGGCAACTCCTCTTCGCCGGCAGCTCGGGCGTTTCGATTGGCGCCCGTGAGCGTAATTTCAACCACGTCATCGGCAGACGTTTTCCTCTTGCCGCCAGCATAGCTCACCCTGCTCAGACCGAGGGTCACGCGATTGGCGCGAAGCTGTGCACCGTAGCCTTGGCCTCGCGCCACAAAATCCACGCCCACGGCCGCTTGACCCCGATTGGCCTCAAAGGCCAAGGGGAGCCCTAAGCTGTGGCTGCGATTTGAAATCTGTTGGGCACTGGCCGGCGCCGCAGCCTGGGAGGGATTTTGAGCCAACAAACACAACGCCGGGAATAGGACGACAAAGAGCGGAAAAACGCGCCTAATGTAAGCCATACTTCCTCCGCAGTCATTTTCCTAAAGGGCGCGAGTCAACTTCGGTACCTGGTTTTGCAGGCTCCAGCTGGTTTTGTGGTTCCTAAATAGGAAAAGGGGGAAGTTACGTAATTACCTGCCCAAGGTACTTAACTAACAAGACAAGTATACATCCGACCGACCGAAAAGCTGAGATAGTTAACTTCTCGCGCGATCCTGATGAGAAACCCCGCCCGCCACTGCAGCATTCAGCCGCTGGACCTCTTCTTAGTCTCGCTGGCGTTGCCCCGCTTTGTTCCCCGTCTAACCAGCGGAAAGCCCCAACTGCCCGCTGCGAGCAGCGCCCGAACAGCAATGATGGCGTCGAGGCTGGATCGTCTCTCGCGTGGCCAGTAGTCCTGGGTCTGTGGGAAGTTCCGGGGGGAGTTGCTAAAGCTCAAGAAAGGGTCGGGCTCAACTGCGCCGACATGAGGCACTTCGCTGGCACAGATTGTGGCGCTCATGGGAGAAAGGAATCTCCACGCATGCTATTCGGCGAAGGTGGTGTTGAGAGATTGAATGCCAAGATTGATGTCGTTGGGGGTGAGGTAGCCTGATGACGCACCTGCAATCGGTACCCGAAGGTTTCATCTCAGATACAGCGCACACCTTATAGCGCGAATTCTGCTGGCGAGTACTCTAGTCCTCGCCCATTCCAGATCCAAGGGTGCCAGTGACGATGATTCGACCAGGGCGATTTAAGGAAGGAAAGCGTCGTTTCGTAGCGCACTGACAGGCGGAGTGCACGCCCGGCCCCACAGCGCATTTCATGGCGGTTAATGCCGCGAGCGCGAAGGCAAGTGTGCACGAGGCAAAGAAGAACGAAATTAGTGTTGGCCATTTCCATGGAGACAGTTTGTGGAAAACGGAACTGAATGTTCACGGCGGGAACGGTATGTAGGACCCAGACGCAGAACAAATCGTTAAAAGGAGTAAAGAAAATGAAATGGCCGTTAAAGCTCACGCTTCACATGTGCATGTTCACTTGCTTGCTCACGGGACCCTGGATAGTGGCGAGCGCACAAGATAATTTACAACAGCCCGCTCCTGACAATACGAAGGTCAACGAGCGTGACAAAGACAAGTCGCAGCCAACCGCGGATCAGCAAAAGGACAACCGTTCTGACCGGGACATCACGCAGCAAATACGCCAATCAGTCGTGAAGGACAAGGCTCTGTCTACTTACGCCCACAACGTGAAGATTATTTCCCAAAACGGCATGGTAACGCTGAAGGGACCGGTCCGATCGGATGAGGAAAAGCGCGCGGTCGAAGCCAAAGCTGCCGAGATCGTTGGCCAAGACAAAGTAACGAGCGAATTAGAAGTAAAACCCAAGAAATAATAAATAAAAAGGAGGCTCAAATGTCAGGTAAAAATACCGCAGTGTTTGGCATCTATCCGCACCCCACAGGCGTAGAACGTGGCGTGACTGCTCTGAAAGCAGCCGGCTTTTCGAACCACGACATTTCTGTGCTGTTCCCAAGAACTGAGGGCACGAAGGACTTTGCCCATGAGAAGAACACCAAGGCACCAGAAGGTGCCTCAACTGGCGCCGGAACGGGAGCAGTGCTGGGCGGGGGGTTGGGCTGGCTCGTCGGTATGGGAGCCCTAGCGATTCCGGGACTTGGACCTTTTATCGCCGCCGGGCCGATCATGGCCGCTCTGGCAGGAGCGGGCGTCGGGGGCGCGGTGGGAGGTCTCACGGGGGCCCTGATTGGGATGGGAATTCCCGAATACGAAGCCAAGAGGTATGAAGGCCGCGTCAAAGATGGCGGAATTCTGCTTTCCGTTCACTCCGACAGCTCAGACGAGGTAAAGCGAGCGAAGGCAATGCTTGAAGGGACAGGGGCGCAGGACATTTCCTCGACCGGTGAAGCCGCCGGCGAAAAGATCGCCACCCCTCGGGTTGCTTAGCACTGCGGGAATACCCGTCGACACCAGTCTTTCGCCGGGTATTTCGACTAGCCAGGACGTTATCGAATAAGCAAGGAGGCCACCGATGAAACGCTTTGGGATCCTATTCGTGCTGACGGCCCTATGGTCTATCGGCCTAGCGTGCTCGAATCAGAGGAATGTGTCATACAAGGACAGTGTTGAAAAGGCCCTGCAGCAGGCGGATCTGAAAGATGTAACTGTTGCTGAAGACGGGGACAAGAACACAATTACTCTCGGGGGAACTCTACACTCCGATGAAGCCAAGGCCAAGGCCGCAGAAGTCGCGAAATCGGCGGCGAGTACCAGAATCATTGCCAATGAAATTAGCGTTCAACCGGTCGGCGCTGAATCAGAGGCGAAGGGTGCGGCAACTGCTCTGGATGACGGCATCGAGAAGAACTACAAGGCTGCATTGATTACGAGCAGGCTGGACAAACAGCACATCAGTTACACCGCCAAGAATGGAGTGCTGACCCTGACGGGAAAGGTGAGGACCGCGGGAGAGCGCCAGCAAGCTGAGCAGCTCGCGATAGCCATTCCGCATGTACAACAAGTCCTAAATCAAATCGATGTGAGCCGGTGAGGGACCATTTTTCGGCATAAGCCTGGGATGGCCACGTTAGTTTCTCAAGAAAAACGTGCCCACCAGTGCCGCGCTGGGCATCAAAGGTGTGCTGCAAAATTCTAATCTGTGGAGCGATCATGCCAAAAGAATTAAAGGAACTTTACATTGACGAGCTGAAGGATCTGTACAACGCTGAGAATCAATTAGTGAAGGCGTTGCCGAAAATGGCCAAAGCCGCGTCGTCGCCCAAGCTACGTCAAGGTTTCGAGGAGCATCTCGAACAGACCAAAGGACATGTCGAGCGGTTGGAAGAGATTTTCAAACTCATTAAGGAGAGTCCCAAAGGGAAGAAGTGTAAGGCAATGGAGGGACTGATTGAGGAAGGCTCCGAGATCACCGAGGGAGATTTCGAGGGTGCTGTATTAGATGCCGGCCTGATCGGAGCGGCGCAACGCGTCGAGCATTACGAGATGGCTGCTTACGGCACCGCCGCTGCTTTCGCCAAAGCCCTCGCAGAGTCCAAACACGCTTCGCTTCTCGAACAGACACTCGCGGAGGAGAAAGCCGCAAACGAGAAATTGACAAAATTGTCCGAAGAGATCAATCCGCAAGCCAATCGCGATGTCGAGCCAAAGGCGGTCAACCGTAGGATTGCGTAATTCGTCAACGTGCCCGGCGGAGTGTTGGGCTGTGGGCAAGCGATGAGCTGCTGACTAACCTAGAAAAGGAGAACTCATGAACAAGGAACAGATTTCAGGCAAGGTCGATCAGGCAGTTGGAAAAGTCAAACAAGGCGTTGGAGAAACGGTTGGCAACCAGGAGTTAGCCAACAAGGGCGTTGTGGATCAAGCGAAGGGTGCCGTAAAGGAGACTTGGGGCGACGCCAAGGATGCTGCAAAGCAGGTTCACGAGTCGCATAAGAACGCTGCTTCGGACAAAGCTGATGAGACGCGAGGAAAGATCAGCCACTCCGTGGAAGACACCAAGGAAAGAGTAAAGGACAAGATCGAGGACTTCAAAGAACGGCATACCGCGTGAAATTGTGATTCGGGTATGAACGGTCCGGGACGGGCGGGTTAAGCACCCCGACACCCAAGTTTCGTGTGTACCAGCGCAGTGCGAAGGGAGCAAATATGAGCCAATCCGCGGTTCCACGCCCGGTAATCGAACGTCAGAGTTCGCTGACCGAGATTCCAGTTAGGAGTGAGGCATCCTCGTCCGGCATCTCTTGGGCGGCGGTCATTGGCGGCGCTTTTGTTTCCGCGTCCCTAGCGTTGATCCTGCTCGCGTTGGGCACAGGGCTCGGATTTTCTTCGGTGTCGCCATGGTCAAATCTGGGCGCCTCGGCCTCGACGGTTGGAAAGGGGGCTGTGGTATGGCTGGTTCTTACACAAGTCTTGGCTTCGGCAATGGGCGGCTACTTGGCGGGCCGGCTGCGGACAAAGTGGACCCACGTCCATACCGACGAAGTATATTTTCGTGACACCGCGCACGGTTTCCTGGTCTGGGCCGTCGGAATGGTAATTACGGCGTCTTTGCTGGCGTCTGCGGCTACCTCCTTTGCCGGTGCAGCAGCCCAGCAAAGCACCAACGGCACGACGGCGACGACTGGCGCAAACGATGGGATGCTCAATCCCAATGCCTATTTTGTAGACACCTTGTTGCGTTCGAATGGCTCCGTTCCAGACCGGAACGACGTTTCAGAGCGAGGCGAAGTGTCACGCGCGTTTGCCCACGCCCTGCGTCAAGGAACTGTTCCGCCCTCCGACAGCGTGTATCTGTCACAAGTGGTATCAGCACGAACGGGGCTCAACCAGACTGATGCCGAGAAGCGGGTGTCCGATGTCTTCGCGGCGGCTCAGCAATCTGAAGCAAGCGCACGGAAAGCGCTAGGACACCTTTCACTGTGGCTATTCGTGGCCTTGCTGAGCGGAGCGTTCTGCGCGAGCTATGCTGGAACAATCGGTGGCAGGCAGCGCGATCGTGTCGCTGGTTAGCGGTTAATCTTAGGATTTCTAGCGTTCTTTGAACCGTGCGTCAACCTAGGAGGCTTACAATGCGTTCGATCCTACTTCTGCTACTGGGTGTGCCCATTCCCATCGTCATTTTGATCGCACTTCTTAGTCATTAGCGGCGAGGTTCCGAAAGCGAAGTTAACAATAATTCGGTTCGGAGGATGCCGGGAAACATCAGCCCGATCTCGGCCGCAGTGGCTCCCGGATGAGCCACGAAGTCGTGTTCCAATCGGCTCTGACTGCCGTGAAACACAAGATCAATACCCGGATAGAGATTGGCGTATCGGACCACTTCAGCATTCAGCCGCTGGACCTCTTCTTAAGTCTGGCTCGCTCTTTCATAATGTATTGAGAAATCGCCCGGCACTCGAGTTTCTGGCCTCGGGTCTCCACACCGGGACGCGGCGGGCCAATGTGTGTGGCGATGTTACAACAGCTACTCATTCGTTAAGTCTACTTCTAGATCAACCCGGTGAACTCGGCCTGTACGGTAGCTTGAATGCGACCCTCGGAAAAGGCGAGAGCGCGTGCTTGGCGCTCGGAAAAGCGCGCGACTGGGCCATCGCCACCGACGAATCGAAAGACAAGTGGAAAAAGGTGATTTCCGCCGCAGGCTTCGCCATCACAACACGCCGGGCATTCTTCTGGCATCGATTTGGGCAGGAGTGCTCAACATAGGCGCCGTCGACGAGGATCAAAACCAAACTGGAGTAACGACGGTTCAAAATGAAGTTTGATTCTTTGCGTCACCAATCTAGCTATAGCTAAGCTAGGAAGAATCGTCAGGTGGACATCAACAGCGCATATTTCTCGGGCTGGCGGTCGAAGGTTTGCTTGCATCCCGCACAGCAGAAGTAGACATCGGTTCCTTTGTGCGCTGATTTGTATCTTGCTCCACTCACATTGACAAACATGCCACAGACTGGGTCGCGAGCTTCGTTATTCGGCGCTGGCGGATGCGAGACTGGCAGGTTCAGAACTGGCAAGTTCGAGGCTGCTAACGGGCTCTTGGGCCCTTCAACTGCTTTCGTTCGAGTACCCTTTAGCTGGATGATCTCGGCAAGAATGCTCACCGCGATTTCCTCGGGCGAGGTCGCGTGGATATCGAGGCCGGCTGGCGCGTGAATGCGGTTCACTCGGTCGGAGGGAACTCCCGCTTCACGCAGATACTCGATCACCTTCTGAGCCTTGACCTTGCTAGCCACGAACGCAACATATTCGGCGCTGGTTCTAGCCGCTTGTTCGAGCGCTTCCTCGTCACTCTCTCCCTGGGTCGACACCACGATGAAAGTGTCGGTCGTGTTCTGACGCTCGTTCAAATTCAGTTCACTCAAATTCGATCCCGTCTGCAGCAGGTCCACATCCGGAAACTGCTCCCGGTCCGCGCCGGGAGCAACCACAGAGACTCTGTAGCCGATGGCTTTGCCCAGCCGGGCAAGCGTTTGCGCGATGGGAGAGCGTCCGAAAACCAGGATGTGCGGTTTCGCCAGGACAGGCTCGATGTAGATATCCAAGGTGCCTCCGCTATGGCAAGTCATGGTGTAGTCCACAATTCCATCTTCCGGCGCAGCCGTGGGACTGATCCGCACCAGGCGCGGCTTGCCATCGGCCAGCGCTTTCAACGCTTCCTTGATGACCACAGGCTGAGCACAGCCACCGCCGATCCAGCCCCACATCTTTCCGTCCGCGAAAATAATGGCCTTGTCGCCAGGCTTACCGGAAATGGGAGCCTGGAAGCGCACCACGGAAGCCGTGACGAACGGCTCACCCTTTGCCAATAATTCCATCGCTTTGTTCAGGAACTGATCAAACATGCTTCACCCGGCTGTGCTCACCATGCTATAGATGCCTCTCCAGCGCGAGCAGGCTCTCTAGATTGTGAGCTGGAGCGAAAACGTCGATGTGCGGCAGGGCCGCGCTCATTCCACTGGTAATTGGCTGGTAGTCTTTCAAGCCCAGCAGCGGGTTCAACCAAATGAGCCTGCGGACTCGTCGCTTCACTGCGCTCAATTCCGCGGCCAGCACGCCGGGTTCTCCTGTGTCCCAGCCGTCACTCAGAATCAGAAACGAAGTATTACCGGATCGCAGTTTCCTGCTGTGGAGCTGGTTAAACTCTCGCAGCGAGCCGCCGATGTTGGTACCTCCGGACCACCCAGCGGGCTGCTGCGACAGGGCTTGCAGCGCCTCCTCGAGGGGTCGCGCGCGCAACAGACTTGTGATTTCGACCAGGCTGGTGCTGAAAAGAAACGTATCCACGCGCTGGAAGTGTTTTTGCAAAGCGTAGAGAAACTTCACCAGAAACAAACTGTACGGGCTCATGGAGCCGCTGATGTCGAGCAAGGTCACCAGCCGGTGCGGGCGGAGCTTCCTTTCGCGGTATCGCAAAGTTATCGGTTCGCCGCCGCGGCTAATGCTTCGTCGGATTGTCCTGCGCAAGTCCACCTGACCCCGCAGAGTTCCGATTCGCCGCCTACGCTGCAACCTACGGCTCATCCGCTTGAACAAGCGCAGTGCAATCTGCTCCAGCATTACCAGGTCGTTTTGTGGCAGAGTTGAAACATCCGCCTTGCTGAGCCGTTCGCGCGCGCTGGCTCCGGCGACTGCCAGGCTTCCTTCTTCTTCGGACAAAACGTTATCGCCAGAACCGGTTGACATCAGGGAACTCTGCTCTCGTCTGGTTGCGCCGGAAGAGCCTTCTCTCTCGCGATGTGTCATGCGGGACGATAACCGCTCCGGCCCAGCGCCTTTCCAAAACGTCTTGAAACATTCCTCGAAAATGTCCCAGTCGTCTTTCGACGAACACAATACGGACCGCAAACCAAATTTCAGAGCTTGCTCGCTGCCAACGCCGAGGGCTACGGCTGCCTCCAGCGCGTCGAGAGTGCCTTGCACGCCGGCGGGAAGGCCCTTGTCGCGCGCAAAGCGGCAGAACTCGACAATCGTTCTGGTCATGACGCTCGGCTCTTTGTTTGAATCCATCATTCGTTTTTGCTCGAGCTCAGTATTAGCGGAAGGCCCATACCTCAGGGCGAAAGCCGCACTCTTCTGATCGCCAACGGCACGGCTAAAGCCGTGCCTTATCCACAACCAATTTGAGAAACGCGCCCTAAGTCCTCGTCAGCTGCCTCGCGCCAGAAGTTTCTCCAGCCCAGCACTTCTGATCTTCACGCCATCTTCCACGGATTTGGAAATGCAACCGAGCGTCTCGTCGATGGCCGCCTCATCCATTCGCAGCTTGCCCAAGGCGAGCAGGGCTTGGGCACAATCCAAAGTCTCCGCCACTCCGGGAGGCTTACTCAAGGTGAGCCCCCGCACCGACTGCACATATCCAACCACCTGCCGAGCTAACTCTTCCTCAATGCCCGGCAATCGGGTGCGCACGATCTTCATTTCCTTTTCCAGATTTGGATAGTCAATCCACTGGTACAGGCATCTTCTCTTAAGAGCGTCGCCCAGTTCGCGGCTGCGATTGGAAGTTAGTACTACATAGGGCACATGCGTCGCATGGACGGTGCCCATCTCTGGAATCGTGATCTGATAGTCTGAAAGCAATTCGAGCAGGAAGGCCTCGAACGCCTCATCCGCGCGATCGATTTCGTCGATCAGCAGCACGGGCGCAGCGTCTTCGACAACAATGGATTGCAGCAAAGGCCGCTCCAGAAGAAACTCACGGCTGAAGATGTGCTTCTCTTTCTCCTCGACGGATTTATTCGATCCTTCTTCGATCTTGATGGCCAGCAGTTGCTTCTGGTAATTCCACTCGTAGACCGCCGAACTGACGTCGAGCCCCTCGTAACATTGCAATCGGATCAGGCGCGTCCCCAGAAATGAGGCAAGCACCTTGGCGATTTCAGTTTTCCCAAGGCCAGCGTGTCCTTCGATGAGAATTGGTTTGCGCAGCTGGGTGACTAAATAAAGCGCTGTGGCCAGCGACCGGTCGGCAACGTAGCCCAGGCGTTCAAATCCCGAGACAATCGCCTCGACACCTTGGCTTGCAGCACCGGGAGGAGGAATTCGGGATGCGCCCATGGCAGTAACTTTGATCGCAGGCCTACTCGCTCAAGAACCACTCTCAGGATTCTTGCCGCGAAACAGCCCCTTCGTGGCTTGCCAAGCCAGCGAAGTAGCCTTGATGGGCGTGACCTCCGCGCCGGCTACTTGCGCCGTGGCATTGTCAGAGCTTTCCCGCAACCGAGCCTGAAAATTCTTGATGAACTCTCCGAACATAATATTTGAGACCTCTGTAATTACGCGGGAGCCCATCTGCGCCAGAATCCCGATGACATTGATCTCGGAAACACTCGTGACTTCGGTGCCGCCATTTTCGAGAGCACGAAGCTTCCCCGACATACTCATGGAGGCGCTGCCGCGGCCGCGCACATCCTGCCCTTTGCCTAGAATCTCGATCTCATGGTTCTGTGCATCCAATCGCAGAATCTGGACTTCACCGTTATAGTCGGTGACGCTGGGCCCGACCTTTACCTTGATCGCACCTTTATATGTTTTCTCATCCACCTGCTCGGTGATTTGCGCGCCGGGCACACAGGTCGCCACCTTTCGTGGATCACTCAGGAACATCCACACGCTCTCAACCGGCCCCGGTACCTGGAACGTCTTTTCAATCTTCAGCGCCATCGGCTTAGCTTGTAACGCCTTTCTCCTGCAAAACCTTCCACACTTTCCAGGGCGTGATCGGCATATCGATGTGCTTTACCCCGAAATGAGAGAGTGCGTCGACCACCGCATTTACAAAAGCGGCCGGAGAACCCACGTTAGGCGATTCTCCCACTCCCTTGGCCCCAAACGGATGATGCGGAGACGGCGTGCAGGTTTTGTCCGTCTCCCAGTGCGGAGTTTCGACCGCGGTCGGAAGGAGGTAATCCTGAAAACTTCCGCCCTGAACGTTCCCGCTCTCGTCGTAGTCGATCTGCTGCATGAATGCGATGGCCAGCCCCTCGGTCAAGCCGCCGTGAATCTGGCCTTCCACGATCATGGGATTGATGATGTTTCCGCAGTCGTCGACGGCGACAAAGCGCCGCACTTTCACTTCTCCCGTGCCCTTGTCGATATCCACCACGCACACATAAGTGCCGAACGGGAAAGTCAGATTCGGTGGATCGTAGTAATCGACCGCCTCCAACCCCGCCTCAAGGCCGGGGGGAATGTTCGTGTACGCAGCGAATGCGATTTCCTGAATCGTCTTGCTCTTGCTGGGAGCGCCCTTCACAAAAAACTTGCCCGGTTCCCATTCCAGATCGTTCTCGTTGCATTCCAGCAAGTACGCTGCGATCTTTTTCGCCTTGTCACGAATCTTGCGGGCTGCGATCGCAGTCGCAGCTCCCGAGGTTGGCGTGCTTCGACTGGCGTAGGTTCCCAGGCCGTAGGGAGCGGTGTCTGTGTCGCCCTCTTCGATGGTCACGTCGGCAGCAGGAATTCCCAGTTCCTGCGCCACGATCTGGGCGTAGGTAGTCTCGTGTCCCTGGCCTTGGCTCTTGGTGCCCATGCGGGCCATCGCCTTGCCTGTGGGGTGAATGCGAATCTCGCAACTGTCGAACATCTTGATGCCGAGAATATCGAACGTGTGCGCCGGACCCGCGCCCACGATTTCCGTGAAGCTCGAGATCCCGATACCCATCAATTCGCCTTTTTCCCGTATCTCTGCCTGTTCTTTACGTAGTTGCTGGTAGCCAATCTTCTCCAGCGCGAGGTTCATCGCAGCTTCATAGTTGCCGCTGTCGTAGGTCCAGCCCAGCGACGACTTGTAGGGAAACTTCGCCGCCGGAATAAAGTTCTTGCGGCGAAGTTCGGCCGGATCCATCTTCAACTCCAGCGCGAGTACATCCACCACTCGCTCGATCAAGTAGGCTGCTTCAGTTACGCGAAACGAGCAGCGGTACGCAATTCCGCCCGGCGCCTTGTTCGTGTAAACGCCATCCACTTCGCAGAATGCCTGGGCGTACTCGTAGGAGCCGGTGCAGATGCTGAACAATCCCGCGGGAAACTTGGTGGGCTGGGCTGCGGCATTGAACGCTCCATGGTCGGCGAGTGTCTTTACGCGCAATGCTTGCATCTTACCGTCGCGGTCAGCGGCGATCTCGGCGGTCATGTGATAGTCGCGGGCAAAACCCGTTGACTGCAAATTCTCGGAGCGCGTCTCAATCCACTTCACCGGCACACCGAGAGTGAGTGAAGCCACGATGGCGCAAACGTAGCCGGGATAAACCGGAACCTTGTTGCCAAACCCGCCGCCGATATCCGGCGAGATCACGCGAATATTGTTCTCCGGAATGCCCCCCACCAAAGCAAAGACGGTTCGGTGCGCATGTGGCGCCTGTGAAGTCATGTACACCGTGAGCCGCCCGGTGGCTCGGCTGAAGTCTGCCACGCAGCCGCAGGTTTCGAGTGGCGCGGGATGGCATCGCGGGAAGAAGGCGTTCACGCTGGCCTTTACTGCGGCTTTCTTAAAAACCTGTTCGGTCGCTTGCCGGTCACCGACTTCCCAGTGGAAGATGTGGTTATTCTTCTGCTCGCGGTCCTCGCGCAGAAGTGGGGCGTCGGGATCGAGAGCTTTCTTCGGATCAACAAGCACGGGCAGCTCTTCATATTCCACTTCCACCAGCTCGGCTGCATCGGCGGCGGCGTAGCGATCTTCCGCAACGACGAACGCCACCTCTTGCGATTGGAAGAGCACCTTGCCGGTCGCCAGCACCATCTGCTTATCGTAAGAAAGCGTCGGCATCCACGCCAGGTTAGCCTTGGCAAGATCTTCCCCGGTTATGATGGCCAGCACTCCGGGTACCGCCTTGGCCTTCTCCGTGTTTATGCTCTTGAGACGTGCGTGGGCATACGGACTGCGCACAAGTTGGCCATAAACCATGCCAGGCAGACGCACGTCGTCCACGTAGTTGCCCTTGCCCTGAATGAATCGCAAATCTTCCTTGCGCTTGATGGAATGGCCCATACCGCCGATTTCAGGAGACGTCTTGTGGATCACTTTGCCACTCCTTCCGCCACGCTGGCTTGGCTCGCGGCCTTAGCCATCTTGGCCGCTGCATATTGCACCGCGCCCACGATGTTCTGATACCCCGTGCAGCGGCAGAGGTTGCCCGAAATTCCCCTGCGAATCTCTTCCTCGCTGGGATTGGGATTGTTATGCAGCAGCGCGTACGACGACATCAGCATCCCGGGGGTGCAGAAGCCGCATTGCAGGCCGTGCTCCTGCTTGAACCCCTCCTGCAACGCATGTAGCTGGCCGGCGCTGCTCGCCAGGCCTTCGACGGTGAGAATCTCGGCGCCATCCGCCTGCACGGCAAACATGGTGCACGATTTCACCGTTTTTCCGTTGAGCACCACCGTACACGCGCCGCAGTGGCTGGTGTCGCAGCCGATGTGAGTGCCGGTCAGTTGCAAACTTTCGCGGATGAAGTGGACCAGCAAAAGTCGCGGTTCGACCGCCGCCTCCCGCTCCCTACCGTTCACTTTCACGGTAATCAATTGTTTCTTTGCCATCGCCAGTTCCTCGTTCGAGTCCCAGAGACTACATGGAAACTACTAGCCAGCTCTTTCGGCGGCGCGGGCGAGAGCTCGTTTCGCCAGTTCCTTGATAAGCCCCTTCTTGTATTCCGCGGGGCCACGCAAATCAGAACTTGGTTGCGCGTCATCGGCCGCCAACTGCGCCACTTGGCGGATGTTCGCCTCGTCAAGTTTTTTTCCGCGGAGAAAGTTCTCCGCCTTCTGCACCTTAATCGTCGTAGGACCAACATTCGTCAAACCGATGCCGACTTTTTGAACTGCGCCGCTGCTATCCAGGGTTACCTGCGCGGCGACAGCCGCGGTGGCGAAATCTCCCACCTTGCGCTCCAACTTGAAGTAAGCGCCGCCGCTGTGCGGCACAGCCCAAGGGATTCGAATCTCGGTGAGGATTTCGTCTGGTTGCAGCGCGGTGCTGAACAGCGACAGAAAAAATTCCTCGATGGGTATGACTCGTTCGCCGCGGGATCCAGTAGCCACAACCTGCGCGTCCAAAGCAAGCATGGTTGCCGGATGATCGTTGGCAGGATCGCCATGCGCCAGGTTTCCTGCCACCGTGGCCAGATTGCGCACCTGCGGATCGGCGATCACGTGAGCGGTATCAATAAGGATGGGATATTTCGAGCGAATCAGCGGCGAAGCCTCCAATTCGGCTTCGCGCGTGAGCCCGCCGATCTTCAGAAAGCCGTCCTCTTCCTTGATGTAGGACAACCCGGAGATGCGATTGATGTCAATCAGGTAGCCGGGGCGGGCAATCCGAAGCTTCATCATGGGGATGAGGCTTTGTCCTCCGCTGAGAATCTTGGCGTCCTCGCCATGTTGCTGGAGGAGCGTGATCGCTTCTGGAATTGTGTTTGGGCGTAGGTATTCGAAGGCTGGTGGGATCATTGCTTAACCCTCGTGGGTGCGAAATCCAGCCCCGCATCGAGGCGAGGATACTGGAGTAGGTGCTCAGGAAACGCGGCTAGTACCTTACCACACAAAGCGCCTTCGAATAAACCGGAGAAACCCTGCGCACCCTGCGCACCCTGCGCCTTCAGCGCCAAAAGACAACCCTGAGAACTCAAAACTGCCTTTACTTAAGATGCATCGCTGTTTCCGCCGATCGCGACCTCCAATCCTCAATCGCCCGCCGAATCGCTTCCGGAGCCAGGTTGCTGCACCTCATCTTGTAATCCGGGATGCCGCCCAGCGCTTCGGCGACCGCTTGCTCCGATATCTGGGATGCTTCCTCGACGGACTTGCCCAGAACCATTTCTGTGGCCATTGAGGAACAGGCAATGGCGACGGCGCATCCCATGCATTTGAACTTCGCTTCCTGAACCATGCCCTGCTCGATCCGCAGCGTGATCAGCACCATATCGCTGTCCACCGGACTCTTCACGATTGCCTTGCCCGAAGGCTCGGCGATGCTGCCCACGTTTCGCGGCTCGGCATAATGGGCTCGGACTTGTTCACTGTACATCGCGCTGGACACTATGAAATCCCCGCGTTTGGATTGCACTCCCGGGTTCTCGGGAACTATCATACGGGATGGCATGTCCTCGGATCTCTACGCCAAAGCCTCCGAACTTACGGCCCAAGGGAAAACTTTTGCCGTAGCCACAGTGGTTCGGGTGGAGGGGTCTTCTTCGGCTCGGCGCGGCTCCAAGGCCATCATTGATGCTCAAGGGAAGCTGGTTTTCGGCTGGGTGGGCGGAGGGTGCGCCGAAAGTGCCGTTCGAAACGAAGCGCTGCGCTCCATCGAGGTGCGACACCCGCTCGTTATCACTCTCGACATGACCGACGAACTCCTGGGTGTTGGGATGCCCTGCGGAGGGAAAATGGAGGTTTATATCGAACCGGTGTTGCCTCAACCCGATCTGCTCATCGCCGGTCATGGGCGGATCGCCGAGGCCCTGGCCACCTTCGCGCACCTGCTCGGCTTTCGCATCATTGTGAACGACCCCGGCGCCGACCAGACTTCATTCCCGCAAGCCCAGCAAGTGATTGCCGAAGATTTTGACCTCGTTCAGACACCCATCGGATCAAACACTTATGTCGTGATTGCCACACAGCACAAGAATGATCACCTCTGGCTGCAAAGGGCTCTGCGAGGGGAAGCCGCTTACGTGGCTTTGATCGCCAGCCACCATCGGGCCAAGCTCGTACTCGAGTACCTCGCCGCAGAGGGAGTGCCGGAGGACAAGATCGCGAGAATTTTTGCGCCGGCAGGCCTTGACTTGGGGGCTGCAACTCCAGAGGAGATTGCGCTCAGTATCGTGAGCCAGATCGTAGCCTTGCGGCGCGGCGGCTCCAGCCGCGCCTTACACCTGACAGAGTTGGCTATGCCGGAGACCGACGTCTCCGAAAAGGTAATCACCCAGTGCGACGCGCACACGGCAGACTGAGCGCGGACCATACTTTAACTATAATCCGAAGATTCCCCGATCATAGTTCTCTGGCCTTGGTGGCCGGATGTCGAACGTCGCTCACCCGCTTCTGCCTTTCAGAAACGATTTCCGCCATAATGCTGAGTGCGATTTCCTCTGGAGTCTCGGCACCTATCTCCAGTCCAGCGGGCACTCGCACGCTGGCCAATTTCTCCGCCGCAACTCCCCTCATCCGCAGGCTGCGAACGACTTCATCCCCTCTCTTCTTCTTAGCAACAAGTGCGATATAGGCGCTGTTCGCAGCCAGCGCTTCTTCAATCGCCTCCTCATCGCACGTGCCGCGGCTCGCCACCACCACGTTCCGATCGGGATTCGCCGCAAGTACGGAAAAATCGAGCGCGTGAAGCACCCGATCTGCATCGGGCAAGTCGGCAGCGGCCAGCAGCGGATCCACCACGGTCACCGTGAATCGCATCAGCTTTCCCAGCTTCGCCAAGGCAGCTGCCATGGCGTCCCTGCCGACAATGACCAACTCCGGCTGCGCAGTGGTTGCGCCGGCAATTTGTCGTCCGTGAAGATCCGCGGTTTCAAGCAAGGCCTTCTCTCTCTCCGTGCGACCGCCGGCACGGCGCAGCGCCTCGAGATCGCTCTGTCGGTCAATGTCCAGCAGGATTCCCGCATCGTCCACAGGCAACTTCACAATGCCTTCGAGATGGTCACCGAAGATTGCGCGGCATCCGATATCGCCGTTGAGGGCCATCACCTCGGCGAAAACCGAGCGGTCCAGGAGCACCGGGTTACCGCGAAAACCCCGGTAAGTTGGAATCACGATCTGCGCTTTGGAACGATGATGCTCCGCCATCAACAGGTCGAGCGTCGCAGGCCGGACAAACGGCTGATCCGCCAAAACGATGAGCGCACCTGCGCATTGTGGATCCACAGCGGAAAGTCCAGCCTTCAACGAAGTTCCCATGCCCTGCTGATAACTCTCATTGAGAACTACGCGCGCATTCTGCAAATCGATTTCCCTTCGGATCTCCTCCGCTGCGAATCCTAGAACCAGAACGATTTCCTTCACCACGGATGCGCGCACCTGATCGAGCACGTGCTGCAATAGCGGACGATCATCGAGCAGCAGCAGTTGCTTTGCTGTTCCCATCCTTGTTGAAGTTCCTGCCGCCAGAATTACCGCCGCAAAGGGGGAAGCGATGCCCATCATTTAACACCACAATTCTTAGTTTAGTATCAGACGGCCTTGGCGTGAGCATCCACCTCCCCGGGGACTTCACCAGGGATTTTCACCACTATGCGACTGAGACCGCCGGCACGCCGGAGAGAATCCGGTGCTCGCCGCAACAAGTTGAAGCCACACAAGTTAGATCACAGGTGATACCGGTCATCAACTTTTTTCGGACAGTGTGTCGACATTGATAGGGGCGCGGCCAAAGGGTTGCGCTCCTTCTCGACCTAAGGTTAGGGCCGATTGCGCGATTCGGAAACAAAATGATCCGTCGAGAAAAAGTCGGACCGAAAGCAATCCGATCCGCCCTCATGTCCGTACACGATCAAGAAGGCAGGCGGGACGGCGGTAAGCTCCCCAGGGATGGACAGTCTACCTTGGACGGCATTGATTAAAATCGATTCTCTCAATCGGCAGCGAGGCTGGAAATGATGAAGTGGGGACTATTTCTTCTGACTCTGTATGCCTCGGCATCGTGGTGCCAGACCGAGCCATCGAAATCAGGCTCGCTGACACATTTCAGCTCTACCTCCGCAACGGATCAGCAGATTCAGATACTCCAAGATCGGGTAAAGCAATCTCCGACGAACTACGCGGCATACGACGAATTAGGCTCGGCCTTTTTTCAGAAAGCCAGGGAGACCGGGGACATTGCTTATTACGACCTAGCCGAGCAAACCCTCAAAAAAGCTCTCGACTCTTCGCCGCAAGACTTCCGAGCCGCAGATCCTCTGGTGCATATGGCGCTGGTTTGCATGGGAGAACATCGTTTTACGGAAGCACTCGCCTTTTCGCAAAAGGCGCTGAGTTTAGGCTCCGGCAACCTTCCGGCGTTCGCCGTCGAAGGCGATGCTTATACCGATATCGGAGATTACGATGAGGCAGCAGTGGCTTACAACGCCTTGCAAACTCTTGGCCAGACGAGCGCATCGCCGCTCGCATTAGCCTACATGAGTGACAGTCGCACGGCCTACCTGCGCTTTTTGCGCGGCGATTCTGCGGAAGCCATCCGGTTGATGCAGAGTGCGATCGCGGCGGCGCTTCAAACCAACGTACCGCGAGAAAATCTTGCGTGGCTCTATTTCGAACTAGGAGAGCGCTACTTTCAATCGGGCGACCTGGCGAATGCCACCTTGTCTTATCAGTCGGGCATCACAGCCGATCCCAATCACTATCGCTCCCTGGCTGGATTGGCGAAGGTTCGGGCGGTGCAGGGGAAGCTGGAAGAATCGATTCACCTCTATCAGCGATCGATTGCCATCATTCCATTCCCCGTTTATGTCGAGGAGATGGGCGATGTTTACCGGAAGATGGGACAGGAGATAGAAGCCCAGCAGCAATATGACCTCGTCGAATACATCGGACACCTAGGCGAATTGAATCGAGTGCTGGCCAATCGGGAACTAGCCTTGTTTTATGCCGATCACGGGGTCAGGCTGCCGGAAGCACTGGAGCTTGCGCAAAAAGAGCTTGAGGTGCGGCACGATATCTATACCTGGGACACGCTGGCGTGGGTTCTCTACAAGAATGGGCGATTTCAAGACGCGGCCAAAACCATGAACAAAGCGCTTGCGTTGCATACGAAGGATCCCCTTCTTCTCTTTCATGCCGGCATGATTTACCACGCCCTGGCTGAGGACTCTGAGGCCGAAGACTTTCTCACCCGTGCTTTGAAGACAAACCCGGACTTTCACATCTTCCACGCCGAAGTTGCTCGCGGAACTCTCGAAAGCATCTGGCAAGCACGTAACCGAGACTTGAGGTCAACCAGTGCAAAACGATAAGCGCAATCATCGCCAAAGCGGATTTGTTTTGGGTTTACTCTTGCTGGTTTTGAGCTCCATGCCATGCTTTGCCCATCCGATGGGAAATTTCAGCATCAATCACTATTCGAAGATCAAAATCGGCCGGAAGTCAGTTGAGATTCTATATCTAGTGGATTTGGCTGAAATCCCCACTTATCAGGAGATTCGAGAGTTCGACCTTGCGCCTAAGCCGGATGATCCCAGCGCCTCTCGCTACCTCGACCAGCACGAACTAACCTTAAGAGCAGGACTCTCGTTGGAGAGCGATGGACAGCCCGTCCAATTGGACACCTTATCGCGTGTTCTAACATTTGCGGACGGCGCCGGCGGTCTGCCGACGATGAAAATCGGCTTCGTGTTCCGGGGCAAGCTTGAGGGTATCGCGGGTGCTCACGAACTCTCCTATGCCGACAACAACTTTCCCGGGCGGGCGGGTTGGAAAGAGATTGTGGTTCTCGGCGATCAAGCCGAGATTTTGACCAGTTCCGCTCCGGTCGTCGATCGCAGCCAGGAGCTGACCAACTACTCCAGCGATGCGTTAAACAGTCCACCCCAGCAATTATCGGCTTCGGTCAACTACAGGACCGTAGCTGCAGACCCCGAGAAAACTGCTTCAAACTCCCAAAGTACAACGTCCGAGAACCGAATCTTTCAAGCAACAAACAACTCACCTAGGACTGCCGCCGCGCACGCCCCGTCACCTCAAAGACAGCAAGGATCATTCCCTGCGATTACTTCTTCCGGCCTTAATGAGGCGAAACTATCGAATCGCGCTGTTGTAGCCGCCCCCGTCTCTCAGCACGTAGCGTCGGCTCACGCGCGGAACACGCCGCGAAGCCGCTTTACTGAGCTTATCTCGACCCAACGCAAGTTGAGCTTTTGGTTTCTGTTTTCGGCGACACTGATTGCGGTTGGCCTGGGCGCACTTCACGCGTTGGAACCGGGGCACGGTAAGACCATCGTTGCGGCATATCTTGTGGGTTCGCGCGGTACCGCGAGGCATGCTGTGTTGCTCGGCATCGTCGTTACCGCCGCGCATACTTCGGGCGTGTTCCTCTTGGGGGCTGTGACCCTCTATGCATCACGCTACATCGTTCCCGACCAGCTTTATCCATGGCTTGGAGCAATTTCTGGTCTGAGCGTTGCCGGACTTGGTATTTTCATTTTCCTGAGGCACTTGACCGGAGAAACCGGAGAACATGCACATGCTCCGGGAGAGCGGCATTCCCACTGGTTTCTTTCCATGTTCAAGCAAGCTACGCCCGTGCCAACGGAGCCAGAGAAACCTGCGAGTCGCGGTGCGGGCTCCTCGGATTCGAAGCCGATCGGGCGAGCCCTATCGTTGCGCGAACTCTGCATCTTGGGTATCACTGGAGGAATCGTGCCTTGTCCGGCGGCACTGGTCGTGCTGCTCAGTTCCTTCTCCCTGCATCGGATCAGCTTCGGGTTGTTCTTGATCGCTGCCTTTAGCCTGGGCCTGGCAAGCGTCCTGGTGATTGTTGGCTTAACGATGGTCTATACCAAACGCTTGATAGCGTCGCGGGTGCAGACTGGCAGCTCAGCTTTTCGCTATCTTCCCCTCCTGTCATCCGCGTTCATGGTGGCGCTAGGAGTGGGCATAACCGCCTCGGCGATCGGATCCGTCCAGCTCGGGCAAGGTTTCCTTTCCAAGGACAAAATGGTTCCGTTCGCGACCGTAGTTTTGCTAGGACTGTTCCTGGGGGTGCGGCATTCGACCGACCCCGACCATGTAGTGGCGGTATCCACGATTGTAAGCCGTCAAGGGTCGATCCGAAGCTCGGCTGCCATTGGGTTGCTATGGGGGTTGGGACACACCCTGACCATCTTCTTTGTCGGGTCCGCCATTATTATCTTTGGCGTTGTGATACCGCCCCGGCTTGGGTTGTCCATGGAATTTTGCGTTGCGTTGATGCTCATCCTACTGGGGTTACTAAATTTGACTGGTGTGATAGGTTGGATCACGGATCGCCTTGCGCCCACAAGAATCGGTCTCGCGACGACTTCGCAACTGGACACTTCTTCGACTCACACCTTGGCAGGCCCGGGCAAGAAAAAGCTGGAGGTTTCCGGACCGATTCAATCCTTCGTTGACGGGACAGTCGGCAAGTTGGGCCTTTATCAGACCATGCGACCGCTAGTGGTAGGTCTTGTACATGGTTTAGCGGGCTCAGCGGCGGTTGCCCTATTGGTGCTTTCCACCATCAAGAGTCCGTTCTGGTCCACGGCCTATCTGCTAGTGTTCGGGTTCGGCACAATGGTGGGAATGATGCTGATGACCGCCGCGATTTCGGTGCCTGTGGTTTACACGGGGAAGAAATTCTTCAACGTGAATCGTCATCTGACAGTCGTTTCGGGCATGGCGAGCGTTGCGTTTGGCATGTTTCTGGTTTACCAGATCGGCTTTGTGGAGGGGCTATTTACTTCCCATGTGCACTGGATCCCTCAGTAAAGCAGTAAATTAGGATGTAGCCCATGGCCGCCCCGGTCTGACAGGGCTGGGTTGAGGCCCATTCCATGATTCAACTTCAGCTCGAAGATAGGTCCACACTCCCAAAATTTCTCAGGGTTATCTCCCTCCGCAAATAAACCGGACACTGGTCAATCCATTTCCGGGTTACTACCGTACCTAAGTCACGTAGACGGATCCCGTCGTCGTTTCCTCCGGCGAAGCGTGGCGCGTGGGGAGCATTCTAGGCCACGGCGGGCGACGTCGCCGATGTCAATCCAAGGAGAAACCATGAAGAAGTTAAAATCAATCGTGGCCCTCGCGATGTCGCTTTTCATGCTGGCACCTTCCAGCATGTTCGCGTCGAGCCATCGCGAAGCGCCGATTACCGCATTGGACCATAGCGCGGACGTCACCGACTGGTACGCCTTTGTCAGTTATGACGATCCGGCCAAGGTCACATTCATTCTGAATGTCGACCCCCTGCTTGAGCCCGCCAATGGGCCCAACTATTTTCCCTTTGATCCCAGTGTGCTCTACGAGATGCACGTGGACAACAACCAGGACGGACTGGATGACGTTACGTTCCAATTCCGTTTTAACACCGAAATCCGCCAGCGGGACCTATTTACAGGATTCGTCGGCGGCATCGCCGGCATTCCACAGATTACCTCATTGAGCGGATCGGGCTCGGAAGGTTTGAGCTTGCGCCAGACCTACACCGTGACCATGATCAAGAATGGTAAATCAACCTCTTTGAACGGCGGAGACACCCTGTACGCAGTGCCCTCCAACGTGGGTCCACTAACCATGCCCAACTATCGATCGTTGTTTGACCAGGGCATCTATCGCCTGGGTGACGGCGTTACAGTATGGGCTGGGACGGCGGACGACCCATTCTTCATCGACCTGGGAGCCGCATTCGACTCACTGAATTTCCGCAGCGGAGTCGGTCCGATCCTGACGGAAGCAATCGATGATGACAATACGCACAACTATGCGCCTGACGCCGTGGGTGGCTACAACGTCAATTCCATAGTGCTCGAAGTTCCCATCACAATGCTGACGGTGGACGGCCAACGGCACGGTGCCGGCGACAAACGAGCGGTCATTGGAACCTATGGCAGCACATCGCGACATGAGATCACGGTGCGGCGCTCTCCCCATCCAGACCAAAACTCCGGCCCTTTCCAGCATGTAAACCGTGAAGGGAATCCGTTGATTAACGAAGTGGTCATTGGTACGGGCTTTAAAGACCGCTTCAGCATGGACTTTCCCAAAAACGACTCGCAGTTCGCGAACTTCGTTCTGGAACCCGTGCTGGCGTCTGTATTGAGCTCCTTGGGCGTTCCGGTTGCACCGAATCCGCGCAAAGACTTGCTGATCCTGGTGCAGTACGAGGCTCCGATCTGTCCCGGTTGCGGACCTGGGGATGCGGGTCCAATCGCCGATCTGCTGCGGCTCAATACCGGCATTCCCCCGACCCGGGTGGACAGACAACGGCGGCTTGGCTTCATTGCCGGCGATGTGGCCGGCTACCCCAACGGCCGAAGGCCGGTGGACGATGTGTTTGACATCTCCGCCCGCGCCGTAGCCGGCATCCTGGTCAATCCCGTGACCTACGGGACTCGGCTCGGAGATGGCGTACAAACCAAGACCGAAGGTTTTAATAATTCCTTCCCCTATGTCATGCCAGCCAACAGTGGACGCAACAGCGCCCACACTGGACCTGGGCAGGCGGGCTGCACTGGACAACCCGGCGGTATTTGTCCCGTGATGTAGTTAACCCATGTGGCCGTCGTGCCTCGAGCGGCGGCCACACTTTTCTTAAGGAATGAGGTTTCCCATGAACCATAGATTTTCGGCATTGTTAATGATTGCTTCTACTTTCACGGCTGGGCAAGTCACAACCACTCCCGTAACAGCTCCTTCACCGGCCGCGCAAAGTGTCGCGGAAGCCAGAAAAGAGATCGTTGAGAAGCCCACACAATATGCGGGCTACAACCTTCTCGCGATGGCACTAGTTCGCCGCGCACAAGAAACGTCCGACGCCGTCTACTACTCGCAAGCGGAGGACGCCTTGAAGAAGTCGATGGAACTGGCTCCCCACAATTTCGACACCGAGAAAATAAAGGTTTCGATCCTTGTGGGCGAACACGAGTATCCGGCGGCTCTGGAAGCGGCCAAAGCGCTGAACAAGAGAGTACCCGATGATGTCATGGTTTATGGCTTGCTGACCGACGCGAACGTCGAACTCGGCAATTACGGCGATGCAGAGAATTCAGCCCAGTGGATGCTCAATCTTCGCCCCGGGAACCTGCCCGCCCTGAATCGGGCGGCCCATTTACGCGCACTCTTCGGAGATGCCGAGGGCGCTTATGAGCTGATGGATCTGGCCTATCAATCAACACCGCCAACTGAAGCCGGAGAGCGCGCCTCGATCCTCACGCAGATGGGCCAGCTTCGGTTCGCCTCGGGCGATACAACCACCGCGGAGAAGTTTCTACTGCAGGCGTTGACGGCCTTTCCGGGCTATCCCGACGCGCTGGGCAATCTAGCTCAGCTTCGCATTGCTCAGAAGCGTTATGGCGACGCCGTGGTCCTGCTCCAGCAACGCTACCAGTCCGCGCCTCGCGCCGGCAATCTGTACGAATTGGCCGAGGCATTGCAGTTGGTAGGACGCGCTGACGATGCTAAGAGAAACTTTATGGAATTTGAAACGAAAGCCCTGCGGGAATCGGGAAAGAAGGATAACTCCAACCGCGAACTGGTTTTCTATTATGCCGACCACCTGCGGCAGCCGGCCAAAGCTCTAAAAGTGGCAGAACTGGAATATGCTTGGCGTCATGACGTGCACACACTTGACGCGTACGCTTGGGCTCTGCACCTCAACGGTCGTGACGTGGAGGCACGCCAGCAGATTGAGACCGCCTTGGCGGTCGGCATTCGCGATGCAAAACTGTTCCGCCACGCAGGAGTTATCGCACTGAAATCAGGAGACCGGGCGGCAGGCGAACGCTACCTGAAGCAGTCAGCCGACTTGAACACCTTAGACTCAGAGCAGGCACGAAGCATCTTGGCCAAACTGATGCCAGCACCAGCACGTTAGGCGGCGAAACCCTTGAGGGTTGTGGTACCCTGCGAATTCTTCTGCTTCCTGGTTGTTGGATGAGGAGAATTTCTCATGGGCCATTCAAGCCGTATCGGCGTCGCCATTGACTCTGAACTCTTGGAGCAGTTTGACCTTTTCATCGCTGGCCAGGGTTATGAAAATCGCTCTGAGGCCTTTCGGGAATGGCCGGCTGGTGTTAAGGGCCCCCTCCCTTAGCCGTTCATCGCCCCCTACCCAGAAATAGGGGATGCCTGAGTTCACCGCGCACAACCGAATTCTTACCATCGCACAGTGCGTAGCACTATTTTAGGTTGGGTAGCACTACTGCGTATTTGGTCGTTTCCAACAGGTAGAGGGGAGCGCAGAACAGAGTCGGAGCAGAAAATCCGTTTTATGCACCCGTTCGTACTACTGAAGTAAGCCTGAGAAATTCTCAAGAACAAAACGAAAAGAGCGCGGCTACGCGTCTCGGCAGCACGACATGAGAGAAAGTAATAAGCCTAGGAACGAGATTGCCGCTTCCTTCCTCAGCATTTGGGGAATCGTAGTTGTGGTTTGTTTGCCAATCCCGTTATGGGCAGCAGCCAATGGCAGCCTATCAGGAACACTCAAAGACCAGAGTGGCGCGGTTGTCTCTGGAGCGGCAATTACATTGGTCAACACCGCCCTTAAATCTGAGTACAAAGCGATTTCGAACGGACCGGGATTCTATTCATTCCCGACTCTTCCAGTGGGTCGCTACGATCTGGCCATCGAAGCCACCGGCTTCAAAACCCAAAAGAAAACGAACCTGACCATCCATGCCGATGCAGCGCTCCAGCTGGACGCGGTGCTCACGGTAGGTCAGCGCGCGGAAAACGTTACAGTGGTGGCCGAAGCAGCCTCAGTCGAGGCGCAAGTCGATACCGTGGCAACTCATCTAGGCGAACTCGTAACCGGCGCGCAAATGACGGCACTGCCCTTGAACGGACGGAGCTATACCGATCTTCTGCCGATCCAGCCTGGAGTCGCCCCCGTCTCAACTTTACTTCCGAACTCGGTGATCATGGCAGGAGTAACCGGAGGTCTCTCACCGTCGGGCGATTTAAATCCGGGAAATTTATCGATTGACGGTCAGAGGGAAGCGTCGAACGGTTTTCTGGTGGACGGAATCGATGTGCAGGAACACATGAATGGCGGAACATCCATTGTGGCGAATCTGGATTCGATCGATGAATTCCGAGTTCTGACCAACAATTTCGACCCCGAGTACGGCAACTATAACGGCGGCATGGTGACCGTCATCACCAAGTCGGGCAGCGATTCGTTCCATGGGAATGGCTTTGAATTCTTGCGCAACACGGCTTTGGACGCCCGCGGCTACTTCGATCCGAGCCGGCCCGTCTTCCGGCAGAATCAGTTTGGCGGCACTCTTGGCGGTCCCGTCCGGCGTGGCAAAGTTTATTTCTTTGCGGATTATCAAGGCACTCGCACAAACCAAGGTGCGGAAACGGGATATATTTCGGTGCCTTCCCTGCAGGACCGGGCTGGCAACTTCTCGGATTCCCCAACCGTATTCAGTACCAACAACAACAGGAATGGGACTCCGATTGCGTCGGTTGTGAATAGCGCGTGTTCGAACGACCAATGCTTGGCGGGGGTCCTCCAAACTTCGTTGGGATATGCGGTCACCAGTGTTGAGCCGTTCTACTTCACCGCATCAATGATCAACCCAGCAACGATCACCCCCAATAACCCAAATGGAATCGCCTATGGTTACAACTGCACCCACAGCACGCAGTGTGTTTTTCCGAACACTATGGGCGGCCAGGGTGCGGTCATCCCTCAATCAGCTTTTTCCGCTCCCGCACGGAGCTTGCTGCAATACATTCCGATGCCCAATGGTGGTACCGATCAATTCTCCACTTCGGCTTATTCGCAGACGGTGCGCGACGATAAGTCCTCGGGACGAATAGACGGCAATGGAGGACGATGGGGCCAGCTATCCGCCTACTACTTCTTTGACGATTACCGCCTCGACAATCCATATCCGGGGCAGCAAGGTGGAGCAAGTGTCCCTGGATTCGACGCACTGAGGTTCGGACGCGCCCAGCTTGTCAGCTTAGCAGACACGAGGGTTTTTGGCAGCGGCACGGTCAATGAGGTCCACGTGGGATATCTTCGCTATGCCAATGTAATTGGGCAACCCAAGGGCGGCCTCGGCGTAAGCCAGGCGGCGCAGGGCTTCTCGACCAACACTACGGCAGGGGGATTCACGATCCAATCTCCGCAGTTTGAAGGCGTGGAAAACATGGTTTTTCCTTCCTTCGTTATGGGCGTTCCGATCACCAATGAAACCCAGATTAACAACACGCTGTACTTGAGTGACACATTTTCGAAGGTGATGGGAACGCACACCTTGAACGTTGGCGGCCAGTTTCATTGCGATCAAGTGAACGAGCATCCGAATGCTACGTTCAACGGAACGTTCAACATCGATGGTACCGAAACCGGCTCCGCCTTTGCCGACTTCCTGATCGGCGCGCCCAGCAATTTCACGCAATCCTCGGGTCAGCCTTTCTACTTACGCAACCGATATGCGGGACTGTTTGCGCAGGACAGCTGGCGGGCGCGAAGCGATCTGACCATCAACGTCGGTCTGCGCTGGGATTACATCATGCCGTTCTGGGAAAAGTACAACCAACTGCAGACGATCATCCCAGGAAGGCAGTCGGTGCTCTATCCGGGGCTGCCAGAGGACTTGGTGGTTCCCGGTGATCCCGGAATCCCCCGTACGCTCTCGCCATCGAAGTCAGACAACTTCGCCCCGCGAATCGGTCTTGCGTACGCGCCGAGATTTGACCACGGAATTCTGAAGGACCTTTTTGGCGACAGCGGCAGCATTCGAGCGAGCTATGGAATCTTCTACACCGCATTTCCGGGGTTGTTGGCCGGGGTCATGTATGGCGTTCCACCATTTGGCGACAACTACCTCACTCCCGGGCCGCCACTTTTTGCGACACCCTTTATCAACGCGGCCGATGGCGGACAGAACACCAATCCCTTTCCCCTAGCGTTCCCTCCGCATAAAGTCTCGGCGAAGAATCCGGACACGCAAAGCTTTGCGAGTCAAATTCCCATCTCCGCCGACGTTTCCTTTTACTATCGCGATGCCGTTCCCTACACCGAAAATTACATGTTGTCATTCGAGCGGCAGATTACGAACAGCATGCTGCTGACCATGAGTTATGTGGGGAATGAGGGACACCACATTCCCGCAATCGTGTCCAACAACCCAGCCAACCAGGCTCTTTGCCTCAGCCTGAGTCAGCCCAGTGAAGTCGCGCCCGGCAGCCCCACTTGCGGCCCCTTTGGTGAGGATGCCCTCATCACTAGCGCCAGCGGTCACGTCTATCACGGAGTGCGAGATGGCATCGGCTCCAACTACCAGGAGGATACCTGGCAACAAACGATTGAGAATTCCAGTTTCAACGCGCTGGAGACGAATCTGCGCTACGTCGGAACGAGATCCAATTTCTTGCTCGGATACACCTACAGCAAGTCTATCGATCAAGGTTCGAATCTGGGCGAACAGCTGAATCCCTTAAACCACGCGGCGACGCGCGCGCTTTCGGCTTGGGATATGCGTCACAACTTTGTGGGGAGTTTCCAGGTGGATCTTCCTTTTGATCTCCTTTCTGGGCGTAACAATCGCTGGACCGCGGGATGGAGCATTGCCGGCACGGCGCGTTTCAGTACTGGCCTGCCCGTGACCCTGTTAGATGATTCCGATAACTCGCTGCTCGGAACTCTGGGGAATGGCGTTAACAATTACCTGCTCGATACACCGGAGTATCACGGCGCGCCGCTCGACATCCATACCAATCCCAGAAACGGGCGACCTGAGTTCAATAAAACGCCCGCGGCGTTCACCACGGAGGCGCTTGGGCAATTGGGAAATGTTCCCCGACGATTCTTCTATGGTCCTGGAATCGATAACTTTGACATGACGCTGACCAAAGTGTTGAAAGTAACCGAATCGAAATCGTTTGTGTTCCGGCTGGAAGCGTTCAACGCGTTCAATCACGCACAGTTCTATGGTCCGGCTGCAGTGGACGGAGAAGTGAACGATCCTCATTTCGGGGAAGTCGTCAGCGCGGCTGCTCCACGTCTGGTCCAGATTGCCGTGAAATTTTCGTTCTAGAACGGAGTGCGGAGAGGTCGCCCTGGTGCGTTGGCAAAGACATCTTCGCACTCGCTCTCAGATACGGCCTCGAGCGCGTGGCCGCTGGGAGTACTAGCTCTTAACGTAAGGGCCTCTTCAATGATCTACTCGACCGCCAGAGCGTGAACGATAGAAAATCCGCCAAAATATGCAAGGGTTAGCAGGGTGCGGATGGGGTGATTGAGATCAACCAACTTGAGTCGGTGAAAAGAGCAGCCGCCCGGAAAAGTTAGAGGTTGAAGGAAAACCAAGCAGGATCTAACGCTGTTGCCTGCACTGTGCCGGGGCTGGCGAGCAAGATTCTGGCGCAGGGCGCACGCCAACTCCCGATCGATTGGAAGCGTCGCTACGGCTGCCGACCCTGGTTGCTGGAAACCTTTGTGGAGGCACAGCGATTCCGCGGAACTTGCTACCGGCCGGCGAACTGGATCCATGGCGGGCAAACCTCCGGACGCGGCCGCATGGACCGGGAGCACAAGACTCACGGTCAAGCGGTCAAAGATATCTACCTTTATCCGCTAGCGCGCAACACGCGGCAGCGGCGCCTTTGCGTCGCCGCCCGATCAAACCCTCGCGCAATTGGTCACTGGCACGGTAATACCAAATTTGTTATGGACGGAACGGGGTGCCTGTTGCTTTTTGTCGCACGAGAATGCACAGAACCCGAGCGCGTCTTTGCGGCCAATGTCGGGCAGGATTCGACGAAGTAGCCGAGAGCCGTGCTGTAGGCAGCGAGTGTCCTAGGCTTCTTGCGATTCTGGTTTCTTCCAGGTACTCCGCCACAGCAGCCGCGATGGAATAACCTCCCGCGGTTTCCCTGTCCAGGCAAGCGCATTAAGCTCCTCGTTCAACGGCAAGCATGATCTACAATCGGCGGCGGCGACCACCTGGCTTTTTCCTGACGTTCGCTTGACGGATGAAGCTCCAACGGAGGCCGAGGCCAGCACGCAATTGCGGGCCTACGCTTTGTTGAGCAATAGCACGAAAGCTCGCTTGACACCCACGCTGGTTGCCTACTTCGGCGGGATTGCGGGGAATAAAGGGCAGCAAGCTGCGCTGCTGGTAGATCCTTTTTGCCGTTTGAAACTCGGCTGGTCGACCTGGGAAAGCTGCTTGGCAATACGAAATCGGCTCCCGCCAAACTTTCCCGCTTTGCAGTTGGCGCCAGCCACGCTGGAGTTCCTGGCGATCTGGGAATTACCATATTCAGTATGCGTCCAGCGGAGAATCTCGTTTCCAGATCCGCGGGCATCCTGCTTCCGCCGTGCGTTGTCGATACCAGTTACTGGCAGATCGCGGGAAACCAGCCGGCGGCGGTTCAAAATGATGGCACGGCAACCGCAAGAACTCGCGTGACACTCTACTATCAAACCTCGTACGGCGTGGCGTCGTACAGTTTAAGCACGCGGGCACGATTTCTGTGACATTTACGCTTGTGTTCAACGACGTCGCACCAACACAGGCACTGCGACGGTGGAGTGCCCGCAATAGGTGGCCATGCTGCGCTGATGACGCTGATGCTAAGTTACAAGTGGGTCCCGGGGCTGGAGGAGCTATGCTTTTGAAGATTTTGTATTGTTGCTTGGCTTGCTTTGTTTGTTCGGTTTCGTTGTCGACTCAGCAGCAGGAGCGCTTGACCGTACCTTTGGTCGACAAGACAGCCAACGCAGGTAGTCCCTTTGAAATTGTAGCCGGCGAAGCTGTGCTTACCGAAGTTGTCGAAGGTAATCAACTGCGATCGGGGTGGGGTGACAAGTTAACTTTGAAGAACATCTCGGAGAAGCCAATTCTCCTATATGTAGTAAGTCTGCAATTGATTGGGCGTCACAATCATGGTCTGCGGCGCGGACCGGGGGACGGTCCAACCTACATTCTGATAGATGATAGGTTTTTCAAACCATCTGTGATCCGATCTGGAGAAATCCTAGTGGTGCGGGACAGCAGGCCGGGAGCGGGGGAGCTTGAATGCTGTCTCAACCCACTTGAGCGCGCAGACGAGCCTAGCGCCGAGTTTCGGGTGCTCTTTGTACAGTTCATGGACGGCTCGTACTTTGGCGATACCTCCGAAGCAAAAGACAACTTCGCGATTCGATCAGAGGTCCTTGCTGGCTTGCACGAACTCGTTCGAACATACTCGCAGCACGGCGAGCAAACATTCATTAGCGAAGCGGAACAACACTCTGCCTGGACCGCCACGTCAATCTTTGCTGAGATCTACATGCGGTACAAAGACGTGGGAGCAGAAGGTGCGATTGCCCTTGCGAAACAGATGCTCGATGTTGCTGAGAACCACAGGGCCTCAATTAACTAGGAATTCTTCCGGGTTCTTGGGGTTGTCTTTTTCTTCCCGGTCAGTTTGGGTGGTGGCTTCCCACCATGCAAAGCCAGCGTCAGCTCGTCGTAATTGTGCAGAGCGCTGAGCGCCTTTTGTAACTCACGAGCGTTGGGAGCTTTGACCTTGAGGTCATAGCGCTCGATTTCCACGCGCCGCCCCTTCCTTTGCTTGAGCCAAAGAGTAATAACCCCGAGGAGTCCCGCGCGGTCGCCGTGAGCGGGCCTTGATGCTGTGCCAGGTCGAAACGACCAGACATCATGCGTGGCAGGATTCTGCCTCATCAGATGCAGCTCAAGGCCAATCTCGTGTGCGCTGTCTCGGAGGTCTTTCGGGACGTTTCCCTCCCTCGGAGCGCTCAGGAGTCCGTCACTGTGGAAAGCAAATAAGAGAGTCTTCTTGCAAGGAATTCCTAACGCCAGACATCTTTGGCGCCGGAAAGAGCACGGTCGAGGTATGTTGCTGCGCTAATCAGAGCGAGATGAGTGAAGGCCTGTGGAAAATTACCGAGATGCCGCCCGTCGGCGCCTATCTCTTCTGAATAGAGACCAAGATGGTTGGCATACCCCAGCAGTTTTTCGAACAGCAACTGCGCTTTCTCCAAGTCGCCGGCGCGCGCAAGGCATTCAACGTACCAGAAGGAGCAGGCGGTGAAGCTGCCGTCTGTTCCAGGCAGCCCGTCCACGCGCGTGTCCACCTCGTAACGACGCACCAGCGTATCCTCGATTAATCGCTTTTCGATGGCTCTCATGGTAGAGAGCCACATCGGGTCGACCGGACTGATAAACCGCATCATCGGCATCAGGAGTGCTGAGGCATCCAACTGCTTAGTCCCCTCGCCATCCCAAAAGTTCGTGAAGATGTCGTTGCGAATCTCGTCTCTCGTGCGCTGCCAAGCGTCCAAAGGTCCAGAAAGCGAGCGTTTGAGCGCCAGGCGCAATGCCCGGTCGAAAGCAACCCAGCACATCACACGAGAATGGAGGAATTCCCTCGGTCCGCCACGGACTTCCCAGATCCCCTCATCCGGGCGTTGCCAGTTCCGTCCGAGCCACTCGAGGTTGCGCTGAACGTTTTGCCATCCGGCGTGAGAAATTGAGTGACCATATTTGTTCGCAAGATAAGTGGAATCCATCATCTCGCCATAAATGTCAAGTTGCAGCTGCTCATAGGCGGCGTTTCCGATACGCACTGGCCGCGAATTCTCGTACCCACAAAGATGGTCCAGCGAAATTTCGTCCAGCTTCTGCCGGCCATCGAGCCCGTACATCACTTGCAGTGGCCCCCTCTGGGCGTCGTCGCCGAGTCGATCTTTCAGCCATTCGATGAAAGCTTCTGTTTCGTCGACGAAGCCTAATCGGATAAGCGAGTAAAGTGTGAACGCTGCGTCTCGCAGCCACGTGAAGCGGTAATCCCAGTTTCGAACTCCCCCGATACTCTCGGGTAGGGAAAACGTGGGTGCCGCAATCAGCGAGCCATATCTGCGGCTGATAAGCAGTTTTAGCAGTAAAGCTGAGCGCTGGACCATTTCTCGCCAGCGTCCTTTATAGTTTGATTTTGAGATCCAGGTCTTCCAGAAATGCGCGGTCTCCAAAAACCTTTTCCCGATAACCCCCATTTCGGGCTGCTCACCTTTATTGCGCAGGGGGCCAAGAACGAAATTGGCGGTTTCACCCGCTTTCAAGTCGAAACCGCAAACGAGGTCTTGCGCTTGGCGTTCAACGCCAACCGTTGAGTAAAGTGACAATGGCGGGCACAGATTGTCCGCTGGGAAAAATGTTGCGCAGTGGTCGGAGATTTGCAGTGTATGCTTGCCCGCCGCGTAGTTGAATCGCGGCCGACAGCACATCTGGAAACGCACGTTGCCTCGGATCACTGAGACGGTTCGGATAATCTCGTTCGGTTGTATCCCGTCTTGTTCAATAGGCATGTAGTCCATCAACTCGGCTACGCCTTCTTCGGCAAGGAACCGCGTAAGCAGGATGTTTGTCTCCGGCAAATAGAGCTGCCGCACGCGCACTTTCGACAACTGCGGCCGAATTTCAAATTGCCCGCCTTTTTGATCATCCAGTAGCGCGGCAAACACGGTTGGCGAATCGAAGTCCGGGTAGCACAGAAAATCAATTGATCCGTTCATGCCCACCAGGGCGATCGACTGCATGTTGCCGATGACGCCGTAATTCTCAATGGGTTGAAAAGCCATTTGTTGGGATCCTGTAGGCGAAGATAGTCGATTCGAGCTGTCTTGGCTAATCATTGAGAAGGGGAACTCGGCTTGTTTGCCGAATCCCCCCTCTTCCACCTCCGCGCGTTGTTGACTCAAACCTCCAGCCTTTTGGGCTAGCAGTTTTTCGACTGCTTATTGCTTCTCGAACTGGAACGAGCATGGCCGCCCCTCGACCCGGGTGCCGGTTCCTTCGGTGCCTTTGAAGTGGGCGTCGATGCTGTAGCTGTACTCGGTGCCGCGAGGCGTGTCGCGTCCGGGGACGTATTCCCTGGAGCCGGTGCGGCCGGTGGCATAAAGCTTGGCCGTGCCGTCGGCGTCGATCTTACCCTCAATCAGCAGGGAGCTGGGCTGACCCTCGGTGCCGTGCAGCCCGCGGAGGTTGCCGTCCTTGACCTCGCTGACGAAGCGGAAGGAATAGCCGAGGGCGTCGCGGGCCGACTCGCAGGACACAGTGGTGAGCCACTTGCCGTCGAAGGACTCTCCGGCGAGCGAGACGCTGGGCACGATTAGCAGAATGAGAGCCGCCAGGAGTCGAGGTGCGGTCGGGATTGGGTTTCTGGGCAGGTTCACAAGCGTCATCCCTCGGAGGTGAATTATACGCAAAAGGAAAAGGCAGACCATGTTTCCATGATCGGCCTTTATTTGTGTCGAAGGGACTCCCACACCCTTGGCCCATGCAGTAGCATCGGCCTAGCGTCCTTATCCTCTCTTCATAAGAACGCACAATCACCTTAGCTGACACCTAATGTGTCACCCAATAATCGCAAATCCACCAATGCAGAAATTTCTCTACGCCCCCAGAGCAGCTAATAGAAAGAAAAACGAACCTGCGTTGTTTCATGGTCCGGCGTCCTGCTGGAGCCCTCGGTTTCGGCTTGGCACCAGCAGGCGCGCGCGACCGCGCGTGGTAGGATGGCCGGGAACTGCCGCTGTCTCGCATGTTGATCATGAGGACCCCATCAGCAATGCGCTTATCGACAATGCGGATTGCATTGCTAGCTTGCCCGCTTGTTGGCCCCTACAGTCCGAGATGCCTGGTGCCAAAGTTCGCCGCAGGACCTCGCAAGTACGGTCGTAAAGCGATGGGCAGGCACTTCGCAAGAGGACTTCGCCGCCGTGTTTCCATTCCGAGAGGGCCGCGATGCCTTTTCCGAGATGGCTCAAGCACAGTTCGACCGAATCGGAGGTCTGGCCAAGATCGTTCGGACAGGCAGTGGCAGGGCGGTTCTCCTGATTTCCGGCGTGCCGGTGATGGAAAACTCGGGCGACGCGACGATCGAGAGCCTGGGCTTCTCCGGTCTTTACGACGCGCGCGAGGAGGGCGGACGATGGGCGTTGGCTGAACGCATTCGGCTAGACGACGAAGGGCAGATTCTTGCACAACGACTGTCGGTCCACGTCCGACCGGCGGATGGAATCCACGTTGACGACAGAATGCATATTCGGATCACAGGAGACAACGGATTCGCAGTGCGATTGAATTACCGCGCAAACGTCCGGCAAGTTAAAGCCGACAAAACCTCAGTGAAGTACCTGTTTGCTGGCGGTCTGCTGTGGGTAGACCTGCCACCTGGAGAAATAGAACTAACGATAACTTATTCAATTGCCGTGGAGGAAGGGCCGAATGAAACAAATTCCGGATGCTTCCTGCGCAAGGCGGGGCATGTCCGAAACCAGTATTTCTGGCACCCGTTCTTCGACTTCAGCAGTGCCGGCGATCAGGCGGAGTTCAAAATCCAAGCGAGAATTCCGAAGGAATATAAGCTTTCCACGAGTCTTCCGCAGACAGAACGTATTGAAGGGGCGGAACGCGTTGTCGACGGGAAGACGATTAGGCCGACTTTCGCGTTGACACTCTCATACGACAGAGATTGGAACATTGCCACCGAGCAGATCGGCGGCCTTCGGCTCGAACTCTTTCTAACTCCGGAATTCAAGCCATCCCCGACAGCGGTGGTTCAGGAATTTCGGTCTGTCTATTCTTTGCTGTCAAGCCGCTTCGGCACGCCAAAAGCAGACTATTTTGCAATCGTGCAGGCGCGATCAATCCAAGGGAACGGCTGGTTGTTTGCTTCGAATCAGGTAGTTGTTGCAGGGGGCTGGCCGCGTACCTTCTCAACTAAGGATGGATTTCCGAGAGCTTTTCTCGGTCATGAGATTGGCCACTTATGGACGAATGGCTCCGGCGCGGCGGCAAACTTTTTGGGTGAAGGGTGGGCGACCTACGTCGAAAGCATCGTCTTGGCGCACGAATTCGGAGCGGACACTGTGAAGGAGTTTTGGAAGAAGGAGGCAGAAGACTACTTCCGAGACGACGACAGTAAGGTAAGTATTCTGGAGGACGAGAGCAATGGCGGCGTGTCCTACTCGAAGGGGGCGTGGGTATTCCGTATGCTCAATGAGGCGGTAGGCGAGGAGGCGTTTCAGAAAGCGATGACAGAATATTCTTCGCTTTCACTCGCGCAAGCAGCAGGATGGGAAGTGTTAGCCGAGTGCTTTCAGCGCCAGGGAGTACGGGGATTCGACGCTCGTGCGTTCCTGACACCATGGCTTATGGAAAAGAGTGCGCCAGGTCTTACTGCGGAAACAAGGGGTGATCGCGTGATCCTTCATGAAGCGGAGCCGTTGTTCATCCTGCCAGTGACGATCGAAGCAACGACGGCGAAAGGTATCGAACGACGTACGAATTGGATTCGTGAGGAGGAAACAGCATTTTCATTTGATGGTGAGGTCTCGAATCCACGAGTAGATCCAGATGGTTTACTGCTTCTGCCGCGCTGAGCCAGGACCGTTCTTCAGGCGGAGCAAAGGATCTCCTCAGGATCGAACCTGCGCTGCACGCGAAATCCCTCGGCCTAGTCAAGAACTGGAATCGAATGGGACGCAAGGGTCGACGCGGGCCGTTGGATGACACCTTTGGCCAACTGTTACGTCCAATGAGTTTTGGGGAAGACATGTCGAAATCACGCAGGGATTTTCTGACCACAACGTCGCTGGGACTGCTGGGCGCGGCCGCGGCTTCGCGCATTCATGCCCAGAATCTGTCGAAGCTACCAGCAGGCGCGCCACCGGCATTCGGTTCGGGGCCGGCGTTCGGGCCGGAGGTTTCCGAGGCGACTTTTTCTGAAGCAGAAAAGCTCGTCCAGTTTCCGCTGACCGATTCCGAGCGCGCGATGGCCGCCTCGACGTGGCGCAGAACGCTCGCGTCTGTGTACGAGCGCAGAGTCGGCCCACGGAAGCTGACGCTCGAATCATCGTTGTCTCCAGCTACGAAATGGGACCCGATGATTCCGGGTGTGAAAATTGGCTTGCCGCAAGACCGATTCGTACGCAGCCAAGCCGACGGAGTTTCCATTCCCGCCAAAGATGAAGACATTGCGTTCGCGACCGTGACCCAGCTCTCGCGCTGGATCGAAAGCAAGCAGCTCAGTTCGGAGCGGCTCACGCGCATTTATCTGGAGCGGCTGGAAAGATTCAATCCCAAGTTGCGGTGCGCCATTACGATCACGCGCGATCAGGCAGTGAAACAGGCGAAGCAGGCCGATGACGAAATCGCGCAGGGAAAATATCGCGGGCCGCTGCATGGAATTCCGTTTGGCGTGAAGGATTTGCTCGACACGGCGGGCATTCCGACCACGTATGGCGCCGAGCCCTATCGGAATCGCATTCCGCGTGAAGACTCCGTCGTCGTGAAGCGACTCTACACAGCGGGGGCGGTGCTGGTGGCTAAGCTCAGCCTCGGCGCGCTGGCGCTCAACGACATCTGGTTTGGCGGGCAGACGATGAATCCGTGGCTGCCGGAAGAAGGTTCGTCGGGATCGAGCGCGGGCCCAGGAGCGGCTACCGCGGCCGGGCTCGTCGGCTTTTCCATCGGCAGCGAAACCGGTGGAAGCATCGTCAGTCCGTCGATGCGGTGCGGCGTAACCGGTCTGCGTCCGACGTATGGCCGCGTGCCGCGCACCGGCGCAATGACACTGTGCTGGTCGCTCGACAAGCTAGGGCCGATGACCCGCGGCGTGGAGGACGCATTGCTTGTGCTGCACGCGATCTCCGGGCCCGATGCGGGAGATATTGCGAGCGTGGAAAGTCACCTCGACTTTGACGCCAATACCAGCGGGCGCGGGTTGCGGCTGGGATATTTTCCGGTATGGATGAAGGAGCGTCCGGCGACGGAAGTCGATCGCGCGGCGCTAGAAACGGCGAAGAAAGTCGGCCTTGAGTTGGTGGAGGTTTCGATTCCCGACTGGCCTTACGATTCGCTGAATCTGATTCTCTTTGCTGAGGGTGCTGCGGCATTTGAAGACCTGACATTGAGCGGCGGGCTGCGCGAATTGAAGGAGCAGGTTCCCGACGCGTGGCCGAATTTGTTTCGGCAGGCGCGCTTCTTGTCGGCGGTCGATTTTGTTCAGGCCGACCGGATGCGGCGCAAAGTCGCAGGGGAGATGGCACGCGTCTTTTCAGAAGTTGACTTGCTGCTCGTCCCTTCGCTGCGCGACGAGATGCTGGTCATCACGAATTTCACTGGTCATCCATCGCTCACCTTGCGCGCGGGATTCGTCGAGGTGCAAATGGCACGCAGCGACTGGGCGCCAAACCCAACACATCCTCTGCCGTCGTTTCCTACGCCGCGTCGCGTGCCACACGGAGTCACGTTCATCGGACGATTGTTCGACGAAGGGACACTCGGCGCGGCCGGCATCTCGCTGGAACGAGCCTTTGGCGTGGCCAGCGAGCGGCCCGCGGGATTCTAGTGAGCGCTTTCCTCAACAGTCATTAACCACGAAAACAAACAGGATGACAACTGGTATGGGCAAAAATCTCAAACGCACTGAAAGGGTCTGAGGCCGGTCTCGTAATTTTCTTCGCGCAGCGGCTTTCTGACATTTCGAGAGCATGTACAATCCCGGTTCGACGGACCGACGATCATTTGAGGGAGGCTCTGAGATGCTTTGGGCTCGCATGCTGGCCTAAATCAGCGGAACCGTAGACCGGGAACTTCTGCTGAGAAACGAATATCTGGCGGCCGAGAACCGCATCTTATAATAAGAGCCCAAGTCCAGGACAGGTTGCTGTTATCCGACGCCGAAAAAGCCACCTTGGCGGAGATTGCCTACCGGCTAGGACGGAAAGCCTTGGGAGTATTGGCGGCGGCCGCGAAACCGGATACGCTGCTGGCCTGGTACTGAATGCTCATCGCCCACAAGTTCGACGGCTCAAAGTGTCGTAAAACCCGAGGTTGTCCCGCCAGTGGAGGAGGAAAGCGAGCGGTTGGTGCTGCGGATGGCGCTCCAAAACGTTGAAAAAACGTCAAAGGGAACGATTCTACGTGGGTCGCCCGGGCGTGAAGTGATTTTGCGACCAAAAACATAGTTTCCTATTTGGTGACTATCTGTCCGAAATCATGGGAAACGTCACGTTGTAGCGCCAGGTTCTTTGGGGGTGCCTTAATCGGGTAACCCGACGCGGCGTACTAATTGTCCGAATCGCGGGTCTTTGCGCAGTGGCTCGAATCTTCGTCCCGCTTTGAGATATGTGAGTTGAGGATCCCTCTCCTGATAGGCCTTTTCCAACCAGACAAAAGCTTCGTTCGATTCGCCCAACGCTCCATACAGGGTCGCCAGTGAAGCGGCCGGAACGATGCCTTGCTGGTGCAGCTGCTGGAGGTTCGCGAGTATTCTTCTTGCCTCATCCGGGCGTCCCGACACGGCGTAGGCAAAGCCCAAGTCCAGCTGAATGTCTGTGTCTGCCGCTCCGGCAAGTTCTAGCGCGTTTTGAAACTCTCGAATGGCATCATCCTGTTTGCCGCCGTGCAGGTAGACCCAGCCCAGAGTCTGGTGAGCCGGGGCAAAGTGCTCATCCAGTTCCAAGGTTGTCTGGACCTGCCGGAGTGCTTCATCGTAACGCCCTGCCGCCAACAACCTTCCCGCCAGCGCGTTGTTCAGAGGCAGGGACAGAGGGTCGAGTTCACGGGCACGCATGGCCTCAACAACCCCTTCGTTGAATCGTCCTGTGTACGTGAGATAACCGCCATACCAGTTGTGAGCTTCCGCGTAACCTGGGTTCAATTCCAAGGCCTGCTTGTATTCTCGCTCGGCCGCAGGCCAGTCCCAATCATAAGTCTCCGCGATGAACGCGAGAGAAGCGTGAGGTTCGGCCAAGGCGTCATCGAGTTCGATGGCCTTGAGAGCCGCTTTCTTTGCACCTGACAGAGCGTCCTTCGATGGAAAACCACCGCGGAATCCAAGCATTGCGTAGGCCTCCGCCAGTCCGCTGTAGGCCGGGGCATAGGCTGGGTCGCGCGCGATCGCCTGCTGGAACGACGCGATGCTTTTGTGGAGCGCATCCTCGGTTCTCTGGTTGAAGTAGTAACGGCCCCTCAGATAACTCTCGTAAGCCTCGGGATCGACCGGGGGCTTGGATGCCAGACGCGCCCGGTCCTCTGGTGTGAGATTCAGTTGGATCTGCTCAACAATATTCCGAGCGACTTCCTCCTGCACTTCGAGAATGCTTTGGTATTCTCGCTGGTATTCTCCTGCCCAAATGTGCTCGTCCGTCGCAGCACGAATCAATTGGGCGTGGACACGGATCTGGTGTCCTTCTTGCACCAGCGACCCTTCCACAATCGCCTCGACCGCGAGCATCCTGGCAATCTCTGGCACTGAAAGCTGCGTGTTCTTGAAGTGCATCGTCGAAGTACGAGAGATAACCCGTAATCCGTGAATCCTGGAAAGTCGCCCGATGAGTTCCTCGGTCATGCCGTCGGCGACGTAATCCTGCGACGGATCTCCACTCAAGTTCTGCAAGGGAAGCACTGCCAAAGATCTAATTCTGGGTCGGCTTGTATCCCCTGCGCGGATCCGTGCTGCGACGTAGGCAAGCGTAAGGAGTGCGGCGAGTGCCACCGCCGCGGTGCCCAGAACTAACCAGCGACGTCCTCCCGGAACCGTCGTTTGCTGGCGATCCGCGGACGCCAGTGCTTCCAGGGCTGGCTCATGTTCGTCCTCGAAACGGAGTTTGCGACTTTGCCGCCAGGCATCTAGCTCGGAACTCAAGGCATAGACCGAGCCTCGCTTGTGGTGCAGGTGGCGGTGGACAGGCATTCCCTCCTGCCTCTCCCAGCGCTGGACGGTCGTCACGTCCCGGTCCAGGTACGTGGCAATCTCCTTCCAGGAATCAAGGCGATGCTCGGACGGGGTCTCGGAAAGCGTTTTGTTGGGGAATGGTTCGCCCATTCGCCCTCCTGTGAGCGGTCAGGAGACAATCGCCCCGATTGTAATGCCCCGGATGAGAACTGCAAAACACGGCATTTGGCCGCAAATGGGCCGTTCCGTTTATTGCTGCTTGCTTAATGTCCTCAAGCTCACCCAGTCTGTGCATGGCGTCTCGGGCTCGCCGCGATGCAACTGCGCCAGCCGCCCCGCCTTGATCTCGGGTGGAGGCTTTCGGCGCGGCGCGATGATTCGCCAAACAAGATCAGTGTTCCCAGAATTTCTGGAGGCGACTATGCACAGCAAAACTTTCTTCTGGTCGGTAGGGGCGTGGGTTCTCGTGCTCGCGCTAGGGACAAGTGCGGCGGCGCAAGGTCGAAGCCGCGAGCACTTTCGCGGCATTATCAACGACTTCACGCCTGCCCACAACGCGCAAGGCAATGCCAGCGGTCCGTGGGAAATCCACGGCGTCTGGCGCCTGGACTTGGGTCCAGATGGCAGGACGGTGGACTTTTCGGCTGTTTTGACCATGGAGAATTCCGACTACTGGCTTTTGATTAATCACAACCCTCCTGCCGATCCCGACTCGCCGGCAACCCGAACTCCGCATACTCACCACATCACGATGAGGGATGCACAGGTCACGTGGGATCCAAGTTCAGTGGCCAGTGACTGCCCCTCTGCCAGCTACAAGCCTCCCACTACGACCGGTTTTATGGTCACAGGGTACGCGAGCGTTACGGGAAATGGAGGCTACCCGCCATTTGCCCCTGAGGGTCAGAGATCACCACTAACGGTTTGCGTAACGGGAGGAACCCAGGTCGGATTTTCGAACATAACGCTGGTGTTCGGAACGCCGGCGAGCGGCCACTTCGGCTCGCAAGCGATTAACGGCGCCGTTCGCCTGAAATAGCGCCGTTTTGATGATGGCGGACTTATTTGATGCCGCTGCGGGGATCACTGGACGCAGGCCGCTGGCCTCATCCCGTGCGGACCGTTTCCGGCTCCTCCTGCGAGCATGTGGGGATGGCCAGGATAACGGCCGAGTGTTGGCCGGTTCCTTCTGTAACACCACCGACGGCATGCTTTACGGATTTGTACGGAACTGGCAAAGTGAATTCCAGACCATCAAGTTTCCCGGCAACGGCCTAATTTGTACCGGCGCTCGCTGGATTAACGAGAGAGGAGACGTCGTTGGGGAGTACCGCAGGGTCAAAAACCCTGACGACTGCTTGGCTGCCGATAAACACGGCTATCTCATGCGGGAGGGAAAATTCGTCACCATATAGACCCTCCCGGAGCAGTCGGCAGCCAGCCCGACGCAATCAATGATGATGGTCAGATTGTGGGCCTATACACGGATGGAGCTGGTCTAACCCACGACCACAAAGCCATTCCAAAGAAATACCCGTTTCCAATCTGACAACGGCTGACCGGTTTCATTGTGCCCCGCCTGCGCCCTACATGACAGGTGTGTTGCTCAGACGCTTACAGTACAGTTTGGGTTTGGGTGGTGCGCGCATAGTGGAGGATCTTCTGCTAGGAATCGTTCACCTGCCCAGTTGCGTGAGACTTCGGAGAAGAGGCGATGCCTCGATAGGGTTCCATTTGGAAGCCAGCGCGATAGTGGGCCACGGCCCTCGAAAAAGCGGCTCGTAGCCGGGGAGCGACGCGCCCGCAATCTTTTTCCTCCCTGTGGTTTCATGTTCGCTGTCATGACGGCGCCATTCGGTTCTCCCAGGTTAGCTTGTGAGTTTCTTCGATCAGTGGTGACTTCGTCGGGGCCATCCGCGACCCGCTGACTAGCAAGGCAGCCAGTATCGAAACCACGAAGCACCTAATGATCAACACCTCAACCCGTCCGTCGGTCAGGCTCACGCGCAGCAAGTGTAAGAAGACGCTACCCGCACAGGCGGGTGCCTCGGTCAAGGACCGTGGGCTCCAGGATTGTGTCTGAAGAAGTTATCGGCTCGTCCGTCGGATTAGCCCTGAGAAACGCGTTCGTGAGCAATAAGCGCAGTGATCACAACTGGATTACCCTATGGTGACGGGCTCTTTTTATCGCTTGTGCCCGAAAGAAGGTGCGAACGGTGGCGCAACATTTCCACGCATCGTTCACGAATGCTGGGCGCGGAACTGGTGCGGTTTCGCACGGAGGGAGAAACAAAGGAGCCACGTGATCCGATGAAGAAAATCACTCTGAATGTGAATGGTCAGCGGCACATCGTGGCGGTTGATCCGGAAACCCCTCTACTGTTTGTTCTGAACGATGAGCTTGGGTTGCGCGGACCCCGATTCGGATGTGGCATGGCTCAGTGCGGAGCCTGCACTGTAATCATGCGCGGCCAGATCGTGCGCTCTTGTGTCATGCCAGTAAGCGTAGTCGGTCAGGACGAAGTCACGACGTTGGAGGGCCTGGGCACGCCCGAAAAGCCTCACCCAATTCAGCAAGCCTTTATTGAGGAGGGGGCCGCCCAATGCGGTTTTTGCCTCAGTGGCGTGATCCTGACGGCGAAGGCCGTACTCGACGTAAAACCGGATGCCTCTGATCAGGAGATTCGGGATGCTCTGGGGGGCATCTTGTGTCGCTGTTTCACGCACACTCGCATGTTGCGGGCAATTCGAAAGTATGCCGAGGCAAGACGAGCATGACTCAGTCCCGCCGTGAGTTTCTGAAAAGTTGTGGCGCCTTGATTGTCATTTTCAGTGCTGGATCGTTGAGTGTGTTGCCCGCAGAGGGCCAAGGACCGTTCGCCACGCATCCCTCCCACATTGATCCGGAAAAGCTCGATTCGTGGTTAGCCGTCGGAGCCGATGGAATCGTCAGAGCATATACAGGGAAATGCGATTTCGGTCAGGGAATTTTTACGGCTCAATCCCAGCTGGTCGCGGAGGAGCTGTGCGTTCCAATTGATCGCGTCAAGCTTATTCAATGCGACACATCTACCTGCCCGGATCAGGGCACCACGTCTGGAAGTCAGTCGACTCCGACGAACTTTAACTCGGAAAATCTCGCCCTTGCCGCAGCCACCGCTCGCGAAGCCCTATTGCATCTGGCTGCTGTGAAATGGGGAGAGCCGGTTGAGCATCTCACTGTGGCGGATGGCGTCATCTCAAGCACTATAGGGCATCACGTCCGGTACGAGGAACTTATTGGAAATAAGCATTTCGATCTCCCGCTAAGCTCGACCGCGAAGCGGCGATCTCCTCCAGATTGGACGGTGCTGGGTAAACCCATCCCTTCACTGGACAGAACCGCCCTGATGACAGGGCAGTTCGAGTTCGTTCACCACGTTCGAATCCCTGGCATGCTGCACGGGCGAGTCGTGCGGCCGCCGGAGATGGGAGCAACGGTTGCCCATGTAGACGAACAATCGGTGCGCAGTGTTCCAGGTCTCGTGAAGGTCGTCGTGCGCAAGAATTTTGTTGGTGTTGTGGCCGAGACTCAGTACCAGGCAGGATTAGCGGCCAGGAAGTTGGCGGTGCAGTGGAATCCCGGACCGGAGCTTCCGTCGCAGAGTGGTTTCTTCGAATATCTCCAGAAACGGCCTTCCCACGACGTCCTCAGTGTTGACTCCCAGGACATCGAAGCCCAACTCGCTGGCGCGGGCTGTGTCGTCCGGGCCAAGTATACCTATCCCTATCAAATGCACGGTTCCGTTGGCGTTTCGTGTGCAGTTGCCGACGTCACGCTTGAGAGTGTGACCATCTGGTCTGCAACACAGTCGGTTTATCCCTCAAGGAGCATCATTGCAAAGCTTTTGGATAAACCGATTGATAAGGTGCGTGTGATTTATGTGCGCGGCTCGGGCTGCTATGGATTGAATGGTGCCGATGCCGTCTCCTTTGATGCGGCCATACTCTCTCAGGCTGTGGGAAGACCGGTCCGCCTGCAGTTCTCTCGTCAGGACGAAATGATGTGGGAGAATTTCGGTTCTGCATGTGTGGTAGAACATCGTGCCGGGCTGGCACGCGATGCACGCATCGTTGCCTGGGATCGGAAGGACTGGGTAGCTTCGCTGGGCAATCGGCCGGGCTACGATCAACCAGGGAACGTCATCACCGGCATGCTGCTGGGATATGAACCCGAGTCGCCTAAGCCAGGTTCCGCCAAGCCGCCTAGGGGCAAGTTGCGCAACCAGAGCAACACCGTGCCATCGTACTTCGCGGGGTGTATCGGTGGCAGCTGTGGGGGCGATGGAACCATCCGGAGTGAACGGGCGCTGACGCATACAGTGCGTTCGCCATTCTTCACGGGACCACTCCGATCACCGCTGCGAATTCAGAACACCTTCGCCAACGAATGCTTCATGGACGAACTCTGTGCGCAGGCAAAGGCCGACCCTGTGGCTTTCAGGCTGCAGCATTTGCGGAACTCACGAGTCATCGGCGTCCTCAAAGCAGCTGCCACTGTGGCGAGTTGGCAGGCACGCCCCTCGCCGAGAGCGGACATTTCTCGGACGCAAACAGTAAGCGGTCGTGGTATCGCCTGTGTCGCGTATGAAGGAGACAACGGCTATGCTGCGCTGGTTGCCGAGGTCGACGTAGATCTGCAAACAGGAGCCGTCCGGCCGAAGCGCTTCGTAATTGCGTTGGACTGCGGTCCGGTTTCGAACCCTGACGGTCTGCGAAATCAGACCGAAGGCGGCATCCTGCAGGGCATGAGCCGCGCCTTGTTGGAAGAAGTCACCTGGGACAAGCGGCGTGTGACCTCTGTCGATTGGGAGACCTATAACAGCTTGCATCTTGATTACGAGATGCCCACCGTCGAAACGGTCTTGGTCACGCCTGCTAATGTGCCCGCAACTGGTGCGGGGGAGACCGCCATCACAGTTACTCCCGCTGCCATCGGAAACGCTATCTTCGATGCCACGGGTGCGCGTCTCCGGACCCTGCCGTTCACTCCTGAGCGTGTGAAAGCTGCGATGCTTGAGAGTGCCCAAAGTGCCGAGAGGGCATAAGTATGAAGAATCGAAGATCCATCTCCTCCCTGCTCGCTGTCGCCGCAACCTATTGCTTCCTATCCTCGCTAATTCCATGGGTCGTCGCGCGAGGAGTGGAACGTGCCAGAGCACAAATCGTTCATGAAGGAATCCCGCGCGATGATGCAGGAGCCGCTGCTGCTTTCGAAGCAATTGTGCCCGTGCTACGTCATCCTCGCTGTAGGAATTGCCACTCAACGGGAGATTTTCCTCGACAGGGAGACGATAGTCATCGGCACACCATGCAAGTCCGTCGTGGACCAGACGGCGAGGGCGTCAACGCTGTGAAATGCAGCACGTGTCATCAGGACCACAATCTCGCGGGATTGCACATGCCTCCGGGAGCTCCGGATTGGCATCTGCCATCTCCAGCGATGCCGATGATCTGGGAGGGATTGACGGACCATCAACTTTGTGAATTGTTCAAAGATCCCCAGAGGGACGGTCATCGTACGCCTGAGCAGATTGTGGAGCATATGCACACGCCACTTGTGCTTTGGGGCTGGTCCCCTGGCGAGGGCCGGACTCCAGTCCCCACACCGCAGCCCGACTTCTTAGCGAAGATCCAGGAGTGGGCTGAAAAAGGGGCGGCATGTCCCGTGGACGCAAACCCCACCGCGTCCAGACGTTTGGGTCTCTAGTCATTCTGATCACTTCCTACAAGCCGTCTTTTCAGGACTAATCCCACCGTGGAAGCTGATAACTACGGGTGGGCCGACCATACAGGAGTGATTCCCTCTTGTCCCGAACTGCAATGCCAGTTCGGACGACTTCGGCAGCTAGCCCTTGATTGAGACACAGACATCAGTGGTTCGACACGGCCGTGCGGGAACTGCTGGAACAGCCTTCGTTGACGAGTCGTTGCCTCGTCCGTAAGATGTAGCGACCGGGCCAGGCATCACTGAATGATTGATCAGATCATTTCGCACTACCGCATTGTCGAAAGGCTTGGTGGTGGCGGGATGGGCGTGGTCTACAAGGCCGCGGACACGCGGCTGCATCGTTTCGTGGCGCTCAAGTTCCTGCCCGATGAAGTTGCCCGCGATCCGCAGGCGCTGGGCCGATTCCAACGCGAGGCTCAGGCTGCTTCTGCCTTGAATCATGCCAACATCTGCACGATTCACGACATCGGTGAGCAGGACGGGCACGCCTTCATCGCCATGGAGCTTCTCGAGGGCATGACGTTGAAGCACCGTATTGCGGGCAGACCCTTGGAGACGGAGGTGCTCCTGAGTCTGGCAATCGAGATTGCCGACGCACTTGACGCAGCCCACGCCAAGGGAATCATCCATCCGGGACATCGAGCCGGCGAATATTTTCGTCACGGATCGCGGGCACGCCAAGGTTCTTGATTTTGGACTAGCGAAGATTGCGTCCGCTGGCGGTTCGTCGTCGAGACAGATCGCATCTGCCAATACACAGACACTCGATGACCAGCACCTGACCAGTCCCGGTTCTACGCTTGGCACCGTCGCTTACATGTCTCCTGAGCAGGTGAGAGCCAAAGAGCTCGATACCCGCACTGATTTGTTCTCATTAGGCGCTGTGCTGTACGAGATGGCGACTGGCGCACTGCCGTTTCGCGGGGAAAGCTCAGGAGTGATCTCCAAAGCCATTCTGGATGGGACGCCAACGTCAGCGGTGCGCCTGAATCCCGATCTTCCCATTGACTTGGAACGTATCATCGACAAGTGTCTGGAGAAAGATCGTAACCTTCGCTACCAGCATGCCTCCGAGATTCGCACCGACTTGCAACGGCTGAAGCGCGACGCCGAGTCGGCCAGCGTCGTAGTGCCAACTGAAGCGGCCACAAAACCGCGAATGTCTACTCCATCGAGGCTGCTGCTTGCCGGAGCAGCGGTGTTGATCGCGCTGGTTGTGGGATTTGCCGGTTACCGCTGGCACTTGGTGCGTTCTGTATCCTTCTCAGCGCCCGTAGCAGACAAGCCGTCGATCGCAGTTCTGCCGCTGTTAAATCTCAGCTCCGATCCGGATGGCGCGTACTTCGTCGATGGAATGACGGATGAAATCACGACCAAGCTTTCCAAAATTCAGGGAATCAATGTGGCATCCGATACGGCGGTCACCACTCTGAAGAGTTCCACAACCGATGCCGCGGAAATCGGACGCCGGCTTGGCGTGCGCTACCTTATTGAGGGAAGCGTGCGCAGGTCCGGGGATCAGATGAGGATCAATGTTCATCTGGTTGACTCGTCCTCGGGATTCGACGTGTGGGCCGAGGATTTCAAGGGTGAGACGAGGGACCTGTTTTCGCTGCAGGAGCAAACCGCGCTGAAGATCGCGCAGGCACTCGACCTGAAGCTGAGCACTCAGGAAAAACAGGGGTTGGAGCGGCGATATACGCAAATCCGGAGGCATACGAAGCGTACGTTATTGGGGAAGCTCTTGCAGAGCATGACGACGAGCCCGACAAGTTGGAAGCTGCGCGCAGCCACTTCGAGCAGGCGCTGAAGCTCGACCCGGAATATGCCCCCGCTTTGGCCGGTCTCGCGCAGGTGGAAGGCTACTACTATCGCAACGTCGATTCACAACAGGTTCACCTGGAGCGTGCCGATCAACTTGCCCAACGGGCGGTCGCCGCCGCGCCCGATCTGGTGGAGGCGCGGCTTGCGCTTGCTTACGTTCACGGTTGGAAATACGAGTACGCCAAAGCGGCGGAAATTCTTCGCGAGGCCGTCCGGGTGGACCCCGAGAATTCACCCGTGTGGGATACGCTTTCGTGGGCGCTTGCCTACGAGCAGCCTCCGCAGGCGGTCGAGGCCGAGAAGGCGGCCCGCGAGGCGCTTCGGCTGCAGCCGTCCCTCATGGTTGCACAATATCACCTCGGCCGCGCCCTTCTGTTACAGGGACGCTATGAGGAAGCAAGCAAGGCCTTCGAGCAGTCCGCAGAATTGGGAGAGGTTGAGTACGGGGACCTTGGGGCTGCTCAGATTTATCTGGCTCAAGGGAACTATGATGCGGTGGTAGCTCGGCTGTTGAAGCGCGGCGAACCAAAAGAGGCGATCAACTCCTACTTTCTGAGCTCCGCTTATGCCGCGAAAGGGACAAAGGGAAAGCTCTGGCCGCGCTCGAAAAGACTCTCAACCTCGGCTACCGCGATTTCGCCGCCATCGAAGCCAGCCCGTATTTTGCTTCCTTGCGTGCTGACCCGCAATTCGAGCAACTGATCCGGCGCTACAAGCAGTAACTAGGGTTCAGTATTGACCCCGCGCCCGTTCGAGCTGGCGCCGCGTGGCAATTCTGGGCGAGTGACGAGGAACCCTGAAGTCCCAAGGTAAGAGTTGGCGGTCGAGTGATTTTGATGGTTCCGAACACCCGTGCAGGCTGTGGAACAACCGTTCGGCAGCAGCCCCAGAGAGATTTGCTGCTTCCGCTTTTATTCTGTCGCGCGGTTTAGGGGCTGACTTCGTGAGTGACGATCGGGAATGCTACGATGGAATAACAAGGTAATACCTCTGGCTGCCGGTTAGCCGGGAAGGCGCTCTGAGCCTACCCACACCTGAGCCAGATCTCTGAGGTTGTCTTTGTATGTATGCGTTACCAAGTATTCCTTCCCGCCTCTTACACGCAGCCTGTACTCTCCCGTCGGTAGAGGTTGGATCTCCTCCACCGCCGAAATATTCACGACGACCGAGCGGTGGATGCGAATAAAACCGTAGGGCTTGAGCTTCTCCGCCATGGACGAGAGGGACTCGCGCAGCAAATAGGCGTTGGGTCGGTGTCGCAACGAAACGTAATTACCTTCCGCTTGCACTGCCACGATCTCGGCTAAATCCAAGAATAGGATTCTACCCTTTGCCTTGAACGCGATTCGTGGCGCCTGTCGTTTTGCTATAACCTCCAACTGCCGCAAGACTCGGATGAGGTTTGCAGCATCCATTCGGGTTACAGGAAGCAATGATGTATCTGCAGGTTCGTAGAACCCGTCTTCTGCCGTCGATTGAAGAGTGTAATCACGTCTACTCTTGATGGACCAAATCGTATCTCCCCGCTGTGGGCTAGCCGAAACGTCCGCATTAGCGTGAGGAGCTTGTTGAACAAACATCTCACGTGCAATGGCCTTCTGATCCTCAATCTCGCGTGCGCTCATGATGGAACCCCCTAGCGTTGCTCTCTCGTTTCGACTTCCTGCTACCCGAAGCGAGACTGACGAGTGCACTGCTTCTAAATGAAATGGCCTACATAACCGGAGCAGCGGATCCGTCTGACCATCTGCCCGTGGGAACTATGAATACGTCGATTGGTTCCGGAGCGCCTCCGAACTGTGGACCCAGCATGACGGGAGAGTTGGGCAGATCTGCACCCCAAGCAGCACCGTCCATGAGTGGCGTGTAAAACATGAGGTGGGCCGTGAACTTATGATCCCCACCGTCCGTAAGGTACTGTTCCTTGGACATCATGTACGACATGGCTCCGGGCTCCAGGGGCGGCAACTCTTGCTTTATGAATGTCTTGATGCCGTCGATGATCTGAGCTTTGGATTGACCGGCCAATACCATCTCCGTTCTTTTGTACGTCATCGGCAGGATGGAGCGCGCGGCCGGCGGATTGAAGCAGATCGGACCGCGAATTTTAGGGTTCCAAAAATTAACAGAAAATTCACCATCGAATGGGTTCATCCACCCTCGCTCCACGATGCATACGAAACCATTCTTGCCTTCGATGGCAGTTTCATAGCCATGCGGCCCAAGAACCAGAACCTTTGCATCGTGGGATATGGAGTCTGGAGCCGCACTTCGTGCCATGGCTATTTCGGCATTTTGATCCGGCATCAGGTACTGGGTAAGCGCGGCCATGCTGGGATACGGGGTTTTGGATTGTGCTTGCGGTTGCAAGCTCGCACCCAGCGCGACAGCAAGCAGGAAGCTTGCTAATCCGATTCTCTTGAATGTCCTTCGGCCCATTGGTTTCCTCTTTCGGCGGGATTTTGCGACGATCCGACTATTATGATGCGGCCATTCTACTTGGCTTTGCATCGATGATACCGACGAGTATGTATGTTATGGCAGCAAGTGTCAACGTCGGAGAGGGGGGTGCGAGGATTCATCGCTGGCGAAAACTGTCGGTTGCCGCAACGGTGACCTGACCTCCCGCCCAAAAATGGCCGAAATCGGCAGGTTTCGCTCGATCTGCTTTCGCGTAATCACAGTAACCGGCGTGCATGCCAGGACGGTTTAAGGGCCCAACAAAGGGGCGGCTATCCGCCGCCTGCCCCCTCGCCTCCGGCCTCGTGCCGGGCGTAGCGATTCGAGGTGGCCGCTCACCCTTCTTTGGCCGGATTGCATCGTCCGTGGATCCTGCGAATTCTTTCCTAAAACCACATAGCCCTCATACGTCGCGATCAGGAACGTAGCCGTTTCATTCGCGTCTATATCATTGCGCACTAACCCCCGTTTCTGTCCTTCACGCAGTGCCCCCGCCACGGCGTCATGCCAGTCCCTAAAAAGTCTGGCCGTCCTTCTGCGGAATCCCTCATCAAGACCTGACATCTCTTGCGACAAGTTAAGCAAGGGGCAGCCGCGCCGAACGTCTTCCTTTTTCAGCGATTCGGACTGAACAATGCGAACCAGAGCGTCGATGGGGTCCTTGGCGTTCCGTAAAGGTTGCACCCACTTCTGGTGAAGGTCACTCGCCATGACCTCGTCCAGCACCGCATACCCGAGGGCCTCCTTGTCGTCAAAGTGGTAGTACAGCGCGCCTTTGGTGACGCCTGCTGCCGCCAGAATGGCCTCCAGGTCAGCGCTCCGAAAGCCAGAGCGGTATATCTCTTGGAAGGCAGCCTGCAACAGGAGTTCCCGCGTGCGCTCTGGATTGCGTGACCTGGCTGTCCGGTGACTCGACCTTCGTTTAACCTGTAACATACCGACGAGTATGCATGTTCGAATAACCAGAATCAAGCTCGAATATGGAATCGCGAAGTCCGACTCTGCAGCGTCTATTGAATTGTGTAGAGAGTCGAGCGATTCGTGACGGAAATGCGTGGCGGATGCACCCCATCGCCGGGCGATTTCGTGTCTGCAGCTAACTGTTTCGCCCCTCACCAACAGTCATTCGTCACAAAGAACACCCGATTCCATGTTTTTCGGACGACTGCGTGCTCAAACTAACTGTCCGAGCGCTGAGTGGTACCTGACGTAAATCGCCAGTCATCCCGGCACCACGAGTCTACCCGAGGAAAAGAGGAGATATGAGCAGGTTTAGACAGTTGCGGAATTCCTGGATACTGTGGGTTGCGACGTTTGTTCTGGCTTGCTTCGGCAATGCATTCGCTCAAGCGGGCTACAAAGTTACCGATTTGGGCGTTCTGCACAAAGATGACAATTTAGGTTGTGCCATGTCCGTGAACAATGAAGGCTGGACGGAGATCATGTCTGGGACCTTGCCACCCGGGGAGCAGGATAGCTTGTCCGGGACACTTCTAAGCGGACGCGCAGTCCTGGGCATCGACGGAGTCAAATTCGACCTCGGCACGCTCGGCGGGCAGAACAGTTGGATGAACTGGGGCCAGATCAATGACTTCGCGCAGATTGTAGGTTATTCGGAAACGTCTGTCCCAGACCCGAACGGCGAAGACGTTTGTGGCTTCGGCACACACCTCACCTGTCGCCCGTTTCTTTGGCAACCCTTCCACATGAGCGCTCTCCAGACACTCGGGGGAAATAACGGGCAGGCGAGCGGGATCAATAACCACGGACAAATCGCAGGATTTGCGGAAAACGGTATGGTGGACTCTACATGCCCGTCTGGCACGACGAATAATCGGATTGACTTGGGGGCATTTTGGGAAAACGGCAACAGCAAGCCCCATGCTCTTCTGCCGGTGGGTAGCGATGTAGACTCGATCGCATTCGGCATCAACGCCCAGGGCCAAGCCGTAGGCTACTCGGGAACCTGCACCACAGCGGTTCACGCCGTATTGTGGGAAAAGGGCACTGCCGTCCCGCTTCCTGACCTCGGAAGCGAGGCCTTTGTTCTCGCCTGGGGCCTTAACGACCAGGGCCAAATTGTTGGAGAAGTCGAAAGCTCCGACAACACAACCCAATATGCCGTCCTTTGGCAGAACCCGCACGAAATCACAAACCTCGGCACTCTGCCGGGAGATTTTGGCTCTCTGGCCAGTGGCATCAACAACAAGGGCCAAGTGGTGGGAAGCACATGGGACTCCAACTTCGACTGGTCCCATGCCTTCATCTGGCAGAACGGCGTGATGACCGACCTTAACACGCTGCTTCCCGCCAGTTCCAACCTCTACGCAACCATGGCGAACAAGATCAACGACCGCGGACAAATCTCGGGCATGGCAACGGTACTCACCGGGCCGCATGCGGGCAACATCCACGCCTTTCTGGCAACCCCTGTAAACCAAAGCATAGGCAGGTCGATGGCAGACGTCGCACGTACACACCCGAAATCCAATGTGCCGGCGAATGTTGGCAAACAGTTTTTGCGGGGATTCGGACTCGGCCGATTCGAGCGATAAAGGGCATTCGTTCCGCTAGGTATGTGCCTGGTCTCCGCTCGGTTTGATTCCCCAAACGCGACCGCACGCACGCTTAGGAACACGAAACCCGTGAGGCGGGATAAACGGCACGCCACACGTTGGTTTTCGATACGAAGAATCTCTTGCAAGCCATGAGCCGATTCTGCTCTGGATCGGACATTAGTTGTTAGGGTCGAGCAACGCTGAGATCGGCCTGCACTTTGTTGCCAGGAAAGAGCGAGTTGCAGCTGTACTGAGTACTACTGGGGAGGACGAATGCGCTCACTTCAGGCTGTCACTGACTCGCAGGGCTGTGGTGCTGGCGCCGCTAATGCGTCATTCAGAGTGACGTTTATCGTGCGACGGTTTTTCGGGGCAGAGCTCCACCCCATCAACGAAATCGTGAACCTCAGTGAGCATTCGCAATAGCTGCTATTTCTGACGCGCCACACTGGTTGCGATCAAACGGTGGTTTCAATCTTCATGTCTCGTGTTCGTCATTGCGTCGAGTGCCCGAAATGCCGCACTCGATATTTGCCAGGTTTCAGCCCGTATCGCAACGGATCGTACCTGATCCCGCTCACCGCGCACGGCGCCTCAGGGTGGGTCCTGTACTGTTCTTGCCGTATGCCGCGCGCGTCCAGTCAGTGGCGTACGACGGACTTGAAGTCGTACGAAATCTGCGGCCAAGCCTATCGTCGCGGTTACGGTTCACCGGACGAAGTGTCGGATTTGACCCGAGATAGTAGGGTCGACCCTAACTGACTGTTATCAATTGATCCTTTCAGGCGGCGCATTCGCCACTTTGGCTTCCTCGCTAACCGGCGCCGCGCCACTTTCCTTCCGCTTTGCTTTCGACTACTCGGAGCCGTACAGCCATCGCAGACCGAAGCAAAAACCTCCCCCACCGAGCAACCGAGCCCACTTTCGCTCTGTCCCAAATGTGGCGGCCGCATGGTGCTCATCGAGAGACTTACGGCTGCCCAGACCCAACTCCGTTCTCCACCCTCTCTCCCCGGAGTCGCAGCATGATACGAAAATTCCGATCTCGCTTGCTCGGTGCCTCTCATCAACCGCCGGCGTGGTGCGCCCTTCTCGCCCCCAAACCAGCTCCCCACTTCCAACCGCGCCTCAAACTCTCACCCCACGCACCCTACCATCAAACCAATCCTCTCTGCGCCCCGCACAACGTCCCGAACCTACCTGCGTCATTGAAATTGGGCGCGTCCGATACAGCGTTTCTGGATAACTACCGCATGGCCGAACAACCGCGCGGACGCTCGTACCTTTGGTTCCAGAAGATGGTTACTGGTCCCCGATGGAGCCGCGTAGCACGGTAATGGATGCCATCGAGAGTTTATACAACGTTTCTGCGCCGCCACTTACCGTCGACTTGGAAGGCGGGCCGTCAGGATCGGCGTGACCGCGTTCTCCTTCGGGCTGCCAGGTGTATTCGGCGGATCCGAACGTGATGCGATCAACCCGGCCTGAGAAGTGACGGTCGTGCCCGGTTTCGGCATCGTTGAAAACAATCTTCACTGCACGGTCGTTGTATTGGTCCCGGTTGACCAGCATCACGGACCACTGTCCGTCAGGACGCTCGACGGCATACGCGGTGACCAGCAGCGTCCCCGCAGCGTCGGTCACGTCGCTCGAAGCTTTGAAGAGTTTGTGGGGAGCATCGACGGGTTGGACCCACTCCTTGGTGATCACCTGCGTAGCCAAGTACTGCGGAGGATAGCCCAGTACGTTGTATTTCTCATCGAGCATGAGAAAGCCATTAATCCGGCCTGGCGAAGGCATGTAGTGGAAAAAGTAAGTGGCCCCGGCGCCGGCGGTCATCATGGAGCCGACATAGTCGGCCAACCACAAGGCGCTCTTCACGGTCGAAGGTCCCGCTCCACCGCCGATGTTCCCCTCGGTCATGAAGAAGGGAATATTCGGGGGCAAGCCGTTGTCCTTCCAGACCTGAACGATGTGCCTGACATAATCCGGCTCCGGGTACAGGTCAGCCCAGGAGTAGGTGGGCTTATCCTGGTAGGGATAATGTTCGAAAGAGAAGAAGGTCAAATCGTTCAGGCGGCTGTGGGCTTTAAGGTAGTCGACGAATCGTCCGAGCCATGAGACTTTCCCGGCCGCGTCCGGCCACACTTCAACATCATCAAATGTTCCTTCGAAGGGCGGTCCACCCAGCTTGGCCTCGGGAACGAGCCGGTGAATCGCGGTGGCGAATTGCAGGTACAACGCGCCGTAGTCTTCGGGTAGCATGTGCTGTCCATCGGCCTCTTCTCCCATCTCGATCCACGAGATCGGATAGTGGCGTTTGTAGAGATAGGCAATCTCGTTCGCTGCATCCTCCGGCGTGGAATACAACATGGCGATGGGAACCATGGTGGGAAGGCCGCGGGTAACGCCGCTGCTGAAGAAAAAATCGAAGCCGACCTGGTCTCCTCTGGATTCGTCCATATCAGGAGCCGCGTGCCACGGATCAACCGAAGACGGCCAGGTCACGGTCTGATTGCGGCTGGGGAAATGAGTGACGTAATCATTGAACTGCCCATCTGCCGAGAGCGCCCCGACGTAGAGTTCATTGATGGCGTAACCCACACAGTTTCGCTTGTCGGCAGAACCGTGAGTGTCGCAGGTGTTAGAAGACCCCGTCATCCAGATGCGGAGATACCGCACGGGAATCATCCAGGAAACCAGCTTCAGCGTGACCGTGCCACCCTTGCCTTCGGTGATGGCGCCTAAGGGAAAAGTTTGCCATGTACCCTTGGTGGTCCCGTCATAGAAAGGTTCCAGTTCGCCGGTCCAGAACTGGACTGAGTAGTGCTTCGCGTAGGGTTCGGCCCATGCGATGCGTATGGCGTTGACCGGGACTTTGCTGCCCAGATCGATCATCACCCACTGCGGGTGGAGCGAGTCGTCTTCGCCGGTGAAGGCTTTGGTGAGGTCGGGATTGCTCTTCCAGTACGACTTGGGATCGCCGTCGGTGAGCCGGGACCAGCCGTTTCCGTCGCCGCGGCTGAAGCCGCGATGCGGAAGCGGAGCTGCCCACGAATGGCGAATCATTTCCGCGGTTGGTTCCGCGCTGCCCACAAAGTAGCCCTGCTGCTTCTCCGCATCGCTCCAGGTGCCGTTCGGGTTCCAATGCCAGGCTTCGACCATGAGCTCTGTGTTTTGCCGATAGGTCACGGTTTGCCATCCCGCGCCAAGAATCTCCTTAAGAACCGGGTCGGTCAGCAGATGGTCGGGCGTTCCAGTCCTCAGCCGATCGATCGCAGCGCCCAAAGAACGGACGGGGCTGAAGGTGTTGGCGACGTGCGAGGGTGCGGCATCGATGGTTATGGTTTGGGGGGTAGCCTTACATACCCAAAGCAACGAACTCGCGACAAGACATGTCAACACGCTCCATTCCCGCGCTTTGATGATCACGTTCTCTCCTTCGTGTTATTTCCGGCTGTCCCATAGAACCCGCGCGGAAGGCCCCTGTTCTTAGAAGTAAACTTTTAGCCCCAACTGCAATTCGCGCGGACCGTTGATGGTAACTAGCCCAGAGCTGCGCAAGAGATAACGGCCTGCGCCGTCAGGGATGCCCGGGAAGGCGAACCCTTTATCCACGTCCGTCGCGACGACATGCGCGCCCGGCACAACCCGTTGGAGAAAGGCCCACCCCTGGGTGTAAATGGGCGTACCCAGAAAATTGTTCGTAGTGGCGTAGCGGATGTCGAGCTTGATCGTGGGATCGAGCTTGACCAACTCCACCAGATCAGGTTTGAGGAAAGTCCCCTGCTCGCCTGGTGACTGCTGCTTGAGCGCTTCTGCGCGCAACTCCTCCACCGGGCGCAGAGACGTGATACGGAAACTGACCTCTTGCGCGAAGCCGAGTTGCAGCAGGACCAGAAGGAGACCACAAAGACGAAACTCGAGTTTTCGCATGAAATTCATGTGCTTCATTTGCAACTAAAGCTATCGTACTGCATGCACCGTGGGTAGTCTGGCTCTTCGCAGATCCTGACCAACTCCCGAAGTGAACGTTGCAGTTTATCGTCCGGCATGCGATCGATTTCTCCTCTTCCAATGAGGCCACGGCGTATGGCTTCGTCGACGGCTAGCTTCAGTTGGCTCCGGTCCACGTGTCCGCTGCGCAGTAGATCCACAATGGTTCGCAGCGGATGTGTCGCGGATCCCGTGCATTTCCTGAACTTCGCCGGTGTCGAGGTGTGCCCGGTGAAGCACCAGAAACTCCGGAATCCTGCTGTTCCGGTCTCGACGAAGCTCGCTTCACCCATGGAACGCACATGCACTCCTCATTCAGTAGTGGTCTGATTCCGTACAGTTAAGCCAAAAAGCCCTTTTCATAGTTGCTCCGGAAGTGCATAATGAATCGTTTTAATTGAAAGCCGATCCGTTGCCGGATTCACATCGCCGGCGCGGGCATTGTGCCGAGAGAGAAATTTCCTTCGACGGAATCTGACAACATCGATAGGTACCAGGGCCGGTTTGTTTTATCCGGAAAAAGGGGGCAACGTGAGTCTCTCCACTCTAACGCTTCGGGAAAATTGCCAGCGCGTATTGCGAACTCTAACCACCGCCGTCTTCGTCCTGCTGCCGGCCACACTCTTCGCACAAGGCTACTTTGGGACTATCAGCGGCATTCTGATCGACTCGTCGGCGGCCGTCATCCAGGGCGCAAAGGTCACCCTCCTCGACGAGGAGAAGGGATATAAGTTTACGACCAAGTCGGACAACGAAGGCCGGTACCTGTTTGTTTCGATTCCGCCGGGAGTGTACTCCGTGACGGCGGAGTTGCAGGGGTTTGAGAAAACCGTGCGCACCCACATTCAATTGAACGTCAGCGAGAACCCGACTGCGAATCTGACTCTAAAGGTTGCGCGTGCGGCACAAAATGTTGAAGTTACGGCCCAGAGGCAGAACATCGACACCCAAGATGCGGTGACCGGCCAGGTGGTCGACCGCAGGTTCATCAATGACCTGCCGTTGATTGACCGCTACGTGATGGACCTGATGTACCTGACGCCGGGCGTCAACGACCAAAGTGACGCGAACAGCGTCAGCGACACGAATGGGACGAACTTCATCTCCAACGGCAGCCGCGGGGCCAGCGCCGACATTCTGATGGATGGAGCCACTATCACCAACTTCGAGCCTAATGGCGGCATCACTTATGCCACCTACATTCCGTCACCGGAGGCGGTGGAAGAGTTCAAGGTGCAGCAGTCGAACTTCAGCGCCGAGTACGGCTTTTCCGGCGCCTCGATCGTCAACATGGTCACGCGCTCGGGCACGAACACCTTTCATGGAGAGGTCTACGACTTCGTCCGCAACACCATCACCGACGCCAACAACTGGTTCAACAATCAGAGTGGCATCCCGATTCCCCCGGTTCACCGCCACGATTTCGGCGGCACTTTTGGCGGACCCATCTGGAAGAATAAGACCTTTTTCTTCTTCGACTGGGATGGAACGCTCGCGAGCACGATGGCTACCTACTTTGCGGGCGTGCCCAGCGTGGCCGAGCGCACGGGAAATTTCTCGGAGCTCTGCGGCGGGGATGGTCCCAATGGACCAGCGCCAGGGGCGATCTTCGTGAACGGAGTTTGTAACAATCCCGCTGGCCAGCTTTACGACCCTTATTCTGGCGTCTACAGCTCCAATGATGGCGGCCCGGTGCGTCTCACCCCGATTCCGAACAACAGAGTTGACCAATACATAAGCCCAGGCTGCAATCCTGGGGCCCCCGGCTTTCCGAAGGGAAACGCCTGTCCTCCGGGCCAGTTCGAGCCCACCCCCGGAGTGGCAGGCAATTTAATCGACCCGGTCGCGGCTAAAATGATCGCCCTCTTCCCTCAAGCGACCCCCAACATGCCCAATCCGAGTCCGTACATAAACTGGATCGCCTCGGGCGCAACCGGCAGCAACAACCAGCAGTTCGATGTGAAGATTGACCACCGCTTTAACCAGAAGAATCTGCTGAGTGGAAAGTACTCGCAACAGTGGGGCAGCAGCACTCCTTTCAATTGCTTCAAGAACTTCGCCGATCCCTGTGCCGGCGGAGCGAACTCGAGCACTTCGCACCTGTTCGCCCTCAATGAGGTCTACACCATCAGTCCCACGATGCTGCTGACCACCACCTTTGGATTCACGCGAGGCGCCACGCTGATTTATGCGTACAACTCGAGCCTGAATGCCAATCCTCTCAGCACGCTGGGTTTCCCGTCCTATCTGGAGTCGAACGGTTTCAATGGGGTTCCGCCGATGTTCCTCGCCGATTATTTGGCGGCAGGCTTTCCCAACATAGGGGACAACCCGTATGGCAACTATAAGCAGGGGCAGGACACCGGTCAGGCGACCGCAATCCTGAGTAAGATTCACGGCGCCCATGAACTGAAGTTCGGATTAGAGGCCCGGCTGCACCAGCAAAATTACATCCAGACCAATGCGCCAGAAGGCTATTTCCAATTCGCCAGCTCGGGCAGTTCACAGTGCCCGGGTCCAGACTTTGGACTCGCTTGCAACGATGGCAACATTGCCGGCGGAGATACCATGGCCAGCTTCCTCATGGGGCAGTTCCAAAGCGGTTTCTACGAATTACAGTTCCGGCCGGCGAGCGAAAACTACCAGTACGCCGCCTTTGCTCAAGACAACTGGAAAGTGACCAGCAAACTAACGGTCAATCTGGGACTACGCTACGACGTCTCGCTGCCCAGAACCGAGCGCTTCAATCGCATGAACTGGTTCGATCCCAATCTGGTTAACCCGCTGAACGGCGGCACGCTTTCCTACGACGACACGTTTAACGGACCAACAACCCTTTCGCTGCGCGGGGGCGAGCAATTTAACAGTTCCAAAGTGCGCTCAGACTGGCTTACGGACTGGCACGATATTCAGCCGCGCTTCGGATTGGCCTATCAGTTCGCCCCGAAAACGGTGGTGCGGAGCGGCTATGGCATCTTCTACAGCCAGACCCGCTCCGGCGCCAACGGCCTGTTGAGCTATGGTTCCCAGGGCTTTAACCAATACACCTCCCAGATCATCACCTATCTAAACCAGGGCAACTCTCCGTGGATCCACATGAACAATCCATTTCCCAACGGGCTGATCCAGCCGCCGGGAGGTTCTCTAGGAGCGCTGAATGATGTGGGTTATGGCGCCATTGGCCCGCTCCGCACCCATGACGCAGCGGAAACGCCGTATGAGCAGAGCTGGACTCTTGGCATCCAGCGCGAATTGCCGTGGAACGTCGTTTTTAGTGCGGACTACATCGGAAAGAAAGGAACCCACCTATACTTCGCCGGCGACAACAATCGCGACTTCCTCGGGCCTCAAATCGAGAACAACCCTGGCCTGCTTAACAATCTGTTGACCTATGTGAACAACCCATTCTCCTCGCAAAACGGCGGACCGATCTCCGATCCAAACAGCGTGCTTTCGAGCCAGCAGATCCAAGAGTTTCAACTGCAGTTGCCCTACCCCCAGTTTCCCACTGGCGTTACGACGGACGAGCCACCCATCGCGAACTCCACGTATCATGGGTTGCAGCTCACCGCAAACAAGCGCTACAGCAACGGCCTGGAGCTTCTAGCCAGCTACACCTGGTCGAAATCAATCGACGATTCCTCGATATACGACACCAATGTGGCCTGGTTGGGGAACTACGGCCCCGAGGCGGGCTTTGCCCTGCAGGATCCTAACAACCCTCGGTCGGAAAGGAGTCTGTCGACATTCGACATACCGGCCATGCTGAAATTCAGCTACAGCTATGACCTGCCCATCGGCCGCGGCAAAGCTTTTTGGACTGGCATGCCACGATTGGTGGACTACATCATCGGCGGGTGGAAGACCAATGGCATCTGGCAGATTCGTTCCGGCTGGCCGCTGCAATTCTTTACTTTGAATGGGGGGACGCCGCTGCCGACCTACGGTCCTCAGCGCCCCAATTTCGTCGGCATGCCCAGGCGCAACTACGGCAGCGACGTCAACTGGGTCAACCAATTTTTTGTCAACGGTCAGAATACTGGGAATTGTGCCGTCCCCGCCGCAGTGCAGTGTCCCGCCCCGTTTACCCTCGGCAACGCTCCGCGGACCACGGCGGACATCCGTACACCACGGGCATTCACCAGCGACTTGTCACTCACCAAACAGTTCCTGCTGTCGAACGTGCATGAAGGAATACGGTTGGAGTTGCGCCTGGAAGCCCAAAACGCCTTTAATCATCCGGTCTTCGGCACGCCTGACACCAACGCCGGCGATCCCAGCTTCGGGCAGATCACGTATCTGGCCGTCGGCAATCGGCAAGGCCAGTTGGCGGTAAAAATCAGCTTCTAGGCGTGACGGCGGTGCGGTCTCGCCGACTTTTTGGAGGACTGCTCAGGTTTGGGATCTCCTTGCCCGGCCTGAACAGTCCGACAATTTGACCCGAGCGTCAAAATCAAGATCAATGGGTCAGTTCCACCACGTGCTCTCCGCGCGAAACCGCGAAGCTGGCCGTTCCCTCTGTCGCTTTGACCTGAGGCACGCTCTTGCCGTCAATTACCACCTTCCCCGGGCCTGCCTCGAACTCGCTGATCGCGAGGTGGAAATCACGGTCGCTCTTTACCTTCATCGATACGCGCGCCGGAGATTTTTCGTAGCTTCGCACCACAATTCCCGCGTCTGCCTGCAAACGCACTCTTCCATCGCGTGCAACCTCAGTCTTGCTGGGTCCAACGGATACGCTATAGATGTGATTCTGCCATGTGGCGCGATACAGCTGGCCTTCAGCGCCAGGATTTAGCGCGCCAAATCGCAACCCGTCCCACGGATTCGCGTCCATCAATTGCTCGAGCCCAACCAGACACAACAAAGCGCCCCAGGTGTAGTGGATATCGCCACCGCCGCTGCCTCCCCAAGCGTGGTAAAGCTCGTTGTCGTGCTGGTTGGTTTTCCAGTCAGCCATGAACAGGGCATAACTTTTCTGGGCAAACTCCAGCGCGGTCTGGTCGAAGCCATAACGATCGATGGCGTGGTAGAGGAGATAGTTGGTGGGCCCCCAGATGCTGCCGCGCCAATAATACTGGTCGGCAAATGCAGGATCGCTGCGCGAAGTGGTTGGAACCACGTAATCTCCCCAGAATTCCGCGGGATTAAGAAGATGCTGGTGCACCATCCTCTCCGCTTGCTCCGGCGTAGCGATGCCGGCCAGCATCGGGTAGAAGTTGCTCGGGGAAAGCCGCTTCGAAAACCTGCCATCCCAAAATCGGTTCTCATAGATTCCGTCAGCTTCGTTCCACAGCTTCTCTCGCACCAGACGCTTAATCTTCTCGTAATCGGCCAGGAAATTTCTCCGGTCGTCTTCTTTGCCAAGTTGTCCCGCGAGCGCCGCCAGACTTTCCGCATCCAGCGCATACAACGAATTCAATCCCACATCGTCGAGGTCCATCGTGTAAGTATGCGGGTCGTAGTGGACCTCATCCCACATCGGATTGTCATCCATCCCCGATTCCCATCGGGCCTGCATCAGAAAGCCGCGCCCACCGCCCGATCCAGCCGATCCCCGGTCGCTGCCCCACTCGAGCAGTCCATCCCGGTTGCCATCGCGCCACGGTTGTCCGTCACCGCGGTCTTTGAACCACCACTCGTGCCACTTCTTCAGCCGGGGATAAGCCCACCTCAGCATCTCGTCGTCGGGATAGCGCTGCAGCACTTTCCAAACGCAATAAGCCCCCACCGGCGGCTGCGAACGATCGGGCGTTTCGCCGCTTCCGGTAACGCCATTGGGAATCAATCCACTCTCGGTTTGAGCCAGCAGCAGAACTCGAATCGTCGCCAGCGATTGATCTTTGTCCTCCAAACTGCTCAGCAACGATCCGAAAAAGCCATCCCACTCTCCCAGCACCCACCCCGGGTTGTGCGCCGCCTTCCGGCTGATACTAGGAAACACCAGATCAGGTTGCGGCGCGTACAGCGTGTTCCAGAACATGTTATTGCCTATCGCGTCTGGGGCACCGGCAAACAGGCCGTCCGACGCGGGCCTCCGGCGGACATACGCTTCGGAGCTTTTCTCCAGTATGGCATCGACCTTGCCAGGCGCGAGAAATGTCTGGGCTCTCCCAAGAAGTTCTTGTTTACTCCATCCCAGAGTGGCAACAAAGTGCGCCGTGCGCGACTGCCCCGTCACGAACTGGAGTCCTGCTGCATTCCTCGACGGGTCGCTGTCGAGCGAGTTGACCAGAACTCCCGCATTCTTCATGGTGTCTCGTAGTTGATCGACGGAAGGGTATGTGCCGCTTCCCATCGTCGGCCGGTCGACCATGACTATAAATTGGCTGGAAAGGCCGAAAACGCCGTCAAAGTAGCGCTCGCCTGCAATTGCCTGCTTGTTCTCTTCTACCGCGTACACACCGGGCAGACCCCAGGAAGTCCCTGCCAGGGGAATATAAGCTTCGAGAACGATTTGGAAATCAGAGTCGGCGGTGATCGTTCCCACCACCGTAGTCTCATCAATCCGCGACCATTCGAGCGTGATCAGCGCATCGCGCGGGGGAACTGCCCACGACATGCGACAGTACGACGCATCCGGAGCATGAGGCCCGACTTCCCGAACAGCATCGAAGATCGCCGGTCCATCGATGAAGGTCTGGCTGAACGATCCGAATCGGAAGGCAAAGTCGGAAGGCTGCCCGAATGCCCGCGCCGCGAAGACCACGCCGTTCCACGCGTCGGCATCGAGAGCGTCAACACGGATGCTGTCAAACTTGGGTGTGGTGGCTTTGTCTTTCGTGCCCGCCCCCGAGGACGCAGTCAGCAACAAGAAAATGCAACTGACTAGCAACTGCACGCGGAAATGGTTACTGAGCAGCATTCCCCGGACCTCCCACCGGATAAATTCGGGGTAGTCGCTGCGCGACCGGGGGCAGAGCGGGAAAGGCGGCATGCGGTTCCTTCTGGTACCAATAGGCCACGGAAAACACATTATCGGAACGATGATTGGCATGGCCGTGCTCGATCGTTGCTCTGAGAGAGGTTGTGAAAGGGATCGGCGAATCCAGGTGAAACCGATACACGGAAGAGCGGCTACCCGCAAGTTCGGTGCCCTTCACCGGTGCCCCGTATAGTGCATAAGAGAATGGATGGTCGCCAAAATCCCAAGCTCCTAGAAAGTAGTCTTCCGATCCGGTTCCGTTGATGGAGGGATGCTTTTCCCCGTCGACAAAAAACATGTCGTCGCCTTCACCCCACCAGCCGTCCTGATTCTGAAGAATTGACATGGTCACGCCTACGAAGTGTCCCTGGCCGGTGGCCTCCATCCACACGTAATTGTTTTCTCCATCAAGATTTTTCTTTGCGGTTACGGCTGGCGCGTCGTTCGATTGCCACTGGTTAGTCCACCCTTTGGCTGGCGTCGCCTGACGGTACTGTGCATGAAAATACATGGTGTCTTCGGCAAGGTCTTTATGCCAGGCCTGATAGTCAATGTTGAAATAAAACGCGTCGACGCCTTCGCTTCCCTCATTGGTGACCGTGATTCGGGCACGCTTCCGAAATGGCATGGAAAAAAACGAGTTCAAGGCCTTATCCGAGGCCACAGACAGAGGGATGGATTCAAACGGGAAGTACTCGCCAAGGCCGAGGCCGAAGAAGTCGCCGATGGGAGCCTCTACGCTCGGCGAGGCCTCGCCGTCCCAATACATGCGTAGAACCAGCTTCTTCAAGTGATACTGCTCCGGCGAGGCGATGGTGATCCAGATGTGGGTAATGATTCCGGGGCCTGAGTCATCGAGTAATGGGACCGTGTCTCCGGCAGCAATCTTGTAAAAGTCGTCGTTGCCACCGGTTCGGTCATAGCTGGAAGCCCGCTTCTGGACATAAGAATGAGGCCAGACAAGGCTGGAGAGCATTGTGCTTTGACCACCATCCGACTGGGCCCAGACAGATGCACACGTCAACAGGACGCCAATCAGAATCTTTTGTAATCTCTGCAACCACAAAAGCTGTCGTTGGTTAATTCCCGTCATGCCAACCTCCTTCATGGGGAGACTTGTGCGATGTATACGGCGAATGGCTCCAGAGCGATCTGATCCAACTTTCCACTGGGCGCGGGCGTCGAAGTCGTGAGTAGAGTCTTGGCCTTAGTGGAAGAGAAGCCTTGCGCGGAGAGATTAAAGCTGACCTGCTGCGCCGTCCCCGACATATTCAGAACAACCAGTACGGCTTCATTCTTATATCGCCGGAGGTAGGCAAGCACGTTGGGATCATCCTGGTTCAGGGAGACATAATCTCCGTCCAGAAGGGCGTGATTTCGATGATGCAATACCAGCAACTGCCGGTAAAACTGCAGGATGGAGTTCGGGTCGTTCAACTCGCTTGCAACGTTGTGCGTCTTCGCACTCGGGGGAACAGGCAGCCAGGATTTCGCTGCCTTCGTGAATCCCGCTTTGGCAGACTCGTCCCATTGCATGGGAGTGCGCTCCCCGTCGCGACCTTTGTATCCCGGCCATCCCGTGATTCCCATCGGATCTTTCACGTCTTCTTTGCGCGTGGGATCGTTGTTTTCCATGCCGATCTCTTCGCCGTAGTACAGGATGGGCGTGCCCCGCAGCGTCAGATAGAGCCCCGCCATCAGCTTGGCGATCTGGTCATTGTGCTTGCCATCGCCGTAGCGCACGAAGGATCGCGCCATGTCGTGATTGCCGATGACATAGGTCGGCCAACCGCCGGTGAATTCAACGAGCGCAATCTGTTTGCGGAATTCAGGCGCAGAAAGCTTGTCGAGAGTGCAGAACATGAAATCCATGGGCAACTGGATTTCATCGTTGTGAGCCCCGTAGTATTCCTTCAGCTCGGCGGCACTCTCCGTGTAGGTCTCTCCCACCAGAACGGTGTTGCTTTCGTCTGCAACGCTCCGCAGGCGGCGAAGAACGTCATGATTCTCCGGCAGTTTGTCGTTGTATTTTTCGTCCGTCTTCGAGTCGCCCAGTTCGTTCTTTCCCGGCAGAACAGGGTTGTCGTGTAGATCGGGGTCTTCGAACAGAAGATCAACCGCATCCAGACGAAAGCCCGAGACGCCGTGCTTGTACCAGAATCGAGCGACATCGAACATGGCCTTTTCGACGGCCGGGTTGCGCCAGTTCAGATCAGGCTGCGCGGTGGCAAAGTAGTGGTAGTAATACTGACCGGTTGTGGGATCGAACTTCCAGGTTGAACCTCCAAAACCTGAGATCCAATTGGTGGGAGGTTGGCCGTCGCCCTTGCCGTCGCGCCAGATGTACCAGTCGCGATGGGCGGAGGTGCGCGATGACTTCGAATCTAGGAACCACGGATGCTGGTCAGAAGTGTGGTTGATCACGAAATCCATGATGACGCGAATGTGCTTTTTCTTTGCAGCTCTTGCCAAGTGGTCGAAATCATCCAAGGTTCCATACATTGGATCGATGTTTTCGTAATCGGAAACGTCGTAGCCGAAATCTACTTGGGGCGAGGGATAGCAGGGGCTGATCCAGATCGCGTCCACGCCCAGTCGCTTCAAGTAGTCGAGCTTGGACTCGATCCCCTTGAGATCGCCGATACCATCGCCGTTGCTGTCAGCAAAACTGCGCGGATAAATCTCATAGAAAACAGCATGCTGCCACCAAGCGTGGTCCTCGGCATGCACCGGCTGCTCCCGCGCCATTGAAAAAGAAAGCGCAAGGCACGTACTCATAACGAGTAAAGCTACGAATCTGAAGTTCTGAGGCATTTCGTGTGGCTCTCCGTCATGCTCAAAAGCCAGAAATGAAAGACTGCCCCCTTACCTCGCAGCAAAATGAAAGATGATGGTGGCCTGTGAATCGATTCCCGTAGCGCTGGCTGGGAGTTGCACACGGACTTTTGCTTCCGGCCCAGCTTTCTCCTCGAGCGAAGCTCCTTCGATGGAAGAGATCTGGTCCGGGTTCCACGCGGAGAGTTCATAACTCTCTCCCGCCGCGCCCGAGAGTAGCAGTTTTAGAGTGTCCCGCGCTGGCGACCACGATTCGGAAAGCACTCGTAGACCGTGGCTGATGCTCCCTAATGCCGGAAGAGCCGATGCCTCGCTAAACTCAAAGTCATTCGTCATCTGAATTTCGATCGCATTTCGGTCACCGATAATCGGGAGATTCAGAGTCACGTGCTGATCCGATGGGTTCACTTCGATGTGAAAGGGCAGTGCACGTCCATTGAGTCGAACTCGATTAATCCTAGCGCGTAAACTTAAGGCCGGCGAGAACTGCAGAGAACAGTGCCCCGTGCCGGTAGATTGCACTTCCAATCGAATACTGTCGGGCGCCCGTTGGTAATTCAAATTCAACGCTACCGCGCCCAAGCGAAGATTATTGATGGAGAACGACCTCCAGTCGGGCGGAATGTGGGGAGCAAAATTCAACTGGCAACCGGTAGCGTCCACTTGCAAGCCAAGCAATCCACTCAGCAGAGGATCGACCACCATAGCCGCCGACCAAATCTGATGAGGAGATCCTGTCGCCAGCGTCTGAAAGTAATTGCCCGAAAGAACTTCGGCGAAGTGGCCCAGCGACCCATTCAAAGTAAGCAAAGCGTTGGCCCGCAAGTTTAAGTAGGCGGGAAACGGGCGATGGTAACGGTACTCCCCGACGGAAGCCCAACCAGTGAACAGCGGCCATACGGTTCCATAATGATATCCGCCTGGATTGTATTTCGGGTCCCGTGAAGAAAGAATTCGCATGCCCCAGTCGGTCTGGTGGTCGGGACGGGCCAGCTCCTCAATCATGCTTCGAGCCTGATCTCCGTCGAGCTGGTTAAACCACATCGGAACCGCGGCTAGGACGCTGGCCACTTCGACACGGTTATTATTTGTATCGAGGGCGTACGCGTAGATTTTGTTTTCGGCGGACCAGAACGTCTTATCGAGGAGCGCCTTTTGCCGTTCGAACGTTTGCTCTAGCTCTTTGGCAAGATCTTCTTTATCCAGTAGATGAGCAAGGTGAGAAAGTGCGCGTGTGGCTTCGAGGCCTAGCGACGCCTGGTAAAGCTCAGTCTGCACTGGGTAGAGTGGTCCGCCTTCGATCCAGCCGGTTCCCACGCCGGAGTTCTGTGCCAGCCCCTGTGCGTCGTATGTGGATCGAAGAAACTCGTATGCTCTCGAGAGGTTGTCCCATTTCTGTTGAGCGAATCCAATGTCGCCGCCGTGCGTCACATAGTCATTCACGGCGATGATGAACAGCGGCGTCGCGTCCGCAGAGGCGTACGCGTACGGCGTGCTTTTGAACCAATCCGTAAAGCTGGCGCTTTGAGCGATTTCGTGAGGGACCTTGCCATCCGCCCGCTGGTATTTGCTTAGAAAGTCCAGAGCGCTGCGGACGGTTGAGAAGTCTCCCTCCGCATCCAGTGCCAAAGAAGTCCACTCCGCGTCTCGACCGAAAAACCAGCCGAAACCAGGACGGTAGTCATTGCCTGACGTGTTGAACCCGGCAACCAGACCTTCGCCCAAGAAGGGGTTCTGCACGACCCCTTGCAGCATGCTCACCTTCGCCCAGTCATATGCTGTTTCGAGTTGGGCGTCGGGAAGCTTCAGGCTGATCGTGCGCTCAAGGTAGTCGCGGTAATAGGAGGCGGAGTTCCGCAACAATTCCGGATAGTCTTTTGCCAGGTGATCGTATAGCTTTGCCAGCGCTGGCGGTCCCTCGAATCCTGCCGCAATCACAATGAGCTTCGTCTCACTCCCTTTTCTGGTCGCACCCAAAAGAATCGAATCCTGTCGAGAGGAGAAATAGTTGGTGAAGTATTCTTCGGAGCTCTTGACCGCTGTGGGAGAACCGACCAGGGCCTCAAACCTTCCCGACTCATCTGCGAAGCGAAAAGCGCGTAGGGTCGAATCCCACTCTTCACCCACTCCGGCAAGAGCTGCGGGCCACTCCAGCTGAAAATCACGATCGAAAACAGCTTCGATTTCCAGAGGCTCGGCAGTGTCCACCGCAAGGGCAATAATGGCGCCCGATTCATGCACCGGTACGAACAAAGTTTCGCGGACAGAAAAAACGTCGCCGCTGTAAACGATGGTGCTTGACTCTGGATGAATTATCAAAGTTCGGGCGAGAGTCTCCGCAGGCAGCGTGGCGCCATTGAGGTGGAACCGTAAATGAAAATCACGCAGGATTTTCAATGGGTAGACCCACGCTTCCAGGGCTCCCTGTTCATTCCCGAACACCGCGGCACGCGTGCCCACAGCCGAAACGAACTCCCATGATCGAATGGGCCGTGAAAGTTCCAGGGTTTGACCGGATTGCTCAGCAAATGCAACGTTGCAGAGAAAGAGCAGACTGCAACCCAGAACGAATTCTGTCGGTGACAGCCAGTTTGGCCGAAAGGGGTTTGGAGAGTGATGCATGACTAAAAGGGGCTTTAGCAGGACGAAGGGAGTATATACTTTTCCCGCATTTCAAAAGTTTGGAAGTTGCTTATCTCCTCCAACAAATCCGGAGGCTGAGATGCGAAGCGCTTCCCATTAGCGCCACTCGTCTCGCCGGAGCCAGGGTATTGTCATGATCAGACGACGGGAGTTCGTCCGCAACTGCGCATCAGGTGCAGCGGCGCTCTGGCTTGCCCGACCCGCGAGGTTGGCGAACGCCGTATCGAGCGCATCCGACTCTCGCATTGAGGTTTTGCCGGACGAGGTTCTGGGCACGATCTCTCCCAATATCTACGGACACTTTATGGAGCACATTGGTGGCGTGATCTATGACGGCGTTTGGGTCGGGGAAAGTTCGAAGGTCCAGAATATCGCCGGCATTCGCAAAGATCTGATCGATGAAATGCGTAAAATCAAGGCTCCCGTGGTTCGCTATCCGGGCGGTTGCTTTGCAGACACTTACGACTGGCGCGATGGAATCGGTCCGGCAGATAAACGTCCGCGACGGACGAATTTTTGGATTGAGGCCGAGCCCCGCTCGGAACCCACGAATCACCGCTATGAGTCCAACCGGTTCGGCACCGATGAGTTCATGCGTTTCTGCAAGTTGATCGGCTGCCAACCCTATCTTGCTGCCAATGTTCGCAGCTTGCCGCCGGAGGCATTCTATCGCTGGGTGGAATATTGCAATTCCCCAGCGGGCAGCACCACGTTAGCGGACGAACGGGCCGGTGCCGGCTCCGCCAAGCCCTACAATGTCCGCTACTGGGGCCTGGGAAATGAATCCTGGGGATGCGGCGGCAATTTTACTGCCGAGGAATATGCCGTCGAGTTTCGTAGATACAGCAGTTGGCTCCCGGCGCACGAGCAACCGTTGTCATTGATTGCCTCGGGCCCGAACGAGGATAACTGGCAATGGACACGGGGATTCTTCGAGGAGATTGCTCGAAAGGACAAAGATCTGTTCGGCTCAATCTTCGGCTGGGCGCTCCATTACTATTCCTGGAACCTGAGCCGGGGGCACACACAGGACTGGGATGCGGGCAAGGGCGACGCGCTCAAGTTTGATGTTCAGGACTGGTACGAAGTGTTACACGAAGGCGGCCGGCTGGAGTCTCTCATCGAGGGTCACTGGCAAGCCATGGGCGAGTTTGATTCTGGACATCTTGTCAAGCTGGTGGTTGACGAATGGGGTCCGTGGTATCGTCCCGGCAGTCAACTTACGGTGGATAATTTCCTCGAGCAAACCCCCACGCTGAGAGACGCCGTTTTCAGTGCAATGACCCTTGATATCTTTAACCGGCATCCGGAAAAGGTCACTCTGGCAAGTCCCGCACAGCTCATTAATTGTCTGAACAGCCTTTACCTTGCTCATGAAGATAAGTTCTGCGTAACGCCGGTGGGCCATGTTTTCGGAATGTACGCCGCACACCAGGGAGGTCAGGCGTTGCGCACGATCATTTCGGCTCCGAACGTCGAATATGTACGCGACGGTAAGCCGACGACGTTCTGGGGATTGCAGGGTTCCGCATCTATTCACGGCAAGGATTTAGTGCTCACCCTGGTAAACCCGAGCGTGAATGAAATCCGAGAGACGGAAATCACAGTTCGAGGCGCCTCCATGAAGTCAGGGACGACAACCGTGCTAAGCAATCCCGACCTTCACGCCCACAACAGCTTCGATCAGCGAAACGCGGTGACTTCGCAGGTAAAAAACTTGCAATCGACGGGAAGGGTGCTCACTCTCGAAATCCCGCCCGCTTCCGTCAGCAAGCTCGAGCTATCTTTGACCTAAGAGCGAGTGCTTACTAACACGCATCCTGAGCCAATGCATATGAAAACAGAAGGCTATCGAATCGTTATAATCTTTGCGCTGCTCGTGATGATCGCGAGTGGTGTCCTATCCGCGCAGGGCGCGCCTGGTGCACCCTCAGTGGTTGTGAAGTGGGAGAAGAAAACACCCAACCGTGCCGTCCCCACCCTGCAAGCAGTTGTCAATCCGATGCTGCGCCGTGGATCGCCCATTCACGATGCCTCCCTCGAGGCTCTCCACAAGCTGGGGGCTGATTATGTTCGTTATGCCTTCTGGTATCCGTACCCCAAGCTGGCAGTTGCAGAGTTGCGCCCGCCTGACGCCAACCAGACCTTCTGGGACTTGCAATACATCGACCCTATTGTCGAGGACTTCCTGCATGCGTCGGAGGGTCACAGCCCGGTCTTCAGCTTCAGCACAATCCCCGAGTGGATGTTCGCGACTCCCAAGCCGGTCCTGTATCCGGACGATCCGAATCAGGTTTTCTGGGACTATTCGCAAGGCACGGAACTCAACGATCCGCGGGCGCTGGCCGACTACTATGCACGACTGGCAAGCTGGTACACACTGGGTGGCTTCACCGACGAGTTGGGGAAATTCCACGCCTCCGGCCATCGTTACGACATCCGCTACTGGGAAGTCTTCAACGAGGTCGACGGGGAACACGACACCACGCCGCAGCATTACGTAGAACGCTATGATGCGATAACCCAGGCAGTGCTGAAGGTCGCGCCTGGGATGAAATTTGTTGCTCTTGCTCTGTCCTCTCCGTCCGAAGCCCCGCGAACCTTCGCATATTTTCTGGACCCAAAGAACCACAAGCCTGGCGTGCCGTTGGACTACATTTCCTTCCATGTCTATGCCACGCCATCGGGAGATCAAACATTGGAGGATTGGCAGTACACCTTTTTTAACCAGGCAAGCGAGTTTCTCGCGGTGACGCGCTACATCCTCCAGATACGAGATCGGCTGTCGCCTTCCACCAAAGTCATGGTCAATGAGGCCGGCTCGATCCTCTCGGGTGACATGGTTCAAGGCGAGCCCAATCACGTAGAGAAGCCAATCCCCGCTGCCTACTGGAATCTGAGTGGAGCCCTGTACGCTTACCTCTACGCCGAACTGGCAAAGCTTGGCGTCGACACCGTGGGCGAATCGCAACTGGTCGGCTACCCTTCGCAGTTTCCGAGCGTCAGCATGGTCGATTGGACGAACGGCAAACCCAACGCACGCTTTACCGTTCTGGAGTTGCTGAAGAACAATTTTGGCCCAGGAGACGAGCTTTCTGACACCGAAGTACGAAGTAATGGTTCGCTCGCGGAGTCCGACGCCATCGAGGCTCAGGCTTTTACCAGGGACGGCCACCGAAAGTTGCTGCTGATTAACCAGCGAAATCGTGAGGTCACGGTAGAGCTTCCAAAAGAATGTTTGGGGGCTACAATCCAGACTATCGGAGGAACATCGCCAGACACAAAGATGCAAAATGTTGTAGACGTGAAGGTCCGCTCGCTGCCCTTCTCAGTATCCGTCGTTGCCTTAAAGGATTAACCGATGCTCACCTCCTCCGGCAAAGAGGGGCGTCTGGCGCGGCTTTTGAGTGACTTCGAATCGTGGATGATTGATAAGTTTAGGTTTAGGGCGCGGCCAGCTGAATCGGTAGTAGAATGCTCAAATTCGGCGCCTTGGTGCTCTAGGTCCAAGCTAGTCCGGCCACGCCCCAAGAGACTTTTCTCCCAGAGGTTAGGTCAATGAGATTTTCTTCGCGGTTCCTGGTTCGACTGCTGTTGCTGGCCGCCGTTCTGGCCGGCGCCATTCACTCTCAACCCGCCAATGCGCAGGATTCCTCTGCCGCGCAACCACCCGCCAAACGGTTGGTGGGCGACTACGGTTATTGGAGCAGAACGCAGACCCCACCTTACAGCGCGGCGCAGATTCCATTTGAGAAGTTGACCCACATAAACCATGACGGCGTATCTTTTAACGCCGATGGTTCATTGTCCGTTCCCGACGGCTTCCTCGAGCCCGAGCTGCTCACGAAGGCGCATGCGAAAGGGGTTAAGGTTCTTCTGCTTATCGGCGGCGACTTTTCAGGGGTTGAGACCAACGGCACCCTCCTTACTCTGATCGAGAAACTTACCGCCTTCGCCGCGAAACATGACTACGACGGCTTCGACATCGACTGGGAGTATCCCGAGAACACCCAGGATCGTGACTTCCTCGTAGAACTTATGGTGGGACTCCGCGAGACGAACTCCGACTATGTTCTTTCCATCGACGCCGCACCCTGGGGTGGATACGGTTACGATCTCGATCAACTGAAACACTGGATCAACTATTTCAATATCATGATGTACGACTGCGCCGGGCCCTGGACCGATGACGGCCAGCTCAATGCGCCGATTTTTTGGGATCCGAACGATCCCCAACCCTGGGAGTGCCAACCGGGAGGCAGCGACCACGATGCCGCCGAGATATTTCTCGCGAGTGTCCCTCCAAAGCAACTGAACATGGGAACGCCCTTTTACGGATATTTCTACTCCAACGTCAGCGAGCTATTCGGGGTGTGTCCGAACTCGTTGCATACGGCGGACGGAAACTGCGATAACTCCGTTTTGACCGAGAATTACGCGCCCTTCATGAAGAATCGTATCAACAAGGATGGGTGGGAGACGTTCTATGACCCGATTGCACTTGTTCCCTACATGCTCAGAACCGATGGGAAGCCTGGCTACATTACCTATGATGATCCGGTTTCGACCTATCTCCGGGTCTCATACTCCGATTGGATGCTTGGCCTGGGCGGTACTTTCATGTGGTCGCTCGATGCCGACTACGACGGCCACTCCCAAGACCTGCTGGAGGCGATGTATCAAGCGACGATGAACCAAGGGCGGTAGCACGCGAGACGCTGAGTCCAGTCCGAATGGCATATTCTGTGCGAAGGCGAGGATTGTGTTTGGCTAGTCAGCAATCTGGAGTTTAGTATTCCCCCCTAAAATTTCTCCCGTTTCTCGAAGTCAAAAAGGAAATTAGCTCCTAAGCAGGCAACTTATTGGGAACGACCGCTACTCTGTGTAGGAGAACGTTGCCAATAATACGGCCTGTCTGACAGGAAGAGCCGGACAAGGAGAATCATGGCATCAGGCGAAGTCGATCAGAACGCTAGCAACGAGCCGGAACTTCATCTCCTGCTGGCCGACACATTTGAGCCACTGTGGAAATCGCTCTTTCAGGGCTTCGGGGAATTCTTCTTTCCTAAGAAACATCCCCCGCTCAAGCTTGAATCGAAGCCAATCCCGGTTGAGGATATTTGGGGCTTCTACAACTACAAGAAGAAAGGCGCTCTGGGTTCAACTGTGGCTCACGTGGTGGTGCTGGGGTTGATCATCGGCATCACGTTTATCACAATACCCCATCCGGTCCCCGCCGCATTCAAACCTCAGATCGATACCAAGTTGATTCATCTTGGTGACTATCCGCTAAAGCCCGCGAAGACGCAGGCCGGTGGTGGTGGCGGCGGTGGTGATGGGGATGTGCTGCAGGCTTCGGTGGGTCGTTTGCCGAAGTCCTCGATGCGGCAGATCACGCCACCGGCCGCAGTCATACGGAATCCAACCCCCAAGTTGGCGGTTGAGCCCACGGTGATTGTGCCCCCTGATATCAAGCTGGCCATGAATCCCAACATACCAAACCTTGGCGACCCAAAGTCCTCCGCCGTGATTCCGTCGAATGGTCCGGGGGCATTCGGCGGTATCGGTCCAGGCTCCGGAGGTGGCGTCGGCCCGGGACACGGGCGCGGAGTTGGCCCGGGGGACGAGGCAGGTACTGGCGGCGATACTTTCCGTATCGGCAAAGGAGTGACACCGCCACGCGTCATTTATCAGACCGACCCGGAATTTTCTGAAGAAGCACGCAAGGCGAAGTACCAGGGAAACTGCGTTCTGGGCCTAGTAGTGGACGCAAATGGACGCCCGACAAACATCCGCATACTTAACGCGCTCGGCATGGGCCTGGACGAGAAAGCCATCGAGTCGGTCAAGAACTGGAAATTCGAGCCGGGCAAAAAGGACGGGCACGATGTAGCTGTGGAAATCGCCGTCGAGGTCGACTTTCACTTGTACTGACACGCTTACAGAGGCGCAGTGGGGCAACTCGAAGATCTCCACCGCCCCTGAAATTTACGCAATTTCGACTCGGGAAGTGATCCTTGAGGCTTCGTCGGAACTGCAAAGGGCATTGTGACACGCTTTCATGGGCCTGGAGGCGTTTCTAGACACCATTGCGCAAGTGAACGCAAGAGATCTGGCGGAGAGGGAGGGATTCTATTACCGCCGTTGCTGCTATCTGGTTGTGATGCCTACACTTCCGTCATAATACCCTGCGTTTGTGCGGGTTACAAGCGAATCCGATCTTCGGCTACAGTTTCTATGGTTTCCCTTATTCGCTGAATTTCAGCGTAAAACGGTATCAGTGGTATCAGTCGGCCCGGTCGATCAGCCGTTGCATCTCCTCCGCCGTCAGGGTTTGCGCGTTCGCTTGCTTGAAGAGCAGTTGAGCAGGATTTGCCCTGAGCGCCACCAGCTCGGGCCATGAGCGCCTGACCGGTCCTGCCCGCATCGGTGGATTTTTCCTCCTGAGGGAAACTCCACGATTGACCTGCGACTTGAGCCCAGGAATAGTTTCCGAGACTTCACGGAAGCTCTGACGACTTGATCCCTTGATGCTCAACAAGGCTTGCCCCCATTTACGGGAACCTTGCTGGGGACGGAACGCGCGGTTTCTGTTGTGGCGAGGCACAGGCTTCACCGTAAACGCACTCGTGCCGAAGGGCGGCTATCATCTCTCATTCTTGCGCGGAGTTTGTCAGCATGTATTCGTTTTATGCTGCCGCTTGCGCGTTTCGCGTGAAGCCCATCGTATGCAGCTTGAGCCTTTTGGCGACGGGCCTCGTCCTCGTGGCGCGCGGCCCAGCGTGAGTTCATGGCGTGCCGCAGCAGAGCATTTACCCTTGTCTGATACCCGCGCCCCTGGCTCTTTAGCCATTTGATAATGTCAATGTCCAGGCGCATCGTTACCGGCTTTTTCGGAGGCCGGTAGAATTTTCCGATTTCCGCGCCGCTCCAGTCCACCACTTCCCGAGCGTCTGACAAATCAATGTCGGCGTCGGTTTTGGCGGCGATGACGGCGGCTTGCCGCTTCTGCTCTTTTGTGAGCTTCTTCATAGGGTTTCCTCTCCTTACTGGTTGCGGCTCGGGCCGAGATCAACCGAATCACTTCTTCGCCCTTTTCATCGGCGAACAATGTGTGAACAACAAAGAGAATCGATCCTGGGCTAAATTCGCCAACGGGGTTGTACCGTTCCTCATCCTCATCGTGAAGAACGTCTCGAATCGTCATAGCGTATGGGTCATCGAAGATCAGGGCGGCGGTTGGGAAATCAACGCCGTGTCTCGCGAGGTTGTATTCGTTCTTTTGCTCGTCGTATTCGAATCGCATCCAGTGACCAGACAGAAGATACCACGGTGTACATACACATGTCAATACAGCATTTCGGAGCAATAGGGATAAGGGGGATTGACTTCATCTTGTCTTCACGCAGTCCGCGCACGCAATTCGGCCCATAACCGGTATCGGCGGCGGTTTTTATTCAGTTCTCAGCGCCTGTATGGGGTCGACAGATGCTGCCCGGCGTGCGGGGAGCCATGCCGCTAACGCCGAGCAGATGAAGAGCAAGATGATCGTGCCGATTATCACAAGTGCATCCAGTGGCTTCACGTCGTAGAGCAGACTGGAGAGCAAGCGAGTCAATCCCAGCGATGCGGCCACTCCTATAGCTACGCCGATTGTCGTCAGCGAAAATGCGTGTCGAAGTGTTCGCAACAAGACGGTTCCTCGCGTTGCACCGAGTGACATTCGGATCGCAATCTCACGCGTCCGTTCCGAAACAGAATATGCCATGACCCCATAAATGCCGAGCAGCGAAAGGAAGAGCGCAATTCCAGCGAAGCTTGTCAGAATTATGGTGTTGAAGCGCCGCGAAGACTCAGTTGCAGCCACGATTTCATCCATCGTGTTGACGTCGGCAACAGCAAGCAATGGATCAAGCTCATGCACGGTCTTGTTCAGGGCGCTTTCGACTGCTAGTGGATCGGCTGTCGTGCGGATGACGATACTCATATCGCCAGCTACGCCGATCATTGCGCCATACGGCCCCAGATCGGCCACGGCTTGGGCCAAAGGCTCATACATCTGGGGCACGGTTGCTTCATCGCGAGCCCCTTGTTTGATGTCGCCTACGACTCCAACCACCGTCATGGCCGGCATGGACGAAACAAAATCTGGTCCAACCTTGATCCGCATTCCGATCGGATCCCTGCCCGAAAAATAACGGCTGGCCAATGATTGACTGATGATGGTCACGAGCGTCACGCCCGGCTGGTCATCCGATGGGTTAAAGTAACGGCCCCGCACAAGGGGAATCCGTGTGGCGTCAAAATATTTGCCCTGTGTGAGGTAGTTCGACGCGATGATCCAGCCTTCGCCTGGGGATTTGACATAGCCTTCCGGTGCAATTAATCGCCCCGATCTTTGGCCGACGATGGGAATGTTCGAGGCAAATCCAACCGATTTCACACCCGGTTCCGCTTCAAGCCTCTGTTGCAGGTTCGCGAAGAATGCGTCCACCTTCCACTGCGTCGCATAATCGTGAGCCGGCAAAGAAAGCGAAGCGGTTAAGACATGGGAGGGTTCAAACCCGGGATCAACTTCCAACATCTTCGCGAAGCTCCGCAGGAGAAGGCCTGAGGATACAAGCAGGACCATGGCCAAGCCAACTTCCAGCATGACCATGCCGTTTCTCAGACGAGAATGCCGTATACCCTGACCCGCATCGCGCCCGCCTTCTCGCAGCGAGTCCAACACTTGTCCACGCATACTTTCAACAGCTGGCGAGAGTCCACAAATCAAACCGGTTGCCGCCGTAAGAACGATCGCGGCCAAGAATAGCGGCCAGCTTACTTCGATATCCGACAGTCGCGGTAACGAGTCGGGAAGTTTTGCCCCGGCCGCTTGCACCAGAATAACCGCTATCCCTGCGCCTGCGACACCTCCTATGCAACTCAACGCCAGACTCTCCGTCAGCAATTGCCGGAACATCGTTGTTCGGGCAGCACCCAACGCCAGCCGAACTCCGAATTCACGTCTCCGCCCCGCCGCCCTCACAAGCAGCAGGTTTGCCAGATTTACACACGCGATGACTAGGATCAGTGCGACCGCACCGAGCAGGATACCCAGCAGAGGCCGTGCATTTCCGATCACTTCCTCCCGGAGAGGAAGAAAATACGCGTAAAGCTTCAAGCCGCTCCCTGCCCCATATTGCGCCTGAATTTCCTTCGCGATGCGATCTACGTCCTGCTGTGCTTGCGCCATCGTGATCCCAGGCTTCAGGCGGGCGATCACGCTATAGTCAAAATTGTTGCCTTCGCTTTTCTTCTCTACGGGCGTGAAACTCATTGGCACCCATAAATCACGGTAACTGAGCCGTCCCGCATCCAACGGGAATTCAAAACTGCGCGGCATGACTCCAATGATGGTGTACGGTCGTCGGTCGAGGTCTATGGTAGTTCCCAGTACATTGGCGTGGGAATGAAAGCGTTCTTTCCACAGCGCGTAGCTGATCACCGTCACGGCAGAAGCGGTGTCATCCTCCTGCTGTGTAAATACGCCCCCGAGCAGGGGTTCAATCCCGAGCAAGGGAAACACGGATGAGCTCACTCGTTCCGCCCGCGCCTTGAATGGAGCACCAGCGCCGGTCAGCTCGTAAGCCGATGCGATGAAGCCACCCACACCCGAGAAAGCCTCGCTCTCACGCTGGAACGTGAGAACATCCGGTGCCGACATGCGCAGTTCGTGCGAATCGTGCTCGAACCTCTCATGCAGACTGATCAGTCTTCTGGAGTCCTGGAATGGCAGGGGTCGCAACATCACCGCTTCCACAATCGAGAATACCGCCGTCACTCCGCCAATCCCGACTGCCAGTGTGAGAACAGCCGTCAGCGTAAAGCCGACTGATTTATGTAGCTGGCGCAACGTGTAATGCAGGTCCTGAACTAACGCGCGCATGGACCCCCCTGAACACAGTCGTGCGCATGTGGCGAGGCACTTTCCGCACCAAACCGTTCCGCTTGCAAGCGATTCATTTGCAAAGGAATAGGCTAATAAACGTGGTCTCTCAACCATTGCCTGTGTTCGAAATCGTAAACCATTGTCCGCAAGCGGACAGTTCAAAACCATTTCTGCGCCGAGATATTCCAGGCCAATTAGCCCGAATGTCTCACAGCGGGGGAGGGTAGCGGCGAAAAATAGCTCGATCCGGCAAAAGCTTACTGCGGCGGCGAGGGGAACTGGTGGAACGTAGCTTTGCGCACTGCTACGAGACGGGCGGCATGAGGCGCACACATCCACGCGGACACGAGAATATTCTGAAGCGGCAACTGGTCCATGTGGGGGCGTTCAACTTGAGCCTGATCTTGCGGCAAGTGCTGGGTGCGGGCACGCCGCGGCAGTGGAAAGACCTCGGGGGGACGCCTTTTTTGCTGTTTATTTACTACTTACTCGTCGGGAAAATCGACATCGGCTCTCCGGAAGCCGAATCTCAATGTCTTGTAGGAAATCGGTCAAAGAATCACGAAGCTCGACTCGCAGCTCGGCGCGGCTGGTCGTGCCGAAAATTAGTTACTTACACCACGGGCTGCTAGGTGATCTTCAAAACCGGCGGTACTGGTACTCACGCGAAAATCTCATTCACCTTCTCCCGCACCTGCTGACTTCGGGACGGCTTCAAGTAGCGCATCGTCGATTCCATATCTGAGTGACCAAGCCACTGCTGCACCGTGCGTAGATCAACACCAGCCCAGAGACACCGTGTGGCGAATGTTGCGCGGAACTTGTGAAGCCAGAAGTTATCTTGGTCGAGCTTCACACGCTCTGCAACAACCTTTAGGCAGTCCAGAAAATCGAGCTTCGGATTGCATCCCGAGGTGGGGAAAACCAAATTGCAGTCCTTTTTTGCTTTCGCCTTCCAGGCCTTCAGACTCTTCACGAGCTTTGCCGGGATTGGAATCTCGCGTTCTTTATATGCCTTCGGCGTCCAACCACGATCAGGTTTGTGGCTGACACGGACGGTCGCGTGGGCGAGGTTGATGTCCGACCAGTACGTGTACATGACTTCCTGCTCTCGCAGTCCCAATCATCAGGAAGAACTCGTACCAAATTGACATGGCGAGTTAGCGTCTCAGTCGTGGCGAGCCCTGGCAGGTTGACATCATTGCTTGCGGGGATTGCTTCTATCACTTCGCGTAGCCTCTCGGCGCATGCGTATTTGCAGTCCGATGAAATAAGCTGCCGTGGCCATCCAGCGATGAGCAGCGTGCTTAGGCGAGTTCGGTAGCAATGTCGAGCGTCATCGCCGCGAACTGCTTGTCCACTGTTACCGCATGCTCGGCTCCTTGCTGGACGCCGAGGACGCGGTGCAGGAGACGTTGCTTCGTGCCTGGCGGTATCGCGACAGCGTCAAGGAAGGCGCGCCGTTGTGCCCATGGCTCTACCGAGTGGCTACGAACGCCTGCCTCGAAAGTATCTTTGTGGTGTGGTTCCAAGCATCGTCCGAAACATTTCAATGAAGGCACTTACACTGTCGTAGCCGACTGCGATAGCGACCTCCGTGACAGATTTGCTTTGTGCCAGCATCTCAAGGGCAGCAAACAACCGCGCCTGCTGTCGCCAACGGCCAAATGACATGCCTGCCTGAGCCGAAAACGCACGCATGAAAGTACGGCGTGCCATTCCGGCAAGATGCGCCCAGTCGTCCAGCGTGCGGTCATCCCCAACATCATCCAGCAGAGCGTCCGCAACTCTGGCCAGTCTTTCTTCTCTGGGTATGGTCAAACGCAAGGACTGCCGGTCAGGCTGTCGAATCTCATCACGAAGCGTTGCGATTAAGTGCTTCTTCGCCGCGTCGAGCGGTTGGCGCAGGTCCCAACCGACCATGCGATGAACGATGGCGAACAACAGCTCCGACGTGTTGAACACACAGGGCGCCTTGGGTAGTCCGCGGCACATCTCCGGAGACAAGTCGACCATCGAGCCAGCAGCGCCTCCGACAGAACGCGCCGCGTGCTTACAATTTGGTGGAGTCCATGCGCAACGCTGGGAGGGAAACAGCCATCGTTCGTTTTCTGTTTCCACGATCAGCAACCCCTGCGTCAGTGCGACGAGTTGCCCGCGGTGGTGACTGTGCTCTGGCGTCCAGCCCTCGACCATCCGCCTCTTGAAGTCATATGCCAGCACGGGCGTATCGCTCTCGTAGAGACGCCCCAGTTCTTCCATATTCTGCACCGAGAACATGGATTTACGAGATTGACCCTTTTCCGACATAGTTCGCCACTTTCCCGTTAGCGGGACAACCACAACTCAGTTAGAGTACGCGGCAGAATAACGAAAGACAACTCAACCGAATCCACATTGGAAAGGCGGAACGAAAATGATCCCGAGCTTTTTGCAGAAGCAAAACACACGGCGCGGAATGTTGCGAAATTCCGCCGGGTTCGCGGGAAGCGCCCTTCTGGCCCAACTGTTTCCGGCAAGTCTTCTAAACGCCGGCGTTCCTGCTCTTCGTCAGCAGGCGGCGACGCCTCCAACCGACTCTCTGGCGGCCATGCGCGCGCAGATGGGCACCGTACCTATCCACTCGCAACCGCTCGCGGAAAATCTCAGCTTACTTTCCGGCCCTGGGGGAAATGTTGTGGTGTTGAACGGGCCTGACGGCAAAATCGTAGTCGACACGTTTCTTCTGCCGGCCTGGCCGAAGTTGAAAGAAAATCTCGATGGGCTCGGCAATGCGCCGCTGAAGACGGTGATCGACACGCACTGGCATGTCGACCACACCGACAATAACGCCAATCTGCACGCCGCGGGCGCTACAGTGCTGGCCCACGACAACACTAAGACTCGCATGGCAGAGCCACACGACAGCGCACTTATGGGCTTGCACTTTCCGGCATCGCCTGCGGATGCTTTGCCGCAGCAGACCTTCAGCAGCAGCAAAGAACTGCACGCCAACGGTGAAATTGTAATGCTGCAATATTTCAAGCCGGCGCACACAGACACGGACATCTACATTCACTTCCAGAAGGCCAACGTGATTCACATGGGCGATACTTTTTTTAACGGCTTCTACCCGGTCATCGACGCCAGCACCGGCGGAAAAATCAACGGAATGATTCTCGCCGCCGATAAAATTCTCCCCTTGGCCGACAACAACACTAAGATCGTTCCGGGGCATGGCCCGCTGGGCAACAAAGCCGATCTGACCAAGTACCGCGACATGCTGGTTGTGGCGCGCGATCGTGTGCAAAAACTAAAGACCGCCGGCAAATCGGCCGGCGAAATAGCGGCGAGCAAACCGTTTGCGGACCTGGACGCCACTTGGGGCAAGGGGTTTTTCAACGGCGATGTTTTTGCGCAGGTGGTGTATTCGGCGCTTTGAGTCGCGCTGCTCAGCGAGGCAAAGGCGCGGTCGTTCTGCGGTACGCCCCCTGTCGCTGATCCAAGTGAGGCTCCTATGAACCGCTGGTCGCCATACTTTTTGAGCATCGTAAGTCAAACTCTCACGAGCGCGGGCGCGAGAGAGGAGCCAGGACAATTCAATGAGAAATGTAATCTACGCAATCAACCTTACCCTGGATGGCTGCTGCGACCATACCAAATTCAATCCCCCCGACGATGACGAAGTACTTGAACATTACACGCACCTCTTGCGAGATTTTGACCTGCTGGTCTATGGGCGTAAAACCTATCAATTGATGGTTCCTTATTGGCCTGATATCGCAAAAAGCCAGTCCGAGACAAAAGCGGATATCGAATTTGCTCAAACCTTTGTCTCCAAGAAGAAGATTGTTTTTTCACGATCATTGGCCAGCGCTGAAGATGAAAATACGAGAATTGTTCGCACGAACCTTCGCGACGAAATACTTAAACTGAAGCAAGAACAGGGTAAAAATATTGGTTCTACACAACAATCTGTAAGAGTGCTCATTCTACGCAGCTTTCTGAAAAGCAACGAATTCGGTCTTGGTGGCGGCCAAGCGCTGCGCCTTCAGCAGCAGATAGTTCATGTCTCGGTAACCGCGGCCGCGGCGGAGCAGAGCTTTGATGTTGCCATTGACGGCTTCTACCACACCCATCGGTACCTTTGTCCGGCAGTAGTTCAAGATCCCCTCGAGATGAGCCAGCAACATGCCGGCTAGTTTCTCCATGGGTTTCAGCCGCTGCCAGCGCAACTGGGCGATCCATTTCTGCAGGTAACGCAACATGGCTCCTTCGTAGCTGAAATCCCACAAACGCGAAAGACTCTCCTTGAGGAGATAGGCTTTGAGAATGCGCCGGTTCAGAGCAAACAGAGCGTTCAACTGTCGCCGCTTGCTGCGATCCAGATTGAGCCAACTGGTCAAAAGCAACCAGCGCTTCCCTCGCACCAGATCCCGTGCTGCTCCTCCTTTGCGGAAGAACTCAGCCCGCCGCACTTCGTCCACCGCTTGGCTGGCATGCTGCAGAATGTGAAACTTGTCGTACACGATCCGGCACTCCGGCACCCACTGCTCCAGGCTTTGCCGAAACGGTTCCCACATGTCCACACATGCCGCCCGAATCGCACTTCGTTGAAACGCACTCAGATGTTTCTCGAAGAATTCGTCCAGCGTCTGCTTCTTCCTCTCCCCTCCGAACCACAACGGTTCTCCCGTCTCCAGATTGCTCACCACCGTGAGGAACTTTTGCTTCTTCCCCAGATAGATCTCATCCACTCCCATCTGCCGCAACGCCGGCTTCCTTCGCCCCTTCGACCAGCGACTCAGATAGCGCACATCGATGGCTCGCACCGTGCTGCTGGCCAGACCAAACTGTCGTGCCACTCGCCGCACCGCCGCGCTCTCACAGGCCAACCCCACCGCCTCTTCGAAGCGCTTGCTGAACGGCGCCTTGCTGGGTAACTGCGGCACCTTCTCCGTTTTCACTCCGCAGTCCGGACAGCGCACTCGATACAGTTCGATCACCACCGTCGTCCGAAACTCGAAACACGGGAGATCTCGCACCTCCCGCTCGTAGCTGTCATAGGCATCGCTCAGCTTCCGCCCACAGCCCGAGCAAATCAGTTTCCGGTTTCCTCGCTTGCGCCGTACCCACAGCTTCAGCGTCTTTGCCTGCTCATTGATTTCGTGTCGGTAGACCCGATACCCCGGCCAACCCAGTACTTTGCTCCAGTCCGTCTCTGCCATGCTGCCGAGTGTATCCAGAATTCCACTAAAGGAAAATGCCCATTCCATCAGGAGTCGTTACAGATTCTCGCTCAGAGCCAAAATATTTTAGCCGGCGGTGTAAATATTCCCTCACAACTTATAGAGCTTGGCCTGATTGACGAATATCGTTTTGTCGTTATGCCAACCATTGCTGGAGAAGGCAGACGATTGATGGAGGGCGTCAGCCTGCCCGACAAATTGCAATTGAAACTTGTGGACTCAAAGATTTTTAAATCAGGATGTGTTGCGCTTCGTTACTTGAAACAGTGAGAGAGAACTCTGCAAGGCTCTGCCGGCACTTAGCAGACTGGCGTTTTCGCCCGCGGGTGGAGGGCTGTGGAGCCTTGATCGCTTGTTGCAGATGCATCAACGGTCTAGCTGATCTTTGCGATTGTGTCTGCCGGCGGCGAGCGAGGATGTACTAACGTGGTCTAGTAACCGTAGGTTCTGCTGGGGGTGAAGTCCAGAAAGAATCCGAGGCGGTAGTTGTAAGCTCGCAAGGTCTTTTCGCTCTTGCCCTGTTGGTCTTTCCCCTGAAAAAGCTGAAGCTCGGCGAACCACTGAAAGACAGCATCAGTGATCTTTGTTCGACCGGATTCATCTTGGTTTTGAATGACGGGAACGTTTGCGTCGAGAGCCTCGAAATACGTCTGCTTACGCGTCTGCGCATCGATTGCCGCATCGAGGTCGTCGCCGACGGGTTCCCATGGGCGGGTGCCGTCGGTGAGCGAATACCGTAGGAAGTAGGGATCGGCGAGATTGGTCGGTCGACGCCCGCGCCCAAGATTGACCTTCTGGTACCGCCGAGCTTTGCCTTTGCCGACCTGCCGGTAGAGTGTGACTGCCATAGACTGCCATATTGCCTCCAGTGAGTAATACCGCACGGAGGCAAATGATTGAAATTTGGTAGTCAGTTGGTAGTCACACGTGTGCCTTGAACCATAGTTTAGCCGCCACTGGAACCATACCTTGGCCGCTGCTCCCCTGACAATCCGTTGATTCTCCGTCGGTCGGCACCCGACTGAGGAGTTGGCCTGACAGGATAGTTTGGCCACAATGTGCATGTGGAAGCATTGTCTGGCCGGACAAATTTGTTCAAGGATCTCCAAAGCCAACTCGGACCAGAACAAAATGTCTTGACTTCTGCTTTGTATACATGCATTGTGACACATATACATCATGACGAACGATGAGACTCCTGCAGATGTCCGACGCTGGTTCTCGCAAGCTATCAGCGGGATCTGGCCGGTAGCGACGGGTTCCATCTCGTTAAGGAAAGGGCGCTGTATTCGCAAGAATTGCTCGGCGTGTGCCGCAGGCAAGGGCCACAGCAGCTATGCACTGTACGTGCGACGGGGCTCGCGCCGCTTTTCTATCTACGTCCCCCAAAAACTGGTCCCCGAAGTTCGCAAGGCTGTTGAAAATGGCCGCTTGTTGCAGGAGTTGATCAACGAAGCTGGTCTGCGATACGTGAGTGCGCTTAAGAACGAGAAGACATAGCGTCGCGAAGGTCTGGTGAGCCTGTCCGGCGCCGTCACGGGATACCGCCGCACCGCCGTGAGCTCACGGTCTTTGAGGAGGCTGCTGATGCTGAGCCCACAGGCTTTGGAGAGGTGGTGCAAGGAGATCGGCATTCTGCCGCACGCTCGAGCACTGATTAATCAAATCCGCAGATCCGATCCGGCCCGGCGGGTGGGTGGCGGCCGGTCGAACGTCAGCGGACGCTATCCCAGCCGGAAGATGGGCATCACCATTCAATTCGAGAGTCATCGCGTGGAACTCGCCGGCATATACGAGATGGAGCACGATGCGGAGGTCCTCGAGTTCTACGATCAGCCCATCCAGATCAAGTTGAACTACGAAGCTCCTGGTGGAAAGCCTGTGGGTGTTCTCCATACACCTGACTTCTTCGTCATACGCAAGACCACCGTCGGTTGGGAGGAATGGAAGACCGAAGAAGACCTCTGGCGGCTTGCGGAGCGCAGCCCGAACCGCTATTGCAGGACCGACATCGGCCAGTGGCGTTGCCCGCCTGGCGAAGCGTGCGCGAAAGAATTTGGCTTCTATTACCGGGTCCGTTCTTCCCGAGAGATCAACTGGGTGTACCAGCGGAATATGCAGTTCCTAGAGGACTATCTCCGGTCCGACTTGCCAATCCGGCCCGAGTCGCGCGAATGCGTATGCGCGCTCGTGACCGACCAGCCAGTCATCGGACTGAATGATCTGTTTCAGCAGACCGAGGGCATTGTCACGCGCGACGAACTCTTCGCGATGATCGCTGTCGGACCGCTCGAAGTCGATCTCTCCTCCGCTCCGCTGACAGAACCGAACAGAGTCCGTGTCCTTCTGAACCTGTCTCAAGCCGCAATATGTTCCCCTGTTTCGAACGCCGCCACGAGCGCATCTGCCGTAGCGCTCCTCCCGCAAATGGGTCCGGAAGAAATAGCGGAGGCGAATCGGCGGCTAAAGCTGATCCGAGCTTATGAGGCGCGGCAGCGACTGGAAGACCCCATTCCGGCCCGGACTGTCCGCCGCTGGCTCCAACGATATCGGCAGGCGGAGGCTCTCCACGGAGACGGGTATCTCGGTCTTCTACCGCGATTCCACGATTGCGGAAACCGGAATAGCAAACTTCCGGAGAAAACCCGAGCACTGATGTCCGAGATCATCGGAACCGACTAGGAGACCACAAAGCAAAAACGGAAATTTCACGTCTATGGCGCACTCATCCGTGCCTGTGAATCCCAAGGAATCACGGCGCCAAGTTACAAAACCTTCTCTGCCGCAATCAATCGCCGTCTACAAGGAAACCTGGTGCTCAAACGGCGTGGCCGGCGCGCAGCATATCAATTCGAACCGCCCTACCTGGAACTGCATCTCACCACGCCGCGCCACGGCGACCGGCCTTTTCACATCTGCCATGCTGATCACACCGAGCTCGACCTCGAGATTGTTTGCTCCAGCACCGGCCGGAACCTCGGCCGCCCGTGGTTGACAATCCTCATGGACGCATTTTCGCGGCGCTTGTTGGCCTTTTTTCTGTCCTTCGACCCGCCCTCTTATCGCTCCTCCATGATGCTCCTGCGAGAGTGCGTACGCCGCCATGGGCGTCTTCCGCAAATTCTCGTTGTCGATGGCGGAAAGGAGTTTGAGAGCGTCTACTTCGAGACGCTGCTTGCGCGCTATGAATGCACAAAGAAGACCCGGCCCCCGGCCAAACCACGTTTTGGATCTGTCTGCGAGCGCCTCTTTGGAACCAGCACCCAGTTGATTTACAGCTTGGCCGGGAATACGCAGATCACTAGGAATGTGCGCCAGGTGACCACCAGCGTGGATCCGAAGAACCACGCTGTGTGGACATTAGAGTTCCTCTACAAGCGCCTGTGCGAGTGGGCCTACGAATTTTATGACACCACCATGCATCCAGCTCTCGGGCAAACTCCCCGGGATTGTTTCACGCTTGGGTTACAGCGTTCCGGGAATCGTCCTCATCGTCAGATCCAATACGACGATGAGTTCCGAATGATGACTTTGCCGACGACTGCCAGGAGTACTGCTCTGGTCAATTGTGGCAAAGGGGTCAAGATCAACCATCTGCACTACTGGTCTACCGTCTTCCGCGACCCAGCCGTTGAGGGCACGAGGGTACCGGTCCGATACGACCCCTATGACGCCGGAACTGCGTGCGCCTATGTTGGAAACCATTGGGTCAGTTGCTACTCCGAACACTTTTCGTCGTTTCGCGGGCGTTCGGAACGGGAGATGATGATCGCTGCCGCCGAACTGCGTAAACGATCGCAGGATCATTCCCGTGAATTTCAAGTGACGGCCAGACGGCTCGCCGACTTCGTCGCCTCCGCTGAAGCAGAAGGGTCGCTCCTTATTCAGCGCCTTCAGGATGCCGCAGCCAGGAACATCTTTCCAGTTAAAGACAACTCTGCCAGCAAGCAAGATGTCGTGCTTTCGAGTGACTGCGACTCGCTCCCGCAACCCGTGGCGGAGGCAGTCCAACCAGCGATGGCCGCCGCGGGCGCATTCATATCGCCTCCCGAGCTTTATGAGGAGTATTGAAGCGTGCCTGAACACGCATTCCCACGAGAACTACTGGACGAGCCACCCGAGACGCGACTCGCGTATTTTAAGTCCTTCACGATTGCGCATCCTCTGCTCAAGGCAGCTGATACGGATTTGAAGCAAGCCATCCGGGAGCCCGCCGGTTGGTCCCTGATCTTCGTTTACGGCCCGACTGGCGTCGGGAAGACAACGTTGCGACGGCGGGTCGAAAAGCACCTCACCGAATCCATGATGGAAACCCTTCGTCAGGACCCTGGGATCGTCCCGGTGGTCAGCATCGAAGCGGCAGCGCCTGATTCCAGCCAGTTCAGTTGGAAAGACTACTACCGGAGGGCCCTCAATGCGTTGGACGAACCACTCATCGATCGGAAGCTGACCCAGGAAATCCGCAACTCATTCCGAGATGGCTGCGGCAGAGCCCTTAGAGATTCTCGTGTGCCCGGGCTTGAGCTGCGAATGGCCCTGGAGGGCACACTGATCCATCGCCGACCAGCGGCATTCTTCATCGACGAGGCACAGCATCTGGCAAAGATGAAGAGCGGACGCAAACTTCAGGACCAACTCGATTCGATTAAGTCCCTGGCCGGTTTTTCCAACACGGTACACGTCTTGATAGGGACCTACGAGTTACTCCCCTTCCGGAATCTCAGTGCGCAGTTGAGCCGGCGCAGCATCGACGTCCATTTCCCCCGATACCACGCCGAGAGATCCGAAGATTATGCGGCTTTTCGTAATGCCGTTTTCACACTGCAGCGCCATCTGCCACTCAACGAAGAGTCCGACTTATTACCTCATATCGAGTACTGTTATGAGCGTTCGATCGGTTGTGTTGGGCTAGTCAAAGACTGGTTGACAAGAGCTCTGGCGCTCGCCCTCAACCAGGGCGCCCACGCTGTGAACCTGAAGATGCTTGAAAGAACGGCGTGGTCGCTGGATCAGTCCGAGAGAATGGCAAGGGAGGCGGTCGACGGCGAAAGTGAGGTCACCGAAAAGGGCCAGAAGAGAGACCGCTTGAAACAGCTCTTGCAGATGGGCGCCACGACTGCGTCCGCCGCGCCGCCACCGTCGTTCATGAGTCCGCCACTTCCGCAGCGACGTACGCGTGTTGGCCACCGCAAACCAGTTCGGGATGCTATTGGAGTTAACAGAGAGGCGTGAATGTGCGATGACGGTCTCGCCATATATGAAAAGTGGGACATAACGGCTCCAGTCGTTCCACCTCGAAGCCGGTTTTTTAATCTCAGCCCCGCAGGGTTCGGTACCTCAATGGTCGAGTGCCTGACGAGCTATATCTGCAGACTCGCCCAGGCACATTCCATCACTCCGGGCGTACTTCACCACCGCGAGGTGATGAAGCACGACCCAAATCACCGAAACATGTTCGCCTCTCGAATCAAAGGTGGCGCTCGTTCATTCACTTGCTGTATCAATGCCACGGGCGGCGTCGCCGCCGACTTTGTCTCGGCGATCGGGAAGATGACCGCGAGAAATGATCTTCAGTACCTTACATTGCTCCCCTGGAAGTCGCTCCTTCCAACGCCCCTGTTGATGAGGGGCGTAGCCGCGTGGTGTCCCATGTGCCTGACCAGTTGGGAAGAACTCGGCAAACCAGTTTACGTACCTCTGCTCTGGACATTGGACGTGGTCAAGTTCTGCCCGTTTCACCGGCGCGCACTGCGACTCACATGTCCACACTGTAGCTTGCCGCAGCCGTTACTCGGCCGGTGTTCCTGGGTGGGCTTCTGTACGCGCTGCAAGCACTGGCTCGGTTCGGATTCGAGGAAAGATGATGCCGAAAGCTCTTCTATTCTCCGCCAGGAAACACCGGACTGGGAAATCTGGGTCGCAAACCAAATCGCGGATCTGCTCGAGGCGGGCTTTCATAATCCGTCGCTACTGACCACGGCTCAATCATCACAACTGATACGCGTGGGAACTGATTTGGAAGGCATGACCGGTTTCGCACGAATCCTGGGCGTCAGCGTCGGCTCGATCAGCCACTGGCGAAAGGGCGACAAGCGTCCAACACTGCCGGTCTACCTCCGCTTGGCGCGCGTGTTTGGCATGACGTTGATCAGACTTCTCACAGGAAAGTTATCCCCGGCTCTGATTGGCTCGCTGGACGTCGCTGGCGTGCCCCATTGGCGCAACCTCTGGGCCCGCCAGCGTTTCGGCTTCGATAAGCTTAAAACCTCTCAGCAAATGGATGTGGCCTTGAAGGAGTTCCCGCCTCGCTCGCTAAAATCGTTCCAGAACCGGAACGGGTATCACTTTGCGACCCTGCACAAACACTTTCCAGAACAATGTAAAGAGATCCAGGAACGATTTCGAGAGTATAGTGCTGCAATAATCCGAGAGACACACGCCAAGAGAATCGCGGAGTTCCGCAACATCGCGTACCAGTTGCACGAGCAAGGCCTAGAACTTTTGGTGAACCGCGTGCTTACGCGAATGTCCGTGCCGAGGAGCCTGGATCACAACATGGCCTGCGAACTTCTGGCGGAGATCAAGCATGAGATCTTGGCCGCCACGTGGAACTCCATCCACCGGCTAGACGCGTGAACGGTGGATTAGCGGCACCGCTGGCCAGACTATGCTTCCGATCGGCCAAACTATGGGCAAAGTGACAACACGTACTGTAAACAGCAGAAATCAAAGGTCTGGCGGAGAGGGAGGGATTCTCTATCGTCCCTTTCCGGCAAGTCATAGTGATTCCTACAGATACCGATTCTAGCCTGTGTTTATGCGGCTGTCGAGCACATTCGTAACTTAGGCTGCCGTTTCCACAGTTTCCCTTATTGCCCTGGATTCCATGAAAACCGTATCACTGGTATCAGTAGAAAGCAGCGCGTGAGACATGGTTTGGATTTGAGCGTTCAACTGCTGTCGGCAGAATGCAAGCTGCCCTTAGCCTCAGTCATTCTGACAACCTCGAATATACAAGGAACTCACTAACTAAAGCTGCTTCTTTATTTGCAACTTACACCATGGCAATTCATCCGATCCGAACATCGTCGGGATTTATGCGTTCTGTTGTGACCACGTCAACCATGAGGGTGTCCACGCCAAATGCATTGTCGAATTCGCATGTACCGGCGACATTTTGTGCATTATGCCACAAAGTTCCAGGCTTTAACCTTGTTCCTCTGACGTTTACGGTAGAATCTATTTCGCTTTGGAGCGAAGAAGGAAATCCCGATTAAGAAGCCGTCAGCATGGGGAACACCCGGAATTCCCCATGCGATTTCTGTCTCGAATCGGAGTGAGCCTTTGGGAATTCATCCGGAGTCCCCGTGCATGCGCCTACCTCGCGATTGCCCTTTGTGCGGTGGTGTTAGAAACGCGCGAACAATTGCTTTCCACGATCGGGCAGGGCGAATGTGACAGACCCGACGTAGTGTTGACCATGCTTTACCAGCGATATGCGACCGTAGAATTTCGTAAACCAAGGCCCCACTACGTTCGTCTGCTAGTTCTCTCCCCGGAAGACACACCCCCGGACGTATTGGCCAGTCGCTGCAAGAAACGGGCATTCGAGGCCAATCTTATAACTCGGCTTGCAAAATACCAACCGGCGATCATAGCGGTCGATCTGTATTACCCGTCAGACTCGTGTACCGGGGAAGAAGATGAAGAACGCACTTTGATGTTAATCAAGGCAATGGCTAATGTCTCCTCTACGACCCCAATCGTGTTGGCTTTACACACTGAGTCGAAGGAGGATCTCACTTCGAAGCAGGATCATCCAGATGTGCAAGGTTTAGATGACAGGAATCAACCATCCCACACGTTGACTCTTCAGTCGCATTTACAACTCGAAGGCCCACTCATTTCAAACGGCGTGAGTCGGCTCAGTTGCGACACGAGACTTGCTCCCATATTCTGGCTTGTTTTTCCTCCGAAAGAAGCTGCCGGCCAACAGCCCGCCAATCATTCTGAGCCGCATAAAGAAAAGGCGTTCGCATATCAGGTTGCAAGGCTCCGCGATCTAGATCTGGATGGGGCACTTGGAGTGCTTGCGAGCAAGAATAAGCACCCCTTCGTAAGCTTCATCTCTGACCATCCATTCCGCTCTGTTTCACCGCACAGCATATTGGAAAGTGACTGCTCCACGGCGACAATCGTGGGCCCGAGATGGCCATGCAATCGAGATCTCGGCAGAGAGATTCGAGGGAACATTGTATTGATTGGGGAGCGTACCGATCGTGATCAACACAACACTGTTAATGGAAAGATGCCTGGATACGAATTGCAGGCGAATTACATCGAAGCACTCTTAGATGACAGATATTTTACCCCCGTCAACTCCGGCTTGGAACTAGCCCTGGCGGTTGCAGGCATTCTGGCGATAATTCTGATATTTGAGATCTGTGACGAATTGGAAGCCATCCCCACTTGGCTCAGACCAATTGTGGGGTTAATCTGTTCGGTAACGTTCTTGGTAGTTCTCTTTATCGTCTGCAGCTCATGGCGCATATTTTTTGGGCAGCAACTTGATTTTTGGGCCCCCTTATTGCCTGTGCCATTCGTCGAAACGATTTACTCTTTTCGGGTTCGTGCACGACCAAGAGATTGAACTTTTCGGCAGCGACATGCTTATTTACGCCATTCGCGAGGAAACTCATTATGAAGCACAAAGGTATACGCATTCTGTTCGCGATATGTTTAATGCTGGCATTCGCTTGTTCTAGAAAAAACTCTAAGCAGGAGAACCAAGGGTCGACTCCAGGATCGGAGGCCGCGGAAACTTCGGCGCCAGCACGATCGTCTGAACATGAAGAACAGGGATCGACGCCGGGCGAGGAGGCGGCCAACGCGTCGGCCCCGGCGCCCGAACGTGTACCTTTACGTAAAGGAAAGGTACGTGGTTGCTTAAGAGACGAACAGGACTCGCTCGGGAATTTCCTGCAGAATTACCGAATCGTCAACGAGACGTACCCAGAACCTAACGGGCTTTATCTGGGCTCTCTCGACCTAAAACGGATGGTTAATCACGAGGTGGAAGTGGATGGCACCTGGATGGGATTCCGAAACGAAGATGGCAGTGAGAACACAGATGGGATGGAGTTCTCTGTAAGCTCGGTAAGGGAAGTTTCAAAACATTGTGATTTGGAGGACTCAAAGAATGTCGCGCAGTTCCCGGAGGGCGGGAGCGAAGCTCCGATGGCAACGGGAGATCATCTCTTCGACCTTCGGTTTGAGGCTGGTGTCCGACTGCTGATTCGCGTGAATTCCATCAACCGAAAGTCAGATGGCAACTTTGCGTTCAGGGGAGTTCTATTGCAGCCCGTTGCCCGGGTGGGCGTCCCGGCTCCGCTTAGTCCGGGTACGGAGCTGGCCGGGGCGGGAACAGTTCGGGGCAGACACGTAACGATTTTGGTGACGGAGTTCACCATCGGAGGAGCAAACTACGCATTGCAACGGCCAAGTCGAGCAGACACGCAACCCGGGACCGGGTCGGGTATTGAACTTGACGGCGGCAAAGTGCTGGAGATGTGGCTTGCGTCCCCCTCCGCTTATCAAAAAACGGCTAGATTGGGTATCTCTTCGCAACCTCCGAACTGAAGAGTCAGCTATCTTCCGCAATTGGCTGGACAGACTAGGCGAAAATCGCGTTCACCTTATCCCGCACATGCTGGCTGCGCGACGGCTTCAAATATCTCATTGTCGATTCCATGTCCGAGTGACCCAGCCACTGCTGGACAGTTCGCAAATCCACGCCGGCCCACAGGCTCCACGTTGCGAACGTGGCGCGGAACTTGTGAAGCCAGAAGTCCTCCTTGTTGAGCTTCGCACGCTCGGCACACGCTTTGAGATCGTCGAGGAAGTTGAGCTTCGGACGGCAGCCGGCAGTGGGGAATACGAGGCCACAGCTTTTGTCTGACTTCGCCTTTAGAGCCTTCAATTCCTTGACCAGCTTTGCCGGGATGGGGATCTCGCGTTCCTTGTTGTTCTTCGGGCTGAAACCGTACTCCGGCTTGTAACGAACGGTCACAGTATCGCGAGGCAGGTTGATATCATCCCAGGAGCAGTGCATCACTTCCTGCTCACGCATCCCGGTCATCAGGAAAAACTCGAACCATAGCCGCTCTTGCGCACTACAGGCCACGAAGAGTGTGTCCAGATCCTCGCGCTCATACACCTCGGGCTCCTCTTCCACGTAGCGTGGCCAATCGTTCTTTCCCACCAGACCACGAATCCCGGTCGCCTTCAGAAATGTCATCACGTTTTCGAACTTGTTGTACACACTGCGCGGCGCCTGCTCTTTCTCATCCCGCAGGAAAGCTGAGAACTTCAGCAGGTCCATGCGGTCAATGTCTTCCAGATGGAGCTTGTGGCAGGACTCCAAGAAGTAGCGCAAGGCCGTGGTGTAGGCCGCCAGCGTCTTTGGCTTCTTGGTAAGCGTCGTTTCTTCGAGATATTCAGCCACCGCTGCCGCTAGCGACCGCTGGCCGTTCGGGCCACTCTCGGGTACCGTGGCATCGCCGTTGTTTAGTTCCGTCTCTTTCCGCAGGCGCATGGCACTGGCATCCGCTGCGTCCTTGCCGACCGACAGGCGGATGCGCTTGCCGTGATCGTGCCATTCGATGTAGTACGCGCCTTCGCTGTGGCGCTGGGGCTTGCCGTTGACCAGCACGTGTCTGGTTTTACTCGCCCGTTCGCCGACAGCACAACCGGGCAGTAGCGCGAGCCCGCGCTGGTTTGGACTCTTTTGGTGAGATTGACTTCGCGGTGCATCTGGCGACCCTTTCTTGAAAACCGTATCAAGTGTGGGTATCACCAGCTTGCAAGTGCCAGATAACAAAAGTAATGGCGGAGAGGGAGGGATTCGAACCCTCGGTACAGCTGTTAGACCGTACAACGGTTTCGCAAAGCATCGAGCCTTCATCTTGCGATGTATATTCAAGCACTTGGCACGCTGCGAGTGCTTCTCAGTCGTACTAAACGCACTCCACAATCACCTTAGCTGACACCTAATGTGTCACCCAAGAATCGCCAACTCACCGATGCAGAAATCTCTCCACCAGAGCAGCCTATAGAGAAAGAAAAACGAACCTGCGCCGTTTCAGTGTTTTCAGTGGTCAAAGGAAGACGCGGGTCCAGGAAACCAGTGCTCAATACGGAGGTCCGCGTTAGTCGGTGTGCCGACAATGCCCCGCGTCTGCCGAGGACGTTTGCCGCGGAGAGGCGATGTCTTCGAGGTGTTTCGTCCAGCAGAAAATTAACGCGGAACGGGACCGGAAGTTGGCCGTGGCCCGGCAGCAGCGCCAACTGCGGCGGAACCAGTCGGAGCCTTGCGCAGTTTGTCAGTTTCGGGTAAGGCGATTTGGGTTGTAACGTTGGGGTTACGAGTTCAGCGGATATAACCAAAAAGCCCTAGCACAATTCAACCTGATACGCTGAAAGAAACCGGCACGTCGCGACGCGATTCCGGGTTGTATAGAATCCGGCTGAAGGAGAAGTGTCATGTCCTGGAAGCAATTTTGGATGGTAGTCTGCATTGGGCTGGTGGCGTCTACTCTGTTTGCGGAAAATCCCTTTGTGGGCAAATGGAAAATCGATGTGGCCAATAGCCACATGACGGGAACGACAGACTCCGTCACTGCCGAGGGACCCAACCAGTGGAAATTTCAAGACGGGTCTGTTTCGTGGAGTGTGAAAGCCGATGGCAGCGACCAACCCGCGCCTTTTGGCAGCACGGTTGCCATGCAGGCGGTGGATGCTTCCACCTGGCAGTTTACCAACAAGAGCAATGGCAAGGTAATTAGCCATGAGACGTGGGTGCTCTCCGCGGATGGAAAATCGATGACGCGCACCTTCAATTCACAAGGACCAAGCGGGGAACCGGTCAGCGGAGTAGCCAGCATGAAGCGCATTGCCGGCACCCGCGGTTTTGAAGGCACATGGGAATCGACCGACGTGAAACTGCCATTCAGTGAAGTGGATATTGAGCCCAATGGCGATGACGGGATTACGGTGCTGCTGCCGGAAGACGGCACCGGGTATTCGTTGAAGTTCGATGGGAAGGAATATCCCGAGCACAGCCCAAGGCTTCCGGCGGGAATAACCGTTTCGGCGGAAATGACTGGAGCGCGGACGCTGCGGGCCCACACCCGGCAGAATGGAAAAGTTTTCGACACAGAGGATTGGGAAGTATCGGCTGACGGGAAGACGTTCACCTATAAACAACTGGACGAGGGCACGACCGAGCCCGTGGTGATTGTGCAGCATCGGATAGAGGGAGCAGCAGATGCGGAGCGCCACCCGCATGTGGCGGACGCAGACCGGGAATATGCGGCAGTGTTTTCTCATGGGGAGAATCCGTGTGCGGGAGAATCGACTTCTGGCTATGAACGGTGCATTGGGAAGGAAGTGCAATTCACGGAGTACCATCTGATCACGTTCTTGGAAGCCGTTCGCGGCATTCTGGCAGATGAGGCTGGTGTCCCAGCGGGCGCCGAATCGGCTGCTAAAGGGAAGGAATTGGACCTGCTCAATCAGGCAGATGGGGCGTGGCGGGAATATAAGAAGAATCTTTGCGAACTGGAGTTTGCTGGGTTCGATCGTGGTTCTGGAGCGGCTGCGGCGGAGAGCGAGTGTGAGTATCGGGTGGATCGGGAATATGTGAAGCAGGTGGCAGACGCGACCTTGCTAAAGATTCTGGCGAAGTGATTTCCACCGCTGCTAACCGGCCGATTGGGGCCTTAACATTGTAGCTAGCGAATAGGGAGTTTGAGTGTAATTGATTCCATGACAATGTCGGCTCCCCTGCCCGAGCGGACTTGGTCGTGTTAGGCCAACCAACCGGCTCAAAGAAAGGAGCCAACATGATTATTTAGGGTGCGATTACCATCCGAGCTTCCAACAAATTGTGTTTGTCGATACAGAAACCGGCGAACTGCGAGAACGGCGGCTCCAGCATCGCGAGCCAGCCAAGAAGTTCTACCGAGAGCTTGCCAGCAGAGGCGAGAAGGTGCGCGTGGGCATGGAAGCCAGTGGACACGCGCGTTGGTTCGAGCGACTACTGGGGGAACTGCCTATCGAGTTGTGGATAGCGGAGGCCACTGTGATCCGCGCCAAGCGAGGGCGCAAGCCCAAGACCGATCGGCAGGATGCCCAGCAATGATTTTCCCAAGATCTGGCCAAGCGCATGGCTTACCAGTGGCAATCCCACATTCTGGGCGAGCGACGGGCCAGTCAACCGGAGATTATTGCGTAGCCGCCCGGATCGAGTTGCCTTTTGCGGCGAAAATCGGCGAAATTTAATGGAGCGCGAGTCCGCAATTATGAACCGTACCATGCGTCTTCTACTTTTATTTTTCCTGATCAGTTCGCCGCAGATCTTCCCCCAGAACGTCTGGGAAAGCGTTTTTGAGAACAATACTGTACAAGAAACGACCGTCCAACGAAAGACAGTGCAGGAGCGGTTAGGCTATATGCCCTCCGCGCGCTTGCTAGTGATTCACGCCGACGACCTCGGCATGAGCCATTCAGTCAATAGGGCTACTTTCGAAGCTCTCGCGAAGGGATGGGTCACTTCAGCGAGCATTCTAGTTCCCTGCCCGTGGTTCCCCGAAGTTGTGACCTGGTCTAGACAGCACCCCGAGGCCGACATCGGAATTCACCAGGCTCTCAACAGCGAATGGACGAATTTTCGCTGGGGACCTGTCAGCTCAAAGGACAAGGTGCCTTCCTTGCTCGACTCGGACGGTTACCTTCCACTCGACACACCTGCCGTCATGCAAAACGCCAGGCTCTCCGAGATCGAAACCGAACTGCGCGCGCAAATCGATCGTGCCCAGGATGCGGGCATTCATCTGACTCATTTGGACACTCACATGGGCGCACTTTTCGGCTTGACCGATCTATACAAGCTCTATCAGAAAATGGGCTACACCTATGGTCTGCCGATCTTAGAGGCGCGGACCGGAACGCATGCGCCACAGGGAGTGTCGCCGCCCAGGGAAGAAGTCCTTGTCGAAAAGGTGATCGAAATCGAACCAGGAGTCGACGCCCAAAGCTGGATCTCCTGGTACCGAACACAGCTTGAACCTCTCGGTCCCGGCGTTTACGAGGTCATCGTGCATCTTGCCTACGACGACGAGGAGATGCGGGGCGCGACCTACGATCATCCCGATTGGGGCGCCGCATGGCGGCAACACGACCTGGATATGGTTAAGAGTCTGGAGTTCCGCAAGTTTCTGAAAGAGCAGGGATTCATTCTGGTGGGATGGAGGGAGTTGGCGAAAGCACTCCCGAACAACTACGGCAAGGAATCTAGGTAACGTGAGCGGGAGGATCATCGGAGGTTTCGCTGACCAACAGGTTCGTTGAGGGAGGATTGCGGGCTAACCGGAAGCTACGTTTCACGTTTTCAGGCGGACTCCGACGACGTTGTCCCGAACTCGGCTTCTAGGAAGTTTCCGAGCACGGACTAAGGAGATTCTTTCCGGGTACCGGGGGATTCATAAGTAATCCGCGTGAGACGAGAACCGGGTTCCGGGGAATCGCCCCCTTGCTTCATCTGTCCTGCTAGCCCGACTTTGACAACCGGGCCTTAATTCTTCGGTAAGCTGTTGATTCTACGTCCGAGGCTTCAAAAGGTCTTCACTACAGGTTCCCCTCCTTACGCGATACTTTCCGCCCCCTGCGAGACGATCCTCGGGGGTGGTTGGGGCGGCCACTGCAGGTGCAACTCGTGGAGCAGCATCTGGTGATCCTTCTCCGGTTGGGTATATCGCTGGAGAATCAGCAACCGCCCATCGGTCGTGGGCACCCATACATCCACCATTTGGATCGCGGACATTTTCTCCAGCACCGCTCGCGGAGTCAGTCCCGGCGCCAGAGGCCGCAAGCGCTGCCCCAACGTGATGTACAAACAATAGGCCAAAAATGATACGAAGATATGCGCTTCGATGCGCGAGTCCTTCTGGTGATAAATGGGCCGGATCGCCAAATCGCTTTTCAGAGTGCGAAAGACCGCTTCGATCTCGGTGAGCTGCACGTAGTGTTGCCACAGCAGGGCCGGGTCTTCTGCGGACAGATTGGAGCGCAGCAGATAATGGCCTTCCCGGCGCATGGCTTGCCGGAGTTTGTCCTTGCGCAACCGAAAGGTGAACGTTTCCGCGTTGACCGGCTGCTCCGGCTTCGGCACCTGCACTTCCACCAAGCCATAGACGCGGCCCGCCTCGGCCTTGGCCGCTCCCAGTTTCAGCAGCAGCTCGTCGCGCTCCAGCTCTTGCCCTTGCAATGCTTGAAGCCTTTTGCAGAGATCTTTCAACCGTCGCCGTCGCATGGCGCGTTCCTTTTGCCAACGTCCCTCGCTGCGTGCCAAAATATAAAGTTCTTCCTTCTGAGCCAGCAGTTTCACTTCTACCGACTCCTTCACCTTCGCCCAAGGCAGTTCGAGAAACTGTTTCTCCAATTTGCTCAGTCGACCCCGCGGCGTCCCCACCAGATACGCCACCGGCGGATTCGCTTCGCGCATCTCGCGCAACTGCTCTTCGGTCGGAATGCCCCGATCCATCACCCAGATGCGCTTGGCCCGCCCGTATTGCTGCTCAATCTTTTTCAGGAACGCTGGCAGCGTGGTCTTCTCGCTAGTGTTCCCCTGCATCACTTCGTAGGCCAGGGGAAGGCCGTCCGGCGTCACCACCAGAGCAATAATGACCTGCACGCAATCGGGCCGTTTGTCCCGGCTGTAGCCAAAACGCCGCTTCCCACTCGCCGGCGGATCGCACTCGAAATAGGTGCTGGTCAAGTCGTACAGCAGTACCTCAAATTCCGCCTGGAACAGATCCTGCCAGCGCGCCTGGAGATAACCGAACAGATCATTCTTGTGCGCCAGCAGCTTGTCCTGACACCGATACAACGACTGTAGCTCGATGGCTTCGCCCTGCCGGCCCAGTAAATCGCCCATCCCGCTGCGCAGATACCACTCCCGATGCAAGCGCCACTCGCTGCCCGGCGAGATCAACCGATAACTGACCAGCGTCTTCAGTATGTCGAGCCAGTCGGTTCCTTCGCGGCTCACCCCCAACCGCCCTCTCCAGAAATCATCCAGCCGCAATTGCTCCCATAACACACCGCTCAACCAACACGCGCCCCACTGGCGGGGCCGCAACACTTTGAGCTCGTGCAAACGGACATGCACGGCCTCCTGCGCTAACTCCGGGGCTTCCCGGTCCTCCGGAAAAAGCATCACCTGATGCCACTGGCCGCCAGGCTCGTCGAACACTTCGATGCACCGGCACCAGGCCACTTTCTGGCTGTCGTTGATTTCCCCCAGGTAGAGCACCTGCCTCTGCACCACCCGCTGCAAGGCCCCACGACGGTTCTCCACGATGCTCCAATAACGATGTTCCTTGCCATCCTTTACGCGACGCGTGCAGCGAAGAAACACACCGCCATTGTGCACCGCCCGCGGCAGTAATCAAGGGGGTAGGTCTTCACTACAACACCTGGCGGGAAGAGCGATGCTGATAGGAAAATACTTACGCGTAGGAAACCGTCGAAAATCGGCAAAAAGCATGTCCGGTTGTCAAAGTCAGGCTAGCATCCTTTACCGAGGGCGAAACACAGAAAACGGGAAACCTGTCCGTGGTTGTAATGCGGTTGAGAAAAGAACACGAACGCGTTCAAAAGGAAGCCCAACGCATAGATGCGGCACTTGCAGCCTTGGGAAGTGTTAGCGCTAATGGCTCGTCGCGGAGGCACCTTCATTGACTTGCCCTACCTCTAGCCCTAAGATTTCAGCCCATGATCGGGCAGAGCAATCGACAAACGTTTCCTCAACGTGCGAGCGTGTTTTTTCAACGCTTTATGCTGCCTCAGTCTGCCAACCGTGCCTCATTCTGCCGGAATTTCGAGGCCTTAGTTTTTAGGATACAGATCGGCTTGATCGAGCGGAGCCGCGATTAGAGGTATAGCCCTCTTTCCCCACATCGTTATCAGGCTTAGACTGTTTGTCCATGAAGACCTCTGGCAGCAAAGCAATCCGACGCAAAACTCGAATCCGCTTCGACCCAGCTAACCCAGCGATGACTGTGTTTAAGACTCGATATTGGAAGCCACACATGGTCTACGTCCTTCGGGCTGACAAACCGATCCGTTACGAGGTAGGTCACTCTCGCATCGTGTATATCGGTGAGACTAGAAGAGGAACTCGGCGTCCCGCTGGGTCCGCTGCATCGAAGGCAATGCGGACCTTCGGAGTGCTTCATGGCATTCGACGCATTGACGTTCACCCGCTGACATTCCAGGGCATTCAAAGCGTGCGAATGTGGGCGATATTAGAGCGAGATCTGCTGGCGACCTTCAAAGCGACATACGGAGAGATTTCCTTCTACAATCAACAGGGCAAAGGCAAGAAGTTTTCACTCGACAGAATCAAATACTTCCGCAAGAGCCGGTTGGAAAAGGTCGTCAGGCTGTTGTGCTAGCGGCTAGTTTTACTTCGGGACGTGCGTGGGGAATGGCTTGCCCAATCCACCAAGCTACTTCGTGCCCCCGTAAAGGCGTAGCAGATTCCCTCGATGATAGCGATGTAAACAAGATGCCCTCCAGACCGCCCAGCTTATGTCGCAACCAAGCATCGTGACTGATATAGAACAAGCGCAGTGACTGAAATGCCGAGGCGCCCGTCTCAAGTACGGTAGGAAGAACTCAGAAAGCGACATGAAACGAGGATCATCTCCCTGCGGCTAACTAACTAAAACTAAAGGTTGGCCCAGAAGGTCCTTAACTCCAAATGAACTCCGGTAACTAGATTCGCTATCCTTCTGCTGATGAAATCACGAAGGACACCGAAAGAAAGGCAGTTATGAAGCAGATGCTTGCGTTGTTACTTTGCATCATGACGTCAGCGATGGCGTTTGGCAAAGACGACGGTTACACAGTCGCCTACGACGGCGGCTCCGTAGAAGGAGTCAAAACTGGAGCCAGTCTGAAGATCCACGTGGACTCAGATCAGATTAGGTTTTCTGAGGGCAAACAAGGAGACGTGTTAGTCATCCCAACATCTTCTGTGACCGAGATAACCTACGGACAAGACGTTCATCGCCGTGTAGGCGCTGCGATCGGCTTGGCTGTCGTCTCCTTTGGTATCGGTGGACTGATGGCGCTGAGCAAGTCCAAGAAGCATTTCGTTGGATTGACCTGGGCCGACGGGGACAAGAAAGGCGGGCTTGCAATTCAATGTGACAAGAACGACTATCGAGGAATTCTAACTGCGTTGGAGGGAGTTACTGGCAAGAAAGCTACTGACTCCGAGGCCATGACGGTCAAGAACTAAGAGCATCTAACAAAACCTTAGCCCCGGCAGCTTAGGACAAACCGCGCAGTTCATCGCCATTGGCAAGCCCTGAGGTCGCTACAGCGGTATCGCTCGACGTCCAGGTCACTTGATCCGTGGCACCCACGATATTGTGGGGGTGTGAACTGCGCGTGTAGTATGCAGTTGCCTGAAACCGCCGCTCGCAGACGTAACCTCTGCCGCTGACTGCCGCGCTTCCGCAGGATTGCCGTAAGCGGCTTGTTCGAGAGCAGCGTTGCTGCATATGGCCGGTCCGGGCCGGTCCCATGTTGCCCCATCTTCTTTGCTGTCCGCCCGGATAGCGGAGTCCACAGCCCGCTTGGTCAGTTCCCGCGCCTTGCCCAGATGCCCCGCGTACGCTTCGGTATCGGAGTTGGCGAAAGCACTCCCGAACAACTACGGCAAGGAATCTAGGTAACGTGAGCGGGAGGATCATCGGAGGTTCCGCTGACCAACAGGTTCGTTGAGGGAGGATTGCGGGGCAACCGGAAGCTACGTTTCACGTTTTCAGGCGGACTCCGACGACGTTGTCCTGAACTCGGCTTCTAGGAAGTTTCCGAGCACGGACTAAGGAGATTCTTTCCGGGTACCGGGGGATTCATAAGTAATCCGCGTGAGACGAGAACCGGGTTCCGGGGAATCGCCCCCTTGCTTCATCTGTCCTGCTAGCATCCTTTACCGAGGGCGAAACACAGAAAACGGGAAACCTGTCCGTGGTTGTAATGCGGTTGAGAAAAGAACACGAACGCGTTCAAAAGGAAGCCCAACGCATAGATGCGGCACTTGCAGCCTTGGGAAGTGTTAGCGCTAACGGCTCGTCGCGGAGGTCGCGGAGGTCGCGGAGGTCGCGGAGGCACCTTCATTGACTTGCCCTACCTCTAGTCCTAAGATTTCAGCCCATGATCGGGCAGACCATTTCGCACTACCGCATCGTCGAGAAGCTGGGCGGTGGCGGGATGGGTGTGGTTTACAAAGCCGAGGATGTAAGGCTGCATCGCTTCGTCGCTCTCAAATTCCTGCCTGATGATGTAGCCAAAGACGCACAAGCTCTCGCTCGCTTTCAGCGCGAGGCACAAGCGGCTTCCGCGCTGAATCATCCGAACATTTGCACGATCCATGAAATTGATGAGCAGAATGGTCAAGCGTTCATCGTCATGGAGTATCTGGACGGCGTGACGCTGAAGCACAAGATCGGCAATCGCCCGATGGAGACCGACTCGATTCTTTCCCTAGCCATCGAGATTGCCGACGCCCTCGACGCCGCCCATGCGAAGGGGATCGTGCACCGCGACATCAAGCCTGCGAATATTTTCGTGACTCAGCGCGGACGCGCGAAGATTCTCGATTTCGGTTTGGCGAAAGTAACGACTCAGAACGCCGTAGCGAGCGGGAACACCGAAACGGAGGTCACGTCCGATCAGTTGACCAGCCCCGGCGCGATGCTGGGCACAGTTGCGTATATGTCGCCGGAACAGGTGAGGGCGAAGCAACTCGACGCCCGCACCGACCTGTTTTCCTTCGGTTCGGTACTTTACGAAATGGCGACGGGCAGGCTGCCGTTCGATGGCGCAAGTTCGGGCGAAATCTGCGGAGCTATTCTGCATCAGGAGCCGGCCACGGTTTCATCATTGAATCCCAACATCCCGGCTGCACTGGAACTGATTGTCCGCGAGGCGCTGGAGAAAGATCGCGAGCTGCGCTATCAGCATGCGTCCGACATGCGTGCAAACTTGCAACGCCTGAAACGCGACACTGACACCAGCACGTCGGGAGACGCTGCTGCCGGCTTCCCCAGGTCGCGCGGTGTGAACGCAGTTCTCGCCCGGGACCGGAATCTCTTTCGCAAGATTGCGCCGCCTGCGGCAGCGGTCATCGCGTTGGCCGTGGGTTTGATATGGGGCGTGCAGCATTACCTTAGCCTACATTGGGCTCGGACAGTGGCCCTGCCCAAGATTTCGGACCTCGCCGATAAGGGAGACCTGGGCGATGCCTTCGCGCTCGCATCTAAGGCAGAGAAATACATCGGTGATGACCCTACGCTCACAAAGCTCTGGACGCAGATTTCGTATCCCATCTCGCTGGAGACGACACCACCTGGGGCTGACGTGTACCGGAGAAACTATGGGGATGAGAACGCTCCTTGGGAATTCGTAGGGCGTAGTCCACTGAACGATGTCCGCGCGCCCCAGGGCAACTTCATCTGGAAACTGGAGAAGCCAGGATTTGGAACCGTGTTTCGCACGACAATGGGTCTGCTTGGACGCTGGGTGCCAACCTCTCCCGGTGGACCTCGACAGAAAGCAACCGTCGTTCTCGACGAAGATGGAAAAATTCCACCGGGTATGGTGAGGGTCTCACTGCCGCTAAAGTATCCGCGAGAACTGGTGATACCTGGTTACGAAGCCATCCCGGCACTTGCCCTGGGTGATTTCTGGATCGATCGAGTATGAGGTGACGAATCGGCAATTCAAGGCCTTCGTTGATCACGGCGGATATCAAGAGCGAGCGTATTGGAAACAGGAGTTCCGCGAGAACGGCAAGAAACTGACGTGGGATGAGGCGATGGCGATGTTCGACGATGCGGCAGGACGACCCGGCCCGAAAACCTGGATTCAGGCGGAATACCCAAAGGGACAGGACGACTTTCCCGTGACGGGCGTCAGTTGGTATGAGGCCGCAGCCTACGCGGAGTACGCCGGCAAGAGCCTGCCTACGATCTATCACTGGAATCGTGCGGCTGGGGCCATGTCTGCGGCCTTCATCGTGCCCGCAAGCAACTTTGGCAGTTCCGGCATCGTGCGCGTTGGTAGCAAGCTCGGGATGAGCCCCTGGGGCAACTACGACATGGCTGGAAACGTGAAGGAGTGGGTATGGAACGAGGCCGAACCTGGCAGACGTTATGTTCTGGGCGGTGCTTGGGACGAGCCTAACTACATGTTCATTGATCCTGATGCACAATCGCCATTTCTACGTGCTTCCAACACGGGGTTTCGCTGCGTAAAGTACATTGATCCGGCATCGAACCCCAAGGAGGCAAGCGAGCCGGTTCTGTCCCCAAGGCGCGACCTAAGTCATGAGAAATCGGTTTCGCAGGAGTTGTTCCTTGCCTATCGCGGTGCATATTCTTACGACAAGACTCCGCTAAATGCCAGCGTGGAACACTTAGATAGTGGCGATGATGCCTGGACCACGGAGAAAATCACCTACCTGGCGGCCTATGAAAATGAGAAGGCTGTCACTTATCTATTTCTTCCAAAAAAAGCGAGGCCGCCATTCCAGACGGTGATCTTCTTCCCTGGCTCAAACGCGCTCCTGTTGCGCACCTTCTCGCCGTATTCAACCGCAGCCCTGGATGCGCTTCTGAAGAGCGGACGCGCCGTGCTGTATCCCGTGTACAAGGGGACCTACGAGCGGGGCGATGGCATGGAGGACGATACGGCGAACATGTCCAGCACCGGGCGGGACCATGTGATTATGTGGGCGAAGGATGCATTGCGAGCGATCGATTACGCCGAGACGCGCCCCGAGTTGGATCATGAAAGGCTCGCATATTACGGATACAGCTGGGGGGCGGTAATGGGAGGGCTTATCCCAGCCCTGGACACTCGGATTAAAGTGTCCGTGCTAGCTCTTGGCGGCCTCAACTATGAGCGATCACTGCCTGAGGTTGACATCATTAACTTCTTGCCCCATCTGAAGCAGCCGACGTTGATGCTGAACGGACGTTATGACTTCTATTTTCCGGTGGTTTCTAACCAGGAGCCGTTTTTCCGGCTGCTAGGTTCGCCGAAAGACCAGAAGAAACATCTGCTTTACGAAACTGGACATAACATCCCACGCAACGAACTGATCAAAGAAACACTCAATTGGCTAGATCAATATTTGGGACCGGCGCATTAGGCCGTCTTAGTTCAATCTATGAGCGCGGGCGCGGAACTGGTGTAACCAACGAATCACGATTTTCAAACAAGTCAAAGCAGAACGCATCTTATTCCGCATCAGTAGAAACCTGGGATGGGGACAGAGTTGTGACCCAAATCCATGGGGAACGTACTCGCGAGACACCCGCATGACGAATTCGATCGAAGCGATCGCCCAGGATCTTCGTTACGCCGCTCGTGGATTGCGCAAGAGCCCCGGCTTCACGCTTGTCGCAGTCCTGACACTGGCCATCGGAATTGGCGCCACCACCGCGGTTTTTAGCGTCATCAATGGAGTTCTTCTGCGCCCGCTTCCTTATCCGGATCCGGACCGGCTCGTAGCCGTGTCGAACGTCTTCCCAAAATCCGGGAGCCCTTTCGGGTTAGTTTCGGGCAGCGACGTCGCCAACTGGCGAGCCGACAACCAGGTCTTCGATCAACTGGAGTTCGTCTCTCACCCCGACATCGTGGCTATGTCGGGCGCCGGATTCGGCGAGCGGGTGGCCGTGCAGCACATGACGTGGCGGCTTCTAACGATGCTCGGAATCAAGTCGTTCATGGGAACAATCCCCAGTGACGACTCGAGCGAGCAGCGTGGGTCCCCAGGTGTTCTGATCAGTTACGAATTCTGGAAGCGCCACTTCGGCGGCGATCCCAAGGTGCTTGGTCAGACCATCTTTGTAGACACAGGTTCGGGACCGATTGTGGCCGTCCTGGAACCGAGATTTGACCTGTTCGGCACCGGAACTCCCGACGTTTACGTAATCCACGGAATGCCAGATTCCGTCGATTCCGGCATCAACGATGTGCGATGGGAGGAAGCCGTCGGGAAGCTGAAGCGCGACGTTTCTCTGGAGGAGGCGCAGGCCGCGATGAACGTGACGCAACGGCACCTGGCGCAGGTCTTCCCGGAGACGTACAAGGATGTGGGAGTCCGGGTCGATCCCTTGCAGAAACGGCTGTTTGGCCGGTGGGCAGGCGTCTACTACACCCTATTTGGAGCCGTGGGATTAGTTTTACTAATTGCCTGCTCCAACGTCGCCAACCTCCTGCTGGTTCGCGGAGATGGACGGCGTAAAGAAATTGGTGTGCGCGTCGCGCTGGGAGCAAACCAAAGAACGTTGATCCGACAAGTGCTCACCGAGAGCGTCTTGCTTTCGCTGATCGGGGGACTGGTGGGTCTGCTCCTTTCTTTTCTCGGCGTCAGAATCTTCAACGTGTGGGCTCCATTCTGGTTTCCGCGCGAAACCGGCGTCCTGGTGGATGGCAGGGTTCTGCTGTTCACCTTCGGCACCTGCGTTCTGACCGGGATCGCCTTCGGGCTGATCCCCGCCTATCGCGCCGTGAGAACGAACCTCAAGGAGTGCCTGCAAGAAGGCGGACGCAGCACGGCGACGATTTCGCGTCATCGCACAAGAAACACGCTGCTCGTTATCGAGATTGCGCTGTCGCTGGTGTTGCTGATCTTCGCCGGACTGATGATCAACACGCTGACGCGTGTCTTGCGGACTCCTCCGGGCTTCGCTTCCCAGCATCTGCTGACGGCGGAAGTTCGCCTGACCGGAGATAAATACATCAACGCGTCTCCGCCGACGGATCCCAACTTCAATGTGATCCTGCCGCCAGTGGGACAGTTCTGCAATCAGGTCCTCGATCGCCTCCGCAGTACACCGGGCGTCGAAGACGTCGCATTGATCGACTGGCTTCCGCTGTTGGATGGGGCTGGGGATAGCGCTCAATATGCCTCACCCGGCTTCACGATTAGCGGCCAGAGTGTTTCGACCGCTACCGAAAAGCCCACGTCCCTCGCCAGGGAGTTAGCTCCGATTACTTTCGCATGATGAGCATTCCCATCATCCGAGGTCGCGGCGTCACCGAGTCGGACACGGCCAGCAATGCCTGGGTGGTGGTGATCAACCAGGCCATGGCAAACCGCTATTGGCCTAATCAGGATCCGATCGGGCAGGCGATCGCGTTCGATGACTCGCCCGACGAGAAGCTCCGCCAGATCGTCGGCATAGTTCAAAACGTCAAACAGTTTTCTCTCACCATACCCGCCGAACCCGAAGCTTATGTTCCGTATCAGCAGTTGTCATCGCGCATTTATCCCGGCTGGACCGAAGGTCGTGTTCACAAGAGCATCATCATCCGCACCCACGCTGACCCGAAAGCACTGATGCAGCGCATGCGTCGGATCATTTCAGAGCTCGCGCCTGAATCCGCCACCTTTGGAATCACGACGGTGGAGCGAACAGTCTGGCAGTCGGCGACCCCTGGCGCTTTCTCTCGCAGGTATTGGAGCTGTTCGCCGCGATCGCGCTGCTCCTCGCGGTAATCGGAATCTATGGAGTCATTTCGTACTCGATCGGAGAACGCAGCCACGAACTCGGCCTGAGGATGGCGTTGGGAGCACAACCTGGGCAGGTGCTGGGACTAGTCTTGCGACAGGCCATGGTGCTCGCGCTCATAGGAGTAGTGATCGGCGTCGCGGGCTCGTTCGCCGCCACGCCACTGCTAGCGAAGTTTCTCTACGGTGTGAAGGCTCACGATATGCTGACTCTGGTCTTAGTGTCGTCGCTTCTGATGGCGGTCACATTCGTCGCCAGCTACGTTCCCGCCCGCCACGCGACGAAGATCGATCCCATGCAGACCCTTCGACACGAATAACCTGCGATTAGACAAAAAGTTCTTCGGACATGAGCAGACCTGACGGGAATGATCGGACGCCCCGAGACCATCGTCAGTTGACCATAAATCGGGATTTCGCTCATTCACCTTTGCGAGCTTCGCCGGCTGCGGTCCCCCTTCCGGCAGCGATGCTGTGCCTCCGTCGGTAGTCGGTAGTAAAGAACGCGACGCGCCCATATTCGCCGGAGCCCTTTCCCCAGCGTCCGGATGAGGGAGCGAGGAGCGCGGGAGAAAAAGGGTCGCCAGCAATACTGATCCTTGCTCCGTAGTTCTAACCCTCGGTGCAGGTCTGAATCGGGCAAGAGCCGACGTTTGCGTAAGTTACAAGGAATCAACCTTTTATGCAAAGACGGAAGTCCGGGTGGTATTTGGGCACTGTGGCAAACCAGTGCGGTTTCCGGTCCGATCGAAAGGCGAAGGGTTGGCGATTCTGTCGCTGAAAGTGGTCTGTACGACGCCTCTCAAGCCGCCAATTTGGTTCGCACGTGACTGCGTGCGTGCCCCGCAGTCCGAGAGCGAGAAAATATTTCCGCAGGAAGTGCTCGCCAAAAGGCGAACGGTGGCGATTTTCAGAGATTCCTGCCCATGCTTCGCAACACGACTCCGGCCACCTGGTTGGGAAACATGAGATTCCATCCGTCTGACTCTTGTCGAGTCGCTCACCAACCGCTAGAAATCCTTCTCGGCCGACCTTTACTTATTTGCATCATGAGTCGTTTACCGAATGGGTTGCGCGACCGGCGGAGTTTCAACGCGAGGTTGCCTGATCATCTCCATCGCCCACACCGCGGCCGGACGCATGTACATCGACGCCCGAAAATTTCCGTTCACGTCCCACGCTTCCGGAGTGCGGAACCAATATCCTTTGCTCTCGTAGATCACATGGTACAAACCCCAAGCTGTGCGGTAAGCCTCGTCCCGCATGCCTTCGCTGAGCAGGAGCGCGGCGAATCCAAAGCTGGTTCCTACCCACACTTCCGGCGCTTGCTCGTTATCGCGAATAATTGAACCATCCGCGGCCATGCCGTTGGCCGCCCCCATTTCCCCGCCGCCAAATTTCATGACATTGAAGTCGAATATTTTTCTGGACGCTGCCAACTGCATTTCGTGAGGCACCAAGTCCCCCAGGCCCGTCATATTGGCATACCACTGCCCGGCCAACTGATCGGCTTGGACGCTGTCGCGATATTCGCTATCCGTGTCATAGCGGAAATATTCGCCATTCCAAAGCTTGCCGACGTATGTGTTTTGAGCTTTGAGAAATAGTTCGTGGTACTCCGCGGCCGCGTCGTTCTCGCCCAGCGTGCGTGCCATCTCCCCGGTGGCGCGCAATGCCGACAGCCACAAGCCGCCGCAGTATGCGCTCACTCCTCGTACCACCCAGGAATCGTAGGTTTGATCGGGGTAACCGCCATTTTCAGGAATGCCACCGCCATGATCAAATTGCCGCAGATAAACCATGGCCTCGCGCACGGCCGGCCACATCTGGCGAAGGAAGGCCGTGTCTTTGCTGCCCGTCAGGACGTAGTCGCGATACACCATCAAAACGAATTTCGAATTCAAATCTTTCCAATCATTTGTATCCTGCCAGCCGGGCTCATTTACGGCAATGAAAGGATCTCCCTCGGGGACGCCGAGATCGTGCGGCACCGCGCCTTTCTTTTTCCGCATGTGCAAGCTGGGTTCGCCCGTCAGTTGCGACTTCCAGACCCACTGTCCCTTTTCTGGCCATTCCTTCGGGACAGTGTCGGCAAATTCGCGCAGCACCTGCTTGTCGATGTCGGGCCAGAACTTCAGCAGCGGCATCGAAGCATAGAACCGCACATCCAAAGTTCCGTAATACGCATAATCGAAGCATTCCAGTAATGCAAAGGAAGGGGGAGCTTTGCTATCACCGCCGACTGGACGGCCCCAGAACGATCCTCCATCCGTCAGCGTGTAAAGTTCATTGAAGAGCATGCCTCGATACCATAGAGGCTTGCTTTCATCATTTACATATGGAGCTTGCCATGCGTCGATGGCGTCGCTCCAGGCGGAGGCGTTACGCAATCCGTCGCGTGCGATAGCCCAGGCGTTGTTCCCGCTGGTTCCATAGAAATCCGTGTAGCGGCGATTCCACTGGCGACCCTCGCCAAATTCCACGACCGGGAAGTCCCATGCAATGACCATGGGAATGACTTTCTTCTCTCCGGGTTGAAGAGTGAAGCGCACGGCCACCGCACCCGCCAACTTCTCGCTATCGCTCACCCAGGAGAGATCGCTGTTTGACAATCGGCCATCTTTGGCAAACTGCGTCCAAATAACTTTTCCATCTCCTTCGGAGGGGAATGTAGTCTGGTGACTCACTTCAACACCGGGCGACTCCAGGGCGGCGATTGCGAATTGACCATCAGCTTCCCGCGGAGCGGCGCACGCGCGGTTGCGGCCGAACACCACTCCTTTCATCTTTCCGGCGTCGACGTTCTCGCTTACGAATTGATTGTGATTCCCCTGACTGGGCGCACCTTGAAAATCACGGGTAAATGTACGAAACCAGCCGACCATGTTCGTCCATGAGAGGAGGACGGAAACCGTGACCGCGTGCTGAGTAGGATTTTCCGTATGCCAGCGATAAACGGCAACCGGATAGCTTGATTCTCGATAGTCGTTTGGCAATACTGGAGAAAACTGTTCGAGCACGACGTGGGCAGGAAATTTATCCCATTTGTAGTCGTACCACGACTTCGGATAGAGAGCCGCATATTCCCCCGCGCCCACCGGATAATCCCATTGCCAGCTTGCCAGCGTCCCGTCGGTTGGATGATCCGTCATGAGGACTCGTGCCGTGCCTTGAGCCTCGCCTTCAGTCTGCTGAAACATAGCAAATTGATTGGCATAAACGGGCGCGTATTTGTGAACTCCCGCTTTTATATGCCAGCGGGCGAAGTCCCCCCGGTAAGTGCGCGAGAACGTTCCAGAACCAAAGCCACCCACTGGCGCGCCTTGCCAAAACCCGTCGTCGATATTGCCGGGGACTCGAGTAACCCCCGGTTTCACAAGCGGAAGGCCAAGGGGACGTCGCCACGCAGCTTTCGGTATCGCGTCTCCAGCCCAAGCCGCGGTCGCTGCCAGCAGCATAAGTGTCAACTTTGCCAAACTCAATGCAAAGTTCAATCGAATGTTGTTTTTCATAAAATTTCCGTTTGTAGTCGTTACATTGCGGCTTGGGCGTCGCAGGAGACAAACAGTGTCGTCTCGAAGATAAGACCATCTTCAAATCATGACGCTTCGATACACCAGGCGATTATGCAACCAACGGACACTACGGCACAGACCAGTACTTGTTAAATCCTTCGTAGTCCGAGGGTAAGCTTGCCAGGATGACTCTTCTCAATTCCAACATATCGACTGATCCTTGTTTCTGATATAACACCCTGCCATCCGGAGCAATCAGGACGGTATAGGGCACCGCCGACTCCCACTTCGGGTCAAAGGCGGCCTGCAGTCCCGCGGTATCGTCTGAAGCAAACAGCAGATTGCGGCTTGTTGCGTGCATTTTCTCGAGCACACGCAATACGGTGTTCTTCTCGTCCGGCATGTTGGCCGCTACTGTGACTAACTCGACGTCGCGCACGCCATACATTCGGAAAGTGTCCTCGAAATCTGGGAATTCGTGAATGCATGAGCCGCACCAAGTGGCCCAAAAACTGACCAACAGTGTTTTGTGCGTCGGATTTGTTCGCAAAGTCTTTAAGTCCGCAGCCGATGCCATCTCCAGTTGGACTGGTCGTGATTCGATTTTCCGGAGCGTCTCCAGACGTGCGGCCTGTTTTTCTTTCCACTTCGTCGAACAACCGAAAACGCCGGTATGGGTTACTGCCACTTCTCGATGCGCCAGGAGAGCATCGATGGCATCGCGCGCTTCGTGAGTCTTCACCAGTTCGGCGCGGTAGCTATTGTCCATACGTCCTTCATAACGGAGGCGGCGCTCACGGTCGAAAACAAATACGTGCGGTGTGGCCTGCGGACCGTAGGCGTTCGTGACCGACTGTGTTTCCCCATCGTAAAGGTAAGGGTATGTCAGATGCTTGTACTGGGCCCGGACCTTCATTTCTTCGAGGCTGTCGCTGATGTCGGAAGAATCCAGTTCGTCGATGGTGATGGCCTTTGGGTCATTCGGTTGAATCGCAACCACAGCAACACTGCGGTCCTTGTAGTCCGCCGCAAGTTGTGCGATACGCTGTTCATACATTTGCGCGATAGGACAATGGTTACAGGTGAACACCACTACGAGGACTTGACTTGCGGAGTAGTCGGCGAGCTTATGAGTCGCTCCGTCAACGCCCGGAAGTTCAAAGTCTGGCGCAGGTGAACCCAGCGCCAGACTCGGGTGTGCTTCCTGCGCCCACGTGGTCAGCGCAAGCGTCGCAAACGCGAAGAGTTTCCACATGTCATCTCTCCTGCAAATCTCTTAGTGAGACGGACTCGTCGAGAGCGTTTGTCCATCGATCACCGTCAGGCCTGTTCCAGCCATGTTTGTGACGAAGGCCGTGTGGGTTGCACTATCCACGGCAATCGCGTAGGGCCCGTTACCGGTTTTTATCGTCGTCGCCACTGAGTTGCTCTCACCATCGATGACAGAGACGGTGTTATCGTGCGTATTCGCGACGTATACCCTGTGATTGCTTGCGTCAACCGCGATCGCTTGAGGGCGCGCTCCCACTTTTACAGTGGTAACGATTGAATTTGTGACGCCGTCAATCACCGTCACGCTATCGCTTCCGTAGTTCAGGGCATAGACTCGGCCGGTCGAGGGATCCACAGCCAGCGCGCAAGGGATGTCCCCGGTATTCACCAGAGTCGTAGCATTCGTTTTCCCATCAAGCACCGTGACATTCGAGCTGCCCGCATTGCTCAGATAGACTTTGTTGCTTATGGAATTCAGCGCAATTCCCCAAAGATGGTTGCCGGCGGCCACCGTTGTTGTGCTGTACTTCGTGCCGTCGATTACGGTCACGTTGTTACTCTCATAGCTTATTAGGTAAAGTCGGTTTGCTTCCGGATTCACGGCAATCGCATCTGCGTGCACTCCGATCTTCAGAATGCTCGCCACATTGGTTGCTCCGTCAATGACTGTCATACTATTGCTGAACGTTTTTGAGATATATACCTTGTTGGTGACCGGGTTCACTGCAATCACGTAGGGAAGATTTCCTACGTTTACGGTTGCAACGACCCGGTCCGTTGCTCCGTCGATCACGCTTACATTGCCGCTGCCCGAGTTTGCCACGTAGACGCGGTTCGTGATCGGATTCACTGCAATGGCTTCGGGTTCTACTCCCACCTTAATCTCGGCAGGAGAGTGGCTGGCGTTACCTACCACGGTCACCGTGTCCGAGGCCGTATTCACCGCATAGACTCTGTGGGTTCCAGGATTTAACGCGATGCCGCGAGGACTGATTTCCGTTCCGCTCGGTGGCGGAAAGGTTGCATCGGCTCCCATACCGAGCCAGTTCACCGCATTTTCTATGAGCTTATTCTGAATGGGACTCGTGAAGATCTTGTCTCCGTGTCCCATATTCATATAAATCATTTTGTATTTCGTATTTGTCCACACGACCGGCAGGTCGCCACCGCTGAGTACGTCCTTCAATCCCAGGGGATAATTTGAAGGGTCGAATGTAACCAGGACTCGCACATCTTTATTGAGGCGGGGACTCGGTTTCCAAACATACCACTCGTTAGCGGGCGATTCGTAGGCGTCAGGGATTCCCCCGGCGACTGGATGAGTTCGGTCATCGATGACGAGCTTCGCTGGTAATGGCGGCCAGCTGTTGATATGGAATACTGCGCCCCCCAAAAAATCGACGAACCAAGGCCAGTTCGTATCCTTATCGTTATATCCGGAGACATGGAAACCCAACCATGCGCCTCCATTTTCCATGTAGCGCTGAAAGCTGCGCCTTTGTTCTCCATTCGTGGGGGAGTCGTTAAGCCAAACAACCACTTGGTACGCCCTTAAATACGCATCATTCATGCGCCCCCAATCGGTGGTTGCGTCAAATATAAAGTTGTCGCTGGTTGCGCGTGCGGCAAAGAATTTCAGCGCGGCCTCTGCAAACTGCACGTGGTCGGGTTCCACGCTCGTAGAATAAAATGCGAGCACCTTGAACCGGGGTGGTTGAGCACCGCGAGAGATAGCACTGTGCAGAACTACCAAAAACAAGAGTAGAAGAACTGAGTAACTCTTCATCGCTGGGCTGCCCAGAAGATGGAATTTCTGAAAATTTTTGTAAAAGCGGGATTCCGGAACAGTTCGGGATGGTGGCCCATGAAAATATAAACATTTCGAGCCCGGTAGTGCTCGTTTGTCCAGATCACAGGATGATCTCCCATCTTAGTGCGAGTGTCTGGCGAATAAGTGGCTTCATCGACTCGCGCCAAGACATGAACCCTCGGACGTGGGGATTTGTCATACGTGTACCACTCCTCCTGATCCACGACAAAAGACGCCACCACATTCTTCATCACGGGATGCGAAGGATCTTCCACGACGACGGTCGCGTTGGCGAACTTCGGAATGTAGTCGGTGAATCTGATTCCGCCCATGAACTCGGAAAACCAGGGCCATATCCCATATCCGTCAAATTCTCCAAGCAACGTAGCGTGATGGAATCCAATCCATCCGCCGCGGCCTTCTGTGATGTATCTCGTGAATGCGGTTACTGCTGTCGGTGTCCAGCCATAGGGAGGATAGTTCAGTTGGACGAATACCTGGTAGTGCGCGAGGAATGCGTCGTCAACCTGGTCAGTATTCTCGATATAGTCGACCGAAAAGTTATTTTCAACTGCTAATCTTTGCAGCCACACTTTAGCGGCATCGACAAAAGGCCGATGGATCCCGCCGGCCTCTGCCAAAGCAATGACCTTAAATTTAGGCTTGGAGTTCTGGGCCATGCTCACGCCGGTAAAAATGAGCGCGAGGAGCGCCACGCCCCATAAGCAACGGCGAAAGCGGAAATCTGAAACCAGTCTTGAAAGGAACATCAGCCCTCCATCTCCGGTTCACGAGTCGTCCGTGCAAACGCGCTGGGCAGGCGTCACGCGGCGATCCGTGCACATTGTACGTCAAAGATAATTATTAAGCATTACAATGTATGGAGGGCTTGTTTAGCGCATCGGGTTTCCCCCCGGATGTTAAGTAGCGAGGTTGCAGAAAACCTCGACTTTCGCCTGAATCGGAGAATGCCTTAACATGATGGACATCACATCCCGATCATGTATCAAAAGGTCGCCGGTGATTTCACAGTGACGAAAGAGCCCGTACGGATCGGAAGGCCCCCGCTTCTCCGCCAAACCAACGCGCAAATCCTGTTGCGACTTCTTCGCGAGGCGGGGCCGTGCTCCAAGGCTGATCTGGTTCGAGCTTCCGGATTGAGCGCTCCGTCGGTGACAAATGTGGTAGCCCACCTTGCGCTCGCGGGCCTGGTCGAGCCCATTGGCGAGGGAGATTCGACCGGCGGCAGGCCGCCTGACATACTGCGTTTCAGGGCGGAGCGAGGTTGTGTGGCGGGGGTTGAAATCCGGGCTGACTCCCTTCGCTTCCTTCTTGCCGACTTGGACGGACGGGAAATCGGAAAAGCGGGAGTTTCACTGGAGAGGCCGTCGTCGTCTCCTCCTTTAGTCTGCAAGCGGATCGGCGCGGGAGTGCGCGAGTTGCTGCGCAAACTGAGCCAACCGGAGGAGCAACTATTGGAACTTGTCGTGGGAGTGCCCGCCATCGTCAATGTGCAAGAGGGCGTCGTGATGGCACTGAGTGCTCTAAGGGATTGGAGCAATGTACCTCTCGGAGCCATGCTCGCCAGGGAGTTTAAATGCAATGTGACGATAGAAAACGATACCAACCTTGCGGCCCAGGGCGAATATTATCGGGGAGCGGCGCAAGGAGAAAAGAATTTTGTGTTCATTACCATCGGCCAGGGTGTCGGTGCCGGCATTTTCGTGAACGGCAGCATTTATCGAGGGTCCCAGTGGACCGCGGGAGAGATTGGATATCTCCGCGTACCTAACATTTCAAGGGAGCATCCCACCATCCACAAGTATGGAAAGCTTGAAAAGCTATTGGGCGCTCCAGGAATTCTGAAAAGCTGGCAGGCCCATCGCCGGGGATCCCGCAGACATCCCAAGGTGAACTGCGCGGCCGACGTTTTCGATCTGGCTGCCGCAGGAAATGCCGAGGCCAAACGACTTCTTAAGCAGCGAGCCACCCTTTTGGCTGACATTGTGCTGGACTTGGCCCTCGTTCTCAATCCCAGCGTGATCCTGCTCGGAGGAGAGGTGGGCAACCATCCGCGTCTATTGCAAGAGGTGGAAGTCCTCCTGAAGGGGAGTGAATTCGCGATCGTGCGTGTGGGATTGGGCGCGCTGGGTCATTCAGCCGTGTTGTGGGGCGCGATTCATTCGGCGCTCGAGCCCGCCGTTCTCGGCTTGCTGCAGCCATCCGATTCGACAAGTTCTTAAGCACACTCCAAATCGTCTTTCCCGCACACTAGGAATTCTCGTTTGACTGACTTCATAAAGAAAGATAACTTAGTCTTGTGCGCAATCTGTCCTCGACATGTCCAAAACGCCTATAGCCATCTCTTTTCCCCGAGCAGCGCAGCAGCGGCATTTGCTGAAGCGAATGGACGCTTGCGAAGTGCTGCGGCAGCTGCGGGAGCATGATTTCGACTCCCGCGACATATTGGAGCGACGCGCGGGGCTATCCTCCTCCCGGCTCTCAGCAGCTGTTTCCTTCCTGGAAAAGAAAGGCTTGATCGAGAGGACGTCCAACGGCAAGTCCAAAGCCGGTCGACGAAATACTGCCCTTCGCATTAATGCGGGCTACGGGCATGTGCTTGGCGTGGACATAGGCGGAAGCAATTTACGAATTGCATTGGCCGACATGAACGGGACAGTGTTGGGCAAATGGTCCGCTTCCACCAAGAAAACATCTTCTCCCGACATGGTTATTGAACAAATCCGCAAGGGTGTCAAGAATCTGCTGGAGCACGCCTCTGTGTCTCGCCGTTCGCTGCTGGCCGTCGCTGCGGGCGCACCCGGTATTACGGACGGAGATGCGGGTGTTGTGGTCACGACGTCCTATCTAAAGGGCTGGAAAGACGTCCCGCTTCGTAGGTTGCTGGAGTCCGCCTTGCGCATCCCCGCGGCGGTGGAGAACGATGTAAGAATGGCAGCGATCGGAGAGAACTGGAAGGGGGCCGCGCAAGGCGTCGGTAATTTTGTGTTTCTTGCCATTGGAACGGGGATTGCCGCGGGTGTATTTGCCAATGGGAGGTTGATTCATGGCACGGATTGGACTGCGGGAGAGGTTGGTTACATGCATGTTCCGGGCGCCCCGGAAACGGCTGCCAGGCGTGGCGCACCAGGATCGCTTGAGAGTGTAATCGGCGGCGAGGGCATTCGAAAGCAATGGCTGCGCTCTTGTAATGGAACCGGCGTTGGGGTGACCCGCAACCTTACTGCAACGGAAATCTTTGAACATGCCAGTACCGGAGATTTGGTCGCCAAGGGCGTCCTGAATCGCTCGGCCAAAATACTGGCTTATGCGGTGTACAACATATCTTTGGTCATAAACTGCGGGCTTTTCATATTGGGCGGCGGAGTAGGGATGAGCACTCCTTTACGGAACGCGACGCAGCGGTGTCTCGAGAACTACAACGAACCCGTACAGCCAAAACTGATGGTCAGCAGCCTAGGGCAGGACGCGCAATTGGTGGGGGCGATTCGATTAGCGCTGTGCACAGCAGATCACCAGTCGGTCTGAGAAACGCGCCAGAAAATCTGCTTCAGCTTTTCCTGGGTAGGCTGATGCTCTCCAAGTCGCGTCCCCGCGTCTCGGGCACGACCAATCGCACGAAGACGAGGGTAACGATACTGAGCGTTCCATAGATCGCAAACGTGCCAGCGCTGCCGAGGATATTAATCAGGGATAAGAATGTCAGGGACACGGCAAAGTTTGCGATGCCTGAGAACAACGTTCCCGCCGCGACACCGCGCCCGCGGACTCGTAACGGAAAAACTTCAGCAACCAGGATCCAGGCGATTGCTCCCAGGCTGAATGCGAAACATGCGATATAGACCACAAGGCAAGTAATCGCCACCGACCCCAGCGACGACCCCAGCATTCCCTGATGGCCAAACGCGAAAGAAAGCGCGAAGAGCGCGACTGTCATCCCGCTCACGCCTACGTAGAGAAGTGGTTTGCGTCCAATCCGGTCAACGAGCACGATGCCCACGACTGTCGCAACTACGTTCACGCTGGAGACGATCAACGTCGCGAAGATCGCATTGGCGTGCGACGCGCTTCCCGCGAGCTCAAAAATTTGTGGGCCGTAGTAAATGATGGTATTGATCCCGGTAACCTGCTGCAGCACGGTAAGGCCAACTGCGATGAAAAGCGCCCCCCGCACCGCCGGACTCCAGAGGGCGCTCCAGTTCTGCTCCATAGGCGTCTTAAGCCCTTCTTCGATATCGTCGAGAAATCGTTGCGCTCCCACGGCGTCCGTGTAGCTACGCAGAACAGCCTCAGCCTCCTGCAATCGGCCGTGCCCGAACAACCAGCGCGGACTTTCGGGAACAGTAAGAATTACAGCCAGGAAAAAGATTGTCGGCACTAGGGCGATGCCAAACATCAGTCTCCACGCCTGTTGCACGGCCAGCCAGTATCCGGCGAGATTCGCGAGCACAATCCCGGCGGTCAACGCAAACTGATAAAGCCCGATGAGCATGCCGCGCGACTGGGGTGGGGCAAGCTCGGAAACATACACCGGCACGGTTACCGAGGTGAAACCGATTCCGATTCCGATGATGGCGCGCGCCGCGATCAGAACGAAAACGTTGGCAGACAGAGGCGCCAGCAGTGAGCCGACAATGAAAATGCCTCCCGCCCATACCAGCGTAGCGCGCCGGCCGATGCGATCGGCGACCGATCCTCCCCCGATCGCTCCAATCATGGCCCCGACCAACACGGTGCTGACGACCCATTCCTCCATCCACGTGGAGAGTACGAATGTCCGTTTCACGAAGATCGCCGCGGCAGCGATGATGCCCATGTCGTAGCCGTAAAGCACTCCTCCCAGTGCGGCGATCGACGAAATGCGCAATATGAATCCGCGATGGACGTGAGGCGGAGCGGGGACACCGATATCGGCCACATATTTACCTCAACAACATAATACTGTATAGTTCATAACGAATCATTACAAACATCCGACTTGGTCGCTTTGGCCGCGAAAGTCACCGGGGCAATTATGGAGAACCAGGGGAGCCAAGAGTCGCGCTGGATCGCGGGGGTCGAGCCGCCGAAAGAGATGCTGACCCGGAGCATGACATCCATTTATGAAATGGAATGTCGAGAACAGCCGGAGCGTCTGGCTCGTTTGTTGCAGGCTTACGACGAGGACCGATCGATTAAGGAAGCGCTGGACCAAATGCGGCAGCTATCGCTTTCTCCAGGCCCCGTGGTGTTTGTCGGAATGGGAGCCTCCTATTGCTCCTCTATTACGGCTTCCTCTTTCCTGCAATCATGCGGGCGGTCATCATTCGCCGTAGAAGCGAGTGAGTGGCTACACTACTCGCAGCCGGTATGGAGCGAGGCCGCCGTTTCCTTCCTATTGACCACTTCCGGCGAGAGCGCGGAACTTGTACAACTCTGCCAGAAAAGTGCCAACAAACCGATCGCCCTGCTTTGCAACAACGAAAAAAGCACATGCTGGTCGTCAACCCAGATCAGACTTCCGATCTTGGCGGGGCCGGAATATGGCAATGCGACCAAGACATATACCAATGCTACGGCTGCGTGCATCGTGCTTGCTTCCCACATGTTGGGACGAGCATGGCGGGAAGAAGGCGAGCGGGCTGGTGTAACTTACGCCGCTACTCTCGATAGGGTATTCGGTCTACGCGGAGAACTGGAAAGATTTTGTCGCGGAGCGAAGAACATCGAGGTCATTGGGCGTGGTCCAGCGTACGGGGGCGCCATCATGGGTTCGTTGTGTATTCGCGAGATGACCGGCCATCGTGCCGCTGCTCATTCAGGAGGCGGGTTCCGGCACGGACCGATCCTTGACGTCGATCAGTCGCATGTCGCCATCATTTCGGCGCTGGGACGGACGGCCGAGTTGGGAATCGATCTCGCGAGTGACTGCCACGCGCGCGGCGGCAGAGTGATTCTGGTCGGAACCAAAGAGCGGCAGGCCTCCGACAGATTCTTGCCGGTAACGATCGGAGCGGTAGCCGAACCATGGGAAGGAATCACTTCCGTCATTGTGCCACAGGCACTGACGCTGGCGATGGCCGAACAATTTGGAGCGAAGCTGCCCCCTCGTTTTCAGTACGGAATTATGAAGGAGTAGTCGGTGCTAAGCACTGGGTGGTTGGAAGATTGATATGGGATCAGGCAGGCGATGGATTGAAAAGGAGACGAAATGACACAGTCAAAAGCGTCCTTGATAATCGTGCTGTTCGTAAGCATGTTCGCGACATTCCTCACTGTGAGCCCGGCCCGGGGACAGGAAGTTACGGCCACCATCACCGGAAGCGTGACCGATCCTTCCGGAGCGCCCGTGGTGGGCGCATCGGTGCTGGCTCGCGATGTGGATCGCGGCACAGCCTACCCGACTCGTACCAACGACGTCGGCGTCTTCAATCTGCAGCGCTTGCCGGTCGGCAACTATGAAATCAAGGTGGAGGCGAAAGGATTTCGAACGGCCGAACAGTCTGCAATCACACTTGTGCTGAACCAGATCGCCCGCTTCGCCTTCCAACTCAAGGTGAAGGGCGTGAACCAGATGGTAGAAGTTGTCGACCAGGCGCCGGCACTGCAGACGGATAGCACGCAACTAGGGACGCTGATCAATTCCAAGACAAACGACAATCTGCCGTTGGCCTCGCGAAACTTCGTGCAATTGACCTTGCTCACTCCAGGCGCGCTTACCATCGACCCGCAAACGATGAACACCGGATCTCAAACCGCGCAGCAGATCGCGGGTAACGGTGGCGGGCGTCCGTATATCAACGGCAATCGCGAACAGTCGAACGACTTTCTGCTCGACGGTGTGGACGACAATCAGGCTTCGGAAAACGCCATCGGTTTCACCCCGTCGCCCGACGCCATTGAGGAGTTCAATGTCATTACCCAGAACGCTTCCGCGGAATTTGGCAACTTTCAGGGAGGTGTCGTCAGCGCCACGATAAAATCGGGCACGAACGCCTATCATGGCGATGTTTTTGAATTCATCCGCAACGACATCTTCAATGCGAATTCATGGGCGGACGAGTTGACAACTCCAGTTCTCCCGAAGGCAAAGATGCGTTGGAACATGTTCGGCGGCACGGTTGGCGGTCCGATCGTAAAGAACAAACTGTTTTTCTTCGCTGACTATCAAGGCTCCCGGTTCGATCATCCCCCGGCAGCAGGCTTTATTACCGTGCTGACTAATGCGGAACGCGGAGGAGATTTCAGCGCGCTCTCCGCTCAGATCTACGATCCGTGTGTCGCAGGTACGGGAGTCAGCGGCACACCCTGTGTCCTTTCCGCAAACCCCGTACCCTTTGCCGGCAACATCATTCCCACCAATCGCTTGGACAACGCGTTCAAGGTGCTCATGGCATCCCCCCTCTATCCGCAACCGGTCAACGACAGCCCAACCCAAAATGCTGTGGTTTTGAACGGGAGCCAGTTCAACGACGATCAGGAAGACTTCAAAGTTGACTACAATGTTTCCGAGAAAGACCGCCTTTTCGCACGCTACTCGCGGGGCAAGGAAATCGATCCTCAAACGTCTTCCTTCTTGCTCGGGGGGAACGAGAGTTCGGAAGCGCATATCGACAACACCGCTTTCGATGAGACGCACACGTTCACTCCCTCTTTGCTCAACGAATTCCGCGTCGGAGTGAACTACGTTTTGCCCTACGGACCCAATGTCAGCTTCGACCCCTCAGTCGCCGCCTTGGCAAGCGCAGCCGGCATCGCCGGCTCCGATATCAGCGGGATCAATGGCCTGCCGCAGATCACCTTTACGAGCGCATCCAGCGCCGAGGCCGGAGCTTCGGGCGAGTACGCATCCTTGGGCAATGGCGCGATCATTCAGAAGTTTGCTTCTACCGTCTGGCAGATCAGCGACAGCGTTCTATGGAGCCACGGGCATCACAACGTCAAGTTCGGCTACCAGATGAACCGCTACCGCTTGAATATCACCTATCCCGGTAACTACGGAGTGCTCGGCATCATCGGCTTCAACAACAATTACACCTCCGAAGCAGGGGACGGTTTGGTTGGTGGAGACCCGGGAGCGAGCTTTGCTCTGGGACTGCCGAACTCCGTTGGCCGCGGTGCGCTGGGCGGCGGTTTCCATCAGCGAGACTGGCTGCTGGCGGGATTTGTACAGGACGATTTGCGCGTAACGGACGCGCTGACCTTGAACCTCGGCCTGCGCTATGAGGCTCGTACTCCGTGGATTGAAACTAACAATCGTCAGGTAAATGTGAATATCACAACCGGCTTGGTCGAGTTTCCCGGGAACTCTGTTGTTCCCACCGGAGTCGTGGGTACGAATGGATACAGCAGAGGACTCTATAGCAGCGCGTATGAAGGATGGGGAAACTTCCAACCGCGGATCGGATTTTCGTGGGCTCCCGGATTTCTTGCCCGGAAAACCGTGATTCGGGGCGCCTACGGTGTCTCTTCTTATCTGGAAGGCACGGGGACCAATCTGCGCCTACCCCGGAATCCTCCGTACACTCCCACCGCAATTGAGGGGACAAATATCACCACATCCGAGAGCACGCCTTATACCACGGAAGCTGGAGCCACGGGTGGCGCAAGTCCCGCTCCGGAATCGGTTTTTGGGGCTACGATGTTCGCGTGGAACCCGGTGGTGCAACCGGCGATCGCGCAACAGTGGAATTTTACGATCCAGCATGAATTGGCTAAGAATCTGACCATGCAAGTAGGGTATGTTGGACAGAAAGCGACACACTTGGTCGTTCCCCTGGATCTTGGTCAAAACCAGCTCGACGGAGCTAGTACGCCTTACATTGGTGGCTACAATGGCCCCCAAATTACGAATAGTGCGGGAGATGTAACCGGAGGAGGCTACGGCCCGAACTCCCTTGCCGATGTTTACGACACGGCCTCCGTCGGCACCATGCGCTACGACGCCTTGCAGGCGGTGCTGCAAAAGCGCTCGAGCTGGGGACTGGAGGGACAGATCGCTTACACTTTTGGCAAGTGCATGACCAACAGCAGCGGGTACTACGGAACTTATAGTCCTAATTCCGAGACCTCAAGTTCTTCCGCGTACCAGCAGAACCTGTACGATTGGCGGTCGAACTGGGCGCGCTGCTACTACGATTCCAAGCAGGTTCTGAGCGCCTATGCCTTGTACGAATTGCCGGTGGGGCGAGGGAAGCCGTTTGCCCAGAGTCTGCCCGGGGCAGTAAACGCTGTCGTCGGCAACTGGTCGCTGGGCCCGATCTTCTCCTACCACGCGGGCTTTCCTCTGGCCCTCTACGGCACCGATGTATCCGGAACCTTCAGTCCTGACGATGGCCCTGGTCCGGGTTCCGCGCGTCCGAACTGCAATGGTCCGGTTCACTATGTCCATCAGGTGATAGACGGTCAATATGAATGGTTCGCAAACGATAGTTCATTTTCTCCGGAGGCACCAGGCACATTTGGCACGTGTCCAGCGCAAGGTCCGGTGATTGGTCCGCATTATGTCGATGTGGATTTAAGTCTGCAAAAGAACTTCCAATTCACCGAAACGAAGCGCCTGCAGTTCCGCGCTGACTTCCTGAACGCCATCAACCATCCCAACCTGGCCGCGCCGAATACGAGTTATAGCCCAACGTCCACGAATTTCGGCTATATCACCGGCAGTCAGGACCCCAGGAATCTTGAGTTTGCCCTCAAGTTCTATTTTTGAACTGGGTACTGCTCATGTTGTCGGCAAAGGGCTTATATGGGACGGCCGAGCGCGTGGTTTCTAGGGCGGCAGAAGTCAAGTCGGTTTCGCCACATCATCGGTTTGTGATCGCATTGCATTCGCCTGGGGCAAATCTTCGAAACCGGACTGCCGATGCGCCTTCCAGAGAAAAGCCGCTACATTGCTACATTGACCGGCTCACTGCCGAGCAGTCCTTTCTCTCCAGTCCGGTTTGTTTGGGAATTATCGCGAAAAACGGGCACAACTCGCCAATTTCTGGGCGTGCGTAGTAGTAGACTGTGCCTTGAACCATAGTTTAGCCGCCACTGGAACCATACCTTGGCCGCTGCTCCTCCCCTGACAATCCGTTGATTCTCCGTCGGTCGGCACCCGACTGAGGAGTTGGCCTGACAGGATAGTTTGGCCACAATGTGCATGTGGAAGCATTGTCTGGCCGGACAAATTTGTTCAAGGATCTCCAAAGCCAACTCGGACCAGAACAAAATGTCTTGACTTCTGCTTTGTATACATGCATTGTGACACATATACATCATGACGAACGATGAGACTCCTGCAGATGTCCGACGCTGGTTCTCGCAAGCTATCAGCGGGATCTGGCCGGTAGCGACGGGTTCCATCTCGTTAAGGAAAGGGCGCTGTATTCGCAAGAATTGCTCGGCGTGTGCCGCAGGCAAGGGCCACAGCAGCTATGCACTGTACGTGCGACGGGGCTCGCGCCGCTTTTCTATCTACGTCCCCCAAAAACTGGTCCCCGAAGTTCGCAAGGCTGTTGAAAATGGCCGCTTGTTGCAGGAGTTGATCAACGAAGCTGGTCTGCGATACGTGAGTGCGCTTAAGAACGAGAAGACATAGCGTCGCGAAGGTCTGGTGAGCCTGTCCGGTGCCGTCACGGGATACCGCCGCACCGCCGTGAGCTCACGGTCTTTGAGGAGGCTGCTGATGCTGAGCCCAGAGGCTTTGGAGAGGTGGTGCAAGGAGATCGGCATTCTGCCGCACGCTCGAGCACTGATTAATCAAATCCGCAGATCCGATCCGGCCCGGCGGGTGGGTGGCGGCCGGTCGAACGTCAGCGGACGCTATCCCAGCCGGAAGATGGGCATCACCATTCAATTCGAGAGTCATCGCGTGGAACTCGCCGGCATATACGAGATGGAGCACGATGCGGAGGTCCTCGAGTTCTACGATCAGCCCATCCAGATCAAGTTGAACTACGAAGCTCCTGGTGGAAAGCCTGTGGGTGTTCTCCATACACCTGACTTCTTCGTCATACGCAAGACCACCGTCGGTTGGGAGGAATGGAAGACCGAAGAAGACCTCTGGCGGCTTGCGGAGCGCAGCCCGAACCGCTATTGCAGGACCGACATCGGCCAGTGGCGTTGCCCGCCTGGCGAAGCGTGCGCGAAAGAATTTGGCTTCTATTACCGGGTCCGTTCTTCCCGAGAGATCAACTGGGTGTACCAGCGGAATATGCAGTTCCTAGAGGACTATCTCCGGTCCGACTTGCCAATCCGGCCCGAGTCGCGCGAATACGTATGCGCGCTCGTGACCGACCAGCCAGTCATCGGACTGAATGATCTGTTTCAGCAGACCGAGGGCATTGTCACGCGCGACGAACTCTTCGCGATGATCGCTGTCGGACCGCTCGAAGTCGATCTCTCCTCCGCTCCGCTGACAGAACCGAACAGAGTCCGTGTCCTTCTGAACCTGTCTCAAGCCGCAATATGTTCCCCTGTTTCGAACGCCGCCACGAGCGCATCTGCCGTAGCGCTCCTCCCGCAAATGGGTCCGGAAGAAATAGCGGAGGCGAATCGGCGGCTAAAGCTGATCCGAGCTTATGAGGCGCGGCAGCGACTGGAAGACCCCATTCCGGCCCGGACTGTCCGCCGCTGGCTCCAACGATATCGGCAGGCGGAGGCTCTCCACGGAGACGGGTATCTCGGTCTTCTACCGCGATTCCACGATTGCGGAAACCGGAATAGCAAACTTCCGGAGAAAACCCGAGCACTGATGTCCGAGATCATCGGAACCGACTACGAGACCACAAAGCAAAAACGGAAATTTCACGTCTATGGCGCACTCATCCGTGCCTGTGAATCCCAAGGAATCACGGCGCCAAGTTACAAAACCTTCTCTGCCGCAATCAATCGCCGTCTACAAGGAAACCTGGTGCTCAAACGGCGTGGCCGGCGCGCAGCATATCAATTCGAACCGCCCTACCTGGAACTGCATCTCACCACGCCGCGCCACGGCGACCGGCCTTTTCACATCTGCCATGCTGATCACACCGAGCTCGACCTCGAGATTGTTTGCTCCAGCACCGGCCGGAACCTCGGCCGCCCGTGGTTGACAATCCTCATGGACGCATTTTCGCGGCGCTTGTTGGCCTTTTTTCTGTCCTTCGACCCGCCCTCTTATCGCTCCTCCATGATGCTCCTGCGAGAGTGCGTACGCCGCCATGGGCGTCTTCCGCAAATTCTCGTTGTCGATGGCGGAAAGGAGTTTGAGAGCGTCTACTTCGAGACGCTGCTTGCGCGCTATGAATGCACAAAGAAGACCCGGCCCCCGGCCAAACCACGTTTTGGATCTGTCTGCGAGCGCCTCTTTGGAACCAGCACCCAGTTGATTTACAGCTTGGCCGGGAATACGCAGATCACTAGGAATGTGCGCCAGGTGACCACCAGCGTGGATCCGAAGAACCACGCTGTGTGGACATTAGAGTTCCTCTACAAGCGCCTGTGCGAGTGGGCCTACGAATTTTATGACACCACCATGCATCCAGCTCTCGGGCAAACTCCCCGGGATTGTTTCACGCTTGGGTTACAGCGTTCCGGGAATCGTCCTCATCGTCAGATCCAATACGACGATGAGTTCCGAATGATGACTTTGCCGACGACTGCCAGGAGTACTGCTCTGGTCAATTGTGGCAAAGGGGTCAAGATCAACCATCTGCACTACTGGTCTACCGTCTTCCGCGACCCAGCCGTTGAGGGCACGAGGGTACCGGTCCGATACGACCCCTATGACGCCGGAACTGCGTGCGCCTATGTTGGAAACCATTGGGTCAGTTGCTACTCCGAACACTTTTCGTCGTTTCGCGGGCGTTCGGAACGGGAGATGATGATCGCTGCCGCCGAACTGCGTAAACGATCGCAGGATCATTCCCGTGAATTTCAAGTGACGGCCAGACGGCTCGCCGACTTCGTCGCCTCCGCTGAAGCAGAAGAGTCGCTCCTTATTCAGCGCCTTCAGGATGCCGCAGCCAGGAACATCTTTCCAGTTAAAGACAACTCTGCCAGCAAGCAAGATGTCGTGCTTTCGAGTGACTGCGACTCGCTCCCGCAACCCGTGGCGGAGGCAGTCCAACCAGCGATGGCCGCCGCGGGCGCATTCATATCGCCTCCCGAGCTTTATGAGGAGTATTGAAGCGTGCCTGAACACGCATTCCCACGAGAACTACTGGACGAGCCACCCGAGACGCGACTCGCGTATTTTAAGTCCTTCACGATTGCGCATCCTCTGCTCAAGGCAGCTGATACGGATTTGAAGCAAGCCATCCGGGAGCCCGCCGGTTGGTCCCTGATCTTCGTTTACGGCCCGACTGGCGTCGGGAAGACAACGTTGCGACGGCGGGTCGAAAAGCACCTCACCGAATCCATGATGGAAACCCTTCGTCAGGACCCTGGGATCATCCCGGTGGTCAGCATCGAAGCGGCAGCGCCTGATTCCAGCCAGTTCAGTTGGAAAGACTACTACCGAAGGGCCCTCAATGCGTTGGACGAACCACTCATCGATCGGAAGCTGACCCAGGAAATCCGCAACTCATTCCGAGATGGCTGCGGCAGAGCCCTTAGAGATTCTCGTGTGCCCGGGCTTGAGCTGCGAATGGCCCTGGAGGGCACACTGATCCATCGCCGACCAGCGGCATTCTTCATCGACGAGGCACAGCATCTGGCAAAGATGAAGAGCGGACGCAAACTTCAGGACCAACTCGATTCGATTAAGTCCCTGGCCGGTTTTTCCAACACGGTACACGTCTTGATAGGGACCTACGAGTTACTCCCCTTCCGGAATCTCAGTGCGCAGTTGAGCCGGCGCAGCATCGACGTCCATTTCCCCCGATACCACGCCGAGAGATCCGAAGATTATGCGGCTTTTCGTAATGCCGTTTTCACACTGCAGCGCCATCTGCCACTCAACGAAGAGTCCGACTTATTACCTCATATCGAGTACTGTTATGAGCGTTCGATCGGTTGTGTTGGGCTAGTCAAAGACTGGTTGACAAGAGCTCTGGCGCTCGCCCTCAACCAGGGCGCCCACGCTGTGAACCTGAAGATGCTTGAAAGAACGGCGTGGTCGCTGGATCAGTCCGAGAGAATGGCAAGGGAGGCGGTCGACGGCGAAAGTGAGGTCACCGAAAAGGGCCAGAAGAGAGACCGCTTGAAACAGCTCTTGCAGATGGGCGCCACGACTGCGTCCGCCGCGCCGCCACCGTCGTTCATGAGTCCGCCACTTCCGCAGCGACGTACGCGTGTTGGCCACCGCAAACCAGTTCGGGATGCTATTGGAGTTAACAGAGAGGCGTGAATGTGCGATGACGGTCTCGCCATATATGAAAAGTGGGACATAACGGCTCCAGTCGTTCCACCTCGAAGCCGGTTTTTTAATCTCAGCCCCGCAGGGTTCGGTACCTCAATGGTCGAGTGCCTGACGAGCTATATCTGCAGACTCGCCCAGGCACATTCCATCACTCCGGGCGTACTTCACCACCGCGAGGTGATGAAGCACGACCCAAATCACCGAAACATGTTCGCCTCTCGAATCAAAGGTGGCGCTCGTTCGTTCACTTGCTGTATCAATGCCACGGGCGGCGTCGCCGCCGACTTTGTCTCGGCGATCGGGAAGATGACCGCGAGAAATGATCTTCAGTACCTTACATTGCTCCCCTGGAAGTCGCTCCTTCCAACGCCCCTGTTGATGAGGGGCGTAGCCGCGTGGTGTCCCATGTGCCTGACCAGTTGGGAAGAACTCGGCAAACCAGTTTACGTACCTCTGCTCTGGACATTGGACGTGGTCAAGTTCTGCCCGTTTCACCGGCGCGCACTGCGACTCACATGTCCACACTGTAGCTTGCCGCAGCCGTTACTCGGCCGGTGTTCCTGGGTGGGCTTCTGTACGCGCTGCAAGCACTGGCTCGGTTCGGATTCGAGGAAAGATGATGCCGAAAGCTCTTCTATTCTCCGCCAGGAAACACCGGACTGGGAAATCTGGGTCGCAAACCAAATCGCGGATCTGCTCGAGGCGGGCTTTCATAATCCGTCGCTACTGACCACGGCTCAATCATCACAACTGATACGCGTGGGAACTGATTTGGAAGGCATGACCGGTTTCGCACGAATCCTGGGCGTCAGCGTCGGCTCGATCAGCCACTGGCGAAAGGGCGACAAGCGTCCAACACTGCCGGTCTACCTCCGCTTGGCGCGCGTGTTTGGCATGACGTTGATCAGACTTCTCACAGGAAAGTTATCCCCGGCTCTGATTGGCTCGCTGGACGTCGCTGGCGTGCCCCATTGGCGCAACCTCTGGGCCCGCCAGCGTTTCGGCTTCGATAAGCTTAAAACCTCTCAGCAAATGGATGTGGCCTTGAAGGAGTTCCCGCCTCGCTCGCTAAAATCGTTCCAGAACCGGAACGGGTATCACTTTGCGACCCTGCACAAACACTTTCCAGAACAATGTAAAGAGATCCAGGAACGATTTCGAGAGTATAGTGCTGCAATAATCCGAGAGACACACGCCAAGAGAATCGCGGAGTTCCGCAACATCGCGTACCAGTTGCACGAGCAAGGCCTAGAACTTTTGGTGAACCGCGTGCTTACGCGAATGTCCGTGCCGAGGAGCCTGGATCACAACATGGCCTGCGAACTTCTGGCGGAGATCAAGCATGAGATCTTGGCCGCCACGTGGAACTCCATCCACCGGCTAGACGCGTGAACGGTGGATTAGCGGCACCGCTGGCCAGACTATGCTTCCGATCGGCCAAACTATGGGCAAAGTGACATAGACGACGGGAATTGGCTGCAGTCAAGACTGCGTGGCGGAGAGGGAGGGATTCGAATCACGCTTAAATCCCTCGAGGGCGATTTCTCAAGGACTTCCGAACCGATACTAGCTATAGCTAAGCTAAGCTAGGTTTGCACATCAAAACCGCAGTTTTCTTATAACACGCTCTTGTAGCTTCCGTTTAGCTTTTTGTAGCTTGCCGCCGAACAAGGTGATCGCCCGTTTCCCTGGGCATGCCGTTTGCGACTTCGCTGAACCGTGGGTAGCCTACCCGACCATGGCATGGGTCGATCCCGCGAGAGAGAAAAGTCACGCTGTCGCAACGACGCGAAGATGCCCTTGGCGGCGTGATCGCGGCGCGGGCTTGACGGTGATCTCAACGTCTGCAGTTATGCCGAAAATAACCGGCCGAGCCTTTCGGTAAAAGCCCGCATCTTGCGGGGACCCGTGATGAAGGCGGAGGGATAATCCATTGCGCTCACGCCAACCACAAACATTCCATCTCGACCGACACCTTCTTCATGCAAGGTGTCGGCATAGGTCTTGCGGAAGCGGCGAAGCTCCGGGCCTTCGACACGGAAGAATTGCGCACCCTTCGGGTCACTGCTTTCGGGTCGGCGAAAGGGCGGTTTCAACGCGGCGCAAGGAGATGTTAGCGACGCGCCGCAACTCTGCCCTCGTTGCCCCGTTGGCGGCCTGAACGCCAAGGCCTGCTATTACCAAAGACACGTAACGGGCAAAGTCTGCAGGTCGGACTTCTGCAGGGAGTTCGCCTTCAGATTGCGGGCAGAAAAAGAACCCGACTTTCGATGCCCCGAAGTTGGGTAGTGTTCCAATTTGACTTTTTCACGGGATGGTTGCGGCATTCGAACTGCTGCGACCGTTCTAGCCTTCGCGTATCCCGTCGACAAGGGTGGCCTTCTTGCTTTTCTAGCTCTCTTCGGGCGGCGCCACTGGCGCTAGACTCCTCGATCATCCGAGCACAGACCTGTAGAATCGCCATTTCCGCAAGGTTCCGCGGCAGGTTTGCGGTTTTGACTTGAGCTGCGGCCAACTCGCTGGCCGAGATGTAAGTCACAATCGGTAAACTCCCGTACCCTTTCGTTTGAGTCGCCCGTTCCTTCCGCAAACAAAAACTGCAGATCCTCCAGTGTCAAACTTTGCGCGAAGCGTTCCTCGCCCAGCACGTCTTCGGCGAGCGCGGCCTTTTGCTTCTGCAGCGCACGGATTTTTTGCTCGACGCTCTCGCGCATGAGCAGCCGGTAGGCCATCACCTTGCTCGTCTGGCCGATGCGGTGCGTGCGGTCAATCGCCTGATTTTCCACCGCAGGGTTCCACCACGGGTCGAACAGGACAACGTACGACGCGGCGGTCAGGTTCAGTCCGAATCCGCCAGCCTTCAGTGAAATCAAAAACACCGCGCCGTCTTTGGCGGATTGGAATTCCCGAACTAGTTCGCCGCGATTTTCCGTCTCGCCCGCCAGATAAAAATGCGGCCAGCCGCGCTGTTTCACGTTTTCGCGCAGCAAATCCAGCATCGTCACGAATTGTGAAAACACCAGCACTTTGTGGCCTTCTTCGAGGAGCGGTTCGAGCAAATCTTCGAGCGCCGACACTTTCGCGCTTTCGGCCTCACGTAAGTTTGCGTCCACGAGCGCTGGGTGACAGCAAATCTGGCGCAGCCGCAGCAGCGACGTTAGAACATGAAAGCGCTCCTGGTTGAGTTGCCTGTCGGTTTTGAGGCCGAGGATGAGTTGGCGCGCACGTTTGAGTTCGGCGCGGTAAAGGGTTTTTTGTTCGCCTTCCATTTCACACAGCAAATCCTCTTCAACGCGGTCGGGCAAATCCTTTTCCACCTGCGCCTTGGCGCGGCGCAACAGAAACGGCCGCACGCGCGCGGCGAGGCGGCGGCGGGCAAGGGGATCGTCCTTGCTGTCAAAGCGGCGGAGAAAATGCGTCCGATTGCCCAGCGCGCCGGGCATGGCAAAGGCGAAGACGCTCCACAGATCCAGCAGGCGGTTTTCAATCGGCGTGCCGGTCAGCGCCAGGCGATGTTCGGCCTTCAACACGCGGGCGGCCTGCGCGGTTTGGGAACTCGGATTCTTAATGTATTGCGCTTCATCCAAAATTGCTGCCAGCCAGGGCGCACTTGCAATCGCGGGTGAAAGGCAGCGCAGTTGCGTGTAGTTGATGACCAACAGGTCGCAGTTTTCGCGCGCAGCGGAAAGCTCCGCGTCGGGTTCGCCGCGCCACAAGCGGACGCGCAAGTCGGGATAAAACCGCTTGGCTTCGGCGTGCCAGTTGTCCATGACGGACTTGGGGCAGACGACCAGTGACGAGTTGGGAGTTGGGGATTGAGCATTGACGGTTGTTTCCCGCAGCCAGGCCAGCCAGGCCAGCGCTTCGAGGGTTTTGCCCAGGCCCATGTCGTCGGCCAGCACGCCGCCGAAACGGTTCAATGCGAGGTAAGCAAGAAAATGAAAACCTTCGGTTTGATACGGCCGCATTTCGGCGCGGATGGCCGCGGGCAACGGCGGCGCGACGCGCGTTTTCAATTCACTCGCGCGGCGCTGGATGGTTTCAACCCGCTCCGGAGCAAGAAGTTTATTCACGGCATCGTCGGCCAGCTGCAGGGTGTGGAATCGTTGCGGTTCGGCGGAGAAATCGCGCGCGTCGAGGCCGAGCCGGGCGAGTTGTTCGTAGTCGTCCGGCGTGAGACTGAATTGCAACCGCCGCCAGCCTTTTTTTTCGAGGCGAACGTAACCGCCGCGCGCGTTGAGCAGCAATTTCAATTCCTGCGGCGTGAGCGTGGTGTCGCTGACCTTGAGCGCGACTTTGAGATCGAACCAGTCAATGCCCGCTTCGTCGACATCGAGCGAGACGTTACCGCTGACCGGCGCGTCGCGCAGCGTGGCCAGTTCCGGGTCCAACAGCACTTCAATTTCCGGTGGGAGCGATTCGAGCCACGCGACGAACCGTTCCGGCGTTTTTTTCGTGAGCCGCAACGTCCATTCGCCGGGGTAATTACTCCACTTCAATTCCAGCGATTCGATCGCTTGCGGAAAATATTGTTGCGCAGCGCGATCGTGGACGACGATGACGCCCTTGACCGACTCGGAATTTTCCCCCGCATTGTCTTTCCGTTCCACCTCCCACCCCGCCGATGCGTATCGTTCCGATTTCATTCCTGGCGCTTTGGCGGCGACGCGCAGGACGATGTCCTCGGTTGGGCTGGCGGGATAAATCGGTTTTAACGCGCACGAAATCGTGACCTTGACGGGCACGGTGCGGATGCGTTCGGACAGATATTCCGGCAACGCAATGCCGGCAGCGTGGAGAAACTCCAGACCGGCGGTGGTTTCGAGCGCGGGCGCGGGAATGTTCTTGCGCAATTCGGCGTCGAGTGCGGCGGGCGGGCCAACGAACAAACCGCCTTCGGTCAAATACAGAGTCGGCCGGCCGTCGAGCGCGCAGAGAATTTTCGGCGGCGACGAACCGTCGGCGGTGCCGAGCGCGAGTTCATAATCGCCGTCGCCGTTTTCGGGTGCACGTAGATTCAAGCGCAGGGGCTGGGCGACGCGCTGCAGCGGCTGGCCGTCCGAGGTCACGACGCGGTCGGGCGCGAGCGGCATTCGCAGCAAGCAGTTCAGCCCGGGGCGGGCGGTGGCGTTGTCGTATCGGAAAAACCACCAGCTTTCGGAACGCCACGGTCGATAAGCAGCGCTCCACAGCGGCAGCGAATTTGGTGCGATGGCCAGCGTGCCTTTCTCGAATTGCTCGGCGATGTTTCCGGCCTGCACCCGTTCGAGTTCGGCAAACCCGGCGTTTGCCTCACTGCGCCATTGCAATCGCGCCTCTTCCGTCCCGACGGTCAGGCGCAATTCGAGCGCACCCGTTCCGGAAACGGGCGCGCGGTTGTCGAATTGGCGGAACCGATTGTTCCATTGTTCGATTTCCTTGTCGCGCTCCCATTGCTTCATCGCGGGTTCGATCAACTGAAAATCCGTGATGCCGGCGATGAATTGCGGATACTTCCAATTGCGCCGGCGCAACTCCCATGCGACGTAAAGCCAGAAATAAAAGTCGTCGGGGGGAAACTCGCGCCAGAGATCGACTGCAGTCCAGTAGCCGTCAGAGGCGCGGCCGGCCATCAAGCCCAAGTCGTTTTCCGTAAACATGCGGACGCGAGCATCGGCAAAACACCTTTGCACCTGGCGGACGAACCTGGCTTCGTCGTCCTGAAGTTCGCGCCCGACGTTTTTGACGAGTTTTTCGCGCAACGGCGAGCGCAGCGGCTGCGGATCGCGCGGTGGTCGGTTTGAGGTTCCTCTAACCTTCTGCCAGCGCCGTTTTTGGGCTTCGGCAATCTTTTTCCGTGCCCAAGCTGACAATCCGTGGTTGGCCATCGCCCCTTTTCCAATTCCAGCATCCAACTCGACTCATTGTGCCATCTCCCGACACTCCTGTCACGGCGTATCAAAGTCGGGTAAAGTCGGGTGTCAAAGTCGGGCAGTGTTCAAATTCTAGATCTAGATGAGGACCCGAAGTTGCCTGCGCCGCCGACGACATTGTTGGCACACCGGTCGGTGTTCTGTTTCTCAAGAAGAGCGGCATAAAGCCGGTGCCGCTTGTAATCCTCGGTGCCGGATCGGGGCAATCACACTGCTGTAAATATCGTCCGATCTTGGGCCCGGTCAGCCCTGTATCAGTCGCACCCAGGATGTCGCAAATCGCCTGTAAGTTCGCTTCCTCTAATTTTGGCATGACAGCCATCCGGCGACATCCTCCTTCTCGCCACAGACTTTCATGATTCAGTCTTCGGCACTGCCGGCAGCGGTGCGCCGGCTAGCCCTTTCTTGACGAGGCCGGACAGGAAATCCCCAAAGGGAACAGAAAGCTCTTCGATTCTCCGCCAGGAAACGCCGGACTGGGAAATCTGGGCTGCAAACCAAATTGCGGATCTGATCGAGGCGGGGTTTCACAGCCCGCCGCTACTGGCCACGGCTCAGTTGTCACAACTGATACGCGTCGGAACTGATTTGGAAGGCATGTCCGGTTTTGCCCGAATCGTGGGTGTTAGCGTCGGTTCGATCAGCCACTGGCGAATGGGCGACAACCGTCCAACACTGCCGGTCTACCTCCGCCTGGCGCGTGTGTTTGGCGCGAGTTTGGTCAGCCTTCTCACGGGAAAGATATCCCCGGCTCAGATTGATTCACTGGATCTCGCGGGCGTGCCCCACTGGCGCAATCTCTGGGCTCGGCAGCGCTTCGGCCTTCAACAGGCTCAAAACCGCACAGCAAATGGATCTGGCGTTGAACAGTCTCCGCCTCGCTCGCTAAAATCATTCCAGAACCGGAACCGCTATCACTATGCAACCCTGCACAAACACTTTCCATGGAAGGCGATCCAAAGACGGTTTCAAGAATATAGCGCCGCAATGGTGCGAGAGAGACGCGCTAAGAAAATCGCGGAGTTCCGCAAAATCGCGTACCAGTTGCACGAGCGAGGCATAGAGCTGCTCGGGAACCGCCTACTCAACCGGGTGTCCGTGCCGAGGAGCCTGGATCACCGCATAGCCTGCGAACTTATGGCCGAGATTAAGCATGAGATCCTGGCAAATCAGAAGCCACTGAGCAAATCCAGCGATACAATGGCGAAACAAAGACCTTCCCCCGACGCCCTCCGCGCGCAGACGGAGTGAGAGAGGATCAAGATGCGCACTTGGGTTTACAGCCCGCATACCGGCGGGAAGAGCATCCCGCCCGCCGTCAAAGATCGCACGGAGCGGCGGATTCTTGCTTACGCCGCCAAACACTATGCTGGCAAATTCACGCGAATCGACGTCCGCTTCCGCGGCGCTCTCTGCTATATCGACGTGTATAGCGAACCGGACCGGCCGCGTGGAATTGCTCCACCTACCGGCGAGACGCGTGAACAGTGGATTGAGCGGCTCCGGAACACGCCCACACATCTTTGCCGGATTCGATACTTCGGGAACGAAGACCGTTGGAGCCTTGCTTGGTATACCTACTCCCACGAGAAGTACGAACCCGGCTTTTTGATCACCGGCGAAGATCACGGCACACCAGAAGAAGCTTTCGAGACATCAGCCCACTTCTACTGAGGATGTGCCTGGCGTTTCGGCGCGCTTGGAACCACTGCTGCTGCTGCTGCCGCCGTTGGCAAGACTATGCTTCCAATCCCGCAAAACTATAGGTGAAGTGACAGGAGGCTAAGTGATTGGGATTGCAAGGAACTGGCGGAGAGGGAGGGATCTTCCCCATGCCAGCACTGACAATGGTTTCAGAGGTGGTCACAGAAAATCGGACACAATTCGCTGGTTCCTCAGTATTAGGAGGAATCTTGAGAAAAACAAACGTAGTGGCCGCACTCTTCATCCGCCCCACCATCGACGGCAAGCGTCAGTGGATCGAAGTCAACCCCAAGCACGACTACCCGCAGGGCACGATTTTCATTCTGCGCTGGCTTCCACAGGGCGCAACCAATTACAAGACCAAGACCCGGTAAAATCCCCCCGCGCAACGCCATGGTGCTTTGTGCAGAGTTCATCCCCGAAGACGAATCCGAGACGAAGCCAAAAGAGAAGCCGAAGACGCTGGCAGACTGGCGCACGGCGTTCCTGAAGGACAAGGACGCCACCTTCAAGAAGGACGGCAGCTCGCTCGATGCAGATACGATTCGCTCCTACAAGAACGTGACGCAGGAATTCTTGGAGATTGTGAAATGCACTTACCCGAGCGAGATTGGGCGGCAACATCTGCGGGACTGGATTAAGGCGCGGCGGGAGACGGATTCGCATCTCACGGTCTGCAACTTGTACACTTGTACATCCTCATCGCCTGCTATTTGCGGTTCATGGGCATCGACCATAAGAAACTGCTGCCACAGACGGAACGCCCGAAGCCGGTGGAGGAGACACCTGAAGCCTACACGCACGAAGAGATGACACATTTCTTCTTCAACATCGTGAGCGAGCGTGACGCCCTGGCCTTCGAGATGTTCCTGAAAACCGGCGGTCGGGAGCAGGAGATTGCGCAACTGGAATGCTGGAATGGACGGAACTGAAACTGGACGCTACGCCAGTTGTCACGTTCCTGACATCGGAAGCCCATCGCATCAAGAACTCAAGAACGGCAAGACTCGCAAGGTTCCGTTGGAGCGTGGGCTGGCTGATAAACTGATTGCATGGCGGGAGAAGAACCCTACGAGCGTTCTGGTGTTTCCCACGGAGAACGGCAAGGTGGAAGGGCACTTCCTGCGCATCTGATACGAACTTGTGGGGCGGGCAGGCTTGAATCCAGAAAAGTTCTGGCTGCATAAATTTCGCGATACGTTCGCCACTTGGCGTGCCGGTAGGGACATCCGCACTGTGCAACAATGGCTCGGTCACGCATCAATCGTGGAGACGCAAAAAATGCTTGGCGCCTGAACAGGACCAGCAAGCGCAGGTTAGCATGAACAACACTGTCGCCGTCCGAACGAAATATCATCTGAGGTTTCGGCCGCCAACAAGGTGGATGACTGCCCGTCGCGCAGCCTTGCGACAATACTTTGTACAGTATATAAATGCGCCTCCTCAGCAGGAATTGTGGATAGGCGCTGGTTCGGGAAGTCGGCCAAGTGTGTGATATAGCGCGATCTCCATGGCTCTGTACGTACGAAAACCGTAAGATCGTCTGGTCATCACTCGGATTTTGTTGTTCAAGCCTTCCACGGCGCCGCTCGAAAGCTCGCCTTTGGCGCGCATCCAGTTCAAGATGAGTTCCTCGTGTGCGCGCAACATGCGGGCGACTTTCTGCATAGGCTCAAGTCGGCTGCGCATGGCGCGCGCACACCAAACCTGGAGATAGGTTCGCGCGTAGGTCACATGCCGGTAACGCCAGAAACCCTCGAAGCTCTGCTTCAACTGCCAAGCTCGGCCGGTGGCCAGCTTGCTCCAAACTAGACGCTGGAGTTTCTCCCGTGCACGCCCCCGCACGGAAGCGCCACGGCGCAGCAGTTTCCAACGCATGCGTTTCAGCTGCTCGGCTTTTGCCTTGCCGGCCGCCCGCAAACGGGAGCTTTCCCCACGACGGACCTCATCCACGGCCTTATTCAAATGCTGCGTGATGTGAAAGCGATCCAGCACATGCAAGGCCTGATTCGCCTGCTTGGCAATCACCTGCAAGTACGGCTTCCACATGTCCGAGCAGACGAACTTGAGGCCTTTAACCACCTCCGGTCCCAGCGCCTGCAAGCCTCGCTGCAGCGTGGCCTGGGTGCGCTTCGGCCCCACCCACAGCAGACGCCGACAGCCACTGTCGATCTGGTAGATCACCGTGAGAAAAGCGGCCGCCCCCTTGCCCTTGCCCCAATGGATCTCATCGATGCCGATGGCGCTCACCCCTTCCAGTTCCCGGTGCTCCAGGCCCCATTTGACGAACCATTGCACGGAGCGATAGACCGCTTCCCAGCTGGTCTGGAAGCACTTGGCCGTTTCGCCCCAGCTTAGCCGCCGCGCCCAGCGCGCCAGAAAGCACATCATGGTCCGCGTGTAGGGACGCTTGCCCACATTCCAGGGCATGTGCTCGACCACCACGCCGTGCTCCGAACACTTCACCCGGCGCGGGGTGTAGTAGAAATACACCGGTATGCCCCACACCGGCTCATGCAGCCAGCGCCGGGCGCGCAGCCGGTCGTAGCCCGGCGCCGGTTTCAGGCACTTCGAGCACCGGCGTGGGCGACCCTCATGCGCCGTGATCTTGACCTTGATGGCCAAGGGCTCATCCTTCTTCGCGAACAGCTCGATCTCTTGGTAAATAAATCCGACCAGGTGTTGCACCTGGTTCAAAATGGTCTTAAGCTGAAGTTGCACGCCGGTCTCTTTCTGGCTCGTTGGATTTGGTGTGTCGCAACTTCAGACTAACGAACTCAGAGGAGACCGGCGCCTGCACGATCTCGATCTTTTCCTCAACTTTTCCTCGCTTCTTTCCTCTCCTTTCTCTCCTCTTGGGCGACTCCTGGCGTCTTCTCGCAGCTCGATTGTGATAGGCTGAAAATCTTCCTCGGGGGTCGTGCCCAGAGGAAGGACCCAGGGCCGAGGCGACGGGGGTGGCTCCGAAGCATCATCGGCTCATGCAAAGCCCTCAGTACCGCTGGCACGATTGCCGACGTCGTACTGAGGGTTTTGCTGTTGGGGTTGGTTTTGCTCTTACACCGATGCTTTGGTGAACCTTCAGAGCGGAGGCCCTGGGTCCAAGAACACGACGATGCCGGGCGTTTTTTGCCCGGCGTCCTTTTCGCAGTTCGCTGTTTGTTCTAGTGGATCACCCACACGTTGTGCTATAGACCCATAAATGCAAATGATTTGAAGAAAGACAAAAAACGTGGCTTGGCAGAGTTCAGAGCGAAGCAAACAAAGTGGTCATATAGGTTCCCAATGTATGTAGGCTCTCCTCCTGGAGGCGAGTCTTCGGCTACTTTCTGTAATAAGGTTCATTCGCCACTGTTACTGCTCCGGGGTGAAACTCGACACTGTCGCCATCCGATGTAAAGAATAGACCTGGCTTCCATTCTGTCAGCTTATAATAATGTGATTTTCCTCCTTCGCTACGAACTCTGCCTCCTCTATCAAATACAAGTACCCGTTGTCCAAGCTAACAGCAATCTTCCTTTCAGGACCAATGGTTTTACTCAAATAAGTTTTCTTGTCCATCTGCCATACCGCGCATTTGACTATTTGACTGTCGTCGAATACTCTCCGGTCCACGCACGCCACTCCGCGCGATTGGGACCGGGCTTTTCGTTAGGCTGATCATTTATTGGCATGTATTCCGAATGAACGTCGCCCAACACGAGTACGCCCGTCGGATGGCCCGCTGCATCCAAGGTAAAGCGAAATGTCCATGTCCTGCCGTTTGCTGAATCCAGCAAGAACTCATCGGCGTTCAGCGGCCTTAGTTTCTCGGGTTTCTCCTCGCCCGCATAAAGATTACCGTCCTTGACCTCAAAGTGCGCCAAACCTTCCCGTTCCTTATACGTACCCTCGAGGTTTCGTAGGATCGCGCTATCCACCGTTGCCGGAGGGCCACTGCTTTCAGATACCGGTTTCGTGGGAGCTACACCTGTCTTCAATTCCTGCTGCAATTCGAGCGCTCGATCAGCAAGCCAGTAGACATCGTTGTTTGTCGCGTTTGACAAAATCACGATACCGATTCGATAGGCCGGGATCCATTTCATAATGGTGTTGTAGCCAAACCCGCCACCCCCATGGTTGTACGAATTGACACCGTACCATAGCTGCATATCGGTGCCGAGCCCGTAGCCAGCTTTTTGACCTGGCACAGCAAATTGAGGTGCGTACATTTCTTTGAGGAGCTTTTCGCTGATGAATTGTTCTCCGTTGACCTTTCCCCCGTTCAGGTGCATCACGATGCATCGCGCGACATCGTTGACGTTCGTATACATCGCCCCGGAAGGAATCATTGGAATGTAAGGAAGCATTCCCTCCCCGCTGGAGTTCGGGTGTCCCTTGGCCACGGACGGGCTCCTCCATGCGTCCCGCCAGTCGAATGTACTGGCATTCATCCCCAGAGGCCTGAATACTTCTTCTTTGATGTAGGTCGCGAACGGCTTCCCTGTGCGCACTTGGAGGGCATAGCCAGCCATATCAACGCCAAGATTCGAGTAGCTGTACCGTTCTCCGACTGGAAACCTCAGCCACGTTTGGGAAATGCTCTCGATATGGTCCTGAAAAGATGTGTTGAAGTCATAGTTATTCCCAACAGGCGCTTCGTGCGGAAGGCCTGACCAGTGGCTTAGTTAGCAATTGACGAAACGTAATCTTACGGACTTCCCCTTCACCGAGACGACTATGAACCTTGAAGGTTGGTAGCTCTTGCGTAAGTGGCTCATCCAATTGCAACATACTCTTGTCCACAGCTCTCAGAAAGCCCAACGCCGTATAATGCTTGGATATGGACTGCATGCTGAACAATGTGTCTGGCGTGACTGTTTGTGATCCACCGCGCTCGGTGTAGCCAAAGCCTTCCGACCAAGCAACTTTGTCGCCATCTACAAGAGCAATCGCCAGGCCGGGGATTTTCGACGCATCCATCCTCTTCTGGATTTGTTCCTTAAGGTACTTAATGACCGAGGCTCGCGTGAGCGGGCGATCCGGGTCCTGGACCGTCTGGCCGTGAAGCACAGCACCGCCGGATATACTTACCGCAATCAGGCAGACGAGAACTGCGGATCCCAGCATCCTCCGCTTTGCAAGGCTTTTCATGAGTTAAATACCCAATACGTCAAATTAAGCTGTCATGGCTGTATCCGAAATTCTAGGCCGCCGCGTGCCGGTTCGTTCAGGATGCTTGCGCTTGGTCCTGCTTTTTGTCCCACTCCTTTAATTCCTTTTTGCTAATGGCGCGATGGCGGTCCAGACGCAAATCCTCATTGCTTAGCTGTACGAAGTGCCCTCTCTGGTAAGGCTTGTCGCACGAAGGAGCCTGCGCCTGAATACTACCCGCGAAGAAAACCATTACGAAAGAGAGAAGTTGTTTCCTCATGGGCGGTGTGCTCCTCATTGGGGGAGCGGCTCTATTCTGATCTTGCCCTCCTCGGCAAGCAATTCTAGTGCGGCCAAATCTGTTTTGACTGCTCGGCGTTCTGCCGTGTGTAGAATCCCATAGCAAAGAAATTATCTCACCAACCCTTCAAGCCAGATCACAGCAAAGGTGAAGCGACCATCGTCGGTGAAGCGGACACGCTGGAAGCCGCAACGAAGCGTCGCCGAGGCCCGCAGAGCCATGAACATCCATCGCAATAATCGCCAGAATTTCACCATGGGGGAGGGTTCGGAGTGGTTGCAAAGATTAGCGAGGTTGGTTGCGGAGGGATTTGAACCACCGCCCTTTGGGTTATGAGCCCAGGCGGTCAATCTAACTTGTTGTTGATTCGACGACTCTTATACCCTTCGACACTCGATTTCGACCTTATTCGGGGTCGATTCTTTGCTCAAGTTTTGCCCAAGTTTTGGATCGTGAGAAGCACCTGACGCCCGATGGCGGGTTCACATCGACATTGTGACTTCACGATTAGCTGGGATTTGCCAGGATATAAAGCTAAACCGAAAATCGCAAGAAGCAGCTATACAACGAGCCTGTAAGGATTCACGCTTGTTCATGTGCGGACACTACCGACTCTCCGACGAAAGCAGGTTGTCGGACCTCGGGCCGTTTGCCGTCACCATCGTTCAGCGCTGCAGCGGTAACAGGTATGCGGGGTTTCTCTCAAGAGCGCCGCCGAAGAATTGACGATCTGCCTGGCGCATGTCCCACGCGATAACCGAGGCCGGTACGATCTGGATTGTGACATCATCCCATGCGGCGAACACAGGACCGACTCCCGCATCCGCAAGTGCGGCTTCACTTAGATATTTGCGATGAATCTCCGCATTCCTCTTCCGCGATAAGTCGGCGGTCAGGATCTCAGCTGTCCCCGCTATGGTGATGCCGCAGGATGCTGCAGGGTCGCGAGCATCGATCATTAAGGAGACCTTATGGTTGGATTGCAGGTTTCGTGCCTTTCGGCTACGCGAGGACGTGGCCACAAAAATATCCGTACCGTCGAACCAGTACCACACTGCAACCATGTGGATGGAGCCGTCCGGGTTCTCGGTTGCAAGCGACGCGATGTGTCGGCCGTCCAACAACTGTCTGACCAGAACATCTGCAAAGGAAGCCATAGCGAAGTCTCCTCTTCTTGCCTTGTTGTCTGTTCATCTAGGTTAACGACCGATCCGCGATAGAACAACCTCCTTCTTCGAGACTTGTCTACCGCAGTGCCGACGGGTCTGAAGGCGCAGACGGCAACACGCCATTTCGACGCGATGTGGCCTGGCAAGCGGACCGTTCCTCGCTCGCCGTGCTCCCGTTTCCGTACTCACGGAAAGCAAGTCAGGTCCCCAGACTTATATTGGCCCGGATGCTAGCCGAAGAAGCTTTCCCGTAACGGCAACGCTGAGTAAACTACCGGACAGGGTGGCGAGCAACATGGCTGAGAACAAACTCGATACACTGGTAGCCTCCCCGGTCCAAGGCCGACGGCAATTCGGGTCTCGTGCGGCGTTGTTTGCCGGTTTCGGAACGTTGCTAATTCTGATGACGATCATATCCATCGATTCGCTGTACACTCTGGAATCGTTCGAGGCCCACAATACTCAGATTAGGCAAGATTATCTTTACCGCGAACATACGCTCGAACAGGTTCGAACCGGTGTGTACGAGTCGGGTGACATTATGAGTGACTACACCATGATCGAGTCAGACCCGCATACGCTAGAAAGGCTCCGGACCGAGATTCAGTCGATTCGCAATGAGACCACCGCATCATTAAAGGTATGCATTCAGTCTCTGCCGATAGACAAAAGGGAGTCATTCCGGCATCTCGCTGAGGAACTGGAACGTTACTGGTCGAGGGTCGATCCCATTCTCGCATTACGTCCGACGGACAAGAAGGGATTAGGTAATTCTGCGCTGCGTAGCGACGTTCTGTCGCAGTATGCGGAGGTTTTGACGATTTCGAAAGAAGTTAGCGCGGTGAATGACGACGAATTGAAGGAAGCCGACCGAAGGATCGCGGAAGAGTTCGCGCAGTTTCGACGCCGCTTGCTACTGCTCGCCACCATCGCTTTCATCTTTGGATTGATTCTGGCCGGCACAACCATCATTTATGCTGGGCGACTTGAAAAGAGAGTTGAAGAGAAATATGAAGAGAGTCTGCAGGCACAGCGTGAATTGAAACAACTATCAAAGCGTCTCGTCGACGCCGAGGAGCGGGAACGGCGCGCTATTTCACGGGAACTGCATGACGAAGTTGGCCAATCCTTAAGCGCCCTGCTGATTGATGTAGAGAACTTGACAGAGATGCCCAGCGAAGGAGGTGCCTTTCGGCAGGGCCTTCAGAAAATTAAGACACTTGCAGAAAACTGCGTCAACGAAGTGCGCAATATGGCCTTGCTGCTACGTCCCTCAATGTTAGATGATCTGGGTCTGGTCGCGGCGCTTGACTGGCAGGCGCGTGAAGTGGCCAAGCGTACCGGCATGCTTGTGGATACGGTGGACGAGAATGTTTCCGACAACTTGCCAGAAGAGTATAAGACGTGCGTGTACAGAATCGTGCAAGAGGCTTTGAATAATTGCTCGAAACACGCATACGCAAAGAACGTCCGGGTTATTGTGCGCCAGGAACCGAATCAGCTCCGAGTCAGCATCGAAGATGATGGTAAGGGTTTTGATGCCAGCCGTGTGCGCGGTTTGGGATTAGTCGGCATGAACGAGCGAGTGAGTCAATTGGGCGGGGTGTTGAAAGTAGAATCCGATCCGGCGCGAGGCACACGTCTTCGAGTCGATCTGCCGCTCCCAAATGCATCCAACGATTCGGGAGAATTGAGTTCATGAAGAAGCTGCGGATATTGTTGGCCGATGACCACATTGTGATGCGCATGGGTTGCGTGCTCTTCTTGACCGACAACCTAACCTGGAGGTCGTAGGCGAAAGTGAGAACGGGCGTGAAACAGTTGCGCTTGCCGCCTCGCTCAAACCGGATGTTGTGGTGATGGACGTGGGCATGCCCATTCTGAACGGTATCGAAGCTACGCAAATGATCGTCACTCAGTGCCCGACCATCGCGGTAGTTATCCTCAGTATGCACGCCGACGAATCGTATGTGATGCGCGCGTTGAAGGCCGGAGCTCGCGGCTATTTGCTTAAGGATTCAGCTGCAGCCGATCTCATCGGTGCCATTCAGGCGATTTCGCAAGGCAAGTCATTTTTCAGCCCTAAGGTGAGCCGCATCCTCGCGGAGGACTACGTCCGTGTTCTCAAGCAAAAAGGTGCGGTAGATACCTATGACTTGCTTACGAGTCGTGAGCGAGAGATCCTACAACTTCTGGCCGAAGGGAAGGCCAACAAGGAAGTGGCAACAGCTCTCAACATTAGCCCCTACACCGTCGAGACTCATCGGGGCCACATCCTGCAAAAACTGAACCTGCATAATTCTGCCGAGCTCGTGCTTTACGCTGTTCGTAAAGGCATCATTTCTTGATAGGGCAAGGATTCATGGTTCCTCGACTTTCCCGTCTACGGCTCTACTGAGATTTCTGTGCCTCGGATACCTCCTGGGAGGGATAGACCCTTTCCTCCCGTCATCCTAATCTGCCTTTACGGAATTCCCGTGGCCGCCTCAGTAGTCCAAGCGCCGTAGGGAGGTTCGCATATTTGTTCGAAGAGGAGATGGAGCATGAAGTCACAGTTGACAGCGGTAATGGAGCGCACGGACGAACCTGAGCTCGTCAAGCATAGCACCGAAGAGATCTCCAACCAATTCTCGCAGATATATGACGTGATCGCTCGAAGGGCATTCGACATTTTTGAAAGCCGTGGCAGATCGCCGGGTCATGAGCTGGAAGATTGGTTTCGCGCCGAATCCGAATTGCTACGTCCGGTTCCTGTGAACGTTGCCGAGTCGGATGGCGACTATATCGTGCGGGCGGAGGTGCCGGGCTTTGGCGGCAAGGATATCGAGGTGATTGTGGAACCACTCCACCTGGCGATTTCCGGAAAGCGCGCAACGAACGAAGACGAAGAGAATGGGAAAATGATCCGCTGCGAATCGCGCGCTGACCGAGTCTTTCGGGTCCTCGATCTTCCGCCATCTGTAGATACCTCTAAGGTCAGCACAACTCTGAGGGACGGGATTCTTATCGTTGACCTTCCGAAGGCCCGTAATGCAGAGGAAGTGCGTGTCGAATCGATAGCATCGTGAATCGGATGCGAAAGGCAAGGCCGCGGCCAGTTTGAGATTTGTCTCAGACTGGCCCGGCTCTAACTTCTAGCCGGACACCTTTCCGTCCGTAGCTAAATTTCAGCCCCCAAAATACCGTCCAGTTGCATCCACCGGCCGCTAGCTAAAGTTGAGCCTCAAAATACCCTCTTGTTGGGATAGCCGCTAGCCCCCTTGCCTTCTATGCTCACCGTTGAAAGTTGAAACGACGCATCAGTGAAAGTTACAAAGAGGCAAATTCAACAGCAATCACAAGATGACAGGGAGAAAAAAGATGATGAGGATGAGATGGAGCAAATTGGCATTAGCAATGATCCTAGCCGGGGTGTCGCTGCCCGTGATGGCCCATGCAAACCACCAGCAAAAACAGAGTGCCCGAGACCAGCAGGTACAGAAGCTAGTAACGGCGGAGCTACGGGAGAAAGACAAGTTTCGGGGAGTATCGGCGAGCGCCGACGATGGGATCGTCACCCTTTCCGGAACCGTGGAGCTGTTCATCGACAAGGAGAACGCAGAGAAGCGAGTTCGCAAGATCAAGAACGTGGACGGCGTCAGAAATCACATCCAGATCGCAGGCAAGAAGGTTACCGACGCTGAGCTGCGGGAGACGCTGGCGAACAAGCTGCGTTATGACCGTGTTGGCTACGGCATCGTTTTCAACAACCTGATGGTCGGTGTCGAGAATGGCGCGGTGACGATCGGCGGCAAGGTGCGAGACTACCCGGATCGCAGCTCCGCGATCGCGATTGTCGAAACGACTCCCGGCGTGAAAGATGTCACTGATGAAATTGACGTCGCTCCCGTCTCCAACTTCGATGACGAGCTCCGTGTGCGGTTGGCGCGCGCTATCTACGGCCACTCCGGCCTTCAGAAGTATGCGCTCGATCCGCAAGCTCCCATTCGGATCATCGTCGAGAACGGAGATGTCGAACTGGCCGGAGTCGTCCTGAATGAGGGTGATCGGCAGATCGCCTACATCCAGGCGAACTCGGTACCCGGCGTATTCAGCGTGAAAAACAAGCTGATGGTCGCTTCCGACGTGCGTGACTAGACCACAGCCGGGCCCTGCCGCAAACTCGGCAGGGCCCGGCTGCTGTATCTGAGCAACGCCACACCTTGTAGGATCTCCCGCTCTTCCATTTTCTCCGCACACGTTGAAGACGATCCTTGTGGTCAAGAATTAGCGCCTCTGGGATCGAGGCCATCGCGAAAGCGCAAAGCGTGAGCGAAAGTTTCAGTTCAAACTTGGACAATTCAAGAAGGCGGATCCGCGCGGGTTGTTACTGGAGAGGTGAACTAACATGTCACTAAATTTGAGGCCTCTAAATACCCTTTCGTTGGGATAGCCACCCGTTACTTTCCCTTTTATGCTCACCCCTGAAAGTTGAAACGACGCTGACGCGCGGGCTGGTCAACAGTTGTTGGGAAGGCGTCGGTCAGCCCGCGCATCCGAAAAAAACAAAACTGGAGGAACCAAAAATGCGAACTATCTTGAAACGGATGATCGTAGCTCTTGCAGCAGTTGCGCTCCTTGGGACCGGATCGGTCTTTGCTTCTCCGCCGGCTCCATCACCTGGAGCGCCGGAAACAGACGACGTGGCGTATCTGTCAGGGCGGGCGTCAGTGCTCCTCGCCGAGATCAAGAAAGAAGCGGCAGAACTGAAGCTGCATGCAGATACTCTAGGCAGCTTTGCCCAGAACCCCCATTTGAGCTGGCAAAGCCATGCCTTTTACCTGGACCAGGTCAAGAGCCACATCAACGCCGTGGGAGAACGGACTGCTGAGCTGCAGCAGATACGTTATGCCGTACTTCCCTGGCAACAGCAGGCTATCACCCAGGTGACTTCTCACGCGGCAAAGGTCGCGGCTAGTACTCAGGCGGCTCTCGTTTACCTGAACGAAAATAGAGGTCGTCACTTTGTCCCAGAATACCGGCACCATCTGAAGGCAATCGCGGTCAGCGCAGAGAACATGAAGCAGACCGTGGACAAATTCCTCGACTATGAGAAAGCCCAGCAGAAAGTACAACAGTTCCAAAACGAGTTGGAACTGGCGGATTGACTCATCGCCGAAGACCTGTTGATCGGGTTAGCGGGGGGATCGGACATTCCGGAGGCCAGGGAAAAACAGCAGGACCTGCGCCCTTCCCTGAAAGGAAAGGTCACGGTTCCCCTTCTTTACGATCATTAGGGCTATCTTCCGGGAGCCGAGTCCCCGGTGGATAGAAGGAACTCCCCGTTTATGAGTTGCCGTCCAAGAGAAAAGCGGATCAGTTGCCCATCAGTCGGGGAAAGAAGCAGTGCATGACCGGGCATCTGTTCCCTTTCCTTGACTACTGGTGGTTCTACGCGGCCTTCACCGGCTTCGTCGTAGCGTTCCTGGTGCTCGATCTCGGTGTGTTTCATCGAAAAGCGCACGAGATCGGCTTTCGTGAGGCCTCGGCCTGGACTGTGGTCTGGGCAGCGTTGGCTTTGCTGTTCTGTCTTGGCCTGTACAAATGTGCAGTGTGGAAATTCGGAGCGACAACGGGGAAACAAATCGGGGTGGAGTTTCTGACTGGATATGTCGTCGAGTGGTCGCTTTCGCTCGACAACATGTTTGTTTTCGTGCTGGTGTTTCGCTATTTGGGAACTCCCGCGCTGTTACAGCACCGCATTTTGTTCTACGGCATCCTGGGTGCGCTGATCTTCCGGGGCGTCTTCGTCGTTCTCGGCGCCGAACTGCTCCAGTGCGGTTGGGTCGTAATCCTGTTCGGTGTTTTCCTGATCCTCACCGGCATCCAGATGATGTTTTCTGGGGAGCCCCAGATCAAGCCCGAACAGAACCTTTTGGTGCGGGGAGTGCGAAGGCTGTTGCCCGTGGCGCCAGAGTCTGAAGAGCCGCGATTCTTCTTGTGGCGGAACGGAAAACTGTTTGCCACGCCCATTCTGCTGACGCTCGTCTTCATCGAGGCGACCGATGTTCTTTTCGCTGTCGACTCCGTTCCCGCGATCTTTGCGATCACTCGCGAACCATTGGTCGTCTACACGTCGAACGTGTTCGCTATTCTGGGCCTGCGAGCGATGTATTTTCTGCTGGCCGGTGCCCTTGCAAGGTTCCACTTGTTACGCTATGGCTTGGCGCTCATTCTGATTCTTGTCGGGCTCAAGATGTCTTGGCTCAACGCAGCTTGGCAGGGGCATTTTCCATCCACGATATCCCTCGCTCTGATCGTTGGAATTCTGGCAGTATCGATTGGTTTGTCGCTCGTGTTCCCTGTGTCCCGTCCGCCGAAGGACGTGCCGATTAGCCAGTCACCGCCCCCCGTTTCGGCGGGTTGTGCACTTGTGAAACGCTAACGTATCGCTGAATTTGAGCCCACAAATACCCTCCTGTTGGGATAGGCTCCGGGCACCTTGTCTCCTATGCTCGTCATTGAAAGTCACACGGACATGCGCCTGCAATTCAGGCTCAGAATGGGAGACCCTGTATGGAAGGGATCGTCGCCAAAGCCCAGAACCAACTTGAACGCGTTGCCCTTGTTGCTCTTGGGTGGGTTTTCATTTGTTTAGGCATTGCGGGGTTGGTTCTTCCGGTCGTGCCGGGAGCCGTTCTTATAGTTGTCGGCGCCCTCATGGTGAATCCCCAATGGGAGTGGTTGCGGCGAATGCTGGAAAACTTTCGAGTGCGGTTTCCCGTCCTAGCGCCCGTCTTTAGGCGCTTCTCCGCTTGGAGCGAGAGTAGCCGAAGCCTCTTTAAGAAGAATCCGTCCGATTCTGGAGCGTAGTTCGAAGTGTGAAATGGCTCACCATGGATGTAAGGAGGTTCCACCTGAGAGGTCAAAGATGAGACAAGGGACGCGACAGAATGCAGACGAGGCCGAGAACCTCTGCAGCATCCGCAACGTGCTGATTTTCGATGAAGACATCGAAGAGCTCGGTCGTCTCGCCGAACCTTTCGAGGCTCACGGGTTCGACGTTCACAAATGTACGTCGGTTGAAGCAGCGATGCGCTCTGTCGAGAGAGAGGAGTTCGATTTCGCGCTGGTGGATCAAGGTTCCTCAGCTTTCGAGGGGCTTCGGGTAATAAGACATCTAGTTCGTTACAACCCGCATACGCCTTTCGTCGTGGTGACGCGCTGCAAGGACATGCTGTGTTGTCACCAGGCACTCACACTCGGAGCGATGGACTATTTGGGAAAACCCGTTCCCAGCGCGGAGATGAATTGGATTATCGAAAACCATTTCGGAAGCCCATTGATACGAAATGCGTTGACGCGTCGGCGTGTGACGAACGTCACCGCCAATAACAGCAAAAAGACCAACAAACGTAATAAAGGAGCACGTCTATGAAAAGAATCTTCTCGTTAATGGTTGTGATTCTCTTGGTTGGTCTACCTGCGTCTGCCCAAAAAGACGAAAACAATCGCATTAGGAATGCCGGCAAAGTCATGGTTGAGATTCTTAATGTTCCCGACGATATTCCGAAGGATCTTCTGGACAAGGCGGAATGCGTCATCGTTCTGCCTTCGGTAATGAAATTTGCGATCGGGTTTGGGGGCAGTTACGGTCGCGGCGCGATGACCTGCAGGAGCGCCAAGGATTTTAGCGGACACTGGAGTGCACCTTCCATGATGGCGCTCGAAGGTGGAAGCTTCGGATTGCAATTGGGGGGCCAAGCGACAGACTTCGTCTTGTTGGTCATGAATCAGCGCGGGGCTGATTCAATTCTCACCAGCCAGGTCAAGCTCGGCGGCGACATGGCTGCTGCGGCCGGACCGAAGGGCCGCAGCCTTGCTGCCTCTACGGATGTCACAATGCGGGCAGAAATTCTGTCGTATTCGCGTTCACGAGGATTGTTCGCCGGGGTTTCTCTTGAAGGCTCAACTCTCCGCCCCGATAACGATGGCAACGAGAGGCTCTACGGAAAGGGAACCACCGCGAAGGACATAGTAATCAATAGTGCGATTCACCCGCCCGCCTCGGCGAAATTGCTTCTTGCCACTCTGAACAACAAATCTCCCAGGAACGAGTCTGGCGAGTAGGGATCAGTGGCGCAACACCAGGCAGGGCAGGCGAATCTACCTGCGAAGAGAAGCAGGTCAGTAGCTTATGCCCCATTCCAAATGCGGATTGGAGCACAAGAATGACCCTGTACGAATACAGATTATCGTTCTTACACCATGACACCGGCGTGTCCTCGATCGCAACCGTTGGAGAATTCGGATGGCAGTCAACATGAAACCAGCGGGATTATGCATATTGCTTCTCGCATTCCAGTGCGTGCCCGGGAAGGCGAACGCGAATGTTGCCGTTCTCCTCGAAGAACCCTATAGCTATGATGGTGCGCTTGCTGGTACTGGTCACACCGCTGTCTATCTAACTCGTGTCTGTGCGGCCTCGCCCACTTCTTTGCGGCGTTGCGACAAAGGAGAACACGGTGTGGTGATCAGCCGGTACGCCAGAATTGGGGGGTATGACTGGATTGCCATTCCACTCATTCCCTATCTCTACGCCGTCACGGAGCCCGAAGATATCCCCTTCTATGCTAACGGTGAGATCGCCGCCTATCTTAGAGATCGATACCGGCGTGAGCGCATGCAAGAACTTGCCCCTGACGCTACCTCTGGGAAGGCACCGAGTGGGGATTGGGTGCAACTCGTCGGGTCAACATACAATCGTACCAGCTTCGCTTATGAAATCGAAACCACAGCGCAACAGGATGACGAATTAATTCTTTGGCTCAACTCCCGACCCAATCGTGCTTCATACAGACTCCTATCACGCAATTGCGCGGACTTTGTGCGAGATGTCGTGAATTTCTACTACCCGAAAGCAGTGTCGCGAGGGATCCTCGCCGATTTTGGCATAACAACCCCTAAACGTGTTGCTAGGTCAATTGTCAAGTACAGCCGGCGGCATCCAAATCTGGAGTTCGTGAGTCTTGTGATTCCCCAGGTGCCCGGGACTATTCGGCGCAGTAGGCCGGTCCGCGGCATAGCGGAATCCGTGCTCAAAGCCAAGAAATATGTGATTCCCCTCGCGTTCTTTCAACCGTATGTCGCAGGCAGCTTCGCCGCAGCCTATCTGGTCGACGGACAATTCAAGCCCGACAAGAATGCGATGGGTTTCAACCCACGTTTTGTTGATGCCTCTGTTGCGGTTAACCAATTGGGAAGTGAGGTATCGATGACGGACAAGACTTATGTGCTTGCTTTGTCTAAATGAGACGAAACGATAAAGATACGCATGTCTACCGGAGAGTCACCGGAAACCATAGCCGCGCCCGACGTGACGAGCAAGGGCCGCAACGGGTCAGAAAACTAAGACTTGACCGATAGATTAAGAGAGCAACTTTTATGACAAATATACTTAAGAAAGTCGGCTGGTGGAGCGCCGTGCTCGGGCTGGCGCTCTCGACTGTGATTCTACCAACAGGAGCAGCCGCTCAAGACCGAGATCAGCAGGATCAACAAGACGATCCGCCCAGTCGAGTGGCTCGAATCGGCTACCTGGAAGGCTCAGTTTCGTTCCAGCCCGCCGGTGAACCGGATTGGGTGCAAGCCGCCGCGAATCGGCCCATGACGACGGGCGACAAGCTCTGGACAGACAAGGACTCGCGTGCCGAGCTTCAACTGGGATCGGCCGTGGTTCGCTTGAACTCCAATACCGGCTTCTCTTTCCTGAACTTGGATGACAATACGGTTCAGATCCAACTTACCTCGGGTTCGGTCAATGTTCGTGTGCGCCGGTTGGACCGGGACGATGTCGTCGAGATCGATACACCGAATCTGGCGTTTTCGGTTACCCAGCCAGGAAGCTATCGGGTTGAGGCAAGTGAAGACGGCAGCTACTCGGTCGTCAGCATACGCGAAGGCGGAGGCGAGTCGACCGGCAACGGCCAGACGTACACGCTGCACGCCGGACAAAGAGGCACTTTCAGCGGCACGGATTCGCTAAAGACCGAAGTGATTGACATCGGCGGACCGGATCAATTTGATAACTGGGCCTACAATCGCGATCGCCGCTACGATGAGTCGCGCTCGGCGCAGTATCTTTCCCATGACGTCGTCGGGTACGAAGACCTGGACGACTACGGAGACTGGCGTGACGATTCGAACTACGGCCACGTCTGGTTCCCCAATCGGGTTGCCGCAGGCTGGGCACCTTATCACGAGGGTCACTGGGAGTGGATTTCCCCGTGGGGTTATACGTGGGTGGATGACTCGCCATGGGGCTACGCGCCGTTCCACTACGGACGCTGGGTGATGATGGGCCGACGCTGGGGTTGGGTGGCCGGGCCGGTCGCGGTGAGGGCGGTATATGCACCCGCGCTGGTGGTCTTTATTGGCGGTGGGGGAGTTGGAGTTAGTTTCGGCGGTAATGTGGGATGGTTTCCGCTGGGTCCGCGGGAAGTTTATGTGCCGTCGTACCACGTCAGCCGGGAGTACGTGCGCCGGGTGAACATCAGCAATACGACGGTCAATAACGTCCAGATCACGAACGTGTACAACACCACAATCATCAACAAAACTACGAACATCACGAACGTGACTTACGCGAACCGGAATGTGCGGGGTGCGGTGATGGCGGTTCCGCAACGCGCCTTCGCGAGCGCGCAGCCTGTGGGCCGAGCAGCGGTCGCTTTGAACGCGCGGCAAATTGCTCGTGCCCCTGTGAGCGCGAGGGTTGCGGTGGCTCCCACACGGGACAGCGTACTGGGAGCGAAGTTTGCAACCGCGAATCGTGTGACGGCGCCGCCGCAAGCAGTGGTGAACCGGCAGGTGATCGCAAAGAGGACGCCACCTCCTCCGCCGGTGCCATTTGCAAAGCAGCAGCACGCTCTGGCAGCGCATCCTGGACAACCGTTGGCGAGGAGCGAATTGGGGAGCTTGCGTCCAGCCGCGACTGAGGCTGCGCACCCAATGGTCAAGCAGGCGCCTGCCGGCAAACCGGCAACAGCAAACGTTGGCCGTCCGGGCAACCAGCAAGCTCCAAGCGAGCGTCCTGGCGCGGCCAACCCCGCACAGTCGAATCGTCCACCCTCTACCCAGCCGAATCAGCCGAATGCTGCTCGACCAGGACAACCCGCCTCCACGCCACCCACCAACCAGCCGGCGAACCGTCCCGCCAATCAGCAAGCTCCAAACCAGCGTCCTGGTGCGGCCAATCCCGCACAGCCCAATCGTCCGCCCTCCGCCCAGCCGAATCAGCCGGCACCGCCACAACCGAACAATCGTCCCGCCACGAATCAGCCGAACAATCGCCCGGCGACGAATCGTCCGCCCACAGCGCCAACGAATAACCAGCCGAACAATCAGCCTGACGCGACTCGTCCCCAGACGAATCGCGCGACCGAACCACCGGCGCGCAATGACCGCCCCTCTGCGCCAAAGGCGTATAGCCGTCCCGAAACCGCTCGTCCTGTACCCAGCCAGGCCGAGCCAAACCGGAACCAACCCGCTCCTCGACCGGAGACGCTTCCGCGGGCCGAGAGCCAGCAGCAGCGCACTCCTCCTCCCGTGGCGACTAAGCCGGTAGCGCCGCCTCAGCGCGAGCAACCGAAAGCACAGACGCCTGCGGAGAAAAAGCAGAAAGAGGAACGGCGGAAGCAAGAACAGGAGAAGCCTCCAAGCTCCAGGTGAGTCGAGGGTAGGTTTCCAAAGGTCGGAGGTGAGTCGTGCTGGGCATCCCGAGCACGCGAAGCTGATCAGCCTGACACATCGCTAGCGCGCAGGTACAGCCCCACGGTCCAACACACCGCCCTCGTCGCAAGCCCGCCGATACAACCCGCCCCTCCATCGCGAATTTCCCGATTGCTCGTTTTGTCGATCACGCGCCTGTGAACCATCACCGCATAGCTAAATTTGAGCCTCAAAATACCGTCCCGACGGGATAGCCGTCCGTCCCCTTTTCCTTCTACCCTCGCCGCTGAAAGTTGAAACCGTTAATTACACTTGTCGAGCGCTGCACGGCTGCTTTCGGTCCTCGTACTGCTCTGTGGGTGCAGAGGAGGAGTGAGCTCTTCTCGTCCTCCTTCAGGCCCACCCCCAGGCCCACCTGCAGATCCGCCACCCCAGAGCCTGAACATTGGCGGAAATCGGCAATTCAGCACAACATCCGCGCCAGGGATGCCCCCCGCGACGATTGCTGGCAGCGTCGCTCAATCCGGCGTTTTGATAAATGGCGCTGTGCACGTCAATGGTTCAAACTGTCTTGATCGCCTGACCACCATCGGACTAACTGGTACCCTCACCGAAGGCAATGTCGCCCTGACCTCTTTCTGTTGATGGGCAGGTCATTACTTTCGGCGGGAGTATCAGCAAGAAAGTCGGCTTCCCCTATACCCTCACCGGGACTTACGCGATCAACCGGGGCTGTGCCAACGGAGACCAAGGAAACATCACCGGCTACGGTGTGGATTCAATCCCAGGTTACTGGGCTGGTAACTTAACAACTGCGGAGGGAGAAACTATCCACTGGGATACCCAGCTAGCTCAGGGCAGCGCCACCTCTGAGGGCAGCTTTGGTCTCACCGGAGCTTTCGCTTTCGATGATGCCTGCTTTAATTCGGGGACGATCAAATCGGGGACCTTTCCCTCTGCCAGCTTCATCATGGGCACGTCTGTGAACCTTGAAATCAAGACTGACAATGGCACCATCGCTTTCCTTGGGACGATGGAACCGTATGGTTTGATTGAGGGAAACTACACGGTCAGCGGCGGCCCCTGCGAATCTACCGGCACGGGATACCTGTCACCATGGGAGTATTGACCCCGGTCGGTACTCCGCGAATGGTCCTCGTGGAGATAGCTTTGGCATTACCAGAACAGCTACTTTCAATAGTCCTGCTCTGGTTCCGTGACGATCGCGTCGCGAACTTTCCCCTCTGGCAGCTTCATCATGGGCACGTCTGTCGCCCTTGAAATTGAGACTGGCAACGTCAACGTCACCTTCCGGAAGGCGGCTAACCCAACCACAGTTGAGATTAAGGGAGACTACGCGGTCACAGGCGGGACCTGCGAGCCCATAGGATTATTGAGATCGGGATCCGCTTCCCGGCTTCGCATGCTCCGGACACCCAGTACTATTTCACGACCAACCTTTTGATTAGGCAACCAGATCGCTAGACTAGCAGGCCGTGTCGAAAGTCTCTGTAATCGAGAAGCGCGGTTGGCCACAGACTTCCTGTCACATCGCGCTTCGAAGGTTTGGCCACCTTAGGCCACAGCGGCTTCTGCGTGCCTTGCATCTGCTCCAGCAGGCTCGCCTGATCGTAGTAGATTTGCTCTGAGATGAGCTTGCCTGACCCTGCGTCGAAGGTGTAAAAAGCAGCCATTTCGATGCGGATCGCATTCCCGAGAGGCTTCACACCTGCGAACTCTCCTTGATGAGTCCCAGTGATAACTACTTCCCGGATGGAGCAGCCGGGCACGTCGTATTCAGAAATGACTTCGATGTGCAGGTCGGGTACTGCAGTCGCGATGGACTGATAAAAACCGCGCACACCCTCTATGCCCTTGAACCTTGCGCCTAGTGGCACACCATCGTAGTAAACCCTAGCATCCTCCACAAAGGTATCGTAGACCGCGCGGGCCAGTCGTGCTCGTTCTCGCCCCGAATGCGTTCAGCGACGATTCCGCGCTGACGTTCGATTACGCTCTCCATGCTTGAAACCCCCAAGTTGCGATTCCTTTCAGGGCGTGATTGTATCGCAATCTTTCTATGGAGGGTCCATATAGATTTAATCGCTTTGCTTCGGCTACGCCACGGGCACTTCAGGACGTGGTGATAGCCCTATTTTTCGACCTTATGCACTTCATCTCGACTCCCAACATGATTGGTGTGCCTCGGCGCGTTGTCTTGCATGTCGTGCCGAACTCTGCATCGCTGACAACGTGTTCGATGAAGAAGGCAGGAATCATCGATTTAGACACGGGCTGCTAGCGGGTCGGTGCAGCCCCGGTGTCCAACACACTGCCGCAGTCGCAAGCGCGCAGATACATCGCCCTCCACGGCAAATTGCCGGATTGTTCGTTTTGTCGATCGCGCGCCTGTGGAAACTTCAACCGCATAGCTAAATTTGAGCCTCAAAATACCGTCCCGGCGGGATAGCCGTCCGTCCCCTTTTGCTTCTACCCTCGCCGCTGAAGTTGAAACGACGCTGACATTGGGCCTGGTAATCAGGCGACGATTGCGACATTCGGTGTACACGAGATCAGAACCGTCCAGACACAGAAATCAGAGAGGCAACAATGGATAAAGTAAGCACGCCGTTTCTTGATTCCTCGGTTGAACACATATGCCCAAACCGTGCGTTCGGCGAAACTTTTTCCGATTCCGACTTGCATATCCACCATAAGAGGGTGGCCCGGTTGCTGGTGCTGCTGCAACAACTCCGCGAATCCGCGGAAGGACTGGAAGCATTGCCGGAACCAGAACTCAGTGAAATCGTCTCCAGTGCGATCCGAGTGTGTGGTTTTAGGGACCCGATCGAGGCGCTGGAAGTGATTGCCACCGTTTTGGATGCAATCGAAATGCAAGATCCATTCCCGAAAACGACAGCCTTAGCAGGGCAGGGGATGGGGCTGTCCGACACGTAGCTGGGCCCAACAAATTCAATCACCGAATCAGAGGAGAGTTTCATGAAAAGCAAGCTCGTTTCCCTTCTTGTTCTGTGGGTACTGTCACCGTGCCCGAGCGTCGGCTACGCGCAGACTTCACACCACTCTGTTGACACGCCAGATCCGGTGCTGGAGTGGATCGGTGTGATGAACACCACGGTGCTGACAGCGGGCACTGCTCCAAACGTCACCGGTCGCGTGGTCGCTTTGGTATCCGCATCAGTGTTCGATGCCGTCAACGGTATCGCGCCACGCTTCCGTCCACTGCATGTGAGGCCGGACGCACCTCGGAATGCGTCGCAACGCGCAGCGGCGATTCAGGCGGCGTATGCAATTCTAATGAACCTCTATGGATCGCAGCAAGGCGGGATCCTCACCGGTCAACATGATGCATCGCTCGCGGCGCTCGCCTCAACTGAAAAACCCGAATCCATTGCCGCAGGAGTCGCGTGGGGACAAAGCGTGGCGGACGCCATCTGGGCCTGGAGGCTGACTGACGGGTTTGCGCCCACTCCGCCGCCATTCTTTGGAGTGCAGAGCATAGCCGGCACACCGAATTCCTTAGGTTTTTGGCGACCTACGCCACCGGCGAACGCTTCAGGCGCAACACCGCAACTTGCCACAATAACGCCTTGGGTACTGACGCGACCCTCGCAGTTCCGCTTGCCGCCGCCACTGGCCCTCAACAGCCCAGAGTACGCGGCCGATCTCAACGAAGTGAGAGAGATGGGTAGCCTCTCCAGCACAAGCCGCTCAAGTCAACAGACGGAAGTCGCATTGTTTTGGGCGCTGAACACTCCACTAGCGTGGAACCGTGTTGCAGCGCAGCTTTCGGCGGCGCGCGGGCTCAGTCTGACCAAGAATGCACATCTATTTGCAGTGCTCAATCTAACTCTCGCCGACGCGATAACGGCGTGCTGGGATAGCAAGTACCGCTATATTTTCTGGCGGCCAGTCACCGCGATCCGAGCGGGGGCCGCGCCGGGAGACCCTGACGCCGATTGGAGCCCATTGCTGGACTCTCTGACCGGCACGCCTCCGCATCCGGAGTATCCGTCTGCGCATTCCACTTACAGTGGCGCCGCCGCGTTCATCCTGGCTGCCGCCTTTGGAGAGAACACCGCCTTCAGCGTCACGTCCGAGATACGTCCAGGCACGCGTTCCTATACGAGTTTTTCCGAGGCGATAGCCGAAATCGCCGATGCGCGCGTCTTTGGCGGCATTCACCTCCGAAGCAGTTGCGCCCGCGGGAATTCGCTGGGTCGAGCTGTTGCGGATTACGTGTCAAGGCACATGATGCGGGCGCGAGGCGACGGTCAAGACTAATGAGAAAAGTAAACGCAAAGGGCTCGGTTACTCGATGAGGGTGTCGGGCCATAGCTAAGGCGCGGGGAGGAGATGAATTGGATTATCAAGAGCTACTCCGGATGTTCATTGACGAAATGAGGGCGTCAGCATGCGAGGGCAGGAAACAAACATTGTTATGACAAGAATACTTAAGAAGTTCGGCTGGTGGAGCGGTGATCGGGCTGGTGCTCTCAACTGTAGTGTTTACCAAAACTAGCGGTTGCTCAAGACCGAGATCAGCAGGATGAACGAGACGAACCACCGAGCCGAGTGGCTCCAATCGGCTACGTGGAGGGTTCGATTTCTTTCCAGCCAGGCTGGTGAACCGGATTGGGTGCAAGCCGTCGCGAATCGGCCCATGACGACGGGCGACAAGCTCTGGACGGACGCGGAAGTGCTGGAAGCATCGCAGGAACCAGAACTCGGTGAAATCGTCTCCAGTGCGATCCGAGTGTGTGGTTTTAGGGACCGATCGAGGCGCGGGAAGTGATTGCCACCGTTTTGGATGCAATCGAAATGCAAGATCCATTCCCGGAAACGACAGCCTTAGGGCAGGGGATGGGGCTGTCCGACACGTAGTTGGGCCCAACAGATTCAATGACCGAATCAGAGCAGAGTTCCATGAAAAGCAAGCTCGTTTCCCTTCTTGTTGTGTGGGTGCTATCTCTGTGCGTCGGCTTTGCGCAAACTTCACGCCACTCTGCGCTTACCGTCAAGGTTCCTTTTGAGTTTGTCGTCGGAAATCAGACCTTCCCGGCCGGAACCTACGAGTTCCGATCTTTGCTCAATTCCGTCCCGAGTAAAGCCACTATCGACGTGCTCGAAGTGCGGAGCACCGAGGGGCACTTGTACAAGGCCATTGTGACTGATGTGGTTGCCCGCGAGGAGCCCAACAATCCAAGCCTCGTGTTTATACGCAATGGCGGCCGCGCTTTCTTCTCTGAGGTGCGGGAGCCAGGGAAACAGTCTGGATGCCGGCTCCACAGCTTCACGGAGCAGGCGGAAATCGCAGAGGACGAAAGCGAACAGATAACCCTGGCGTCAACCGACTGACGAGCGGTGAGTTATACGGCGGTTGTCACGGCCTAACTCAAATTCGAGCACCGAAGTTCAAAGAGGTCTTATGAAAAGCAAAGTTCTTTTCATCGCTGTTCTGTTGATACTGTGGCTGTGCCCGAGGCTCGGCTATGCACAAACTTCACATCGCCCTCCGTTCACAGCGGAAATTCCTTTTGAGTTTGCCATCGGAAACCAAACCTTCCCCGCTGGCACCTACAAATTCCGATCGTTATTTTCCCGGACTTCATCCCACACGTGTTCTTGCGGGTTCAATTCCGGCGCATAGGCTGGCAGACGCAGCAAGCGGATGTTTTCAGGTACCGCCAAGTCCTTGGCCACGTGGGAACTGGCACCGTCGATGACCATGACGATGAACTCGCGGGGATGCGCGAGGGCGACTTGTGACAGATAGTCTCCCATACGTTCCGTGTTCATCTTCGGGCAAATCATCCAATCCAACTCTCCCTCGATCGGGCTCACCCCGCCGTAGACGTAGACAAACTGGCGCTCGTAGCCATTGTTCACCACAGGTCGCTCCGGTGTCGGAGCCCAGCAACGCCGGATTCGGACCATGCGCCCAAACCGCGCCTCGTCTTGAAACATCAGCCGTACGCGGCGGTCTCGCACCTCTTCGGGTTTCAATAGGGCTGCCAGCTTTTCGGGGAGTTTTTTTTCCACTCGGCCTGCGCTTCCGGATCGCTCTTGGGATGACGGGTGTCCGGTGCCACCTTCCGCCATTTCAATTCCTTCCCCGGCAAAGGGGGCCTCGATGTGCTCGAAGTGCGGAGTATACGGGGACATCTCTATAAGGCCCTGTTGGCTGATGTCGTTGCCGGCGAGGAGTTCGACAATCCAAGCCTCGTTTTCACCAATAAAGGCGGATGTACCGTCCTGTCCGAAGTGTGGGAACCGGGGAAGCCAACGGGCTGGCGGCTTCACAAGTCCGTTGACCGGATGGAAATGGCAGTGGACGACAACGAAAGAGTAACGCTCAGGTCAGCCGACTGACTGAACCAAATTTCGAGATTTTAATGATACCTCAACACGACCAGAACATTAAGAAAATTGAAGGACGACCTCAAAGGCAACATCGTGCTTTCTGGGGATGCCAACTATGACAAGGCCCGCCGAGTGTGGAACGCCATGATTGACCGGCGGCCAGCCGTGATCCTGCAGTGCGCAGATGCCGGTGATGTCGGACATGCAATCAGGTTTGCCCGTGAACACGAACTTGACATAGCAATTCGGGGCGGTGGCCACAACATCGCGGGGTACGCAGTATGCGACGACGGACTCACGATCGATTTGTCCAAATGAGGAATGTTCGGGTTGATCAGCCACGACGCGCGGGGAACTGAGGAGCGATACCATGAATTTCATTAAGTCTTACAAATCTCAGCGTTCTGCACTCTGGAAAACAACTCCTTTGTTCATTTTGGTGTCTGGGCTCTTGATTGCGACAGATCAGCTATCTATTCGCTGCGGGCTTGAGGGATCGCAGCGAATAGTGGACGACTTGCTGGGGGGACTCATTGCAGGCTCAATCTTTTATTTGTATGAGCGCCACAGACTGCGGAAGTTTAACGAACACCTTCACGTGATCGACCTCATGAATCACCATATTCGGAATGCCCTGCAACCTCTTCTGTTCCTGAAATACAAGCCCGAAGGGAAAGCGCAAATGAAGCTGGTCGAAGAATGTGTTCGTCGTATCGACTGGGCGCTCCGCGAAGTGCTTCCAGGTAAGTCCGAGGAACGATTTGTGGTCACACCCGCAGATTCGCTGGAAGAAGTGGCGAAGGATCGGGCGGCGAGTTCGTCGTACGAAACCAAGGGTCCCAGGCCAGAACCTGCAGACAGTCAGCCCAAACCATTCTTTAGCCAATGGCTCTATACCTGGCGGAGCCGAAATAAAGGAGTGAGACAATGAAGCTTGTTCAAGTGAGACGGAGCGCCGCTCACATGACCAGCACTTCATCGACAGCGGCAGGCTCCCGGGCTACTGAGACTACTCGTCCCTTAGCATTGCTGCTACCTGCGGCTTCAGCCACGCGTATTACTGGTCATTCACTGAAAGTGAGAGAGGAGAACATCATGAGGCAAAGGGCAAGGTTTTTTGCGGTTTTTCTGCTGGTGACCATTTGGGCGGCAAGCCTGTGCGCTCAGGCAGCGAACCTGACCGTGAATTGCGACAAGAAAGAAACTATTAACAAGGCCGTGAAATTTTTGGCGGATACCAACCCGCAAGGGCCGAAAACGGTATCTGTTTCAGGCAGTTGCAGAGAGAACGTATTGCGCCGCTTGCCGCTGGCGTAGCAGGTCGACCTCGCAGGGTCAGACCGTTCCGATCGCGCGGACGGTCGACGGATAGCTTCAACCCCGCCAGGAAGCAGTGTCATGCCGAAATTCTTTATCGAGGTGCCGCACGACCCCGATGTACGCGCGTGCGCGGAAGTTGTACAGGTGTTTCTCACGAGCGGCTCCCATTTTCTGACCAATGCGGAGTGGGGCTGCATGGACGGCGATCACAACGCGCGGATCATCGTGGAGTTGGAGACAAAGCAGGAAGCTCGGTCCATTGTGCCGGCGGCCTTTCGGCACCGCGCGAAGGTGATCGGGTTGAACCGATTTTCGATGGAGCAGATCGACGACATCCTGAGCCGACATCGCGCCGGCTCGTAGAGGATCGAGCCGAGGCCTGTAGCAATGAAGCCCCCCTCGTCTCTTCGGTCAGGGCGGGGCCGGACACGATGTCAAGCGCGCGGACGGGTGGAGCCGCTGAGTGTCGCTTGTGACCGACTCTCACGGGACTGAAGGAAGAGCTGAGCAAATGGCAATGTCCTTCGTTTTGCGTGGCATCGACGGCTGAGCCTTACGTCGCGGTGGGACGACCCTTCTTGGGCTGGTCCGACTACAATGTGTTCGAACCAGGCGGGAACACGAGCCATGAGTCGCCGGAGGCCGCTAAAGACAACGAGAGGTTTGGGGTTCCACCGGGAAGCTAGCCAGCACCCGGATTTTACAGCCGGCTGTGCAAGCAAAGCAGTTTGGTAGCCGGCATTTTCTTCTCATCGATCAATTTCAAGGAGGGACATTCCACATGAAACTTTGGATCTCAGTTTTGTTCACACTTCCCCTGTGCGTCTTGATCTCAGCCCAGGAGCATTCAGCCTCCCATCAGTCGAAGCAGGCAACTCTGATGGGCGGGTTGGGAGATCTGCATCATCCTGTCTCCACCAGCAACGTCGAAGCGCAGCAATTCTTCGATCAGGGACTACGATTGATCTATGCCTTCAATCATGACGAAGCGGCCCACTCCTTCACCCGTGCAGCCGAACTCGATCCTAAGCTGGCCATTGCGTATTGGGGCATAGCTGAGGCTGTAGGCCCGAACTATAACGATCCCGCCAGCGACCAGCGCTTTAAGCAAGCGCATGAGGCTATCCAGAAGGCGGTCGATTTGTTCGCGAACGCTTCACCCAGCGAACTGGCCTACATCCAAGCCATGGCGCTGCGCTTTCCCGCAGAACCCAACGCCGACCGTCGCAAGTCTGCGGAGGCCTACCACGATGCCATGCGCGAAGTGATGAGGAAATACCCGGATGACCTGGACGCGGCAACGCTGTTTGCTGAGTCCGGCATGGATCTGCACCCCTGGGGCCTGTGGCATCCAGATGGTACTCCGGAAGCTGGCACGGATGAGATTGTGGCCACTCTGGAATCAGTGATCCGGCGCGATCCCAACCACATGGGAGCCATCCACTACTACATTCACGCGGTGGAAGCCTCGCCGAATCCAGAGCGAGCATTGGCTGGCGCCAACAAATTAGCTTCTCTGGCACCGGCGGCTGGACATATCGTTCACATGCCGGCGCATGTTTACATTCGCACCGGCGATTACGAGGCAGCGGTCAAAACGAATGAAAAAGCTGCCGAGCTCGACCGCGCCTACATCAGATCGAGTGGCGCGCAGGGCATCTATCCGATGATGTACTACAGCCACAACCTGCACTTCATCGCCATGTGTGCCGCGATGAATGGCGACTATGCCGAATCGAGAAAAAATGCAGATCTTCTGGCGGCACACGTGGGCCCTGCCGTGAAAGAGATGCCCCCGCTCGAAGGCTTCATGACGATCCCGATGGCGGTGGACGTGCGCTTCCATCGCTGGGATGACATTCTGAAAATACCCCAACCCGATCCCGCCATGAAGACGACAACCGTGTTCTGGCGCTTCGCCCGAGGCATGGCGCTGGCGAGCACCGGCAAGGTGAACGAGGCCCAAGCAGAATACAAGATCGTGTCCGCTGCCGAAGCTGCGACCCCGCCTGACGTGGTCTTCGCCATGCCGGTCAACAATAAAGCCAAAACCATCATGAAGATTGCCGAGGACGTGCTGGGCTCGAAAATTGCCATGGCGAAAAAAGACAATGCCGCCGCGATTTCCATGCTAACCGAGGCTGTCGCTGTGCAGGATTCTCTGAAGTACGGCGAACCTCCTGACTGGTTCTTCCCGGTGCGCGAATCTCTGGGCACAGCGCTCTTGATGAATGGCGATGCCGGAGGGGCAGAGACCGTCTTCCGTGCAGACCTTGACCGCAACCCGCGCAATCCCAGGTCGCTCTTTGGACTCCGCGAAGCGCTCAAGGCGCAAGGCAAGGACTACGACGCTGGGTTTGTCCAGAAACAGTTCGAAGATTCGTGGAAAGGCGGCGCTACGTCGCTGAAAATAGACGACCTGGTTTAGAAACCATCAGCCGTCTCACAAATAGGACAGGCCGCGACTTCGACTCGTGCCGAAATGAGGCTTTCGTCATTACATGGAACTTGTTCGACAGACCCGAATATAAGCTAGTTGGCACAGAAAATCACCAACAACGAAATTGGGAGACAAGAAAAGGAATTTGCCCGGGTCTCGGGGGGCACGGGCAAAGCGGGGGCAGCCAAGCCAACCAGCCAAGCTGCCCCGTCTGTCATTGAATTAAGCTATGTCTCTCCGGAGCCTGCCAAAGGCAACGAAGGGTTCTGGTTTCCGCCGGAAAACTAGAGGGTGTTCGGCTGCAATCATCTAACTCTGGTTCGTGGTAGTTGACATGGGACTAGCGAGTGGGACCACGCTCGGACCGTATGAAATCTTGACTATTGTCGGTGCAGGTGGGATGGGCGAAGTGTATCGCGCCCGCGATTCCCGCTTGGACCGGATCGTTGCGGTCAAGGTCTTACGCGCCGCAATGGCTGATCGCCCGGACCCCCGTCAGCGTCTGCAGCGCGAAGCCCGCGCAATCTCCAAGCTCTCACATCCCAATATTTGTATGCTTTACGACATCGGCGAGCAGGACGGTATCGATTTCCTGGTCATGGAGTACGTTGAGGGTGAGACACTTGAAGGACGTCTCACCAAAGGACCTCTGCCACCCGAACAGGCTCTGCAATATGGCATCCAGCTCGCCAACGCCCTCGACGAAGCGCACCGGCACGGCATCACGCATCGGGACTTGAAACCGGGCAACATCATGCTCACCAAGTCGGGATCCAAGCTATTGGACTTCGGACTTGCCAAGCTAAAAACTCAAGAGTCGCCGCTTTCCGACGGCGCTCTGTTGGCGCAGCTTTTTGATCTGACGAAATTGCGTCTGACCGGTGAGGCGTTCGTTCTACAGGAAAAGGTTGACTACCGTGCCGACGACGGACGCACCTTGGCTTCCGTCTCATTGAACGGAACGTGGCGTATGCGACTCAGACGTACCGTCAGAGCCAGCTGATCTTGCTTGACCGCGCGGGTCGACAAGTTCGATTCATCGGGACACCATCCACCTGGGGAATTCCAGAAACCTACGGAGTCTTTCGAGTATCTCCTGACGAAAATGAGATTGTGATCAATCGCCTGGACCAAACAAGCGGGACACCTGACTTGTGGATACTGGATCTGGCCCGAAACACTATGTCACGCTTCACTGTAAACTCCACGAACGACAATAACGGCGTTTGGTCACCCGACGGAGAGAAAGTTGTTTTTGATTCCGACCGAGACGGAATGTACAACCTGTATGAGAAAGCATACCTGACGCCAAACACACTACCTTTCCCCGAATGTTCGAAACAAGAATGTACTGCGCGCCCCGGGCAACAGCGGCTTCCCGTTGAATGTGGCCTCTCCATTTTCATAACCGCCCACTACATATTTCCATCCAAACGTGGCGCCGCCGGTCAAGCGTAGTCGGTAAGTCTGGCCGGGCGATAGTTCGACTCCGTCCGTAGGCATCAGAAACATTACACGTTCCGAGTTCGCCGCTTGGACCTGCTTCGTCACTACCGCGAGCTCCTTGTTGTTTGCATCCACAATCGTCAAGGTTAACTCGTTCTCAGCCTCTCCAAGATTTGCCACGACCAATTCCACTTCCACGCCGAGCAACTTCGGAAGGGATGGAGTAAAGGACTGCTCTGCCACATTCATCAGATTCGTCCAGGCTTTGTCCCATTCCGCTGTATTCACCTGGTCCGGCTGCATGGAGAGCCTTTGCAACGGCGGCGGGGTATCCGTGGCATGTGAGGCACCCACCTGATGTCTGCAGGCAATCATAGCCGCAAGAATGCAGCCGATCCCCGCTGTGAGGGTCCATTTAACCGCAGCCATCATAGTTCTCCGATTCTGCAGAGTCTCACGAGTCACACAGGTCAGCAACTTATTTCACGCCCATCTTGAACAAATCATCCATTCGGGCGACAACGTTCTGGACCGAGTCGGTGATCAGGTAGGCATTGTAGGTGCTCTCTCCGGCCGGAAACACAAGGTCGGGGCCGCTGCCGTCTCCGTTGCCAACGGCGGCGCTCCAGGCCGTGTTATCGGAGGCACCCTCGGCAGGGCCATCTCCCCAGCAGTAGAACTTCCACATGTCTAGATTGGACACTGATCCGCCACGGTTGACGCTCACACCATAAATTCCCATCGCGTTGGCGCCGGATGCGTCCGACATAATGATGCCGCCGAAGTCCGCGAAAAATGCATAGCCGCCGAAGGAGTTATTGGTAAGCGCAGTGCAGCCGTCGGGCATGACACTGGTTACCTCGGTCAACACCTTAGACTGCGCGTTATAAGTCCAAAAACGATTGAAGCTTGAAAGCAAGTAGCCCGCAGGATCGGCCAGCGTTGCGGTGGTTGCATTTGGAATCGTGAGATGCGTGGTGTATTGGGCGACCGGTCCCAGGTTTTGAAAGTTGAGAGTCAGATTCTTACCCAGAACCAAGCTGTCCCAGATGACCGGATGGTCCTGATCGCCTCCGTACTGCGTAGGATCCCAGTCCAGCGGGATGGCGCGTGTGTACTGGGTGTTTCCTTGGTTCTCAAACCGAAGAATCGGCGAGCCGTGCTTGAGGGACTGATCGAGATAGCTAAACGTCAGTTGGTCACCCGCTTCGTTTGGGTTTAGCAGGCTGGTGCCGAAATAGAAGGCGCCTTGAATTTCCCGTCCATAGTCTCCGTGATTCAGGAATTGGGTTCCATTCCAGTACCAGCGCCAAGTCGTGCCTCCTGCGACCGCATTGGACTGCACCGTCACACCTCCGGCCGAGAGACTGAGCAACACTTCAGCCGCTCCTCCATACCGGGGATAACCATAAGCTGCCATGGGGGCGGGATTGTACCCGGGCAAGCTCTCGCTTGGTGAGAGCAGCGCGTAGTCGCCCGTGGAGCTATCGAAGGCCTCCGTCAACTGGACGACCCCGGGGACCGCTACGCTGCTCCACGGATACCCTAGAACCATGTCTTGCGTATAGCCGCTCAAACTCGTGGTCGTATCGGCATGATCGCTGCCGCTGGCGTTTACTACCCGATTCAATGTGACGCGGCCGTTGTCCGATTGATCGGGAACGTAGTACACCTGAGCCTCCAACGGGTAGGAGGCCCTCTCGTTCGGACCGAACGTAGTTACGCGATCGGTACCATTGGACACGAAACGGTAGAGGCTGCGCAGCACCGTTGGCGTGGGAACGGGAGATTTGGGAGGCGGAGGAGGTGTTGAGGTGCCTGATCCACCGCAACTGATGGTCAAGACCAAGGCCACGATGACGCCAGTTGTGCCGAGCGCTGTTCGCGATTGCATGTGCATTTCCATTTCGTCCCTTCTGTGACCTACGGTGGATTCACATACACACCATAGAGGTCCCACTGTCCCCAGTTGTTGACATTCGCCAGGCCGTAAGGCGCCCCGAATCCGACCAGCGTGTGCGGCGAAACGATGTTTCCCACCTCGTCTCCGGCCATGCCAGGATTGTGCGTGTAGGGAGGAAACTGAGAAGGCGGGATGACAGTTTGCACTGCTTCCCAAGTGATCCCATCCTTTGAAAAGGCGCGTCCGAGATAGGCGTTCGACATGAATGAGTTCTCCACGCCGATCATCACGAACTGTGCAGTGGAAGCATCGTACTTGACGTCAATCGAACCCTGGTTGACCAAGTTTGTCGCGTGGCTGGGGTCTGGCGTCCAGGTCACCGGATCGGTCGACTCCAGCATGAAAGTCTGCAGATTGGGCTGGCCTTCGACGAACAACGAATCGTCGGTGTACCACATCAGGAGCTTCCCGTTCTGAACGATGACTGAGGTTTGCCCACCGCCATACCCGGGGTTGGTAGTATGGATCTGCATGGGATAGATGATGATCTGCGGGTCCGGTGGCCCCGATTCCCAAGTGCCCCTCTGTGTGTAGGTAAGGTATGGTCCGTCGATGTTGACCGACCTTGCCACCTCAATGATGGTTTGAAATACATTCGGAGCCGTCGTCATCGCGCTCGAATAGTACAGGTAATAGAACCCTTGATAGAAAACGAGGCTGGGGTCGCAGGCGGCCATGTCCATGCCATTCTCCCAGCTAGGCAGCAGCATAATCTGGGGCGAGGACCAGGTCTTGCCGTCCGTAGAGCTCGTGTATCGGATCGCGTCCCACGTGGGAATTAACACCGCCATGGAGCAGAAGAACACATGGTAGGTTCCATCCTTCACGATGATCGAAGGGGCATAGGCATAGCTCGATCCCGAATTCACCGCATCCACGATCCGAAAGAACGACGGTGGCTGACTCGTCGTGGTGTTGGTAGATTGGCCGCAAGAAGCCAACCAAAATGCAACAAGGACGAGGACCGCTGTGCCTAACCCCTTCGACATGGAACCTCCCACCCCGCAATGAGTAATCATCGCTCACTGGACAGTCAGCGAGATTTGCATAGCTTTCGTAAGTGCGTCGGACGCGGCCGTTACCTGCACCGTGTAGGACTGCGGTTGATGCCCGGATTGCGTGTTGCCGTTTCCGCCACCGCATGCCGTGCTGATCAGGGCCGCAGTCGCCAGCGAAGCTCCCAGCAGCCAGCGTTTGTGCCGTGGAACTACTCGCTTCCGCCGGAAACCAAGTCCGACAAAGGCAAACGGCAACGCCAGTGCGTACAGGGACTGGAGCGGCAGTCTGCTTTGCGGAGCGACCAGGCCAGCTGAAGCCCCGGGCACGCTAATGGTGAGCGTGGAAGTAGAGGATCCTGCCCCACCGGCGATACTTGCTGGCGACAAAGAACAAGTTGGCGCCGGCGCTGGTCCGGTCACCTGGCAGGAGAGCTGGATCGTAAACGAAAACCCATTGTCCTGGGCAAACCTCATCGTATCCGTAACTTGCTCGCCCGGATTCGCCGTAAGTTGGTTCGCAGACGCGGTCATCGAGAAGGCCGGAGTGACGTTCACCAGCACATCGATACTGTTGTTCGCTGGGTCGAGAACAATGACGTCGGCAAGCTGGTCCCCGTTCAAATCGGCCACTATAGACGCATTTACCGGCGCTGGGACCGGGAAGCCGATCGGGGAAGCGAACGTTCCGTCTCCGTTTCCCGGGTCGAGTGCGAAAGACATCCCACTTTGGACTTTCTGGCTCGCTGCGATATCGGGTTTGCCGTCGCCGTCAAAGTCGCCCACCCCGTGGTAGGTCACAAAGAAAGGACACCACTCGCTGCACAAGCTCGCGGTCGCAAAGATCTGTTCCGTTCCTAATTTGCCGCTTCCGCTCCCCAGAAACACGCTCACATGCTCTTCTGTTATCGTGCAGGGGTTATGAAAGGGTCCGCATGTCCCCTCAACGCTGGCGGTCGACTTCACGATAAGGTCGATGTTGCCGTCTCCGTTCAGATCCGCGGTCCATGCTGTGACGGCACCGAATCCGGCCGCAAGCGCTGCCTGTCCACCTGACGAGAACGTCCCGTCCCCTTGGCCCTTCATGATTTGCGCCCCATTGGAAGTGCTGATGGCCAGATCGGGTTTCCCGTCGCGGTCAAAGTCCGCCACGGTGAGAACGCTTTCGGCGCCAGTCACCACCGTCTTCGGCGTTTGAAACGTGCCGTCGCCGTTTCCCAGAAGAACCTCAATGCCTGCCGCCCCATTCGCATCCGAGAGATTCACAACCAGCTCTGCTTTCTTGTCCCCATTGAGGTCTGCCGCGGCTATCACGGATTCCTCAGCCGTCAGCGTCGTCACGACTGGTGCCTGCAGAGTGCCGTCGCCGTTCCCCATCAGGATGTACACCTGCTGCGGGGAATCCGTGCCTGCCGACGCCAGTACCGCCACGTCCGCCTTGCCATCCCCATTGAAATCTGCGAGCGCGAAGATGGATGGGCTGTTCCCTGCGTCGAAATTCCTTGCGGCCTGGAAAGTGCCATCGCCATTTCCGAGCAGGACGCTGACATTATTCGAGCCGCTGTTGCCGACGACAAGATCCGGCTTGCCGTCCCCGTTGAAGTCGCCCACCGCCACCGAGGTTGGGTTCGTGCCGACAACATAGTTCTGAGCCGGCTTGAATTGCACTGTCGAGGCGGCCGCCGCGATTGTCATGAAGGCCATCAGGGCGGAAGCGGCACCGCAGACAACAATTCCTGCATTCCTTGGGCTCACCGCCCTTAACAGGTGGACAAAATGGCGTTTCATGGCAGCCTCCTCGCTTGAGTTTGGTTTCGTGGGTTCCCCAGATCGCTTTGTCCCACAGTTACTGTGCATGGTTATGCCTCGAATTGATTGGGCACTCAATCCCGCGTGTCTCTCCTCTCGCTCTCCTGTAAGTCTCTGACAGCTGGGAGTCGGGATCTCTGGCTCCGCGTCTGAAAGCAGCCAATGCCGACAGCCCTCAAAAACGGATCCTATTTGTCGGCAACTCCGCGACAAACCCAGTTCGCTGCACTTTTCACATTGCCACCGGTAGACCTTGCCGTCTGAGGATAGGGACAGAGGGGGCATGGTGTGCGTAACCTCGCCAGTACCGGGGTCATTGTCTTTGTAGTGCGCCGCCACGATGTCATCCGGGGGCGGAGTTGTCCTCGACGCAGTCGTTCTTGGCGTTGTCGGCTCGACGAGCCCACCCGCATATCCATCAGCATGGTTCGATCCGCTGAATCAGGCGTGGGTGACCTCGAAGCAAGGTGAGGCCACCCGCCACCGACAGTTCTTAGTCGATTCTCTTGAGGTCAATCGTCCAAGTCTCGCCGGGATTTGTGGCAACCCCAAAAATCTCGGCGCCACCGCGAACAACAACCGTCGAGAAGTTAGCATTACCGTTTGTGGATGTCACCGAACCTGAGCAGTCGGGATTTATCACCGTGCCGGTATATGGGGGTCTCGAAACTCCTATTGAAAGATGCGTTGATGGTGGCCGAGATATTCCCTTGCCCGTCACTCGTCGACGTCCGGTGCCGGCAAGGGGAAGGTTGTTCCCGTTGGCGTCCTGCGTAAATCCGCTGAACGTGAAACCATAGTGTCCCTTGACCATCGCAGCCGTGCAATGCTCCGCCGCGTGCGCTGCGGGCACCAGTGCCACCAAAACCCCCAAAGCCAAAATCGAAGCAGCTATCGCTTTCATAAGCCTTCCTCCTTAGGATTCCGCTATCCGCGGAAACTATCGCTTGGCTAGCGAACATGGCACACTTTGCTCGCATTCGCTCCTCTCGTCCATAACCGCAGTCTGTTCTTTTTCTGTTTTCTCGCAGTGCCGCTAAACCCTTGAGTGGCCTGGAAGTGGCTTCCATTTGCTAATCGTGGAAGTGATAGACTTTGCGAGCGAACTTGGCTGCTAGCCATGGGACGTTTCCACTTCAGGATTGTCTTAAGCGGGAAAGTTCACGCGGCGAAGAATGGCTTGAAAGCGCGGGTCGCGTTATGTCCATCCCCTGCTTCTCAAGATCTCCTGGAAGAGCGGGAGTTTACGCAATTCAGCAAAATCTGGCCAATATTTGGCTGCGATCAACCCAGGATCGCCGATTGCGTGGGCTTCTTGCGCCAGTCGAATCGCTTCGTCCTGTTCCCCGGCCGCGCACGCTGCCCAAGCTAAGACAGTAGGCGCCACATACTCCCGTTTTGAACGCCACCGAAGTTCCATATACAGCGACTCCGAATCTGTCCGCTTTCCTAGCTGTGCGTAAATTCGAGCCAGGGAACCCATGATCCAAGCAAGTCTACCTGATACCTTGAGCGCCGACTCTCCCACCTCTGCAGCCTCGGCGAAGCGACCCTGTAAGCTGAGTGCGGTAAGCTGAGCCCAGCGAGCGAGAAAAGAGTCGGGTTCGATTTGAAGTGTTTCCTGGGCCGCCTCCAGACACCCGTCAGGGTCAACGGGTAAATACGTAACCCCTTTTATGGCTCTGGCATATGCCGAAAGCGGATCCAACTGGACAGCCTGTTTGGCCTGCTCTAACCCTTCTTCGAAACGCCCCGCCATCCATTGCAGGTAGTACAGCCCATACCAAGTTCGCGCGGATGAGTTGCGAGGTTGCAACTCCAGGGAGCGCAGGAATTCACATTCGGCGCTCGAGCGATCCCAATCGCAGAACAAGTGTGACATCGCCAAGGACGTATGTGCATCCGCTAGGGAGGGATCGAGTGCGATGGCCTGCTGTGCTGCTTTCCTGGCTTCCGGTAGGCAAGCTTCTGGTCGAGCCAGGCCGTAAAAACCAACCATATTGTATGCGTCCGCCAGCGCCGCCCATGCCAACGCGTACTTTGAATCCAGGGCAACGGCTCTCTTGAGATACTCGACGGCAGGTAAGAGTCGCAGCCCTCTTTGGAAGAATAATGAGCGCCCTTGCATGTAGAACTTGAAGGCTTCCAGGTTATCCGTGCCTGCTCTGAAAAGGGGTTGCCGTCCAGAATCCAGCGTTACTTCCAAACGTTGTGCAATAGCCTTCGCAATCTCTTCCTGGACTGCAAATACGTCTTTCATTTCTCGGTCGTATTTCTCAGACCAGAGATGGTACCCATCGGTAGCATTTACTAATTGGGCCGTAATCCTGAGGTGGTTCCCTGATTTGCGGACGCTACCCTCCAACACGGTTCGCACGTTGAGTTGTTCCCCAATCACCCGTAGATCGACATGTTTTCCCTTGAAGGAAAAGGAAGACGTCCTCGCCGCCACGTGAAGCTTGTTGATTTGCATGAGGGCGTTAATAATTTCTTCGCACATTCCATCCGCGAAAATCTCATTCTCAAGGTCGGTACTAAGACTTAGGAAAGGGAGCACGGCAATGGAAGCCTCCGCGATTGTCGCGGCTAATGGCTGCAGAAACCGATAGCCGCGGCGCGGAAGGGTCTCAATAAAACGCGGGATCTCGGCCGTGTCCCCCAGCGCCTCGCGCAAGCGCTTGATGGCATTGTTGATGCCGTGATCGAAATCGACGAAAGTGTCCGAAGGCCAGACTCGCTTGCGAAGGTCTTCCCGCGTTACTACCTCTCCTGGACGTTCCAGAAGAATCTGTAAGATTTGGAACGGCTGTTCCTGTAACCGGATCTTCACTCCATCTTTGTGCAATTCTCCGGCGATCTCGTCCATCTCGAACGAGCCGAAGCGAATGCGGCGCGAAGGGACGATCCCCATGCAGGTTAACCCGTTCAGTGCCCGTAGTTTAGCACTAGTCAACAAGCCACGACAGCTTCCGCTTCAGAGAGTCCTCCTCAAATCCGGTATGCACAAGAGAGCGACAGGAGAGCCGTGCAGGATTGTGTGCCAAATTATTTGCAGGCATAACCATGCGCAGCGACTGTGGGACGAAACGATTTGGGGAACCCACAAAAACAAACTCAATCTAGGAGGCTTTCATGAAACGCAACTCTGTCCACGCAGGGCTGATGCTTTCCACGATGTTGATTCTGACGATGATCTCGCCGTCAGCACAAGCTGCGCAGTGCTCACAGGCGTCGGCGACCGGCTCTTGGGCCTACACCTATAACGGCACGGTGTACCTGCCAGATGCCGCGCTGATCGCCGCCGTCGGACACTTCCACCAGGATGCCAAAGGAACTGTCACGGGCGGTCAAACTCACACTCTGGCAGGACAGACGGAGGTGGAAGATATCTCCGCCACCGCGACTGTGAATAGCAACTGCACGGGAAGCGCCACGATCAACGTTTACCTCGCCGGCGTCCTGCTGCGTACCACTACTGTGGACGTAGCCTATGACAGCGACGGCAATCATGTGCGGATGATTTTCACGTCTTTGACCCTGGCGGACGGTACTGTGATTCCCGTAGTAGCGACACTGGATGGGAATCGCGTGTCCACCAGGAACTGATGCGGAGTCTATTATTGCCTATCCCGGAATGGCGGAGAGATTGTCGCGCGGGTCAAGCAAACTCTGTCAAGGCGCGTGCCCACGATAGCGGCGACCGTGCGGTCGGCCTTGACAGAGTTTGCGACCGCGCTAAGCTGCCATTATCCGGGGCAGGCAGGGGTTCTAAAAAGCCCATTCCAACACTGATGCCGCGCTCCTCCGGTGGTCCCTCGGGGATTTCCTGCTGCGGCGCAATCGTCTGCTCGGCGTTGATCTCCGGAGCATGTGCGCTCTGCCTGAGACATCGTGACCGAGTGCCGTCGGCAGCTTCTCGCGGTCGTTGGTGAAGATCTGTGCATCGTGGGCTCCACGTGAGACAGAAACGTATGCCATGCGGCTGTTGAGCAGATCCTTAGCGCCCAACTCGGTGTTCACGTGAATCAAGACGCGGTCGGCAGTCTGTCCCTGGCTGGAGTGGCTGGTCATGGCATAACCGTAGTCGAGATGCGGGTGCTTGCGCGGGTCGAGTTCGACCGTGCAGCCGCCGTCCATTTTCAGGTGCAGGCGCCCACCTTCCTCGATGCTCTCGATGGTCCCCAACTCGCGGTTCGCAACTCTGAGGTTATTGGCCGGCGCGGTGAACTGAATGCGATCGCCTACTGAAAAACTCCGCATATCCTCGTGGAAGACCGAGACTCCCTGCTGTCGGCGTGGATCGTAAGTGCGCTGCGTACCGTCATGCAGCTCGGCTGTGAGCCGGTTTCTCGGAGCGTCGATACGCTTCACGTGTGCGTACGCACCTTTCCCGATGCCGGTCTCCTTCGATGCGCGCGAATAGCGCACAAATCGCCCACCTCATAGCGCGCCCATGTGTGGTCGGCGCCGGTGAGATCTTGGCGCGGCACCAGCGTCCGGATGCGGTGCTCCTCTATGCTGACGAGGCCACTCCGCTGCAATTCCGCATGGATGCGCTCGTTGATCTCCGTGCGGGAGCGATTGTCGGGAGAAATCACCAACGTGTTCTCCGGCGATTTTGCATTTCCTTCGCAATAGCGGCGACGCGCTGGTCGTGGCCTTGAATCTCGTGGACTCGGCCTTGCCGGTTGCAGCGGAGTTCACTCTTCGTCGCATCGAAGTCGCGAGCAATTTCTTCTTGATAGTTGCTCCTGGCATAGAAGCGCAAGCGAGGATTCAGGGCGCCGAAATATCGACTGCCAAGCCTTCAGCATGATGAGCCAGGCATAAAGCGCTTCTGGAGGCCTTTTGCGTTCGTCCATAAAAATGTGAATCGCATCATTATACTCGACATCAGATATCTCGATGTCGATATTAACTAGATCGATGAAATAAATAACGAGGCTACCATGCCCAGCACAGCAGCTCCAGTACAAACCTCAACCACCACCTGGAAAATCGACCCGGCCCACTCCATGGTGGAGTTCAAAGTCAAGCACATGATGATCGCGAATGTGAAAGGGCAATTCTCCAAGGTTTCGGGAGCTTTGTTTCCGGACGAATCGGATCTCGCAAACTCCCGCGTCGAGGCCACGATTGAAGCGGCCTCGATTCACACCCGCGATGAACAGCGCGATGCGCACCTGAAGAGTCCCGACTTCTTTGATGTGGAGAAGTTTCCGACCCTGCACTTTAAGTCCAAGAGCATCAGCATCGTCAGGGATGGAGAACTGGGGGTCGAAGGCGACCTGACCATCCGTGGCGTTACCCGCAAGGTCCGCTTTTCGGTCGAAGGGCCGACACCGCCGGCGAAGGATCCCTGGGGCAACACTCGGGTTGCGATCTCCGCGACCACAAAGATCAACCGAAAAGACTTCGGCTTGACCTGGAACGCCGCCCTTGAGACCGGGGGCATTCTGGTTGGTGACGAAGTCACTCTCACTCTCGATGTCGAGTTCGTGAAGGCCTAACTGCCTGGCAGTAAAGGCCCGATTGCCGATACGTTCAGCAGCCGCAATTCAAAACTGATGATTCCAGGCCTGACCCCTCTTGGCGGGCTCCGGAAACGTAAACTGGATCGACGAAGAGAGATGGCTTATGAAGACCTCGATCAGAACACACGAAGGACGAGTGGCCTTGGTGACCGGCGCCGGCCAAGGTATCGGGCAAGCGATCGCCTTGGCATTGGCAGAACGAGGAGCACAAGTGATTGCGACTGACCTCGCGCCCCCAGACGAGACCGTGAGCAAGATCGGTCCCACCGCACACGCATTCCATCTTGACGTGACACAGGAAGAGGATTGGCGATCGGTAGCCGCCAAAAGTCGAGATGTCGGTGAGGTGGATATCGTTGTGAACAACGCGGGCTATTTTCCAAATCGCTCCATCGACGAACTGGATCTGACGACGTGGCGAAAGACCATGGCCACGAATTTGGACTCCCACTTCTTAAGCGCGAAATATTTCTTGCCAAACATGAGAAAGAAGAAGTGGGGCCGCTTCGTCGGAATTTCGTCGAATATGGTTGGCCTCGCGATACCGGGGATGAGCCACTATATCGCCACGAAAATGGGGATCATCGGATTCATGCGAGGTTTAGCCAATGATGTTGCGAATGATGGTATTACCGCAAATGCCGTCCTGCCCGGTCTGACGAAGACACAGGCAATCGCGCCTCAATCGGAAGAGCAAAAACGCTCGACCTGGGAACAGCAAGCCATCAAGCGATTAGCTGAACCCGCAGACATTACAGGCGCCATTTTATTTCTAACCAGTGATGATGCCGCCTTCATCACCGGACAAGCAATTGTCGTGGATGGCGGTCAGTATCGCATCGGCTAACTCGAAATGTGACAGCAAAACATAACTAGCCAGACCGTTTCTGGCCGGAGAATACAGCCATGACGTTCATTGAAGCCTCAAAGTTTGGTGGGCCTGAAGTGCTCACCGTAGTGGAAGCGCCAACGCCGACACCAACAGAAGGAACTCTGCTGGTTGAGATAAAGGCCGCAGGCGTCAATTATGCGGACATTATGGCTCGGTCCGGTTTCTACCCGCGGGTTCCGAAGGCCCCTTTCCCTGTGGGCTTTGAGATTGCCGGGGTAGTGAAAAGCATCGGCAAAGGCGTGAAAGGTTTCAAAGAGGGCGATTCTGTTGCGGCCATCATTCAGGGCGGCGGATATGCAACTCACGCCGTGATCCCGGCTGTGACGGCGATTCCCCTTCCTGCCGGATTGGATCATGCGCTTGCCGTTGCGGTACTGGTGCAAGGCGTTACGGCCTACATCCTGCTTGACGAGGCCAAGGCCAAGGAAGGCGACGCCGTGCTGATCTCCGCTGCGGGCGGAGGACTTGGCAACCTCGCCGTCCAACTTGCGAAGACGCGCGGTGCGAAGGTGGTCGGCCTCACTTCCAGGTCGAAGTTCGAATTGGTCAGGAGCCTCGGCGCCGACCATGTCGCAGACTCCTATGACCCAGGTTGGGCCGCCTCCGTCAGAAAAGCAGTCGGAGAAAACGGAATTCAGGTTTACCTGGATTCCAGCGGCGATCTTGCGACGGAAGCCTTCCCTCTGCTCAGCCAGTCGGGGCAGTGGATCGTCTTTGGCGTTCGTTCAGATAAGCGCAACGCGCTCCCGTTTGAGAACATCGCAAAGATGATCGAGAAGAACATCACTCTGCGTGGTTTCAATCTCGAAGGGAGCCTTCATCAAGTGCCGCAAGCACTGTCGGCGCTCTTCACATTGGTTGGTGAAGGTAGGCTCAAGCTCGAAATCACAAGATACCCACTCATCGAGGCGGCCAAGGTTCACCAACTCTTTGAAGCACGCAAGACCTCTGGGAAACTCGTACTCATTCCGCAGAACTGAGGAGACAAATCATGTCCAACAGCATTTCGACCTTGCTCATCCGCAATCTTTCCGATGTCTTCGGGGAAAACGACCCAGCGCGCCGCCGCGTCGCCCTCGACGAGCTCTGGAACGAGGATGGCGTGTTCTTCGACCCGAGTAAAGGCGCCTTTCGAGGCCGCGACGAAATCGACCGCATCGCCGGCGCGATCAAAGCGACTCACCCCGACTTTCAATATCAGCCCATTTCGGAGCCCGAGGAATTGGGCAATGGCGGCCGCGTCAAATGGGTAGCGGGCCGCCCCGGCGCGCCGCCGTCCTACGCCGGAACTGATTTCCTCATCGCCCGCGACGGCCGCATCGCCGCTCTCTACCTTTTTTTCGACAAGCTGCCCTGAGCAGGACTCCGCTACACGACGCCTACGCATGGAGGTGGGCTGGCAATCGTCGTTGACGGTGGTCAATATCGCATTGGCTGAGGAAGGAAGCACGAATGGAGTCAAATGATCAAGAGAAGATAAAGATCGCTCGCGAATATTTCATGAGAGCTGACCAGGGACGTCCAGACATCCTTGAACTGTTCAATGAAGATGCCGAAGTCTATTTCCCTAAGTTCGGATTTGGATTCGGACGGAAATCGTTTCTTGAAATGGTTAAAGGATTCGAAGGAGCCTTGGAATACATTCAACACGACTACGACCGTTTCACTTTCATTCCTTCAGCCGACTATCTCGTCGTTGAAGGCACTTCACAGGGCAGAATGTTTGGTAAGTCGTGGGCAGGGGGAAAAACTCCTGGCGGCCGTTTCTGCAACGTCTTCAAGTTTCGAGATGGCCGAATATCGAGCCTGCACATCTACCTTGATCCCGACTATACGGGTGAGGATGAGGCGCGGTTTCGATGGGGTAAGAACCACCAGTGGTAAGACAATACCTCCAAGGTTCGGCACCTCAACTCACGCGCACCGAACCATGCAGACGCAATTCCGACTGGCATGGAGCCGCTCAACTCTCCTCCATCAGCGCGGCAGCGCGCTTGCCGACTTTCTTGAGCTTCACTTCAAGGCCACGAAGCTCCTCCGGGCTTAGTTCGGACAACACTCTTTTCATCTGCCCGGAATGCTTTCTGAAAGCGGAAACGATGAGGTCCTTCCCGCGCGGGGTCAGGGCGATGATACGAACACGCCGGTCTTCCGTACTCTCGACCCGGGTTACCAAGCCCTTCGCAAAGAGACGGTCCACAGCGATACTGATCGAGCCTGGGGTCAGATCGACGATTGGGCCTATCGTATTGACGGGCAAAGGCCCTTTGCAGCATCTGTGCCGGTGGCCTCCCAAACTGCGTGGCAGGGACTCTTCACCCAGGGTCACCTGGAAAAGGGACAAACGATCCTGATCCATGGTGGCGCCGGCGCTGTGGGCGCCTATGCGGTGCAGTTGGCATCGCATGCCGGCGCCACCGTCATTGCCACGGCAAGCGGCGACGATGAGGCGTACCTCAACTCCATCGGGGCCAGCCGGGTTCTCGATTATCGAGAGGCGCAGTTCGAGAAGATTCTGCGAGAGAAGGTCGATGTGGTTTTCGACTTGGTCGGTGGCGAGACACAGAAGCGGTCGTTCCTCGTCTTGAAGGAAAGTGGCCACCTTGTATCCGCCGTTCAGCCCGCATCGCAGGAAGAGGCAGCGATGCACCATGTGTCGGGCGAGATGATGCGGCTCGCGCCGTCAGGGGACGTGCTCAGCAGAATCGGGCGACTTGCTGGAAGAGGGGACAATACGACCAGACGTTGCGATCGTGTACGCACTCCAAGATGCAGCCCAGGCCTGGAAGGACATCGCCGAGAAACTGCCAAGGGTTCATGGAATGTCGCCCAGCGAATTCAGTGAATCAAAGGCGCTTATCCTGGGCTCGGATCTCTTCACTCGTGAGCTCAGTGGACGCTGCTTGAAATTCACTTATTTTCGACTTAGACGACATCTTCATCTCCTAAATCTCCTAATGTCTTTCTCCATTTCAGTTATCTCCAATTTTGCTAATTCGTTCGTCGATTCTCCCCGCACCTGAGTCCTCGTCTTTCGCGAGAACCCCCATTGCCAGATGCAAAGCGGTGGCAAATCAGTTTGGATTGAAATCCAGTAGAACCTTGCCACCACGCTGGTAGTGTTCGATTGCTTCTTTAATTTGAGACGGCTTGTATGTTGCGGAGATTGGGAGACTCAATTTTCCGGATGCGACTACTCGTGTCGCCTCAGTCAAAGCCGCACGCATTTTGGGCAGAAACTCTTCGTAGTACATCCAGAAACCGTGGATGAGTAATCTCTTGCCAATGAGATCGACTTGCGGCACCTGAATCGGCAAACCACCGAGATACGCATAGATGACGAGATGAGCCCCCGGAGAGAGCACGCTTGCCAAGGTCCCGGTTGCTGGACCACCTACGGCATCAAGACCGAGAGAAATTGGCATTCCGCCGGTTGCATTCTGAATTTGCTTTGAGAGTTGGGGCGATTCGACGCCGACGAAATCAACGCCGAGCGTTTTAAGTTCAGGGATAAGCTCGGACCGCCTGACAATACCAGCGACGCTGAGATCGCGCGATTTTGCGACAGCGATCAGGCATCTCGCAATCTGGGAATTTGCTGCATTTAGCACAATCCAGTCTTTAGGCTTTAGCTTTACAAATCCGTCTAAGAGGAGGACTGCCGTAGTGGGATTGATGTTTAACATCGAAGCTGTTTTGGGATCGACCGGAGGAGGAACGACGAAAAGACCGTCGGCCGGCGCAAGGACTTTTTCAGCCCAGGTGAATATTGGAAATGGGATCGTAACCCGGTCGCCCACCTTGACGCTGGTGACTCGCGGCCCGATTGCCTCGACGATTCCTGCCCCTTCACCTCCGATGACAGAAGGCAGCATCTTCGGTTTTAAGTGGTAAACCCCTTGCGCTAAAAGGAGGTCGCTGTAGTCGACAGGCGCATACTCCATGCGCACAAGAGCTTCCCCCGCAGAGGGCGTATTTGGCTCCTGAACTTCGACCATCCGAAGGTTCTGAGCTGGATTACCGTAGGCCGTGAGATGAATCGCTTTCATTTATGACGTTCTCCTTCCTCCAACAAATTGCGCCCTGCGAGAGGGCCGCCTGCTTGCTGGATTAACCCACCATCGCGAAGGTTTCCAAGGTCAATGACTGAGTAGCCGAAATCTGCGAGCAAGGTTTCGACTTGCCCCTTCGCGCCGTGGTCGTCCGCTGAGATAAACGCGACCCTTCTCGCTCCGTTGACCATGGGGTCCGCTTCCAAGTTGGGAACGATCATGGTGTTCAATGCCTTAACCACGCGTGCACCAGGGGCGAGTGCCCCGACGAGCTGGCTAGTAGACAGGTTTCCAACATCGGCCGGTGTGAATTTGCCGGCGCTTCCGTGAAAAGGATTGGTCCCATCAATCAGAATCTGATTTTTCCATTTGGGAAGACTTGCCAGAGTCTGGGGAACGTTGTCCCATGGCACAGCAAGAAGTACCATTTCGCAAGCAACGGCCTCTTCCACGGTAGCAGCCATTGCCCCTGGACCAAGTTGATTGACAATCTCTCGCAGGCTCTCGGGGCCGAGGTTGTTGCTGAGCTTTACCTTGTGGCCGGCCTTCAATGCCCGTTTTGAGAAGGCTTGTGCGAAAGCCCCTGCTCCGATCGTTCCGATTTCCATAAGCCATCCTTCCTAAGCTGGACTTCGTAGTAAAACAATCCCGGTCTTTCCTGGGCGAGAGACGTGCTGAATGGCTTTTTGAAAATCGTCAAATTCGTATTCATGAGCCACTTCGAAAAGCTCTGGGTGATTTGTTGCGAGATTCAGAGCGAGCTCGAAGTCTTTTCGCTTCTCATCCTCTGCCAGACGAAACCAACTCATGATCGAAACGCTCTTGAGAGCGAGGTTACTGGGCGCTAGAGAATAGATGTTTGTGCCGGTGTTGCTCTCCAGTGAACCGAAATTGACGATGGTTCCACCCTCATCAACAAGCTCCGCTAGATCGTCGATGGCTTGTCCGCCGATCGCGTCGAAAGCCACTTCGAGCTTGTGTCCTTCGAGGGCTTCGCGAACCTGTTCTTTCCAATTGCTATCGCTCGTTGAAAAAATCGGGCCCGGGAGAGCCGATCGGAGCCTTTCAGCGGACTGATTCGATCTGACCAGACGAATGGGGCGCACACCGCGATCTAGGGCAACTTGAGTCAGCAAACGCTCAACGCAAGATGCCGCCGCATTCTGGAGGATGTAAACGGGAAGCGTAATCGGAGCTTTGAGTGAATTGTGACCAGCTTTGATGAGTACGGACGTGGTGATCGAATTTATGAGTGTCTGCGCCGCAATCTCGTTGGAAATCTTGTTGGGAACTGGCAAGAGTGCGTTGTATCGAATGACCACGTATTCTGCCCAAGAACCGGTCGCTGGGAAGAACGCGACACGCTGACCTTCGCTAAACCGTTTTGCTACTTCAGGATTTGCTCCAAACCGGACGATTGTCCCGACTCCCTCGAATCCAGGTACCCTTAGAGTTCCCTTCGGAATTGGCACGACCGGCCCTCCCTGAGGGAGGGCGGAAAGAATCTGTATGTCCCCAGGATGGACTGGCCGAGAGATGACACGTAGGAGGACATCGTCAGTTCCGAGTTCTTCGCTCTTGAACTGACGTTTCGCTATGCTTAACACTTTCTCCGGAGGACCGTACTTGCTTTGAACAATCGCTCTGAAATCAATTAGCATTGGCAACCTCACGCTGGATCTTCCGATAACGGAAACAATCGACAAGGTGATCGTTCACCATTCCGACTGCCTGCATGTACGCATAAGCTAGCGTTGGGCCGACGAAACTAAATCCCCGGCGCTTGAGATCTTTGCTGAAAGTCTCAGATTCGGGCGAAGTCGCAGGAATCTGGCGCGTAGCTTTCCAGCGGTTGAGTTTGGGCCGTCCCCCGACGAAATGCCAAGAGTAGGAGTCGAAGTCACCGAACTCTTCCTGGACTTTGAGAAATGCGCGTGCGTTGCGAACTGCGGCTTCGATCTTCATCCGATTGCGGATGATCTCTGGATCATGCATAAGTATCTGGATTTGTCTCTCGGAATAGCGCGCGACTTTCTCGGGATCGAATTTGTCGAACGCGCGACGATAACCTTCCCGCAGGGATTGCCAGATATGCGGCCCTCGGAAACATTACTGAGGAGCTCTACGATTCAATTTTCAACGTCAACGTCAAAGGGGTTTTGTTCACAGTACAGAAAGCGCTTCCCCTGATGCCGGACGGTGGGTCAATCACTCTCAATGCCTCGGTCGTAGCATTCGCGAAGAGAATATCGAGTCTGCCTTTCTCGTCCTTGATCTGCGCAAAAAGGCGGTCGAGATCTTGGGCATTCGACACATCGCAACGTACGCCGGTCGCATTCTTCCCAATTTGTTGGACGGCAGTGGTGAGTTCCGGTTCGCGACGACCGGTGATATAAACGTGTGCTCCCTCTTTTGCCAGCGCGTTCGCCGTGGCTAGGCCGATCCCGCTCGTGCCGCCTGTTACCAGTGATACCTTTCCATCCAATCTTGGCATTCCGTCACCTCAAGTGTTGTCGGGTCAAGCCGCCGCCTCTAGCAAAAGAGCTTCGACTTTCTTGTCGAGATTCTGCGCGACTGCGAGGGCGTCGGAATTCCCGTACGGAGCCAAGAAACTAGCCATCCTGTCATACGACAGATGCACTCCGCCAGAACGTTCGTCGACGAGTACGGTGACAGGAGCATACGAGCCGGCGTCCGGAACATGCTTCGCCATTTCTTGCATGATGAGCGGATTGCCAATGACAAGGCGGACCATCCGGGGCTTATCGCGGCCCGTTGCTTTACGCACGATGGCGCCATGATCAAACTGCCCAAAAGACATCAGCCCGGTTCTACCTAAGGCTTTCTGGATTGAGTTCTCCAGTTCGCCGACAGTTCGCGCCTGCTGAGTTGAGCTCCAGAACTCAGCCATTTCTGGATGGCCGACGGCATCGTTAATCGCAGCCAATACTTCGTCGAATGATCGGGAGGAGGTCAGGCTAAATCGCTCAACCTCAACTCTGCTTATCATCGCGATCCCCTTTCACTTCCGAACTGCCTTCGTTCGTCCCTGCTAGTACTCAAACCACTGACTGAGCTCCTGGACTTTCCCCGGTGTGTGCGGCGGAAGAAGGTGATCGATGTCGACGTCGGCTGGGGAGACCAGGATCGACTTGGCATGGGTCATCGAGTCGAAGCCATACTTGCCGTAGTAGTTTCCAATCCCAGAACTCCCGACACCTCCGAAAGGCATCGCCCCCTTTTCAATCCTCAAACGGAGCATTTGCGATCAGATCAGGGCCGGTCATTGCCACATGGTAACCTTCGACAAACTTCAGCCCAAAATCACGCAGGCCGTTGTCATAAGTCGTTTGCGGCTTCTCGCGCGCAACCTTCGTGAAACAGGCCGTGATGCCTTTCTTCATTCCCAGACGCGGGAATTCGCTCAAAATCGCTTTCATCTGGCTGGGTGGAATTCGATCGAAGGCATATCCCACGGCATCGACATTCACCCCTCCGAAGATGACCGAGACCTCCGGTTCCTTATACAGTGCTATCGACCCATGGGTGTGCAAAGCAATCGCGTCCCAAACGAGTTGGACCTGGTGCGGGGCAACGCCACGAGCCTGAAGGAACGATCGTGCCGCGTTTGCTCCATCCACTTCGAACCTCGCCTCATCTGCATACTTCCGGGTGAGGCCTAGATCGTGCAGGAGTGCCGCTGCGGCGACGAGCTCCGGGTCTGGTGCTGTCTTCATCTTCTCTCCAAGAACCACCGCGAACAGCCAGGATCTCATGACATGGTTGAAGAGAAATGGCTCATGGATGGATCGGGCGAACTCCACCGCATCGCGAATCAGTTGAGTGTCGACAACTTCTATGCCTGCATATTTCACCTGCGTTGTTTTCGGCATCTTCATCTCCTTCCCTTACTTCGACCGTAATGAGCGTTCATAGCCCCCTTCCCACCAATCGATAATCAAATTGGCGTATTCGTCAGCGACGTCCGCCCATGCAAAATGGCCAGCGTTGACTTTATCGAACGTGTTGTGATGTATCCGCTCGTGCAGATAGTCGCCATTCACAGGAAGCACACCGGGATCGTGGTCGCCTGTGATGATCTGTACAGGCGTTTCAATCGTCGGCAGGAGCTTGCTGAGTTTTGGCAACTCCGTCTTGTACGCACGAAGAAAGCGTATGGATTCGACGAAACGGTCCCCCTCGTACGAGCTCAAGAAGTCCTCCCGCACGTGATCGGGAAGTTTGTAGCGCTCAACAAACGCAAGAACCGACTCGACCCCCTTACGCGGATCCCTGTTGCGAAGTGGCTCGAGACTGGGCATGTCAATGACGTCTTTCAGCACCCCATCTACCTGTATGGGAACGGCCGCAGTGCCGTTGCCAATGACAATGCTGCGAATGAAGGCCAGGATGTCTCGCCGCCGTGAACAGCAATGCGGAGGTACCAATGTCCGGGCCGACCGCGTGGGGCTGCTTGAGCCCAAATGCGTCCACCAAATGCGCGACAAACTCCCCATTGCGGACGAAGTGAATAATTCATCCCTCCGTTCGGAATGTCCAAAACCAGGCAAGTCGACCGCTACGAGATGGGCGTGCTCCGCGAGCCGCGGCCACATCTGCTCAAATGTGTAGAGGCTCTCCGGCCAAGGGCTCAATAGAATCGCCGACATTTCACGTGGGGCACTTTCTGCATAACGAATTGACAAGCCATCGATCGTACGGGTCTTGGTCTTAATTGGTGAGGTAGTTGAAGTAGCCAAAGTGAACTCCCTAAACGTTAATGTGATCAGCTTTTGTCCTTTTATCGATTTCCCGATCTCGACCCGCGCGGCAGCACGATGTCTAGTAGTCGAACCATTGATCGATTGCTTGGACCTTTTCTTTCGTGTAAGGCGGAAACAGGTGGTCGATCGCCACGTCAGGCGGAGATACCAGGATCGATTTGGCGTGCGTGAGAGAGTCGTATCCAGATTTTCCGTAGTAGTTCCCGATGCCCGAGGTTCCCACTCCTCCGTAAGGCATGGACTCAATGAACAAGAAGACGTTGGTCTGATTCACGGCGCCCCCGCCAAACGAAACAGACTGCAAGATCCGATCGATGGCCTGCTGATTTCGGCTGAAGACATAGCCGGCAAGCGGTTTGGGGAGCGACTTGATCTTCTCAATAAGCTTTCCAAGATCGGAGTAAGTGAGGATAGGCAAAAGCGGCCCGAAAATCTCATCTTCCATGATTTTGTCGGACCAGGAAATCGGGTAGAGGATAGTCGGGTCGAGATAACGGGCCTGAGCGTCGGACTTCCCGCCGTAAACCACCTTCCTGGGATCGATCAGGGCCGCAAGCCGTTCGACAGCGGCGGGGCTAATGACGCGCGAGTAATCCGGATTACTCTTGGGATCTGTGCCGTAAAGTTCGACGACGGCTTTTTTGCATTCCTTTACAAACTCTCCTGCTACAGACTCGTGAACGACAGCGTAGCCCGGCGAAGTGCACCACTGTCCTCCCCATGCCATTGCGCCCCAAACAATTTTCTTCGCAGCATCAGGAATGTTCGCTGTCTCATCGACGATCGCCGGGTTCTGCCCTCCCAGCTCAAGCAGGACTGGAGTGAGATGTTCGGCCGCCGCTCGCATCACGACCTTTCCTACACCCACGCTTCCCGTGAGGAATATGAAATCAAAGGGAAAGGTCAGGAGTTTCGTAACTACTTCCTTGCCACCAACGACGGCACTCAGAGCTTCCGGCTCAAAATACTTGGGAATTAATTCCAGGAGCAGCTCGTCCGTCGCCGGCAGCGCCTCGGAGAGCTTCAACATGCAAGGGTTGCCGGCCGAAAGAGCACCCACTGCAGGGCGCAACGAGAGCAGGAGTGGTCCGTTAAAAGGACAGATAATCAGCGTAACGCCGTACGGCTCCCGGTACACGACTCCCTTATGTCCTGACGCAGCGAGGAATTTTGGAACAGGAGCTTCGACTGGCCTCATCCACTCTTTGAGCTGTGACTTTGTGAATTCGGCGCTTGCAATGGACGCAGATACCTCAAAGGCGCTCTCTGGCACTGCAGTCTTGAAGTCATTGCACGATGCGTCGCTAAAACGTTTGTAGTTGTCCTTGAGCATGCGAATAAGCCGATTGAGCTGGTCAATTCTCCACTCATAGGTCTTTGTCGCATCAGAAGCAAAGTAAGCCTTCTGTTTGTTGAACAAATCCTGGGCCCGGGTCTGTTCGCTCGCAGGTTGAGCCATTGCCGCTTGAAATATCTCTATTTCCAGTTTCGTAGACATCTTGATCTCCTTTCGGCTTTCGCCATTCCGGCTATTCCGAAAATTTCACTCGTTGTCGCGAACAACTTTGTTCGCAGGCTGAATGTTTCACTTCGCCTGTCCAGCCTGTTGATTGCCGTTTTCGGTAGCCAGTACCATCCGAAAACGTGGCTTTCCGGCCATCATCCGGTCGTACGCCTCGCGTGCCTTGGATAGAGGCATGACTTCGATCATCGGCTCTACATTTTCGAGTAAAGAAAATTCCACCGTTTCCTGTTCGTCCTGCACGCTACCGGTGGTCGATCCGGAGATGGAATGCATGCCAAAAATGAGGGAGCCGGAATTCACTTCCAGTGGATCCGGGGCGATCCCAATCACCAACAGTTTTCCTCTTACCGCGAGTCCTTTCACGAGACCGGACATTGCTTTGCCACTTGGAGCAGTAGCAAGGATGCCGTCGGCTCCGCCGAGCGATCGCAGCTTATCTCCTGCGTCTTCCGCTCCACTGTCGATGTATTCGTGCGCCCCGAGCTCCTTAGCGAGCTTCTCCGACTCCCGACCGAGACCAATGGCGACGGTCCTGAATCCCATCCTTCTCGCGTACTGAATCCCGAGGTGACCGAGTCCGCCGACGCCTTGGATCGCGACGAGCCCACCGGCACGCAAGCCGGCATTGCGCAGCGCATTGAACGTCGTCACACCTGCACACAGGAGCGGTGCTCCCTTGACGGATTCAAGACCGTCGGGAATCGTTACCGTGGTACGCGCGTCCATCATCATCACTTCTGCGTACCCGCCGTCGATCATGATGCCGGTAAGCACAGCGTTGGCGCAGTTGACGAAGTCTCCTCGGAGGCATGCAACGCAGGTGTCGTCCCATCCACCACAGATCCCAACACCCACCCGCTGACCTACGGAGCGACTCTTAACATTCGAGCCGACGGCATCGATGCGCCCGATGACCTCGTGCCCAGGTACGCGCGGATAGGTAAGGTTAGGAAGCTCTCCATTTACAAGCGCGCTATCGGTGTGGCACACGCCACAAGCCTCAACCCGAATGCGAACCTGATTAAGACCGGGATCTTGCAGCGGCCTGCTAACTTCAGTGAAGACTCCCGGTTTGCTGATTTCGATGGCTCTGTACGTACTTTTCATCATTGCCCCCAATGTGATGGAAGTCCCTATCGTTACGCTGCGAATTGCCTCAAGTGATAGTCGATGTGGATCTGCAAGAGCTTGCCCCACTCCTTGACTGTCATCGGACCGAACATCGGGTGGGGCTGCCAATCGGCTGCCGACCTTGCGTGCCAAGCTACATCCAGAATCTTGAGCAGTTGCTCCTTTTCGAAGTCGAAGCCAAACGCCGCGTCGTGCGGGATCTTGAATCCCTTCGGAAGGCGCAACCCCACTGGTTGCTCTGGATACCAGTCCACTAGAATCCATCGAAAGACTGTGCGCGATACCAGATAGCTCTCATCTGGAAGGTCATAAAAGCCAAGCGAGCCACCACAGGCCAGGTTGAGGTGATGCAACATCTGCGCGACGGTCATCGTTCCCCACTGCCGTGGATTCGCTGGCGTGATCCGGAGAATCCTGTCTTGAAACTCGTGGAATTTGTCTTCGGTGAAGAACGCGTTCCCATCTACTTGCGTCACGCGGAAGTAGCGCGGAATGTATTTCAGTATCGCGAGACCAGACATCCAAAAGTTGCTGGTAAAGAACTCTCGGATGAAACTCGTAGTTCGCGGTTTCGTGAGTTGTGCTGGGACGTCTACGCCTGTCTGCTTGCTCATATCCCGCCTACCAAGTTCAAAGGAACTTGTGCTTGTGGACTGCTTCAGTGTCGTGATCATCGCGCTTTTGCTTCTCGACCCCTTGATCAGTAAATGCCACTGAGCCCAGCTATCGTTACGAGGGGAAGCGGTCGCCAAACATCGGCAGGCCGCTGACGGACTGCGCTTGTGTGGCCTCGTCCTGAATCACATCCCAGTGCTCCTGAAGAACGCCATCTTTGAGCCGGACAATGTCGGCGACGATCCAGTCGACGGGTCTTCCGATTCCACTGAAGCGGCCGTGCAGCATGACATAATCGCCTTCTGCGACGACGAGCTGATTCTCGTAGCGCATCGTTTCTGGCGCTGAGCGGACAAGATTGAAAAGTCCCTCACGTCCAGGCGGTATGTGCGCACTGTGCTGGATGTACGTCGGCGACCAGAAGCGCTCCGCTGCAGCGATGTCGTGTTTGTTGAAAAGCGTGTCGAACGCTTCCGAAACAAGCCGTTTATTTTTCTCACTCGCATTGCTCATGTGAACTTCCCTTCGGTAAGTGAAAAAAGTTGTTCTATCCCAGCAACGCGACAGAAGACTTGAGAGCGATCGGATCCATTCGCGATACGGCACCATCCGTGTCACTCAAGAACAGCTCCACGTGCTGCAGGAATGTCCTCGCGTGCTGATACTGGGCTCCATGACTCGCATCGGGGTACACGATTAGCTGAGCATTCGGTAGGTGCTCTGCCAGAATCAGAGCGTTGATCGGTGCCACCACAACATCTTTGTTGCCGTGAACAATCAGCGTTGCATGTGTGATGTTCTTCAAAGTAGCGTAGCGGTCGGTTGTTGGTGTGTTTCCCCATTCTCGGATCGCGGCGAGCTGTGCCACGGCAGAGTTCCTCGACACCGGGAGGTCACGATCCTGGTTGCGAAACTCGAGTCGCTTCATATACTCCCTTCCAGCCGCTTGGCTGGCTTCGGAGGGAGAGAAGAATGCCCCCAATAAGAACGCAACCGGATCCGCTTGTTCTTCAGACGATAGTTCCGTGAAGGTCAGACCTTCTCCACCGCGCGGTGCCGTCCCCAACAAAATTAGGCGCTGGACGAGGTCAGGACGGTCCAAGGCCAGTTGCTGTGCAATCATCCCACCCAGAGAGAAACCCACCACGTTGATTCTCTTCAGACCGAGTGCTCGGCAGAAACCAACGCAATGGCGCGTCGTCTCAGTGACTGTATGTGGCGTTTCTCCTCTTGAAGCCCCCACGCCGGCGTTGTCAAACAGAATGACCTCATGGTCCGCTGCAAGACTGTTCGTTACCGCCGGGTCCCAGGCATCCATGTTTGAGTTGAAGTACCCAAGAAATAGCAACGGAACCGTTCCTGCTTTGCCGAAGCGACGGTAGGCATAACTCACGCCTTCTGCCTCAACGAATTGTGTCGGAACTGTTTCGTGTGTGTAGGTGCTCATAGTCTGTATCTCGATGCTCCTTCGATATCGGCGCAGCTGAACGCGGATCTACGCGTGACTGGTTTTAGCTGGTTTTCCGGTTGACTCGGCGGCCGAGACGATGAGATCTGTGATTTCTTTCGGGTGTGAAACCATCGCCGCGTGACTCGAAGGCACGGTGCGCATAGTCGCACCCATCCTTTTCGCCATAAATTCCTCGGCCTGCGGCGGGATCATCTGGTCTTTCGTCGCAACCATGTACCAGGACGGAGTATTCTTCCAGGCGGGCGCGCCCGCTTTGCCGGTAAAGGAAGCAACGCTGAGCGGCTTTTGCACCGCGGCCATGACGCGCGCTTGAATCGGGTCGACGTCGGAAGCAAAAGCCTGCGCGGTTGATCCAAAGAAATCCACTTCCGTCAGGGCGAATCTGAGCAGCGCCAGCAGGAGCTGACCCAGACTTGCCTAGCGCCTCTATGCTTTCGCCTTCGTCGAGTCCAAACGCAGCGACGTACACAAGCGCCTTCACGTTGGGTGAGCCGTTGCCAGCGCCCGACGCGACGATCCCTCCATACGAGTGGCCCACGAGTACGGTCGGCCCGTTTTGTGCCGCAAGCAGCCTTTTCGTTATGGCCACATCATCCTCGATGGACGTAAGCGGAATTTGTGCGGCGGTCACATTGAATCCTTTGTCTTGCAGGAGAGGAATTACTTTGCTCCAGGAAGAGCCATCCGCCCAGGCCCCGTGAACTAGCACCACGTTGATTGGTTCCATGTGCTCTCCATGATGTTGCCCGAATTTGTTTGTTCTGCCTGCGACCAACCTGCATCTTTCGAACCGAATTACGGCTCACGCGTCCTTCCGCTCTGGCCGACTTCGTTCCCGCAACATCCATTCCCTGATGTAAGGCGAACAGTGCAACACCGAAATGCCCTTCGCCTCACACGCGTTGAGAAAGCGAACACCTTCGACATCTACGAGGTCCAATTCTTCCAAATCCAAAACTGCTGTTGATTCGCAAAGCTCGATCTCGGCTTGAACATGATCCAGTTGCTCTGAGCGAAACTCCCCGCTCAGTCGAATCCGCGATCGGATCCGTTCAATCTTGAGCGTCATGAAATCGCGGCTCCGGAGTGCACGAATGCGAATGCAACGCAAGGTCCGGTCAGACTCCATTGAAAAGGTGGGACTTAGAATCACCGGCGATGCTCGTTCTTGAGCAAACGCTGTTTAATGAGCAAATGTTATGGGATTTTACATAGTCAGGCAGGAGTCAGCTGGACCGTCGGACCTTGAACCGATATTTGTCGATTCCCAATCGCTTAATTTTCGCGTCAAGGGTTGGTCTTGGAAGCCCCAATTTCGTTGCCGCACCATCTGGGCCGGAGACGCGGCCCCGAGCTTCTGCCAGGGCGGCCTCAATCATTTCTTTTTCCTGCCGTTGCAGCGCGCTATTAAGTCGGACTGCCGGAACAGCGAATTGTGGCGCTTGCCGTTTGAGCCACGTTTCGTCCACGCAAAAAATGTCGCCGTCGCTCAGGATCACAGCTCTTTCAATTACGTTTTGTAATTCGCGAACGTTGCCTGGCCATTGGTAGGATTCGAACAGTTCGACTGTTTTTTTCTCAATAGTTCTGAACTTCTTTCCAGCCTTTTTTCCAAAACGACCGACAAAGTAGTCAACAAGCAAAGGAATATCATCCGTGCGCTCGCGTAACGAAGGCATCTGAATAGGCACGACATTTAGTCTGTAAAGAAGGTCTTGGCGAAACTTTCCTTCGGCGACGAGCGTGTCCAGATCGTGATGCGTCGCGGCCAGCACTCTCACGTCCACGGGAATGGCTTTGTTGCTTCCGACCCGTTCGATTTCACGTTCTTGCAGTACCCGTAACAACGCGATTTGAATTTCGGGGGGCAAGTCACCCACTTCATCCAGAAAAATCGTCCCGCCATTTGCCGATTCAAAACGGCCCAGGCGTCGTTGCGTAGCGCCGGTAAACGCGCCCTTCTCGTGACCGAAGAGTTCGGAAGCAATCAGAGATGCTGGAATTGCGGCACAATTTACGCCGAAAAACGCGCGCTCCGCCCGGTTGGATCGCTTATGGATGGCGCGAGCTATCAACTCCTTTCCGGTGCCAGTTTCACCCAGAATCAAAACCGTGGAATCGGAAGGTGCCACCTTGGCAACCTGGCGTAGCACTTTACGTAGCGCTTCTGAGGAGCCGACAATATCCTCGAACATCGAATCACGATCAACTTGCTCTCGTAATGCCATGGCTTCATTTCGGACGCGATCTTCGGCCTGCTTGCGATCCTCAACGTCGGTCGCAGTTGTGAACCACCGGACGATGTCCCCGGCTTCATTGAGTACAGGGTTGTAGCGAAAAAGGAACCAGCGAAACTGGCCATCTTTACCGAGCAGCCGCTTTTCCGTCTCGAAGGGCACTCCCCTTGAAAGACCCGCGCTTCTTTCGCTTTGAACTCTCTCTAGATCATCTGGATGAACGTCTCGGTTGATCCGCTCGCGAGTCCCCTCGCCTTTCATTTCCTCCAAGGTTAAGCCTTTGTAGTCAAGCATCGTCTTGTTGACTTGAAGCAAAGTGCCATCCTTATCGAGCACAAGCACATGCTGAGGAAGGAAATCTATGAGCTGTCGCAGCTCGCGCTCTTCCTGTCGAAGTTTCGCTTCCGAGTTTCGAATTTCCTCAAAGGCGCTTCTCAATGCTTCCTGCGACCGCTGGCGCTCGATTGCGATGCGAGCGATGTGCCCTGCGCCTTCAATGAGCGCGAGGTCTTCGTCGGTGGGAACTCGCGACTCGTGCGAGTAAAGTGCGAAAGTGCCTAGTACCTCTTTGTCCTTCGTCAGGATTGGTTCTGACCACGCCGCTCGAATCCCATTGCGGAGGGCCAGTTCGCGATATTCATCAGGCCAACCGGGATCGGTAGCCACGTCCGCGACGATGACTCGCCTCTTCGAAACTGCGGCCTTCCCGCACAGACCGCAGTTATGAGTCACCGGCCTAGGGCTCACTGCGGAAATCCATTGACCCGGTACGCGGGGCCCGCCCGTTAATACAAGGTGTTTCCCATCCGCGTCCATCAAGAAGACCGTCGTGACTGACGGCGCAACCTGAACGTCGATGGAAGCGCACAGGTGGTTCAAAACGTCCTTCAGGCTCGCGCCATCGGCGACCATCTCCAAGGTGCGCTTTTCGGCAGCATATAGGGTTTCAGTTTGCTTACGATCCTGAATGTCCGTGCCAGTGGCGTACCAACGGAGAACGCTCCCCCTTTCGTCTAGCAGTGGGTTGTAGCGGATCAGGAACCACCGATATTTACCATCCTTGCCAAGGGCGCGCTGCTCGTTTTCGAACGGAACAGAGCCAGAGAGACCTTTCTCGCGCTCTTCGCGGAATCTCTGAACGTCTTCTGGATGGAACACGCGATCCCGGAAGTTATCGGCGCGCACTTCGTTGAGAGACAGCCCCGTGTACTCAAGTGCCACGCGATTTGCGAAAATGGCCTTGCCGTCGCGACCCAAAACCACGATTGTTTGTGGAATAAGGTCAATAATCCGCCGCAGCTCTTGTTCGTCGGGAAGGAGTTTGGGCTCAGTGAGCTTTACGTCATCAGCACCGGCCGCGGTTGCCAGTTCCAGGGGTGTGGCACCACCGGCAGGTGCGGGGTTCCGCTCACCACGCTCTTGCTGCACATCAACTTGTCGGCTGTCTGGCGGCATTTGTGTGCCTTCGTTGCATTCTAGTGAGATTTCTGTGGAAGGCCAAAGGATTCGAAGAGGACGTCGTTAGGCCGAGCAAATTTCGTGCGAGCTGACCAACGATCCGAGGCGCTAATCTGCTCATGGTTCCTGGATCACGGCAAGCCGGAAACTATCGGTCTAAAGATGAGAACGGGAGATCCCGGCTTTGTCGGCAAGAGATCTCCCGCTGTGGCGCTTTTTTGATTTGAGCAGTTTTACGCATACAGCGCCAGGCTGCTGCTGTTTGCATGTTCCTGAGCTTCCTCTGACCCGGCATCCTTGCCCTTCAGATAGGCGAGTGTCACGTCCAGTGATTCGTGACCGAGGCGGATTCGGATGGTGTTCACCGAGACGCCTTCCTCGTGGAGCGTGTCTGCGTAGGTCTTGCGGAAGCGATGGAGCTCTGCGTCCTCAACGTCAGCTTTCTTCGCAATCGCCTTCAGCTTGCGCAGGAAGTGATCGTCAGGTTTGCCTTGACCGTTCGGAAGCACTAGGTCATGCGGCTGGGCGTTCCGCTGTCTCATTCTGTCCTTGATTTTCCAAACCAGCTTTGCCGGAATCGGAATGAATCTGTTCTTGGCGGATTTCTTCTTGCTCTTGCCCTTGAGACGGAACTTACGCCACGCCTTCGGCTGAACATGCAGCGTGAATTTCTCCCAGTTGAAGTCGGCGTATTCGGTGTTCTGCATCTCGGCGTCACGAACGCCAGAGTTTAGGAAGAGACCATAGAGCAGTTTCTCTTCATCATCCATGACCGCAAACATCGTCTTGAGTTCTTGCTTCGTGTAGGGCTTCGGCGGCTTCTCGGCATAATCGAGTTCCGCCAGAATTTTGCCAGCGATGAAGATGTCCCGTGTGCGCAGGAAAGTATTCAGCGTCTCGAAGACATTGTGAACCGTGCGATCGTCCAGATCGCTCTCGTGGTCTCGCAGGAACTTTACGTAACGGAGAAGCTGCTTGCGATCGATCTGGTCGAGGTAGCGCAGCGCAGGTTGTTCTGCACGGTGAAGTCAAGAAAGAAACCGAGGCGGTAGTTGTATGCCCGCAGCGTCTTCTCGCTTTTGCCTTGCTGGTCTTTGCCCTGAAAGAGTTGAAGCTCGGCGAACCATTGGTACACAGCGTCCGTGATTTTCGTCCGAGCAGCGTCATCCTGATCTTGAACGACGGGCACGTTTGCGTCGAGAGCTTCGAAGTATGCCTGCTTGCGCTTCTGAGCGTCGATTGCCGAGTCGAGGTCGTCGCCAACCGCTTCCCATGGACGGGTGCCGTCGGCGAGCGAATACCGCAAGAAGTACGGACCGGTGAGATCGGCGGGGCGGCGCCCACGACCGAGATTGACCTTTTGATAGCGCCGAGCTTTGCCTTTGCCGACTTGGCGATAGAGTGTGACTGCCATATTGCCTCCAGTGACTAATACCGCGCGGAGGCAAATGATTGAAATTTGGTAGTCAGTTGGTAGTCGCGTGCTGTAAACAGCAGAAATCAAAGGTCTGGCGGAGAGGGAGGGATTCGAACCCTCGGTACAGGTGTTAGCCCGTACAACGGTTTAGCAAACCGCCGCATTCGGCCACTCTGCCACCTCTCCGGCGTGCGGAGCTACAGTTTACCACGGTCGGTATCAGTGTGCGCTTACCGCTTCAATCATAACCATTTACACCGTCTAAGAACCTCATTGACCCCACCATATTCCACCATATCGATTTCCTCCTTTTCCTCCTGGGGTGCAATTAAAAGTGCGAGTCAGATTCTGGGCGAGGCAGCCTGCAAGGGGGGTAATCTTGCAGGCTCTCCCCAGTGTTTGGGCTGAACATTTCCCCTCTGAATGACATAAATAGACATGGGTCAATCTGTCAATCCACCTCAAGGAGTATCCATGGCTGAACGTTTTTCGGACATCGAGAAACCTTTTGTGATCAACCAACCCAACTTGGAGGAAAGACTGAAGGAATACCCGGAGCTGAAAGCCAAGATCGAGGCCATGCTGGCCATTATCGAGAACGCGGGCGGGGATGTGGAGAAAGCGGCGGAAGCGGAGCGGCGGATTATCGAGGAAATGCGGCAGATGGGGAGCGAGGTTTTACACAGTTGGGCACGCCGTCAGCAGCAGAAGAAGGAAGAGGAATACAACGCCAAGCCGGGCGTGAATCGGAAAGAAAAAAAAACCTCTCCTGGCACACGCGACTGGGAACCATCGAAATAGACGAACAGATCTTCACCCAAGGTCGGCGCGGGTCGCAGATTCGACCCTTTTCGGAATCGGCGGCAGTGGAGTGCCGCGGGTATTCGGAAGGCCTGCAACGAGCCATGACCGATTTCGGTGCCGATGATGCCTTTGCCGGAGCCGCGGTTAAGCTGAAAGAACATTATGGGATTGAGGTTCCGGTAAGCGCCGTGCGTGGGTTTACGGAGGAACATGGGGGGACGATGCGGGCGCAAGAGAAGCAGAAAAGCGATTGGCCGGATCGTCCGGGGGTGCCCGTGCTCATTTGCGAAATGGACGGCAGCATGCTGCCGGTGGTGGAAACGGCCGAACCGGTGCCAGGAGAAGCGCCCGTGGATCGGAGAAAGACCCGGCAAGTGTGCTGGAAGGAAGCCCGCCTGGCTCTGGCCCATGAACCGGGTTCGGTGACTCCCATCTTTGGCGCCACCCTCGGAAGCGTGGAGGAAGCCGGCGAGCGGCTGGCGGTCTGCGCTCTCGAGGTGGGAGCGGGAAGCCAGACCAAGATCCATGGGGTCGGCGATGGGGCGGTCTGGATTACGGAGCAGATGGAGGAGCAGTTTGGCACCCAAGCGCGGTATCTGGTCGATTTCCCGCATCTGTGCGAGTACCTGTCGGCGGCCGGAGACGGGATCGCCGGAAACGATAAACCGGCCTGGATGGAGGAGAAGAAGGGCTGGCTGAAAGACAACCGCTGGAAAGATGTTCTCGAGGCTCTGCGGCCGTGCTTAGAACCGACCAACATTCCCGACCCCGAGGCTCCGGTTCGTGCCTGCTTTCGCTATATCTCCAACCGCTCGAATTTCCTGGATTACAAAGGCGCCCTGGCCGCGGGCTTGCCCATCGGTTCCGGCGAGATTGAGAGTGGCCACCGCTATGTGTTTCAGGACCGGCTCAAGATTGCAGGTGGCTGGTGGAAGCAGGAAAACCTAAAAAAGATGATAGCTCTGCGGGTAGTGCGAGTGAACGGAGGTTGGGAAGATTACTGGAGCAACGTGCATCAGGAAGCCGCGTAACTGACTCGCACTTTTAATTACACCCTTCCTCCTGCGACAACTTGCAGGCCAAGCGAACGATGTGGTACAGTTCTCCCAATTCTTCCAGGGAGCAAGGAACGTCCCGGTTCTTAGGTGGGATGTCCGGAAAGGCGGTCCCGGGGCATTCGGCTGCCCGAGCGCAGGCCTGGGCCTTCGGAAAACGTTGTGATGAGGTCAGTGCGAAGTAACTCCCCTGGAAGTGTTGTTCCGGTTTTCTTGCTGGCCGAAAACCGCCTACTGCGCGAAGCGCTTATCCGGCTGTTGGCGAAAAAGAAGAAGAACATCCGTATCGTCGGCAGCGAGCCATATTCTCCCCAAGTCCTCCAGAAGATCTCTGCCGCAAAGCCGACCATCGTGGTGCTTGATTCGGTTTCGAAGGCATTGTCTGAGGAAAGAATTATCCACCGTCTGCACGAGGCTCGACCGGAGATTGGCGTGGTCATGGTTGGGATGGCAGCGGACGAAGGCGTCTTTCTGCGGCTGGTACGGGAAGGCGTGCTAGGATACGTCCTCACGGATGCTTCCGCCCTCGAAGTTTGGCGTGCCATCCGCGACGTGGCGGCTGGCGAAGCGGTCTGTCCGCCATCGCTGTCGGTCTCGCTATTCCGCTTCGTGGCTAGTACACAAATGAGTTTCCCCAGCGTGCGCGCCCATAAGATCCCGGACTTCAGTCCGCGGCAGCAACAACTGGCGGGGCTCATTCGCGAGGGCCTCTCGAACAAAGAAGTGGCGGCCCGGCTGAATCTTTCAGAACAGACGGTGAAGAACCACGTGCATCGGATGTTGCGCAAGGCCGGGGCAGCCGATCGGGTGACTATGGCGGAATTGTTCGGCTCCGGGACCGCCAACTCCAGTTTGTGCTGAATAATACCGAGGATCAAGTCAGGTCAGACTCAGAGAGCAGATAGGAACGTAGTTCCTGTGCTACCAATCGCGTCTTCATGTCGGCACAATCGCAACATCCATCGAGGTCATCATAATAGTCACGGCCCCAGTCTTCGTTCCTCCCCTTCTTTTCCCCTGAATCCTGCGTCTCCCGCAACCTAACTCGTCTCCGCGCTCCCAATCTCGCCATCCAGCCGAAAGATCGCAGACACCAGATTAGTACTGCAATAGTCAATAGTACTGGTGATGGTACGTCGTTAGTATTACCTAGAGTACCTGTTAGTACGGGCTATGGTACTGCGACTGTGCTGCAGCATGGTCCCGGTCTTGGTACTTGACGTGGGCAGAGTGGATCCCTCGCGTAGATCCTTTTTGAACCTTGTGGATCATCAGCCCCCAAGCCGATACTCTAAGCTCGGCGTTAGCATCGGAGAATCATGTGAAGCGAGTCCGCGTGCTGGTTGCAAATCGGCCCCGCTTGATGCGGGAACTGGTGATGGCCACCATTTCCGGCCAACCTGACATTGAAATTGTTGGGGAAGTGGCGGACGAGCGTGACCTCACTGAAGTAGTGGAACAAGTTCAACCCGACGTGCTCATTCTGTCAATGACTGAGCCTGAGAAAAGTCTGGGCCAATGCGGGTTCCTCCTCGGGCGCTATCCCCACATGAGGATTCTGGCGCTCGAACCGGAGCGGAACCGCGGGATCTTTTATTGGGCCATCGTCGACATGCGAACCAAGCCTCTGGAGAGTTCGGAGGCAGGCATCTTGAACGCGGTTCGCGAACGTCCGGTTCTGGTGGGAGATACGCCAAACTGATCCGGTGGAAGGGATTCGTGGCGTGGCGGGAAGGGAATCGCTTGGGCCATGGTTTCAGGGCGTTTCGTAGCTCATGAACGACCGGCATTTTGCCGGGATTGCATTGAAAATAAATGGTTTAGATCACAACGGACCCCGTAAGTGACGGGGCGAAGCTGTATCTGGCACCATGATGGACGCGCAAAAAAGCACCGATGCCGAAATTCCCGGCACAGCGCGGGGAGACAGCGCCCTCGAAGGTCATTGGTACGCCTTATACACATGTCCGCGTCACGAAAAGCGCGTGGCTGAGCAAATCGAGCAGCGCCGCATATCGTGCTTCCTGCCTCTTTACCGGTCGGTACGGCGCTGGAAGGACCGCCGCAAGGAGCTGGAACTGGCCTTGTTTCCCGGTTATGTCTTCGTGAGAATCGCGCCAGAGGAGAGATTGCAGGTCTTAAGGCTGCATGGAGTGGTACGGCTGGTGTCATTTAACGGGCAGCCCGTGGCACTGCCGGAGGCCGAGATTGAATCGCTGCGCCGAGGGCTCGCCGGGCACCTGCCGATGGCACCACATCCGTATCTGCAGGTCGGTCGCCGCGTGCGGTTGAGCAGGGGGCCGATGGCGGGCTTAGAGGGTATCTTGCGTCGGCGCAAAGAAGGGCTCCGCCTGGTAGTTTCCATTGAAATGCTAATGAGGGCTGTGGCCGTGGAGGTCGATGAAGCGGACGTCGAGCCCTCGTGACAGCGTTGCTCACACACAATTTGGTCCGTCGAATTTTTTCGGCTGGCTGACCAGCGCTCAATAATCGATGAGTTCTGGCTGCACCGAGCCGAGTAGAGGTATTTATGCATAGTCTCATCTCTATTTTCATCTTGAGTTTCACTCGCCGCGCAAATCTTGCCGCTGCATCGCTGTGTGTAGTACTGGGGTGTTCTGGTCTGGTTTGGGGCCAGCAGCCGCGTCTTTCCTATACGCCGAGCACCGCGATTGGTCAAGCCAACTCCCGCGCGGAGCAAGAAGCGGAGCAGATGGTGTCGTTGTCTGCCGACAAGATCACGCAGATTTTGCAGGACGAAGCGGGATTGCTGTTGCAGGTCAAGAAGGCTCTGGTGCGCAAGGCGTTCGAGCAGGGCAGGATTCTTGATCCGAACGATCTCACCGATGATGCTCTCTTCCGTTTGATCAGAGAGGATCAAAACGTCCGGGTGATCGCGACGAAGGAGATCGAAGATCGCGCCTACATCAGGGCCAAGCCGACGCGGGAAGAGTTGGCAAGAAATCTGCCATGCCGCGAACCGCTGCTTGCGAGCAAAGATGCGAAACTACCCGATGAAGCGAACGCGAAGGCGCTCCAGGGCCATTCACAGGAACAGCTCTACTGGGCAAGACACGATAGCGATTTAGATTGCTACCTCACCCAGTACCTCCCCGGCGGCACCGCGCGATCTCTGTACGAGCAGCCGGCGAACGCAGCCTCCCAACAGTCGCTTCCCGCCTCCCAGTATCCGCAGCAGCTAAATCCGCAACCGCAATCTCCGTTGCAGCAGAATCCTCCCTCCCAATCCGTTCCACCTTCCGCCGACTACCGCCGTCAGCTTGAATTGACCCAGACGCAGACGGAAGACTACTTCGGCATGGATCGTGATGAAAGTCAGATGGCAAACATTCAGCCCGATCAGCTTCCGAGTCTTTTGAGCGCCAGCCAGACGGACCTCTCTTCGGCAGTGTCACGCAAAGGGATGCTTGGAGCAGGGTCGGATCTGTCCGGATCAGGTACTTCCGGGAAAGCTCTATCGCCTTCGCTGGGATCCTCGGACAATTCGCTCCTCGGCTCCTTGATGAGCCGCCAGAACAGTGAACCTGGGTTCGGAAGGCAAGAGGCGCGTTTAGAGAACCAAAGAGGCCTTCAGTTCCCGTCATACACTCAGCCGAAGCTGCCGCAACAACCGAGGCTTCGTCATCGCCCTAATCCTTATGCTGATATTCCTTCGCTCTACGACCTCTACGCGCAATATTCAAGACAATCGCCAAAATTAGAGCGTTTCGGTGAGGATGTCTTTCGAAATGGTAGCGGGAACCTCGACGAACTTCCAATGGACTTGCCGGCCGGACCTGACTACGTGGTCGGTCCCGGAGATGGCCTGACCATTAATCTCTCGGGAGGAATCTCGCAGCGCTTGCAACGGGTGGTTGATCGCGAAGGACGTGTTGCTTTGCCCGAGGTCGGAGGGGTCGAGGTGTCGGGACGGAACTTGGGCGACGTGCAACACTTGGTTCGCACCGTGCTGCGCGGCCAATTCCGCGATGTGGATGCCGATGTTTCTCTTACTCGGATTCGCACGGTTCGGGTGTACGTGGTGGGAGACGTAGAGCGACCCGGCGCATACGACGTGAGCTCGTTATCTACGCCCTTGAATGCACTTTACATCGCGGGCGGACCGACGTCCGGCGGTTCGTTGCGCCTGCTCGAACACTACCGTGGTAAGCAACTGATCCAGCAGGTCGATGTCTACGACCTTTTGCTACACGGCATCACTGGCAACATGCAAAGACTGGAGGCCGGCGACACAATCGAGGTATCACCCTTGAGCGGCGTAGTGACCGTCGAAGGCATGGTGCGGCGGCCCGCCATTTACGAACTCAATGGGGAGCAGAGTCTGGCGGAAGTGTTACAACTCGCCGGCGGGGTGCTGCCTTCCGGCACTTTGCGCCATGTCGATGTGGAACGCCTGGAAAGTCACGAGAGCCGTACCATGCTGCGACTCGATATTCCCGAGGCCAACAACCAAGAGCAGGTCACGCAAGCACTTGAGGATTTCAAGGTTCAGGATGGAGACAAGATCAAGATCACCCCCATCCTTCCCTACGCGGACAAGACGGTTTACTTGGACGGGTATGTCTCCCGCCCGGGCAAGTTCGCCTATAGCGCCGGCATGAAGGTGACCGATCTCATTAGGTCTTACAAGGATCTGTTGCCCGAACCCTCCACCAGTCACGCCGAGATCATCCGGCTGGCCCAGCCCGATTCCACTCCCGTGGTGCTGGCCTTCAATCTTGGGGACGCTCTTGCGGGGAAGGATCAGGACTTGGTCCTCGAACCGTTTGACACCGTTCGCGTCTTCAGCAAATACGATTTCGAGGATCCGCCGGTGATTACAGTTACCGGGGAAGTGCGCGATCCAGGGGATCACCTAACCAATGGGACGCCGCGTCTCAAAGATGCGATCTATTTGGCCGGCGGAATCACTCGCGATGCTCTGCTCGACGACGCTCAGATTTACCGCAAGACGAACGATGGCAAGCTTCAAGTAATCAGCGTAAACCTGGCAAAGGCGCTCGCGGGCGACGAGAAAAACGACATCGTGGTTGAACCGAAGGATCGCGTCTTTATTCATCGGGACCTCAATAAGCTTGACCCCCCGATGGTATCGGTGGAAGGAGAAGTGGCTCGCCCTGGGAAGTATCCTCTCGGCCAAGATATGACGGCAGCTGGGTTGGTTCAGCTCGCGGGCGGGTTCAAACGTGGCGCATACACTGAGGTTGCTGACCTGACGCGCTACGAAGTGGAGGACGGTACCAAAGTCGTAGGGGACCACGTTAGCGTGCCGATTGCTAAAGCAATGCTCGGCGAGCCGGACTCCGACGTCCGCTTACGAGATGGCGATGTCCTGACGGTCGGGCAGATATCGAACTGGCAGGATTTGGCAGCCACCATCCAAATCAAAGGAGAGGTCGCACATCCAGGTGGCTACGGCATTCAGCCCGGCGAGCGCCTCAGTTCCATCATCGCTCGTGCGGGAGGATTTCTTCCCACGGCATACCCCTATGGCGCAATTTTTGAGCGGGTTGAACTAAGGGATCTTGAGGAGAGAAACCGGGCTGACTTGATAGTGCGTATGCAAGCCGAAGCCAAAAACGTGAAGCTTGTTCCCGAGATGGAACAGGATGACCAACTTCAGGCCAAAGCCGCGGTTCTTCAATATAAGACTACTATCGATAAGCTTCAGAACACACCACCGGCCGGCCGCTTAGTAATCCATATCTCATCGGACGTCAAGCGCTGGGCCAACACATCGGCGGACGTACAGGTTCGGGCGGGAGACACAATCTACATTCCCAAGCGGCCGGGCATAGTTCTGGTGGATGGCTCGGTGTTTAACCCCACGGGGATCACGTACAAGCCGGGTAAGGATGCCGGTTGGTACTTGAGACAGGCAGGTGGTCCAACTCCGATGGCAAACCGAAAAGGCATTTTCGTGATTCGTGCGGATGGCTCCGTCGTCGGCGGGGCCGGCAGCATGTTTGGCGGCGGCGTGGAAAGCGCGGAACTACGTGCCGGCGATATGGTGGTTGTACCCGAACAGATTTACGTATTCAATGACAAGTTCAAAACCACTCTATCGATCGCTCAAGTCGCGGCCTCCGTAGGTTCGGCGATCGCGATTGCGGCCTACTACGGGACGCACTGATGGGGATTGGGATCACGAGCTATGAGGTTGTTACCTGTGACGTGGTCCAATTCTGATGGCCGATGTCGGGAAATGGTGCTTATTGGTAACTTTACTGTTTAGCGCCCAGTCAGGGATCAGCCAGACAAGTGGTAGCGCCTCGCCGCAGGAATCTGTTGCTGGACAGCAACCACCGGCATCAGGCCAGCATCCAGACCAGAGCACGTCTGCGAAAGATGAGTCCCGTGATCGGCTGGAGCCGGGTACTGATCCTGAGAACCGGTTGGTCTCGCCCTTTCTGAAGCACCTGGTCTCCGATCAAAAGCAGTTCTGGACTAGCCCCGCGCACCTCGAAACCAAAGACCTCAAGTGGATCCTGCCGGGCGCGGGCATTACGGCTGCTTTCATCGCAAGCGATAGCTGGTGGTCGAAGCAGGTTCCGCTCAGTCACGTGGCAACGAGCAAGAAAGTTTCGGACTACGGCACGTATTCGCTCATGGGGCTCAGCGGCGCCTCGTTTCTCTTGGGCCACGTGATGCATGATGACCAACTGTCGGAAGCGGGGCTTCTCACTGGGGAGGCCGCCATCAACGCCGCGGCCATAGCCTACGCATTCAAAGAAATCACACAGAGACAACGGCCCTACCAGGGAAATGGACACGGCAACTTCTTCGCGGGAGGAAGTTCCTTCCCTTCCGAGCACTCCGCCATTGCTTGGTCCATAGCCAGTGTGTGGGCGCACGAGTATCCCGGCTGGTTCAGTCAAATAGCGGCTTACGGATTGGCTTCCACAGTAAGCATCACTCGAGTCACCGCAAAACAACATTTCGCCTCCGATGCCATCATCGGCAGCGCCCTGGGCTGGTATCTCGCCCGACAGGTGTATCGAGCTCACCATGATCCCGAGCTCGGCGGCTCTGGGTGGGGCAGCGTCTTCGAAGAGACAACCGGAGAGAAGGTGCGCAACCCAAACTACATGGCTTCCCCCTACGTTGAGCTGGACAGTTGGATTTATCCCGCATTGGAACGTCTCATTGCCTTGGGTTACATCCAATCCGAAGTTTTGGGGATGCGTCCGTGGACTCGCATGGCATGCGCTCGTTTGCTCGAAGATGCCGAAGACAAGTTTCCGGATAATGGAATCGAGGAGGGTCAACCGGGACGGATTTATGCCACGTTGACCAGCGAATTCAAGGAGGAAATCGCCAGGTTGGACGGGGCGGCTAATGTCGGCGCACGCGTGGAGTCCGCTTATACCAGGATGAGGGGAATTTCCGGGACGCCGGTTCGAGACGGCTACCACTTTGGCCAAACCATCATCAATGATTACGGCCGTCCCTACTGGGCGGGTTTCAACAACATTACAGGACTGAGTGCAGACGCCGAGGCCGGACCCGTGTCAATTTACTTTCGCGGAGAGTATCAACACTCGCCCGCAATGCCTTCGGAATCGCCGCAAACGCTGGCGGCAACTGCGGCGGCCGATTTCACGCCACCTCTTGCCAACGGCACGGCCGTAGCGAACCAGGTCGCGCTGCTTGATAGTATGGCGTCCGTCAATATCGACAACCTCCAAATCTCAGTCGGGATGCAGAGTGCGTGGCTAGGCCCCGGCGAATCCGGGTCATTACTTATGAGCAACAATGCCGCGCCGTTTCCCATGGTGAGATTCGATGACGTCATGCCGCACAAAGTTCCCGGACTGTCACGCATACTCGGCCCCTTCCGCACGGAATTCTTCGTGGGACAGCTTTCCGGGCAACATTGGGAATACTGCACCGCGCCCACGTGCCAGTCGTACCCTGGATACCCCGGTGTGGTAGGCCCGAATATCTCGCCCCAGCCGTTTATACACGGGGAAAAGATCAGTTTCCAACCCACTCCAAATCTTGAATTCGGGATGGGAATTACAGCGATGTTCGGCGGCCCCGGCCTGCCAGTGACGTTCGGCAACTATTTTCGCACTTACTACATCCACTCTCCGAGCGCCTCCAACAATCCCGGCAAACGGATCTCATCGGCGGATCTCACCTACCGAGTGCCGGGCCTAAGGAATTGGTTGACGTTTTATCTGGACTCTTTGGTCGTAGACGAGATTTCGCCAATCGGCTCGACCCGCGCTAACGTCAATCCTGGTGTCTATTTGCCACAGCTACCGAAAATTCCCAAGTTGCAGCTTCGTGCCGAGGGCATCAACGAGTCTAGGGCCAATGAGTTTGCGCCCGGCTTTGTTTATTATGATTTGCGTCGCTATCGGTCTGGTTACACCAACGATGGAAATCTTCTGGGAAGTTGGATTGGCCGAGCCGGTCGCGGCGGACAGGGCTGGCTGACTTACTGGTTGGCGCCTCGCAGTACTTTAGAGTTAGGTTACAAGCTGCAGACTGTCTCACCTGAGTTCATCGGAGGTGGTCGACTGGCTGACTATTCAGCCCAAACTAACTTGATGATAGGTCCACAAGCTCGTCTTTCGGGGCTCCTGCAGTATGAGCAGTGGTGGTTTCCTGTCCTAAGTTTAACGAAACAATCCAACCTGACAGCCTCCGTCGGTGTAACTTTCTATCCCCACTGGCGGTTGCAAAAATAACAATGCCGGAAAATCTCGGTCGACGCAGTGACCTATGACGCTTCAGAGGTTTACTCAATCAGGGAATGTCAGCCTCCAAGAAGTTGGTGGGAAGGTTTGAAGCCTTAAATGGAGCGATACTAATGTTACCGGTACGGGAGATAGCTCGCTGCGTTCAGACCGGTTTGAGAAGTCTTGCGCTTGGCGCCAACGTTTCTTCTTTGCGTTTCTGGTCAAAACCAAGAAAAGCTTACCAATACTGGAATGCTTGCTTGTTTCTAAGTAACTCCATGGGGGAGGGGAGTCTAAAGAATAAGCAGGTTTGGGAGGCATTTCAAGATGCCCCACGAGATGCCAAACTCCATTTTCCCGCGTTGCAAGACAGTTGGATTTGGCATGATCCGTCGTATGTGGCGGACTTGGTGCACTTAGGATTGCTGTGCCAAGCAGTCCAGCCCCGCACCGTTTTCGAGATTGGAACGTCCACTGGTTACTCCAGTTTATTTCTGGCCGCAAACACCCCCCCAGACACGCAAATATGGACTTTGGATCTACCGAAGCAGGAATTGCTCACTCAGGGATCGTTAACGTTGCATGACCGGCAGATCATCGAGGACTGCCACAAGTTGGAGCCCTGTTTCGTTGGTCACGCTTTGGGAAAGAAAATTCAACGCATATATGGGGACAGTGCAAAATTCGACTTTTCGCCATACCGGCGATCGGTCGATCTCTTCTTTGTTGACGGCGCCCATACTTATGATTATGTGCGCTCCGACACCATCAATGCCCTGCGTTGCTGTCGTCCTGGCGGTGTAATAGCCTGGCATGACTACAGACGTTCGGGTCTCAGTCGAGATGTTAACAAGTGGTTGGAACAACTAAACAGAATTGTTGCGGTTTACGCTGCTTATGGATCGAGCGTGGCCTTCATGTCGTGCGATTTCGACTGCGAGGAGTTGGCCGGAAGGCTTGGAGAGAGGGAGCTGGGCTCAAGCGCGAATAGGCACGCGGGCGAGCAGGCTGTGACGATTCCCGGTGGTACAGCCGCGTAGCTGGAACTCAACACCTTGAGAAGAGTGCGATTGGCTTTCTGTTCTGTCCTAGCGGAGGTCCGTCAAACGTCACGCCCTTAGTGCAGGCGAAGTACGTGTCCGGCTTGTTAGCTCCGCAAACGTGGTCTGTCAGTGCGGAGCTTGAGGTGTTGCAGATCTTGCAGGACGAAGTGGGTTGCCGTTTTGCCCTGAGACGCTCGTTGCTTTCCGGGGTTCCGCGCTTGCTCCTCGAGTGCGTACTGCGGAGCAGCCCGCATGGTCGCATTGCTATGCGGTAGGGCAGGAAATTTGGCTTTGCCAAGACGAAAGTGAGTGCAGTTTGCATTCGAGGCCTCAACCGTGAAACAGTCTGGAATGAAAGTTTCGGTTCAGCAGCTTCCGGAAATTGAAATACCTGCTGCTGAGAATGGCATCGACGAACCCCTCGTCGAAGGCCGAACGCATCGCAACGTCGATCGGGCGTGGTTGCTTTGGGAAAACCGCCGTTTTATCTGGCACCTCACTGTTTGGGGGCTCGTGCTTACCACGGTTGCCGCGTTTCTGCTTCCGAAACAATATGTATCCACCGCCCGCCTGATGCCTCCGGAGAAGGAGTCGAGCTCGCCGCTCGCCATGATGGCCGCCATGACCATGGGCGAATCGGGAGGTTCCGGGGGAGGAGGAGGCGGAGCGTCCAGTTTAGGTGATGTGGCCCAAGATATTCTCGGTACTAAGAGCGAGGGAGCTCTATATACGGCGGTTTTGCAAGGCCGCACAATCGCGGACGCCCTCGTTCAGCGGTTCGATTTGCGCAAGGTCTATGGAGTTAAGTATTGGGAGGATGCGCGCAAGAAGCTAGCGAGCCGCACCGACATTGCAGAGGACCGCAAGAGCGGCGTGATCGTCATTAAGGTCAGGGACCATGATCCCCGCCGGGCTGCTCAAATCGATCAGGCTTATGTGGAAGAGTTGAACCGTTTGATCGCCGCGGTGAGCACTTCTGCAGCGCGCCGGGAGCGTATTTTCATCGAGCAGCGACTAAAGACTGCTAAGCAGGATCTGGATCAGGCAGCGAAGGAGTTCAGTGAATTCGCCAGTCAAAATACCGCCATCGACATCCCAGAGCAGGGCAAGGCCATGGTCGCCGCGGCAGCAGTTCTGCAGGGTCAACTGATAGCCGCGCGGTCGGAAGCCGAGGGGCTGTCCCAGATTTATACTGATAGTAACGTTCGGCTGCGTTCCGCCCGTGCGCGGGTTGCAGAGATTCAGCGGCAATTAGTGAAAATGGGCGGCGATAACGCCAGTTTCGGCTCCGGAGTAACGGGACCCCCTTCCAATCCAGCGTCAGTTCCCAAGGATCTCAACTCCAAAGACCTCGACCCGGCTGATATTTATCCGGCCATTCGCGAGCTACCGCTGCTGGGTGTGCGTTGGGCTGACCTGTACCTTCAGAGCAAGATCCAGGAAAAAGTGTACGAACTGCTCACTGCGCAGTATGAAATCTCGAAGATCCAAGAGGCGAAAGAGACCCCATCGGTTCAGGTATTTGACATTGCCGATGTGCCGGAGAAAAAATCGGGCCCGCCCCGGCTGCTGATCATGTCTCTGGGGGCCGTTCTCTCCTTTGGGATCGGTGTGGGTTGGATACTGGGTGCAGAAGCATGGCGGGGAATGGACTCCCATGACCCGCGCAAGCAGTTCGCCAAGGAAGTGGGGGGTGAGATCCGGGTGGCGGCTTTTCAGTTAGCTGTGCGCGCTCGCAATCGGTTCGCCAAGCATACTTCCTCGAGCAGAACGACAGAAGGTGTTCGGGAGTCCGACTAGTCTACTCGATCTTTTTCCTCGAAGTGGCGCCGGCCAGCGAGCCCGGCCTCTTCGGCGGAACAAAATTCGGGAGCTTCGTTAGTTTTCTAGATTCCAGCATCCCATGATTGCGTCTGGTTGGGGGCCATTGTTCTGAAATGCCGTTAGAATTCACTAGCGGTTTGCCGAGACCTTATCATTCGAGCGGTTGGGCCGCCTTATACAAGTTGGAGACGATCGCAGCGATTGTGGTTGCGGGTCTCGCGCTGTATCTGGCTGCGACGGAAAGCCTTGTCTGGGTGCCATTTGTTCTCGCCATCGTGGCGGGTCTTGTGCTTCTGTTCGTGGGCTGGCCTTACGGGGCGATCCTTGATCTGCTGATTGCTGGATCAATTCCACGTTGGATTATTCCAATCAACAAATGGCACGCCAAACCGGAACATTTCGTGGCTGCGGGGTGCTGCCTTGTCCTACTCTTCCGGATCGGCACGGGAAGCCATCACTGCAAGGCGCTTGGAAGAGTGGAAATCTTGGTTTTGGCTTTTTTAGGAATGAATTTCTTCAGTTCTGCCGTGGCCTCGCCGGATCCTTCTCTCGGTCTACGCTGGTCCCTCTTGCTGGCCCTGGTGGTGTTACCGTTCTTTCTAATCCACCAAATGGTCGACACCCCGGAACGGCTTTCCCGGGTCATGGTTCTTTGGCTCTGCGTCGGGGCGCTGGAAGCGCTCTTCGGAATGCTCTGCTTCCTGTCCTATTTGGGATTTGGCACGGAATTCGGGGTGACCGTCGTTGATTTTCTCGGCTTTGTTCCTCAAGTACACAGCACCCAGTGGGAACCGAATATTTTCGGCAGCTACTGCACCTGCATCGCGATGATGTTCCTCTTCTATTTTCTCGCCGATGCACGCCACAACCGCTGGTATCTGGCGGGGTTCGTGATTACGACAGTTGGTGCACTGTTGAGCGAGGCCCGGCAGAGCTTTCTCTGTCTAATTCTCGTGGGTGCCGCGGTTTTGCTCTACAACCTGCGTAGCCCGAAGATCCAGTGGAAACGAGCCATTCCTGTCGCTGTGGCTGCCCTAATCGCAGTTTACGCGGGTACTGCGGTGATGGAGGACTTCTCAGATCGGGTTGCAAGTCTTACCGGGGACGAACTGGGGCGGGATCCGACAGTCGTGCGCCGGATGACGACGCTTGCGATGGCCCTCGACGATATCAAGGAACATCCTACTATCGGCCTCGGCGCCAACAGCTTCCAACTATTGAACCTGGGCGAAGATGAAAGTCACGAACTAAGGGGACAGGCCTGGCTGGGCAGCCTTTTCTTTAAAGTAGCACACGATAGTGGGGCGATTGGATTAATTTTGTTTCTATGGCTGATTGTTGAATTGGGTCGGCGGGCTTGGCGTGTTCTGCGGGCGAAAGCGCGGGGGGCGGCAACCACCACAGTCGGAGCTCTTTCGGCGGGAGCATTGGTGATGTTGATCGCCTATCAATTCACGGACGCCTCAACTCTGGCGTTTACTTGGATTCATCTCGGCTTGCTGGCCGCGGCCCTCAGGATCGCGGAATCCGATTCAGCATGTCGACTGCAAGAGTGATAACAGAATTGTTTGGCGGTCCCTTTCAGTTATTGAGTTTGACAGCACAAAGCCCTCACCGTTGTTCGTAGGCCTCAGAGCATGCGCATTGCAATGATCGGGATTAAGGCGATTCCGGCTCGCTTCGGCGGGTTCGAAACAGCGGTCGACGAACTCTCGCGAGGCTTGGTAAAACTGGGACACCGAGTCCGAGTCTACAACCGCTCCGCCATGGCTACTTTCCCGGGAACTTCTTATGAGGGTGTGGAGCTGGTTAATCTTCCAACCCTGAAGTCGAAGAATCTGAGCACCATCGTGCACGCGTTTTTGTCTACGCTGCACGTCCTGTTCCATCGTGTCGATGTTGTGCATTACTACACGACCGGAGTCACGCTGTTTGCCCCGCTGGCCCGGCTATTCGGCATGAAAGTGGTGTGCTCGGTTGACGGCACAGACTGGCAGCGTGCCAAGTGGGGGCGTTTTCCACGCTGGTATCTGCGTTTCTCCGAAAAACTGGCGGTGCTCAGTTGTAACGGGCTCATCTCCGATTCCAAAGATGTGATGAAGTACTACCAGCAGAGCTATAGGGCGTCGTCTTTTTGCATTCTGTATGGGACCTGTGAGCGACGCTCGCAGCGAAACGATATATTGGATCGGTTCCAGCTAACGGATAGGGGCTATGTACTATTTGTCGGTCGCCTGGTTCCTGAGAACAACCTGCATCATCTCATCAAGGCTTTCGAGAACATGTCCACCGATCGAAAGCTGGTGATTGTTGGCGACGATCCTTGGGAGAAAGAGTACGTTCGCTCGCTGAAGGGTACGGTTGATCCGCGTATCGTCTTCACGGGCGGTGTATATGGCGACGGGTATGCGCAACTTCAGCAGCGTGCTTATATGTTCGTGCTTCCAGACGAGATCGGTGGCACTCACCCGGCGCTGGTGGAAGCCATGGGATACGGCAATTGCGTGCTCGTGAATGACACTTGCTCCAATCTGGAGGTGATATCTGACTCTGGATTTCATTACCATGGTGCCGACGGGCATGTTGATTTGCAACGGAAAATGCAGCAGCTGCTCGATGCGCCGGACTTAGTTGCCGCGTATCGAGTCCGAGCCCGCCAGCGAGCCCAAACCCATTACCGATGGGATGACGTGGTCCAGCAGCACGCCAACGTGTACAAGCGACTAATGGAAGGCGCTGGCGCGGTCGAGTCTCATGAGTTCGCGCAACCCGCGGGTTCGTAAGAATTATGGGCACCGCTTCCGGAGAGATGTACGAGCCTTTGGTGTTCTCTCAGAGTTGGGATCAGCCTTTCCAGCTCGCTTGCAAACGAGCCCTAGATGTGTTCTTCTCTGCTTTCTTGCTGGTTCTGTTAGCTCCCCTGTTTTTCGTTCTGGGCCTTTTGGTGAAACTGACTTCGCCCGGTCCTGTCTTCTATCGCTGGAAAGTTGTCGGCAAGTGCGGCCGTCCGTTCACTGGCTACAAGATCCGTTCCATGGTCGTGAACGCTGACGAACTGAAGCCCCAACTGGAACACCGCAACGAAATGACCGGGCCGGTGTTCAAGCTAGAGGGCGACCCCCGGGTTACTGCTGTGGGATTTTGGATGCGACGCTATAGCCTGGATGAACTGCCACAGCTCTTTAGCGTGCTCAAGGGCGACATGAGTCTCGTGGGGCCTCGCCCTCCCCTCCGTACCGAATACGACCGCTTCACCGAATATCAGAAACAGAAGCTCGCAGTGAAACCAGGCATCACGTGTTTATGGCAAGTCAGTGGTCGAAACGACCTCAGTGATTTCAACGAATGGGTTCGGCTCGACTTGAAGTACATTCGCTGCTGGTCTATATGGTTAGACCTGCAGATCTTGCTGCGAACCTGCGGAACCGTGCTCTCGGGTTCGGGCAAGTAAGGAACCGGTCCGTTACAGTCCAGACTTCTAGCCAAGGAGTGAACTTTCGATTATGCGTGTCCTCGTCATCGGCGGTGCGGGTTTCATTGGAAGCCACCTGGTGGATCGCTTTCTTAAGGAGGGTTTTCAGGTACGAGTGCTCGACAGCCTGGATCCGAAGATCCATCCCCGCGGTAAGCCGAGCTATCTTTCCCCCCAGGCGGAATTCATCAAAGGGGATGTCACGGATCGAAAGGCGCTGCTTCATGCCTTGGGCGGCGTTGATATCGTCTCGCATCAAGCTGCCTATCAGGATTACATGCCAGACTTTTCTCGCTTCCTCCATGTCAATGCTGTGGGTACCGCGCTGCTTTATGAGCTTATTGTGCGCGAGCGCCTGAAGGTGAAGAAAGTGATTGTGGCGTCTTCGCAGGCGGTTTACGGTGAAGGACAATACATATGCCAGACGCATGGCGAGTTTCTCCCGGTACCCCGTGGCGAGCAACTGCAAGAGGGCAAGTGGGAGGTTGGATGCCCGGAGTGCGGTCGTGAAAGCAAACCGGCTCTCTTGCGCGAGGAATACACAAACCCATACAACCAGTACGCGGTTTCGAAGCTCGCACAAGAGAAGACCGCTTTGGGCCTGGGCTGGCTGCACTGCATTCCCAGCGTGGCCCTGCGTTATTCCATCACGCAAGGCCCGCGACAATCACTCTTTAATCATTATTCGGGCGTTTGCCGCATATTCGTCAGTCGTGCCTTGCAGGGAAAGCCTCTGTTGATCTACGAGGATGGCCGACAGACACGCGACTTTGTCCATGTTCAAGATGTCGTGGAGGCAAACATGCTCGTTCTTCGCAAAGAGGAAGCCGATTTTCAGGTTTTCAACGTAGGAAGTGGGCGGTCGACCTGCGTGCTCGATTACGCGCAGGCGGTTCGCACCAAAGTGGGACGCGAGGTCGATTTACTGTTTCCCGGCGAGTACCGTCGCGGTGACAATCGACACAGCGTTTCCTCGATCGCTAAACTGAAAGCGCTGGGTTGGTCGCCGGATCGAGGCCTTTCGACCATCCTCGAGGACTTTCTGGACTGGGTGGAGCACACCGGTGGCATTCCGGAGGAGTTACCCGACGCCTATTCCGACATGAAGGAGTCAGGAGTTGTCTTGACCTCTGTCCCTTGATTGGTTCGTCCCCGCTGACGCTAAGATCTAAGATCAAGGTCCGGTTTAACGAATTCCTCGGAAGGGGAGTGCAGCCCGCATGAGCACAGTCGCGAGTCGTAGAAAGATAGCCGCAGTTAGCGCTAGGCCTGTAGAGATATCGGGAGCCGAGATTTACTTGCAGAAGGTTTCCGGTGCCTTGCAGCGACTCCCCTTCGTTCAGATCAACCACGTGACTGATGCGCTCTGGAAAGCCTATCAGGACAACCGAGCGGTCTTTCTCTTTGGCAATGGTGGCAGCGCGGCTTTGGCATCGCATTGTGCCTGCGACTTCGGCAAGGGGACTGTGGTAAATGGGAATCGGCGCTTTCGCGTGCTTGCTCTTACCGACAACGTTCCCCTTATGACTGCGTGGGCCAATGACGCTCGCTACGAGGACATCTTTTCTGAACAGTTGCGGTCTTTTGTCCAGACCGATGACGTCGCATTCGCAATCAGCGCAAGTGGCAATTCCCCCAACGTGTTAAATGCACTGCATACGGCGCGTGAGATGGGTGCTTTCACCATCGGTCTGACGGGATTCCAAGGTGGAAAGATGCAGGCACTCTGCGATCTGTGCGTAGTGGTTCCTTCAGACAATATGCAGGTTATCGAGGATATGCACCTCTCTGTGACACACTCCATCTTTACGTCGTTCCGCGCGCGCATTGGCTGATTTATCCCACGCGAGAGTCTGTGCGCTGGGGGCGGACGATCGTCCTCTAAAATCGACCGCCTTGCAGGTTCATAAGCTCAAGCTGCTGCGCTTATCCCAGGGGGACCTCTGAACACGACCACTCTGAGTGAATCTTTCTGCCCCAGGCACTTCCGCCCACAGTGTCGAAGCGCATCTCACGGCAAGGAGTGAGTGGTGAAGGCATTCTTGCTTGCGGCCGGTCATGGACTACGATTGCGACCCCTTACCGACGTTATTCCGAAGTGCATGGTCCCCATCAGGGGTGTGCCGTTGCTCTCGATCTGGCTGCAGTTGTGCAGGCGCATCGGAATCGAGGAAATCCTTATCAATGTGCACGCGCACGCTGCCACAGTTTGCGAGTTTCTCGAGCGGAACACGAATGGCGTGCGAGTTCGAGTGGTGGTGGAACCGCAACTTTTGGGTAGTGCAGGAACGCTACGGGCCAATCGGGACTGGGTTATTTCGGATGACTTTTTCTGGATCTTCTACGCCGACGTCCTCAACCGCATCGACCTCGGAGGCATGATGCGGATGCATCGACGGCACAGGCCGGCGGCGACGCTGGGGGTATACGAGGTGCCCGATCCGCGCCGCTGCGGCATCGTGACAATGGACAAAGAAGGGGTTATCCAGAAGTTTGTGGAAAAGCCTCGCCAGCCAGCGAGCAATCTCGCATTTTCGGGACTGATGATCGCCACGCCGGAGGTGCTGGATGTCATACCCGAGATGACGCCGGCCGACATCGGATTGCATGTCTTGCCGCAATTGGTGGGCCGCATGCTGGGCTACCGCATCCACGATTATCTGATCGACATTGGCACCATGGAAAACTATGAGAGAGCGCAAGTCAACTGGCCTGGTTTTCCGGAAGCTTGAGGCCCCGGCATGCTTCGAGGAATTGTATTTGACATGGATGGAGTGATTATCGACAGTCACCCGGTGCATCGTCGGGCATGGAAAGCCTTTCTTCAGACAGCGGGCCGCGAAGTCACCGACGCTGACCTGGATTTCATTCTGGATGGTCGAAAACGCGAGGAAATTCTCTGCTACTTTCTGGGCGAATTGACTCCGTCGCAGATCGCTGACTACGGGGCACGTAAAGATGAGATGTTGCTAGAACTCGCCGAATATATGCACCCTCTTCGGGGGGTTGTAGAGTTTCTGGCTTCCCTCTCACAAGTTGGGATCCGAATCGCACTCGCAACTTCTGCGGGCCGCCGGCGTGCGCACGGCACTCTCAAAGAGTTGGGTTTGGCGCGTTATTTTGACGTAATCGTGAGTGGGGATGAGGTTGTGAGTGGCAAGCCAGATCCTGCCATCTACCGCTTGGTGGCAGAGCGACTCAGTGAGACTCCCGAGAATTTGCTGGCTGTAGAAGACGCCGTTTCGGGAGTGAAGTCCGCGCGGGCGGCGGGGATGCGTTGTCTAGGGATCGCTTCCGCTGAGCGTGCCGATAAACTTCGCGCCGCAGGCGCCGATCCTGTAATTTCCGACTTCCAGTCACTTTCGCTGCAGCGACTGGAAGCCAGCTTTCGCTGATGAGTTCGATCGAAGTAGCTCGGTTCTCCACCGGAGTTCTTGTGGGATTTCTTAATGAAGCAACTCAGGGTCGGCATCGACGTTCATAGCATTGGCAGCCAGAAAGGTGGGAATGAGACTTATTATCGAGAACTGATTGGGGAGCTGGCGAAGGTTCGATGTGACCACAGGTTTTATCTCTACTACACCCATCCTGTAACTGCCCAACAGATCGTGGCCAACGACCATTTCGTCCTGGAGCGCTTGTTTCCCGCCCATGCCGTGTTGCGAATTCCGTTTACAATTCCCTGGCGCGCACGGCTGCACAATTTAGATTTGTTCCACGCCCAGTTCATCGCGCCGCCGTTTCTCAAATGCAAAACGGTGGCCTCGATTTTTGATATTGCCTATGAACACGTACCGCAATTCTTCCATCCGGTTCAGAGAGCTTGGCTCAAGTCGTTAGTCCCGTCGTCTGCCAGACGGGCAGATCACATCATCACGCTTTCAGAACACTCGAAAAAAGATATCGTTCGAACTTACGGAATTGCCGAGGACAAGATCACGGTCACTCATCTCGGCGCTGGTGGTCGATTTCTTTCCGCGGGATAAGGAAAAGGCGCAGGAGCGACTTGCGCAGAAGTATGGGATTCGACGGCGATTTCATTCTATATCTTGGCCGGTTGCAAGCGCGTAAGAACCTGGCTCGCCTGGTCGACGCATACGCACTGGTGCGCAAGGCCGGTCTCCGTCAAAAACTGGTGATTAGCCGGCAAACAGGATTCCCTGTTCGAGCCCGTCCGTTCCCGTATCAAGGAACTGAAACTCCATGAAGACATTCTTTTGCCCGGTTATGTTGACGCCGGAGGACGTACCAATCTACTACAGTGCTGCCGATGTTTTCGTTTATCCCTCTCTGTTCGAAGGATTTGGTCTACCCGTCATCGAAGCGATGTCGTGCGGGACTACCAGTGTTACTTCTCGAGGTTCGTCGCTAGAGGAAGTGGCGGGAATGCGGCGTGCTGATCGACCCTCTGGACGAACTATCGATCGCTCAGGCTCTTATGCAAGTCCTCGGAGACTGCGCATTTCGTAAGCGGCTTGGTGAGGCGGGGTTGAGTAGGAGCAAGCAGTTCAATTTCGAGGACGCCGCGCGCCAGACTGTAGCAGTGTACGAGCAGGTGATGGGGGCGGAGAGAACCGGAGAATCCACCAAGGATTTGTCGTTAGAGAGCCGAGCGTGTCTCTAAGCAGAAGCAAGAAACACTGGGAGGATATGGGCGACCTCGACCCATACTGGGCGATTTTGACGGAGCCCGGAACCAATATGGGAAGTGGAATCTCGAAAAATTCTTTGAAACCGGCATTACGAGATCTCTTACTTGACGAGCGCAGCTGAAAAGTTGGGACTACCTAAGCAACATGATTGGGCATTGGACTTCGGATGCGGAGTAGGAAGGCTTACTCGCGCCCTGGCGCCCCTCTTCCAAAATGTCGTCGGAATCGACATCTCGCAATCCATGATCCGTCGGGCCGTCGCTCTGAATCCTCACACGAATTGCCGGTTTTTGCTCAACGATTCCGACTCGCTCCCGTTTCCCTCAGGGCAATTTGATCTTATTTACACCGCGCTCGTGTTACAGCATGTTCCGGCTCAACAGTCTATTCGACGCTATATCGCGGAGTTCGTGCGAGTCCTGAAGACTGGAGGTTTGTTAGTAATGCAACTGCCAAACCATGTGCCCCTTCGCCGCAGTTGCAGGCACGTCCTCGGATATACGGGTGGCTTAGGTCTGCGGGTCTCTCCGAACAATTGCTATACCGGAGGCTAGGCCTTCACCCAATACCGATGAATTTCCTTCCCGAGAGCGATGTGATTTCGATCATTGAATCCGGCGGCGGCACAACGTTGCGGATCGTGCCAGATCACCGAGCGGGTCCTCACATTTCCGATCGGCTTTATTACGCTTCCAAGAACGGCTGAGACGTTTCCCGGGAGCAGCCCCCCGAGCAGCCGGGGGCCGATCAAAACAGCCTTATTTATTACCCCCGCGGATATTTGGGTTCCGGTCGGCGATGTTTGTGCGCCGGGATAAACCGGCATGAAGTAGGGGATGAAAGAGCCTTACGAGAAAGGAGTAGCGATCCGCTGCGTCATCAAACACGGCCCAGCCCCTCGGCTCCTCCTCCGCTCACGGTGCCGTTGAGTCCGTGCGTCGATAATTTCGTGATGCCTATTTCGCTGAAAACCGAAACGAATCGTTCGTACCAGGCTGCGCTCAGTCCTTTCCTGCGCCGGAGCTCGTGTCGGTGGACATTGCTTTAATAATTCACGAATTGCTGGTCGAAGGAGGCGGTGAAAGGCAATGTGTTTGCCTTGCCCAAGCCTTAGCTAAACACGGACATCAAGTGACTCTCTATACCTCAGCCTACGATCGAGTGAACTGCTACCCGGCAATCTGCAAGGACTTTGCAATAAAAGACGTCGGACGAGGACTGTTGGCTGGGCTGCGAAAACCGCTATTCCTCCGGGGATATCTCGATATGCTGCAGCTTGCCAGGGCGGTCCGGGGAAGGCACGAGATTTGGAATCCACACCACTGGCCGGCACAATGGGGTGCAGTATGGCTGAAACGCAGATTGGGCGGAGCCGTGGTCTGGATGTGCAATGACGTTCCCGATTTCCGCCAGAAGGCCCAACGACCTCAATCGATGAGTAGCATGGTCAAGGGACCTCTGTATTGGTTCTATTATCTTTACGACCGAAGGCAGAACCGCAAAGTCGATTTGACCCTTTTCCTTTCGAACTGGGCCGAAAGTGAATACAAAGCTGTTTATTCTGGGGCTACGCGCGTAGTGCGAAGCGGGGCCGACCCCACCCGTTTTGCGCCTGGCGGAGACCGTGGCAGAATTCGTGCCAGGTTTGGTTTTGCGGATGATGAATTCGTCCTGCTCTGGCTGGGCATCTTCATGCCTCACCGGCGGCTGGAAGATGCAATCGAGGCCGTCGGCAACCTCGCTTCGCAAGGCGCTAGAATCCGCCTGTTGCTGGCTGGGTCGGATCGCAGCTATCCGGGATATCTCAGCTCCCTGAGGACACTGGTGCATGGTCTTGGGTTGCAGGATGCAGTAACTTTTGCAGGCAAAGTTGCGGACGAGGAAATCAACGATTTCTACGCCGCATGTGACGCTTTCGTGTTTCCGAACGATCAGCAGACGTGGGGACTCGTCGTTCTTGAGGCGATGGCGTGCGGCTGTCCGGTTCTGGTTTCACGGGGTGCTGGGGTACATGAAGTGCTGACTCATGCCGATAATGCCATGCTGTTTCCGCCGCGAAATTCCAGGGGGCTCGCCGAGGAGATCAAAGCACTCGCCACCCGGCCCGAACTTAGGCGGAAGATAGCGCACAACGGGATGCGCCTTGCTCGCGAAACTTACAACTGGGACCGGTTTGCAGATCAGATCTGCCGGGTTTGTCAGGAGGTCCTCCAGAACGACAGTCCTGCTGTTTTGTTACCGACGCCGGCGCGACCTTAGTGTGGCAGTGCGGCATGGGGGCTTATTGATGAAATGTTGTGCGGTTCACAGTTCGACGTAATAGTCATGGACATCGAGGGATCCGAGTACTTTGCCCTCCGAGGGATGCCGAAACTACTGGCCAGCGCACACGTGCTGTCCATAGAATTCATTCCGCATCACCTTAGAAACGTAAGTGGAATAACAGTTGCGCAGCTGCTGGAACAAGTAGACCCCTATTTTACTAGGATGTCTATCCCGACCAGGGGCGTCACCGTTGGCAAAGATCGGTTTCATACCTTGTTGCAGGAAATGTACGAGCGGGATGAAAGCGATAGCGGCCTCATTTTTACGAAATAGGTGTCTGTTGCCCGAGCGAAATCATCGGTGGGCCTGCCCTCATTGCCGTCGATTCGCTGCCAGGAACCCGGGTGCGCTTTGACACACAATACGAAGCTCACCTCGGTGGTGAGTAGTAGCTCTTCTCTGCGGCTGCAGACCGCGTCGGGTTTGTTAGGCTCTAAGGCGATATGAGGTGCATCAGGATTTTGCGACCTCTCGGTAGATCGCAATTGTTTGCTCCGCCGTGCGTTGCCAAGTGAACTGGCGGGCGCGTTCAAAGCCTTTGCGACGGAGTTGCTCCGCAATGGAAGGGTTTTGTATCAGATTCTCGATAGCACTGGCTAGCGCATACCGGTCGTGAGGCGGGAAGAATATTGCAGCGTCCCCGGCGACTTCAGGGAGGCTGGACGTATCGCTGCACACGACCGGCGTCCCCGTTGCCATCGCTTCCAGCACGGGGAACCCAAAACCTTCATACAAAGAAGGTACTACCAACATGCTGGCGTGAGCATATAAACCGGGGACCTGCTCATCTGGCATGTGTCCCGTCAGCACAACAGTACCGTTTAAATCCAAATCTCGAATTGTTTCGAAGACCTCATGTGCTCCCTTGAGCGAAAGATTCTGCGACCCTGCCAGAATCACTTGACGGTCTCCCCACGTTCCCCTTGCGCGCAAATCCGCAACGGCATGAAGCAAGGTCGGAATGTTCTTGCGGTATGAGAGGGTGCCAACGTGAAGGACATAGCCACTGCGTATCCCGAGCGCCAGCGCCCACCCATGCTCCAGCGTTGCCCCTGGGTGGAACCGTTCATGGTCTACGCCTTGTGGAACTACGCGAATCTTGTCAGATCCGATACTGTATGCCTTGACGATGTCACGTTTTGAGTTCTCAGAGGGGCAAATAATAGCAGCTGCGGATCTCACCACGGGTGGCATCACCAACTTCAGGTATGCCGTCCACCAGTTGGAAAAGTGCGAGGGATAAAGTAGATAAGTGATATCGTGAATGGTAGTTACCACGGGGCAGGGAGAAGCGATCGGAGCGACGAAGGCGGGCGCATGCAGCAGGTCTGAACCTCGTTGCCACAAAAGGGTTGGCAAGCCAGCATGAGTCCAGAACAAATTGCCGGCGGTCCGCAGTACTGCTGTTGCCAGGCTCTCTCGCCGCGAAAAACGCCATCCATCCAAGACGTCCATGTGCAGGTCTGATCTGTTTGCCAGTTGTTCTAATAATCGTGCGGCATAGACACCAGTCCCTGCCTTGTCGAGCCCTGCGAGACTGTTGTCCCAAGCAACTCTTAGCATGCGCTTTATCAGTGGCCGTCCACAATTTGAGTGTTCGAGTTGATGGGTGTCTTGTGGACGATCACTAACATCGTATCTTATGGGTTCATTTGAATATCTGCGGGAAGCCCGGCCGCCGCATCCCGTTGCAATCTGCGTCGACTACGGCGAGCGCGCTAATCGCAGACGTTGCAGAGGTGGGGCAGTTCAGTTTTCATATTGATCAGCGCCGCTACTGCGCTGAGCGGGGAATACTCTTTCAACTCTTTCATAATACTATGATGGCCACATGAGTTTGCCGTTTTGCAATTGCAGACTCGCAGCCAGGGTGCAGTAGTCGGGTAATCGCTTTCAGTGAATTCGATCAGCTTATTCGAGTTCGGCAGTAACGAAGCTACGGTTCGTCACATTCAGAAACCGTTTGTCGAGTTGTTTCGGAATTCCGCACCAATCTTGGACATCGGTTGCGGTCGCGGAATATTTCTCCAACTTCTGGCGGAAGCCCAGATCGAGGCGTTCGGCATCGATCATTCTGAAGAAGCTCTGGCGGTATGCCGAGAAAAGAGATTTAATGTTCGCCGCGAGGATGCTCGAACTTACCTCGGTGCAGAGTCGAAAAGCTTCGGCGGAATCTTCTGCAGCCATGTGATTGAACATATGGGTTATGAAGACGCGCTAGCATTCCTAGGGCTTTGTTACCGAGCTCTGCGTCCCGGGGGCCGTCTGCTCTTGATTACACCAAACCCGGAAGATATCACGGGCATGTCAGCCATTTTTTGGTTGGATCCCGCTCACGTTCGTCCATACCCGAAATTGTTGCTCAAGGCCATGCCGCAGACGGCAGGCTTCCAGATCAGCTGGCAAAACAATTCTTGGGAGGTTAATTAGCGAATGATTGGGAGACCCAATATACCTGGCTTTTTGCTGCGACGAATGCTTCTGGCGCGGCATTTTGGAAGGCCGAACACATTACCGCTGGCAGAGAAGAGCTTCGGCTCAGGGAATTGCAAGTGACAGAACAATTAGTAGAGAACGGTTTGTCCTCCCCTCTGCTTGTGCGTCGAGGACATGCGGTAAGCATTGTTAGCGTACTGATGGTGACGGTCGCCGGGTTTGGCTACCTGCGTGAGGCTATGCTGGCCGCACGATTTGGTCTCTCAACAACCATGGACGCATATTTCGCGGCGGTTTTTATTCCGACCATGATCTATACGATACTCATTACTGGCATGCTGTCGCCGATCTTCATTCCAATTCTCTTGCAGGATGCTGGGGGCGGTTACGGCAGGCTTTCGGAGACCTTCAGCGTGATCACCAATGTTGTTCTCCTTTTTCTAGCTGCAATCGTGGGTTGTGCCGTGATCACAGTTCCCAAGTGGTTACCACTGTTGTTTCCTGGTTTTAGCCCCACTACCGATGAAGTCACGTCGCGCCTAATCTACATCATTTTTCCCACGATCCTGTTCGTTGCACTGGCGGGGATTCTTACCGCGACGTTGAACGCGTTCCACAAGTTTGCTTTGGGTGCGATTGCCCCTGTACTATCCAGCGTCACGGTCGTTATGGCCGCCCTGCTCGCGCGCGGGAGCCGGGCCATTTATCTGGTGGGGGTGGCCACTGCGATCGGTTTCCTGCTCCAGTTGCTGCTGTTGATACCCGCTGTCGTCGGTCTTGGCATTCGATACCGCCCGGTGTTGCGCCTTCGGCACCCTGCGATTGGTAAGCTTTTGCGACTCGGCGGTCCGTTGCTCTTATATCTGATAGTCGCAAATGCATCGTTGCTTTTGGAACGCAACCTGGCTTCACGGCTTTCGGTCGGAGCCGTGTCGGCGTTCACCTATGCAACACGTGTTTTTACCGTGCCATCGAACTTCCTGGCAGCTCCTTTGGCCATCGTGGCTTATCCGCAGTTTGCGCGGGAAGGTCTGCGCGACAATCGGGGTGACCTTAGCCGCCTCGTCTCACGTATGTTTCGGCTGGTCCTATTCATATTTCTCCCGGTCACCATATGGACCGTTCTCAATGCATTGCCATTGACCCGGCTTCTGTATGAGCACGGGCAGTTTCGGTTGGAAGACTCCATCCTGACTTCACGCATATTCAGCCTTTACGGCATAGGTATTCTTCCAAATGCGATCGCGGTGATTTTGCTACCGTGCTTCTACGCAATTCAGGACACATTTACTCCTTTGTGGGCGGAATCCATCGCCCTAGTGTTCTATACGGTGGCGGCATTATTCTTGATGAGTCACTTCGGCATTCCAGGATTAGCGGTTACCCGAGGGATACACTATTACTTGTTCGCTGCCATTCTTATATTTGTTTTGTGCAGACGAGGTCTGCTGAAGCTCGATTCCAATCTCCTGCAATTTTCCAGCCGAATCGGCCTTGCTTCCTTGGCCATGGCGGCAGTCACTTGGATAAGCCTTTATCCCTTGCAAACCGTGTTTGATTCCGGGAAAACACCGCAGCGATTGTGCATTGTCGGTGCGATGTTCGTGATGAGCGGTGCGACGTTTCTAGGTGTTGCACGTCTGCTAAAACTCGGCGAAGTACAGGAGATTCTAAACCTGGCATTGGATTTACTGCCTTGGTCGCGTTGCGTGCCAGCGAGCACGGCGAATTCCGCTTGCGGAATGGCGGAGCGTCGAGCTGAGGAAACCCAGAGAAAGTGGTAATGTCAGTACCCTGCCAGTCTTTATTATGTGACTCGTGGCTGCGTTATTTTCCGTGACAAGTCAGTTTGACTCCAAGAATCGAGAAGACACTAAAACTAAGGCCTATGGAAACCGGGAATACGGTTGATCTCCCACTAAGCGCGGACTTACTCGAACCGTCAGTTCAGCCAAGCGAGACGCCCCTCCGACCTTGGGGCATGTTTGCGAGTATGACCGCTTTCCTCTGCCTAGCAGTAGAAGTCACATTTCTAGAACACATTGACGGTCTTTCCCTCTATCTAACCTACTCTGAGATTGCGATCGTGGTCGGCATCACGCTCGTAATGTTCTTATGTGCTGCCTTCGGCTGTTGGCTCTGCGTTTTGTTTCTAGTCCAGACCGCCAGCCTGGTACCAGCGCTGAAACGGCGCAAGGCCGCGTTAGCTTGGTACCTTGGGATAGGGATCGGCTTATGCTACTTTGTCCTTGCAATCATTGAAACTGCCAGGTCGCTCGTCCCTTCATGGAAGCCGTCGACCTTGTCAGAGCTTCTTATCGTCACCGGACTGGCGGCTTTATGCCTCCTTGGTATGTCCCGGGGTAGTACTCACCATCTGCAGCATTTCGGGATGAGTCGGCTGTTGCCAATTTTCTCGGTGCACTTCGCTCTGGCGGTCGTGACTTTGGTCTTCCTGTTGAGCGACGGCACCCATCTTTTTCATGACTATGCGCCCTCTGGTCATTCGACGGCAGCCCTGTTGCCAGACATTTACCTCATCACCATCGATGCTCTGAGTGCGGAGGACTCCTCCCTGTACGGTTATGGGCGCCCTACGACTCCGAACCTGGAGCGATTTGCCCAGCGCAGCTTCACCTTCGATTATTTCTTCGGGGACTCTAACTTCACCACTCCGGGAACAACTTCGATCGCGACCGGTAAGCTCCCGTGGTCTCATCGCGTGTTTCAGCTTTCCGGCTTTCTACGTGGCGACGCTGTGGATGAAAACCTAAGCACCCTGCTGCGTCAACGTGGTTATTACACCGCGATGATCTCTTCCAACTACGCAGCAACTCCGATCCTAAACCGAACGCTGCGCGCTTACGATGCGGTGGAATATGTTCCGCCTCAGGGTTTTGAAGGTGCCTGTTTACGTCTGGCCAACCTCGTCGGCACCAAGCGTCAATACGTTCTAGATGCCGCTTTGCCTAATCGGCTGGGGTTCTTGGGATCCAGATTTGATGCGCTGATTTGGCCTTTCCGCTATCCCTATCCGGCGGAATGGGTTTTCGATAGAGCACGTACTTTGCTGGAACGTTCCGACATCACACAGCCACGCTTCCTATGGGCTCATATACTTCCGCCGCACGACCCTTATCTGCCGCCGCCACCCTACCGCAATCGGTTCTCGACCGCGAAGGGGAGTTTACCTTACCGTGACTTTCTCCGCATGCACACTCGGACGCCGCCGCGAGAAGTATCCCCCTCCGATCTCCGTGCCCGCTATGATGAAATGGTGTTGTATGCAGACGATGTCGTGGGCCACTTTCTTGACTGGCTCGATCAGACCGGTTGTCTGGACCGCGCCGTTGTGATCGTTTCCGCAGATCACGGCGAGTCATTCGAAGATGGCCGGCTTTTTCACGGCGGACCAAACATGAATCAGGGAGTGATTCACATTCCTTTGTTGATTCATCTGCCAGGACAACAGAAGCCCGCGCGTGTCACCCAAGTTGCGCAGCAAGCAGACTTGCTTCCGACCCTGATCGATCTGATCGGTGGCCAAGTACCAAGTTGGACGGACGGTGCATCTCTCAAGCCCGCGCTGGAGGGCAAGGTGCTCCCGGAGCGCTACATCTTTAGCATGAACTTGGAGCAAGATCGAGTATTCGATCCCATCTCAAAGGGCACGTTGGTGGTTTTCGATGACGAGTTTAAATACGTGCTTAGTCTGGATAGCCACCAGGAATTGCTTTATCGATACAGGACTGATCGGCTCGAGGAACATAACCTGATCGCGTCCGAAACCGGCGTTGCCAAGCATCTGCACGACGTGTTGCTCGCCAAGCTCCAGGAAGTTAATGAACGGTCGATTCGCAAACCCTGAGGGCGCCGGTGCAGACCGCAGGCCCTAAAACGCCACGACGGCTGCACTTATCGCTAGAGGCCTGGCGGCGCCTGGCACACCAAATTGACGCCAAGAGGGCCTGTGTGGGTTGGCAGACTAGGTTTGCCTATTGGCTGAACGGCGCCAGCAACTCCTTGCTGGCTCGAATCCAGCATGCGAGCCATGCCGACAAAATAAGAACTGCCGTCCCGGCACCGCCGCTTTTTGTCCTTGGGTTCTGGCGATCCGGTACGACATTCCTGCATGAGCTGTTTTGCTGTGACCCGCGCTTCGGTTTCGCAAGCACCTACGCTTGCATGAACCCATCGCATTTTCTGCTCACCGAGAAATGGATGCGGCTGCGCCCGTCCGAACAGATTCGTCGGCCGATGGACACGATGCAGTATTCCTGGGCTTCGCCCCAGGAGGATGAGTTCGCACTCTTCGCCCTCGGTGCGCCCTCTCCTTACGAAGCCATCGTTGTTCCTTCTCTAATGCGGAACGCCCGATCTCTCCTCGATGTTCGGCAACGTTCCCACGAAGAGCTGAATCGTTGGGTCGAGGCCCTGCAATATTTTATACGGCTACTCACGGTGCAGCAGGATAAAATGATAGTTCTTAAGTCGCCGCCGCACGGTTTCAGGCTTCCCGTGCTGCCGTCGCTGTTTCCGCGGGCGCGCTACGTAATCCTCGAACGTAATCCCTATGAGGTTTTTGCTTCCAATGTGAAGCTTTGGCGTACCCTGCTCGACATGTATAGCGTGGAGGCCGTTTCGTCTGACGAAATCGAAGCCTTCGTACTCGCGGCCTATGTTCTGCACGAGGATGCAATTGCCGAAGGAGTCCGGCACATCGATGCGCGAGTGATCGCGTGGGTGCGTTACGAAGAGCTAATCGCCGATCCCGTGGGACGGATGGCGCGGCTGTATGAAGAATTGGAGCTCGAGGGTTTCCCGGCAGTGCGGTCCCGGCTGGAACACCACGTGGCGAGCGTGGCCGATCATACGCGCAATCGGTTCCGACTCTCACCAGCCCAGAAGCAGCGTGTCGGCTCTCTCTGGGGTGAGCTCATACATGGCAAGGGGTATGGCTGGCCGGAAGATTATGTCACTCTCGGATAGCGGATCTGGGAACGCTGTTGCACCTCCGCGGGAACGGCTAGCCGTTGTAAGCCTCATACGCTTCAACCTCAGATTTCCCATGGATCGTGACGATACAGCAGTGGCTGGTGAGCATGAGGAAAAGCAATGAGAGCTGGATATCCGGAGGGATGGATTTTTCTTGGGTTGCTCTTTCTGGAAACAGTCGCGCCGCCAAGGGCGAACTCGCGAAATGTCTCTGCCATTGCCAAGAGCGGGGCCCAGGCCCAGCCAGTCCAGGGCAGTGTCATTTTCGCTGACCAACAATTCGGCAGCGATATGGGAGCGAAGATTGTCGCGGCCAACACCGCGCTGGGCCCAGCGAAAGGCGAGATCCGGGTCGCAAAGTCAGGAGAGATTTCAGAGCCGGTCTTGTTGTCGCACAATCACAGCTTGACTTGCGTTGGCGATCAAGTCACGTTGACGCTGTCTAGTTCCAGGGCAACGATCATCCAGGAGAGCGATACGCATGTGCGCGGCTGCACGCTGTCTTCGAGTCAGACTTTACCCCCAGCGGGCGGGGCAGAGATCGTTTCGCAAGGCACCTCCAACGTCCAGGTCGATGACGTCACTTTCGTAGGAGGCGGCGATCACATCGAATTCAACAATGTCTCGAATTTTAGCATCGGCAACACCCGCCATGTTTCGATTACCGCAAAAGGTGCATCGCCGATACTGATTGATTCGTCCACGCGCGGCCACATCATTTCCCCGCGAATCGATGGCTTTACCGTGCCGGCTGGCGACTCGAGCATCCGGTTAATCGGTATTAACAAGAGTAGTTTGATTGAGGTCAGCGATCCAGCTATTAAAGACGTTGATGCTTCAACGGTTCCCGGGTGCGGTGGCGTCAGCTTCACCGCCTCGAGCAACTCGGCTCTGCACGGCGGCGTAGTTAGCGGGCTCAACAATTGTGACGGTGTGCTTACCGAGTCGACTGACAGAGCGGCTTCGAGTGACATAGAGATCAGCGGCACCGTCAGCATGGGCCACAATACCTCTGCCGGGTCGGGCAAGAATGCAAACAATGGAGAAGGCTTCGACATCTTCAACTCGAAGCGCGTGCAGCTCTCCGAAGTCACTGCGCGCAACAATGGCAAGTCTCCGAGCAATCGCCAGCCCGGAATTGAAGTTAGCAACTCCAGTGATGTCAGCATCAGCAAGGGCATCGCAAGCGACAATGGTCTTGAGGGAATAAGGGTCGATGGCTCGCCAGGGGTCACGATCAGCGCATCACACACCAACCGTAACGGCGGCGGCGGGATCGTCGTGATGCCCGCGCTTGGCCGGGTGCGTGTGACGGAGGGATCGCCCATCGTGGACTGGACACCGGGCGACGCCAATATGACGTTTTCAGCGGTGTGGCCACCACGCTCAAAAATCGTCATTGCCGGGGCCGTCTATAGGATCGCCTCGCTCCAGTCGACCACCCGACTGATGTTAACCGCTGATGTTTCTGCTGCGACTGGCAACTACGCTTACAACGTGGACAGTTATGTGGAAATCACCGGAGGAGAATCACTTGATAATGGCCAGCTGAGCCTGGGCTTACCCCCGGACCGGAACGTAGGCCGGAGAGAAGGGGTCTATTTTGCGGGTGGCTTTTCGGGAGAGGTTACGGGTCGCGTGACGCGCTTACAAGCCACCGACACTCAGAATCGGAAAACGCAGACGTTCGGCATCCGCGTCGAGAATCGGGCCCGCATCGTCGCGAACGACAACTCGGTGGATGGCAATCTGGCAGGAGGAATACAAGACAGTCCGGGGAAGAGTACGATCCGATAGAAGGGATCGATACTGCGCATCTGGTCCAGGTGTCCAGGCGTGTTGTGAAAAGATGGTGTGCTTAGAATTGTCGAGATTTAAAAACGGAGCGCTGACAAATGCAACGTAAAGCACTCATTAGCGGAGTTACAGGTCAGGACGGATCCTACCTTGCTGAGTTCTTGCTGGAAAAGAACTACCGCGTTTACGGTCTGGTAAGACGCAGCAGTACTATCAACTTCGAGCGGATTGCTCACCTGCAGGACAAAATCGAGCTTATTCCGGGGGATCTTCTTGACCAGAGTTCGCTGATAACGGCTCTGCGGAAGGCGGAGCCCGACGAGGTTTACAACCTGGCCGCGCAGTCGTTCGTTCCGACATCCTGGAGTCAACCTGTCTTGACTGGCGAGTTCACCGCGCTGGGTGTCACGCGCATGATCGAGGCGATTCGGGTAGTAAACCCCGCTATACGTTTCTATCAGGCTTCCTCCAGCGAAATGTTCGGCATGGTGGAGGAATCGCCACAAAACGAATCAACTAGGTTCTATCCCCGCAGTCCGTATGGAGTAGCCAAGTTGTACGGTCACTGGATCACCGTGAACGCGCGAGAGAGTTACGGTCTATTCGCGTGTTCCGGAATTCTGTTTAACCACGAATCACCGCGCCGTGGAATTGAGTTCGTAAGCAGGAAGGTAAGTTACAATGTTGCTCGCATCAAACTGGGGCTTCAACAAAAGCTAAAAATGGGCAACCTCGAGGCAGAACGCGATTGGGGCTTTGCGGGTGACTACGTTCGAGCCATGTGGCTGATGCTACAGCAGGATGTTCCTGAGGATTATGTGGTTGCCACCGGGGTAGCCCACCGCGTGAAGCAGTTGCTCGAACTTGCCTTCGCACATGTCGGACTGGATTCCCGTGACTACGTCGAAGTGGATGAGGAATTGTTGCGACCAGCCGACGTCTACCATCTTCGTGGAGACTATTCCAAGGCTCGCCAACGACTGGGTTGGGAACCTCAGGTCAACTTTGAACGGATGATCGAAATGATGGTTCACAGCGATCTTGACCTCTTATCGAGGGCCGCTCCCAAGGCGCTATTCTCGGGCGTGTACTGAGATCGATCGACCTCCCGGCTGGATAAACTGAGATAGGGGAACGTTTGCGCATCCTCATAACAGGCGGAACTGGATTTGTCGGGGCACACCTAATCCGGTTCCTTAACTCGCAAGATTCTCGGATTTCTGTGCTCGCATCCGGCCGCAGTGGTGCCCGCGAACCCGGAGTGCAATACCACGAACTCGACATACGTGATGCGGAAAGAGTTCGTTCGGTGGTCCACGAAGTGAATCCGGACCGGATTTACCATTTGGCTGGCATTACCGCGGTCGACGTCTCGTGGACTCATCCGCGGCTGACCTATGAAGTCAACGTTTTCGGTGCACAAAATCTGTTTGACGCCGCCATGAATTTGCCAGTACTCCCCAGAATATTGAATATCAGCACGTCGCAAGTGTACGCTCCTGCGTCCGGGATCATAACCGAAGAGAGCCCGCTCCGCCCTGAAAATCCTTACGCTGCCAGTAAGGCAATGGCCGAACTGCTGGTTCCCCAGTATCAGGAGCGCCCCATCGGCGGCATCATCACAGCTCGACCCTTCAACCACACCGGGTGTGGACAGCCGCCGAACTTCGTGCTGCCGTCCATCGCCAAACAGTTTGCCGAAATCGAATTAGGGTTGCGGCCGCCGACACTTAAGCTCGGTAATATTGCGATACGACGTGACTTTACTGACGTTAGAGATGTAGTGCGCGCGTACGGCATGTTACTGGAGAATGGCAGAACGTCGGAGGTGTACAACGTCTGTTCGGGCACCGCGATTCTTCTTTCCGACATCATAGGAATGTTCCAAGCAGTTTCCGGAATCGACATAACGATCGAGATCGACCCGAATAAAGTTCGGGCGGGGGAAGGTGCCGAGATCTATGGTGACCCGCACAAACTTCAGGCCGATACCGGCTGGCAACCCGAAATTCCATTGCAGAAAACCGTGGAAGATATGCTGAACTACTGGCGGTCCCGATGCCAAAGTCGAGACGCAATGTCGATATGCAGCTGAATTGCGAAATGTCCGAGCACAGATGCGAGGATTACGTTGCTTCCAGTCTTCACTGAAGGCGCATTGGGTTTTCGACTCAGATTGAACCCCTGTCTGCATTGAACCCTGAAGCACAGAGTAAATAATGCTTTGACTCATGCTGTTCCGAAGTGGGAATATTCGTCAGCATTCCATTTTGAGACTGGAAGGAGAAAAAATTGCCTCGATTGCGCCTCTTCCCCATTGTGATTGCGTTTATGCTGATTCCGGCCCTTCCTTGCTACGCTTATGGTGACCCGAGCGGCGGGACTCTGTTTCAAGTCCTTATGCCGGTCCTGGCTGCGATATGGGGCATGTGGATGATTTTCGCAAACCACATTCGCCGGCGTGTTTCCAAATTGCTGCGCAAATGGCGTGGTATCTCCTCTGACAACTAACCTGTGATGTGTCTGTGAGGTTCGCCGTCCACCTTGTCTGCTATGCTTAGGCAGGTGAATACATGAAGAAAAACCGCTTCCCCCTTTGGATCGTGGCGGCCGATCTTCTATGGGTGGCCATAGCGCTTTTGTGTGCGGACGTACTCCGATACGGAATTCGTTGGGGCGCCGCGCAAGAGGGTTTCGTACACATGCTGCTGCCGTTTTTGTTTGCAGCGTGGCTCCTCTGGGGACTGCTTTCCGACAAGATGAATTTGGACGGTTTCCGCGGAGGGTGGCACTTCCCGGCCATGGTCTCGACAGTGTTCTTGGGGGTTTCGTTCTTGATGACCGCCTTACTGGCGATCAGCTATCTCAGTCAGCGCTATGTGTCGCGGCTGGCCCTGGGTTATTTCGGTATTTTGCTTCTGCTGGGTTTCATTGCCATCCGGTATAGCGCGCGCCTGTTCCTTCGGGCCCGTCATCGTGCTGGGAAAGTGGGCCGTGTAGTCATCGTGGGTTGTGGACAGGTGGCGCGCGAACTTGCCTCCAAGATAGAACATCACCCCGAGATGTTGTGCAGGGTCGTTGGATTTCTATATCCGCATGATGCTTCTGGTAGTTACGGGTTGCCGCGAAGCTCAACCAGCGACAGTACGACGTTATTCACGCTCAAAGTGGTAGACCTGCTCCGTAGCCAGCATGTCGACGAGCTGATTCTGGCATTGCAAAAGCCATCTTGGCCGGAGCTCCTCAATTTAGTGGGTCGATGTCGAGCGCTGGGGATCAATGTGAGTTTGGTGCCTCAGCCCTATGAACTGTACCTCTCCAAACCAGACCTGCTGGATCTGGGTGGACTGCCCCTGCTGCGCCTTCGCGAGTCCTCAACCTCTGATATGTTCTTTCAGTGGAAGCGCATCGGGGACTTGGCATTAACCTCGTTGCTGTCCTTCGTGGCTGTTCCTGTTCTGCTCTCCGCAGCAGTCGTGCTTCGGCGCACCAAAGGGCGCGCGTTTCGCTGGGAAGTCCGCTCCGGACAGGATGGTAGATCGTTCTCCATGTTACGTCTCAATGTGGATCGGCCTGCGATTGCAACGACACGCTTTGAGCGATTTCTGCAGCAGTTGAGTATCACTGAGCTTCCTCAGTTGTTTAACGTCCTGCGCGGAGATATGTCGTTGGTCGGACCTCGGCCGGAGTCACCGGACCGTGTGCGCCATTACTCGGAATGGGAGCAGCAGCGCTTGAGTGTAAAGCCTGGCATCACAGGATTGGCTCAGGTCCATGGTTTGCGCGAGCATCACTCGTCGGAAGAAAAAACTCGCTTTGACTTGCAGTACTTACTCAAGCCATCGCTGTTAACGGATTTGTCCTTGCTGCTGCAGACATCTTGGACATTGATGATCCGGATGTTCCATCATCCAGAATTGGATTCTGCAGAGCAGGTAGTCTCGGTGAGGACGGTCGCTGATTTCCGGTTCCCATCGGTCGAGGAGGGGTTGCAGAATGCTCATCGGTCGCAGCCCAGTGCGGATTAGCTTTGCGGGGGGTGGTACCGACCTGCCCGCTTATTATGAGCAGTTCGGTGGTGCAGTGCTCAGTACTGCTATCAACAAGTACTTTTACACCATCTTGGGCAAGAGAGCGGATGGCCGCGTCCAGGTCATTTCCTCGGACCTGCGTATCTTCGAAACTTGGCAAGATATTGCCGCCATGAAGCTGGAAAGAGGCGGACTTGAAATTCCGCTTGCGGTGCTCAAGGACGTAGCCTCCGATATTTCCGTGGATCTTTTTCTGGCCTCAGAGATTCCTCCTGGGACGGGGTTGGGCTCCTCGGCGAGCGTCTGTGTAGGTATCCTGAAGACCCTCACCACTTATCTCGAGCAGCCGCTTTGTCAGTATGACTTAGCGGATCGTGCCTTTCACATCACAAGAGATGCATTGGGGCGGCACGTCGGTAGACAGGACGAGTATGCCTGTGCTTTCGGCGGGTTGAACTTCATAACCTTCGAGCGCGACGGCTCAACCCGAGTGGAGCCGGTAAAAATAGAGACGAGTTTCATGCAGGAACTGCAGAGCTGCCTCATGTTGTTTTTTACGGGTTCGGCGCACAATTCATGGACTATTCTCGAAGAGCAAGAAAAATCCACTCGTGCCCGAAAAGGGATGGCCGTAGAGGCGCTGCATGAAGTTCGCACACTGGCTGATCGCATGCGCGTGGCACTGGAGAGAGGCGATCTCAATCTTTTTGGCTCACTCCTGGACGAAGCTTGGCAGGCAAAAAAGAGAGTCTCGGCGAAGATCTCGAATTCGCGAATCGATCACCTCTATGAACTGGCTCGGCGACGTGGTGCCGCCGGCGGAAAGATAACCGGGGCGGGCGGTGGAGGCTTTCTTCTTCTGTACTGTGAACCCGGCAGTCAAGTCGCAGTACGCAGTGCTTTGCTGGCGGAAGGCCTGCAGGAGGTGGCCTTCGGCTTTGAAACCCAGGGAGCCCAGGTCATCGTTAACGATCCTTTCATCGATGGTGATGAGCGCGCCGGCTCGCGGTGGACCTTTGTTCCGGCATTGCCCATCTCCGAGTGACTCGGCTCCGCTTTCGGAATACGCACTCGCCCGTGCCGAGCGGATGCGGGGTGAATCGCAAGTTCTTTGCACCGTGAGAATGAGCGCATAGGCTCGCTTGTGCTTCCGACGTTTTTGGGGTTAGTAAAGTTCCCGCGTCACAAATCTTACCTGCATCGGCCTGCCCTTGCGCTCGATGAGTACGACAAACGGCAGGTCTGGCTCGCCGAGCTCTTGGATTACGGCAGCCAGTTGCAGCCCCGCGTCTGGACGCGGCTCGCCGCTTCCGCGCGTGACCGCTTCGATTAGGTCCCCCGCGAGGATGCCGGCTTGCGCCGCCGGTGAGCCGGCGATCACGCCGTTTACCAGGAGCCCTGTGGTAGTCGGGAAGCGAAACTCTGAGCGAGAGCCCGCTGCAATTCCCAGGAGAGTGCAGGTTCACGTCCCGCCCCGGCGCAAGCAGCATGCGCTGGTGTGGCCAGTCGAAAATCACGTGGAACCGCTTGAGCA
>CAVQNY010000018.1:0-25834 GCA_963714225.1 uncultured Acidobacteriaceae bacterium | reverse complement strand
ACTTCTGCCGGTGAGGTTTCAATGGTGGATGATGTCCGCGACAACAGCATCGTTTCAAGTGATCGAGGAACTGCTGTGCATATCGTTCTTCAACGCTCGCGATCGACAGGTTTCGATGGGCGATCCAATGGAGAAAGTGTTCCGCTGCCCGAATGTGCTTGCGCGCTGCAACCCACTGATAGCGGCCTTGGGACAGTTCCTTGGCGAATCCTTCAAGCAGATGACCACCGGTGCTACTGCGCAGTTGCTCGATACGTGATGGCCGTCTGAAATAGCGAACCAGCATGATGTTCCCCTCCTTGGGAGCATCATGATTATGTGTGATAGCCGAGACTTGACGTTACACGCGCTGTTGTGAGGACGAAGCGGAACCGTCGGACTCAGCTGAACCTCAATTTCCGGTTTGCCCCGACATTCAGCAACTGTCCCGCCAAAATACTCTCTCCTTGACCAACTAGGAGAGTTCTGTTAGTGTCTCTCCTAGACACACAAGGAGAGATCGTGGGCAAACCGATTGATTTGCTGCAAGGCACGCTGGACATGCTGATCCTCAAAGCTGTCTCGCTTGGCCCGTTGCATGGCTACGGTGTTCTGCTGCGCATTCAGCAGATCTCTGGCGAACAACTGGAGATCCAGCAAGGCTCGTTATATCCAGCGCTCTATCGGCTGGAACATCAGGGCTGGATCGCCAGCGAGTGGGGAGAATCGGACAATAAACGCAAAGCGAAGTTCTACAGCCTGACCGCAGCCGGGCGGCGCCAACTCCATGCGGAAACCGAAAAATGGAACCGCATGGCGTCGTTGATCGCCAGTATTCTGCGGACTACTCCGGAGCAGATATGAATCTTCCGGCTCGATTCCGTTCTTGGTTGAAGTGGATGGTCAAGGGACAGCGGCTTGAAAGTGAAATGGAAACGGAAGTGCGTTTCCACATTGAGAGCTACGCTGCGGACCTGGTTCGCAAAGGCCTTTCCCAGCAAGAAGCGATGCGACAGGCGCGGATTGAGTTCGGCGGAATCGAGTCTCACAAAGATGCCATGCGGGCATCGGTGGGCGTGCGCTGGTGGGGTGAACTGGGTTCGGACCTGCATCACGGATGGAGATTATTGTGCAAGAATCCCGCCTTTACGGCGGTTGCGATTTTGACCCTGGCTTTGGGCGTCGGCGCCAACACCGCGATTTTCAGCATCGTGAATGCGGTTTTGTTGCGCTCTCTTCCCTTTCCCCATCCCGACCGTCTGGTGAAGATCGTCGCCCTCAATCGCGGCGTGGGCGCGCGGGATATTGGGCTCTCCGTTCCAGAACTGGACGATCTCAGAACAAGCGCGGGCGTCTTTGAGCAAGTGACCGGTATCGCAGGAGGCGTCACTAATTTGACCGGCGCAGAGCGTCCGGAACGTCTCGAGATAGCGGTCGTCAGTCCCAACTACTTTTCCCTGCTCGGCGCCTCGGCGCACATCGGGCGGGTGTTTGGCCCGGGCGACGAGGTGCTGGGTTTCGCGGAAGCGGTCGTGATCAGCGATAGTCTGTGGGCCAGCGGATTCGGCAGAGATCCCGGAATTCTGGGGCGAAAAGTGCAACTCGACAATGATCCCTACACGATTGTCGGTGTTCTTCCCCCCGGATTCCGCCATCCGGGCAGCACGGGTGCCAGGGATGTCGAAGTATGGGCAACCACGGGATTCAGGGCCGATCCTTACCCGAAACCAGAGCGCAGCCTGCGGGTGGTGCCCGGAGCGATCGGGCTTTTGAAACCCGGAATCAGCCGGGAGCAGGCGCAACTGAGGTTGAATGCCTTCGCGGCCCAGCTGCGGACAGAATTCCCCACCGACTATCCAGCCGGGTCCGGCTGGTCGATTGAGGCTGAATCATTGCAGGAATCGCTGGTCGGCAATGTCCGGCCTATGTTGTTGGTGCTGATGGGCGCGGTGGTCCTGATCATCCTCCTGGCCTCGGTCAACGTGGCGAATCTTCTCCTGGCCCGGGCTTCCGGAAGACAACGGGAGATGGCAGTGCGGCTGGCCATGGGAGCAAGCCGCTCGCGCATGATTCGGCAGATGCTCACCGAGTCGGTGATTCTGTCTCTGGTTTCCGGTATTGTCGGGATCCTGACCGCAATGGCAGCTTTGCATTTTGTGCAGTTTCTACCGGCGCGAATTCCCCGGCTGGCCGAGGTGCAGATGGATTGGACCGTGCTGGCGTTCGCCTTGTTGGTTTCCCTAGTCGCCGGGCTCGGCTTCGGATTAGTTCCGGCCCTGCAATCCTCGAAAGCCGAAATTGCGGTGGCGATCCGGGAAGGAGCCCGGGGCTCGGGCACCAGCGGCAAGACCAACCGCTTGCGCGGTGTGCTGATCGCCTCAGAATCGGCTCTTGCGGTGATCCTCATGGTGGGAGCGGGTCTGCTGTTGCGCACGTTTTGGGGACTGCTTCAGGAAAACCCCGGTTTCAATCCATCAAGAATTGTTACTGCCAGTACTCGGCTACCGGTACCCAACAATCCTGAAATGAATCGCTACGCCCAGCCTGAGAACCTGAACACCTTTGTGCGGGAAGCGGTGCGGCGCCTGGGTGCTATCCCTGGAGTCGATCTCGCCTCCATGACCACTGATTTGCCAATCACCCACTTGTCGGAGCGAGGCCTCATCAACATTGAGGACCGTCCGGACGAGTCTGGCAAAGGTCTGTTTTCCGAAGTCACCGGTGTGACCCCTGAGTATTTCAAGGTGTTGCAGGCTTCGTTGGTACGTGGACGTTTCTTCGCGGAAGACGATCAGCCCGGCAAACAACTGGTGGTCATCGTCGATGAAAGTACGGCTCGTACCTTCTGGCCGGACCGCGATCCCATTGGCCGGCGTTTGAGCATTGGGCGCGCGGCCACCAACCCGCCGTGGTTGAACGTCGTTGGCGTGATCAACGACATCAAGAATGATGGTCTCGACCAATCCGGGAATCCTCACATCTACTGGCCGATTTACCAAGTTTCGGGAATCAGCAGCCGTGATTTTCTTGTAGTCGGTTCTTTGATGTATTTGAGTGTGGCGGTGCGGACATCTTTGTCGGCCACCAGCACGGAGCCGCAGATACGCCGTGAGATCGAGGCCATCGATCCCAGTCTGCCGGTATTCAATGTACGTACGATGAATGAGGTCATCGACGGTTCTCTGGCTTCACGCCGCTTCTCGGCTGAATTAGTGGGTGTGTTCGCGGTCGTGGCGCTTCTGTTGGCCTCGATCGGAATTTATGGCTTGTTGGCATACATGGTCGGGCAGAGGTCGCGCGAGATCGGCCTTCGCATGGCATTGGGCGCCCGGCGGTGGGACGTTCTGAAACTGATCTTAGGAAAAGGTGTAGTCCTGGCCGGTGTGGGGATTGTCGTCGGTGTGATCTTTTCTGCAGCTACCGCGCCCATGATGGCAAGTCTGCTTTACGGCGTTCATCCGCACGATCCAGCTGTATTTCTAGCTGTGCCCCTGCTTTTATTTGCAGTTGCCGTGCTGGCCAGCTACCTTCCGGCACGGCGCGCGACGAAGGTAGATCCGATGTTTGCCCTTCGCGAGGCATGAACTCGCCGGGTGCACACTGAATGTTGTACGGCAATGAAAGGGGGACTTATGACACTCAAATGCTGGGAATTCGAAGGCTGGAAATCTAAAAGATGGACTGTCTGCGCCATCGCTCTGGTTTCCTTCGCCGCTGGATCGCTCATTACTGCTCGCCTGGTGCAGATTAACCAAGTGAAGGCCGATAGCGATCGCGTCTTTGAACTTCGCGTTTATCACACTGTTCCGGGCACAGTGCCGTTGCTGGAGTCACGGTTTCGCGACACGACTTCAAAGATCCTCGCCAAACACGATCTGAAGGTTGTGGGCTACTGGGTACCCGAGGGTGCTCCCGCTTGGGACAACACGTTCATCTTTTTGGTGGCTCATTCCAGCCGGGAGGAAGCGAAAAAGAACTGGGATGCGTTCCGGGCAGACCCAGAGTTTCAAGAGGTGCTCAAAGCCGAGCAGGCCAACAAAACGGTGGAAAAAATAGACGAGACGTACATGCGTCCGACGGATTTTTCGCCGATGAAGTAGTGCCAGATTGGGCAAGATTAGATTCGTCACGGTAGTCGAGTTCTACGCCTGAGGAACCCTGGTTTGCAGGTTTTTGTCATCCGGAGGGCGCGCTCAATGCGCTTAGCTTAGGAGTTCCGGCCGGTTGAAAAGAACATCCTAGCTTCGCGTGGATGTGTTGTCGCAGTTTATTGCCAATCCAAAGGAGAAATTTGCCATGAGGCGGTCTTCGCTTGTGCTAGTTGCGGTCACTCTGCTTGCCGTCGTCGGAACCAGTTTTTACAGTCAAGGCCAAGCGCAGAATCAAGCTCCGCGTCCTGCGCGTTCCCGAGCAGACGAGACGCTGGCAATGTGGAACAGCATCGGGAACAAACTCATCGCCATGGCCCAGGATTTCCCCGAAGACAAATACGACTTCAAGCTGCAGAAAGACCAGCGCACCTTTGCCCAAACTCTTCTACACGTCGCCGGGGTCGATTACCTCCTGATGCGGACGGTTTCCGGGTCGAACATCGGGCCGGACCTCGGCAAGGACGTGGTAAGCCCGTCGCGAGACGTTTACAAGACGAAAGCCGACGTGATGAATCTGATTCAGCAGGCAGTCGCGGACGGAACCAACCTGATTCAACAGCAGGGCGACGCGGGGCTGGACAAAACGACGAAATTTCCGTTTGGTAACAGGCTGGTCCACAATTCCTACAACTGGCTGTTCGTCATCGAGGACAGCGGCGAGCACTACGGCCAGCTCGTGGCGTACTATCGCGCCAACAACATGGTGCCGCCGGAATCGCGGCCGCGATAAGCCCTTGAAAGTTCTCGACTGAAATTCTGAAATTCCTAACTGCCGTATTACCGAGTAGCTGGACGGGAGCAATCCCGTCCAGCTACTCGGTAACTCGACCGGGAATCGTATCGGATCCGCTGCGTCCCCGCGTGATATGCCTTGGCAGCTTCCCAGAAGCCGGTCCAGGAGAGCAAGTAGCACCCAATCTCAGATTCAAACTTCTCAGAGTGACACGAGTGGTAGGATGAGTGTGGTACCAGGTTTTGTCTGCCCTCACAACAAGTGAACCGATAGTCTTTCTGGAAGAACTTCCAAATCCCCCTCTTCGTTCATGGGTTCGATCACTGTGGTACTGCCGGGCGGCCCGGTTCTCCCACGGCCGCGAACGCGTTTTGCCCAATGGCTGCATGCAGATCATCCTCAATTTGTCACGCAACTATCTCACCGACTGCGGAGAGGATGGAAAAGCAAACAGGCGTCTTCCACGAGCCATCGTCGTAGGAGGATTTCAGCCTAGCCGATGCCCGGACCGTGCGGGAAGCTACTGAGGATGAATGAGGGGGCGGAGGCAAACACGATCCGACCTCCAAAGACACGTCGAAGAAAACTTCAAACCGCACCACCGTGGGATTCCCCCCAGACTCGTGAGGAACCCGCGTCTTGGAGTACTATGTTCCGTTGCCCTACCCCAATCGCATTGAGATGTCGGGCGGCTTTGCTGCCGAATCCCGCACATTACCGACGCGAACCGGTTTGATCTGTCCGTTAGTCAGATCGTAGGAAAACGACTCACTTACAACGAGTTGACAGGTAAGACCCCGGAGGAGAAATTACAATAACAAACCCGCCGATGTATAACCCTACTTCCACAAGGGTCCTATGAAAACGTCAAAACATCTATTACTGCTGTTAGGGATCAGTTCGACACTGCTGGTCTTCGCCGACGCCAAGCCCAAGCTGACTCTCGACGAATTCTTCAACTCAGTCAATTACCCCTCGATCGCCATCTCTCCCGACGGCAACTCCGTGGTAATCGCCGTCGAGCGCCCTGACTGGGACCAGAAAATCTTCCGCACCGACCTCTGGCTCTACCGCAACACCAGCAAAAACGCATCGCCAACCGACTCAGCATTAATCCAACTAACGCAATCCGGCCACGACACCGCGCCCAATTGGTCGCCCGACGGCCGCTGGATCGCCTTCCTCTCCGAACGCAAACCCCCTTCCGAAAAAGATTCCGACTCAGACGAAGACAAGGGCAAAAACAAAGACAAGAATGACAAAGGAGAAACCGCCCAGATCTACTTGATCTCTCCCGCCGGCGGCGAAGCCATCCCGCTGACCAAGGGGGAAGAAGAAGTCCACACTTTTTCCTGGTCCTCAGACGCCGGCACAATTTATTTCTCCACGCGCAACCCTTGGACCAAGCAGCAGAAAGACGCCTACAAAAAACAATGGAAAGATGTCGTGCAGTATCGTACCGCCGAACGCGGCGACACCATCTTTTCCCTGGACCTGACCACAGCTTTAGCCAACCACGCCGCCGAAGCCACGAAAGAACAATCCGACAGCGAAAAAGAATCCGACACCACTCCCGGCTCTCGCCCCATAGTAACGTCACCCTTGCGAATATCAGCCCTGGAAACCTCGCCCGACGGCAGCAAACTAGCCTTCCTAACCAACGCCATCAACCAGCGCCAGGAAAAAGCCGAAGACGTAGAAATCTACTCCCTGGATCTAAACGTAGCGCCGGCGTCCCCGCCGGCAACTGCCGGCAGCGCAAACCATCTCGCGCAACCCCGCCAACTAACCCACAACCAGGCCTTCGAACAAAAACTCCACTGGGCCAACGACAGTCGCCACATCTTCTTCACCGTAGAAGTAGGAGACGTAGCCGGCCCCTATCGCGACCTCCAACCGCACCTGTACTGGGTTGACGGAGAAAAGCCTGACAGCGAAAAGCCTGACAACGAAACCTCTGCCATCGACCGGTGGAGCAAAGACTTCATCGGGCCAGTCGACCACTACGCCGTAGCCGCCGACCAGATACTAACTTCAGCCCGCATCGGCACCGAAGTCCCCATGTACTCGGTAACCAAGCCCAGTCAGTCGTTACACAAACTAAATGGATGGGAAGGCACCTACGAAAGAATCTCCGCAGCCGCGCATTCTCCACGAATCGCCTTCGTCTACACGTCATTACAAAAGCCCGCGGAAATTTATTTAGCTGAAAGCCCCGACAAGCTAGATCAAGCCCGCCCCATCACGTCCTTCAACAAACTCTTCACCGAGCGCGATCTCCCGCAAGGCAAACCCTACCGCTGGAAGACCGACGACGGCACCACAGTAGAAGGCATGCTCATCTATCCCCCAGGCAAATTCGAAGCCAAGTATCTGCCCCTATTCACCTTCATTCACGGAGGCCCCGCCGACGCCGACGGCAACCACTTCGAAGCCGACTGGTACCAATGGTCCGCACTGGCCGCCACTAACGGTTGGCTGGTCTTCGAGCCCAACTACCGCGGCTCCACCGGATACGGCGACAAGTTCCTGGAACAGATAGTTCCGCAAATAGTCTCGCGACCGGGCAAAGATATTCTCGAAGGCGTAGACGCCCTGGTCAAGGAAGGCATAGCCGATCCCGATCATCTAACCATCGGCGGCTACAGCTACGGAGGCTACATGACCAACTGGCTAATCACCCAAACCACGCGCTTCAAAGCAGCAGTTACCGGCGCAGGCGCGGTCGAGCACATCGGCAACTGGGGCAACGACGACACCACCATGGACGACGCCTACTTCCTCGGGGGCCGCCCCTGGGAAGCCCAGCAGCGCTATCACGACGAAGCCGCCATCTTCCAAATCAACAAAGTCCGCACCCCCACCCACATGGTAGCCGGCGCCAACGACATCCGAGTAGCGGTAATGGAAGACTATCTGCTGGAGCACGCCCTCTATTCGCTTGGCATACCAAACAAGCTGCTAATCTTCCCCGGCGAAGGCCACGAGCTAAGCAAGAACCCGTGGCACGGAAAAATAAAAGTCCGCGAAGAACTAAACTGGCTCCAAAAATACGGCGGCGTCTCACCACCAAACTGATTCGATGCGAAACCGATTCGAGTCGGAAAAGAACCTTACAACCGTTTTAAGCTGAAGAAGCTACGGTTGCCGCGCGGGAGGCGTGCCAATGCCAATACCGGTTAACCAAATTACGGACAAACAACTCCAAGAAGTGCTCTCTTGACTTTCTGGATCTGAAAGCCAAAGAGATCAAACCATCAAAGCTGACCAAAGCAATTTCGGCGTTCGCCAATGCGGACGGGGGCGAACTTTATGTGGGCATAGCAGAGAATGTGACGCTCCCTTTTCCGCACAAATGGGACGGCTTTGCCAAGCCGGAAGATGCGAACGCGCATCTCCAAGTGTTCGAGAACCTATTTCCGCTTGGAGGAGACTATCTCTATAGTTTTCTAGCACATCCGAGTAAAACCGGTGTCATTCTCCAAGCCATCGTTCGCAAGACCAAAGCTATTGTCAAGGCCAACGACGGCATAGCGTACATTCGCCGGGGAGCGCAATGCTTACCGTTCAACACCCCCGAACAATACGCCCTCTTGGAGCGTAATAAGGGCATCACGTCTTTTGAAAATAACCAGTCAGCGTGGAACTGGACAAGGTATGCAATTCCACGACGGCGATAAAGTTCATTCTCGAAGTAGTCCCAACATCGGAACCCGAGGCTTGGCTGCGGAAGCAGGAACTCATCAGGGATGATAAGCCCAGCGTAGCTGGAGTTGTTCTCTTTGCAGACTTGCCGCAGGCAATCATTCCAAAACGTGCGGGAATAAAAATCTACCGCTACAAAACAAGCGATCCTCAGGGAACACGGGAAACGTTAGTAGATGATCCCATCAGCGTGGAGGGATGTGCCTACGATCTCATAAAGCAGGCTGAGGAAATTACCGAAGTCGGCGTAAAGCCCCTGCCTTCAGGCCTGGGGATATAAGCCGACGGTTTTGTTCTTGCTTTTGCTCTTGGTTCCGGTATCTGATCTGTGACTTCTTTCCTGTTCGTTTGACATCATGTTGGCGATCACGTAAAAACGTATTTTTTTGAACCGGCCAACATCCCCTAGCTGCCCTGCTGCACGGGGCCGGAGCAAAAACCGGGCCGGGGCGCCCGATGATGAGAGCGGAAGCAACTCACTCGACAAGTTCACCGCATACACGAAGATACGGGGAGATGCGGATGACGTGCGGAGGATGATGCTAATCCTTATCTCCGAAGCAACAAGCAATTCAAATACCGTGATCCGGCAGGAGTTTAGAAAACATCGTTTTCAGATGATCGATAACAGACATCAAGCACTTACAGGAGTGAGTTGGTAGCCAAGGTCTTTGGCCGTGGCCGCCAAGTGACTGATGCGCTGCTGGCGATAGCGGTTTTCGTAGGCCGCTGCACCTTCGTCGACATAGGGCTGGCCCCAGCGCAGGAGCCGGTAAATTAGAGTCGCCAACTTCCTCGCGGTTGCAAATACGGCTATATCTCCGCCGCGGCGTCGTGCGATTCTGCGATAGTACGCTCCCAGGGCGGTTTGGCTGTGACGCAGCGATAGCGCGGCGATGCGCAAAGCCGCCGCCACTCGGGTGCTCGCGCTGTTCCGCTTTTTCTTCTTCAGCGGCTTGCCTCCGCTGCGCGGCACACGGGGGGCCAAGGTGGCGTGGGAGACGAACTGCTTCTCCGTGGGGAAGCGGCTCAAATCGGGACCGTATTCGCTGAGCACCACTTCCACCGTCTCCACTCCGATGGCATCGATTTGTGTGACATCGACACTGCTCATGCGATAGAGGGCCTGCCGCTTCGCCTCCTGTCCGCGTTGCTTGATCGTCTTAGCCTTGTCGGGGTTCTTCAGAGGGGGCGCTGTGGCTGCGCGCAGCTCGTTCCCTTCCATCTCGCCGAGTTTTCGTAGAATTTCCTTTTCATACGCCGCGATCCGCTCGGCCACCGCCTCGTACATCTTCAGCGCCTGCTGCAGGCTGAACACATGATCCTCTCGCCAGTGCCCGGTCAATTGCTCCGCAATTTCGGACTCGGTTTTGTTGCAGCGGTGATCGCGCAACTGTGCCAGCTTCTGCGCATCCCGCTCTCCCTTGGCGATAGCACGCATGATCGCCATCCCCGTCACTCCCCCGATATCGGAAACCGCTCGGTGCACGCGCACGTTCATCTGGTCCAGGCTCTTTTGCATCCGCCGCACCCAGTCGCTCCTCTCCGCCACCAGATTCGCCTTATCCCGTACCAGCGTCCGCAGCATGCACACCGCTTCTTCCGGCCGAAACGAACCCCGCAGCAATCCGCAACTGTGCAGCCGCTGGATCCACTCGCAATCCGTCGGGTCTGATTTTTTGTCCCGCCCCGGCACCCGCGCCAACTGCCGCGTATCCACCAGCAGCACTTGTAGACCTTGCCCTTCCAGCACCTCGTGCGGGGCAATCCAATACACCCCCGTGCTCTCCAGCGCCACCGACTCTACCTGCCGTGCTTTTAGCCACTCCGCTAGGCGAATTAATTCCGCTGTCGTGCCCCCAAAGCTGGCTACTTCCCGAGCGCTGCCGTCCACCGTCGGACCGCATACCCAGTGCTGTTCGCTCCCCAAATCGATTCCCGCCACATTCTGTCGAACCACCGGTAGACCCTGAAGTTGTCTCCGCCTGCTGCTGGTGCTTTCCGAACGCTCTTGATCCTCTCTGCCTGCCATAGTGATGACCTTTCTGAACACGCCCGCCCAGGTTGGCCGTTTCTGATTCTGCTCTAGGGGAGAGCTCGCAAGCCTCACCAATGTTCAATCGCCTTCCTGGAACCATGCTTAAATAGCGGCATGCGCTCGAATGAAGATAGGGTCGTAGCTGCGGTCGCGCTCTCTGGCACAATACTGCAGGCGTCGCCGAAAGTCACAGATTATTCAATCCGGCACCAGCCGGAGGCGCAGCTTAAAAGTGGCTAGGCGATAACCAAGCCGAGCCACCGTAAATGCTGCACTGTACCAAACGTCGCCTCGGGATAGGTGGAGACGCTAAACGACTGCGGACAAGATGTAAGTCTGGCGATAGCCAGCAATCTTGGTTGAAACAGTTAAGGTCGCCGTGAGGCGACTAGAATCCCCCGCCTTCAGGCGTGGGGAGTATCAAAAAGCAGATCATCGGGGGCGGGCGGCGGCAGCGCAGCGCGTCTTCGTACCTTCCCTCGCGGCTCAGGGCACCCGCATCAAGTTGCAGGGTAAGCAGTGTCAGCGAGTGCTCCGGGCCGAAGACCCGCCGAGGAATTTCAAGCTCCTCGCGAAATTCCTGCTCCGCTTCCGGGATGCGGCCTTGGTGCTCCAAAGCAAGCGCGAGGTTCGTCATCGAATGCAGCGTGAGCGAGTGCTCCGGGCCCAGAACCCGGCGCTGAATATCAAGGGTCTCGCGTTCCAGCTTCTCCGCTTCGGAGTAACGGCCCGCGTGCACCACATCGACAGGTTGGTCATCGAACGAAGCGTTGCCGGGTGCTCCGGCCCAAGGATGCGGCGCTGAATCTCAAGCACCTCGCGGTACAACTTCTCAGCCTCGGCGTTGCGGCCCTCGTCGCCCAGAATGGATGCCAAGGTCCAAGGTCGACATTGAGTTCAATGTTTCCGAGTGGTCCGGAACCCAAAGTCCGGCGCTCAATATCTATGACCTCGCGGCACAGTTCTCTGCTTCGCCATATCGGTGTTCCTTGTAGAAAGTCCAGGCGAGGTCGTCCGTCGTGTTTCCTTATTGAGTGCACTGGGCTTGCTGATTCGAAAAGACTTCCATGCACGGCAACCCCTGGAATTTTGCTTTATTGAGTACAGTTTTTCCGTAATTAAGTCACCGCGCGAACCGCATTTCCCCAGCCGAAGCCAACGGTACGTTCTTGATTCCACGCGACTTCCCTTCTAGCGTTGTCTGCTTTGTTTTCCTTTAATGAAGTCACTTTTTCCTTAATCAATGCAGCGGAGATAAACCTTGCCTTGGCGCGGACATAGGCGAATTGGATCGGATGCCGGAGGCTTGGAGTTGGCCTCGGTCTTCTGACAGAAGGACCCTTCGACGCCGCGTCGCGGCATGGCCGCAAATCCCAAGAAGCACCGTATTTTCAGAGGAGTGAAATAATTAAGGAAAAATTCGTGCACACATTAAAGATAAATTCCCCCTGGAAATACTGCCGCTGCACTTAATAAGCTGCGACCTGAAAAGCTGCTGGACATGATTGTTTGACAAAGGAGGATTCGATCAAACTGTGCATCCCATTGCACGTAGCCTACGTCTGCGAACTGCAGGCTGTTGAAGTGTTGAAGATGATTGTCTGACAGGAGGTGAAAACAAATAGATCAGCCGCAAGCTACTGCAGGATTTCTTTGCCCAGACAGAGGACCCCGGGAGTAGAAAAGCATGAGGCCGATGAAGTTTCCGCGCAGGTTTCCCTGGCTGATTGCGCCAGTATTGCTGCCCTTCTCGGGAGTGCTTTTCTTGCCCTCTGGGACTCTGGTATTGGGTGGCCTATCCACCGGTCCAGCACTACTACCTGGGAGCCTATTTCGAGAGCGCCTTCGTGGGCGACCACTCCACCGTGGCGGTCCCAGTGCAGTTGCTGTCGCGCGGGGGTGGCCCCGTCTTGCCTTGATCCGATAAAATGACTATTATGACCATAATAGATCGGGTTTGAGGAAGACACGTATGAGCACCCACACATGGACAGTGGCGGAAGCGAAAGCGAAATTCAGCGAACTCTTGGATAAGGCGAATTCGGAGGGGCCTCAAAAAATCACGAAGCATGGTCGGACCACCGCGGTGGTGGTTGCGGCGGAAGAATGGGAACGCAAGGCGGAGCGCCAAGGTAATCTTGCTGAGTTCCTCGCCTCGTCGCCATTGCGGGGTTCGGGGCTCAAGATTAAGCGTCTCCCAATGCGTCTGCGCAACGTCGAGCTATGAATTTTCTATTGGATACGAATGTCCTATCGGAACCGATGAAAGAGCGACCGAACTCTAGCGTACTCGACTGGCTCTCTAGAGTGAACGAAGACGAGGTTTTTGTCAGTGTCGTTACGATCACTGAATTACGCTATGGCGTTGAACGACTCGCTACCGGGAGGCGCCGCGAGCGTCTCGACAGTTGGCTGCGGAAAGATCTGATCTCGCGTTTTGAAGGAAGAATCCTTCCAGTTGACCTGCGGATCGGGGACGCATGTGGCCGGCTGATGGCTCGGAGCGAATCTACGGGTCGGCCGATTGAGGCTCGCGATGCTTTCATCGCGGCTACTGCCGAAGTTCATGGACTCACTCTCGTCACGCGGAATACGTCGGATTTCGAGCCCACCCTAAAAGCGATTATCAACCCTTGGACCTAACAGCTGACTAGGTTTTACACAGTGCCTCGGCAGCACCAACGGCGCCAACCCCTGAGTTCACGCCTGTGCAACGCTCTAAACTCAGCCCCTCCTGTCGGCAACCTCCGGCGTTGTCCATAATCTCCAGCGCGCGATCGATGATCGCACCCCCCAAAACCCCTTCTGAGCGGACGAGCGCTATCTGCGCTTGGTCCCCAAGTCCGTCAGGCTCCTTGATCAAAAACTCGCGGTACACCCGCGGTACAGTGTGTTCCGTTCCTTCCGGTTCTTATAGGGCCTTGGTGAGCGACCCGAGCCTTCTAAATACTACGTGAGTCTGTACGCCATTTTTCTTTCACGGCGATGCCCCAGACGAAAAGGATCAGTCGAGACTTGGAGCAAGGTGCGCTGTGTCCTTTTTGTGTCCTTCGCAATTAGATGCCGTTCGATTTCGCCAACTTTTCCAACGCTTTTCGAAAGCCGTCCATGCGGGTCTTTTGGTCGTTAAGTTATTGTGACGGCTGCAGTTGTCAATGCTGTAGCCTGCTGTAGCCACATTGGGAAAAATAACTCTGATTTATTCATTTATTCGGTCAACAATGTCCGCCGCCAGATTAACGTCCAAATACTCATGCAGTGCACACAGCGAAACGAGCACATCTTGGGCGAGTTTCCAAAAGACGCCCTTAGCGTACGATTCGATTCACAAACACTTCCGCCACGAAGTGCAGAGTTAAGCCTTTGCCTCCTGAAGTATATGAACCTCTGCTCCGAAGAATATTACCTCTGGAAGCATAAGTATTTGGCGAGGACTGTGTGGGCGATCTGGGAAGGTGAGATGAAGAAAATGATCGCAAGCCCGCTTCTCCAAAGGGAATGGCCTAGTTTAGAAAAGGAATACGACTCACACCCAGATTTCCGGACTTATGTGAAGGACATCCAGGCCGAGCAGCGAGCGTCGAAACCAGGTGCATCGGGATAGAAATCTGCCAGTTGCCCATCGTGAAAGGATTCATTCCCCGAAAAGCGCGAGCACCTCGCAAACTGTGCGGACTGACAATCGAAGACTCTATCTGCTGATTCAGCGAGCGATGTTCATGTTTTGCAAGGTCGGTAAGCTGATCCTTGAGCCCCTGCTGGATTCTGAGCAACAGACCTTCAGACAGGCTGAAGACGGTCCCGCATGGGATGTGACGGAGGCGGGGCTTTCGCGCCAACACGCAATCTTTTGCGGTCTTCTACGGACCCGCCATAATAGGTTGTCCCGTAGACGTTCCCATTGGTTGCTTGGACCAACCCCGCTGCGGGATTGTTGCCATCCGTGCACACGCCGTTTTCGACGACGGAGCAGAAGTTGTAAAGCGTGGTCAGCGTGCCGCTGGGCGTGATCTCGAAGACGGTCCCATTTCCGTAGTCCCCGCCAGAGTCGCCGTCGCTCGCCGTCCCGTAGAAGTTCCCATCGGTGAGACGGGGGCATGGTTTTTCCCGGTTGAGCACGGCGACCAGCGCCAAGACTACTAAAGTAACTTGGAAACGCAATTGGCGGTCTACGTGCGAGTGAATCCGCGCTATCTTAATCCATTAAGAGAAAAGCGTCCCGGGGGGGATAATGGAAATTCCGGATTACTACGAGTTCCTTCAAATCAGCCCCAATGCAGACCCCGATACAATCCACCGCGTTTATCGATTTCTGGCGGTCCGCCTTCACCCGGACAACCCGGACACGGGCGGTGCTCAAAAATTCTTCCTGTTGAAGCAAGCCTATGACGTATTGTCCAATCCAGAGCGCCGCGCCGAATACGATGCCACTCGCAAAAACGATGTACCCTCCCCGGTCCCCCTATCAACGCAGGTTGATTTTATGGACAAGATGGAGGGTGAGTTGAACCGGCGGTTGGCGTTGCTGGCAGTGCTATATGTTCGGCGCCGCACCAACCCTTACAAGCCGGAAGTTTCACTTTTCGAAATCGAAAATTGCATGGGGTTTCCGCGCGATTATTTGGAATTCACGACGTGGTATCTTCGAAACAAGGGATACATCACTCGAGCGGACAACTCACAGTTCACACTCACGGTTGACGGCGTGGATTTCGTGGAAACGCAACGCATGCATACCCCGGTGCTGGATAAATTGCTGACCACTGGCAACGGGGACTCCACCACAGGTGGAGCGGCGACAACCAATGTGCCTAACGGCAATGGCGCATCCGAGGGGAATCGTACAAACAGTGATGACGACGCGTAATTAAGATTGCGCTCGCCCTCCAACGGTAGAAGCGACCGCTATAATAGAACTCCACAATTTTGTCGATTCACTTGTCCCGGCGCTTCGGAGCCGGGGATTTGCCGCTGTCCTCAATAACCCTTTGCGAATTCAGATTCACGAATCATCGTCCGTCTGCCCAACATCTGCCGTTACTTGCCGGGGCAAACAAGCGGCCCACAAGTTGATTTTGCAATTGAATTGCACGATGGCGGCCCGCTAAACCGGGGCTTAGGAACCGGTCACCGACACCAGCTGGATAAAGGCTAGAAATAAGGACGTTGCACTGTTGGGTGCTGTCTGAAAAGTGCGTTGTGGTCTAGATTGCCATATTTCAGACGATCGAGCCCGGTCCGATCAATCTGGCTTGCAGGAGTAACAATACAGCAGTCAGCCAGAGCACCGCCGCCATAATCAGTCCCGCGCACAGCAGCCGCGTGCCAGCATCGCGGATCAGCGAACCCCCGAGCATAGCAAGGACGCAGAGCACTCCCGTCCCATAGTAAAGCGGCACTTCAAATACGCGCGCCAACGGAATGAAATGCAGGCCGACGATAGCGGCGACCGCAATCGGAATCCAAATGCTTAGGCCAAGGCGCGCCAGCAGCGTCGCGCAGAGCCATATCAACCCGCTTTCGGTTCCAAATATGATTCCAAAGAGCATGCCGGCGCGCTTTCCTTTGGCCGCTGCCACCGGATCATAGATGCTCGGGATGTTTCTTAAAGCCGTAAGCCGCATGACGCACAGGGCGAGCAATACATATGGTTGCCACGGACCCTGCCGGAATTGACCAGACGGGGTGCGCGGGCCAGAGGGCAAGCGCCATGATGCACCACGCGGAGCCGAAAAGCGTGAGGATGGCCGCCCCCACAACGCTGCCACGAACATGCGCTACAGTCGACACGCCTTCACGATACCGATTGCACGGGATGGGCGCAATGGGCTAAGGTTTTCCACCAACGCACTTTTCAGACACTACCCACTGTTGGGTAATGTCGTAAACCTGCGTTGAGGCCGATAATTTGGCGTCCATAGTAAGAGATGCTATTCGTCGTGACGGAGGAGGTTCAATTGAACTGGAGCAAATGGTTTCGGCAGGCCCACCGCTGGCTGTCCATAATCTTCACAGTGGCCGTCATCATCAACGGCGTTACTGTGGTACAGGGGAAGTACAACAACAGGCTGGGCCTATCGGCAGTGGCCATACTTGGCTTGCTCCTGCTCACCGGCCTGTACTTGTTCGTGCTGCCGTATGTCAACAAGTGGCGGGGATAGGACGCCCACCTATGAAATGTCGAATGTGATTTGGTTCGGCCGTTAAGGCGAGCAACGCACCTTTAGGACACTACCCACTGTTGACATCAACCCGAAAAATGATGGATGCGAGCGTATCTTCGCTTGAAAGAGGAAGAGCCACGGTGTAAGCGGCTTGATTAGCTAGAGGTGAAATATGTCGAAAGTCCTGCTCGGTATCATCTGCGGTCTAGTGTTCGGAGCTATAGACATCGGAATCATGCTGCCGATGAGCTTCCCAGATAAGAAGGCTGCCATCACAGCGGCTTTCATTGCACGCTTTGGAATTGGATTCGTCATCGGCGCGGCCCGCTTATCTTGGCCCGGTTGGGCGGTCGGGCTTTGCTTCGGTCTGCTCTTGAGCATACCCGATGCCCTCATTACAAAAGCCTATGGGCCGATTATCGGCATGGGCGCTGTCGGCGGCACCATCATTGGGATAATCGTCGGGCGATTCGGACACTGAATTCAAAGTAGAGTAAGCGTCGGAGCAACCCACCTAGTCAAGCCGCAGAGCCCGTGGTGAAATGCGGCTATGGATCATCAGACGAACGTAGCCACGGCAAAACGACGGACGCGGGAAGAGATTCGGCAGATTGTCGCGGAGTTTGCAACGAGCGGCATGCCACAGAGTGAATTCTGCGGCAGTCGAGGGATCTCGCGAGGTAGTCTCGATCGTTATCTGAGAAAACAACGTGCCCAGGATCAAGGAAGCAGGGCCGGCAATCGATTGTTGGCGGTAGAGATAGGGATAGCAAGCGGGAGCTCGGCGAGCACCAGCAGCGGATTGGTGGTGGGGTTGACCAGCGGACGCAAGATCGAAGTGAACCGGGGCTTCGATGGGGCCACACTGGAGCGCCTGCTGACGGTGTTGGACAAGGGATAGGGCGATGTTCGGATTTGGGCCAGCGACGCGGATCTATGTGGCCACCGGAGCCACGGACATGAGGAAGGGATTTAATGGTCTGTACGGTTTGGTGCGCGACCATCTGGGCTGCGATCCCGAGAGCGGCCACGTTTTCTTGTTCACCAACGCGCGGCGCAATCGCCTGAAGTTGTTGGTCTATGACTATAGCGGGCTATGGATATGCTCGAAAAAATTGGACGGCGGAAGGTTTGGCTGGCCGGGAGCAGACACTTCGGAGACGAAGATCGTACTGAGCCACGAGGAACTGGCGCTGTTGTTGGGGGGCATTGATTTGACAGAGACGCGGCGGCGGAAATGGTATCGCAAGCCGCTCATGGAAGAATCCGATAAGTTACGAATACCAGCATAAAGACTGGCGATTTCGTTAACTTATCCACAGCCAGATCTGTTATCAAAGAAGCATCGTGAGTGTGACTCCACCGGCTGCCGCGATGTCCACTGCTGACGCCGGGCGTTGTTTCCCCGCTGAACTTCTCGAACAACTGAAGGAGCAGCTTCCCCAGGTTTTGTTTGCCACCCTGAGCGACAGGGTTGCAACTACGGTTGCGACTTATGAAGAGCAGTTAGGCGCGGCGTCGAAGCAGTTAGATACAACATCGAAGCAGTTAGATACAACCAGGAGCGAGTTACAGTATGCGCGACTGAAGATCCAGGTGCTGGAAGAACATCTGCGTCTGCGGCGGATCGCCAAGTACGGACCAGGCAGTGAAAAGCTGAGTAATCTCCAACTGCAGTTACTGGAGGAAGAGCCCGGGGTCTCGAAGCAGGAAGTTCAGGCGGAGAGCGAGCGCGAGGGGTTGCCGGCACCGGACGGCGAGAAGCAGCGGAAGCGGCGCGCGCATCCCGGCCGGCAGACCTTTTCCGCAGATCTGCCGCGGGTGGAGAAGATCGTCGCTTGCACGGCCGAGCAGTGCGTATGCGGAAAGTGCGGCGCGGAAACGAAAGTGATCGGCTATGACGAGAGCGAAGTGCTGAAGCTCAAGCCGGCCGAGTACTACGTGGAAGTGACCAAGCGCGAGAAGCGCGCCTGCAAGCAGTGCGAGGAGCAGGGCGTCGCCATGGCGCCGCTTCCCCCGCGCATCATCGACAAGAGCCTGGTGGCCGACGAGGTGATTATCGACACCATCGTCAGCAAGTATGCCGATCACTGCCCACTCTATCGTCAGAGCGCCATCCTGCTGCGCGATGCGGGCATCGAGATCACGCGGGCCACGATGTGCGGCTGGGTGATGACGGTCGGCGAGACGCTCTCCCCGGTGGTCGATGCTATGCGCAGGGAGTTGCTGGCCAGCGGTTACATCCAGGCCGACGAAACCCCGATCGATGTGCAGACGCACGACAAACGAGGTAAGAACCATCAAGCCTACCTCTGGCAGTACGGAACGCCGGGGGCTGGGGCGGTCTTCGATTTTCGCATGAGCCGCGGACGCGAAGGGCCGAAGCAGTTCCTCTCAGCCTTCGCGGGCATTCTCCAAACCGACGATTACATAGCCTACGAGCGCGGCCTGGGCGGGCCTGGGATGGTGCACGCCTGCTGCTGGAGCCATGCGCGAAGGAACTTTGTGGATGCGGTCAAACTCAACCCGCAGGACGCCGGCTCGATTCGCGCGGTCGAACTGATAGACCAGCTGTTTCTGATCGACGCCCAGGCGCGCGAGGAGAAGATGGATCAGGCCGCACGTCATCTTCTGCGCCAGGAGAAAGCTCCTCCACTGCTCGCCAAAATCCGGGAACACATCCTGGCCACGAGCAAAACCGTACTGCCCCGCAGCAAGGCGGGCCAGGCGTGCAACTACACGCTGGAGCTTTGGATGAAGCTGACCTGCTTCCTCGACCACCCGCAACTGGAACTCAGCAATAACGTGGCCGAGAACTCCATGCGTCCGGTGGCGACTGGACGCAAGAACTGGATCCATATCGGCAGCCCTCAAGCCGGCCCGCGCGTGGCCGCCATTCTCTCCGTTATCGAAAGCTGCCGCCGGCTCGCCATCCCGGTGCGAAAATATCTGGCCGACATCCTGCCCGGTCTCGCCGACACATCCATCCAGAACGTCACCGGACTCACGCCCAAAGCCTGGGCGGCCAAGACACACTCCTGAAAACTTCTCTCATCCCTCTCGCATCGCCGTCAACCGTGTACTTGGCCGTACGGGCACAAAGTAGAAGCCCACTACCGTCTTTCCCGGCGCGTTGACTTCGAAGTTTCGAACCCGTAAGATGCCGTTGATCTGGATCAGGGTCCATGGTCGGCCAAACTGTCTCTCACTATCGTGTGCTGGACGAGCTGGGCAGTGGAGGCATGGGAGTCGTATACCGTGCGCACGACACCGTACTGGGTCGTGCGGTGGCGCTCAAGTTTCTGCCCCCGTCAGCCACCTCTGACCAAATGGCTACTGAGCGCTTTCTGCGCGAGGCCCGCGCCTCGGCCGCGCTGAATCATCCCAACATCTGCACCATTCACGAAATTGGCGAGCACGAAGGCCGTCCTTTCCTAGTCATGGAGTTGATGGAGGGCCAGACCCTCAAGCAAATGATCGATGGGCGTCCGCTGAAAACTGAGCCACTGGTAGTGCTGGCCATTCAGGTGGCGGAGGCCCTAGAAGCGGCGCATGCGAAGGGCATCATGCACCGTGACATCAAGCCCGGTAACATCTTCGTGACCCACTCGGGACAAGCCAAAGTGCTGGACTTCGGCTTGGCCAAACTGACTGCGGACAGAAATCGCGCTGCCGCCGCGGGTGATCCAACTTCCCCCGATTCGAACTTGACTAGTTTGGGATCAGCCATCGGCACGGCGGCGTATATGTCGCCGGAGCAGGCCCGGGGCCTAGAGCTGGATGTACGCTCCGACTTGTTTTCCTTTGGCGCCGTGCTCTACGAGATGGCTACCGGCCGCGTTGCGTTTGAGGGCGGCACATCGGCGGTGGTTTTCGCAAACATTTTGCATGGGACGCCCCAAGCGCCGCAGCGCTTGAACCCAAATGTGGCGCCCAAGCTGGAAGAGGTCATCAACAAGGCGCTAGAGAAAGACCGCGAGTTGCGCTACCAGACGGCGGCGGAACTAAAGACTGACCTGAAGCGCTTGAAGCGTGATTTGGACTCGGGCCGCCGCCTCACGGCGAAAGATGAGAGCGGCGCCCAAAAGACGCAAGGCGCTTCGCTGGCGAGCGTGAGGTCAGTTGCTGTCCTCTATTTTCAGAACGTGAGCGGAGCCAAGGAAGACGAATACTTCCGGGATGGCATCACCGAAGATGTCATCACCGAACTGTCAAAGATCAAGGGATTGGGGACCGTGTCACGCTCGGCCGTGTTGGCGTATCGCGACAAGCAGGTCACGGCGGAGCAGGTCGGACAGCAGTTGAATGCCGCGTTTGTGCTCGAGGGCAGCCTGCGCAGGTCGGGCAACCGACTGCGCATCACCGCGCAACTGGTGGACACCCAGACCGGACGTACGGCGTGGGCAGAGCGGTATGATCGCGAGCTCAAAGACGTGTTCGAAGTGCAGGACGAGATTGCCCACAACATCGCAGCGGCGCTGCGCATTACGCTTTCACCGCAAGAAGAGAAGGCCATCGCGCGCAAGCCCACCGAGAACCCGCAAGCTTACGACCATTTCTTGCGCGGCCGGACTTACACACGCCGCTACAACCCTGACTTCGCCATGCAGATGTTTGAGCAGGCCATCAAGCTCGACCCGGACTTCGCGCTGGCTCACGCTGGAATCGCCAACGTGTGCGGTATGATTTACGAGCTGCGCGAGAAAAATCCCAAGTGGATTGAAAAAGGACTGGCCGCGTGCGACCGCGCCTCTGCCCTGGAACCGCAATTGGCCGAGGTGCTCGCCGCTCGCTCCCGTCTCTGCTATGCCCGGAAGCAGTACGACGATGCCATTCGCTATGCGCAGTCTGCGCTGCAGCGCAAGCCCGACTGTGAAGGGGCCTACAACGTGCTGGGCAGAGCGTACTTCGCCTCCGGGAAGTTCGACGAGGCGGCCGCGATTGCCGAACAGGCGACCCAAATCAGCAGCGACGACTACAACGTGTTTTCTCCTTTCATCAATTCCCTTGAGCGCATTGGGCGAAAGGACGTGGCCGAGCGTCTGCGGCACCGCCACATTCCGGCGCTTCAGCAGCAGCTGGAACTGGTTCCGGAAGACGTGCGGGCGCGCATCCTGCTGGCTGCACAACTGGCGTCTGTGGGAAGCGAGGAGGACGCAACCCGCCATCTGGAAACTGCCGTCGCCTTACGGCCCGGGGACTCCAATGTGTTGTTCAATGCCGCCTGCACTTTTGGGGTCATGGGAAGGAAGGCGGAAGCACTGGAAATGCTTAAAAAGGCACGGGATGTGGGCTACGCCAACTGGGACTGGGCAGTACGCGACCCTGATCTAAAGTGTTTGTATGAGGACCCAGAATTCCAGAGCCTCTGCAGCTCCGGCGTCATATAGCTCACTGTTCTTCATTCGCCTTCATGTCATGGTTATTCCCTGATTAGTCGGATCATATTAATACACAAGCCATGAATAAACTTCACCACCTTAAGGCCTAGCGCGATCCCGAAAGTCCTGGATGGATGGTCGGCTTAACCGGCCAATCTCTGCCCATTTTCAGGGTGTGCGAAGTTCGCTCTGCTTCCAGAGATCTTGGTAGACCTTGGCAGGTTCAGCGCCGGGCAGAGACCAAATGAGTTGCGATTCTCTTTATCCCACTTTCCGCCCCGCCGCGCAAGACCGAAAGCGAGGGGCGGCGTGATTAGAAAATTGGCCGGTTAAGAAGCTTAACATTCCCGCATTGGATCTTGCCAAGCGCATGCCGGGCCAGAGTGTCCGTCCCATCACGAAGGGTGAACCAAGGATGGGCGAGGCAGCTTTTCGAATCGAACGGTAGTCCGGGCTTAGCATCACAAGGGACCTTCACCCTCCACCGCAAAAAAGCTTTCACGCCCGACTTGGTGAGGTGAAGAATGTGCCACCTGAAGTCAGCCAACGACAAGCGCTTTCGAACCTAATACGTTGCTCTAGGTCACGCGAGCCGATCATGACACATGGTTCGGTCTCGCTCATGTCGCGAGTCCATGTCGGCACCTGCCTTGCAGGCTTAGAGCATCGCCGCGAAGTCTGGCTCTTTCCCACCGTCAGTTGTGGGCCGCGGTCGGAAAACCTTCTTAAGCGTCTGCGGAGTTGTGTAGGGATGTCTAAACTATTGGAATGATTTCTATTGTTCTTAGCCACGATGGCCTCCAGTCAATTTCAAGCGGCTAGGTCTTGCGAGCAGTTTTTCGCGTTCGGCCTACACTTCAACGCGCTCCGAAGGGCGTGCAAGGCATACATCGCGTCATCTACAGCCTGCTCTTCTTCGATATTGTCTCCTGCTGAGTGAAACAGTTCGTGCGCACGTGTCACAAGTGCCGTTTCCGCTTCAGCAATTCGGTCTGAAACTTTGTTGGCGTCCAACTCAAAGAGCGCAGCCTTGTAAAATTGCGTCCAAACTCTCTTGTGGGGTGATCCTAATATGCCAGTGTTCATAACCACTCCTTGGACAAGCAGCAGTCCAAACTCCTGCGATGGGAAGCGGTGTAAGCCGCCTCCCATCTCTCTCGCTAGCTAATGGTTTACGCCGCCTTGCCATGAACCTTGGCTTCGAGGGCCTTCTCGCTGCCAACATTCACCTTGATCTGCTTCGGCTTGGCTTCGGCCTTCTTGGCAAGGTTAATCTTCAGCACTCCCTTGTCATAGTGGGCGCTCACTTGCCCTGTATCTACCGAACTGGGGAGCGTAAACGAGCGGGTGAAGCTTCCGTACTGCCGCTCGACGCGACGGAAGTTCTCCTCTTTCTCTTCCTTCTCGATCTTGCGCTCGCCATGTACGGTGAGCGTGTTGCCCTCGATGCGGACATCAATGTCTTTTTCGTCGATGCCGGGGACTTCAAGCTTCAGCGTGATGTTGTGCTCGTCTTCGTAGATGTCCACGGGCGGTGCGAAGCTGGTGGTTGTTAACGCCTCTTCCGGGCCTTCAGGGCTATAGGACTCACGGAAAAGACGGTTCATGCGGTTCATGCGGTCTTGCATGGTCGAGAACTCACGGAAAGGCTCCCAACGGGTCAATAGGGTCATAACGTAGTTCCTCCTTGGAGGTAATCTAAGAGGAAAAACTTCAGATGGGCTGACTTAGTTCAGAGGACCTGAAAGAGTAAGGAGAGGTAGCTTGCTCAATTACAAGGCTAGGCTTCTGCGCAACCGTTGTCAAACTGCGGCAGGAACCGCTTTAGTTTGGGCGAGGCTGTTCAACGGTTCAACGAACGCCCCATGAGTCTGACCGGAGCTTGACTGCTTGACTTGCTGTGTGAACAACCGTTCAAAAAGTAGATGTGGCGCAGCGAGTGGATGAGCTACTTTTCCTGTATACAAATATACGGCTGCGCCACCAGAGGAACAAAACGACCGTTGGGTCACATCGTTCCTTCATATCTGCCAAGAGACTACAACGGTGACCTACTTGGTGACTGCTCAAAATTGCTCAGGTTTCGGAATATAGGCGTCCACACTCCGTGAGGGCTTCAGCGCGACCGAATGGCGATATGCCCGCTTCGACCTCAGAATACATGATCCAAATTGACCTGTAGACGCCCCGGACTCGTGAAATCATGAGGTGTGGGTAAGAGAAAAACAAAAAAGCAATCGGCCAAAGCGACACTCGCCGAAGTCGTCAAGGAAATGGCGAAGCCGAGAGTGGCTATGTCTGCAAGAGAGTAGAGTTCCGTTTTTTCGGAACGAATTTCTAGTCGTGGAGAACGATGTTGAGAAGTGAACTGTGAACCTGCAATTCATCGCCAGCGTGATAATCAATGAACCCCAATTTCCTGAACCTGTTCATGAAAAAGCTAACCCGCGAGCGAGTTGTGCCTATCATCTCTGCGAGGGTCTCCTGACTCATCTTGGGGATTACAGTCTCGGGCACGCCTTCCTTTCCGAAATGAGCCAGCAATAGCAATATCCGCGCCAGTCTTTTCTCGCTGGAATTGAAAAGCTGGTCAACCAAATCCTCCTCGTAGCGGATGTTCCGTGCCAGCAAATATCCCACGAACATGTCAGAAAATGCTTGTTCCCGGTGGAGCACGTCATTCATGGACTTCTTGTCGATTTTCATCACGGAGCAATCGGTCATTGCGCTTGCGGAGCACAGGCGGAGAGGCTGCCCTGTAAGGCAACCTTCTCCGAAGAAATCGCCCTTGTTCAGAATGCCTATTGTGGCTTCCTTCCCGACGTGCGACACAACGGTGAGTTTTACCTTTCCTTCTTTTATGTAAAAGACAGCATCGGACGAGTCGCCCTGAACGAAGATCGTCTGCTTTTTGAGAAAGGCTTCGATCTTTCTACCACCGTTGAGGGTCGAAAGGAATGTCTTGGGATCGAACGTGGTGAGTTTCTTGGACGCTGCCACGAGTGGCATGATTGACCCCCTCTCAAGAATTCCGAATGCGCAGAAGGCAACTTCCTATGATGAAGGAAGAATAAATGCGCAAGAAGGGCGAGAACAGCGTCAAGTGGGCGGGCAAATCTGCTATTCCGCCCGACGCAACTAATGATTTCACCCTTGGTGTCGAAAGTCAATAATCCGCCCCATCTTGCTGATTTCGCTGCCCATCGCGATTGTTCTGCGGTGGAAGCCGCTCCTGCTGCTCGAAGGGTTCCTCCCTCCGGGTCATTGGGCACGCCGCGTTTGCCAAGGGGCAACAAGGGTACGATTGGACATGAGCAGCATACATCCAGAATGCCTCGACTCGGACCCTTCTGATCGTTCGGTACAAGTTGCCGGATGTCTAGGGTGCGCTCGAATAGCGACGGTCGCGAATTTCCAAACCAGAAGCCCTGTGTTTGACCTTGACCTTGCCCCCACCTAACATGCCTACACAGTGTCCACGCCCTCCCAACCCGTGGGTCAGACGGTTTCCCATCATCGCATCCTCAGCAGGATCGGCGGGGGCGGCATGGGTGTCGTGTACGAGGCGGAAGACCTGAAGCTCGGTCGCCACGTCGCCCTGAAATTCCTTCCCGACGAACTCGCCCACGACGCACAAGCTCTCAGCCGCTTCCAGCGAGAGGCCAAGGCTGCGTCCTCTTTGA
>CAVQNY010000017.1:0-195787 GCA_963714225.1 uncultured Acidobacteriaceae bacterium | reverse complement strand
TGGGCTTGGTGTATTTAGAAAACCAAGCCCGTGTTTGACACGGCCCCACGGTCTCAAGTTTGGGACCAACATTCGGACGCGGGGCGATGACCAATGGCTGGATCGACATCAAGAACACCGACATGATGTTGATCATGGGCGGCAATCCCGCCGAGAACCATCCCTGCGGATTCAAGTGGGCGATGGAGGCCAAGCGCAACCGCAATGCCAAGCTGATCTCCGTAGACCCGCGATTCACGCGCACGTCCTCCACCGCCGACCTCTTCGTCCAGATTCGCGCCGGCACCGACATTGCATTCCTCGGCGGGCTGATCCGCTACGCCATCGAAAACAACCGGATCGCCAAAGATTATCTGGTCAACTACACGAACGCCGCGTTCATCGTGAAGGAAGGCTTCAAGCTTCCGGAGGACGGCTTGTACTCGGGATTTGATTCCGCGTCGGGCACCTACGATAAATCCACCTGGAATTATCAGGAGGGCGGAGACTTCAGCGGCAAGACGGACGCCGCCGCGCCTTCCGCGCACGCAGCCTGACCGGCGCCGGCGCAGCCCGGCAGACGCCAGCGCCGCCACCGCCTGCGTTGCCCCCGAATGTCGCCTACGACCTGACGCTTCAGCATCCGCGCTGCGTCTTCCAATTGATGAAGCAGCAGTATTCGCGCTACACGCCCGAAACCGTCGAGCGCATCACGGGCATCCCGAAGGACCAGTACCTGAAGGCCGTCGACCTGTTCACTTCCGTCCGCAAAGATGGCGACATGAAGAAAGTCGCGACGATCATCTACGCGGTGGGCTGGACGCAGCATACTTTCGGAACGCAAATCATTCGCACCGCGGCGATGATTCAACTTCTGCTCGGCAACGTCGGGCGGGCGGGCGGCGGCGTGAACGCGCTGCGCGGCCATTCGAATATTCAGGGCGCCACCGACATGGCCGGGCTGTACGACTCTCTGCCGGGATATCTGAAAGCGCCAGTTCCCGACCGACACGGATTTGGCGACGTTTCTGAAGCGCACCACGCCGACATCGTCCAAACCCTCGCCCTGGGATTCGTTGAACTACTACTCGAACACGCCGAAATTCATGGTCTCGCTGCTGAAGTCGTTGTATGGGGATGCGGCGACGAAAGAAAACGGATTTGCCTTCGATTACCTGCCCAAAGTCGACCGCGATTATTCGTGGACCCACATCTGGGACGACATGTACAACGGCAAGGTCAAGGGCATGATGGCCTTCGGAATGAACGGCGTGATGATCGGCCCGGACACGAACAAGAACATCAACGCGCTGAAGAAGGCCGACTGGCTGGTGGTGGGCGAAATTTATCCGGATGAGACCAGCGAGTTCTGGAGAGCTCCGGGAATCACGGCCGACGAACAGAAGAACATCAATACCACGGTGTACCGGTTGCCCTGCGCGGGCTTTGCGGAAAAAGACGGGAGCATGACCAACTCGGCGCGCTGGGTAACGTGGAAATATGCCGCGGTTCCGCCTCCGGGACAGGCGCGGCTCGACCAGGACATCGTCGCGCAGATTTTCCTGCGCGTTCGCGATCTGTACAAGAAAGAGGGCGGAAAATTCCCCGACCCCATTCTGAATTTGAGCTGGGCCTACGCGGACGCGGCCCATCCGCCGCTTTCCCAAGTGGCCATGGAGCTCAACGGCAAAGCGCTCGCGGACCTGAAAGACGACGCGACGGGACAAGTGATCAAAGCCGGCCAGCAGTTGCCCGGTTTTGCCTGGCTGAAGGACGACGGCACCACCATGTGCGGCAACTGGATTTATTCCGGTTCCTGGACGGAAGCGGGATCGCAGATCCAGCGGCGCGGCACGGAAGATCCCTCCGGCATGGGCGTTTATCCCAACTGGGCGTGGTCGTGGCCGGCCAACCGCCGCGTGCTTTATAACCGCGCTTCCTGCAATCCGGACGGGAAAGCCGTGGGATCCGGATCGCAAGCAAATCTGGTGGAACGAAGCCGCGGGAAAATGGGTCGGCAACGACGTGCCGGACTTCAAGCCCGACTCCCATCCGAAAGATCACATGGGGCCGTTCATCATGAATCCGGAAGGCGTGGGGCGATTGTTCGCTCCGATCGGAGTGCTCGCGGACGGGCCGTTCCCGGAACACTACGAACCGATCGAAAGCCCGATCAAGAATCCGCTGCATCCCGATCAGTCGAATAATCCGCTGGTGAAGAAGTTCAAGACGCCGTACGACAAGTTTGGAACGCCGGAGGAATACAGCATCGTCTGCACCACCTACCGGCTGACCGAGCAGTATCACTACTGGACGAAAAATAATCCGATGAACGTCCAGTTGATCCCGGAGCCGTTCGTGGAAATTCCGGTGGAGCTGGCGGACGAAAAAGGAATTCGCGGAACGGACAAGATCAAGGTCATCAGCGCGCGCGGAACGTACATCGCGAAAGCGTTTGTCACGCGCCGGCTGAAGCCGATGATGATCGACGGCAAGAAGGTCTATCAGATCGGATTGCCGATTCACCAGGGCTTCCGCGGGATCACCGAAGATGAAGGAAGAGACGCGCGGACGCCGGCGAATTTGCTGACGCCGGCGGTGACCGATCCGAACGCCCACACCCCCGAATCCAAGGGCTTCTTAGTGAAGATCGAGAAGGCGTAGGGAGCGGACCATGAGCCAGGCGGCAACAGAAATCATCCGGATTTCAGGGCATGCCGGCACCGTCCCGGGCGCCGGTCTGAACCGCGAGTTCCAGGTCTGCAAGCTGGTGGACACCACCACGTGCATTGGCTGCAAAGCGTGCGAAGTGGCGTGCCTGGAATGGAACGGCTACACCGTTCAGCGAAACCACGTTCGACAACACCTACCAGACGATGCCGGAGACGGCATGGAATTACTGGAACCTGATCAAGTTCAACGAGCACGAGCGCGAAGACGGCAGCATGATGCTGCTGATGCGCAAAGATCAGTGCATGCACTGCGCGGATCCGGGCTGCCTGGCAGCATGCCCGGCCGACGCCGCCATCGTGCAGTACGCCAACGGCATCGTCGATTTCCAGGAAGCGAACTGCATCGGTTGCGGCTATTGCATGACCGGCTGCCCGTTCAACATTCCGAAATTCAGCCGACGGCGCGCAAAGTTTTCAAGTGCACGCTGTGCAACGACCGCGTGTCGGTGGGTCTCGAACCGGCTTGCATCAAGGCGTGCCCCACGGGCTGCCTGCATTTTGGGACGAAGCCGGAAATGAAGGAACTGGCGGAAACGCGCGCGGCGCAACTTCGCGACCATTCCGGATTCCCCGACGCGGGAGTTTACGATCCAGCCGGAGTGGGCGGAACCCACGTGATCTACGTCCTGCACGATGCGAAGAATCCGGAGTTGTACGGCGGGCTGCCGAAGGATCCGCACATTCCCTGGTCGGTGCGGCTGTGGAAAAGGCCGCTGAAGTGGCTGGGGAATCTCGCGATGGTCGGCGGCCTGGTCGGTTTGGCGTTGCATTACATGCGATTCGGCCCGAAGAAAGAGGAGCCGATTCCGCCGGATCTCGCCAGGATGAGCGGCCGAGGATGGGAGGCATGTATGAGCACCGGCGCCGTTTCGCATTCCAATGCCGCAGACCAAAACGAGGAGTTGATCCCGCGCTACACCTTTGGCGAGCGCGTGAATCACTGGCTCGGCGCGCTCTCTTACATCTATCTGCTAGATGACCGGGCTGGCGTTCTGGTCGCCCTATCTGTACTGGCTGGCCGCGGTCGTCGGCGGCGGTCCCACGGCGAGATTCTGGCATCCGTGGTTCGGACTGATTTTTACTGCATCGCTCTTCTGGACGTTCAAGGAGTGGCACCGCGACATGCAAATTGACGACAACGATCGCGCCTGGGCGAAAGCGATCCCTGATTACATCGAGAACGAAGACGACAAACTGCCTCCCGTCGGGCGCTTCAACTACGGACAAAAGCTCTTCTTCTGGGGAATTTTCTACAGCGTGATCCTGTTGCTGCTCTCCGGCGTCGTTTTGTGGTACACCGAAGCTCTTCCGTGGAGCCTCCGCTTCGTGCGCTACGCCGCAATCCTGATTCACGCGAGCGTGGCGCTGATCACGATTGGACTGTTTCTGATTCACGTGTACATGAGCGCGATCCTGGAAGAAGGCAGCTTTGGATCCATGATTCACGGATACGTCACGCGCGCCTGGGCGTGGACGTTCCATCGCACCTGGTATTACGAGGTCACCGGCAAATCCCGACCCAAGCAATGATCCATGCGAAGTGGGATCGCCGCATCCATCGCGCCAACGAATTAGCCTCGTCTTATCCATTCGCCGCGGAAGGACTGCGTTTCTACGCGCGCGTCGCAACATTTCAAAAAAGTCTTTACGCGAAATCCAGAAAGCCCTGGCGGATTCGCCGAAGATTTCCTCCGATCGCCCTCTGCGAGATGAATTGGATCTTTTCCTGCTCCTGCCAAAGTTTCCCGGATTTCTATCGGTGATCCAGCAGATTGCGCCGGCGCCGCTTGCGCAGGCCGCCGCCGCTCTGGCGCAGAAGGGGCCGGCAGCATGGCAGCACGCGATTGAAGACTTCTGGCACGGGGATCCAGAATTGGCTGGAGGCGTGGACGACACTGCGCAAGCCCAGTCTTCCGATCGATTGCTCGCGTGGATTTTTCTTCAACCGTACGCCGAATATCTTGCCGATCACCGCGAAATCGCCATTGTGGATGGAACTCCTTCGACCTGCCCGCTTTGCGGCGGCAAGCCTGCTGTCGGCGTATTGCGGAGCGAAGGCGACGGCGCGAAAAAGTCGCTGATTTGCATGCTGTGCGCGCATGAATGGAATTTTCGAAGAATCTATTGTCCGGCGTGCGGAGAAGAAAGAGAGCCGCAGATGGCGTTTTATTCGGCGCCGGAAATCGCGCACGTCCGCGTGGACGTCTGCGACACATGCCATACCTATCTGAAGAGCATCGACTTGACGAAGACGGGACTGGCAGTTGCCGTTGTGGATGAACTGGCGACAATACCTCTGGACCTATGGGCGCGCGAACATGGCTACGAGAAACTACAAATCAACCTGCTAGGAACCTGACCAGACGTTCTGGACGACTTCGGCACCAAGGAGTTAGTGTCGACTGTCTCAAAGCGACAGGTAACGGACAGTCGGCAACCCTTTCGTTACAGGATTGGGAACAGTAGCCCGTTATACGGTCACTGAGACGGTCACTTATTATAAGAACCCAAGCACGTCACGGGTCGCATCTTAGGCTAGATGGCTTGCCTCGTTTCTGCGAGTTGATTATTACAACGACCCACGGTAGGCGCTTGGTGTCATCCCTGTGATGTGCCCGAAGATGCGAGCCATGGGATGCTGATTGGCGAAGCCGCTCGACCCGGCAACCTCAGTCAGCGAAGTACGGGATCGCCGATCAAGGTTTGCGGTCTTTGCACTCACCGGTCAAGTAAGAATTGATAGGGCGTCTTCCCGTGCTCTCGATTCCGATGGCTCCCGGAACCATCGCGACTCTGAGCAGCCCGATTTCATCGCTGAGCCTTTCGGTGGTGACCGGCTGTGGCGCCGTAACCGGGTGCTTCTGGGACTTCGGCATCGGCAATTGAACTTTGACCTTCTGCTCTTCACCGTGGAGCTTTTCGATCAGAAGATTGGCGGATTCGCCGACTGAGAACGTTAGCTCATGGGGGCGAAGCTCTCGTCCGCCGCATTCGAGCAAGAGATCGCCAGGTCCTATGCCGGCGGGGAGAGCGGAGCAAGCGGCACTGTCAGATCAGCTACAAATCCGCGCTGTTCCTGATGAATCGGATTCGCTTTGCAATGGCCCAAGATGTAGATTTCCCGAAGTTGACAGGGACAGTTGAATGCGACGAACCTATGCTGGAGGTAAGCCGCGCTGCCGGGGAATCAGCAAGCGGGGACGCGGCACGAGTAAAACGCCTGTGTTTGCGGCTGTGCAGCGGGACGGAGAAATACGACGCCAAGTTCTTGCTGACGTGACTGGCGAAACGCTCAAAGCGGCTATCCGGGAGGAAGCTGACACCCATTCGCGGATGGTGACTGATGAAAATTCTGCGTACCGAGGATGCTCCCCGCAGCCGCTCGAATGAGGATCGCCGCCCTTCAACCGGCTCGGGGGGCGAAGGTGAAGGCAAGAAGCGGACATAATCGGAAGTCAAATGAACTTTCTCTCAAGCCGGAGGTTTTTCGTGGTTTATTCGGGCGTTCTCACAGTGGTGTTTTGCATGACAGTGCTAATAGGATTTTCGGCTTCTATGACGAAATCCCGAAGCTTTGATGAGATCGATGTACGCCGCATCAACGTCCGCGAATCGGGAGATGATCTCGAACACGGATCGATTTCCGGGAGCAATTGTGAAAGGCAAAGAGTACCCGCATCCAAGAGATACGGCCGGGGTACTTTTCTATGACAACGAAGGCACCGAAGATGGCGGTCTAATCTTTGGGGGGAAACCGAGAGGTGCGAACACCGAAAGTTACGTTCATCTGAGCTTCGACCAATGAATGCAGGATCACGTGCTCGAATTAGAAGAAGGGCAGCAGAACGGGAAAAGGTATTCCCGCATCGACATCAACGACGTGGGCGATTGGCCGATTACCGACGCGATTCAGGCCGAGGAGCGGATTTCGAAACTACCGGAATCTCAACGCAAGGCCGCATGGGAGCAATTCAAGAGCACACATACTGGTGGCGTAAATCTATTCGGGTGGGACGGCTGGAAGATAAGTCAACTGTGATGGAAATGAGGGATGCCGCAGGCGATACCCGTATTTTTCTGCAGGTCACTGCGGAAGGCAATTCTTCGTTGCAGTTCTTGGACACCAACGGGAATGTCATGGGGAAGTTTCCGGCTGAGGAGACGAAATGAACTAGCTGCGCAAGTTAAACGTGAACTTTGTCATTGATTCATGGCCTAAATCTGCACAGCACCATTTGAGCAAAAGCTGCTAGTTCGCCGAGTTCATTTCTGTGCTCGCGTGCGCCCTGTTTGCGGGAGCGTCGTCCACGTCTCACTGGATTTTGTCTTCCTCGCCCACCGTGCTCCTATTCTTCCCGATCACACGCACTTCCTTACCCCGCAGACCTGCGTACTTGATCGCCATGCCGAGGAGCTTGTATTCGTCCTCTTGGTAGTCAACGGCGAAGGCAGCCAAGCTGCTCGAACAGGTTGTCCCGGTCGTCCATGAGCGCTTCGTCACTTTCCTGTGTAGCTGATCCTCCAGATTGAGTTCGAGCCATCGTCGCTGACCAGCAGCGAACCATCCGAAGCCACCGTCACGCCTACCGGCCGTCCCCAGACGTTGCCATCCGGCAGCACGAAGCCGGTAAGGAAGTCTTCATACTCACCGCTGGCCTGGCCGGCCTGGTGCAGAGGCACGCGGATTACTTCATAGCCTGTGCGCACCGCTCTGTTCCAGGAGCCGTGCTGGGAAGCGAAGATGTCTCCCTTGTACTCGGCAGGGAACTGCTGGCCCTCATAAAAAGCCAACTCCAGCGACGCGTCGTGGGGCTGCAGCAGCACGTCCGGCACGATCACTTTGTCTTTCAATTCCGGATGCTTGCCCTTATGCCGCGGATCCTGGTGCCCGCCCATGTACCACCAGGGCCAGCCGTAGAATCCGCCTTCCTGCACGTGCGTGATGTAGTCGGGGACGAGATTGTCGCCCAGCGCATCGCGCTCATTCACCGAGCACCACAGCTCGCCGGTTCGCGAATTCACCGCAATCCCGCCCCCGGCATTGCGAATGCCGTAGGCATACACCGTCAGCTTGCAGTCCGTGGGGTCGCACACCAGAATGTCGGCACGGTTCTTTTCTGCGGGATGCGTGTCCGGGTCATCCACGTTCGATCCCGAGCCCACTGCGACAAACATCTTCTTGCCATCGCTCGAGAATTCCACCGCCCGCGTCCAGTGCCCGAACCAGCTCGCTGGCAGATCGGCGATGTGTTGCGGCGATCCGCTCGCCTTCAAGTCACCGTTGTCATAAGCGAAGCGGACGACTTCCTTGGTGCTGCCCACGTAAAGCCATTGCGGATTAGGCCCCGGAGGATAGAAGGCCAGACCGTACGCATTTTTCAGGCCGCTGGCGAAAATGGCTGACCGTTCGGGTTTGCCGTCGCTGGTGAGTCCACGGAACACCCGGATACGCCCGGGATTGCTTTCTGCTAGAAAAATATCGCCGTTCGGGGCCGTACGTAGCGTCCGGGGATTGTCGAGCCCCGCCGCATACAACTCCACCTTGAATCCGGCCGGCGCCGACGGCCACACGTTCTCCGGCCGCGCCACCAGCTCCGGACCGTTGTCTGCTGATCGCGTGGTATAGGGCTGCGGAAGATCACTGACTGTGATCTTATGCTCTGTGCCCGGCGTCTCGTAGCGGAAGTCGGTGAAGGGTGGCGTCGGCAGCGGTGCCTTCAGCTTGAATGTGGCAGTGTCTGGCGGCACGGCCGCGGTTTTCGGCTCCGCATTTAGCGCCGGTAAGACTGATGTCACATACGTAACGATCTTCCAGCGCTGCTTTACGGGCAAAAAAGCCCAGGAAGGCATGCCGTTATCCTTGTCGCCTCGAGTGATGAACCAGAACACTTCACCGGGAGTGACGGAATCGAGCCTGCCCTCGACGAGCGATGGCACGTTCCCCGTCCCTCTTCCCAGCTTGCCGTGGCACGACAGGCAATTCTTCGCATACAGCGGTTCCCCGGCCTGCGCGGCGGCATCGTCGCCTTCGTAGGGATTCTTCATGGCCCGGGCTGACGCCGGTGCGTTGTGGAACTTTGTGTCTACATCCGCTGCCGGCAGCAGCGCTGCAGGCAGCAGAATCGCCGCTGCGACGAGAGAGTATGGATTGGCCAACGAGCGCATAAATCCTTTCGGAGATGTTTTCAATCCTGGGATCGCACCTCGGGTTTTGGATGCAATTGTCTTGCGCCAGGAATTAAGTTTTTGCCAGGAAAGGGAATATCGCCGTATTTGGATAGGCGACGAAGTTCTTTCTGACGTAAATAGGTCGCCGTTCCGGCGAGCCAATCGTGCCGCCCAGGCGCAAAGATATCGATATCTATGTCGCGTATCTTCCAGGAAGATGAACTCGTGTGGAACGTTAGGCGGGATGATCATGATGTCACCGCTTTTCATGAGTACTTTCGTCCTTGCGAGTACACTTCAGCGAGGCCTTCGGTAATCCGCGTGACTTGTTCGTTGACGCGGTGAGCTAGCGGCACAACGGCGCCTTTCTTCGCAGTCCACTTCACGAACGTGAGGTTCGTTCCGTGGAGATACTGCCGAAAGGGAAGATTATTGATTTTCTCCATCGGCTGCGCGTCGAGGTGGAAGAGCTGGGATTCGCCCGCGAGATGCAGACTGATGTTCGGCAAAATACCGCGTGCCGGAGCGTCTTCGATTTGCGAGACGATCTGGGGTGCCACCATCGCTGCCGGATCGGCTACGGTTGTTTTCCGTGTCGGTCATGGCTTGGCAGAATGCAAGGCCCCGCCAGACTTGCTCAGACCAGCCTGACGTTGCGTTCGATCGTCTTGATCACGTCGTCCATCTTCCCGCTCCATACCTGTTTGGCCATGCTGAGAGTAAAGCCCTTGGCGGTGTGGAAAGGAACATGCGACGGGAGCGATAGGGCGAAAGGATCGACTACTGCATCGACGACAACCGGGCCGCCCTTGTGCGCAAGCGCTTCAGCAAGTCCATCCCGAACGTCTCCGGGCTCTTCGATGCGGATGCCCTTTGCGCCCATGGCCTCGGCGACCTTGGCGAAATTGGGGTTCTTGAACTCCACCCCGAACGGAATTATGCCGGCCTCTTGCTGCTCGATATTGACGAAGTCGAGCGATCCGTTGTTGAGGATGATCTGAACCACCGGAGTCTTTCGTTCCACCTGGGTCAATAGGTCGCCCAGGGCGAGCATCGTAAAGCCCCCGTCGCCGGTCAGGGCGATGGTTTGCCGGCCTGGGTATGCCAACTGCGCGCCAAACGCATTAGGCGCCGCATTCGCCATGGACGCCCATGAAAACGAGCCGAAAAGCCTGCGATTTCTGCCGCCCTGGATATGCCTCGCCATCCATATGCATGCCGTGCCCGTGTCGGCGAAAAACATCGCATCGTCGGAAGCGAGATCGCTCAGCGTCGCCGACAGGAACTCCGGACGTATGGGCTTGATCTCGGGCCCCTTCTCGACATAGTGCTGCAAAAGATCGTGGAAAGAACTCGTGTCCGCGACATGTTTGTTGAGAAAGCTGTCGTCGGTCTTGTCACGGACGCTCTTCAGCAACGCCGTGACGGTTGCCTTGATGTCTCCGACAAGCCCGAGGTCAACGGCTGTCCGGCGGCCGATGTGTTTGGGGTCTTTGTCGATCTGGACTTTCTTGACGCGATGGCCGGGCAGGAATTCTGTGAAGGGAAAGTCAGTGCCGAGCAGCAGTAGAAGTTCGGCCTCATGAATAGCCCCGTAGGCTCCGCCGTAACCGAGCAGGCCGGTCATGCCCACGGCATTCGGATTGTCGTGTTCCAACCATTGCTTGCCGCGGAACGAATAACCCACAGGCGCCTTCAGTCTGTCCGCCAGTTCAACCACTTCGTCGCGGGCATCCCGGCAGCCATCGCCTCCGAAGATCGCTATCGTTTTCGCACGGTCGATCATCTGCACAAGTTGATTCAGGTCGGCGTCGGAAGGGCGAAGGATGGGCGGGTTAGGGAGTGTGATCTCGCTAGAGCGGTCGGCTACATCCGACGACGCGATGTCGCCCGGAATCGAAATTACCGTAGGTCCTTTTTCCAGGAGGGCCGTGAGAATCGCAGTATTGATGATCGACCGCGCCTGCTCAGGATTGACAAGCCGCCCGGTGTAAAGAGATGCGGCCTCGAAGAACTTGTAAGGATTGAGTTCTTCCAGCGCTTCCGTGTCGATCAAGCTCGTCTCCACATCGCCAGCAATGGCGATGATCGGTGCGCCCTCCTTGCGCGCGTCCATGAGCCCATTGAACAGGTGGACGACACCGGGGCCAGCGGTACCGCAAACCGCCACCGGGTCACCGGTAAAGTAGGCTTCTGCGACGGCGGCAAAAACGCCGTACTCTTCGTGGCGGACATGAATGAACTCGATCTTTCCGTTGCGGCGCAGCCCGTCGATGACCGGATTGAGAGCGTCACCAACGATGCCATAACAGCGTTTGACTCCGGCGTTGGCAAGCATCTCCCACAAGAGATCTGCTACTTTCTTCGACATAGGGTTCCCCTTCCAGGCTGGAATTCCGAATTCGAACTCCGGGTTCAGCGAATTATGCTAGGCGAGCTTGGGTTGTGCGCGGATCGTGCCGGTTATTTTTCCGTTGCACTGCCCTTCGTGACCTGCTCGTACCAGAGCCGGTGCGCCATTGAAAGAATTGAAGATCGCGCGCGGGAGTCAGATCAAATCCCAGGAGAGAGAAACCCGCTCCACCAACGAGCGCGCCTCTGAGGAAGGTTCTACGGGAGCATTCCATTGCATCCTCCGACTATTTCGATCACCAGCCGAATGGACAGCACCCCAAATTGCCTCAAACTATAATGCGACCCCGGCGCCACAGTCAATGCTGGGGAGACTGTATAGATAGACGGTATGCGCTCCACCATGCCATCTGTGCCTTTGTGGTGAAAGCTCTTTAGCAGTTGCCTGCCGCCGAGTCGAAGCCCCATAATCGCCCCGTGGCTATTACTCCCTGGCAGCAGCGCATAGGGCGCGCCGAACCCCTCGCCGCCCAGCATCCCTTCGCCGCGGAGATCCTTCGTTTCTACGTCCACACCGCGCTTCCAGGAAGGGCTCTACCAGCGCATCGAACGCGTCTCGGGAAACAGGATTTCAGTCTCTCTGTCTGCCCCACTGGAGTTGCCCGAAGTTTTTGCCAGCGTCCCGCAATTTCTCAGCGTTGTCGAAGAGAAGGGCCCGGCACGGCCCGCCCAGGTCGCGCACGGTCTGCGCCGGGAGTCTTCCGATTCCTGGTCCTATCTGCTGAATGCCTGCTGGCCCGCTACCGGCGAGCCGCCGTCTGATCCCGAAGAATTCCTAGCCTTCGCCTTCCTGCAGCCCTACGCGGAATTCGAGCGTTCGCACGCTCACCTGCAGCTTGACGGCTACACCCATGCCCTGTGCCCGTTCTGCAATCGCAAGCCCGGGCTCGGCGTTCTCCGCCAGCAGGGCGATGGCGGCCCGTAGCCGGTTCTGCGGTTTCTGCCTCGCCGAATGGGAGTTCCGCCGCCTCGTCTGTCCCGGGATGCGGCCAGCAAGACCATGCCAAACGTTCCGGTTTACACCGCCGATGCCTTCCCCTACATCCGCGTCGAGTGCTGCGACACCTGCCAGACCTACGTCAAGTCCATCGACCTCACCAAGAACGGGCTCGCCGAGCCCCTCGTCGACGATCTTGCCTCCGTCCCGCTCAACCTCTGGGCGCAAGAACACGGATACGCCAAACTCCATCCCAACTTGCTCGGAATGGGATCCAAATACCATCTTCGCCTTCGCCGCCCCAAGCGACTTTGTAACTTTGGTAACGCCGTACAACCCTCCTCCTTAAAACTTGATCAGACTGCAATAAAGCCGTATAAGCTAAAGGAACAGCGGCACCCCCCCAGACGGAGTGTTTCATGCGATTTTGGAAGTTTCTTTTACCCCTTCTAGCCTCATCGCTGGGCTTCGCCGCGCAGCCCGATCGCATCACCGGACCCATCAACTCCAGCCAAATGGTCACTCTGCCCGGCCATGTCAACCGCAATGCGAAGCCGCAATACGACCAGGGCCCGATTCAGCCCTCGTTCCAGTTCGGCTATGTCACTCTTGTCATCGCCCCTTCGCCGGCTCAGCAAATCGCCCTCGACCAGCTTCTCGCGCAGCAACAGAATCGTTCTTCGTCTAACTACCACAAGTGGCTAACTCCCGAGCAATATGCGGACCGTTTCGGCTTGAGCCAAAACGACCTTAACAAGATCACCGCCTGGCTCACCTCTCAAGGTTTCACGCCTTTGAGCGTCCCCCGCGGGCGCAACTCCGTGATCTTCAGTGGCACAGCGGCGCAGATCCAGAGCTCTTTTGGAACCGAAATCCACCGCTACGATGTCAACGGTGAAAAGCACATTGCCAACTCGATTCCGCTTTCGGTGCCGGCCGCATTGAGCGGCGTCGTCACCGGGGTTCGCGGCCTCAGTGATTTCCTCCCGAAACCAATGTACGTTCGTCCGGCTAGTGGCGGCAAAAGTCCCGGCCCCCATCCCAGTTACACGACTACCATCGACGCCCAGACCGACTACTTCTTAGCCCCCGGCGATATTGCCACCATCTACGATCTCAACCCCCTCTACAACGCGTCACCCGCCATCGACGGCACCGGTCAGAAACTTGCCATCATAGGCCAGACCGACATTTATCTTGCCGACATCAACGACTTCCGCTCCGGTTTTGGGCTTAACGAGATTACTGGCTGCACGACCAATGCGAGCGGCATCGTTACGGCCTGCGACTCCCCTAATTTTCAATACGTGGTGGTCGCGGGCATTTCCGATCCGGGCACACCCAGCACATGCGGCGACTTACCAGAGGCGGATCTCGACATCGAGTGGTCCGGAGCCATCGCGCGGAATGCGCAAATTATCTTCGTCAATGCTCCGGCCACGTTTAATTCCGGCTGCACCGAATACACCAACAACGGCGGCGTCAACAACGCCCTGGCCTACGCCATCGAAAAAAAGATCGCGCCTGTCATCAGTATGAGTTATGGCCTCTGCGAGGCCGAGTCCGAGTCACTGGAAACCGAGCTTCAGCAGGGCAATTCGGAGGGCATCACGATCATGAACGCCGCCGGCGACTCCGGTGCTGCCGCCTGTGACGGCGGCCCGCCCAACAACGCTACTAAACCGCCTTTTAGTCCGGCGGTCGGCGGACTGGCCGTGACCTATCCCGCCAGCAGCCCGGAGGTCACCGGCGTTGGCGGCACATCCATCCCTGCCGGTGACTACACCGGCATCTACTGGAGCGCGAGCAACGGCAACTACGGCGGATCGGCGCTCGCTACGTTGGAGGGGCAGGAGGTTTCCTGGAACGACGATGTGGCATTTGCCCAGTCCTGCCAAAGCGATCCCAGCAATACGTTCTGTACCGACGGAGGTCCTCCCGCTGTGAGCGGTTGGGTCGATCTCACGTCCGCCGAGACGGCGCAGGAAGACATCTGGATTTCTGCCGGCTCGGGCGGCGTGAGCAACTGTATTACCGAGACCGGAGACATCTGCGACGCAGGCTTCCCCCGGCCTACGTGGCAGCAGGCGATAACGATTTCCGGTTTGACGAGCCCGCAGAGCACCTACCGCTTCGTGCCGGACATCTCGCTCCTAGCGTCCCCGAACTATCCCGGTTACGTCTTCTGCACGCCGCAAGACCAATGGGTCACGGGCAACACCAGCACCTCCAGTACTTGTGTCAGCAGCATTGCGATTGCGATCGATACTTATTTCTCCCTCGTGGGCGGCACATCGGCCTCATCTCCGATTTTCGCCGGTATCGTCACCCTGCTCAATCAGTATCTCCGGACCAGTGGCCTGGGCAACATCAATCCGACGCTTTACAGCCTGGCGGCTTCCTCCCCTGGAGCCTTTCATCCAATCACCAGCGGGGAGAACGATGTTTACTGCCAGGTGGGTACGCCCTCGGGCCAGCCCGCCGACGTGATATGCCCGTCCAACGGTATCCTCGGCTTCGAAGCTTCCAGCGCCGACGCAACCACCGGCTATAACCTCGTTACCGGCCTCGGCTCCGTCGATGCCGACAAGCTGGCCATTGCGTGGCAAGCGACGCTGGTGCCGGATTTCCAACTCTCGGCGGGTACCCTGGCTCCCAGCCCTGTATCCGGGGGACAATCGGCATCGGTCGTCTTAACCATCTCCCCGGTGAGCGGCTCTACCGGGATGGTCGTCAACTTCAGTCCCAGCAGCTGCACGGGTCTGCCTACGGGTGCGACCTGCAGCTTCAGCCCGCCGAGCGTTACCTTCACGGGCGCAACCGATGCGCCGCCCGTCACCTTGACGATCTCTACGCTGCCGAACATGACGCCGTCGGGCCCGACAACGATCACGATTACCCCCACTAACTCGCCGAACACCACCACAACCGTCAGCCTGACCGTCACTCAGACCAACGAGAGCTTCACCCTCACGACAAGCAGCGACGCCAGCACATTCCCCGTGACTGTGGGCGGAACCGAGGCGGTCTCGATCACAGTCAACGGCACAAACGGGTTCATCGTGGGCAGCGGTGCGGGTGCCACCACCGCCTTGCCGCTCACCTATACGTGCGCCGGGAGCCCGAGTTTGGCTACGGCGGAAATTTCGTGTCAGATCAGTCCGGGGAACGGCCAACCCACCAATGCCACTGCGGTGACGGTCACCCTGGTGACCACGGCTCCGACAACCCAACTGCGTCCTCCGCTGGGCGGCAGCCGCTTCTTCTACGCCCTGCTGCTTCCCGGTTTGTTCGGAGTTGTCTTTGTGGCCGGATCGCGCGCGCGGGGCCTGCGCCTGCTCAGCCTGATTGTGGTTCTCGGCTTCTCCACACTGTGGCTGGGCTCTTGCGGCGGCGGGGGCGGAACCAACACCAGCCCAACAAATCCCGGAACGCCGACCGGAAACTACACGGTGACAATCACCGCCACGACCGGCGGTGCCAACCCGGTCAGCAACTCGAATGCGCCCCTTACGTTTAAGCTCGTGGCGAACTGAGTGTTCTATAAAGGCAGCGCTCCGCATCCGCACGGAGCGCTTGCGCCTTGCTGAATCCAGAAAGCCGGAAGCCGAAACCCGAAGCCGGGAAGCAAAAACCCGAAGCCGGGAAGCAAAAACCCGAAGCCGGGAAGCAAAAACCCGAAGCCGGACAGTCATGACCTCCTGTGCAAAAATGCTACCATTTTGCCCCTTGCGCGCCTGCACCGGGGCGAGTACCATTAGGTTGTCTCATTGGCCTCGTTCCCGCGTAGGCCTTCCGCGCCCCAGGCCGTTCCCGGCGGCGCGACGGACTCCGATAACGGATAACCGAATACGCAAAATTTAGAAGTTTTTTTCGCCAGTACGAGTTTGCTTCAGAAAGCGGTCGATCACGATTGCGTTCACGATTGCGTCCGGTCCAACCCGCAATCCCGCATGGAGATTTGGCCATGTTCCCCGAACGCGGTCGCGAGAGATGGTTGAAGGATGTGACTGAGTGGTGTGACCGAGCAAGTGGATAGACCCCCCGCGAGAAAGTGGCTGTGCGCCAACGTTGTAAGAGTCTGCCGCAACCAAATGGGGAACCTGAAAGCGTGGAATTTTCGAACCCTACACCGGGTCAACTACCCGGCCCAGCAGCTTTGAGAGGACTATGAACGCAGGACCAGGAAGACCCTCCGGTAGCGGAGGCAGAGGCCGACGGCGTCGCGGACGCCGCCCTAACAATGCTCGCGGGCACCGTTCCGCCGGCCCCAGCCAGTCGCGCCACAATCAGGACGGCATCTACACCGCGCCCATGGATCACAGCTATCGCGCCGCCTTGTCGGGTAACGGCAACGGCCAAGGCGCGCGTCGGGGCCCTCGTCCCGGCTTCGCTGCGCCCTTTGCGCCTGTCGATCCCGAACCTTTGCCCGCATTGCGTGAGGATTCCAACTCGCGCATCTTTGCCTTCGTCGACGACCTGTTCTTCGCGGCCAAGATTCAAGAGACGGCGCGCAAACTCAACGTCAAGGTTGAGTTCGCCAAGAACGACAAAGACTTGGCCGAACGGATGCAGCAGAACGGCGAAGAGAAACCATCGCTGATCATCTTCGACCTCAACAACGCCAATGCCAAGCCGCTGACGCTCATCCCGAAGCTGAAGGCGAAGCTCAAGAAGGGAACCTCGATCATCGGATTTCTCTCCCACGTGCAAGGCGATCTAAAGCAGAAGGCGCATGAAGTGGGATGCGACATGGTTCTGCCTCGTTCCGCCTTCTCCCAGAACCTTCCCCAATTGCTGCGCCGTCACGGAGCGCCGGAAGACGAGAATCCGACGGTACAGTAGACGAAAAGGCCGTGCCCTGAGCACGATGTCTGGATCCGCGAACGACCATCTCCACCAGCACGCTCGAAACCTCATGTGCGGTCTTAGTCGAAACCGCGCCGAGCCTGCGGACCAGACGCTGACGATCGACCGCCCGCAACTGATCTAGGCCGACTTGCCCCGTTTTGCTTCGAAAGCTGAGGTTAATTAACACGCGTGGGATAGCGGCGGAGCGGCGTCGTCATCGGCGCTACCAGCACAGTCTGCAGCGGTTCATTCATCTCGTCAGGGGAGATAACCAGGCAAGGGCGGGTCTTCTTGATTTCTGAGCCCTGCGACGGGTCGAGGAGGGCGATGAGCCACACTTCGTCCTGCCGAGGATAGCTCACCATTTCCGATCCTCGGCATCAGACGCATTTGGCGATGCTGAATCGAGCAACATCTCCAGCTTCGCCGCAGGTGACGCAGCGAAGGCCTTCCTCAGTTAAGCGGACATCCACGACGTCGCCCAAACCGCACTGCGCGATGAGCGGCTTGGGAATGCGAATACCGCGTGAGTTGCCGATGCGGGTGAGTTCGAGTCGCATGGAAGCCTGATCTGTAATTACATTGTGTTTACGGGAGAAAGTGTGGCCAAGCCCCCCGAATGGAGAGCCGAGAGCAGCATCTGGATACCGGAAACTGCGAACTGAGAACTGCTCCTCACCCCGGAGGCCAGCTCAGCGAACGCCCTCCCAACAGGTGGACGTGGAGATGAAAGACAGACTGCCCCGAACCCGGGCCCACGTTGAGCACCGTGCGGTATCCCTGCTCGATGTTCCGTTGGCGCGCAATCTCGGCCGCCACCAGATGACAGCGGCCGATCACTTCGGCGTCGTCAGCCTGCGCTTCTTTCAATCCAGCAAAATGCTTCTTTGGGATGACTAGCACGTGCGTGGGAGCCTTCGGGTTGATGTCTTCAAAGGCAAAGACATGTTCGTCCTCGTAGACTTTCTTCGCGGGAATCTCGCCGCGGAGAATGCGGCAGAAAAGGCAGTTGCTGCTGGGGTCAGTCATTGTTTGGTTACCAGGCTCGTTCAACCATCGCGGAAACGATAACACTTGAGCCGGGGATTGTCAGCGGGGCTGAACCACTGCACTTTAGTCCAGTCTTACCAGAAAGACCGCGCCCTCCGGCGTTGTTGTTTCGGCAGCGAGTCGCTGGGCCCGCTCGCGGTCGTCGTCAAGGACGCGCACTCGCACCCACCAGTCGCCCACGGGACTGTTGAAGCGCACCACCTTGGCTGTGCGGTAGAGGCGGGTAAGGTGATCGGCGAGCTTCGTAGCTCCTTGTTCGTCGGGGAAGCCGCCAATCTGCACCGCCCACTTTCCACCGGTCTCGAGTGATGCCGGGGCCTGCATCACTTCCACTCTCACCTCGGCGACACCCGGCAAGTAAACGTCAAGCTTGCGTGCGGCGGCCAGCGATAAATCGAGAATACGGCCGGGAATGAACGGCCCGCGGTCGGTAATGCGCACCAACGCCGTATGGCCGGTCTTCAGATTAGTGACGCGCACGATCGAGCCCAGCGGCAGCGTGCGATGCGCGGCTGTCATGGCATGCATGTTGTAGACTTCGCCATTCGATCCGCGCCGGTTGTGATACGGCGGACCGTACCAGCTCGCCCGGCCAGTTTCCGTAGCCAGCGGCTTGGCACTGGCGGGAATCGTGGGCTCGGCGAGGTCGGCATCGTTTGCTTCCTTACCGCTTTCGGCGCCCGGCAGACGGTTACTCCTCGCGCTGCCGGAATGCGACGCGGCTGTCGATTCGGTCGACGAAGGCTCTGGCGGCAGCGGCACATTCACCGGGGTCTGCTTGGGATGGCCGCAGCCGCTGAGTAGGAACAGCGCGATCGTAAGCAGAATCAGAATCACGGCGCACTGGGCGAAGGCCGCGCGGCACAGCTTCACTTGCGCGAAGCTTTTTGCTGCTCCATGTAGTCGGCCAGTTCGGTGAGCTTTTCGCTGGCGGTGCGCAGAGCCTTGGTCGAGTGCTGGCGCACGGCGGGCACAACCTCGTCGTTGAGGTATTTGATGAACTCGGGAATCTCTTTCTCGATGCGTTCGGCGGCCTCGGCGACGGTCTTGCTGACGCGCGCCGACGCGTCTTCCACCTTGCGGTTGAAATCGTTCATGATGCTCCTCGATGCTGCTGGGCGTGAATGAACTCACGCGACTGTTGCGGATGCCAGGCTCGGCTATTATTTCGTGGTTGGCGGCACGGGGTCAATGGCGCGAGGGATACGAGGGAGCAACGCAGAATGAAGGACGCTGTGCCCACAGTGTAGCCGGATCGGGCGAGAGCGGGGTAGTGAGTCCGTCTGACTTCCATATGCGGCAGGACAGCTATCGACTTCAGCATCCCGGTCCAAAAAGCAGCCAGCCCCTTGCACAAAAAATGTGACAATCGACAGCAGCGACACCCATGTCCAAGGTTTTATGAATCTTGCCGAAGCACATACCGCAATGGGGATCATGGTCAGAAGCCCGAGCAAGCCAAAGAATGAAACCAAGAACAGGAGTGGCTCAACAATCTTGCGCATGTAGGTCGGCTCAGTCGTTCCGCGCCTTCAGGATAATCCGTTGTCAAAGCTTGAACCGCAAGGATCCCATCCTGGATGAAGTTTAAGGATATGCCCAAAGTGACCTCCAAGCTGCAGTTGACCGTGCCCAGAAAGATTGCCGACCAGTACGGCATCCGTCCCGGCGACGAGCTGGAGTGGATTCCCGCAGGCGAGAGCATTCGCGTGGAATTGGTTGCGGCGAAAGCCAATGCCGGTCAACAGCTCAGCGTGGAGGAGCGGTTAGCGCTGTTCGACGCGGGCACAAAACGGCTCGACGAGTTGCAGGCGGAAGAATTGAAAAAGAACCAAGGCAACAGGGTCCCTCGCGAAACTCGGGGCTGGACCGGCGAGGACCTCTACAACGATGATCGGGGCCTGCCTCGTGGCTTCCCTCGTTGATACCCATATCCTTGTGTAATTGGTGTGATCCCAGCGATCCGGCGAAGAGTGCGATGGCTCGCGATCTCTTACGGGCAGGGGTGGCGGCGAACCGCCTGCACCTTCCGCATCAGGCCCTGGTGGAATTCGTCAACGTCGTAACGAAACCACCAGCCGGAGGGCGGTCCTGAGCCGGGAAGGAGCGTGGCGGCAGGCGGAAGACTTGCTCACTGAATTCCCGTGCTTTATCCGAACGAGAAAGTGTTTCGCACCGCGCTCTTAGGAATGGCGGCGTACAAGTTCCCGTGGTATGGCGCCCACATTTGGGCCTATGCCGAGCACTACGGCTTGCCCGAACTCCTCTCCGAAGATTTTGAACATGGCCGCAGATACGGCACCGTGCGCGCAAGAAATCCATTCCTTGCTCCCGTTCTCGCGTAAGCTGGGGAACGTGGAGACGCGGCAATCCATTGAGAGCTTGTTTTCGGTTCCGCAGCAGCGCCGTTTGCGGAAGAACATCCTCGCCTGGTATGACCTTTACCGCCGCGATTTGCCCTGGCGCGCGAGCCGCGATCCCTACCGCGTATGGCTTTCCGAGATTATGCTGCAGCAGACACGAGTGGCGGCCGTGATCGAGCACTATTTGGAATTCCTGCGGTGCTTTCCCACGGTCGAGAAGCTGGCGGCGGCGCGCGAGGCCAGCGTGCTCGCGGCATGGAGCGGCCTCGGTTACTACCGGCGAGCGCGCATGATGCACGCGGCGGCAAAGGTGATCGTGCGCAAGTGCGCCGGAAAGTTTCCGGCGAGTGAGGAAGGACTGCGGACGTTGCCCGGGATCGGACGCTACACCGCGGCGGCCATTTCCAGTATCGCCTTTGACGTGCCGGTTGCCGTGGTCGATGGGAACGTCGAGCGCGTTTTGCAGCGAGTAGAGGGGAAGCGGCTGGCTGGAGAAGAACTGTGGACGGCGGCGAATCGTCTGCTGGATGCGAAGCGGCCGGGTGACTTCAATCAGGCAATGATGGAATTGGGCGCTGTAGTATGCACGCCGCGCGCGCCGGCATGTTTGACGTGTCCGGTTGTCGGATTGTGTGCGACGCGCGGAGAGTTGGCCCCGATCCGAAAAGCTGCGCGGCAGGAGAGGCGCGAGATTCACTACGCGCTCGATTTCCGCGATGGCGATGTTTTTCTAGTGCGGCGGGCGCGAGATGCGTCGCTGATGGCGGGCATGTGGGAGCTGCCGGAGATGGCCAGGGAATGGGAGGATGGTCCGGCGTTCACACTACGGCATTCAGTCACGAGGACGGACTACACGGTGCGAGTATGGCGCGACGCCGCGTCCTCGCGCGAGTTCGGCAAATGGGTCCCGATCAAGCGCCTGGACAAGGTTGCACTGACGGGGCTGGCACGAAAGATTCTGCGGAAGGCAGGAATGCTTTGAGGCGGAAACCGATGCGACGCTGGTAACCGGCAACTGGCGACCGGCCACTGTTCTCAGCCCGCATCATCTAGAATAAAACAGGTCAGGGCGAGGACACGGATGCGCTGGCTGCGAAGCATCTTGAAAAGACGAACCGGAGGACGACCGATGGTGGCATTGACTGCGGGCACGAAGGCGCCCAACTTTGAACTGAAAGCAATGGATGGCAAGCGCTTCGTGCTGGGTGAGGAACTAGCGCGGGGGCCCGTAGTGCTCGCGTTCTTCAAGGTGTCGTGTCCCGTGTGCCAGTATGCGTTTCCGTTTCTGGAGCGACTGGAGCGGGCGTATGGGCACCAGGGTGTCAGGATGATCGGTGTTTCGCAGAACAGTCCAAAGGAGACCGCCGCGTTCACCAAAGAGTTTGGCGTGACCTTTCCCGTGCTGCTCGACGATACGGAAACCTATCCCGTGTCGAACGCCTACGGCTTGACCAACGTCCCGACCGTGTTCTGGATCACGCCGGACGGCGAGATTGAAATCTCCAGCGTGGGCTGGGTGAAGGCGGACTTCGCCGAGGTCAACCGAAAAATGGCGGAGGCGCAAGAGACTTCCCCCGCGTCCGTGTTTAGGCCCGGAGAAGATGTGCGCGACTTTCGCGCTGGTTGAAGCTCGAAGAATTAATCCCGCGGTCGCGGGACTTAGCCGCCGGTGAAACGGTTTAGGAGTACGGGTTTAATGATCGAGGTCCAGACCGCGTAGCCCTTGGCATTCATATGCAGACCATCCCATCGGAACAGTTCGCGGCGGGGTTTACCCTGCGCGTCGAGCATGGCTGCATCCACGTCAATGAACTGGACTCGTGGTTGGGTGCGAATGTAGTCCGCAATCAAACCATTGGCTTTTTGGAACTTGCCCCAATTACTCCACCGCCGGATCGAAGGCTTGATCGATATGTAGTAGATCCAGGTTTCGGGCAGTTGCGTGTGAATGATCTCCACAAATTGCCTAAAGTCCCCAAACACCTGTTCTGGAGTCTTCGACGACGGCCAGGAAAGATCGTTGTCCCCGGCATAAAGCACCACGGCACGGGGCCGATACGGAAGGACGATTCTGGAGGCATATTGGTTGACCTGAGCGATCTGCGAACCACCAAACCCGCGGTTGATGACCTCCAGAGGCTTCATGTCGTTGGCCAGTGAGTCCCAGAAGCGAATGCTGGAACTTCCCGTAAACACGATAACCCCAGCTTTCGGCGGATTCAGCCGGTCGGCCTTCTCGTATGCGGATATCTGAGATCCCCAGAGTGCGGCCTTCCGCATCGCCGAGAAAATCCAGAAGGCGCAGGCGCAAGCCAGCAATAGGCACAAGATTGAGCCCCGCAGTATCTTCCTCATGGATTGCACTCCGACCCCACGCCCTGCGACGGGAAGCCTACGCGGAGACGGGAACAGAGTCAATCTTGAGACAACCCATCTTGAGACAACCCAAAACTGGGGCCAACAAGACCATGCTTCACCCCATAACCCCCATAACCTCCGTAACTTTAGCCGCTGCGAGACGCGTGCTAGCCTGGATATGTACATGTGTAATCAGTAGCTTCCAGGAGTTCTGAGCCATTCACGATGCCTCGACTTCCCATCATTCGTCTGGGCAAGGAGCCCGACAGACAGGCTCTGCCGGAGATGATTGCGGCTGCCCCGTCGTTTGCGCTCGAAGGGCTTGCGGTCGGAGTCGACAACCTGCGGCACGACGTGGTCCTGAGTCCGCGCTTCGTGGAGGCGGCGCGGGCGCAAGTGATGCGGTTGATCGTGCGCTATGGCGAGTTGGAAGGAATGCTCGCAGCCGAGGCTCCGCCGCAAAACCAGGGACCGTTGTGGATGAGAAACGCTGCCGCCGGCTCCACTCGCAACCCTGCGGAAAAGTCTGACTGGAAACTGCTGCTGGCCGAATTGCATCTGGCGGCGCTGAATCGCGCCAAGAAAGCAGAAAACATCTCCGTCGACCTGCTGGCGCGCCTGGCCGTCACCAAGTTTCTCCGCGCGGAGATGCACCAGCAGTTCGCGCAAACGCTGGAGCGCTGCCGCGTTCTGCTCAAGAGTTACGAAGGCATACGGCACCAGGGTAAAGCAGTGGAGTATCGCGAGCGCGTGGCCACCTTCCAGGTGCGCAAGAAGATCATCCTGCGCAAGACCGGGCAGGATCTGTTCGAAACCCTGCGCGAGATCGAGAAAGAAACGCTGGCCCGCATGCGCCGGTCATTGTTTGGAGAAGCCAAGACCGGCGAAACGAAGACCGCAGAAAACAAGGCCAGCGAAACCCGAGTTGGCGAAAAAAAGATTGGCGAGCCGGGCAGCGCCGGCCTCACGAGCTACGGCCTATTCCTGAACCGTCTGGCATTTTCCGAGGATGGCCGCGACGACTACCTGTGCGCGGAACATTACGTGATGCTGGGCAACTGGGATCGCGATCCCGACCGCTATCCTCGCATGCAAGACATCGTGTGGGGCTTTATACGTTCGCTGTTCGGCGCCGAGACCGCTGCCGAGATTATCGATGCCTGGCTGTGCGCCCCGGGGAACGCCCGGGCTCTGGTGGGCACCGGCACGCCCGATGATTCCACGGTGGAGGGCGTGGCCCAGCAGAATCGCCTGGCCACGTGGGTGCGCCTGCTCGAAGACCAGCAGGTGATGGAGTGCGTAATCGCTTCCTACCACGCGGTGCCGCTGCTCAGCGAGTACGCCCCGCGAATCAATCCGCAGCAATTGAAGAATGCCCTGATCTCGCGTCCCGAATGCGACCGCGTGGAGCGCATGATTCAGGAGCATGGCAAGCTCTCGCCCAACAGTCTTTATGCCGCTGTGGGAAAGGTCGCGGGCTGCCGGGGAACGGAGCGGGCCAAGCTGGCGGCGCGCTTCCTGCAGGATTTTTCTCAGTATCACCGCGATCTGCGGCGGCTGGAGACTTTGAATGCCACGCTCGACTCGGTGAACCTGGTGAGCACCGAGAAACTGCGCCAGCTTTCCCACATCAATGGCACGCTCTACGAATTTCTTCTGCCCGAGGAGCAGCAGCCCGAAGAGGAACGCGTCCTGCGGCACGTGGTGCTCAAGGCCGACGTGCGCGACTCCACGCGGCTCACCCGCACCTTGATGGAAAAGGGACTGAATCCCGCGTCTTACTTCAGTCTGAATTTTTATGATCCGGTCAACAAGCTGCTCGGCAAGTACGGAGCGCAGAAAGTTTTTCTCGAGGGCGATGCCATCATCCTGGCGATCCTGGAGCGTACCGGCGAGCCCGAACTGGCGGTGAGCCGGGCCTGCGTGCTGGCCCGCGAGATCATCGAGATCGTGCGCGGTTACAACGAACTGATGCAGCGTTCGGGCATGCCCGGTCTGGAGCTGGGCGTGGGCATCACCCTGCAAGAGGCGGCGCCGCTGTACTTGATGGATGGCGAGCATCAGATCATGATCTCCGAAGCGCTGAACGAGAGCGACCGGCTTTCTTCCTGCAACAAGCGCGCCCGCCGGGTAATGGAATCGCAGGCCGGGCCGTTCCACGTATTTGTGTTCGAGGCGGCGGACGCCGAGCCCATTAAAGATGAGGCGGAGAGTCCCGAAGACTCCATCCTCAGCTACAACCTGGGCGGCATTCGTATGAATGAAGCGGCATTCCGCAAGCTGGAGCAGGAAATTTCCCTCGTGCCCCTGGCGGGAAAGCTGCCGCCTTCGATCGCGGCGTCCGAGAAAGGGGAGTACGAACTGTTCAGCGCCACCGTGCCGGTCGATCGCGACATCTTTCGCAAAATCGTAGTGCGCCGGAGCCGCGTGCCGCGAGTCCATGTCAAGGATTTCTCGGTCCGGAGCTGGACCAACCGCAGCTACTACGAAGTCTGCACCGACCCCGCAATCTATGCCTCGCTGGAAAAGAAGAAAGCCGCTAATGCTTAATGCCCGCCCGTAGCCGACGCCAGCGAAAAAGACCAGGCCAGCCCGCGCGGGGCCTAGAACGCTTGGATGGGACGACGTGAGGACGTCGAGCCGATCATGAAAGCGTGCCTTCAAACGGCGGAGAACTTTCTGCCTGCGCACGTAACTGGTACGGATGTGCGCCACATCTCCGACCCAGATCTCGTGGCCCAGGTCGCAGTTTTGGCGCTGCAAGGCTCGGGCTAGCCCCCTCCAGCTCTAACTCCGGCATTCATTCCTGTCTGGCGGCTCAGCGGCCCACCAATTTTTGCAGCTCTTCGGGGTACCGAGCACCGTGTACCGCGATCTTTGAGGCAGCGATCTCCAGTTCGCGGAGATCGTCGGGCGAAAGTTGGACGTCAACGGCTCCCATGTTTTCGTCGAGCCGATGCAACTTGGTCGTGCCCGGGATCGGCACGATCCAGGGTTTCTGCGCAAACAAAACTCGCACTTGTGCCTGCAAAAAACGGCAGCCTAACCTAACGCCTAGGACCCAAGAACTGCCTTCAGAAGTTGGATCCCACACGTGCCGGACGGAATGGAATCGAGAACGTCGCTTCCACGTCCACGGGGGCGCCGTTCTTCATGGCAGGTTGGAACTGCCATTTGGCGATGGCATCGCTGGCAAACCGATCGATGCGCTCCTCGACGCTGCGCAGCACGCGCACGTTGCCCACCTTGCCGTCGGTGTGGATGATGGCATAAAGGATGACGGTGCCGCCCACGTTCTGCCGCATCAGTTCCTGCGGATAAGCGGGATCGACTTTGCGCATGGCCGAGGGCGCAGACAGATCTTCAGGGGAAGGGTCCCCCAGGGAGGGATGTCCAGAGCCCGTATCCGGCTTGAGCGCGGCGAAGCGGACGATCCAACTGCCTCCGTTGGAGTTCAAGTTGGGCATGTTAAGGCTGAACGAGTAGAACTTGCGGCTGCCGAAGACGGCGCGCTCTTCGTCGGAAAGTTTGCCCTCGCCCTCCGGTTGCATGCGCGCCGACACGCGCGGCGGGCGCAGGCTGGCAATCAGGTTCGGATTTACGGAGTTGGAGGGCGCATTCTTTGAGGCGGGATCACCTGCGACCGGCGAGGGAGCGTTCGAGGCTTTGCCAACGTATAGTCCCGCGGGAAGATCGCCGCTGCCCTCTCTGCCTGATCCGCTTCCATTCTCTTTCCCGTTCCGAGCGATTGCGCCGGGCGCTCCTGAGCCTCCTCGATGGCCTTCGGGCGTGGTGGCGAACTTGCCCCGGCGATTGCCCGCAGGCGGATCAGGCGGCGCGCCCACTGCGGGGTGGAGGTTGAGCGCGATCATGCCTCCGCCGGAGCGGGAGCGTCCGGATGCGGCCAGCGAGGGCGGCGGCGCAATGACCTGGGGCGAACGTGGGCTTAAAGCAGCGGAACTTCTGCCCGGGACCGCGCGCTGTTCGTTGAGCGAAAGCTGCGGAGCGGGCGCAATCACTGCAGTATGTCCGATGTTGAAATCGCCCAAGGGGCGCGTAGAGCCGGCTTCCACGGCGGGCGGCGGAGCTATGACAGCCGGCTCCGGAGCCTGCAAGATTTTCTGCGTTGCCGAGTGCACGTCGGGTGGTGGCGCGATGACGGAGCGTTCCATCGGCGGCGCCAGGCGCGAGATCTCCGACGTTGGAATGGCTGGGGCGGGGCCGATCGGAAGCTGCGGCGTTCCCGACCATGCGACGACGTTGGGCAAAGCCACGTCGCGCCGCAACTGGATATTGGGCGGCGTGACGATGGTTTGTGAGCGGTTGTCGGCCTCCGGAGGCACGGAAATAATGGGCTGAGTCGAGTATTCGGGATCGGCTTCGCGGGCGCGGGCGGAATCCGGGCGCCGAGTGTCGAGCGGTGGCAGGTATTCCGAGGGCGTGTAGAAGACGATGTCGGCGTGCTTGAACTCAGGCTGAGACTCGGCTGAAGGCTGCAGGCCGAGCAAGCGCGATCCCACCCAGATCAAGGTGAGCGCGAGAACGTGAAAGGCGACGGACTCCAGGAAGCCATTCCAGGGAACTCCGCGCTGAACGAAAACGTCAGGCCAGAAAGCGGCGGGAGCGGACTTAAGGTTCAGCAAGTTAAGTTCGGGCCGCTGGAAGAGGCCGCGAAGGTTCTGGACGAAGACGCGAGTCCAAGGTTCGGGTTCAACCAGCAAACGCAGATCGTAAAACGGCAGTTCGGTCTCTTCGAGCCCTGGGCTCGCCGATTCGCGCATCGCTCTATCTTAGATGCAAACGGGCTTCAATGGTGGGATAGAGTCCTGCCGGGATTAGTACCGAGTACCGAGTACCGAGAAACATCCGGGGGTGTTGTGGCTACCGGCAATCTGTCGCTGTACCTGTGGGTTGTCTCGGTACTCCGTACTCGCAACTCAGTACTCGCCTGGGAAGGTAGTACGATTGAGGCCGGCAGGAGAATTCCCATGAAGAAGTCGCGCGCCATTCTCGTGGTTCCGGCTTTCGCGGCAGCAACATTCGTTTCCTCGGCTGCGCAGGAATCGAAGGCAACCGCTCCAAAAGCGGCCGAGCCGCCGTCCGCGGCGGCCCATGAGGCGAAGGCCGGCCGGGAATATTCCGGGATGTACAGCTTCCTACAAGAAGGTGAGTTCGTCCAAATCACGGTGGAAGAAGAAAGCAGAGTGACCGGATTCGTCTCGCGCTATGGGGATGGGGAAAGCGACAAAGGAGCGTTTCTCGATCAATACTTCCGCAGCGGCAAGATCGACGGCAACAAGCTGACCTTTACCACCGAAACGGCGCACGGGGTGTGGTTCGAATTCAGGGGAACAGTGGAACGAGGCGAGGGGAAAAATCCTGGAGATGAAGCGTATTACGTCTTGAAAGGGACGCTCGCCGAAAGCGTCACCGACGCGGATAAGAAAGTCACGACGCACCCGAGCGAGGTAGAGTTCAAGATGTTTCCAGCAGAGGCTTCGCCAGCGAGGAATTAGTGGCCCAAGTGACGAGTTCGCGAAACCGAGAGTCAACCCCGCGGAGCCAAGGCCGCATCTGGCTGTTGCTGGCCGTTCTTGCATGGGCTCGGACCCTGGCCGCCGAGCAGCCGACGCGGGCTGATCCAATCGAGGTTATCCGGGCTTTCCGCCGCGTCGCCGCGCAAGAGCTTTGGCCGGGATTCAAGCCCGCGACCACGCCCGTCGAGTTTTTCGACGGAGCCAGCACCTATCTTCTGAACCATCCCTCCCCACCCGATGGGTTCCGCCCCGTTGCGGGACTGCAGAGTATTTATGTGTATCCTGGCCAGCATGAAACCGTGCGCGCCAACACGGGCACGCTGGTCAACGGCGTGCCCACCGCCACCGCGGATATTTCCGGCAACGGTTCCTCGGCGGATGAAGTCGCGGCGCTGCTGGTCCACGAAACTTTCCATGTTTTTCAAGGCCGGCACTATCCCGCGTGGGGTGGCAACGAGATGGATTTGTTCACCTATCCGGTGGACGACGCCGCACTCCTGGCTGAGAGGCGGCTGGAGAGCATTGCCTTGGTTCGGGCCTTAGGAGCAACCAACCAGAAAGATGCAAGCTGCTGGGCAGCGACCGCTCTGGCCCTACGCAGCAAACGTTTCGCCGGTCTGCCCGCCACTGCCGCAGCCTACGAGCGGGGCGTGGAATTACGCGAAGGACTGGCGCAGTATGTGGAGTTCAAATCTATCGGCAAGCCGGCTGCGCTCACCGCCGGGGATTTTCCTCCTGCCCAGGCAGAGGTGCGCCAGCGCGCCTACGCCAGTGGGCAGGCTTTGGCCCTCCTGCTCGACCGCCTAGATTCCACGTGGAAGTCGCGGCTGGAAGGCGACCCACCGGTTTCCTTGGACGAACTGCTCGCTGGCCGTTTGCGGGAAGTGACCGATCGGGCAGGTTGCGACTTCACTGCTGGGGAAACCCAGGAGGCGCGGGCGCGCGCCCAGCGCGATATCGCCGACTTCACAGCCAGCCTCAGCCGTCGCAAGCAGGAGTTTCTCGCGGCCGCGGGAGTACGTCTGGAAATCGTCGCCGGCAAGGAGCCACTGTGGCCGCAGGCTTTCGACCCGTGGAATGTGGTGATCCTTGGCGACAAGGAAGTTCTGCACACCCGCTGGCTCAAGCTCGGCAATGGCAGCGGCGCGATCGAAGTATTGGGGCGGTCGGGATTGACCGAAGCTGCAGGTGCTCATCCACTCTTCAACGGAGTGCGGAAATTGATTGTCACTGGCTTAGCTGCCCCAAAGGTTTCCCAGACCGACGGCAAAGTCACGCTCGAAGCCCAAGGCGTCACGGCTACTTTCGTCGGATCGGCCGAGCGCGAATCGAACCTCGTGCGTATCCAGTTGCCGTGAAATCAGTACCAAGTCGCGCGGGTACCGAGCAAAATCCGGGCGTTCTGCTCTATGGGCAATCTGTGTGGGCGACTGCGGTTTTCCTCGCTACTCGGTACTCGCAGCTCGGGACTAGCTGGAATGGCCGGCGCGGGCGGGAGTGATGACCAAGCGGCCGGGAGACTTCGGTTTGACGTCGGCCTTTTCTTGGGCATAGACCAGATCGAGTCCGCCTTCGGGAGTGGAAGCGGCTTCGGCCAACGCCGCTGCCAGGGCGCGGAACGAGCGGCTCACTTCGTGACCTTCCTGCAGAACCACTGGCGTACCGTGATCGATGGCGGGCGAGACTGCCTGAAACGCGTTGGGAACTTTCCACAACACCTTACAGCGCGTGGCATGTTCGACGTCTTCGTCGGTGAAGCCGGGAATTTTCTTGTAGCGATTCAGAACCATGCGCAGCCGGTTACGGCCCGTGCCTTCTTCGAGGAAGGCATGGATGCGGCCGGCGCTCCACAGCGAGACCACGTCGGTTTGAGCCACCATGAGCACCGCGTTCGAAAGGTCGGAGAGCAGGCGAGTGGTGGAATCAAGGCGGCTGGAAGCGTCGACGACCACGTAGCGATAGTGATTGACCAGCAGGTCGAACAGGCGGGCCAATTCCGCCGGCGTAGGCATGGATGGATAAGGCTGCTTGCGGGCCGGCGAGAAGATGCAAGCCGTCTTTAGCCGTGGTCATCAGGCCATCGAGCAGCGAAACGTCGAGGCGGTGCAGGTTCTGCGAGCGCGTCGGGGACTCCGAAACTGGGACGCAGATTGAGATGGAGTTGGGCGTGGCCGACGGGCGCAAAGTCCACCAAAACCACGCTGCCGTGGGCTTGCTGCAGAGCGACGGCGGTGTTGACGGCGGCGGTGGTGGCGCCGGCGCCTCCTTTGGCGCTGAGGAAAGTAAAAATGCGGGCCTTGCCGGCGCCGCCGCGAGTTCGGGTGCGGTTGGAACTAAAACGCGTCAGGGCTTCGAGCAGAGCCTCCGTGCCGGCACTGTCATCCAGATATTCCCCGGCTCCGGCGCGCATGCTGGCAACGATGGTGGTGGGCTGCTGCATGGTGCCGTTGGCGAAAATGGCGAGCTGCAAGGTGTTGGCTTGAAGCAGTTCGATGGCTTTGATGGCGGCGCTGAGGATTCCCGGCAGAGATATCAACGACGACCACCTCGGCGCGTAGATCCTGAATCTGGCGCAAGATGGAGTGGGTGGGTCCAGTGGGAAAGCCGACGTTGCTGAACACGACCCGGGCCAGGCGCGTAGCCTCCAGGCGGTTCTGCAACTCGGATAAATGTTCCTGGTCCTCGGTCAAGAGGGCGACGGCGATCCCATGCATAGCGCGGTTCTCGCTGATTTCTCTCGGTGTTTGCATGTTAGAAAGAGAAAGTACTCTTCGCCAAGTGACCTAGGTAACTACTCGGGAGCATGGGTGTACGCGACTCGCGCCGAGACCTAAGCGCAGCGATCTGCAAGGTCATGAAACTCAGTGTGAGGCGCACAGCAGGAATACTCCCAAACCAAGCCGCACTGTTGACCAACATTCTAAGCCAAGCTGGGAAGATTGAAAAGCACTGAGAAGTACATGGAACAAATGTAGCAGGCGCCAGACCCAGAACGGGCCTCTCCGGCGTAGGCCAGTGCTAGTGGGCCGCGGCGCGCGGATTCGCGGGCGCAGGCGTGGCGGGACGCTCAGTCTCGCTGGGGCTGTGCAGGGCCGAAATGCGGCGGAAGTCGGCGGAACTGTCTTCCGTTTCGGGAAGATATTCGTAGCCCTTCAAGCAGACGGCCACGCCGATCTTGGTCTCGGCAGACTTGGCCTCGGCAAGTCTGGTTTCGGCCGAGGCTGCGGGCTTCCAGCCATGGTCCGCGGGCTTGACGATGCGCAAAACGCGGCCCCGGCAACGGACGCGCATGTTTTCGCCGAGAGTGATCTCGGAGGGCATCTTTAACGTGAGTTCGATTTCTGCGCCTTCGCTGAACGCCATGTCGGTGAAGAGAAAAGCTCCGCGGGAACTGAGGTCCTGCGTGAAGCCGAGTCCTTCGGCGGCAGTCGCAACGTCACGCAGGCAGACTGGAAGATTAAAAGCGAAGCGTTGTCCAATGCGGCGTTCAACACCAACCGAAGGAGCAGTCATGGTCGTGTCACTTCCTTAGGGAATCGCCCGGGAAGGCGCAACTGCAAGTGCAACTGTAGCGCAGTCCGGCCCGGTCTGGGAAGACAAAACTTGGTGCGCGTGTAAAGCAGGGAAGGGAGTCGGTGGGAAAGCGGTTTTGCAGTTGCTTGGTATCGAGCAGGGCACAAGTCTTGCCCCGTCTGTGGAAAACTGCCTTACCGGCATGCGCGGAGAACATGCAAGTTATAGTAATCGGAGGAGCGGGTGACATCATCCAAAGAAACGACAGTGCCTGAGTCGAGAATCCCAATCCAGGAAAACGCGGCGGTGAGCGGTGCGGAAACGGCCTCGGCGCGGATCGCGCTGGCAGGTGGCGGGGCGGGCGCTGCGACACCGCAACTTCCAACTCTTCTTCAGCGGACAACTGATCTCCCTGATCGGCACGTGGATGCAGAGCGTGGCGCAGTCGTGGCTGGTCTACCGGCTGACCGGTTCGGCTCTGCTGCTGGGATCGGTAGGATTCGCCAGCCAGATCCCTGTGTTTCTGTTTGCGCCGCTCGGCGGAATCACGGCCGATCGCCTCAACCGCCGCCACATCGTGATCGCGACGCAAGCGGCGTCGATGCTGCTGGCCTTCATTCTGGCGGCGCTCACGCTGTTCCACAAAGTTCAGGTCTGGCATGTGTTTGTGCTGGCGAGTTTGCTGGGCGTGGTGAATGCGTTCGACATTCCCGGACGGCAATCGTTTCTGGTGGATATGGTGGGCAAGGAAGACTTGATGAACGCGATCGCGCTGAATTCTTCCATGTTCAATGGCGCGCGCGTGATTGGTCCGGCAATCGCCGGGATTCTGGTGGCGAAGATTGGCGAAGGCTGGTGCTTCTTTGCCAACGCGGTGAGCTATATCGCGGTGATCATTGGATTGCTGCTGATGAAGGTGCACAGCCCGGCCCGCGCGGCCATGGCGTCGCCGCTGGAGCACATGATGGAGGGATTCCGCTTCGTCAACCGCACCGCGCCGATCCGGGCGCTGCTGTTGCTGCTGGGGCTGGTGAGCCTGGTGGGCATGCCTTATGTGGTGCTGATGCCGATTTTTGCCGACCAGATTCTGCACGGCGGGGCCCAGGGGTTGGGCATCCTGATGGGTGCTACCGGCGTGGGAGCGCTGCTGGGCGCGCTGACTCTGGCGTTTCGCGAGGGCGTGAAAGGCTTGGGGCGGTGGGTGGCGTGGTGCTGCGCCGGATTCGGAGCCAGTCTCGCAGTGTTTGCGCTCTCGCACACCTTCTGGATTTCAGTGCTTCTGCTGCTGCCGGTGGGTTACACGATGATGCTGCAAATGGCTTGCTCGAACACGCTGATTCAGGTGATGGTGCCGGACGCGCTGCGAGGGCGGGTGATGGCCGTGTACTCGATGATGTTCATGGGCATGGCTCCAATTGGAGCGCTGCTCGGCGGCGCACTGGCCGAGCGTTTAGGGGCGCCCCGCACGGTAGCGCATTGGTGGGTTGGCATCGTGTGCTTGGGGCGTGCTGGTTCGCCCTGCATTTGCCGAAGATTCGAGTGGAAGCGCGGCGCTTGATCGTCGCCCAGGCCGCGGCCGGCGGCGAACCGTCGGAGATGACGGCGCAGGCAGTCGAAGACTAACTCCAAATTGTTTTTGGCTTCTCCAACTGTCAGCGTGCGGGCGTCTCATCGGGAGTCCATCCGAGGAAGTCGTCGTGTCCCTCGAAAAAACCGAGGCCAACTTCGCGAGGCGAAAACAATTGCCGCAACCGCGGGGAACGAAGTGACACGAAGGAAAACTAAACCAAGGCTTTGTGATGCTTATCCATAATTGCTTATCCATAATTCTGATGCGCCGAATTCGCCGTGTGCGCGGTCCGGAATCGACGCGCAAATTTCTTGAAAGTCGACGGAGAATCGTGATATATCGGCGAGTTGCCTCACCACACGAATAAGTATCGCCCGCTCATCGAGCGGCGAGGAGCGGGTGCGGGCAATCGTCCAATTGGAGGACAAGATGAGTTCGTTTCGAAAGCTGATGGCATCGAGTCTTTTCCTGGTGGTTCTCACTGGAATGATGTTGGCGGGAATGATGTTTGCGCAAGGCGGAGCCACGGGCGCCATTGAAGGAGTGGCTCAAGACGCGTCGGGAGCCGTCATCGCAAACGCCAAGGTAATCATCAAGAGCGAGGCCACAGGCGAGGTGCTGCGGCAGCTCACGACCGATTCATCCGGGCTGTTCACGGCCACACTGTTGCCCGTAGGAACCTACACGGTTGAAGTGAACGCGGCGGGCTTCCCCGACACCAAGTTTCCCGGGGTAGTGGTGCGCATCACGGAAACCACGCGCATGACCGCGGTGGTCAAAGTGAGCACGGTGAAAGAAGTGGTCGAAGTGCAATCGCAGGTGGAGCAGGTCAACACCACGGATGCCACCACGGGCCAATCGGTGGGCGCACAGACGATCGCCGATCTTCCACTGGCTACACGCAATTTCCAGCAGTTGCTCGACCTGTCGGCGGGCGCCACCGCCAACTTGAACAATGCCGCCGCGCTAGGACGCGGCGATGTGCGTATCGACGTCAACGGCGGAAGAGAAGACAACAACAACTATCTGATCGAGGGAGTTTCGGCCTCCGACTACTCGTTCGGAGAACTTACGTATACTCCCGTCCCCAATCCCGACGACATTCAGGAGTTCAAGGTGAGCACCAGCCTCTATGACGCCACGCAGGGGCGTAACGGCGGCGGCAACATCAACGCCATTCTAAAGAGCGGTACCTCCAACTTCCATGGAGATCTTTGGGAGTATTTCCGCAACTCCAAACTGGATGCCGGCGACTACTTCTTAGGGCCCTTTGATCTCAAGCAGAACATTTTCGGGGGGGATCTCGGCGGCCCGGTTGGCAAGACGGCAAAGCTGGGATACTTCTACGTGAACTATGAGGGCACGCGCCAGCGCAGCGGCGACTCCCTGGGAACCTACATCAGCAACGCGCCAGTTCCGGTGCTGCCGGCTGACCGCTCCAGCAACAACTGCACGGCCCTGATCAGCGACTTCTTCCCAAACGGGCCCGTGCCCTCAACCGTTACTGGCTTAACTGCCGACTGCGGATTCGATCCAGTAGCCTATAACTTGCTGAACGCCCCGGGCAGTCAGTTCGGTCCTGGTGGCTTCTTGATTCCCAGCGTTGCCGGCACGCCCGGCACTAACCCCGCCACTGGTCAGCCCAATACGGGCTCACTTACTCTCAGCGTTCCGGGCCGCTATAGGGATGATCAATTCACGGCGAACTGGGACCGCGATTTCAACAACGGCAAGGATCGCCTCTCCGAACGGTTCTTCTGGTCAGATTCGGAAACCTACGAACCGTTCGGCGCGGATAACTTGCAGGTGCAGACGGGCTACCCGGCTGCCGCCACTAACCTGAACTTCCCTCTCGACATCCCGCTCAGAGGACGGTTCGGCAGCATGGCAGAGACTCACACCTTCAGCAATAACCTGATCAACGAGTTTCGATTCGGCGTGAACGTGATCAGCGACTCGCTGCAGAACGTTGCTATCCCCAGCGCTTCGCCGGCCGCCCTTGGCATCAACAATGGATCGGGTGCACCTGACATGTACAGGCTGCAGTTCAGCAGTGGTTTGCAAATTGGACCTTTCCCGAACCAACTGCAATCCGCATTAGCGGACGCTCTCGTCTACCTCGATACGGTCAGCTGGACGCACGGACACCACTCGCTGCGTTTCGGCGGGGAAGTCGATCGCACTTCCATTCGGCGCAGTCTCCCTGTGCTGGACAATGGTCTGGTGTTCTTTACCCCTGGGGGGGACACTGCCCTCAACTATTGGCAGAACTTCCTGTTGGGCGAGCCAACTTTTGGGGAAGGAGGCAGCGGTGCGCAGAATCACGATTACCACATTCCCGCCTTTGGCGCTTTCGCCCAAGACGATTACCGGATCAGGCCAAACTTGACCCTGAACCTGGGGCTGCGCACGGAGTGGGTAGGTGCCGCGGAAGACAATCTCTGCCGTTTGGGCAACACAATTCCTAATAACGCCAATACGATCGGCGATGCATTTGTGTATCCAAGCTGTGTGAAGCAGTACGGCATTTCGGGTTTCACCGGCACGCTGAACCGTGCTGCCCTGAATAATGAGTACTCAACGGTGCCCGAGCCGCGCATCGGCTTCGCCTATGACGTGGCGGGAAAGCATGACACAGTAATTCGCGCCGGCTACGGCATCTATAGCGTCCGGGAAGATATTGGCGCGGTCGACAACTTGTCGTTTTCACCGCCGTTTTACCCGATATTCGTGACCAGCAACGCGCCCGGGCACTTCGGCAGCCTCCTATCCGGGCTGCCACCGCTGGGTAAGATAACGACCTTGGTGCCGACGCCCTCCTTTTTTCAAGGCTTCACGGTCGCTTCCGGACCCACCGCTGGACAACCCACCGCAGACCCGACCCAGGCTGCATCATTCTCCGGCACCGCCGCCGGTTTCTTTGGTCTTGCTACTCCCCTGCACTGGATTGTGCCCACCACGCAGCAGTGGAATTTGACGATGCAACGCCAGTTGGGCGGAAATTGGGTCCTCGAACTCGGATACGTGGGCACCAAAGGCACGCATCTGCGCTCGACTTTCGATCCTGACCAACCGGCCTTGGCCAGCGCTTCCAACCCTATCACCGTGACCTGCGGCAACGCCACCACCGCTTGCAACATACCCGCGAACCAAGGATTAACGTACACAATCACTCAGAATACGATTGCCAATTCCACGGCGCGAACTCCTTTCGCCGGAATTAATCCTTCTGCCTTTGAGGCGTTCTACCCCAACTCCGACTCCCACTACAGCAGTTTGCAGGCCACCGTTTCGCACCGCTTTTCCAAGGGGCTGTATTATCAAAGCGCGTACACGTGGTCCAAGTCGATCGACGACGTCTCCACCGCCAGCGTAGCCTTTCTTACGCGGGTTAACGATCAGAACGATGCGGCCGACTCGCGCGGTCTTTCCGACTTCGATCATCGCCACCGCTTTGTAACCAGCCTCAATTACGCCTTGCCTTTCCTGGCAAACCGTCATGATGTCATGGGATACGCGCTGGGTGGCTGGGAGGTCGACAGCGTGATCGTTGCGGAGTCGGGTTCTCCCATTACGATTGCGGATGGGGCGGGGGGAACGAACTACAATCTGGCGAGCTACCCGGTTGCTACCGCCACTTTCGCTCCCGGCTTCAGTTGCGCCAACGCTTTGCAGTCTGGCAACCTGGCAACCAAGATTGCGAACTGGGTCAATCCCGCAGCCTATGTGTCTGATCCCGTCATCGGTCCGGACGGGACTACCGGTTTTGGGGACTCTCCACGCAATTGCATTTATGGCCCGAACCAGGTGAATGTCGACTTCACGCTGGGCAAGACGTTCAAGCTGGGCGAACGGCAGAATCTCCGCTTCCGCGCCGAGTTCTTTAATCTGTTCAACCATCCGTCATTCCAAAACCCATTATTTACTGGGAACGCGAACGTTGAGGCCACTAATCCAAACGGTACCAGCGCAAATGGCGAGATCACGCAGACCAACGGCACGCCGCGGCTGATTCAGTTCTCGTTGAAGTATTCGTTCTGATGGTGTTCGTGCTGATGTTTCATTCCGCCCGAGGCCGGGACAGCCGAGCGTGACTGCCCCGCGCCTGGGAGAATGAGGCTTCTAGAGGGTGACGCTGATGTCTTCCGTAGTGGTTGCGCCACTGGCCGGCACACTGATGCTGGGGATGCTTTGATCGCTTTCGCGGGCGCTAATCGGCTCTACTGCGCTATCAGCGCCGTTCGTGGCCGTGAGTTGATATCCGTAGTTGATGTTTGCCGTGTAGCTCCGGCTGATTTTGTCGCTGCTAGCTGAACTCAAAAGCCAGGAATAGGGCAGCGTCACGGTGCAGGAGTACGTAGTCCCGCTAACCAGTTTCGCGACGCCACTACCGTGCTCCGAGTACGAATTGCCCGAGCTATCCGAGACAGATGCCTCGCCGGTGCAGCCAACGACCCCGTTTTTGGGGATGGTGGATTTCACTGTGATCGTGAGCTTGTAAACGAGAGTGCCGGTTGTGGCAGTTACTGCTGCATCGACATCCTGAGCCGGACGCAGCGGCTCGAAGGCTCCCGTAGCCGGATCATAGTAGCCCAAAGTGCGATGGGATGGTTGGTGGGTGGCAAACTGGCCGTAACTGAGCGGTGCCAGTCCGAGGACGAAAACCACAAGAAGTGGAAAGACCATTCTCCGAATCTGCATTGCTTCTTCTCCTGGGTAAGATTTGGGTGGCTGATGAGGTCAGCCTCGGCGGGGGATGATATAGCGGAGAGGGTCTGACGCGCAATGGCCCATTTGGGGTAAACCCTTGCTGGACACGGGTTCTCGCAGGAAGTCTCTATCCCCTGAAACGGTCGTTAGCGGTATGCTTCCGCCGGCAATCCGGTGATGCGAATCCCGCCGTGGCCTTTGTGGCGGATGTTCAGGCCGATGAGCAGAGCGGTGATCTGTTCGAGGATGCGGGCGTTTTCCAATTTGCCGCCATCGATGGCTCGCACGCCGGGAATTTTCGCGGCCAGAGCGCGCGTGAGTTGTGCGGCGTTCGCATCGTCGCTGCAAACGATGACGTCGCAGTCGAGCGCTTCGTCTCCGTTAAGAACTTCAGCCGATAGATTGTGAAAGGCCGCCGCTACGCTCACTCCCTTGGGAACGAGTTCCGCGGCCTGCTGCGCGGCTGAACCCTGCCAAACCCCGAGCGTGCGTGAGGCGCGTCCGCCGACTCCGGCCGCCAGCGCGACGGTGGCGTCAATCAAAATGCTGCCGGGACGGATCGCAGGCTTGAGTTGCTTGAGGAGCGCGGCCTGGCTCTCGAAGGGGACGGTGAGGACGAGAAGGTCCGCGGTGGCGCAGGCGGCGGAATTTTCCATGCCGGAGACGCGGGCTTGATTTCCGGCTTTCGGTTTGATCTTGTCGGCCGCTTCCTGCGCCCGCTGCGCGTCGCGCGAGCCGATGAGGATGGTTTCTCCGGCACGCGCCCAACGCAGGGCGAGACCCATGCCTGCGGGCCCAGTTCCGCCCAGAATGGCGATGAGACGCGAACCGCCGTCGCTCATGCGTACTCCGGCTCCAGGGTTTCTTCTGTGGTGAACTCTTCGAGCGGCAGCTTGAGTTTGATGCGCGTGTAGGTGGTGTTGCGCTCGGCGGGGACGCGGCCCATTTCCAGAATCAGCGATTGAAAGTCTTCCGGGCTGGTGTACTGGCCGGCAGTAGCTCCGGCCTCGCGCGAAATGTTTTCTTCCATCAGCGTACCGCCGTAATCGTTAGCGCCGGCGTGCAAGCAGAGTTGCGAAAGATGCCGGTTCAACTTTACCCACGAAACCTGAATGTTGTTGATGGAGCCAGCGAGCAACAGGCGCGCGAGCGCGTGAACCTTGAGATGTTCGGCAAGGGTCGGACCCGAGCGCGCCAGACCTTGATGAAAAAGCAGCGTGTTCTGGTGCACGAATCCGAGCGGGACGAATTCGGTGAAGCCTCCGGTTTCAGCCTGTATCTGGCGCAGCAAGAACATTTGACGAACCCAATGGTCGGGCGTTTCGGTGTGGCCGTACATCATGGTCGAAGTCGAGCGGATGCCACAGCGGTGGGCGGTGCGAATGACTTCGATCCACTGCGCGGTGGAAAGCTTGTTACGCGAGAGAATGTGGCGAATTTCATCGTCGAGAATTTCGGCGGCCGTGCCGGGCAGCGTGCCCAAGCCGTTGTCGCGCAGCATCGAGAGATAGTCGGCGAGCGGCATGCCCGTGAGTTCGACGCCGTAGACGATTTCCATGGGCGAGAAGGCGTGGATGTGCATTGCGGGCACGGCGCTCTTCACCGCGCGCAAAATGTCGCGATAGTAAAACGGAGGCAAGCCGTGCGGCAGTCCGCCTTGGATACAGACTTCGGTGGCCCCGAGTTGCCAGGCTTCGATGGCTTTTTGCGCGACTTGATCCGGGTTGAGGAAATACGTGTCGGACTCGCGCGGGCCGCGGCTGAAGGCGCAGAACTTGCATCCCACAAAACAAATGTTGGTGAAGTTGATGTTGCGATTCACGACGTAGGTGACGAGGTTGCCGGCAAGTTCAGCGCGCAGCAGGTTGGCGGCGGCGAGCAGGCCCAGCAGGTCGTCGCCTGCGGCGTGGGCTAGGACATAAGCTTCTTCCTGCGAGACGGCGTTGCCGTTTTGAGTTTCGAGAATTCTTTCGAGCGGAGAGCGCAGCGCGGGCGTCACGGTCGACCGAACGTCGAACCAATCGAGCCAGGGAAAGTTTTCCAGTTCCGAGGATGAAAGTTGGCGGGGCACGAGTTCCTCCAAACCTGTTGGTATTCCAAATTACTCCTAGAGACTCCCTTTTGGCGAGAGGTTAGCGGAACAGATCGTTGGCGGCGGGGCGAAGCAGGTCTCGCGTCCGACCGCGGGCTGGTTTGTAGGGAAATCCACGAATGATACAGGCCGGCGTGCGGTTGAGTTTGCCGCAAACCAGAGCGGCGGCACAGGCCAGTTCGTCGGCCACGGCTTCTAGGCTGGCGTGCAGCGTGTAGCCGTGCGGGTCGCGGCGGCCGCGATCGTCACGCAGAGCCTTCATTCCGGCGATGCCAATCGCAGAAATCGACCAGGCCTTCGCGCCAGGGACGGCCGAATGTGTCGGTGATGAGAACGGGGATGGCGAGCGCAGTGCGCTTTTTGAGTTCGCGATGAAGCTTGCGAGCGGAGCGGTCGGGATCGGCCGGCAGAAGCAGGGCGTGGTGTCCGCCATCGACGTTCGAGACGTCCACGCCACTGTTGGCGCAGATGAAACCGTGACGCGTCTCGGTGATGAGTACGCCGTTCTTGCGCCGGATCACGGCGCAGCTCTCGCGCAGGGCTAGCTCGATCACGCGGGCATCCAGACTGTATTTCTTCCCCCAGGCGATCGAGCGGGCCGAGGGCTTGATCGTTGCCAGATCGACGATGCGGCGCTCGGCTTTGGAAACGATCTTGTGTTTGACGACCAGAATGTCGCCAGGTTGGAACACGAGTTTATGTTGCCGCAACGATTGCAGCAGTTTGTCAGCAAGCGAATCCCGAGCTTGGATTTCATCCGCGAGAGGGATGGGCACGATGTGCAGATCGGCCAACCAACGCGTCGGGGCCTGATTCTTTCGCCTCTTCGGAGCTGTTTCTCGCTCCGACGCTGACCCACCGCCTGAGTTTACCCGGAGCGCAGCCGAGGGGCTGTGGGCTCGATTCTTTCGCCGCTCCGCGGCTGGCTTTTCGGCGGTGCGGCGACGTCTTCTCACACGCTCTCCGTACCGGTGGCGGGAAGGCGGCCGTCGAGTGCCCACTGGCGAATCAGACTCTGGGTACGGGTTTTGCCGGGATGCGTGAGAAGCTGCCGCAAATCCTCGGGATTGTCCACATCGAGCGCGATGCCGGGCAACTGCAGCACAATGCACGGTTTGCCCGTCGATCGAGCCGCAGAGAGGTGCGGTTTGAAGCTGTCGTTGCCGAAGCGCAAGGGGAAAAGATTCGCGGGGCGGCGGAAGGCGGCGTTGGTGCCGCGTCCGTCGGCGGCGGGCGCCAGCACCGAGCCTTCTGCGGGAGCGTGCGCCAGAATCTGGTCGACTTCGCTGGCTTGAATCAGAGGAATATCGGCGGGCATGACAAGCGTGCTGTCGCGGCCGCGCTCGACGCAGAGGCGCGTGGCCATCTCGATTGCGCCGGTTTCGCCGGGGTTCGCGGGGTCGGGAATGATTTCGAAATCGTATTCCCGCCCCAGTTCAATCGCGAACGGGTCGCCGGTGACAAGCGCGCAGGCCGGGCGGCGCGGCCACGCTGCAATTGCGGCCACAACGTCCTGTAACATGGCCTGCGCCAACTCCGTGCGCGCGGGCTGATCAAGCACGGCGGCGAGCCGCTGCTTGGCCGCCGATAGATTCTTGACGGGGACCAGGATCACGGCTGATCGGCGCCGGCCGCGGGTGTATCAGAAGCGGATTCGTCAGAGACAGGTTCGTCAGAAAGAAATCCGCCGATCGTCGACGAGAGAACGGTTCGAGCGAGCGCGGCCCGGTCTTCGGTGGAGCACATGATGGTTTGCGTACACTGTACCCGCAAGCTGCTTTTGCGAAGCGCTTCCGCTGCGCGGGCATCACGCTTATCGCAAACCAGGAGATCGAGAAAATCCTCGTAGGCCTTGGCGACGCCAGCGATCGAGCAAGGCAGTCCCTGCGCGGTCATCAGAATGCCCGCGGGTCCGGCAACGGGAGCGTTCCCAACGATCGGGCTCACGGCGGCAACTTTGCCGCGCGCACCGCACAGAGCCTCGCGGATTCCGGGCACGGAAAGAATCGGGCCGATGCTGGTGATGGGATTGCTGGGCGCGATGACGACAGCGTCGGCGGACAAAATAGCCTCGATTACACCCGGCGCGGGCTCGGCGTCAGAGGCGCCAGCGAAACGCACCGAGTTCACGGGATCCTGATACCAGCGCTGCACGAAATACTCTTCGAAACTCAACTCGCCGGAAGGCGTATCCACGCGGGTCTCGACGCGCGCATCGCTCATAGGCAGGATGCGCGCCTTTACGCCGAGCTTGTCGCAGATCGTCGCCGTGGCTTCGGAAAGCGTCTTGCCCTCGGCCAGCAGGCGCGAGCGCAGAAGGTGCACTGCCAGGTCGCGGTCGCCGGTGTGAAACCAAGTGGGCTCGCCCAGTTGCCCCATGGCCTGCAGGCAGAGAAAAGTATCGCCTGTGACGCCCCAGCCGCGCTCGCGGCTGAGCAGGCCGGACAGAACGTAGGTGATCGAATCAATGTCGGGAGAGACGTAGAGCCCCCACCACAGCAGATCGTCACCGGTATTGACGACCAGAGTGATTTCTTCCGGCGGGATCACTTCCCGCAGGCCATCGACGAACTTGGCGCCGCCGGTGCCGCCGGTGAGCACACAGATCATGCGGCCCTCTCTTCTCTGGCAAGGCCGTCACGGTCGTGGGCGCCTTGAAGTCTTTCTGAAAGCAATCCGGGCCTAGACATGACCGTGGGCAAGAACTCCGGATAGACGGGCAAACGCTGGCGCAACTGCGATCCTTTACTCTCCGTGCGCAGGCGCAGTTGCTCCAGATGCGGCCAAGGCTTCTCGGGATTGATATAGTCGGGGGTCAGCGGCGAAATTCCTCCCCAGTCGTTGATGCCAGCATCCAGCAACTCCTCATAATACGGTGCATTGAGGTTGGGAGGCGCCTGAATATTGACGTTGGGCATTAACAAGCGAGTCACTGCCACGGCGCGGAGCATCTCGGCCTGGCTGGGCTCAGGTACGTGAGCCATGGGGATTGTGGGCTTGGCGCGGAAGTTCTGGACGATCACTTCCTGAATGTGGCCGTAGCGGTCCTGCAAGTCACGAATGGCGAGCAGGGTATCGACGCGGTCTTCACGCGTTTCACCGATGCCAATCAGCAGGCCCGTGGTGAAAGGAACTTGCTGCTTTCCCGCGTCTTCGATGGTGCGCAATCGCTTGGCCGGGGCTTTGTCGGGCGCGTCGTCGTGGGCCGCGCCGGGGGCAAGCAGGGAGCGGTTGGTGGTTTCGAGCATGAGGCCCATGCTGGGCGAGACCGCGGCCAGACGGGCGATCCATTCGGCGCTGAGCAAGCCCGGATTGGGATGCGGCAGCAGGCTGGTCTCGCGCAAGACCAGTTCGCACATGGCTTCGAGATAGTGCAGCGTGGATTTATAGCCAAGATGCCGCAGCGTGTCGCGCATCTCGGGAAACAGTAGTTCCGGCTTGTCTCCGAGGCTGAACAGGGCTTCGGTGCATCCCAGTTTTTCGCCGGCGCGGGCGACGGCGAGGACTTCTTCCGGAGTCATCGTATGGGCGCCGGGTTCTCCGGGATCGCGGCGGAAGATGCAGTAGCCGCAGTAGTCACGGCAGAGGTTGGTCAGCGGCAGGAAAACCTTCCGGGAATAAGTGATGACGCCGGGCTTGAAGTTTTCTTTTGCCCTGCGGGCGGCGGCGAGCAGCGCGGGCAGATCGTCATCACTGCAGCGGATCAGGCGCAGCGCCAGGTCGCGCGAAATGGGCCAGCCCGGCCTCAGATCGGCCAGTTCTACCGCACACAATGAGCGGTGCGCTGGGGTCGCCGTTCTGATGACAGTTGGAGTCACGGTGCTCGGTTCCGCGGGCGTGCGGATGCATCGAATCATACATCAGTAGGCAGTGGCCAGGTCCGTGTGCCGAATCTTGCCCGCGTCCACCAGCCACCACCCACCGACCACGAGCCACCGACCACTGCCATGGTAATGTAGGCAATCGCGGCAGGAAAAACCCGAACCCAGCATGAGCCTGAGTCCAGCCGAATTTCGGAAAGCGATGGGGAGCTTTGCCACGGGAGTGACCATCATCACCCTCGATTTGGAGGGCGAAGTCCATGGCATGACCGCCAACGCCTTCGCTTCCGTGTCGCTTGATCCGCCGCTGCTGCTGGTATGCGTGGACCACAGCTCGCGCACCCATGCTCATCTGCACGCCAAGAAGCGCTTCGGGATCAACATTCTGGCCGAACACCAGCGGGTGATTTCCGAATATTACGCGCGGCCCGTACACGTCCACGAGCATGCCGAAGAGGAAGCCGGGGCGCGCTTTGACCGCACGGCGCGAGGAACTCCGATCTTGCATGGGGCGCTGGCCTATCTGGAATGCAGGCTGCAGTCGGCCCAGGAGGCGGGCGACCACACCATCTTCATTGCGGAGGTCGAAGACGTAGTGGTGCGCCAGGGCGAACCGCTGTTGTTCTTCCGAGGCAAGTACGGAAAGATTGGCGAAGAAGTAACGGATTAAAGTAGAAGGGCCCGGCGTCTCATGAGGAGAACACTCGCCCGATGTCCCAATTGCGTTGGGACGGAGGTCACAGACAAGGCGGGGGCTCGATGTGAATCCGTCATCCGCCACTTTTCTGGTTTGCGGAACATCTAAGGAATCAGTGGTCAGTGGCCAATAAAACCTGGGGGTTTGGACTCGCATTTGTGCTCTGGGTTTTACGGACCACGGACCACTGGCCACAGACTGTGGGTAAGGTTTTGGAAAAGCATTCTTTGACTGGGGGCATAATTCATGACCGAGAAAATGGCCAAGAGCGAGTCGGAGTGGAAGAAACAGCTTACGCCGGAGCAATATCGCGTTACCCGTCAGTCGGGGACCGAGCCGGCCTTTACCGGCAAGTACTGGAAGACCAAGGACGCGGGGACGTATCACTGCGTTTGCTGTGGAGAACCGTTGTTCGATTCCTCAACGAAATTCGACTCCGGAACGGGCTGGCCGAGCTTCTTTAAGCCCGCCGGCGAGGGCAAGGTCGAGGAGGAAAAAGATTCCAGCTACGGGATGGTTCGCACCGAGGCGCGGTGTGCGAAGTGTGGCGCTCACCTGGGGCACGTCTTTGAGGATGGTCCCGCGCCGACCGGGCTGCGCTATTGCATGAACTCCGCCGCGCTGGACCTGAAGCCGAAGGACGAGAAGAAGGACGAGAAGTAGGGCCCGTGGGCCAGTCTCGCGGCTGCTGTTACAAAACTGTCCTCCCGAGCGAATCGAGGGATCTGGGTTCTTGCCTGCGCCAGCAGTGTCGCCGCTCGCGGCACGAACCTAGATCCCGCGCTTCGCTCGGGATGACAACTGCCGGGCCAATTTCTTCTAGCGGCGCTTACGCGCCGGCGGCTCCGGCCAGGGTCTTCTGCGGTTCAGCTACTGCCGGCTTCGGCGCCTCCGCCGGTTTCGGCTGAGACTGCGCGTGGGTTTGCTGCTTCTTTTCGCCGCTCCGTACCTGGACGCCACCTTTAAGCATGGCGCCGTCTTCCACGCTGATGCGCATGGTGGTAACGTCTCCCGTGACCGAGCCTTCGCTGCGGATATCTATGCGGTCGCTGCAATCAATATTTCCGTTCACCTTGCCCATGACCACAACCTCGCGGGCGGTGATATTGGCCTGCGCGCTGCCGTTGCGCCCGATGGTGACGCGGTGGTCGGGCAGGCTGATCTTGCCTTCGATGCGGCCATCAATATAAAGCGCTTCCGCACCGCTGAGTTCGCCCTTAATGACGAGCGTGCGCCCGATGGTGGCCTGCTCGACGGGCACGCTCGTGGTCTTGACTGGATTGTAGGAGTTGGGGTTCGAAGCTGGTGAGGTGGACTTCACGTCGTACGAGTTCTCTGAGGACTGGAGCATGCGACCTTCCTTTGTTCCGCGCGGCTCCTGTTGGCGCCGCCTGCGGTGAGTCTGGGATCTTGGGCCTCTGGTTGTCCGTGTCCCTACGGCCATGGTCACTATCGCACAGAGGTAAGGAATTCTCCGAGATTACGGAAGAGGCTGAACCGTTGCGTGGGAGGCTTGCCAGTTGGTCAACTTCCGTTCGTCGGCTCCCGTCAGTGTTAGTCGACTTCCGGCAGAGACTGGCTGAGATCTTCCCATTCCTTGAGGAAGGCGGCATGCGCCGCCTTGTGCTGGTCGAGTTCCTGGGACTGGCGCTGGCTTTCTTCGGCGCTGACGAAGTCCTGCAAGGCCGTCTCACATTGGGCGATTAAGGTTTCGGCGCGACTGATTTCCGCTTCCAGTTCACGGATGCGCTCTTCCATCTTCTTGCGCTTGATGGGATTCAGACGCTTTGCCTTGCCCGCGGGAGCAGCGTCGCCCGCGGCCTGATTGCCATTGGAGGGCGCCTCTAGCGCGGGCTCAGCTGCTTTCAATTGCTGCCGGATGGCCTCATTCTGTTTTGCGCTCCCACCCTGTTTGCGCCAGAGATAGTCTTCGTAGTTGCCGGGATAGACCTCGAGCTTTCCATCTCCAATCTCGAAAACCCGCGTCGCCAGCTTGTCGATGAAGTAACGGTCGTGCGACACGAAGACGACCGTACCGGTGTATTCCATGAGCGCATCGAGCAGGACGTCTTTGGCGCGCAGGTCGAGGTGGTTGGTGGGCTCGTCGAGCAGCAGGAAGTTCGCCGGATGCAGCAGCAGACGCAGCAGGGCATAGCGCCCGCGCTCGCCGCCGGAGAGCACGCCGATCTTCTTGAAGACGTCGTCTTCGGAAAACAGAAAACAGCCCAGCAGGCTGCGCAGTTCAGTCTGTGTGGAGCGCGGAGACATCTCGCCCAGATCGTCGAGCATGCGCGCGTCCTGATCGAGCTCTTTGTACTGATCCTGCGCGAAGTAGTCGGGCTGAACGTTATGGCCGAGGCGGAATTCGCCGCGCTGTCGGCAGTTCCGCGCCGGCCAGCAGCTTGATCAGCGTGGACTTGCCCGCTCCGTTTACGCCGACCAGCGCGATGCGGTCGCCGCGCTCGATCAGGAAGCTGACGTCGCGGAAGACTTCTTTCTCGCCACCGTTTGTCTCTGCTTTCGCCGGATAACTTTTCGCGACGCCCTCGAACTCGGCCACGATCCGCCCGCTCGGCTTGGGCTGCGGGAACGAAAAGTGAATCGTCTTTTCTTCCGGAGGGATCTCGATGCGCTCGATCTTTTCCAGTTCCTTGATGCGGCTCTGCACCTGCTTGGCCTTCGTCGCCTGGTAGCGGAAGCGGTTGATGAACACTTCCAGTTGCTCGATGCGGTCGCGCTGGTTGCGGTAGGCGGCCTGCAACTGCTCGTTGCGCTGCGTCTTCTGCGCCAGAAACTTGTCGTAGTTGCCGGTGTAGAACCAGAAGCGCTTGTTCCAGATTTCCGCGATCTTGTTGACGGTCACGTCGAGGAAATAACGGTCGTGCGAGATGAGCACCAAGGCGTGCGGATAATCGCGCAGATATTCTTCCAGCCAGTTGCGCGCTTCCAGGTCGAGATGGTTGGTGGGCTCGTCGAGCAGCAGCAGGTTGGGTTTCTGCAGCAGCAGCTTGGCCAGCGCCAGCCGCATCTGCCAGCCGCCGGAGAATTCGTCCGTCTGCCGCTCCCAGTCTTCTTTGCGAAATCCAAGTCCCTGCAGCACGCGTCCCACTTCCGCTTCAATCGAGTAACCATCGCGGGTGCGGAATTCATGCTCCAGACTGTGATAGCGGTCGGCCACGTCGGCATACTCCGCGCTGGCATGGTCGAGTTCGGAGATTTGCTGGGTGAGCGTTTCCAGTTCGCGTTCCATGGCATGAAGTTCGGTGAACACCGCCATGCATTCGGCAAACACGGTGCGCCCGGAAAGCGAGAGCCCATCCTGCGGCAGATATCCTGCGGTCGTCCCCTTGGCGACGATGAGCGAGCCGTAGTCGAAGCGTGTCCAGGCCGGCGAGAACCTTCATCAGCGTGGACTTGCCGGTGCCGTTCGCGCCCACCAGGCCGACGCGGTCGTGAGGCGTGATCAGCCAGTCGGTGTTTTCAAAAAGAAGTTTGTGGCCGAAACGTTTTCCGGCGCCGGAAAGCTGGATCATGGGGCTGGATTCATCGTCTCATAAAACCGAGTACCTAGTACCGAGTAGCGAGAGAGGATTCAGGAGTGCGCGGCGGTGCGGGCGTGGCGGCTTTCGGGATACTTGCCCCACAGCTCGCTGTGGAAGTGAATGCGCTCGAGAGCGCGATCGATCACGGCTTCCAGTTCATGCGCGTACTTGACCTCGCGGCCTTTGGCCAGCCGTCGCCGGGCATCTTCCGGGCTGAACCATGTGGGCTGGCGTTGCGGCTCATCGGGGCGGCGCTGTTCATGGATTTCCATCAGAAATGCTTTAACCACAAACTCCTGCACGCCGGCCGGCTGCCAGAAAACGCCTTTGGAGTGAATATAGAGATGAAAGTGGCGCGGCTCGATGGTGCCCAGGGCGCCGGCTTCTTCTGCGGCCTCGCGCTCGGCGGCCTGGCTGTGCGAAAGGTGGGCCTCCGGTGATCCCTTGGGAAAGGTCCACTTGTTTCCGCCATTGGTATTGACCAGCAGGAACTCCACCGCCGTGCCCTGCCTGCGGTAACAGATCGCCGCCACCTGCAGCGGCAGCGACTTCGCAATCCGCGGCGAACCCATGGGGTGCCCTCCTACATCAATCCTAGATGCAAGATATTTCAGGAATGTTAATGTGCAACAAAAATTGTGCAGTAGGGTCGTTACCGTAGTTACTACAAAAGAAGGCACAACGCTTAGCGTTTACAATGCATCATGCGAAAAGTTGTCCTCGGCCTTGGCATTAGCCTTGACGGTTACATCGCGCGCCCGAGGGGAGCGGTTGACTTCCTGTTTATGCCGAAAGACTATTCGATGGCCCCGTTTTTCGCGACCATCGATACGGCCATCATGGGGCGCAAGACACTCGATGCGGTTCTCAAAATGGCTGGAGGCTCAGTAGCGCCAGGATTGGCGACCTATGTCTTCTCCCACTCCAAGCCGCCGGGCGAACGAGATGGGCTCACGTTCGTCAACCAATCCCCGGCCGCCTTCGTTCGCCGTCTCCGCAAACGCAGCGGCAAAGACATCTGGCTCATGGGCGGTGGCGAACTCGCCCGCGAGTTCCTCAGGGCGGATCTGGTCGATGAACTCTACATCGGAGTTGTTCCGGTGTTGTTGGGAGAAGGCATTCCGCTGTTCCCCAGCGGTTTCCCGCAACGCAACTTTTCGCTGCTCGAGAACAAGACATTTTCGAAAGGAATGATCGCGCTCAAGTACAAACGTGTGCGCTCGAAGGCTAAGCGCAAGTCCTAGCTCAACTCCAGGCCAACGCCATTGAAAGCCGCCATTCTCAAAGCCGCAAAACAGCCTCTTCACATGGAAGAGACTCCGAAGCCTCAGCCCGCAGCCAGTCAGGTTCTGCTTCGGGTGCGCGCTTGCGGCGTGTGCCGTACGGATCTGCACATCGTGGAAGGCGAATTGCCGCCGCGAAAGGACGCACTCATTCCCGGCCACCAAATCGTCGGGGACATTGTGGAGGGCGCTACGGCCGAGTTGCCACTCGGTACGCGCGTGGGTGTTTCCTGGATGGGCGGTGTCGACGGAGATTGCCCGTACTGCCGCCGTGGGCTCGAAAATCTTTGCGATTCGCCGGTCTTCACCGGATACACCGTCAATGGCGGCTATGCGGAGTATGCCGCGGCGCGCAGCGACTTTGTATTCAAGCTTCCCCCGGAACTGGATGACCTGCACGCCGCGCCTCTTCTCTGCGCCGGCATCATTGGCTTTCGCAGCCTGCGAGTAGCCGGCATTGAGCCGGGCGACCGCGTTGGACTGTTCGGCTTTGGTGCATCCGCGCATTTGGCGATTGCGGTTCTCGACTCGTGGCACTGCGAGGTCTACGTCTCGACGCGTGGCGCTTCCCATCGTCAGTTGGCTGCATCTTTGGGAGCAGCGTGGGTGGGCAATGAAACCGACAAGCCGCCGGTCGAACTCGACCGCGCTGTGACGTTTGCGCCCAGCGGAGACGTCGTCATCGCCGCGCTCTCCAGCTTGCGAAAAGGAGGCATCGTCGCGGTCAACGCGATCCATCTCGACCGAATCCCTGAGTTCGATTACGACCGGCTGCTGTGGGGCGAGCGCCAAATCCGCAGCGTCGCAAACATGACTCGATCCGACGCGCGAGACTTTCTCAAGATCGCCGCCGACATTCGGCTGCAACCAAAGGTAACTGTGTTCCCTCTGGACCAGGCCAACGAAGCGCTCGCCGCCGTCAAGAATGACGCCATCAACGGTGCGGCGGTCATCGTGCCTTGAAACCTTCAGCCGAACGCCAGCCGCGCTAATGGATGGTTTGTTCGCTCTTGCGAACCGCCGGAGAACTGGTCGAGCCCTCGAACTTGGGCTCGCCAAGTTTTGTGATCCACAGGCCCGAGTGGATGTCGTTGAAATACATCAGGCTATTGAGCAGCGGACTGTCGCACGTCACCGAGCAGGGTTGCCCGCCCCAGGTGAAGGGCAGATTCGGACGGAAGCCTTTGGCGTCACCGGTCCAGAAACGGGCAATCTCGCGGCCTTGGCGATAGAGATCACCGCGCAGTTCGCCGGAGATATCGAGCACTCGCGCGCCGCCGCTGTAGTAGCCTTCATAGAGCATGTCATTCGCGGCCCAGAAATTGTGCGACCCTCCTTCCGGCACTTCATACTGCGCCACTTCCCGCGGATGCTTAATATCGGAAACATCCATGACGTGGCAGATGGCGCGCACCGGGATGCGGTCTCTGTTGTCGAGTTCGAAAATGGCAGGGAAAACTTCATCGCCAACAAACAAGTAGTTCTTATAGCGGAACACGCTGTGAGTGCCCGCCAGCCAGCCGTCTCCATAAAGCTCGTAATGGTTGAAGTGGTATTGGCTAACCAGCTTGGGATTCTCCGGGCTGCCGCCGGCCATGCCATTGCCCACATCGAGGATGATTAATCCATCTCGCCAGTACGCCAGATAGGCCAGACCATCCTTCACCTGCAAGTCGTGCAGATAACGTCCACTGGTCATCGATCCGTGCTTGGTGCTGATAGTGACGACGGTCGGATTCTGCGCTTCCCAGCGTGCCACTTCCTGGGGATGTTTCGGATCCTGAAAGTCAATGACGCGCAGAGACCCGGTAGCATCGTCGGTGATGTAGACGTAATGGCCATCAATGTAGGCGCTGTGCACACCGCCACTGACTGTCGCCGTGTATTCGGAAAGAACTTTCAAGTGCGACGCGTCGGAAGTGTCGAGGAACACGATTCCGTTCTTGCGGTTGGAAGCTCCCTCGCGCGTGAATACACCGATTTTCTCGTCCGGCGTGGTGCTGATGTCGTTGATCAGGCGGGCGTCTACTTTGAGGGTGTCGAGAAGTTTGGGGTTTGCGGGATCGGCGATGTCGTAGACAAAAACCTTATCCGCGACGGTGGCAAGGTAGGCGTGGTGACCGATAATCCACTCTTCCGACATCTGCACGTCAGGCATGGGGACCTGGGCCACAACTTCAACCTCGCGCTCCACATTGCGGGGGCGGACCACGACCGACGCGGCGGCGCTGTGCTGCCCGCTGCTGGCCATCACCACGTAGGTGCCAGCCTTCTCCGCCACAAAACCTCCGTCCGGGTAAACCGCGGCGCCACTGCCGCCGCTACTCCCGCTGCCGCTAAAAGACCAGCGCACTGGCGGATCTTTCAAGTGGCTTCCACTGCCATCGAGCGCCGTCGCGCTGAAGTGGACGACATCGCCGGTGTGAGCTTCCGCAGAAGCAGGCTTGATCGTCAACTTATGTACTGCATCCCGCACCACCTGAAAAGAAACGGTGTTGCTCGTTCCTTCCGACGTGGCTTTGATCGTAACGCTCCCCGGCACAAGGCCGGTCACTAACCCGGCTGCGTCCACGCTCGCGATCGATGGTTTTTCCGAGGTCCAGGTGATTACCGCATCGGAGCGGGGATTGCCGTTGGATGTGCGCGCGATGACCGTAAGCTTTTCCGAGCTGCCCGCCACGATCGGGTACGCTGGCGGCTCAATCTGGAGGCTGGAGATTTTCGAGTTCGCTACGTTGACCGTGGCATAGCCGGTCTTCCCCGCGATCACCGCGCCTACCGTCACCACTCCCGGGGCGTGGAAGGTTACCTCGCCCGAGTCATCCGCGCCCGCCAAGTCAAACGGAGCGGCAAACCAGACCGAAGGCTTTTCGTCGATGGGATTGCCCGCTGCATCTTTGGCAGCAGCGCTGAACTTGACCTTTTCTCCGACGTGAGCGTCGAGGGTGTTGGGACTGATTTCCACGCTCGCGGGAGCCACTGAGGTGCTGGGAGGCTCTTGCTTAGTGTCGTCCGACGGCTTGTCCTGTTTGGCAGAAGCCGCGTCTGGTTTGGCAGGAGCTGCGTCCTGCGACCACACGATGGTTCCCGCTGAAAGAGTCATAACCGCAACTGCCCATACAAGTGCACTGTGCTTGAACATTCACCCTCCCCCGTTGAGTCGGCTGTTATGGACTACTGCTTGCTCGGTTCGATTTTCCAGAAATCAATGCCTGCCGCTTGTGGCCCAACATCGACCGTGGCAACGGTTTTCAAGCTGCTCAGATCAATCACTTCGACGGTGCCCGGTTCGGAGCCAACCCCTTCGACCGAAATAAAAGCGTAGCGGTCGTCGGGCGAAACCACCGCTCCGTGCACAACCTTCCTCTGTGTGGGAATTCTGGCCAGCTCGCGGCCTGTGACGGGATCGAAGATGGACACCGACTGTCCACGCTTATTGGTTGCGATCAGCCGTCCATCTCTGGTCATCGCGAGATTGTAAACGCCGGTTCCGGCGGGAAAACGGCGTCCGAGCGTCCAAGTGTCGGTCTTGATGGCAACGATCTCGTTCGATTGATTGCAGGCCACGTAGATGATTGATCCGTCGTTCGATGGCTGCGCCCAGGTGGGCGTGCATGAGGGCTTGTGGTCCGTCATTGAATGCGTGCCAGGGGCGCCGGTCATGCCCATCTCTTTGCCCTGCCCCAACATGAAATAGCGGTCCACGGCGAACTTTGCAGTATCGATCTCAACCAGCATGTCGTCCATCATGCAAACCGAGTAATGTTTCGTGCCTTCGCGGTTAAGGCGCGAGCCGTGAGGCATGGTGCAGGTGGGAATGCGTTTGACCTCGATCATCTGGTCCGTGGCCACAACCGAGATTGACGAGGGAACCATGTCGCCATGGAAATTGGCGTTGGCCACGTAAATGAAGTTGCCGTCAGGAGTGATGTCGGTAGTGGCCGGGAACAGGCCAAGGCTCGTGTATTTAATGACCGTATCGGCGCCTGCCCGATATTTCCAGACGGAACCTTCCGGCCGGCCGTGGCCTTCGGAAACGTAGAAGTATTGTTTGTCCGGAGAGACTGCGATGCCGTGCGGCCCATTGATATCCATGGGCATGAGCCCGGTGCGAGTCTGGTTCTCAATACGCGCGCCGCCCGGGCCAAAACGAATGAGCACAATCTTGTCTGCGGATTCGCAAACCACGTAAACGAGATAATCCTGCGTGGGATGTTCGGAAGCGGGCGACGTTTGCGCTCTGCCGCTGAAGCCAAGCGCCACGAAAATCAGCAGACATGGCACGAACCGACACTGACGTGACAGAAGACCTCCGCGTTTCTTTTTTCGAGTTTCTTGCGAAAGGCGGCGCGGGCGAGCCCGCGCAACGTTCGAAAAAGTATATCCAAACCACGGAATGCGCACCAGTGGCGCTGAGGAAGGTGAGGAAGGTGAAGATATCCTATCGCAGCATAGCTTCGCCTTCTCCGCGAGATTGTGGGCGCGCTCCATGTCGCTGGCGGCGGCTTTTTTTGATTGCTCCACGAACTGCTTGATCCGGCTCACGTGTCCTGTTGACCCAGCGGTGAGCTGGGGCGCGGAAATCTTCTTCAGGTTCTCTTCTGTGGCAGCGAGGAGTTGATCGATTTCGCGCTGCTGCTGGGTTTGTTTAGTGGTGGCAGTCTGCGGCAAAGGCTGAATTGCAGGCTCGCTCGAGCCGCCGTTGCGCACGACCTTTTTTGCCGGCGGGCAGGGCTGGGATGTTGGTGAGGAGTTCGCCGGCGTAGAGCCAGCCGAGCCCGGCTGCGATTGCGGAGCGGGCTTGGCGTCGGCAGAAGTCGGAGTCGGCCCGGCTCCCGAGGAGCCGCCCGATCCGGCGGGAGTTCAGTTCCAGCGGTTTTTGGCGGCGCGGCGGAATCGCCGACTGGTTTCAAGGCAGCGGATGCATCCGTGCAATCAGGAGGCACGCCTTTGCGATGCCTGGGCTTCGACTCAGATGGTTTGGTCTGGTTCGGCGCAGGCTGGAGTTGGAGACTTAGCAGGAGGCGGTGCCGGCGCGGCAGGGGGGGCAGGCCTGTCTGTTGCGGGCCGTTGAGAGACATGGAGATAGATAGTCGTCTCTTCCAAGTCACGCGGTGGCCTAACAGTACCTGGATAGTGCGCAAATCGGCACCCGCCTCCAGCAGATGAGTGGCGAAGCAGTGGCGCCTAAGCATCACGAAGCATAGCCGCCATAGCTACGCAACCATGCTAGACGTTGTGGGCAGGCCTGTCGGGACGATGCAATCCCTGCTCGGCCACCTCTGCACCGGAAATCACGCGGGAAATCTATCTGCACGCCATTCCTCAAGAACAAAGACGGGCGGTGGAAAGAATCGGGCGGCTGGTATTTGGACTCAATTGGACTCAAGTTGGCGAGTCACAACCGTCCACGGAAGGCCGTATCAATTGAAAACAAACGGGTAAGTGGTCGGGGCGATAGGATTTGAACCTACGACCCCCTGCGCCCAAGGCAGGTGCGCTACCAGGCTGCGCTACGCCCCGACATGACTAGCTAGATTGATTCTAAAGCACTTTCCAACTTTGGTGCCACTCCGATTCCTGATTTCTGGCCTCGACCGTGCACAAACCGTGCACTTATCCGCTCGTTCCACCACACAGGCGACGGAACATCATAGTCTGGCGGAGGCTTCTAAACGACTGCCGAACGGGATTGTCTGCCTCATCTCCGCTCTGCGCTTTCACAACCTCACGACTCAGGTGCCACATGAGGTGTGGATGGCCATCTCCGAGAAGGCCCGCCGGCCGAGAGTCGACTATCCGCCCCTCCGAATCGCGCGCTTTTCTGGGCCTTCGCTGGACTATGGCGTGGCAACCAAGAAAGTGGAAGGCGTTGCTGTGCGGGTTTTCAATCCTGCAAAAACAGTTGCCGACTGCTTCCAATATAGGAACAAGATTGGGCTTGATGTGCCCCTTGAGGCTCTGCGCGATTGCTATCGGCAACGCAAGGCCACAGTGGACGAACTGTGGAAGGCTGCCAAAGTGTGCCGGGTCGCCAGAGTGATGCAGCCCTACCTGGAGTCCATCGCGTGAATAAAGTCCGCTGATGTCCGCTCGGGTCTTTATCGCTCGGAAACATACGGACTGCGAGGTGTTTTCATCGCCCGGACAAGTTGGTGAGGCACTTCGCGCCACGGCTATCTTGCCGATTCGACAGCGACGACAACTGGTTACTTCTGCGAAGCCGTGTTTGCGTTATGTGGCTTTTACGCTCATCCTGAGTCTGCGTAGGCCATCTTGAATCTGGTGTGAGTTCGCGCCCCCATAGCCGAGAATCAGGCCGCGCCTCGCCGGTGATTTCAAGTAGCATGTAGACAACGGCATTGCAGAAATGCCGTTCTGGGCAGCCCTTTTAGAAACAGCGACGTCGTCGATGCGTGGGGGCAGCAGCGCCACCAGATGCATCCCCGCTTCGGCGCCAATTACCTCAAGCATATCTCCCATCTGAATCTGAATCGCATTTACGAGTGCCCTTCGCCTTTCCATATACAGCATGCGCATGCGACGTATATGGCGAGCGAAGTGTCCCTCGCGGATAAAATCGGTCATGACCGCCTGATAGAGAGTCGATGAAAAGATGTCGGCGGCATCTCGAGCGGACGCGAAAGCGGGCACCAAGTCCTGGGGGACAACCACGTAGCCCAAGCGTAAAGCAGGAAACATGACTTTGCTGAAGGTCCCGACATAAATGACCCTCGCATCGGTGTCCAGACCTTGCAGCGAGGCGACGGGCCGGCTGCCAAACCGATACTCGCTGTCGTAGTCGTCCTCAACGATCCAAATCCCGCTGCGCGCTGCCCAATTGAGGAGAAGCATACGACGCGCGGCACTCATGGTTGTGCCCATGGGATATTGGTGCGAAGGCGTGACATAGACAGCACGCCCGTCGCGCCCTCGACGGATGATCTCGGCTATGTGTATGCCCTCGTCGTCAACTGGAACCGGTATCATCTGAGCGCCGGCTGTCATGAAAGCCTGGCGTGCGCCGGGGTAGCCCGGCTCTTCCATCCAAACCCGATCTTTGGGATTCAGCAGAACGTGTGCGGAAAGCTGCAAGCCCTGTTGTGACCCGGTCGTCACCAGAATCTGCGCTGGCCGGCATCGGACCCCGCGAACTGCGCCTAGATATTCCGCAATGGCCTCGCGGAATGGCAGATATCCCATGGCATCGCCATAGGCCATGATGCTGCTTGGGGGCTTTCGAGAATGCCGAGCCACCAGCTTCGACCAGATGCCGGTCGGAAAGTGGTCGAGGGCGGGCAGGCTAACTCGAAACGCACCCGAGATGTTCAACCACGGCTGCGCCGGCACCCGCATCAACGCCGCTCCGCGACGTGACAGCCTGCGACCAGGCTTCCCCACTGTTTCTTGACTCTCTTTCCTCGCTTTCACGGCCGGCGGACGAAGCGTGTCGTCCGGAATGGATCCAGCCACACAAGTGCCTGCTCCCACGAAGGTTTCGAAGTAGCCTTCGGCCAGCAGTTGCTCGTATGCATTCAAGACCGGGATGCGTGAGATCTTCAGTTCAGCGGCCAGGCCTCTGGTGGACGGTACACGATGTCCGGGCCGGATTTGACCGTCGAGGATGGCTCTTTGAAACCAGTCATACAGCTGGCGATAGATCGGAGTCTGGCTGCGCTCGTCGAGCGCGACCGGGGGGAGGAAGCTGGCAGAGAGGCGTTTCATCCGGGACGACTTGAAGTGGTTATATCGTAACACATCAAAGTGGCTATTGTTACACACCACTATCGAAGTTAAGTTTTCCCTTGTATGACGAGGGACTGCACCCGATTTCGAGGCAGTCCGATCCGGAGGTCGGTATGAGCCATGTAATGTTCGAAGCCGCAAACGCGGAGGCAAAGCAGTTTGATTTTCTCGAAGGCGAGTGGCACGCCAACTGCCTCTTTCCTCTCCCTGATGGATCCTGGGGTGAGGGCCACGGCTGGCTGACGGCGAGCAAGGTCCTGGATGGCTGCGTTTCGCTGGAATTCTTCGAGGGACCGTATCAAGGAACGATCATCAAGGGCCTCGGGCTCCGCGCCTTCAATCCCCAAACCTCGCAGTGGGAACATACCTGGACCGACACATCTGCGCCCGGAGGATTCCTGGTCTGGCGCGGACGATTCGAAGACTGTGCCATCGATCTTCACGGCCAATGGGAGGATGAGACCGGGCGCCACGTTCTCTCGCGACTTACCTGGTCCTGGATCACCGAAATGTCCGCGCACTGGGAGAGTCACCGCTCTCTGGATGGTGGCAAGACCTGGAGCAAACATTGGGTGATTGATTTCACGCGGATGACTGCGAACCAACTTGCGGATTTCCCCGAGAGAGCAGCAGTTCCATCCATGTCTGGGACCAGGCCCTTAGGATCTTGACCAAGCAACCGACGCAAGAAGGATAGATGAATGGAAGGAGCTGGTAATGAACGCGCTCAAACAAACTCAAGCTTATCTCCTGGTGTGCATCCTAGTCGTCGTCTTGCAGCCTACTCGCGGACTCACGCAGCAGGGTTCGGACACGTCGAAAACGAGCCTCGGACACACTCCTGCGGGACGCGATGGGCAACACGATTTTGACTTCTCCCTCGGCATTTGGAAAACGCACATATCGCGCCTCCTGCATCCTCTCACTAGGTCTGACACCTGGGTCGAATATGAGGGAACGTCCGTGGTCCGCAAGATTTGGAATGGCCGCGGCAGTTTGGGTGAGACCGAGGCCGATGGTCCAGCGGGTCACCTCGAAGTCTTATCTCTGCGTCTATACAATCCCGGAGCCCGCCAGTGGAGCCTCACTTATGCCAACGGCAAAGGCGGCACCCTGACGAGCGTGCCGACGATCGGCGAGTTCAAGGATGGGCGGGGCGAATTCTTCGACACGGAACTCTTTAATGGCCGAAGCATTTTGGTGCGAAATGTCTGGGCGGACATCAGTCCGAATTCCTGTCACTTTGAACAGGCGTTCTCCGACGATGGCGGCAAGACTTGGGAGGTGAACTGGAGGGCGACTGACACGCGCGTGATAAAGGAATCAGCGACGGAGAAAACAGCCCTTCAACCCACTCCCGCGGAACAGGATGGACAACGCGATTTTGATTTTGAGCTCGGCAGCTGGAACATTCACCTGAAGCGCCTCCTGCATCCCTTAACTGGGTCCACTACTTGGATCGAATTTGACGGCACCTCCGTTACCCGAAAGGTCTGGGGCGGCCGCGCTCAGGTCGAGGAGTTCGAAACCGATAGCCCAGTTGCCGGACACATCGAAGGTCTGACCCTCCGTCTGTACAATCCCCAAACTCACCAGTGGGGCCTTTACTGGGCCAACAGCAAGGACGGAACCGTGGTCGCACCCCAGATTGGCCAGTTCAAGAACGGGCACGGCGAGTTTTTCGGCCAGGACACATTGAATGACAAATATCTTTATTCGATTCGTTTGGTCGGACACCGCTACGAGTACGCCCCATTTTGAACAGTCGTTTTCCGATGACGGAGGCAAGACCTGGGAGGTGAATTGGATTACGGATCAGACACGGGTCGCCGATGAATCTGACAAAGCGAACGCTACTTCGCCGCATGCCCAATAGAGCTTCGCACGACTGGGGAACGATTAACCAAATTTTGGACGCGGCTTTTTCGCCCACATAGGATGTTGTGTTGATGGGCAGCCATTTGTCATTCCAACGCTCGATGGCCGGGTGAAAAACCTTACTGGCTTGGTTCAGCCGCTGGTCGCATGTACCGCGATCTTATTGCAGTAGCGCCCGCGTCAACTCTTTCGAGAAGCGAGTTGTAATAGAACGAACGATCGTGCTATTATGACCCCGGTGAAAAGGAAGACACGTCATCCACGAACCGAGGCTTCCCGACGCGCTGGTGGCGTGCACGGAGATGCGCTTCGGCGGCCCCGGGGGCTGAAAACGCGCCGTGCGATCCTGCGGAAGGCCGTCAACCTCGCCTCGCTGGAAGGGCTCGAAGGACTGACGATTGGCCGGCTGGCTTCTACGCTTCGAATCAGCAAGAGCGGTCTATTCGCCCACTTCGGTTCCAAGCAAGACTTGCAATGCGCTGTAGTTGACGAGGCTCGCGACATCTTCGTCGAAAAAGTAATCCGTCCCGCATTTGAGTTCCGTAGCCTCGAGCGTCTGCGGGCGCTTTGCGAGAATTGGCTGTCGTATGGCAGGGAGAAGGTTTTCCCCGGAGGCTGCTTCTTTTCCGCCGCATCGCTTGAATTCGACGATCGGCCCGGACGCGTTCGCGATCGCATTGTGGAACTGATGAAGAAGTGGCTGGGAACTCTGGAACAAGCGGCTCGCGAGGCGCAGTCCGCCGGTGAGATCCGAAAGGACGTGGATGTACCTCAGCTGGCCTTCGAAATTCAGGCCCTCGCCATGGGGGCCAACTGGAGCTCGCGCTTGTTCCGCGATGATGGCGCTTTTCGTTCCGCCAGCAGTGCGATTCTCGAACGAATCGATCAAGCCACAGAACCCGTGCGATCGAGGGAATGATGCGAATTGGTGCGGGGTTGCTCGCTTGCTTCTTCGCGGGTTGGATCGTCTCGCTAGCTGCCGGCAACTCTATAGCGCAGACTCCCAGCCATGGTACCGAGATCCCTCTCGAGCGCTGCGATCGCCTGCCGGTCGTAATTCTCCAGGCAGATAAAAGCGACAAGCACTTCCTGATTGACACGGCCGCCACATCCATCCTCAATGAGAAGTCATTCACTAGCGAGCATACGAAACTGGTCCACGTCCAGTCCTGGAATGAAACGACCGTACTGAATGCCCGCGAGGTTTCGATCGGCGAAATCAGGTTGGGCAGCCACAGTCTGCGAGATGTCAGACTGCCGGCGATTGACTTGACCGCAATCGGCAAAGCGTGCGGCGGCCCACTCGACGGAATTCTCGGCGTGGATCTCCTGGAGCAACTGGGCGTAAGCATCGACCTGAAGCGTAGCGTGGCGCGCCTCGGCGACCCGCCGCCAAGTTCCTCGGAGGCGGCACTGATTGCGGATATGGAGCAAGCAATGCATTCCTGCTTGGAAGACTTCAACAACGCTGACGCCGACAGGCTGGCCGTCTGTTTCGATCCGGATTTCGTGCTGAATTCTCCCAGTGGCGAACTCCATGGACGCGACCAGGCCATCGATCATTTCCGAAAACAGTATTTTGGCAGGACCGCTCACGCCCACCTTTCCGTGAGCATGAATGATGAACGCGCCGTGGGCGACGTGGTTTGGAGCTTGTATGATTACACCATTGAATCCCCACCCGTTCTGACTACAGGCCGGGGTATGATGCTCTGTCGCAAATCTGACAAGCACTGGCACATCCTCAGCATAAATGGATCGCCGATCGAATCGGGCTCAACCCATGCGCGATGAGGGTGTCTCATAGGCGGAGGGGCCAGACCAGAAAGCCGCCGCTTTGGCCGAACTTTCCTGTCGAGAACTTCTTCGGTCTGGTCCGCCTGGGTTGTATACCAAACCTTGCTCAGGTATGTATGAGCGATTACTCGTAGCGCAGCGCTACCATGGGATCGACCGTCGCCGCACGGCGCGCGGGAATGTAGCTGGCCAGCAGCGCCATGGCAACCAGCGCGACGAAAACTGAAAGAAACGTCGATGGATCAGAAGGGCTCACGTCGTAGAGCAAGCCTGCGATGAGTTGCGTCAGCAGAAACGCCGCCACCAGGCCGGGGACGACGCCCATCGTCACAAGCAGCAACCCGCTTCGCAGAATCATTGCGATGATCGTGCCGCGCTCAGCGCCCAGCGCCAGGCGAATGCCCATTTCTCGCGTTCTCCGCGCCACGGTGTAAGAAATCACGCCGTAGACGCCAAGCGCCGTCAGCGTAAGCGCCAGAGCGCCGAAGATTCCGAGAAGGACGCTTTCGAAGCGCGTATCGGCAATCGATTCGCCGACATATTGGTCCAATGTCTTGACGTGCAGGAGCGGCAAGTCTTTGTCGAGCGATTGCACGGTTTTGGTCAGTGGCAGCAGAAACTCCTGAGGATCGGCCCCGGTGCGCACCATCACAGACATGGGAGCGAACGGTAGTTGCGCGTATGGAACGTAGGATTCCGCGATCGCGGGTGCACTCAGACCTTCGCCTCTCACGTCACCGACCACGCCGACGATGGTCCGCATGGGCGTTTCTTTCTGGTCGCCGGTCCCGATGTCTGGACGGATGCGTTTGCCGATTGGATCCTCACCTGGAAAAGCCTGCTGGGCCAACCTTTGGCTGATGATCACCACGGCGGGAGAGCCGGTCGCGCTGTCGTGTGGTTCAAATACTCGGCCTCGCAACAGAGGAGTTCCCAGGGTGTGGAAGTAATCGTCGTCCACAATGTGAAGTGTCGTAACCGCGACCTCGGATTTCTTCACCGGTCGATCCTCAATGTCGAAGCTGGTCTTCACTTCGCCGGCGGAAAGCGGCAGGGGAAACGCAGCACTGGCCGACCGCACGCCAGGAAGGCTTCGGACCTGCGCCAGCAGTCTTTGATAGAACTGAACGCGTTGCTGATGTCCGTATCGGCCGGGCAAGTCCAGTCCGAAAGTGATGACGTGATCTTTCGCGAATCCCGGATCAACCTTGCCCAGGCCAAGCAGACTTCGCAACATGAGGCCCGATCCCGCCAGCAATACCACGGCGAGAGCCGTTTCGATCACAACGAATGTGTCGCGGAGCCGCGCATGACCGCGCGATTCGGTTCCGCTGCGGCCGCCTTCGTTGAGAGAAGAAACCAGTCCGGCTCGCGTGGCCTGGAAGGCCGGCATCAATCCAGACAGAAGGCTAGTCAACACCGCGACCGCTGCGGTGAATGCCAGCACCGGCAGGCTCAGGCCGCTCTCCGAGACGCGAGGCAGTTCTCCGGGCGCGAGGCGTAGCAGCAGCTTGAGCGCCCACATGGCAAACACCAGTCCCGCGGCTGCGCCCGTAAGCGCCAGCAATGAACTCTCGGCGAGCAATTGCCGTACGATGTCCCAGCGCGTCGCACCCAAGGCCACGCGCACGCTGATCTCTTTATGCCGCGCCGTTGCCCGCGCCAATAGGAGATTCGACAGATTGGCGCACGCGATCAGCAGCACGAGCCCTACGGCTGCGAACAACATGAGTAGTCCCAAACGTGCGTCACCCACGATCGCGTCGATCTCGGGAACGATCGCGATCCCCTTCGGGCGGTGCTCGGGATAGTCTCGGTTGATCGCGTCCTGGATCGCGCTCATCTCGGTTTGTGCCTGGAGTTGAGTCACCTGAGGTTTGAGCCGCGCAATTACGTCGAGATAGGAGTTGCCGCGTTGCGCCGTCATCGGCGGCGCACCGTTCGGAGACTCCGCGTCAAGTGCGATGGTCGTCCAGAATTCGACTGGATCGGCTTGTACTGGAAACTGAAATCCTGCAGGCATGACGCCTGCGACGGTAAATTGTTGGCCGCTGAGCGTAACGCTCCGGCCAACAATGTTCGGGTCCGAGCCGAAACGTTCCTGCCATAAGCTGTAACTCAAGATGACGGGCCGGCCGTTCGCGCTGGGCGTGTCTTCGTCGGAAGTAAAATCCCTTCCCATCGCTGGAGCGACTCCAAGAAGTGAAAGCGTGTTTGCGGAAACAACCGCTCCCGTCAGATGTGCCGGCTCGGATACGCCGGTGAGAGTGAAGTCGTCCGTTCGGTATGCGGAGAGCACTTCAAAAACGTGGTTCTGCGCTCTCCAATCCAGAAACGCCGGATAGGAAACGCCGATGTCGTCCCGGCGTCCGGGCTCGGTGGTCTTTACTACGACCAGGCGGCCAGGATTGTGAAATGGAAGTGGCCGCAGTAAGACCGCGTCAATCACGCTGAAGATGGCCGTGTTGGCCCCGATGCCCAACGCGAGCGTCAGCATCGCAACGGTTGTAAACGCCGGGCTCTTGCGCAACTGACGCAGCGCGTAGCGAAGATCTTGAGCTAGTGCTCCCATCTCGAGTTCGTCCTCCTACTCCCACGGCAATGCCACGGGGGGTTGGCCAAATACCAAAAAAACGATCACGGATAGGTTTCTTACAGCAAGGCTTTTTCCAATCTATACGAATCGTAACCTCTTGGTGGCAAAGGACAAGAGAGTACGGTTGTCGAACCGTGGTCTTTAAAAGTGTCCGCCGACAGGCCTTCGATGTCCGGAATCGAACAGGCAACCATCGGTTCGCTGGGTTTATGAGACCGGTTCTAATCGCTTTCGTTCCGTCCCGCGATCAAACCCTCATTAGTATCCCGCCGCAGGGCTGGCCGGTTGCACGCTCGATCGACAATGCATACAACCCTACTTGCCGCCTGTAATGCTCAAGCTCTTTCTCGAGTTCCCGGTCCGTCTTAAAGTCCACCACCGTCCATGCGTCTTTCTCAAGGAAGGCCAGGTCCAGTACGCCCTCAACGAGGCTCCCGTCGGCAAGCGTAAGAGTAATCGGCGTCTCGCGACGGCACCGTTGTTGGGCGAACGCTTCACGCGCCCGCGCCATGAGGGGATGGGTTAAGGCCGATTGAACGGCAGCCACCGCCGCGGCCGTTTCCCGCTCGTCCGCTCCAAGTACCCGGGCGTAAAGAGCGGCGATCTGATGCACTTGATCGGCGTCCGCGTTGAGCGGAGCCTCCGCCAGCGTTGCGTGGACGAGCGCTCCGAAACGGGCACCGGCTGGACGTTCCGGGTCGCGCGGGAGCTCGATCACCTGCACGTCGCGGTTGGGCTCGCCGAGGTCGGAATCATTCCGGGCCTGGGCCGTGGCGGTACAGAAGATGACGCCCGGCTGCGCGGCCCGTTGCCTGACGTTGTCCAGTCGCGTCTTCCAGCTGGTGTAGCTCGCCAGGTCCCTCTCCAGAATCCCGGGATCATCCGACTCCTTCAGCAGCTCCTCTTGCCTTATGCCAAACGACTGCGGGACGCGTAGCGTCAACGCCCGCGGATCCCACCAGGCCACTCCGTAGCCTTTGTCCGGGGTTTCTGGCTCTTCGAATTGATGCAGCCCCGGCCAAACAATGTCCTGCTCATCTACCGGCAGATCCGGCGGCCGAACAAGAACACTGTCCTTCCCAAACCGTGGACATGCGGGAGGCTTTTCCACTTTCTGGCGCTGTTCTGGTTCGGGATAAATGGCGTCATACAAAGGTCTCACCCACCAGTTCGCGACCGAGTCCCACGACTGACGCGGGTCGTCACCGATGGTTGGAACGACCAGAAGCTCGCGTGCCCGGGTGGCCGCCACGTAGGCCAGTCGAATCCCTTCAGCCTGGTCCCGCGCCAGCTCGAGTTCACCGTGTTCGTGGAGATCGAGCGGCGCGCACCCGGCGAGCGGGACGGCACACAGCGAGGAGGAGGCGTCGATGTACCGGCTGGGATGGGGGTGGCAAATCTTGGCCGTGATATCCGCAAGTATAACGACCGGGAACTCCAGCCCCTTGGCCTTGTGAACCGACATCATCCGGATGCCCTCGCTGCCCTCCTCGAAGATGGGTGCCTCTCCGGTCTCCGCCGCATCCGCGCCGGCGCGGACTTCTTCCACGAACCCGCGAAACGAAAGGCCACCGGACGCCTCATACTTTCTCGCCAGCTCGGCAATGTGCAGTACGTTGGCGAGCACTTGCTCGCCCGAGGGGCGGAGCGCGAACGCAAGGTGCGCCCTGGTTTCCTTCAACAGCATCTCCAGAGTTTCCGCTGCAGGCCGGTAGTTACGGTTCCGGTGCAGTTTTTGCAGGATGCGGAGGCTCTCCACCACTACCTGGAGATCTGCCGTGAGCGGTTCGCCGGGGAGCCGGAAGGGATGAAAACGTCCGACCTGGTGGCGATACTCGAGCAACACGTCGTCGCGGATCGCAAACAGGGAACCTCTCAAGGTTGCAAAGACCGAGAGCTCGTCATCCGGCCATTCGATCGCGGTGAGCGCTGCACGAATCGTTTGCACTTCCTCGCGATCATGGAAGGATTTTCCACCAACCAGCAAGTGCGGGAGATTCCTTGCTTCGAGCGCCCTGATGTAGGGACGCGCCACGTCATCGTCGCGACTGGTGAACCTCCTGAAAAGCAGGCAGACATGATTGGGCCCGAGGGGTATTCGCTCGCCGGGGTGTCCCGGCTGCGGAACCGTCCAACCACTGTCTTCGACGAGCCATGCCACGAAGGCGGCGATCGCATCGGGGAGCGATTCCTCGACCGCCTCCATCGAAAACTTCTTTTTATAAGGACGGGGCACGGGCAGGGCGACGATCGAGGGTTGCTGACGATCTTCTTCGCGGAACGGGGAAAGAGGAACGTAGCCTGCCTGCAGGTTCTTCGCATTGCCATCCATATAAGGTGCGAAAGCCCGGTTGATCATGGCTTGGATCGACGGCAGCGACCGGAAACTGGTAGTCAGCTGCAGCAGCTCCGCGCCGCTCCTGAGCAGCAGCTGTTTGACCTCTTCGTAGGTGCCAACATCGGCGCGGCGGAAGCGGTAGATGGCCTGCTTCGGATCCCCGACGATGAACAGCTTTCCGGGAACCGGCGTCACGCTGCGCCAGTTGTTGGCGTCGCGATCACTGGCGGAGAGCAGAACAATGATCTCCGCCTGCAACGGGTCCGTGTCCTGGAACTCATCGACGAAGAGATGGGTGAAGCGCTCCTGGAAATGCTTGCGCACGCTGGGGGATTGCACGAGCAGGTCCCGGGCTCGGATGAGCAAGTCAAGGAAATCGAGTTTCCCATTACGCTCTTTGAGTAACTGATATTGGGCAACAGTCTCTCCGAGTTCGGCCTGCAGCAGGGCAGCAAGATTTGAGTTGGCGTTGCTGACAAAGACATCGAGGGCTGTAACCAGTTCGCCGTGAAAGGCCACTATGTCGTCACGCTTGACCTGCGTGCTGAACTGGGCACGCCCAAGTCCTGGACTCCGAAATTGACGGTCGGCGGTGATCAGAACGAAACTAGATTCGAGGCCGTCGTAGTCTCGCGGCCGGGCTCGCTCAGCAGAACGGATGCTGTCACTCAGGGTTCGCGCTGGTGCCGTATCTCGGAATAACTTGTTGCTCGGGTCGGAAGGGTCACCAGTGAGCTGGGCGAGCTTGTGGAAGTTTTCGACCAGCGCGTCGATCGCGGCCTGACGATCGAACTCCGGTTGCCGCCATTTCGCGCAGAAGTCGCGCCACTTGGACAGCTCCCAGCCGGCGGAAATAAGGGTTTCAGTGGGGCCGTTCCTGGTCTTGCGTCGCAGGACCCGGCGCGTGCCCTCGGGCAAATCTTCCAGTTTGCACTCGAACCATGAACGAAACGCCTCTCTGTAAAGACGAAGGCTCTGTGCTTCGGTCATGAGCTCGAACTCCGGATCAATCGAGGCCTCCACGGGACGTTCTTTCAGCAGGTCGCCGCAAAAGGAGTGAATCGTGCTCAGCCGTGCCTCCTCGAGGTGCGCCAGAGCCTGCTCGAGGTGGTTGCGGGTTTCATGGTGCTTCTCTGTGCGGCGCGCTTTCTCGAGTTCGGAGCGGAGACGAAGCTTGAGTTCGCCTGCGGCCTTCTCGGTGAAGGTTACGCCGGCGATACGGTCGATCGTTGTTTTTCCAGCCGCGACCACCGCGATCATCCGCTGCACCAGTTCGCTTGTTTTGCCCGTTCCCGCCGCGGCCTCGACCACCAGGGTTTTGTCGAGGGCAGTGCGGACGGCATCGCGTGCGTTTTGGTCGATGAGTTTCATCAGGCTAGATCCCTCATGGCTTTTAGCTGAACGATCTGCGCGATCTCTTTCTTTCTGGCGAAGCGAATCTCCTCGTAAGGACCGCATACTTCCTGGAAGTCACAGTAGACGCAAGCATCTTCGCGCGGGGCGGCAACCAGGAAGGGAGTGGCGATCCCGTTGTCGATCGTGCGCAAAACGGTTTCTGCACTATGCCTGGCGATTGAATCGAGGGGGACGCAGCGCTCGTTGAAGCCGCCGTCGGCGGTGCAGTAGAAGAAGCGGCCGTCGGAAACGGTGCGCTTTAGGCCCGCTTCGACAGCCAGACCGTAAACCACCGGTTGTAGGTATTCACCTTGTCCGACCACCAGTCCTTTCTTCGTCCAGTCCTTCCCGGTTTTGTGGTCCGTGACGCGCAGCGTCTTGCCGTCGTCGCTCCTCTCGATCAGGTCGACGAAGCCATGAACCATTGTGCCGCCGAAAAGCGTCACCGGATCGGGAAGGCTCGCGGGATCGCGTCCCTCGGTCGCCCCGAAACCGAAGCCAAACTCGAAATGGATCGGAACCCAGCCGTCCTGCTCTGCCACCTTCTGCAGCCAGACGCGCAGGTCCGAACGCATCGCTTCGATCGCGTCCAACCACACTCGATCAATCGCGGGAGCGAGTTCTTCATAGGCTTCCTCTGCGACCCGCTTCACCGTCCGGTCGAGCATCTTGAAAGCTTGCGGCAGCTGCGCTTCCTTCACTGGCAGCATGCCCTTGTCTTTCAGCTCGCGCTGCAGCTCCGCCTGAATGCGGTGGAAAAGTCTTCCCTTGGTCAGGGGGTCCATTTCTTCGAGCGGCGCCGGCTCTTCCCGCGGCTCAAGCCGGTAAATGGCGGAGAGCAGGAAACGGTAGGGACAGGCCGCGAAGTTTTGCAGCGCTGATACCGAGTAGGGACGAGCCGCAAGACGTTGCGACTCGAGGATCGTGAGGATCGGAGGGCGTTTCGTGAAGAGGCCGTCATGCTCGGACCACTTCTCCTGCCAGCGCGCCCAGCGTCCGCGCAGCGACCTGGCCAAGTGCGTATTGAGTTTCGTGACATAGGCCAGTCGCCCCGCCCGCGGCTGGTTCGTATTCAGAAGCGGCCATACCGTGGCCAGATCGTATTCGGCATCATCGATTGCCTCGCACGAGTCGCGTGGTGCCGGCCACGCCAGCCGGCTGGCCCCGGCCAGTTCGGCCTCTCTGGCTAGCACCTCGTAATCCGGCACGTACCCGGTGATCGAGCGCGCCACATCCAACGCATAGAATGAAGGCACTCGAGCCCGGGCTTCCGCAACTTCAAGGCGAGGATAAGAAAGATAGAGACGTCGTCTTGCAGCGCCGACCGCGATCTGCAACAGTAGGCGCTCCTGCTGACTACGGTCGGACAGCACCGCCAGATCTGAAGAGAGTTGCGGCCGCAGCTTGTCGAGAAGCAGCGGATCCTCTCGCAGTTTCTGCGGGAACATGCGCTCGGCCAGTCCAGGAATGAAAACGATGTCGAACGCTCGCCCGCGTGCCTGTTCTGAGGTTGCCACCAGCACGCGACCGTAGCGGGTCTCTGGTGGCTGCTGCTGCAGGTTGGCCAGCCAGTGTTGCAATACGTTCTGCACCTCAGCGAGCGGGACAGCAGCGACCGGATCCATGGGCTTCAGATCAGCGAGAACCGCCAGTACCCGTTCGGGCTTTCGCAAAACCCTGGGAACGAGCTGCTCCAGCGCGGCTATCCACTCTCCCCATGTTGCCGATTCCGGCAATGCCGCCAGTTCTTCGATCACTGGGAGAGCGAATGCGCGGAGGTTTTGCAGGTTGCGAAGCTTGCGTTGGACCGCTGCCACACGCGGCGAGTCCGGTTCCTCCTTCGCGTATTCCTCTAACTCCTGCTTGAACTGGTTCCGTAGTCCGTCGAGCCGCCGGGCCCACCGTGCCTTGCCACCGATTACGGCGGCATCCACCAAAAGCTCTTCCCACTTCCAGGGTGCGCGAAGAGCGCCCGCCAACTCAGACCGGCCCGCGTCTTTTTGTTCGCTGTACTCATCGCGCGACGTGTTCAGCGCCGGAGGTGCGAACGCAGACGCAGCCGAGCCCAGGGCGTCATCCTCGGGCGGCACAAACTCGACCTTGTTCTCGGCAGGTGCGCCATCTTCCGCGAGGCTTGGAACCTGCGCAAAAGACAAATACTCCGCGAAGGCACGGGCGGAGAGTCCCTCGGCGGCGCATGCGAGCAACGCCAGTAGAGCGCGACCGGAGGGATCTGGCCGGCGGCTTCCACGCGCAAAGTAAGCAGGGACTCCTGACCGCCTCAATGCGGCGTCTATCAAACTCGCATAACCCTCCGGGGCCCTCAGAAGGACAGCCATGCGATCGAAGGGAGTGCCTCTCTCGGCCTCGGCGAGGATGCGACGCGCAATCTCGACCGACTCCCGTTCTTCTCCCGGGGCGGAGAAGAAGACAACTTCATCGTCAGGCTTCCCCTGCGGCGGAGTTGTCTCCGAGAAAAGATAAAAGCCCAGTCGCGCAAGACTCGAATCCCCGGGTAGGGCAGGTGCAGCGTTTTCCTGAACGCCGGGAACCATCTTCAAATTGCCCTGAGTGCGGAGGTCCCCGGCAGGACAGGTGAACAGTACCTCTCTCGCGGCGGACGCTAACTCGACGAGAAATGCTCGTTCGATCGCCGAGTGAATGGGTACATCCAGGAGCAGCAGTGGATGCTTGGCGAGGTCCGCGCCGGCGTGGACTTCTTCGAAAGCAGCCTGGAAAAGGAAAGTGCGGTCAGCGACCGAGATTTCCTCCATCTGATCCTGGTAACGTTTGAGAAGAGCGGCATGATCAGGGCCGGCCTCCTCCAGCGCCTGGAGTTTTTCGGCGGCAACACCAGATGCGCGCAACTCACCAATGGTGGCAGCCGCCGCCCGGGCGAAACCGGGAAACTTAGTAACTGGCGCGAAGTATGGCAGCTCGTTTCGGGTCGCTGCTTCGTAAGCGGCGCGCACGGCCAATGCCTCCGCACCGACTGCAGAGCTGGGGGTGACGCCCGCCGCCGCTAGCTTTACGATGGCCAGCCGGGCGGCGAACTGCGTGAGGCTGAAGCGATGCAGTCCGAAGGTAGCCGTGGTCGAGCGCGCCAGCGCACGGACGAAATCGTCCACGGCGTCACGCGAGGCGCCAATCAACAGGAACTCGGTCCCGCCAGGGAACGAGCGGACGAATTGACTGGCGAGGTCCAGGCGCTCGGCCGCTGAGAAGGATTTCACAACCGAAAACATGTTGGCAGATTACGTTATCGCAGATACCCCGATTTTGGCGAGACTCTGGGACTAGATCCGAGCTTTGCTACGATTGAAACAGTTGGGTTGACTTTGAACGAAGAGCAGATACCCCATAATGTTGTAAACAATAGAAACCAAGACGCGAGATGAACTCGCTGGAAAGAACTTTTCTGCGCCCAAGGCAGGTGCGCTACCAGGCTGCGCTACGCCCCGATTTTGTTAACACCATGACTCTGCTGAATCAACAACGCTTTCGATTATAAACGACGAAGCACGCTATAATTATTTACTGGATATGCCGAGCCCGCGCTATGCGTTGGTTGCGTATGTAAGGAGTCCAGTGGGAGAGTTCGTGGAGAACCTCCGGCGGGAGCTGCATCCCGCCTATCCTCATCTCGCGGCGCACATCACCTTTCTGCCGCCGCGGCCTCTGCAGGACACGGAAGGCGCGGCCCTGCAGGTGCTGGGGGGGATCTGCGGCCAGGTTGAGCCTTTTGAAGTGACCCTGGGAGACGTGGAAAGCTTTGTTCCGACCACTCCCACGATTTACATCCGCGTGGCTCATGCCGCATCGCGGCTGCTGGAGTTGCACGATCAGCTCAACGCGCAGGCTCTGGCCTTCGCCGAAGAGTGGCCTTACATCCCTCACCTCACGATTGCGAAAATGCCGACCGAAGAAGCAGCGAACCAGGCGATGGGCATGGCCCGCGAACGCTGGCAACAGTATTCGGGCAGCCGCCGCATCCTGCTCGACCGGCTCACGTTTGTGCGGGAAGATGCACAGAACCGCTGGGTTGACCTGGCCCCGGTCACGCTCGGCGGCAGCCTAGTTTCACCGTAGATGTCTTTCCTGCGCTCAACCCTCGCCGCCCTTCTTCTGCTGATCTCTCCGCAACTTATGCTGGGCGACGACACGAAAGCCCCCGCTATGGCTTCGGGCCTGGCCGCTGCTGATCAACTTTATCGAGCGGGCAAGTTCTCGGAGGCCGAGGCCAGCTATCAGGCACTATTAAAGTCCGATTCGAAGCTCGTACCCGCGCAGGTTGGGCTTGTCCGGGCAATGTTACGACAGCAAAAGATTGATGAAGCCTTGGACGTCGCAAACGCCGCATTGACCGCGCAGCCTAATTCGGCGGCTTTGATGGCGGCAAAGGGCGATGTCCAGTTTCGTCGCGCTGAAATGCCAGATGCCGAGTTGTCCTACCTCACAGCAAAAAAGCTCGATGCAAAGGAAGTACGCGCCTATCTGGGATTGGCGCAGTTGTACCGCTCGTACTCTTTATCTCGCAAAGCCTATGACCAGCTACAGAGCGCCCATGAGGTTGCTCCCGACAATATCGAGGTGCAGAGGGCGTGGCTGCCCATGCTGCCACGCAAAGAAAGGTTGGCGGCATTGGAGGCCTACCTCGGCGGGCCCCATCCCGATAATGACGAAGAAACCAAGTGGATGACGGACTATTTGGAGTTTCTGAAAGCCACAGCAGATAAACCCGTTCACGCATGCCGGCTGGTCAGCAAAGTGGAGCAGACTGAGACCCGGTTGGAGACCATGTATGCGGGGGAATCACGCCGCATGCGGGGCATAGGCCTGTCGGTCAAGCTGAACGACCGGAATGCCCACCTCCTGCTTGACACCGGAGCCGGCGGGATCATGGTAAGCCGCAAGGTCGCGGAGAAGGCGGGACTGACCCTGCTGTCCGCAGTGCATTACGGAGGAATCGGCGACAAAGGCTTGCAAAGCGGCCACACGGCGGTAGCGGACCACGTACGGATCGGCGAACTGGAGTTCCAAGACTGCGTGGTCGCCGTAACCGACAAGGGTTCAGTAACAGAGGACGAGGGGCTGATCGGGGCCGATGTGTTTGGAGCTTATCTTATTGACATCGACCTTCCGGGAATGCAGCTCAAACTTTCGCCGCTGCCCAAGCACCCCGAAGACGAAGTTGCCCCGAAGTCGCTGAACAGCGAGGGAGAGGAACAAGCGAATGCTGAGCAGAAAGAAGACAACACGAACGAGCAGGCTTCGAAGGAGCAGAAATCTCCCGCTCTGATATCAAGGCCAGCCCGCCTGCCGAGAGACCGGTACATTTCGCCGGAGATGGCGAATTGGACAAAAGTGTTCCGCTTTGGCCACAGCATGCTCGTACCGACCAGCGTAAACGATTCAAAATCCATGCTCTTCGGACTCGACACAGGTTCCTCCAGCAACATTCTCTCGGCGCGGGCCGGGCGGCAGGTCAGCAAGGTAAGTTCCGACGACCGCGTCCGGGTCCGTGGTCTGAACGGAGAAGTGAGCAAGGTCTACAGTTCCGACAAGGCCACTTTGCGTTTCGGGCATTTGCAGCAGCCGAATCTGGGCATCCTCACGCTGGACCTTTCCACCCTAAGCCGCCACACCGGGACGGAGGTTTCCGGTTTGCTGGGGTTTGAAATGCTGCGGGTGCTAGAGGTGAAGCTGGACTACCGCGACGGTCTTGTTGATTTCGAGTACGACCCTAAGCGTGTGAACCCCTACACGAGATAGGGGCTGGCCCTCGATACGGAGCGAAGGCGAGGCGCCGGTTCGGCTCGGCGGGCGCCTGGTTTCACCCTAAATTGTCCCCGTTTGGCCTTAGACGCTCTCCGGTTACCCGACATTACATTACTCTTTGGCCAGAGTGCATGGCCCCTGGTACATTTCCCTCCCGTGCGTTGCGAAGGCTCCGGCCGCGCTGTAAACATGAAGAGCAGGGAATGGGCCGAATCCCGCGCCGGGAGCCGTTTCGGGCGTGGGTTCGAGCACAGCCGGAGGGCAAAGCATGCAGATCGGAGTCTACGGTTCGGGTTACCTGGGAACGGTGATTTCGGCCTGTCTGGCAGATTTTGGCACTCCAGTTTCCTGCTGTCATCCCGACCGGTCGCGCATGGTCGAGATGGCCCGGGGCAACATTCCATTCTTTGAGAAGAATCTGAAAGAGATCATCCGGCGAAACGTGCGGGCGGGGCGCCTGGCGTATTCCACCGATATCGAATCCTTTGCGCGCAAGACGCAAGTGATTTTTCTGGCGGAAGACGGAGCCGACAACCTGGCCGACGTGGTGATGCGGATCGCGCGGCTGGCGCCCAAGCCTCCGATTCTGACCATCGTCACTCCGGTGGCGGTGGGCACGGCCGGGGCGCTCGAGAAATCCCTGAAGGATGCGGGCGTGCATGGAACGATCGTCTGCCAGCCTATGTTCTTCACCGACGGTTGCGCGGTGGAAGACTTCAATTGGCCCGACCGGCTGATTCTAGGGTCGACCTCCAACGAAGCAGTGCAAATTCTCAAACAGATTTTTCATCCGCTGGTGATGCGGGGTGTGCCGGTGATTGTGACCAACCAGGCGACGGCGGAACTGGTGCGCGAATCGGCGACGGCCTTTGTGGCGACCAAGATTTCATTCATCAACGAAGTTGCGGCGCTGTGCGAGCGCGTGGGTGCGGACGCAGTCAGTCTGGCTCTGGCGCTCGGCCTCGACAAGAAGATCGCGCCGCGCTGCCTGCAGCCGGGAGCGGGCATGGGCGGCGTGTTCGCCGAGTCGGACATGGATTCGCTGGCGCAGTTGGCTGAGGCTAACGGCGTGCCGTTGAAAGTGCTGAGCGCGGCGCGCGACGTCAACCATACTCTGGCCGAGCGCCTGGTCGATAAAATTGCCCTGGCGTTGAACTCGGTGGAGAACAAGGACGTGGGAATTCTCGGTCTGGCCTTCAAGCCGAATACGAATTCGGTGGCCGGTTCGTCCGCAATGCGGTTGGCCGAAAGGCTGGTCGCCAAAGGCGCGAGGGTGCGGGCTTATGACCCCGTTGCTCTTTCCGAGGCCAAGCTGCGGCTGAATGGTTCGGTACGCTATTGCGAATCGGCTTATGCCGCGGCGGAAGGCATGGACGCGCTGGTAGTGGGCACGGGCTGGCCTGAGTTCCGCATGCTCGACTTTGACCGAATCAAGCACCTACTCAAGAAACCCATCATCGTGGATACGAAGAACCTGCTGGATGCCGTGCGGCTGCGCGCCATGGGGTTCGAATACGTTGGGGTAGGGCGGGGATGAGCTTGGCGGGATGAACGTGGTTGGACGGCGACCGCTCGCAGTCGGCCGAGATCAACAAGTTGCAGGCAAACGAACTCCTGCCCAGGATCCGTGAGCGAAGAATTTCTCAATCCCGCACAAGAGCCCGCAGCACAGCCTGAGCGCCTGGCGCTGCTATCCCGATTACCGGCTTTTCTGTTAGGAACTCTAGATAGTTTCTCGTCTTCTTTCTTACACTTATCCTTTTCCAGCCTGACTCACCTGTTCAGTTCCTGGTGGCGCCGTTTATAGCTGAGAAGTGATCACCTCCACAACGGGCGCCAGCCCTGGGCCTACCAGGCAAGCCACTCGAACGCCCGCATCAGAGGTCCCGCCCACAGTCTCGCGCGGGATTAGGGCAGGGCCGCGAGGGGTCCGGAACGGCGCGGCACAACATCCTGGCCAACGCTTCCCAGATTAGGAGAAAGAAAAGTCGAGTCCAGGTCATCCCTCACATGAGAATCGAAAGTTTTGCACAGGGGCGCGGTCGATTGACGAGCAGTCGCAACCCGATTCGGAATTGAAGGCTCGACCGCGGCTGCTGGTTTCTGACAGGTGCGAAGCGCAGTTGCTATAATCGAAGCGGCGGTGGGAATAGCTCAACTGGCAGAGCACCGGACTGTGGCTCCGACGGTTGCGGGTTCGATTCCCGTTTCCCACCCCAATTCTTAATAACGTAAGTCACACTTTTGGTCAGCAACTGACTGATAGCCCGTTCCGCGATTTTCGAGCTGGCGTCTCTTAGAGCATCGTCGGGGCTCTCCGAAGAGTTACAGTTTTCCCCAAAAGGCGAACACCACAGCACCGACCAGGAAGAGGAACGAGGCGGCATGATTCCATTTGATGCTTTCGCCGAGATACGACCAAGCGAAGATGACGAACACGCAAAGCGTGATGACCTCTTGGATGACTTTCAACTGGAACGCTGTGAATTCACCATAGCCGATGCGATTCGCGGGGACTTGAAAACAATATTCAGCGAACGCGATTAGCCAGCTCACCAAGATTGCTGCCAGAAGCGGAGCTTTGCGGTATTTCAGGTGACCGTACCAAGCAATCGTCATGAAGATATTCGAGCAAATCAGAAGGAGAATTGTTTTCATGGCGCTCGATCGTACCACGGGCGGAACACTGAAGTTAGTTAGCGTAACGGCTATCTGATCGGTAAGGGTGCCTGAAGGAGTGAGCCTTGGATTTCATTCGTTCATCGGATGAACCAAATTAGGACACTGCCAGTTTGCGGCACAAGTAGAGCCCACTGACTGTTTAGTCCCGCAAGGTGGAGTGCTAGCGATGAGACCGCTTCTCATTCACGCTGCGTCCAAGTGCGGACGTTCTCAGGCGCGTCCTGCACATCGAATCCTCTGCATCCATGACAGTAGGAGAAGGTCTCGAACTTGCCGTCGCTTGAGATTCCATCAAGGTTGACGGGCGCAAGGGTTTTCGTGCGTCGTGAAAGGCGCTGGTAAGAAGGGTCGTCCAACTCGATAGTAATCGTTGACTTCGCCTTCGCAGCACTCCTAACATTGCTCCCTGAGTCCTGCGCTCTCCTATGATCGGCCAAACCATCTCGCACTACCGCATCATCGAGAAACTCGGTGGTGGCGGGATGGGTGTGGTTTACAAAGCCGAAGACGTGAAGCTCGGACGCTTTGTTGCCCTCAAGTTCTTGCCCGACAACGTAGCCAAAGACCCGCAAGTACTCGCCCGTTTTCAGCGCGAAGCCAAAGCTGCCTCTGCACTGAATCATCCGAATATCTGTACCATCCACGAGATTGATGACCAGCACGGGCAAACCTTCATCGTCATGGAGTTTCTGGACGGGCTGACCCTGAAGCATCGCATTGGCGGTCGTCCGATGGAAACCGAGTTGATTCTGTCACTGGCCATCGAGATTGCGGATGCACTGGATGCTGCTCACTCCGAGGGCATAGTCCACCGAGACATCAAACCCGCGAACCTCTTTGTGACCAAGCGCGGGCACGCCAAGATTCTTGATTTTGGGCTGGCCAAAGTCATCGTCACAGCTGGTTCGTCGAGTAAGGTTGCGGCTCTCGATACGCAGACGGGGTCACTGGACGAGGAACATCTCACTAGTCCGGGCGCAGCACTCGGGACAGTGGCATACATGTCACCAGAACAGGCCAAAGGCAAAGAACTGGATGCCCGCACTGATCTGTTTTCCTTCGGTGCGGTGCTATACGAAATGGCAACTGGAGCTTTACCGTTTCGCGGTGAGACCTCGGCAGTGATTTCAGAGGGAATCCTGAACCGGGCACCTGTTCCTCCCGTTCGGCTGAATCCCGACGTGCCAGCCGAACTCGAACGGATCATCGACAAGGCGCTGGAGAAAGATCGCAACCTCCGTTACCAGCACGCGGCGGAGATGCGCACTGACCTGCAACGGCTGAAACGGGACTCCGAGAGCGGGCACGGTTCGGCGGCAATCTCGGACACGGTTTCCGTGTCCCATTCCCCTGCGGCTCGGATTGCGAACCTCTGGAAGATTGCGGTTCCCGTTCTGCTCGTTTCCTTGCTCGTGGCGAGCGGGCTTTACCATCGCTCGCATCAACAAAGCAAACGCCTGACCGAGAAGGACACCATCGTTCTCGCCGATTTTGCCAACAGCACGGGCGATGCGGTGTTCGACGACACGCTGAAGACGGCGCTCAACGTTTCCCTGCGACAATCGCCTTTCCTCAATGTACTCTCCGACAGCGAAGTCGTGAAGACCTTGCAGCAGATGACCCGCCCAGCCAGCACGAAACTCACGCCCGAGGTAGCCCGCGAGCTTTGCCAGCGGGCGGGCAGCAAGGCTTACCTTGCCGGATCAATTAGCAGTCTGGGCAGCGAATATGTGCTGGGGTTGAAGGCGGTGAATTGTCAGAGCGGAGATACGCTGGCGCAGGAGCAGGTGACGGCGGCGTCCAAGGAGAAGGTGCTGGACACGCTGGGCGAGGCGGCCTCGAAGCTGCGCGGCGAACTGGGCGAATCGCTAGTGACGGTGCAGAAGTTTGATGTTCCGCTGGCACAGGCGACCACGTCTTCGCTCGAAGCTCTGAAGGCGTACAGCCTTGGCTGGGCAGCGGGCGACTTAGCCGCCGCCTTGACATTCCACAAACGAGCAATCGAGCTTGATCCGAATTTCGCCATGGGTTACAGGGCTGTGGGGAACGCCTATTTCGGTCTGGGCCAAACGGAGCGAGCCAATGAGTACTACACGAAGGCATTTGAATTGCGGGAACGTACCAGCGAGTGGGAAAGGTTGGCGATCACCGCCGACTACCACCGGATTGTAACCGGGGACTTAGATAAAGCGGCCCAGACTTATCGAGAGTGGATCGGCAGCTATCCGCGCATTGGCGGAGTATACGGTTATTTAGGTTTGGTATTGAGCGTGCAGGGGCAGTACGAGAAGGCCGTGGAGCTGACAAGAGAGAATATGCGTCTTGTGCCTGATGACCCCGCACCATACAGTAATTTGGCTGGCTACTACCTAGCATTGCAGCACTTCGACGAAGCCCGAAATATCATCCACGAGGCGCAGGCGCGAAAACTGGACGAGTTTCCGATCCACAATGACCTTTATGCTCTGGCTTTTTTCGGGGCGCACTCAGCGGCGATGGCGGAACAGCAGCAATGGTTAGCGGGCCAGCCCGAAGCCGAGAACTTTGGACTTGCATTGTCCGCCGACACGGAGGCGTACCACGGTCGTGTGGGCAAGGCAAGAGAACTCACTCAGAGGGCGGTGGACTCCGCTGTACGGGCGGACAACAACGAAGCCGGAGCGGTCTATTTCGCGAACGCTGCGGTGCAACAAGCAGCTTATGAAAAGTTTGCGGAGGCGAAAGATTCTGCGGCACAGGCTTTGAAACTTGCTGCTGCGAGTCAGGGGGTCAAGAGCGAAGCCGCGCTGGCATTTGCCATGGTTGGCGATACGGCAAGGGCCGAAGCCTTAGCGCAAGACTTAGGCAAACGCTTCCCGATGGACACGCAGATGAAGTCGCTTTGGCTGCCTGCGATTCGGGCACAGTCTGCGCTGGTGAGAAAGAACCCGGCTGGCGCCCTGAATGCTTTGGAGGCAACTTCCTCTACCTCCATCGAATTGGGAGCAATTGGGTTCGTCAACAATATTTCGTGTCTCTATCCCACATATCTGCACGGCGAGGCATACTTGGCAGCCGGACAAGGTAACGCCGCCGCTGCCGAGTTTCAGAAAATTCTCGACCACAGCGGCATTGTGTGGAACTGCTGGACCGGAGCGTTGGCACATCTCGGGGTGGCTCGTGCCAATGCCTTGCAGTCGAGGACCTCGCAGGGAGCGGATGCCGACGCAGCCCGCCTCCGAGCGCTCGCCTCCTACAAAGACTTTCTCACCCTCTGGAAAGACGCCGACCCCGACGTCCCCATCCTGAAGGAAGCCAAAGCCGAGTACGCGAAGCTGCAGTAGCGCCTTTCGACGAATCACAAGGAATCGAACAAGTCTGGCAGTACCTCGCCCGTGGTGTGGACACGGTCTACAAGTTGCTCTGGCTGAAACAGAACGATCCTGAGATGTACGGGGAGCAGCTTGAGTACGGGAACCGCTACCCGCGGTTTTGGCAGCCGAAGGCGGACGTTGGCTAGTTCTGGAGGTCCGGACTGCCCAGCCATACTTTGAGGTCAGTCCTTTAAGCCAGTCTGACGGGTCGCAGGGGCTTCCGTATACGGTCGCCAGACTGGTCACAAAGGCTGTGAGCACCTCTGGAACGCCCGAGCCGCCCCAAAACCCCCTCCCGGCGGCCAAATGCCAGCAGAAGGGGCTTCCGGGCGGATGCCCCAAGAGATTTAATCTCCAACCATCCAGCATCTAGGCAGGGATCAAGAGATCGGGAACTTAACCCTCCCGTCACATTCGCTTGCTCCACTGCACTCCGCTGCGTTCTGCAAGTCCTGCTGCTGATCTGGGATGCCCAAGGCCTTTCGAATTCGGAGACGCACGCACTCCGATTGGGCTGTTTCTAACGATGTATAGTAATCCCGCGTCCCAACACGAAAATGAAAACGAGCGAACAGATTGCCGCCACGATGATCCAGACATAGTTTCTGCCTATGCCTTCTGACCCTACCTCGGGAACGGTCTTTCTTGGAATGTAGTACTGCAACCACAACAGCCCGTTGTGAGCGCCGGCCGCTCCCGGCAGAGCGGATTGCCAAACCAACTGAATCCCAATCGGGTTCGAAAGTCCTCCGGCCGCCAAGAGGAGTGCCGCCGAGAAGTAGGGGATCAATGTAAGCCTTCGCAGCCGTCGCTGATCGGCTCGCGGAACGCCAACGTATCTCACGAGCCCAGTCCCGATAACGAAAACGGCGACATCGTAAGCCACTATTCCGATGACGACGAGCAGGGTTCGCCACAGCCAGTGAGGGTGCAGGTCGGCAATCACGACTGCCCAGTCGCCGAAATTGGTGACGCCCGAAAAAAAGAAATATCCGGTCCCCGCGAGAAGGTTGAAGGCGGCGCTTGTCAGGAAGAAAAAACGAAGCTGAACTGACGCTCGCTTGGCGCTGCGCAATGCGATCCAGAAGACAATTCCCGCCGCCAAATTGGCCAGTGTTCCACCCGCAGCGACAAGCTTCGAATCGAACGCGCTCGACCATGCTACCGTCGTCAGCACGCCGGATTGCGCTCCGGTGATCAAGGCCAGCGCACCGTGTCCCAAACCTTCGTGCAATAAATCAGCGAGCATCCCCGACAGCAGGCTGATCGCGGTGACCGTCAGGGCGTCGTCATTCGTCGGAGAAACGGTCCCCGGCGTTGCAGCCATTTTCGCTCCTTCGATACTGCGTCCGAGCACTATCATATTCGTCCACCCCGGATGTAATCATAGAAACAGAAAGGCATGGACGAACCTGCTAGTGTCGTGCGGCAATCCACGGACTTCCTTCCCCCAGAATGGAAGACTGATGCTGGGCCACGAACGTAGAAGCAAAGTCCTTGCAAAATTAACCAACGCCCGATGCGAGCTTGAAGATGCCTTGAACGTGTCAGTTCCAGCGGCACGATACGACCCTGTTGTCATTCCCGAACCCGCAGGCAACAGGCTCTCAGCCATGATCGAAGAGCTTAAGGGTGTGGTGCGGCAGATCGAAGGCTCGCAGTATGGGATGTGATGGCGAACCGCAGACAAGTGCTTCGTTGAGTCCATGCCCCAGTCAGCTTGATTCCCATGGGGAAGCCGAGCCCGCCCCAATCATGCAAATCGCGGGCGAACCACGGCGCACCGCCCCCAAGGTCGAGGGGAACATCGGTGTCCCTGCGGCTCCGGCAAGAAGCACAAGCGGTGCTGCGGCGGGGCGACCGTGAACTGAAAACCCTCAGCCGTTCTGGATGGATCGCCCCGACCTCGCTAGCAGCGTCGGAGTGCTCCGCGTGAGGGGGGAAGAGTAACCCATCCTTTTGGTCGGTAGCGGAACGATAGCAAGCTCTGTGCGATGCGAAGAAGTTGGCTGAGGCGTGCGGTCAATCTAAAAGAGCGTCCCAGTCCCGCCTGTCGCTTCAATCCTGAAGAGTGTGCTCGAAGCCTGAAGAGGATAAAGAGCTACAGCGCGATGGTCAGCGGCGCAACCGGGCGTGTTGCGGCCCCAAGAGTCTTGTTCATCGGTTAGGCGCACCGGCGGGCGCCCGGTTCCAGACCGTTCAAACCGATTCCTTTGGGCGCGCCGAGGGCGACGCTACAGTCTGCGCGGGAAATCCCCCGGCACAGCCACGCGAGTTCGCATTTCGTGATTTAGCGAGGTCTTGCTACACCAGCGATATCTTTTAGCTCTTCGCGCCTTGTGTGGCAGCGGGAATCTGAACCGTGGTCCGCCGGCATACTTAACTTTTCAAGCTTGCTTTGAGAGTCCGAATATCCAAAAACATTCGTTGTGTTGGCTGATTCTCAGCTCCGCCTTCGAGCGGAATAAAACCGTATTTCGCATACCACGACACCTTATCCCGATAGGCATCGGCGATGATGCAGCGGCAATTCACCTGCTCGGAAACGGCGATGCTGATCCGAAAGGCTTCTCCAAGGAGCTGCGGCCCCAACCCTTTTCCTGCGAAACGGTAATCGACAGCGAGACGGGCGAGAAGAATCAGCGGAAGGTCGTATCGAGGTAAGCCGCGTACATGTTTTCTTGGAAAAGAATCGCGCGGAGCCGCCGACGTGGCCAAAGTGAAGTAGCCGAGGACGATGCTAGGAGCGGATTCGTCCACGACGACATAGGTCACCCCGATTGCGATCTTCTGCTGATTCGTCCAGGCGTGCTTCTTTAGGTAATCGTTAAGAACTTCGTCCTTGCAGTCGAAGTTTTCGATAACGTCATCTTCTTGCAACCGCCGAATGATGACTCCCAATTATCTCCTCATGATTCTGACCAATGCCTCAGTTGGTTTCGCCGGCTCGGCTCGTGTGAGATCCATCAGGCTTGCCAATTCCTTTTCATTCCAGTCTAGATTCACATACGGCACAACAGCTTCAGGAGCGACTCTTTCCAAACGAGGCAGCACCAGCACCTCTTTTTCCCCGGTAGTGCTTTCGCTGAAAATCTTGTGGCCTCGTTTCCGCTCTCGAACCGCCCACTGGAAGAGTGCAACCGCATCGGACATGAAATCCGAATTACTGCTCAGTTGCAATTCCTCTTTCAGCGAACGAACGATCCGGTCCTCAACGGGTGCAAGGTCTGCCTGAAACTTCGGCTTGCGGGTGCGGTTTCCCTGGGCCCTCTTGGTTGTGGCTGGCAAGGTGTTCCCCTCGATCCCTAATGTACTCTATTTCGGATGCAATTTATAGTGTTTTAGGATGCAAATACGAATAAATCTGTACAACTCGTAAATGCATGATAATGCTAAAGTTAAATGGAGAGGGGGCAAAAATCCGCACAAGCGCGTTCGACTGCGCTTTAGCAAACGCCTCTTTGGCCACATCGGAACTTCGCATAGCGCCCAAAATCAGGGCGACAAATACCAACCACGAATACTAATCCGCGGACGAATACGGCGGCCAGGAGCCGTTTCCAGTTTCTTCCCAACCAACTCCTGCTTTGATTTGGTATCGGTGAGGAAGCGGGCACCGTGGCTGGCTTGTGGTATGCGGTTAGGTCATGCCATTGGACTGCATCATCTTCAGCTCCGAGTGCCGAGGCGGGCTTCGCGGTCTCATGAGAAGTGTTTAGTCCCGCTGCGGGCTCTTCACCGCCAACTTATCGCCTCTTCCAGCCGGAATTTATTCTTTGACCCGGAAAGCGGCAGCGACTATTGCCTATTTGGCCTGTTTGCCATCGTTTCTTGGGGCTTGCTGGGGCTTGCGGGACACTCCCTTAAAAAAACCCGCTGGTGCGGGGGGGTGACTCACGGTAGAATGCGGGACTCAGCGGGAAAGAGGATGAACCGGATTTTCCATCCATTCCGAAGCTCTTCGCGACAGCTTGGACCGCTGGAGCAGCGCATGCTCGACGGGTTGTGGGTAAGGGGCAGCGCCACCGTCCGCGAACTGGTGGAAGGCGGTTACCGGGATCTGGCCTATACCACGGTGATGACTACGCTGGACCGGCTGTTCAAAAAGGGACTGCTGACGCGATCGGAGGAAGGTAGGGCGTTCCGCTACGCTCCCCGATTCAGCCGTGAGGAGTTGCATCGGGAGGTCGCGAGCCAAGCTTTTCGCCAACTGTTGGATGCGAGTCCGGCTTCGACGTTGCCGCTTTCGTTCCTGGTGGAAATCCTGGGCGAACGGGACGAGCAGTTGCTCGACGATTTGCGGAAGCTGGTGGAACGTAAGCGCCGCGAACTGAGCCAACGGGAAATGGGCCAGAAGGAGGAACAATATTAATGTTCGCGGTGCGCGGGATCGCCGTTTCTCTCTCGATCTTCGTCGTGTTCTACAGTGCCCTGTCGTTGGCGGTCTGTGGCGTGTGGCGGAATGTGGGGCTTGGCGTTCTGCGGTACTCGGCGCGACGCTCGGCGGATTTGCTTTTTGCCTTGCGCACGATCCCATTCGCCGTGGCCACTGGAGTTACATTCACCCTGGCCGTGCCTTCGTTCCTGCTGCTTGAGCCGCGCACGGTGGATGAAGCCATGGGCGCTGCGCCCGTGGTGCTAGGCCTGTGCGGGATGGCTATACTGCTGGCGGGAATGTGGAAGGCGGCGACGGCGTTGCTGCGGGCTTCACGAACGGTTGCGCGCTGGTCGAGCGAGGCGAGCGTGATCGGCGCCAGGCCGATCGATTCCATGAATTCGGTCTCTGTGCGGCGCATTTCGGCGGCTGCTCCGCCTCTGACCGTAGCAGGCATTCTGCGACCTAGCCTGTGGTTGTCGCCGGCGGTGGAATTTGTCCTGACCGAACGGGAGTTGGAGACCGCTCTCCGGCATGAAGTGGTGCATGTGCGCCGCCGGGACAATCTGAGAAAGCTGATTCTGCGTCTCGTGGCATTTCCGGGCATGGCGGAGTTGGAAAGTGCGTGGCGCGAAGCGAGTGAAATGGCCGCCGACGATGGCGCAGTGTCAAGCGCCTCCGAAGCTCTGGATCTGGCTGCGGCCCTGATCAAATTATCGCGGCTGACTCCTCTGGAGCCGCCCGCGGAGCTGACTACGGCCTTGGTTCACAGCCCGGCGAAGTCCGTGAATGCGCGCGTGGAGCGGTTGATTGCGTGGACGGAACGGCGGCAGAATGCCGCCCCAGGATATTCGTTGGGATGTGCGCTGTGCGCTGCTGTTGCCGTGGTGGCTCTAGCTGTGACTTACAGCGAGCTGCTGGTGCGGGTACACGCGGCAACGGAGTGGCTAGTGCGGTAGAAGGTAGCTTGAAAGCACTGCGCTTTCAGACGCTGCGATAACTCCTTGAGGACGATTCTGATGGGCGCACCTCCAATTCTTCCGCATAAAATACCCTGCCCTGAATCTGTTGCCTTCGTCTGGGATAGGGGGCGTAAGATCAGCGACCAAATAGAAATGTGTGACGCGATTGATTCCACGACGGGTGTCATCATCGGCTGTGTCGTGGTTTCTATTGCCGGCGATCCGAGTCGGACAGAGAGTAAACCAAGTCCCTCGTAGCCTGCCGAGAAGGATTCCGAAGAATCCTTTGCCTTGCCAACAAGACCCCTCTCTAAGGCACCCATCCTCGGCTAGAACGTCACTCGCACGCCCAACTGCGCCGCAAATGGGATGCCTACGGTTGTGCCGGGGCCGAAGAAGTCTCCCAGGGCACCCTCGGGTATCTCAAGCTGCTTCAGGCTGGTGATGGGCACGGTTTGGGAGCAGCTGGGATTCGTGCAAATATCGCTGACGATGGTTTGCCCGAGTGAATTTGGTGTCATCTGTAGCGATGGGACCGGGAGCTGGACGACGTTGACCGCATAGTTCGCGCCGGGATTGTTGCGGTTGAAGAGGTTGAAGAACTCGAGGAACGGTTCGACCTGCCAGCGCTCTTTGATTTTGAAAGGACGCGTGACGCGCAGGTCTGACTGGATGTAAGGCGTGCCGCGGAACTCGTCAAGGCTGGTATAGGACGGCTGCGACGCGCCGCTGAACTGAATGTAAATGCGGTCCGTGTTGTTGGCGTTCGTGATTGTGATGGGACGGGCGCTCTCCACCTGGTTGATGGTGCTCAATTCGAATCCGCCGGGGAGGTGCACGATGCCGGCCAGCACGAAGCGATGGCGAACGTCTTCGCCAGACGGGCCGTAGTCGCCTTGTCCGAAAGCATTCAGGAATCCGGCATTCGGTTGGCCAGGTTCTTGGCGACAGACGCCATCCACGTAGTCAAAGAGTTCGCCCAGCAGGCATCCCCAGGTCTGCGCCTTGGAGAGCTGGTAGTTCGCGACCAGATTAAAGCGGCGCATATTGCCTTGCAAATGCAGCAACAGGCCGTTGTAGCTGGAACGGTTGTCGGACTCGAACACATTGACGTTAGGCACCACATTCATCTGATCGGTAGCATATTCTTTGGGAGGCTCGGATGTGGAAATGAGCGGAGTGAATAGGCTGGAGTCGCTGGTATAGGGGAAGCCGCGGTAGCCGTGATTGCCCTGCTCGTGTACGTAATCGGCGCTCATCAGCCAATGTTGGTTGAAGGCGTGCTGCACTCCGCCCGTGGTGTGAATGGCGTAGGGCGTTTTGTAAGGGGAGCCGACCAGATTACCGGTGACCGTGTTAGCCGGAGTTGGAACAGGCGCTAAAGGCCCGAGGCCACCCGCCAGGCAGCCCGAGCCGAGGAGCGAATAAGTCCCGGGACCTCCTTCCAGAGTGCACGTTCCGGTTGTGAAGTTCGAATTGTTAACCCTCTGGAATGCAGTGGCCCATCCGTTCTGTGCCAGGTCGTCGTAGTAGAGGCCGAAACCGGCGCGAATTACGGTCTTCCCCCTGCTGCCGGGGGCGTAAGCAATCCCAAGGCGAGGCGCGATTTGCTTGCGATAATCTTGCGGTACGCTCGGCACAGTCGTAATATCCAACGCTTGCAGCGTCAGGTACGCGGCGTTATCGGCTTCGCTCCGGCCTGAACCTATGAATAGTCCCCAGGTTGTCTGATAACGCAAGCCGTAGTTGACCGTGAGCTGGTGCGAGACCCGCCAGGAGTCTTCGGCGTAGAGCGCGAGACGCTGAACATCCTGCGAAAAGGTGCCGTCGTGGGCGGGACTGGTGGAAGCAGCGGTCGCGAGGTCAATCGGAAATTGGGAGGGATTTACAACATAGTACGTCGGGTTCTGCGGAAACTTATAAATTGTTTCCTTGTTCCCTGGAAATGCGCCGCTGAGCACGGGTTCGTGGATGAAGTCGACTCCGAACTTGAGCGCATGACTTCCGGCAACGTGGCTCAGGTCGTAGCGAAACTGGTATTTGTCCTGATTGCGCAGGTCGGGGAAAAGCGTAATCGGAGTAGCGAATTGGTTGTCGCCGAAGGTTTCGAAGCCGGAAATGGTCAGCGCCGTGGAGCTGAAGGGGAAGGCCAGCGCGAAGCCCACATCTGAGTTCCGGGTCTGCGTGAGATGCAATAGGCTGGCATCGAGGACCAGATTGCCCAGCCAGGTTGCATTGAAAGTATAGGAATTGCCGAGCGCCACATTCCAGTAATTGTTGTGCGTGACGAGACCAGTCGATGGCAATGTGCCCTGCTGCACCAGGGCGTTGTGCGTAAGGTAGCTGTCCGACGATGCGCGCAGGAACCAATTCGATTTCGAAGATTGTGCCCAGTCCAAGCGCAGCGAACTGAGGTAGTCGCGAAAAGGAATCGGAACAAATTCCGGAACGGCGATCGAGGGAACACCGGCAATCAATCCCTCGGAGGCTAATTGCGCCAGCGCGTCAAATTGCGTAATGCTTGCGGGGCTGTAGGCAATGCTCGCGTTTTCGTGGACATTTTCGAATGAGGTGAAGAACCAGACTTTGTCTTTTGCGATGGGGCCACCGAAAGTTCCAATATAGTTCTGGCGGGAGAACGGCTGTTTCGGGTTGTTGACGCAAACACCGTTGGTACAGGTCTCCGCCGGATTCTCGATGGGAAAGCGCGCATTCAGCGCGGCCGCACGCTCGTAGAAAGCGGCGTCGCCGTGCCATTCGTTGCTCCCGCGCTTGGTGGTAATCACCACCGACCCGGCCGTGGTCCAACCCGTATCAGCGTCTTCGTTCGAGGTGCGCACGGCAAATTCCTGAATGCCATCCGGCGAGAAGTTTTGCAGAAAACCGCCGATCCAGTCGTCGGAGTTTTCGGCGCCATCGACCGATAGCTCGTTGTTCAAGCCGGAACTTCCACCGGTCGAGACTGCGGTGATGCGCGCCTTCGTGGGGTCGGAAGGCTCGACGGGCTCGGTTCCAGGCACGAGGTAGGCGATATTGGCGAAGCTTCGCGCCGGGAGCGGCAGAGTTTCCAAGTCTTGGCTGCCAACTACACCTCCGCGCACCGCGCTCGACGTGTCAATCGTTTCCGTTGTAATCGAGGAAGAACTCCCCTGCACGTTGACGGTTTCCGAGGTCGCCGCAGGTTTCATGGTAACCGCAATGTCACGGACGGTGGCGACGGCGACTACGACATCCGCTTGCGCCGCGGCGAAGCCTGCGGCGCTGATGGTGATGCGGTAGTTGCCGGGCAGGAGGTCATCGAGACGAAACTCGCCCTGGTCTTGGCTAGCGGCCTCCCGTTTCACGGAGGAGCCCGACAATTGCGCCACGATTTTGGCGGAAGAGATGCGGGCGCCGGTCGCGTCCCGCACTGTGCCACGCAGCGATCCGCGCGGGTTCTGGGCGTGGAGAGTTGCCGTGAGCAACAGAGCGAATAGGACCGTGAATGCGGTCTGGCGCGGATTTGTTTTCATGCTTCGGGACAAACGCGAGACTAGACCGCGGGAGCGAGCTACTACCAGAGATCGTAGGGTGAGGCAACCGGTGTAGATTCTTAGTAACGGGTCCGCTTCCGGTTTGCCCGTTTGAACGAAGTCGCTAGCGCGGCGGACGCTAGCGCGTGTCTTGACACAAGCGTCGGAAGCGTCCGAACCGCCCTCTTGAAGTACGGATGGCCCCGCTGGGTACGAGAACTCCTACATTGACGAGCATCAACAACAGCCTTTTGGGACCAAAGCCCACGTCTGGTACGGCTTTTCAGGCAGAAGGCGATTGAATTCCCGTAGCTCGCACCCCATCCGCCGCAAACGCTAGCGGCTCACTTCAAACGACTCTATCGAAACTGCCCCGAGAACAAAACCTGCGCACCCACACTTCTCCCCTCGGGGCAGTCTCGATCGGGATCTATCGTCACTCGCCCCGAACCTGGAAAATGGAAGGCTCTTTCGTGCGCTTCGAGTCTTCTCTGAATGACTGGGCGGTTTCTCTAATTTGAAGGAAGCTGTCGGACCGTCACTCGGCTCGCAACGAATCGGTTGGGTTCACCGACGCCGCGCGACGCGCGGGCAGGAAACTCGCCGCCATCGACGCCAGCCCCAGCACGCGGCCACGCAACTCAGAGTCGCCACGTCCCACGCCTGCACTCCGAACAATAGATTCCTGATTAGCAGCGATGCTCCCAGCGAGCAGACCAACCCGATTGCCAGCCCGATTCCTGTCAGCCATCCTGCCTGCTGCATTACGAGCTTGTACACCGAACTGCGCTGGGCTCCGATCGCCATCCGCACGCCAATCTCCCGGGTTCGCTGGCGCAGTAACCAGGCTCGATCATTGACCGTGCCGGCGATATGCTGGGAATCTGGTTTGATTCATTTCAACAGTTCTACGCGTGACTTCGTCCCCGTCCCGAAGGCATGAGTCTCGACCGTGATTGACGCACTCTGTCCATGACTTCTCGCACAGCAGCTATGACTGTGTCCGGCTTTTCCAATTGCACGTGATGGCCGCTGTCCGCATATACCAGTGTTGAGCTCCGGGAGAGCCCGAGAATTTTGGAGCGGATCATTTTGCCCTTCTCCGTATCCTGGCCGAAGTCCCCATGCCGTGCAGCGATGAGCACCAGCGGCTTACTATCTAACGGAAACTTCCCACTCGTCGCAGCCTGCACCGTGGCCAAAGGTTCGTCGGGATCATCGACATCATCAAAGCGCGGCAGGGACTCTGTCCACAGATAGGCTTGGTAGCTGTTGGCGGGAAGTTTCTTGAACGGATCGTCTTTATCATCTGAACTCTTTTTCATAACGAGCGGTCCGGTTGGCGGGCCCCCGCCTTGAGATTCCGGCATTTTTTCGATTACTGGGGGATCAAATCCTACCGAACTATCCACGAGCGCGATGCCCGCCACGTGTTCAAGATGTCTGCGCGCGTATACAGTGATCAACCATCCGCCCCATGAGTGGCCGACCAACAGGTAGGGAGGGGGCTCGCCCGAGATTCTCAGTAGACGATCGAGATCGTCGGCCGCTTTAGAGAGGCCGTGTTGCGGCCCGGCATCATGGCTCCAAGCAGTTCCTGAGCGGTCGTAGCTGCAAACCCGTGTGGTAGTCGCGAGTTTAGGTTGGACGAGCGACCAAGCCAGCGAGGAATCTCCCAAGCCAGCCTCTAGCACAATCGTTGGACTACCCTGCCCAGAACAGTTGAGGTGCAGCTTGCGGCCATCAATGCGGCCATCAATATTGACCATTCTTCCGGGAGGGCTAGGAACCGAGGTGGTTTGTGCAGCAGTTATAGAGCACGCGAACAGCATTGGCGCCACCCCGGTAAGAATCACCTTCATCGATAAAATCCCCTCCGAAATGTCGAGCTCGGGCCGTATCCGCGAGAGAATCGCGCCCGAGCCAAAATTAGTTGCCATTTTAGTCCTTTGACGTTCAATGGCGGGGGAAAGCGGAATCGGGACTTGCGTGACATAGTTGCAGTGAGACCTGTTGCACATAGAATCGCGTTTTTCCGCCGCCTGCTGGGCGTGTGGCGTGCGGGGGCGTACGGGCGCGTGGGTGCGAGCGGTTGCGCCACGCCTTTGATGCTCAGGCTGAGGTACTGGTCAGTCGGTCCGACGCCGGGGGGGTAGCGGGGGGTGCAAGTCCCAGCGACAGAGGAGGTTGAGTGACTGTCGAAATCCAACGGCTTTCAGGTCGCTGATGGTCGTCCCTACCGCGACCGCGTAGGTGCGCAAAACCTGAAACACCTCAGTCCGACCAGCGTTGCGGCTTGCGGTCCCAGCGATGCTTTTTCAGTTCGGCGAGCAAAGCCGAGTCCAGCGAGCCGGCGTCGCTGGCGGCGACGTTCTGGCGCACATGCTCGGGGCTGCGCATGCCCACGATTGTCGTGCTGACCGCGGGATGAGACAAGATGAAGCGTAGGGACATTTCTGGAAGCGTCATGCCTGCGGGCAGGATTTTCTTGAGCTTGTCGACGCGCTGAATCGTATTTGCCAGATTTTCCGGTCCAAAATAGCCGGAGCGCCAATCGTTCTTCGGGAAGCGCGTTTCGAGTGTCATCTTGCCCCCCAGGCTGCCTTCATCGAGAGGCACGCGCGCGATCACTCCCACGTTGAGTTCCTGGCACAGGGGAAACAGTTTGTCCTCGGGCGCCTGATCGAAGATGTTATAGATCACCTGCACGACGTCGACCAGCCCAGTGTGCAGCGCCTTGAGGCCATTCTCCGGCTCCCAGCGGTTCAGGCTGAGGCCGAAGTGGCGAATCCAGCCGCCGTCTTTCAACTTCTCCACGGTGGAGCGGAATTCTGAATTGTCGGTCCAACTGTCGTCCCAGACATGAAACTGCAGCAGGTCGATCGAGTCGACGCGGAGTTTCTCGCGGATCAAGTCGGCATACTTGAGCACGTGGTCGAGGGAAAACACATCGACGTATTTGTATGTCGGGAGTGCGGGCCATTGGCCGTTGGCCGGGGGAATTTTCGAAGCAGCATACAAGCGCTTCTTGGAGTTGCGCGCCATGATTTCGCCGAGCAGGCGGTCGCTCTTGCCTTCGCCGTAAGCCCAGGCGCTATCGAAGAAGTTGCAGTCCGAATCGACGGAGAGTTGCAGGGAATCGAGCGACTGCTGGTCGTCGGATCCGCTCCAGCCGCTCATGCCCCACAGTCCGTAGGCAATGTCGCTAACCTCGAATCTGGTTCGGCCCAGCCTGCGGTATTTCACGAAGAGTTTCCTTGAGTGGGATTGTCTCTAACGGACGTTTACCCGTGGGGACATCCTAACAGTTTTGCCGAGGCGTTCGAAATGGGCGGAAAGACGAGAGATTCCTCTCTGCTGATTTTTCGATGCGCCGCATCGAGATTTTGCGGCCTACGGAGCGCCGTCCAGGTGTTTCAATGAAGTTAGATCATAAACCCTATTGTGGAGGTCCCCCCAATGAAGCCAGAATGTACTCCTCCGCCGACGCCTTCTTACTGCCAGGAAGATCTTCATGCGCCTTCGTCTCGCCTGCTGGATGAAAAAATCTCAGACGACTCAGGCACGGAAGCAAAGATCGACAGCGCCCTCAAGCCTGCCGGGCTGAAAAACCCTTTCTGGAAGTAAGAGCGATGGTTCGCCGCCAAGGCAGCGACCTCATTTCCCAGTTCGGAATGGATTCCGTTTCCTAACGCAGGATCGGCAGGCAGAGGCACGGGCGAAGCGTAAACGGCAGCGCCGACATTTCCTGTAGCGCCGGGTGCAGTTGCGCATCGCAGCAAGGCTCGAGCGTGATCACAAAGGGCAGAGCGCCTTTGTCGAATCCCGGCTTTTGCAGCACGGCATCGATATTCAATTGGTGAACCGAGAGGATCGCGGCCAGCCCCGCGATAATACCGGGCTGATCTTTTACCACTAAGCGCAGATACCAGGGAGTCTCAAAGTCGCAGCTTAGTTTTGGCGTCGCGAGTTGCAGCGGGAGGTACGGCCCTGAGCCTGCCGATAAAATTCCAGCCGCGAGACTTCCCGCAACAAACATCAGGTCTGAGACTACCGCAACCGCCGTGGGATCTCCCCCCGCGCCCGCGCCCAGAAAGGCCATATCGCCGCCGTATTCTCCCGAAGTCAAAACCAGATTCAGGTTCCTCTGCACGCGCCCGAAGGGCGACGACGTGGGAACCAGGCTGGGGCCGACGTCTGCAAATAAAGTGCTCCCTTTCAAATCGGCGCGTGAGATTTGGCGGATCGTGCAGCCCAGTTCAGCGGCGTAATCGAAGTCGACCGCATCGATGGGGCGAATCGTGCGGGCGCGAATGTCTCCGGCAGAAACGCGGAGGTGCAGGCCGGCCAGCGCCAAAATGGAAAGTTTGGCGCGAGCGTCGCCGCCGTCGAGGTCTTCGCTGGCGTCGGCTTCGGCATAGCCGCGGGCCTGCGCCTCTTCGAGAGCCTCGCTGAAGGGAATGCGAGCGGTCTCGATGCGGCTGAGAATGTAGTTGCAGGTGCCGTTCAGAATCCCGGCAATGCCGTGCAGTCGGTCTCCGCAAAGTCCGGTACGCAATGCTGGCAGAACAGGAACGCCGCCGGCGACGGACGCTCCAAATTCAAGCTGGCAGCCCTTCGCACTAGCCAACTGCAGCAGGTCCGGACCATAGCGGGCGATGAGTTGCTTGTTAGCCGTTACCACCGACTTGCCTGCGTTGAGCGCGCCTCGCACCCACTCTTCCGCCGGCGTCAATCCCCCAATCAACTCGACGACGATGTCGGCGTCGGAGTGGAGGATGGTGCGGAAGTCTTCAGTCCAGACCACATCGCCCGGTATCGATAGCTCGGTACTCCAGGGTTGCTTCTTGCGCTCGAGGTTGCGATTGCAGATGTGCGTCAGGCGGAGCAATCCATCGCTGCGCTGGCAAAGAATTTTGGCCACCGCGCGGCCCACGGTTCCAAAGCCCACCAGCGCAACCCGGCGCGCGGGAGTGCGCTCCCGTGAAACGGAGGCGGAATTGGCGTTCCATGCCTGCTCAGGCGGAGTCTTGTGCAATGTCTGCTCTTGAAGTCGAAACTCATTTTTATCATACGTGGGGCTTGCGGCTCCGCGAAGTGGAAAGCGAATAACCCAGCGCGCAGGGCGGTAGAGGCGGGTAGCGTCTTACACTTCTTGACACAAGTCCAGCAGGCATCATTCGTTGACTCGCGGATGCCGCGTCCGTAAGACGAAGCGACCGTGAACCGTGTCATCTCCCGAATGATCGCCCAGACCGTTCACGCTGGAGCTAGAGTACCCCCAATGTGCCTTTGAGCGTTTTCAGCAAGATACGTGCTCTCAGTGTGCGTGAGATTCTCTCCATGTGGCCTCGAATGGGGCTTTTAAGACACAAGGCAAGATACGGAACCTTAGGCAATCCGCAGGAGCGCTCAACTCTACTCGCGTTAGAATCCGACGACGCCCACCAGATGCGGACTTTCGATTGTTGGTATTCGGTGAGGTCGTTTATAGAACGACAATCGAACGACTTTGGCAAGCTCGATTGCAGTGCTGGGGGTGGCACAGTTGGGTCCTATCGCGATTTGGCGAAATGGATGTGGGGAGATGCAAGCACGACCGCGGCCAGCTCAGGGCAAGCACTTCGGCCCGCTAAGAACGCGGACCTCAGAATGATTTACTTTGGCTGCGCTTCCCTCAGATCACGAGCCTGCCACGGGGCGTCCTTCCCCTTCGGAAATTTCCGAATCCGAGAATTATTTCGGGTAATCCAAATTCCTATACATGGGACATCCCATGGAGTTTTCCTCCAAGAATGCTAGAAACGGCCGCAACGGTTGAGAGGTGACTCAGCATGGCAGACAAGGCAGACTTCAAGGTTAGCGAAGACGCGCCGAAAGCTGTCTCGAGGCGCAATTTCATTAAAGGGGTCATCACCAGCGGCGTGGCGGTGTCGTCGGCGAGCTACCTGTTTCGTGCCTCTTCTCTTCTGCACGGCCAGCAGTTGACTACCGGCGTTGGTGAGCGGCTGATTACTGTCAACGTCAACGGCCAGCAGCGGCGGGTCGATGTCATGAAGCAAGAGACGCTGGCTTCGACGCTGCGTTACAAGCTGGGCCTGACCGGCACCAAGCTAGGATGCGACCGCGCTGAATGCGGATCTTGCACCGTCCTGATCGACGATATTCCGCACTATTCGTGTTCGGTTCTCACCCACACGGTGCGGGGCCGCAAGGTTGTGACTATCGAAGGCTTGGCCAGCCCCGATGGGACGTTGCATCCGGTACAGCAGGGCGTGATCGACGAACAGGGCTTTCAGTGCGCGTTCTGTATGTCCGGCTTCATTATGACTACCGTGGGATTTCTTAAAACTAATCCTAGTCCTACCCGGGGAGAATTGGCGCAGGGCATCTCGGGATGTCTGTGCCGCTGCCAGGACTACGACAAGATTCTGACCGCCATGATGCGCGGTGCGGAGAATTTGCGGAGGGTTTAGCTTGGATAACGCAAAGGTTGTCGAGACCGCGAAGACTACTGAGCGCCAGTACGGAGCCGGTTACAAGCTGATCGGCAAGAACTATACGACGCCGGATCTTTATGCGAAGGTAACCGGCCAGGCGAAATATGCCGAGGACTTTCGCGCGGAAGGCATGCTGTTCTGCAAGTTGCTACTCAGCCCTATGCCGCATGCCAGGGTAAAGCGCATCCATACGAACGCGGCGCTCGCGATGCCTGGCGTGAAAGCCATTCTCACGGCGAACGATCTTCCTGCCCCGGCCGATACCCTTACGGACAATGGAACGGTGATCAAGGCCAGCAAGTGGGGTGAACGCGGGCTTACCAATGAGCCGGTTTATCAGGGTGAACCGATTCTCGCCGTGGCCGCAGTCGACGAACTCACCGCTGCGGAAGCGATCGAGAAAATGGAGCTTGATTTGGAACCGCTTCCGTTCGTGACCGATCCGCTGGACAGTCTCCGGCCGGGGGGTCCCAACCCGCGAATCGATGGCAATGTATGGACTCGGCCGGCAGGACAAAATCCGGGCGCACCCGTGGTCACGGAGCTCAAGTGGACGAAGGCGGACTTCGCGGAGGAAAAGCATGGCCGCCTTCCGATGGGCAAGGCTCCCGACGAGTGGTCGTATGGGGATGTCGATTCCGGCTTCAAGAATGCGGCGCTCGTTCTTGACGAAACATTCCTCACTCCAGACACCAGCCATCAGACGCTTGAGACCCGGAGTGCCATGGCTTACTGGCAAAACGGCAAGGTTTACATCTACACCGGCACGCAGAGCACGGCGCAAACCCTGCCCGCGATTGCGCGCTGGTTGAATATTAATCCAGACAACATTGTTTTCATCAGCGAATACACCGGAGGAGGATTCGGCAGCAAGATCACCGGCGGAGTGTCGATGATTATCCCTGCGCTGCTGGCAAAGAAAACGAATGCGCCGGTGATGATGCGCATCAGCCGCGAGGAAGAAACTTTCATCGGACGCGCCCGCCCCGGGTTTCAGGGCCGGATGAAGGTCGGCTTTTCCAAGGAGGGACGCATCGTTGCACTTGACATGTTTGTGATTTGCGACAACGGTCCTTACGACGCCGTGGGCGATGCTCCTTCGTCGGGCCGCATCGTCTCTCTGTTGTACCAACCACAAGCCATGCGCTGGCGCGGGGTGACGGTGCTGACGAATACGCCGCCTCGCAGCGCGCAGAGTTCTCCGGGCGGCCTGCAGGGGATTGTCATCATGGAGCCGATCATCGCGAAAGCAGCGCGCAAGCTGGGAGTTGACCAGGTAGCGATTCGCCGCATCAACTGCCCGGAGGGCAAGGCGCCGTTCGGACCGGCGGTCCAGGGGAAACGGCAATATGCCACCAGTGCATTCCTGAAAGAAGCACTCGACCGGGGCGCGGAGCAATTTAAGTGGAGCGAGCGGGTTGCACGCACTCCGAAAAGAAGGGGCACAAAAGTTCGCGGCATCGGCGTATCGCTGAGCTGTTACGTAGGGGGCACTATCGGTTTCGACGGACTTCTGGTTATCAGGCCGGATGGCCGCATCAGCTTTCAGTCTGGAATCGGCAATCTGGGTACGGAGTCGGTGATGGATGTTCACCGCGCGGGTGCCGAAGTTCTCGGTGTGCCGTGGGAGAAATGCGAAGTAGTGTGGGGTAACACGACCAAGAACCTTACCTTTCACTTGCGTCTCCGGTGGTAGCCAGACAACCCATGCGATGACACGCGCCGCGTATGCGACCGCGATGGACGCCAAGAAAAAGCTTCAGGAAATCGCGGCGAAGAAGCTCGGCGGCAAACCAGAACAATACGAAGTCGCCAATGAGCGTGTTTTCCGCAAGGGCGGTGGTGCCGGCATGACTTTGGCGCAGGCCGCGAAATATGCGATTCAATTGGGCGGCGTCTACGATGGCCACGAGGCGCCCGCCGATGTTCACAAACTGACGAAGGCATCGGTAGCGGCCTTGGCGGGCCAGGGCTTGGTGGCGGCAGCCAAGGATAACTATCCGCGCGACGGCTCGACATTCTCCTACGTCGCGAGTTTTGCCGAGGTTGAAGTCGATGTTGAAACCGGCAAGTACTACATCGTGGATTTCCTTGCCTCCGCCGACGTCGGAACTGTAATTCATCCCCGAGCACTCGGCGGTCAAGTGCTTGGCCGTTCGACGCTGGGCATAGGCCATGCGATCGGTCAGAAATGGGTGTTCGATCCGCACTACGGCGAGATGGTTTCGAAGCGATTCCATCACAATAAACCACCCACGATTCTGGATGTACCCGTCGACATGCAATGGACGGCGCTGGACATTCCGGATCCGGAGACGCCGGTGGGCGCTCGCGGTGTCGGCGAGCCGCCGGTTGCAGGCGGGTGTGCTTCCATCTTGAACGCGCTTTCGGATGCACTCGGGGACGAGATCTTCCAGCGCGCACCGGTGAACGCCGACACGATTCTGACTTCGCTCGAAGCGGGACGGCCGATGCAGCATCCGCTTGATGGCCCACATTTGAGGTTCGGGAAGCGAGTTTTGGAAGGAGAATTATGGCTGTCATACGAGACGTGATGCCCGCTTTCGAACTGTTTCAGCCAAGTTCGGTTGCCGATGCCGCAGAAGCTTCTCCAACAGCACGGAAGCGACGCCTGGGTGCTGGCCGGAGGGCTCGACAGCTTTGACTGGCTTAAGGATCGAATCAGAAAGCCTAAGGCCGTGGTCGATCTGAGCGGAATCGAAGAACTGCGCGGAGTCCGCACCACGGGCGATGGGATCGAGATCGGCGCCATGACCACGCTGACCGAAGTAGTGAATCATCCTGTCATCAAACAGAAATACGATCTGCTGGCGCAGGCCGCGGAAGTTGTGGCGTCGCCGCAAATCCGCAACCAGGGAACACTCGGCGGCAATGTCTCGCAGGACACTCGCTGCTGGTATTACCGCGGAGGTTGGCCGTGCTACCGCGCCGGCGGCAACATCTGCTATGCCGATACACCGGAAGGCCGCAATCGCGAGCATGCAATTCTCCAGGCAGACCGCTGTGTGGCGGTGAATCCCTCCGACACGGCCCCGGCGCTGATTGCGCTGGACGCCAAGTTCGTCATGCGCATCCCCAAAGGCGAGCGCGTAGTGGATGCAGAGGATTACTTCATCGGTCCTGACATCGATATTACGCGGCTGCACATTTTGCAGCCGGGGGATCTGCTTACCGCCATTCGTATTCCCTCCACGTGGGCGGAGCGCGCAATTCTATTTCGAAAAAGTGCGAGACCGGAACGTTTGGGACTTCCCGCTCATGAATGTTGCCTCAGCCATGGTGACATCTGGCGACAGGATCGAGCGCATCCGAATCGCGGTGAACGGCGCGGCTGCACGTCCGCTACGGTTGAAAGCTGTCGAAGATGCGGTTCGTGGCCAGCCGCGGAGCTCGGCGACTGGCGAGATGGCGGGAAAACTGGCTGTGCAGGGGGCGGTTCCCTTGCAGTTCAATGCCTACAAGATCCCACTGATGAGGAATCTGGTGAAACGCGCCATCAGTGGAGTAGAGGAGGCGACGTGGACTTCTTAGAATGGGCGACGAGTCCGTGGGGACAGAGTGTCCCCATCCATATTGCGTGGTTCCTGATCTGGGTTTCGGTGATTGCGGGATTGCTCTTCCTGATCGTTCACGCCATTTACGTGATGTATTTCGCCAAGGAAAGAGAATTTGCGAGCGATGCTTCCCCGGCAGTCGATTGCGCAGAATCCCTAAACACGTTCCCCGGCATTCGCTGGTGGCGCGGCTGTTTCACTGGATCATGGCAGCCTCCATGTTCACGCTGCTGTTTACCGCCTTCCTTCCGAAGGTGGGCATCCAGTTTAACTGGGTAACCTTTCATTGGATCGCCGGCGCCGTGTTGACGGTTTCCATCGTCTTTCACATTATTCATGCTTCTTTCTGGCTGGATTTCTGGTCGATTTGGCCGGACCGAATCGATCTGGATGATGCCTGGAAAAGGGTGTCGTCGCTTTCTCGGAATGTCCGCGCCACCGCCGCGTAAAGTTCGCTAAATATCCCCTGGAGAACAAGCTTTTCCATGGCGTCATCATCTTGTGCGGTCTGGCGGTGATCGTTACCGGCGTTTTCATGATGTCCCGCGTTCGCACGATCTTCTTCCCCCGGAATCCATATCTGTTCAGCGATATGACCTGGGGTCTGATGTACGTGCTGCACGGGTTGGCTGGCGTAGGTCTGATTGCGCTGGTCATGATGCATGTCTACTTCGGGTCTCCGCCCGGAGAAGCGCGACATCACGAAATCCATGATCTTCGGCTGGATGGACCGCGACTTTATTCTGAAAGAGCATGATCCCGAGCGATGGGCGGTTGAGACATCTTCGACATCCACATCCAAGTAGGGTGGACGACCGAGGGCTTTAACATGCTGGCTGAGATCTCGAATCGTTGTGACACAGTGGAAGAGTGCTACGAGTTCCTGCTGGCCTACGCAGCGCAAGGACTTCCCAGTGACCAAGGCAGCAGATCGGGTGCACAAGTCCGGGAGTTCCTGCTCGAACGCCGTGAAGGCATTGACCGGGCTGGGGGAGATCTGCGCGATGGCCGTCAAAGAGGAAGGTCTTGAGCCAGCCGACAAATACCTGGCGTTCTTTGCCGTGCTTGATCGCGATGCTCGCGATTCTCTTGCTGCCATTGAGCTGGTTCTGGCCCAACCCATGATCAGTTCCCAGTTGATCGACAATCTGAATGCTTCCATCCATCTTCGCGCTCTTCTCACCGACTTGTTTCTGGCGGGTGAGATTCTGAGAACGCAGGACAAACCGGCAGGGCAGGTAGTCACGAGCGAGGGCAAATGAGCTGGCCGGCACCTGCGGAACTCCTTAAGAGTCGGCATCTGGAACGTTTTTGGCTGCCAAAAACAGGAGCCTCTGCACGACTCGCAGCGCAGCGAAGCTGCCCAAAATCCCTTCGCCCCTAGCTTTGCAAGTACCTGAATCCACTGGGTCACAGAACAGGCGTCTCGGCTGCCCGAAAACAGGTGTTTCCGCTTCATCTGGGCGGTGAGAGCCCAAAAGCCTTCGTGACTTTCTGGGGCGGGTCGACTTGTCAGGAGCTTCGAAACCACGTTCGGCGCTTCCCCTTAGCAACGACCGGAACGAGGCTTCGCCCATTCGACTCAATCCTCTCAACATCTCAACGGTACTACGTCGAATTACACATAGGACCCCGATGAACGCACGACGCGGGTGGTCCAAGGGGGCTAGGACCACCGAGAGCTACTGCCAGGACTGCGTGGGCCATAGACTGAGTTTGCTTGGGATTACGAATGGACTCCACTGACTCGTCTTCGAGAAATAAGCGGAGCTCCCCGGGACTCCACTCTGCAGGACTGGATCTTTCCTCGCTGGTCCTCATTCTATTTGCCTGTGCCGGACTGGCCGGTTGCGGATCGATGACTTCGTCGAGCGCGCCCCCCGGAAAAGGCTCCGTGCCGACGATCACTTCCTTCACGGCGGATCCGACAAGCATACGCTCCGGTACAAGCAGCACACTGAGTTGGGCAGTAACAGAAGCGACGAGTATTGCCATCACGCCGGGGACATTCACGTCCACATCGGTAAGCGGTTCAACCAGTATGAGCCCAGCGGCGACGACCACCTACACGCTGACAGCAACCAATGCCGCTGGCTCGACCACGTCTACGCTAACCGTTACCGTTAACACGGCGAGCAAACCAGTGATCAGCTCTTTCACAGCTAGCCCCACAACTATCACTTCGGGTTCCAGCAGCACGCTGAGTTGGGTGACGAACGGAGCGAGCAGTCTTGCCATCACCCCGGGAACATTCACTTCCACATCCTCGAGTGGTTCGACGAGCGTGAGCCCAACGGCGACGACCACCTACACGCTGACTGCGACCAACGGATCTGGCTCGACCACATCCGCGGCGAAGGTCACGGTAACAGCGTCCGGTGGTCCGTTGGCGATAGCAACCACTTCGTGCCCAGGCGGAACACAGGGCGCGGCGTATGCAGGTTGCACAATAGTCGCCAGCGGAGGCTCTCCGCCTTACACCTTTTCCGTAAGCACGAATTCCAGCTTTCCTCCATTACCTGAGGGGATGTCTCTCCATGCAGCCACGGGGAACATCAGCAGCTCACTCATCGGCGGTCAAGGCACCTACACACCCGAATTTATAGTTACGGACTCGACCAGTGCCCAAGCGACTCAAAACATCAGCATCGCCATCAATGGTAACAACGCGTTCCTCGCAAACATCTTTCCGTCAACTTCTATTTTTCACCATCGAGTGGATGCAGCCACGACAGACTTGCCCGTAGATACTTCCCCCGCAGCGCCGATGTACAGTGGCTATTTGTCAGCGACGGTTAAGCCGTTTTTTGGGAACAATTCGAATGCTCCCTTTCCCAATGGAATACCAGCCATTGAAGTTCCTTACAACCAGGCCGAAGTTTCGGTTACCACCACGGTATATCAATCCTACTTTGTCTCTGGCCCAATTCCAGCAAATGCTCCGGTGGAAGGCACCAGCAACTCGACGGGAGACAGACACGTTCTGGTCTACCTGGAGGCAGGCGGTGGAAACAACCCTGCCCTTTACGAGATGTGGCAGGGAATCTACCAAGGCGGTCCCTGGACCGATTCCTCGAACGCACTCTGGCCCGACGTGACTACGAATAACCTGACACCACAAGGCAATGGAACATCCGATGCCGCAGGACTTCCCGTAGCGCCGCTGCTCGCCAATGCCGACGAGGTAATCGGCGCCGGCACATCCAGCTCCCCGAGCGGTACCATTCAGCATCCCATCCGATTCACCCTCAACCATATGTTGAACTACTGGGTCTGGCCTGCTACTGAAACCGCTGGCGTGGGGAGCTGCACGGCTACGGGTGGGGGCACCATTCCCGTGGAATCGATGATTTCGCAATCTTCTCCTCCCGCAAGCTGCACCATGTCCGGAGCCGCTGGCGAGATCTATCGATTAAAGGCTTCAGTGGCGACTCCCTCTTGTGCCTCCACGAGTCCACAAGCGACCATTATCATCACCGCATTCCGAAACTACGGAATCATCCTGGCCGACAACGGAGATAGCGGGGGACTAATCGGCACACCCGACGCTCGCTGGAACGATACGGATCTTGCGTGCCTTACAAGTCTCACCCTATCCGACTTCGAGCCGGTGAACGTCTCGAGCCTCATGGTCAGCAATGACAGTGGGGCCACCAGCCATTAGCCCGAAGTTCTAGCCGATAGGAAGCAAAACCCTTTGATTTTGAGAAACTTAGATGGTTTTTGTCCCAAATTTGTAGGCATGTAAAGTGTAATTTTGTGCTTGACATATAACATAGTTAATTGATATAATGTAAGCATGTACATCGCCACCGTACCCAACCGTAACTCTCCCCCCGCCATCCTCCTTCGCGAATCCTACCGCCAAGACGGCAAAGTCAAGACCCGCACCATTGGCAACATCTCTCATCTCGCCTCCCATCAGATCGAAGCTCTCCGCTTGGTCTTGGCCGGCTCTCCCACTTCTTCTTCGACGCCTTTGCAGGATTCCTTCCTCATCACCCGATCCCTTCCTCATGGCCATGTCGCCGCAGTTCTCGGTTGCTTGCGCAACCTGCACTTGGATTCCATCCTCGACTCCGCTTCCAGCCGACAGCGCGATCTCGTCATGGCCATGATCGTAGCCCGCATCATCGACCCGGCCTCCAAACTGGCTACGGCGCGCGGGTTTCATTGCGACACCCTCCACCACAGTCTGGGTGAAATGCTCCACTTAGATTCCGCGGATGAGACCGAACTCTACCAAGCTATGGACTGGTTGCTCCCACACCAGTCGCGCATCGAGCAAGCGCTTGCCAAACGCCATCTCTCCCAAGGCGGCCTAGTGCTTTATGATCTGACTTCCACTTACTTCGAAGGGCGCCACTGTCCTCTCGCCAAACTCGGTCACTCCCGGGACGACAAGTCCGGTAAACTCCAGATCGTCTTTGGGCTGCTCACCAACGCTTCCGGATGTCCGTCGCGGTCGAAGTTTTTGCCGGCAACACTTCCGACCCCAAAACCGTCGCCGCCCAGGTGGTTAAACTGCGCCAACGATTCGGCCTCTCCGAGATGGTGCTGATTGGGGACCGGGGCATGATCACCAGCGCACGCATTCGGGAAGACCTGCCGGCCACGCAGGGCATTCAATGGATCTCCGCTTTACGCGCCACCCAAATCCAGAAACTGGCCGCCGGCGGCCAGTTGCAGATGTCTCTCTTCGATCAAACCGATCTGGTTGAGATCGCTCATCCCGACTTCCCCGGCGAACGCTTGGTCGCTTGCTTCAATCCTCTGCTGGCCGAAGAGCGCGCCCGCAAGCGGCCCGAATTGCTAGCTGCCACCGAGAAGCAACTGGAGAAGATCGCCGCGGCTACTCAGCGCCCCAAGCGTCCCCTGCGGGGCAAGCAAAATATCGGAGTGCGCGCCGGCAAGATTCTCAACCGCTACAAAATGGGCAAGCACTTTCAGTTGCGCATCGAAGAGGACAGTTTTCACTACCAACGCAAAACGGCTAACATCGAGCGCGAACAGAACCTCGACGGAATCTATGTCATCCGCACCAGCGTCAAAAAGGAAACATTATCCAGCCAGGAAGTAGTAGCCAGTTACAAAAGCTTGTCCGGCGTGGAGCGTGCCTTCCGCAGTCTTAAAACCGTCGATCTGCAGGTGCGACCGATCCATCACCGCTTACCCGATCGCGTCCGCGCCCACATCCTACTTTGTGTGTTGGCCTATTATGTGGAATGGCATATGCGCCAACTCTTGGCTCCTATCCTCTTCGACGATGATGACAAGCGGCAAGCACAAGCCGCCCGCGCCTCCATCGTCGCTCCCGCGCAACGCTCCGCCACCGCCAAACTTAAGGCCCTCACCAAACAGACTGCCGACGGAATCAAGGTCCACAGCTTTCAATCGCTCCTCGGCGATCTAGCGACGATCGTCAAGAACCGCATCCAACCCACAGACAAAAACATTCCCGTCTTCGACATGCTCACTCAGCCGACCACCATTCAGCAACGGGCATTGGATCTGCTCGGAGTCACTCTTCGAACCAACTGACCCCGGACCTGTAGGCAGTAGGCCCTCCCAGAATTTCACTAAGCTATTGATTTCTTTGAGCTTTCCTAACGGAGCCCTAAGAACTTCGGATTAGCCAAACGGCTCGGCTGCGCGCGGAAGCTGGTTGGACTTGTAGCGCCCGACAATCCGAGGCAACGCCTATCCAGCTACGTTGCCTGCGACCCGAAGGTATCTGATCAGATCTACGCGGATTCGATAGAAACGTAGCGGCGACGAGACCGCTCGGTTCGGCTTTGCTACCTGCATACGCCGATGCTAGACTGCGTGCATGGCCACCAAAAAGAATGCCAGGAAGAGTTCGACCAAGTCGAAGAAAACTGCCCGCAAGAAGCCGACACCGCTGAAGAAGGTGAAAGGCTCGAAGAAGTTGGCGAAAAACAAACCGGTCGCGAAGAGGGCGGAGAAAAACAAGGCCTCGGGTAAGAGACAGACTCGGAAGAAAAGCGAGCGTTTGAGTGCCCTAGCGTCCCCGCCGGAATCGCCTTCGGGTGAACAGTCCGGAGATTTACAGGGATTGTCCCACCTCGAAGTTGCGGATTCGGAGAGCGTCGACGAGTTGCTCGAGGAAGGCAATGCATTCGAAGCCGATGTCGTTGCTGGTGTCGAGAGCGCTGAGGACGCTGACGAGAAGGAAGTTCGTACCCACGAGGTACCGGAAGACGATGTTCCTGGCGAGTATCTGGACGAGAAATAAGCGCGGGCCGTCCTGGTGGGTTGACCAGGCCTAAGCCCAGTCTGCTTCCTGGCGCTGAGACAAGTTCATGGGTGGGTATTGCTCCCTTCGAGCGAACGTTCTCTTTCCTCGACAGGAGGTTAGCAATGGCAGGTGTTCCTATCATCATACAATCCGGAAAGCATGGTTTGGACCCAGCGGCGGATCACTACAAACAGTTCCCATGGGAGCCCTCACCGGCCGGGGACTTGGACCTCCAGCATGCCAAAATCGTGAAAGTCGACCCTATGACGTTTGACAAGCTACTCGTGGAGCTGGCGAAATCCCCGCCGGGGGGTACTGTGCTGATCGTGTGTCATGCCCACGACGAGTACAATTCCAAATCGAAGGTCAGCGGCCTGCTCATGCCCCTTGCCGACGGCGCGGGCATGTCGGCCCAGGATACTGCGTTTGAGAGGCTGCGGGAGGTAGGCGCCGCCAACCGTAGAGCCCAGACCATCCGCGCCATGCCGTCAAAAACTGATCAGGAGAAGCAGGCCAAGAGTGACGCGTGGATCGGTCTTGCGACCGATTTCGGCCCAGGCCCCCCGCCGGATGACGCGACGCTCCCGCAGTTGGAACATTTCTTCGAGCGAGGGCTGGACACCGTCGCTCACCAGTTGAAGCTGACGGGAGGCGCCCAAGGCCTGAAATCTATGCTCGAGCACATCGAAAAGGTGCAATCGCTGAACCTCGAACGCGTCGAGTTTCGCGCCTGCAAGATCGGGAAAGACACGACCACCCTGGGGCACCTAAAAGACCTGTTCGGGTGCCGCAAGCTTCTAGCGCCCACGGCCCGGACATTCTATATAAAAGGCATGCCCGTCATGACGATCGATAAATTTAATAGCCACTTCCGGAGCGTCCATCCACGCGGCCATTTGCGGCCTCCCGGACCGACTGGAAGCTCCTCCAATAACCCCGATGATTTTACCACCTCTCCCCCCAATGATTGGCGCACGGAGATGCTCCTAAGGAATCCGAAAACGCGGCTTTTCTGGGACGTGGAGTATGGCTATATCCCTCCGCCGAAGGATTTCTATACGAACCCTAGGCACCCCGGCGGTAGTTCGACCATCAAGATAAAGGGGCCAGTCCTGGGCATGGTTGTCGAGGAGATTGGTCCCGCCTGGTACCGCGCGTTCGCCGCCGCCTGGCATCAAAACTTCGTTCACAGAGTTTACCAACCCGCGTGGGACGATGCGAGCAAGTTTGTTCATCAATACATCATGCCAAAGGCGAAGTACGGTAGCGGCGATATTATGGTAGCTGGGTTCTGGACCCCAGGTGAGGAACTGCCCTGGCTCCTGCCCGTTGACGGGCAGTACGTCGATCACATCCATCAGGCCTAACGTGAGACCCGTGATCGGGTGCCTGCAAGCGATCCTCCACCTGGATACGGGACAGATTCGAAGCTGGATGCGCTTGATACGGTTCTCACCAGCAAGGATGGCGAAACCCTCTGGGAGTCGGCGCATGGGATATTTGGAATACAAGCCGCTTAATCATGAGCTCGGATGCTCAGTAATTTCAACCCCGAGCAAGGAGCGGATGCTGTGGTCACCGTCCTGGTACTTTCGAGTCTTCCTTAGATGACAAACCCACAGTCAATTCCCATTAACGCCGGGGTCTTCCGCACCACGCTTTTCCGATGGCCTTCACAAATTCTCCCCGGTCCGGGTACGGGACAGATTCGAAGCTGCTTTTGCGAAGGTAAATCCTCATTCAAATCCACGGCGTTCGCGAGCGCGCACAAGTTCCATTTTGAGAACGGCTTTTCGGATACAGTCGTGTAGTGTCAGTTCGCTGTGAGGGACCGTTTTGAACCTGGCTTGCCGCAGCATCGCCACGGTTGTCGTTTTCGTCGCCGTTTCTCTGAGTCATGCACAATTGGAGGGCAGCAAGGCGGATACGCAGCCAATTCGCCATCCGGTCCCCTCTATTCAGGACGCCGAGAGTCCCGCCCAACGCGATGCCCGGATGCAATGGTGGCGTGAAGCCCGCTTCGGCATGTTCATCCACTGGGGACTTTACTCCATCCCGGCGGGCACTTGGAATGGCAAGCAGATCCCAGGCATCGGCGAGTGGATTATGAATAACGCTTCTATCCCAGTTGCGGAGTACAAGGCCCTCGCGCCCCAGTTCAATCCCAGCAGCTTCAGCGCTCGGGATATTGTGGCCCTCGCCAAGGCCGCTGGAATGAAGTACATCGTCATCACCGCTAAGCACCACGACGGCTTCGCCATGTTCGACTCCAAGGCAAATTCTTTCAACATCGTTGCCGCAACTCCCTTTCGGCGCGACGTACTCCGCGAACTCGCCGAAGAATGCCGGAAACAGGGGATGAAGCTAGGCTTTTACTACTCTCAGGACCAGGATTGGACCGCGCCGGGCGGATCCGCCTACAAAACCGGCAATCATGATTCCGCAACCCACCATTGGGATTCGGCACAGGACGGTGATTTCGACAGCTATCTCCACACCAAGGCCATCCCACAGATCAAAGAACTCCTCAGCCAATATGCGGAGTTTCCCGTCGTCATCTGGTTCGATACTCCCACCGCCAACATGACCCCGGACCGCGCGGCGGAGGTCGTCACCCTGCTGAACCAGCATCCAAATCTCATCTGGAACAACCGTCTCGGGGGAAGTTATCAGGGCGACACTGAAACTCCGGAGCAGTACATTCCTCCCCAGGGCTTCCCAGGACGCGACTGGGAGTCCTGCATGACCATCAACGACACGTGGGGTTACAAGTCCTACGATACCAACTTCAAATCCGTCGAGACGCTTCTGCGCAATCTCATTGATATCGCCAGCAAGGGCGGCAACTATCTTCTCAACATCGGCCCGAACTCCAAAGGCGTCGTCCCGGATGCCGAGGCCGAACGCCTCCATCAGATGGGAAAGTGGTTGGCCGTTAATGGCGAAGCCATCTATAACACCAAGCCCACGCTGTTCGGCCCTGAAGCTGGCGCGTTCAGCCCCATTGAGAAGGACGAGAAGGGCAACCCCAAGTTCATCCCTTCATGGAACTGGCGCTCCACCACCAAGGCCGACAAGATTTATATTGAGATCTTTACTTGGCCGGGCAGCGGCACGTTCCACCTCGACAACTCACCGCGCAAGGTCACCAGCGCTTACCTCCTCGCCGACTCCACTCACAAGCCTCTGACGCTGATCCAGACCGGCGACAGCGTGGAGGTGCAACTGCCCACCAAAGCACTCGACCCCATTGCCACAGTCCTGATCCTCAATACATCGAAATAATCGGATGCGCACCCGGCTAGTCCCAAAACCACGCAATCGGGCCCTCAAGGGTCGCGTCATACTTCGCGGGATCGTTCTCGCGCCAATACAACACGCTCGTGTCGTCCGCTAGTCGCATTTATTTTAAGAACCCTCGGGTTGGGACAATTTCGGTCGACGGCAGGAATACTAATACTTGGGAAGGGCAAGGCGATCCATGCAACCGTTCTCGACCCCGGTCAAAGGAAAGTGAGCTTTTCAATGCCTCTGAAACTGACGCGACGAAGATTCGCGGGATTATCTGTCGCTGCGGCAGCATCGGTTTGGGTGCGTCCCGCCCTTGGGGAGACTCAGGCTCAGGAAGCTGCCGGATTCGTTAATCCGCTGATCGGTGCGAGCACCAGTCAGAAACTCGGAGAGGGCAAGACCTTTCCCGGCCCTACTACTCCTTTCGGCTTGGTGCAACTGAGTCCCGATACTATCACCGGCGGCGACAACGCTCCGGGCTATTCCTATGAGCACACGACCATCGAGGGCTTCAGCTTCACCCATATGAGCGGAGTGGGATGGTATGGCGACTTCGGGAATCTGCTGACCATGCCCACGACGGGCCCTCTCCGATTCGCTGCCGGGCGTCCTCAATATCCCGATGAGGGTTGGCGTTCGCAGTTCAGTCACTCCACAGAAGTAGCACAAGCCGGTTACTACGCGGTTACGCTAGGGCGTTATAAGATACGCGCGGAACTAAGCGCGGCGCCGCATGCCGGAATACTGCGCTTCACCTTCCCGCAATCGACGGAGTCCCGCATTCTGGTGGATCTGTCGCGTCGCATCGGAGGAACCTCCACACGTCAATATGTCAAAGTCGTCGGCAAGGACGCTATAGAAGGGTGGGTGCACTGCACACCGCGGGATGGTGGCTGGGGTAATGGCGATGGTCAGGTCGAGTACACGCTCTACTTTCGCACGGAATTCTCCATGCCGCTGGATGAGTTCGGTGTTGCCCGCATTGATTTGCCCGATGGCCGCCTCCAAGGACCCAGCGGACTAGTCGGCGATTATTTCTCGACTGACGACTACTACGATCGAGCGAAGAATGCCGCCGTGATACGTAATTTCACCGAACAGGAGGGAAGGCATCTCGTTTTCTTTACTCAGTTTTCCACCCGCGAGAAGCAGCAGGTGCAAACTAAGACCGGTATTTCATACGTGAGCATGGAAGGTGCGCGAGGCAACCTGAACCAGGACATGCCCGATTGGAACTTCGAGCAGGTGCGCAGGAGCTCTTGGTCTTTTTGGAATAAGGCTCTTTCCTGCATCACCATTGAAGGCGCTGCAGATACTCAGCGTACGATCTTCAATACTGCCCTTTACCATGCGATGATCGATCCTCGCGAGGTCGCTGATGTGGATGGAAAGTACGTGGGCGCGGATAAGAAGACATATTCCTCGACTGACTACACCTACCGCACGATTTTCAGCGGTTGGGACGTGTACCGTGCTGAATTTCCGCTGCTGACCATCCTGCGCCCCGGAGTGATCAATGATGAAATCAACACACTGGTCGAGCTTGCCGAGCGCAGCGGCCGAGGTTATTTGGAACGCTGGGAAATCATGAATGCCTACAGCGGCTGCATGGACGGCGATCCAGGAATCTCCGTCATTCTCGATGCGTATGCAAAGGGCATCCGAAATTTCGACATTCAGAAAGCCTACGCCGTGTGCCGGCAGACCGCGGCTGGTACTGCCACTGAGACAAATCGGCCGGATAACGATTTCTATCTCGAAAATGGCTACGTGCCAGATCAAATTTCCTGGACGCTCGACAACACCTACTATGATTGGTGTGTCGGACGCCTCGCCGAGTATCTCGGGAAAAATGAGGATGCGAAGCTATTCGGTGCGCGAGCCCGCAATTACCGAAACATCTACGATCCTCAGGTCGGATTTATGCACGCCAAAGACCGCAGCGGTCGAAGGTTAGAATGGCACGGCGAGACTGCGTTCGGCCAGGGATGCACTGAGAGTAATCCTCTGCAGCAAAACTGGTTTGTACCGCATGATATTTATGGCCTGATCGATTTGATGGGAAAGAAGCGCTTCGTGGCCACGCTCGAAGACATGTTCCAGAAAACGCCAGCCACCTTCGGCTGGAACTCTTACTATAACCACTCCAACGAACCCGTGCATCATATTCCTTACCTGTTCGTCTATGCCGGTCAGCCCTGGCTTACGCAAAAATGGGTTCGTCGTATTCTCGAGCAGGCCTATCACGCAGAAGTCAACGGCATTTGCGGTAACGACGACGTGGGCCAGATGTCTGCCTGGTACGTTATCAGCGCTCTTGGCTTCTACCCCGTCTGCCCCGGAGACAACATCTATGTTTTAGGCAGCCCACTGTTCGGCAAGGCGGTCATTCACCTCGACTCCAAATGGCATAAAGGTACGACTTTCGTCATCATCGCGCACGGAAACTCTTCCGCAAACTGCTATATCCAGTCGGCACAGTTGAACGGGAAATCGCTACCGCGGGCATGGATTACCCATGCTGAGATCACCTCTGGCGGAACACTGGAGTTCGTTATGGGGCCGCGGCCGAATTTCAAATGGGGAACTTCAATGAGAGTCCCTTCCGGTGTGCTTTCTTCGGTGTAAGCGACTCCGCTTCGTTGAAAACAGCGATTGGGGCCTGTGCCTGCCCGGCAATGGCTGCATCCATTTGACAAGATAGCTTACGAGATCACTCTGCACTGTCCTTCAATCCGGGGTTTACGTTTGCTCCGCAAAATTGTTGGGCTGGTGGTTGCAGAGCATGCTTTCTGGCAAATATTTCCGCTGCCAACTGATGCCTGCTCCGACTAGAACTAGAGGGGCCCGCTCGAACAAACTCGAAACGCGCAGTTGGATACTGAGGTCAACCAGCTCCTTTTCAGCGGACCTCAAGAAAATTGAGGCAGTTCGGGAAATCCCCCCTCCCAGGACCACTCGTTCTGGAGCAAAACCGCTGCACGTGTGCCGCACGACCTGGCCCAACTCTCGGCCGAAAGTTTCAAACACGCGACGCGCCTCCGGTTGGGTGCGAGCGAGATTAGCGATCTCGCGAACCTCCACCGAAACTCCCGTTAACCTTGCATATTCCTTCTGGATGGTAGCAGTGGAAATGACGTCTTCCACAATGCCCCCTCGATAAGCAAGGTTCCAAATCTCTCCGCCCGGGGGAACTCCCGCTCCGCTCGTGACCACTTCTTGGTTAACCGCAAAAGCGGAGCCCACGCCCGTTCCGAGTGTAATGCCAACACTGCGTGCAGAGCCGGCCGCGGCGCTTTGATCAAGCTCACCGATGAGAAAGGCCGCCGCATCATTCAAGAAGTGGATTCGGGTGCGATCACAACTTAGGTCTACGCGGTGAGGGAGGCAGCAGCGCTTGAATCAGATCCCACAAAGCATTGCGAAGCAAAAGACCGTACAGCATCAGATCTGGAGGTTCGTCTTTGTTTGTCGGCCGCTTTCACCACACTGCCGACCTAGCTCACGCACCCGACAGCAAACTCGAGGCCGCCGATCACAAAGCCGAACAAGCCATCCAGAACATTGTCGATTTGCTCGCTGCGCATAACTTAACTTACAGCTTCTAATGTTGAATAATATTGAAGTATTCTTGTTTTAAGATCTTTGATCCATGAATCTAAGTGTCTACATCTTTCCTCAAATGCACATTTACGATGACCCATACACTTGCCAACAAAGCCTACTTCGGACGCTCACGAGGGGAAGGGGAGGGCAGGCTTATCCTGCATGGAGAAGATTGAGTATTGTAGAGCATTCCGAAAAATGGCATACTTTCCAGCCTCGCACGGATCGCAAGCTGGATGAAGTCGTCTCAACAACGTCGGTCCCCGCCATTGGGGAGCATAGGGCCTGCTCTTACGGAAATCACAGAGGAAGCGCCGGCTAACGTACGACCGACGATATCGCCGCGACTGGAGTTGATAGCTCAGGAAAAGCGCACGCGGACGGAAGTCGCTATGGGTGCGCCTGAGTGGTTAGAAGCCATCTCACAAATGCCTCAGCAGAATAATGCAGCAACCAAGGTAGAGCATCCCGAGAAAATTCTCTGCATATCGTTCGTAGCGCACGACCAGTCTCCGGAAGTTCTGCAGCCAGGCAAACAGTCTCTCAATCTTCCAGCGTCGCCGATAGCGGCGCATGCGACGCAGATCTTGAGATGTGTTTCTTCGATTACTACGGTGAGGAGCGATTAGTTCGATTCCGTATCGGCGAAGTTCTGTATCCAATTTGTCTGAATCGCACGCGTTGTCGCCGATCAGATTCTGCGGCGCCTCCGACACAATCATCTGGACGAGAGTGGAGGTAGCAAGTTTTACTTCATGGGGAGTGGCACTTTCGACACAAACAGATACCGGGAGGCCGTGGCGGTCTGCAACCGCCATGATCTTCGTTCCCTTGCCACGCTTGGTTTTTCCGACTTTCGATCCCCCTTTTTCGCTGGAGCAAAGCTCCCATCGATGAAGGCTTCTCTTACATCCAGGCCCCCTCGGTCCCTTAGTTCGATGGCGAGGGCTTCCAGAACTCCTCTCATCATTCCAGACCGAACCCATTGCTGAAATCTGCGATGGCAGGTCTGGTATGACGGGTAGCGGTCCGGAACATCCGCCCAGGGAGCACCCGTCCGTAACACCCACAAAATGCCATTCAAGACCGCACGCCGGTTCTTCCAAGGCCGTCCGCGTCGGTCTTTGCGGCGCGGCGGTTCCGGAATGAGTTTGTCCAGGGTCTCCCATTGGGCGTCGGTCAGGTCACGCGTACTTGTTCGAGACATCGAATCCCTTCAGATCAATCGCTGCAAGCGAGTTTTGTGCTGGCTCTTACTATTCAACAGTTCGAGTGCTTTTGGACGCAATAGCCATGCTGCACAAGTCACTGTGACGCGCCCCGAACAAACTTTCGGGCGACAGCATCAGAACGAGCACGTCCTAGCGACATCGACCGTCGCCGTTCCGAAGGTGTCGTGGTGTTGTGCTGGGCGTAGTTACACCCCGCCGACGCTGTGGGCGCATAGCACGTATCCGTGCAGAAGCGAGAGTCTTGCCGAAACAGGCGACGAAGGAGCAGCTCTCAAAGTTATCTGCCGAATTGTGCTGCATGACTACTGCAGTCGACTTAACGGTCGAAATCGGGAATTCCGTGACGATTAGGGGTATTATGTCTCCCTGACTGACCTGGGGGCCTTGTCTAATCGAGTCCTGGGGGGCGGTTCGATGAGTTTGCGTCCGATCTCGATATCGGTATCGCTTTTTGTTGGAATCTTTCTAACCACGTTCTTTCTAAATAAGCTGAATGCTCAAACAGCCACCTCGGGCGCAGTGACCGGCGTCGTTACTGATCAGGGCGGTGCGGTTGTGCCGAATGCGGATGTCGAGATCAGGGACATCGACAAGGGCACGACAGAATCAACCAAAACAGACCGCGATGGCGTGTACCGCTTCTTCTTTCTCTCTCCCAGCCAATACACGCTAACCGTAGTGCACGACGGCTTTCGCAAGGAAAGCCGGAGTGTGACTGTATTGTTAGGGACACCGGTTACAGTCAACATCACGCTGAAGATTGCAAAAGCAAACATGCAACTCTCTGTGACCGCAGAAGCTCCGCTCGTTCAGGCAGACAACGGCGACGTTTCGATTACCATGAGCCAGACGCAGGTCTCGGAACTGCCCAATCCCGGTAACGACCTCACCTACATCGCCCAGACCGCTCCCGGCGCAATCATGAACACCGATAATGCGCGCACTGGGGGCAGGGGCGGGAACTTTTCAATCTTGGGCATGCCGGGGACCTCAAATCAATTGGGTGTGGCTACTTTGCGACGACGCTCCATCGACGGGGTGGGTGAAGTCGTTGCTGGTCTCTTTCGACGTGAAAAGACCAGTAACGATCGAAGTCTCCGCTCAGGTAGATGGCTCTCAGCTTGACGATGGCCTCGGCCATCGCCTCGGTCCAACGCATGCCCGATCGCTCCATGCGATCTTTGATCAGATTTTTGCAAGCACCTTCGACGGGGCCGCTGGCGATCGGCCAGCCCTTGGCCAAGTATTGGTCGTAGCGCATCCGAGTGCGGTTCCGGTATAGGTAGCCAGCTACGCCCAGCAGGGTTTTGCGTTTGCGGCCCCGTAGTCTGTGCTTGGTGACACTCTGGCGAAGGCCCTTGACGACCTGACTTACCTTGCCGCCGAGAACCCGCAAGGTGCGAATCCGGACCCACAACTCTGCTTCCGGACTGCCCTCGGGATGGAACACGTAGGCCGCCTTCCAGAGTTTTTCCAGCACATGAAGCAGATCGAGAATTAAAGTAACGGGCAAGGTCTTCTCAATCAAAATCTGCAGGGCTCTCTCGCCATCGCTAAGCGCCAGCCGTGTCTTGTTCCGTTCTGGGTCGCGACGATCCATCTCTTGTGCGACCTCGGCCACGACCGCAGCTTTCCCTTTGACTAAACTGGCCCATACTCGCTTGTTCTCCGGACGCGGGGGAGACGACGGGACCATCTGTGCCGGGCGACCGGTACGGAACAGACTCTGCACGACTTCCTCCGGGGTGCGCACCCAAGGGCGGCGGCTAAAGACCGTGGCCACCGTCGCCATTCGTTTGCGGTTGGTCTTCTGGCCCTTGCCGGGCCGTACCATCCGTTTTGCCCCTTCGGGCTTGACCATGGGAATGCCCTTGCCGTCCACCGCCGCGACCAGGATGGAGCCGACATCCAACTCGCGGACGTGCTCCCGGTAGAAAGCGTCAAAGTCCTGGGCGGCGTCGAGGAGTACTTCTTCCAAGCTACGCTTGGGAATCGCCACGCCGGTGATCTCGGCGATGCCCGCGACCGACTCTTGGAAAGGGCCCTGCACGGCCGCCCGGATGGAACGTTTCTGTAGTTCGTAAGAAAACGAGCGGGCGGGTAATTGTAGGGCTTCATCGAGGGGACAGATGCAGCCGGACCCGCCTGGTCGAGAGTAACTGATACGGGCGATCGTAACCGTGCCAAAGATAGTCTTGAGGGAGCGCTGCCGGACGCGTCGATGGGTGTACCGCACCTCCGCGGTCGGCTCGATCACGCGCAAGGTAGGCCCCATATCCCCAAGGCCACGGCGTTGGATGTGGGCCTGGAGGAGCAACCGCTGCACCTCGCGTCCTCGGGTCTGCTGCTGAGCTTCGACTTGGTGGAGAGGGAGTTGCAAGGCCTGCGTTGAAGACAACCAAGCCTCCAGCAGGGTGAACTCCTGTCGAGCCGGAGATAGGGGATCATCGAGAAAGGGAGCTAAGCCAGCTTTCCCTTGGGGAATGGGGGGAAGGAGAAGCGGGGCTGTAATGATTATTGACATTTATACTACGGTACTATTACCGTAGTATACGAATATCTTCTCATTTTCTAGAGCTTTTTCTGGTCCCGATGAGCCGATCTCGACAGCAGGCTACGACTCTCCATCGTTATACCCAACGTTTTCGGGAACTAAGACAGGAGTTACAGCAGCTCGATTTCTTCTGCAAAGGAACCGTGCTCAAGCGGATGATGAAGTGTGGGCGGGCGCACTGTGCTTGCCATCGTGATCCCACCAAGCGCCACGGACCGTATTTCGAGTGGACCTATAAAGCCAAAGGTACGACTGTCAATGTGAAGCTGAGTCCCCAAACCGCACCTCTTTACCAAGCGGCGGCTAAGCAGTATCGCCAACTGAAGACTACCCTGCATCGATTGGAGCGATTATCACGAACTGCATTGACGTATGCAGCTAAGAACGCCCAGCAGGGTCGCGGCCGCTGATCAAAAACTGGGGATATTCTCATATCCTGCCCTTTTGGCTACCCTTCCAGGTAGGCAATATAACGCAAGTGACTCATTGCAAGGCGGTTGCTCGTCGTCGTAAAGTAGCCACACCCAAATCAATTCAACTTGAATGGCATGAACGACAACGCGGGTCATCTTAATGCCACTGGCGTTACGGGTATGCTTCTGGGTCAGAACGGGATTCAGGAAGCCACTGTGGTGAGTGATGGCTACTCGGGACATTTTGGAACTGACGCAGGCTCGTATGTGAACTACGTCACAAAGTCCGGAGCAAATGACTTCCACGGGAACGCGAAGTATTTTTGGAATGGTAGCGTGTTGAACGCTACCGACTGGATCACGAAAGCATTCGGCAATCCGCGGCCCTTCGATATCGCCAATCAGTGGGCGGGTTCGTTGGGAGGGCCCATCAAGAAAAACAGGCTGTTTTTCTTTTTTGATACCGAAGGGTTGCGAGTCTTGCTGCCTTCTCCTGTTCAGGTGATTCTGCCAAGCCCGCAGTTCGAGGCAGCAACTATCGCCAATATCGATTCTATCTTTGGTTCTGCGTCCGCTTCCGATGCTTTCTATAAGCAAATCTTCAGTCTGTACAACCAAACCCCTGGAATAGCGGCGGCTACTCCGGGGAGCTTCGCCGATCCTCTTGGCTGTCTCGACGCAAGCCCGACTGGCGTGTTCATTGGACCGCAGACCCCTCAAGGGCAACTCGGCGTGAACCTTCCGTGCGCAATCCATTTTCAGAAAACACTTGGCCAGCCGACGAGTGAATCCCTTGTGTCTGGCCGTATGGATTGGAACGTCCGGACCAATGATCGTGCTTTCTTCCTCCTCCAATACGACAATGGCCGTCAACCCATTGTCGTCGACCCAATAAGCTCACTCTTCAACGTTTATGAGACCGGGCCATGGTGGGAAGCCCAGTTGAGCGAAACTCACACATTTGGAACTACCGCCGCGAACCAGTTCCTATTGGCGGGTATTTACAAAGACGACGTGTCGAGCCTCGTCAACCCGATGCAAACCCTGGCTGCTTTTCCGACCACCCTGGATTGGTCCAACGCGGGTCAGCCGTTTACGTCGCTGGGAGGATCTGACTATTTCTATGGCTATCCCCTCGGCGAGGGGCTCACGGAGTACCGCGTCGTCGACGATTTCCTGAAGACGTGGGGCAAGCACAAGTTCGGATTCGGGGGAGAACTCTTCCGAGTGTATGCGAGATATTCCCAATATACCCAAAACGCCGTCGGAGATGTCGTTCCACAAACCATCGACGCATTTTATGTTGGAGGCGTGGACCCCGCATCTCCCAACAGTGACTCGACACGCTTGAGTCAATCGTTTCCGACGCAGCGGGCAAAGCTCTTCCTTAATTACACTCTGGCGGGCTATGGGCAGGATGAGTGGCACATCAAATCCAACCTGGCCCTAACTGTCGCCCTGCGCGTAGAACATCAATCAAACCCGGTTTGCGCCGATGATTGCTTTTCCGAATTCTCTGGACCGTTTGAATCGATCAGTCACGACCCCGCACAACCTTACAATCAGACGCTCTCGAATCGTAGGCAAGCCTTTCTTCACACCGACCCTGTTGCCTGGGAGCCGCGATGCAGTTTCGCCTGGCAACCGCGGGGAGTTTCGCATAATACCGTGGTGCGCGGCGGTTTCGGTCTATTTTACGAACTGTTCTCTGGCGGGTTCGGACCCAGTTTCGCTGACAATCCACCACTCGTTAATCGCGTGACCGTAATTGGCCCCTACAATCTCGCTCCGGAAGAAACCAACAGCCTCTTTAAAGTGGCCGCAGCCTCGAATGCCGCCTTTGTCAAAGGGTTTGCGGCCGGCGAAAACTTTATTCAGATCCATGCGGCGGATTCGGAGTTCTTTCCCCCAAATCTTACCGTTCCGGATAGCAGGACCCCCTCAGCCCAGTATCAGAAGTGGAGCCTGGAAGTGCAGCAGGGTTTTGGTACCAGCACTTCGCTGACTTTTGGATACCACGGCAATCACGGAATTCATGAGTTGGTGCAAAATCCCTCGGTCAATGCTTCTGGATTCGGCCCATTTCCAGCCACGGTCTGTGCCAGCCCGCCCGTTCCGCCCTGCGCCGATCCTCGCTTCGCAGGCGTCACTGAATACACGACACCCGGAATCTCGAACTACAATGGCGTGGTTGTTTCCTTTCGACGAAAATTTGCTGGCTTCGGCGATGGTTTGTTCCAGGCAAACTACACCTACGGCCATGCTCTGGATGAAGTTTCCAACGGCGGGCAAGCCCCATTCACGGCGGGCAGTTCCGACTTCCCCCAGGACCCCTTTTATCTGCGAGGCAGCTACGGAGCCGCAGATTACGATGTTCGTCACTCCTTGAATGCGAACTATGTGTGGCAACTTCCGGTGAAGACCGTGCTCCACGGCCGCGGCCCCGATTCCCTGGTGAAGGGATGGCAGGTCTCGGGAACGATTTTCGCCCGAACCGGATTTCCCTACTCAGTGATCGATCTCGCAGAAAGCGGTAACCTGGCTCAGAACAATTTCTATGGAACAATCTACTCCGTGCCGGTCGAGCCACTCAGCGGGCCGCATTCCTGCGGAGCGGGAGCCGTAATCGCACCCTTCCCGCATCCTTGTTGGCCTCTGCAAGTGGTGACGCTGCCGGACGGCACAACGACACCCAATCCAAATGCAGATTTCGTGCAAACGGGTTGCGAAACAGGATTCAATACCGGGAACTTGCCAACTTCACAGGGACCTTGTTCAGGCGGTGCCGTTTCCTTCGCTCAAGGCCGCAACCGCTTCCGCTATCCGAACTATTTCAATACTGACTTCGATGTCTTGAAGAGAACCAGCCTTGTCGGGGACAAAGTGGTGCTGGCTATTGGCGTCCAATTCTTTAATTTCTTCAATCACCCAAATTTCGGCCCGCCCGACAACTACAGCTCGGACTCATCGTTCGGAGAGATAGGGACGATGGAGATGCCACCGACCAGCATCCTCGGATCTGGCCTTGGAGGCGATGTTTCCCCCCGCATGATCCAACTGAAAACGGTGATCCGCTTTTAGACAGAGAGCGGATGATCCTCAATTTTGTACTGCTTTAGGAATGAGAAAGGTGCCTATCGAGGCTGGTCAAGCCCGACGCGGTGGAGGAGATCCACAAAACGCGGGTCGCCGCGCAAGGGATCAAAGTTGGGATAGACTTTCATCAATTGCAGGATGTTTGACTCCTCCTGGTAGCCCCGCTCCAGCCAGGCAAGTGCCTGCTCGTTGTCACCGAGTCCCAAATAAGCGTCCACAAAGGGGGAGGGGGCAACGTAGCTTGTCTGCTGCCGTCGTTTCAACTCTTCAACCAGGCGAAGGGCTTCCCTACGACGCCCAGCATGCGCATAGGCCCGAACCAGCACGCCCACTACAACCGGATTCCGGTCGGTGCCGAGCGCCTTCTCCAGCATCGTAATCGCTTCGTCGGGTTGGCCGTTGGCAATCAGGGCGAGCCCCAGATACCAATGGTTCGGGTCGTCCCTTCGCAACTCCCTGATGGCCTCGTCGTAACGTCTCGCATGAAACAAAATGGAACCATTCGTGATGGCAATGGCTCCAAGCGGAGTGATGCCAGCGCCTCCAAGCGGATCAAGTTCGCGGGCACGGTGGACCCACGCCAGGGCCTCGTCCGTCCGCCCCTGGCACAGCAGCCACCTAGCGTAGCCGACGTGAGCACCAACATCGTTCGAGTTCAACTCCAGAGCCCGCTTGAATTCCGCTTCGGCGTTGCTCCACTGCCACTGTTTCTGATATACCCCCGCAAGCAAAACGTGTGGTCCCGCAACGTCCGGATCCAGTTCAATTGCTTTTTGGGCTGCGCTCATCATTTTTGGATGCGTTTCCTTGGGGGGGACGCCGCCAAGAACTGATCCGAGCCTCTCGTATGCTTTCGCGAGGCCGACGTAAGCCGGTGCAAAGTTAGGGTCCTTGCCGATCGTTTCCTCAAAGTAGGCAATACTCTGTTCAAGGTCAGCCGGGCCGCTACTCTTGCTGAATTCATCTTCGGCTTTAAGGTAGCTCTCGTAAACTTCAGGCGAGACATGATGCGCCGTGATCAGCCTGGCACGCTCCTCTCCGGTGACCTTGACCTCCACTCTGCGCGCGATGGATTGCGCCACCTCGCTCTCGAGAGCAAGTACGTCCCCCAACTCGCCGTCGTACTCATCCGACCAAAGGTGCTCGTCGGTTGAGCCACGAATCAACTGGGCGTGCACACGAATCCGGCTGCCCTGCCGTATCACCGAACCTTCGACGAGGGCGTCCACCCCAAGCGTCCTGGCAATCTCTGGCACTGAGAGCTTCGTACCCTTGAACCGCATGACCGAGGTACGGGAAATGACGCGCAGGTCATGGATTCTGGCCAGGCGCCCGCACAGCTCTTCAGTCATCTCGTCAGCCAGGTATTCCTGAGTTGAGTCGCCCGAGAGGTTGCTCAAGGGCAGGACTGCCAGCGACTTGATTTTGGGTTGGGTCGTAGGCCCAGTGTGGCCCCGGAGCATAACGTAGCTGACGGCAATAAGTGCGAGTCCAGCCACACCGCCTAGAACAAGCCAGAGACGCGCCCGCGAAATCCCGGTTGGTCGGACGTCGACTTCTCCATCCGCCGGCCGTTCCGCCCTAAGCCCCTTCTCTTCCTCTTCTTCCAAAGGTAATTTGCGGCTTTGCACCCAGGCATCGAGTTCCGAACTGAACGCATAAACCGATCCCATTCGGTCATGGAGATGCCGGTGGACAGGCATCCCCTCCCGCTTCTCCCAGCGCTGGACGGTGGTCACGTCGCGCTTGAGGTAGGCCGCGATTTCCTTCCACGAATCCAGCCGGTCTAGGGCCGGTTTCACAGATGCTGTACCAAGGGGTGCTTCACTCATCGCGCACTTCTGATGGGTCCGCGCGGTGGTCGCGAACCCGGAACCTGATTTTACCCCCGAGAGGGGTAGCGGCAAAGCACGGCATTCGACGGCAAGGCTCCAATTCTGCACCTTGCCGTTTGACGGCACCCACCCATGTACTCCACCGTGAGCGCACGTCCTCTCGCGACGCTAGTGGGAGGGTATTGGTTGCGGGCGGCGGTATTTTTGCCGGTCTGGCATCCGCGGAGTTGTATCAATGAATACCACGAGGTGTCCGCTGCTTATTGGGGAAAAAAGGAAATTCCAGGCTGAGATAGAACCGGATGCGCTAAGGGGCGCCCGTCCGGATCTGTGCGAGGGGCACCGGGCAACCGCTGTCCCTGTTGCCCCAGAGACACGAACTCTAGTTTAAGCCGGAAAAAGAAAGGAGAATCAAAAATGAACAAGGTCGGAAGGTATTTTCTTCTCGTGACAGGTTTCGCGCTCCTCGCGACTTTTGCCCGCATTCCAGGGGCCATTACCAAGGTACATGCCAAGGATCCAGTTTGTAGCGTTGCCAGCCTCAAAGGGAAGTATGCCTTCCGCAGGATGGGGGTGAACAATTTCGTGGGTGGTCCCAGTTGCATAGGCTTTAGCGAATGCGGCCCCATCGCCGTGATGGGCGTCGCCTTCTACGGCGGAGATGGGACGCGCGGCCTCATTCGCATCACCAGAAGCAACAGCGGTGAAATCATACCCTGGACCGATCAGCCCGCACCGAACGGAACCTACACGGTCGATCCGGATTGTACGGGGTCGTTCTTCGATGCGAATGGCACACACAGCAACGACGTCGTCGTAGTTGACGGAGGCAAGAGATTCTTCTTGCTCAGCGAGGAGGCGGGCACGACTGTCATGGAAGAGGGGATAAGGCTGGAGGAGGAGAACGACTAACGGTGCGCTGGATAACTTGGAGGCACACTTCCCCATTTGAAGCGGTTGTGCATCTCGCCGGCGGTCGGTGATGTGGAAGCGGGTAAATGCAACAGGAGGTGCCATGAAAAGCGAAGCAGTGCTAGTGAGAAAGCTCGCAGTTGGGGGGATTGTAAGCCTTTTGCTCCTTGCCGGATGCGGAGGCGGCACCAGTCAGTCATCGATGTACAGCACCGATAGTGCCACCGGGACCTTGACGCTCATAGGGACAATAGGCACATGAAGGCGCCGGCTCTGAAGTGAGCAAAAAGCATAGGGAGAGGAGGGCACCATGATTTCCAAAATGTGCCGTGAACACGCCGCCAAAAAAGGGGTGACGCTATGAACCGCAATTGCACCAGCATTCTCGCATCGATTTTGGTTTGCCTCGCTTTCGGGTTCCTGACGGGTTGCAGCAGCAGCAGTTCGAGTACGCCGCCTCCGCCTCCGCCTCCCACCATCGCGATCACGGCGACGAGCGGATCGGGACAAACCGCAAACGTCGGTGACGCCTTCACCAACATGCTGGTAGCCACCGTGACATCCAACGGAACAGCGGCCAGCGGGGTAACGGTTACGTTCACTCCTGTCCCGGGATCAGTCGGTCAGAGCTGCACCCCCTCCGCCACCACTGCTACCACCGCCTCCGATGGCACCGCATCGATCACCTGCACTGCAAACTCGACGCCCGGTGGCTACTCAGTAACGGCTGCGGCGACGGGAGCCACAGCAATGGCCAGTTTCACCGAAAGCAACACAGCTCCTCGCGTGTTCGTGTTCTATGTGAACGGGCTGGAAAACAGCGCCGCCTACGGACCCGGGCCGGTTTACTACGCCGTCGCAGGCGCGGTGGGATTTGACTTAAGCGGCAACGTCCTCGGCGGCGAACAGGACTATAACGACGCGAGTGGCCTGACGTCACCGGGCGAACCCACGACCCCCGACGTAATCGCGCCCGCCACCAGCTCGATGACGGTGAATCCAACCACCGGCACCGGGATACTCGTCCTTGATGTTTCGGCCAGTAACCCTAGTGTTGGGGTGAATGGCATCGAGACCTTCGCCGTTCAGTTTATAAACGCAAGTCACGCGCTGATTACGCAGTTTGATGGATCGGCAACTTCCAGCGGAAGCCTCGACCTGCAGACGGCAACGAGTGGTGTTGGCGGCAATTTTGCCTTCACCCTCTCCGGGCTGTTCACCAACCCCATCCTCACGGTTGCGTATGGAGGAGTGTTCTCGAATACCAGCGGCGCCATCCACGGCACGTTCGACGCAAATGATGCGGGCAAGGTGCTCGTGGGGAATGCTCTCACAGCGACGGATAACGGCGTCGGCGCGGACGTGTATGGGCGGGGCAGCATCGCCGGCTTCACGGATCCCAACAACGGCAACGCAGCCATCTCACTCGCCTATTACATCGTTGGTCCAGAAGTATTACGCATCATCGATGTTGACGGAAACGATGCGATGGCGGGTTCAGCCTACGGCCAGGGCAGCGCCACCACTTTCGACAGCACGGTGCTGTCAAGGGACGTATTTGGCATCCTGGACGACACGGAGGACGAGCTCTTCGCCGCAGCGGGGCAACTTGTTGCCGCCAATACCGCCGTTGGAAGGTTTAGCGCCACATTCACGGGTGAAGGCGATGACGACGAAACGGGCACCGTCATGGCCACGGGTACCCCGGGCGGAGTCGCAGGCAACTACTCCTTTTCGACCACCGTGCTCGGTTATGGCAGCATGAAGGATGTCACTGGGTTGGGATCCATTCACACGCTCGGGCTGTATGCGACGGATCCAAAACTCAACCTTCTGGATCCCAACAACACCACGGCGGCCAACCTGGGAGCCGCCCTTGTCCTCGATCTGGATGGTTTCGCCCAGGGCACGGGAATCGTGGTTCCGCAGGGGACCATAGCGTCCGACGGATCTGACCTCAACCACAGCTATGGCTTCGGGGCGCAGGCCTACACCGGCAACGGCAGCGGCACCTGGCCCACCAAGAACCCGGGCTGGGAGTATGACTTCGTCGGGCAAGGAACGTTTGCGTCGCTGGTTCTCACGACTCCGGCAGATATCAGCGATCCGTTCGCGTTTTTCGTATCGGGCACGCCGGATGAGTACAAAGCCGTTCCGATCGCGGGGACTGCGGCCGCACCTGACGCCGCGGGGCGGTACGCCTTCCCGTCGGCCATTCCATTTGCCGTCGGTCCCGTAGGGGGCGCTGACGGTCCAACCAAAGATTTCACCGTGGTCATGTACGAAGCTGGTCCGGGGCTGGTGTTCTCGATCGACGAGGACACCTTCAGCGAATGGCTGGGCACCTTCCAGGTGCGGAGTGCCAGCTCGCTGAAGGCAGCGCATGTGAAGAGAGGACCGCTAGTCAAGAGCCAAGCAAGACCGAAGCGCTAACCAGTAGACCAAACGAGGATTCCCTGGTGGGGCGAAAAAAAGAAATTCCGGGCTAGACAGACGAACGCAAGCAATAGGATCTTCTAACCATTAGCAGATGAAGTAAAGACTCTTCCCTAAATCCCCAATCAGAGGGCCTGAAGAAAGTTAAACTCGCAGAGTTGTTTTTCCGCAGCCTGCTGGGGATTCTTTCAGCGCCGAACTTTCGCGAGAAAGGGGTGTACCGCAATTATTTATGAGATGGCTTGTAGTTAGGGTATGTGATCGAATGTGATCGAATCCATGCTCATGCGGAAGCCATGGATCAGTCTAGTGCTCTTGTCAGCGGCGTTCCTTCCGTGTGCGCAAGCCGAGAGCGGCAGTGAGGATTCTTATTATAACATTTATAACATACACATTTCTAAGAATTAGATACAACGGGCTCAGCCAATTTCTTACCATTAAGTCACAAGATAGATAGAGTTATCAAACCTATGTTTCTCATATCTAAGTACAGCGCGACAGCAGCAGTCTGGATCTGATGGCCCATTGGCCCAATACCCACTAGATGGCCGGAAGAGCAATTACTTTGGGACCCGATTTAGCGGTCGGAGGTAATCTGGTGTGTAACATTCCGCCTTGGTAGTATCTCCCTAGCTAATATCTCCCAGATTGGCAGCGGCGACCACGGTGCGAAAAAGCTATTAATAAACAGAGGAGAAGCTAAACTATGAAGTTATGCAAAAGCAGCCTGTTTTTTGCCCTGCTCGTGGCGGTTTGTCTTCCGGCTGTCGGCCAGACTGCAATGCGGGTAGACATTCCATTCAATTTCGTGGCCGCGGGCAAGTCTCTTCCTGCCGGGCACTACACAGTTGCGCGTTTCCTTACACCATCGGCCAACATATGGTCCATTTCTGACGACCAGGCCAGCGCCATCATGAACACGAACCAGGCTGATTCGTCACAAAAGGCACATCGCTCCAGTCTGGTTTTCCTGCGGGCGGGCGGAACATATTCCCTGATCCAAATCTGGAATTGGGATTCCGGCCGGGATGTGCCCCAGGCGCACGTGAAACATACCCTTGTGTCGAAAGACGAGTCGAAAAGTGACCAGTACGTTGAGATCGCAGCTGAATAGCCGGGTTCGTCCACACTCTAAATTTCCAGGCGGGCGCATAGACCTCCTGGAATCATAGTGATAGCGGACGGAGAGAGTTTTTCGATTTGAATCCGAAGCAGCCTAATTGGCGGTTTGGCGGAACGAGAACGGGCGCAGAATGGTGAATGAACCTTGGCCGCACCGTCTTCTCTCAGATCACGGAGCACCTGCCCGCATACGAATTTCAAAAGTGCGTGGACCGCTATCGTGGTGATTCTCACTTCCGCGGCTTCTCCTGCTTGGACCAGTATCTGGCAATGGCCTTCGCGCAGTTGACTTATCGCGAGAGTTTGCGCGACATCGAAGCCTGCCTGCGTTCTGTCGGTGGAAAGCTATACCACATGGGGTTGCGCGGCAAGGTATCGCGCACGACTCTCGCCGACGCCAACGAGTCCCACGACTGGCGGATCTTCGCCGATTTCGCGCAGATCTTAATCGGGATCGCGCGACCGCTGTACCTGCACGATCCTGTCGGTGTGGACCTAGATCAAAGCCTCTACGCCTTGGACTCGACCACCATCGATCTCTGTCTGTCGCTGTTCCCGTGGGCCAAGTTTCGCAAGCACAAAGCCGCGGTTAAGATGCACGCACTGCTGGACCTGCACGGCAACATCCCCACGTTTATCCGCATCACCAGCGGAGCCGTGCATGACGTGAACCTCCTCGACGAAATACTTCCCGAGGCTGGAGCCTTCTACGTGTTCGACCGCGGCTATATCGATTTCCAACGACTGTTCGTGTTCACGCTGAGCGCAGCCTTCTTTGTCGTGCGCACCAAGTCGAATGTGTTGCTGCAGCGGCGCTACTCGCATCCGGTGGATAAGAGTACTGGTGTTCGCTCTGACCACACCGTCATCCTCACCGCGATCGACTCCGCCAAGGTCTATCCCGATGCGCTGCGACGCGTGAGTTATCTCGATGTGACAACTAGAAAACGGTTCCAGTTTCTCACCAACAACTTCACTCTTCCTGCACTTACCATCGCCCAGATATACAAGTCGCGGTGGCAAATCGAATTATTTTTTAAGTGGATCAAACAGCATCTCAGAATTAAGGCCTTCTACGGCACCAGCGAGAATGCAGTGAAGACTCAAATCTGGATCGCGGTGTCGGTCTACGTGCTCGTGGCGATCATACGCAAGCGATTGGGACTGGAGACTAGCCTTTACCAAATTCTACAGATTCTCAGCGTGACCCTTTTTGAGAAAACCCCCATTTTACGGGCACTTCAGACCGACGACTCCCAATCCGATTTACTCGATCACGCTAACCAATTCTTGCTGTTCGACTTATAGCCGGACAGTACTGGTCCACACTCTTTAGGGACCTGCTCAAAAGGCAGGTCCCTTCGCCCCGTGTGCGATCCTTTCAGAGACATCCCCAAGCCTCTGGCGGACAATTAGGACATACATGAAAACGCCCGCTTTGGTGTCATGCGTTGCTCTTGCCCTGATTCTGACGGCCCCGTGGCTCAGCGCGCAACCCGACGGGCAAGCTCCTCCAGAGATCATGGTGGACGTCCAACATCAAACACCAGAATCTCTTTGGGATATTCCTCAGTCAAGAAAAGAATCGCCTCATGTCGGACTGGCTTGCACTGTCCATAAAAAGGCAGATACGACGATCAACGTCGTCCCTGTTTCCAAAGCTCAAGCGTTCTTTGCGGTGCGGTTCAATCCCTCTCTAGAAACCCACGTGTAGGCCAAATTGGATCTCCCTCGGTGGAAGCACGTTATAAGTAATCTGTCCGGCTCCGGCAGCACCAATCAGCGTATTGGGCACGCCGTAGTTTTGAATGTTGAAAATGTTGAAGAATTCCGCCCGGAAGGAAATGAGATATCTCTCACCAATCGGGAAATTCTTGAACACCGAGAAATCCGCGTTATACACGGCCGGCGACCGCAAGACGTTTCGTCCAAAATCTCCATAGGAATCTACCGGTACCGCGAAGGCATTGGGGTTGAACCACTCAGCTACCGTCGGGTGTCCCGGGTTGGGATCTCCCACGATGTTTGGCCGGGCGTAGTCCCAAAACGAATTGGTGTTCCCAATATTGGCTACGTCGCCTGATACCGCCAGGTTATAAGGTTGGCCGGAGCGCAACTGCACTAATCCGTTTACCTGCCAATTGCCGACAACTTGATTTGCGACACCATGGTTGAGATATCGCTTGCCCCTCCCGAAGGGAAGATCCCAAATCCCTGTCATCGAAAGGAACTGAGGAATATTGTAGGCTGAGACTCCTCGGCTGCCTCGCGGGTCGTAGTAGTTTTGCAGGTTCGAATCTCCTCCGGCACCCGGACCGTTCTCCACGTCGAAAAACCCGCTACTGCCTAGATCGATGGACTTCGACCAGGTATAGGACACCAGGTACTGAAAGCTCCTGGCAAACCTGCGCTCCAGCTTCACCTGCAACGCATTGTATTCGGCATTTCCGGTGGAAGTGCTATAGAACGGAGTTCCTTGATACCAGGGGAACGGCGGTGTTCCGCCAGGGCTGGTCGCAGTGTTCCATAAGCCAGTTGAGGAAACTCGAGTGTTGTGACTGCCAACATATCCTACGGAAAGTGCGAGGTTCGCGCCCATCTGTCGCTGGATTTCGAGGTTCCACTGTTGCGACCGCGGATCCTTCTGGTGGGGGTCGAAGAACCAGTTATCCTGGGTCCAGGGAGAGGGACCGGGTAGAGCAAGTGACGCCGCTTGACCGAAGGTTTGCTCGACGGTGGTCAAGGGTTGCCCTAGCTGATTGAGGGGGACATTGTTGAATACCCCGCCGGTAGCTGGCCACGAATTGGCGATGCCCTTCCAATCCTGCTCGAAGCCCATCAGCGAGTCGTAGACAATGCCGTATCCGGCACGGACGACCGTCTTGTCGTCCACCTGCCATGCCAAGCCGAGTCGCGGCCCCCAGTCGCTCCAGTCGGGACCCGGTCCCCAAGCTTTGCCGTACGGCGAAAGCTGAATGAAATTTCCGCTAGGAATGCTCGCCAGCGTGCCGCCGCCTGGGATACAAGGCGGCACTACTCCAGACTGGCTGCATGGCGGCGGGAGTTGGTCCGCGCCGATCCACCAGTGGCCGTCGGTATTCGGGCCGCTGACGACGGTCCCGGCTTCGGGGTCGAAGGGACGGCGATGCTCAAAACGAAGGCCATAATTCAATGTCACATTCCTTCGGATCTTCCACCCATCCTGAAAGTAGGCTGCCCAAGTGGAAACCCGGTTGCCAAGGGATACGCTGTTCGTGTCGTCCGTCTGCGAAGGCAGGGCTAGCAGAGCCGATGCTAGAGACGAACCCGTCGTGCCGACCTGCTCCGGATTCCCAGTAGTATCGTTGGTAAAAGTATATGCGCCGTAAGGTGGGCTGCCTGAGTTATTACCCTGTTTAAAGTACTGAAAGCCGAATTTGAACTGGTGCACTCCATGGATCCAGGTGAAGCCGTCAGAGTAGCTGGTAACCGGACTTTCGATGGTGTTTGGTTTATTGAACCCCGGGTTTGCAGAGAGCGGTCCGCCACCGAAAGGAGCTTGGAGACTGATTGTGGTTCCACCCGGACTGGTAAATCCCAACGCTATCATCGGTGCGATCCCAGCCGTATCCGTCTGACCGCGCGAAAAGGGCCGCTGCGCGCGTCCCAAGTGGTTTTCCATCAACAGAGAGGAACTAAACGCGTGCGTCCACCCCACTCCGATATTGAGGGCCGGCACGGAGTTAGCGGCGGCTCCCGAAACGTCAAAGGGCAGTATATCGATCACGTTGAGGCGATCGTAGCGGAAGAACACGTTATCCTTGCTGCCGATCTGCTCGTCAATGCGAAAGTTATAGTGATTCGAAGTGTCTACGTGGGGCGCCGTCGCTATGGCGTTTAGCACCCCAGTGCCCCCGGGGAAGTTGGGCCGCGTATAGTAGGTCTGGATGAACTTCAGCATGGTGGTATCGATCCGGTTCGTCGGGATCATGTTTGGACAGCCAGCGGCGGAAGTACAAGCGGAGTTGTAATTACTAGCGGTTGGATCGGATGAGGAGACGAACTGGGTGCGGGTATACATCCCTGGATTGGCTGGGTCAGGCGCGGTGGTGGCCGGGTCATAGATGGGATTGGCCAGGGTGGAGTCTGTAAAGTCGCCGGCGAGTTCCGCATTGGTGGGCACAGTGTACTGCACCTGAGACGCCTGACTGAACCGCCAGCCCTCGTAGGCAAAGGTGAAAAATGTGCGATTGCGTCCGTTATACAGCTTGGGAAGCAGTACCGGCCCGCTGAAGATTCCGCCGAACTGGTTCTGCCGGAACTTGGCCGGCGGGGCCGGCGAACCGTTAGGATTGACATCCTTGAAATAGTCGCGCGCGTCCAAGACGTCATTGCGAAGGAACTCCCAGCCGCTCCCATGAATCTGGTTACCTCCGCTGCGGGTCACTACATTGACGACTCCGCCGAGCACGCTGCCAAATTCAGCCTGATCGTCGTGGGACTGCACTTTGAACTCTTGGATCGAGTCAATGATGGGCGGCATACTGTAGACGCCGGTAGTCAACTCAGTGTCAACCACGCCGTCCAGTAAATACAGGTTGGACCGGTTGAATTGACCCTGAATTGACGGCTGAGCGACACTTGCCGTGGGTACGCCCAACATCCCCAGGTCGTTTACGGCGACGCTATTACTCTGTGCCGTGCTGATCGGCGTTGCCCCCGGAGTGAGGGTCAGCAATTGGCTAAAATTGCGTCCGTCCAACGGTAAGTCGTGGACGGCTTGCTGTGATATTACCGTGCCAAGGTCAGAGGTGGTGCTTTGCACCAGTTCCTCCCCAGCTTGAGCGGTCACCGTAACTGACTGTGCCGTGGATCCCACCTGCAATACGAAATTCCGTGAAAGATTGTCCTGCACATTCAGGGTCACGCCTGTGACCGAGACCGCACGAAAACCTTGCTTGGTTATGGTCATCACGTAGTTGCCAGGGTTGAGTGACGGAATCACATAAATGCCTTCTGAGTTCGTTTTCATCGAGGTCACAATATTGGTTTCTGTGTTCCTTATCCGAACGTCTACATCCGACACTACGGCGTTGTTCTGGTCGGTGACACGGCCGGACACGGATGCCTTCTCGGTCTGCGCGAACGAAAGCTGCGCTCCGAAACTAAGTGTCAGAACTGCTATCACCAACCGAGCGACACAGCCTGTCCGCAGGCGAACACAGAGTTCATCTTTCACGCGGGTTCCTCCTCGTTCGCCAAGTATTCCTGTGGTTTCGACGATTTGTCCCAAGCGATCAAGGATATTTCCGACAAGATCACGATTTCTTCGCAGAAGGGCGATAGAAGAAGCGCATCAGTACGGCAAGTTCCGGTGGGGAACGAAATAGTTTAGGGATGGTTCGGCTGGTCGCGCAGATAGGCATACATCAGGCTCGAACCCTCCGGATGCGACGGATCGCTATCCGGCCGGCCGAAAGTGACGAAGACGGAATCAATTTCCCGAAGAATCTTTGGGTCGTCGCACTTAAAAACCCAACGCCGCTGGGCCTGATCATCCGAGTAGAAGATACCCAACCGTTGGGCTTGCCGGTTCGGTCCTTCCTTCTTCGCCCAAACCTGGTACTGATAATTGGCCTTCTGCATCTTTGCTTCGTTCAAGTCGTAGGCGTAGAAGATGAGGGACTTGCCCTCAGTGAAGAAGATCCGGCCAAAGGCGGGGCGGGCTTTCCCTCGTCCATCCGTATCCACGACATCCACGATGTGGAGATTGCGCGCGCCCATCAGGTCCGTAACATCACGGCCCAAACCGAGCAGCTGGCGTTCCTGGTCGAGGGCGGCGGACGTTTCTTTTAAACCTTGATCGAGATTGTGAAGCTTGACTTCATCGCCAATCAGCGTCGCTTCCATATCCCCCGCACGGCGGCTTTGTGTCCTGGCTTCCTCAAGCGCATTCGCGGCCGCAACTTGGGACTTCGCGAGTTCTTGCTGAAGCTGTTCCAGCTGCATCTCAAGGGAGACGCGATCAGAGGCCAGCCGACGGCGATCTTGGGAGGTCGTTTTCAGATCGGTCTCGCTCGCAATCAATTGATCGTCGGCATTGCGCAGTTCACCACGCAAGCGGTCGACCTGAAGCTGGAGCTTTGCATTTGCAGCCGACAACTGAGCGACAACATCGGCGGTCGCGACTGGAGTCTCCGTCTTCGGGGCATTGTTCCGTTGTGGTTCCAACGCAGTCCGGTTGCGGTTCCATGAATCTCTCCAGTGCAAGTAACCAGGCGATACCACCGTGATGAGAAGGAGTGCAACCGCCATTGCCGCTGCTGTCGCCGGCCAAAAACGCGGCCGCGGGAAGGCGAAGGGAAGAGGTGCTGGCAGCGTAATCTGCTGGTCTATCTCGGACGAGAAAACGATCCCTTCCTGTTCGGCACGATGAAAGAACCGGCGGGTAAAAAGTTCCGAGTTGAGGCATTCCTGAGCTTCTTGGGGGGATAGAGTCGGATCTTGCTTCGCTGCCACGAATTCGTGCGCCGCGACGTTCAAGTAATAGAAATAGGTTTGGCGGCAGGCAGCACATTCCGCGACGTGCTGTTCCAGCTCAAGGAGTTCCTCCCCCGTCGCTTGTCCAATGCTGGCGGCCGCGCAAAGTTCTTCAAAGTGTTCGTGTTTCAACACGTCTTGCCTCTTTCAAGGGACAATGGCTGCTCTCGCTCTTCCCGTTTGCTGGGCAGGTCGATGTAGGAGCGAAGCTGCTGCAGACCCCTGTAATAATGGTGGCGCACATTTGAAAATTTCTCATTTCTTCGGCGCGCTATCTCTTTGAAATCCAACCCTTCGAAAAAGAACATCTTTATGGTTTGCCTCTGCGCGTCCGATAGCGCCTCCAAGGCTTGTGCCGTGAGCCGGCTTGCCTCCTGCGGCTGAAGGCGCGTCGGCGACCAAAAGCTGTTCGCCTCATCAATGGCGCTCACTTCAGTCTTGCTGTACACATGCCTCACCAACAGGTAGTTCAGGTGATTGGTGCTCCGGCTATAGGCGTATTGGAGAAGCCATACTTTAAGAGTCCCTCTGGCGGAGTCAAATTGTCCCGCCTTGCGATAAATTTCCAGGAAAACCGATTGCGTGACATCCTCCGCTTCCGCCGCATCTCGCAAAATGTGCAGGGCAGTCACATGAACCAGGCGATGGTACCTCTTAAAAACCACCGCGAATGCATCCGTATTCCCCATTTGAAGCTGCTGCATCACACGCTCGTCGTCGAGCGCCAGAAGATCCGTATACGAAATGCGGTCGTGGCAATCGTAGGAACTCATGTGTCAAGATGCAAAGGAGCTATGGGACGCGTTGTGTATATCACAGAAAGATGCGAAAGAGCACGCTATAAAATTTATTTTCTGGGTGGGACAAGATGTCTTCCCCAGCGGTATACCAAAAATGAGTATCGCGCGAGCAACGTTTAGGCTCTCCAACCGCTAGCCCATGCCAGGCGACCAATGAAACCGTTCGCGATGAAAGCTCGCATGACGCTACTGCACTTAGTTGCCGTACTGGTTTGTTCGGAATTGCTCGCGGCCGAACAATCCCCGCTCGAGAGAGCGCAGGAACTGGTCGCAAGGGGCTCGCTCAAGCAAGCTGAGGTGACGTTGCGCCAGATCATCGCAGCCGATCCGAACAGCGCCGATGCGCGGATCTTGCTGGGAACCACTTTGGTCCTGGAAGGGGTTCGTGGTGAATCGGTGGAACAGCTGACCGAGGCCGTGCGCCTGCGTCCAAACTCGGCGAATGCACACAACAAACTTGGCATGGCGTTTAGCCGGTTTCTCGAGGTCAAACCAGCCCGCGAGGAGTTTGAGAAGGCTCTTGAGCTCGATCCCGATCTAGCAGAGGCTCACGTTAACCTGTCGCTGATCCTTGCCCAAGCCGGCGAACTTGGTCCGGCCGGCGAACACCTTGATCGTGCCATCGAATTGCAGGGCAACACTCGAGCGGCGGCCTATGCCCACTACCTGCGGGCCAAGGTCTGGGGTGCCGAGGACCAGAATGAAAGGTCAATTGCCGAGTTTCAGAAGGCCGTCCAGTTGCGGCCTGATTATGCCGAAGCCTGGTCGGATCTGGGCGGAATGCGGCGTCTCGCCCTCGATCCGGCTGGCGCCGTGCAGGCGTTGCAGAGGGCGGTCGCGCTGAAGCCGGACGACGCGTTGGCCCAATATCGCCTGGGTCAGTTGTACCTGCAAGAGGGAAGGGCACTGAAGGCGGTCGAGCATCTGAAGCAGGCTTTGTCCTGTGCCCCCGAGGATCGCGCCACACTTTATAACCTGATGCTTGCGTTGCGGAAGACGGGGCAGTTAGAGGAGGCAAAACCGATCGAGGCGCGAATGGCTCAACTGCAACATCAAAGTGACCGGGCCTCCGAAGTAGGACTAGCCGCTACCGGTCTGAACAGCGAAGGAGTACAACTTGAACAATCAGGGGACATCCGTGCCGCTCTCGCCAAGTACCGGGCTGCTCTCGATCTGGATCCTACCGGATTCGGCTTCCGATTAAATTATGCGCTCGCACTATGCCGGCTTGGCCGGTGGCAAGATGGAGTGGTAGAACTGCGCGAAGTGTTGCGACTCGATCCGGACAATGCAGATGCCGCGAAGGCGCTGTATATCGCAAGGGAACAGGCCAAGGCGCAGCTAGCAGATGTTCGCAAGCGTCCCTAATCATTCTTTTGGTGCTCGCTTTCGGGCAAACCCACTCTGCCGCGGCCGACTTGTCTAAGCAGTCTTTACATCGGCAGACAGGCCGGCCCTATCGGTTCAAAAGACTTATAGGTGAGCACAAACTCCTGATGTCCGAGGCTCTCAGAACAACTCTGCACACCCGATGCTATTTCCAATACCTTGCCATAGATCTCTTTGCCGACTTCGTCCACGCTGGCTTCCAGACGCAAGATTCGTCCGGCATTCACGTCCATGTCATCGCTCATGCGCTCGTAGGTTTCGGGATTGGCGCAAATCTTGATTACAGGAGAAATCGCTGAGCCCACCACGGAACCACGTCCCGTTGTGAACAGAATTACATGGGAACCACAGGCGATCAGTTCCGCAATTTCTGCATTGTCATTGATATTGGGGAATCCAAAACGCGGCTCGCCATCCGGCACCACGTCCAACAGATACAAACCGCCCTTGCGGGGAACGTCACCCGGCTTAATTAGCCCCGAGATTGGCGAATCACCACTCTTGCAATACGCTCCGATCGATTTCTCCTCAATGGTGGTCAGCCCGCCCTCGGCGTTTCCTGGAGCAAAACTGGCGTGGCCCATCTTTTTGTAGTAAAACGCTGCCTTTTCGACGGACGCTTTCAACTCGTGGCCGAGCTCCGGCGTGACCGCCCGGGCGGACATGACTTCTTCCAATCCGATCATTTCTCCGGTTTCCTCGAAGATCGTGGCCGCGCCCTGGTTCACCAGCATGTCGAAGGCGCGTCCCACTGCGGGATTGGCGGAGATTCCGCTGGTCGCATCGGAACCGCCGCACACGGTTCCCACCACCAGTTCATTCACTGGCAAGGGGACTCGCGGCACTAGCGCAATCTGCTTCAGAGCCTGCTCGACCCACTTCGTACCCTCAGCGATAGACTTCCTGGTTCCGCCGCTTTGCTGGATCACCACGGTGCTCACGGGCCGGCCGGTCTTCGCAATCTCTTCCGCGAGGCGATGCCGATTGAAACTCTCGCATCCCAGGGAGAGCAGCAGCGCACCGCCGACATTGGGATGCGTGCACAGCTTATGCATCATGCGGTCGGCATAAGCATTGGGATAACAACCGCCAAAGCCGATTAGATGCACGGGGTGACCTTTGAAAGAATCCACAATCTCGCGGGCTACGTGATGAGCGCATTCCACGAGGTAGGCGACCACCATGCAGTTTCGGATTCCTTTTCTTCCATCAGAGCGAAGAAAGCCCTCGAGGGTGGGCGAGTTATTTGACGAAGACATTATCTTTATCCAGGGTGTAAGTAGCGATGTAGTCACTCTTCAGGTTATGCAGATGCATGTGAGCTCCGGCAGGAATCATCTCTTTTGCAGAGCCAATCGGTACACCACACTTGTACACTTTTTCTCCCGCCTGGATGTCGCGGGCCGCGACCTTGTGCCCGATGGCAATCTCCTGGGTGAACACGAGTTCGTGGCCATCCACGAAGTCTCTCTCGCCCGGGCGAACCGGGGAGACAACAATCAGCACATTGTCGTCGCCATGGATGCGCAACAGCTTCCGTGATTTGCCTTGGGGTTGCATCAGAATTTCCCATACTGCAAGTAAGCCGCGCGACCCCCTTGAGAATTGCTCTACGAACCAGATTTTCCGTGCATCAGACTTCCTCGGCCTGGTGGACGACTTCGGAGGCGATCGCCGCCGGAATGATTACGATTCCGTCGCGATCCTGCGTAGTCGCCGGTGCGGATTGTGACTTCACCAATCTGCATCGGCTCGCCGAACGCCGTGGCCGCCCATTTGCCGACGACATCCACGGGGGTGAAATATTTGCAAAACACCGGAAATCCCAAAGCCACGATAAATGCCGAATCGCGGCAGCCCCCATCCACGATATAGCCTAGCTCCTTCTTGTACACCAGCGTCTCCGAAGACAGTTCTCCCATATGCGCGAGGGTGAGGTCCTTGGGCTGAGAAACCAGCACCGTATTCGCCGGCGCCTTGGACAAGAGCTCACACCACTTGAGTAGACTCTGATGTGCATCCAAAGAATCGTCGCGCTTGCCCTGGATGGTGAAAATAGGGCCGGCGAGTTTGTGCTGTAAATTCAGAGGTCGAATGTAATGTGGAAGCGTCTGCTGGACATAGCCCTTCGCCCTCAACACGTCAAAGACGGCTCCGCTGTAGCAACTTCTCAAGCGGTCGACGAGCGTGACGGTTGGCGTCATGGCGGTTTCACCCTACTTCGGTTGCAGGTGCTCCTGGAACTTTGAAGCATCTCGATACTGGACGGTCTGTAGATGTTCGCCATAAAGAACCAGATCTCCGGGCACTTTGAACACTTCGTAAGAGACCTTCACCATCCCCATCTCGGCGTACTTGGGCCATTTGTCAAGCTGCGTGCGAATGGTGTAAATCGTGTCGCCCACGAACACCGGCTGAATGAAGCGTAACTTGTCATATCCGTAGCTGAAAGTGTGAATATTGTTGTGCGCCATCAGGCCCAGGCCCAGGCTGAATACCATGGCACCCGCGACCAGGCGTTTCTTGAAGACTCCTTCTTCTTTGGCGAAGACATCATCCGCCACGTAGGGATGCATGTCGAGGACGATCGCATTGAACAACATGCTTTCCCCTTCGGAAATCGTGCGGCGAATCGATCGCGCACGCTTACCCACTTCGAAGTCTTCATATAACCAATCCTCAGCATTCCATATCGAGATTTCTTTGTGTTTAACGGGATCGGGATTTGGATTCTTCACGAGGGCTCTCCTTTTCTCGTTACGCGATTCGGCGTGCTGCAACCCGCTGCATGGCATAGTGGTCGTTCATCCATCGGATCAGGCCGGCGTCCTTCAATTCTCCACCCAAGCAGCGATTGATCTGGACGCCCGCGGCTTCGAAGAAACGAACAAAGCCGTCGAAGCGCGGCCGCACATAGGCTGTCTGCAAGGTTTCGAGCGTGTCGGAGAAGAAGCCGTCGGCCATCGCGCCGACCGACGGGTCAGTCCATGCGGCCAAGCTGGCAGGCTGGCCTCCTTCGCGAAAATAGGTGCCTCGCTGGTGTTCGGGGCTCACGAGCCATTTGGCATAGGTGATGGCTTCCAATGGATGGGAACTGAGCTGGCTGACTGCAACCCCCGTTCCCCCCAGCATCGTCCCGCTCGAACCGCGATTGCCGGCAGCTGGAGCATTCGTGAACTTCAATCGGACGGAGTTGCCAACTCGCGAGTAGTTGGAGTAACCAAAGCCGTAGGGACAGTAGATGGCGTCGCCAGCGCTGATCATGAAATCGTAAACCTGGATCGGGTTCCACTCCACAGACCGAGGATGCGCGACTGCGATCAGCGCGTGCAAGCGATGCAACACCTCCGCGGCGACTGAGTCGTCCACAAGAAGGTCCCGTTCTTCAGGGATGGGGTATCCGAGATTTGCGCTCAGCGTGAAGAAGAGACTGATGGCATCCGTCGGACAAGCAGGCACGACGACATATTTCCCGGCCTTGCGCGCTTTCTCTCCCAGTGCCAAAACGTCGTCGAAGGTGTCGGGAACAACGGGAGACAGCCCTCGTAACAGATCTGGCCGATAGGACGCGACCTGGGTGGCGGCGTCGATGGGGAGAGCCCAAAGGCCACCGGCGTACCAGTAGGATTGCCAGGAAGGACCCACGGAGTCTGCAGCCAAACGAAGCTTCTCCCCTTCGCTGAGGAAGGGAGCTAGGTCCACTAACACACCATGAGCTGCGGCGAAGCCAACGAACGGGTGATCCACGACGAGGAGATCGTAACGATCCACATATTGCTCGATGGGAGCTTCGCCAAATTCGCGCAGGGTTCGCCGGTCCCACTGGATGCTAATTTCTGGATTTTGCCTTTCATATTCGGGAACTCCTCCGAGCAAGGGGGCATAACCCCGGGGATGATCCCAAGTGATCCCTTTGAGAATGATTCCCAAACTAACCTCCCCGCTTTCAAAAACGTTTTACTTGGCCCGAGTCAAGCGGCCGGGCGCTTCTCAGCCAGCAAGATGTGTTCGCAATACAAAACGACTTCATCGCGCTGGTTCAGCACCTCACAAGCTTCCACAATGCGACCCAGGCTTTTGCGCTTCGGGTCTTCCTGTTTTTCCTTAACCGTGACTCGAGTTCGCAGTGTGTCTCCAATGAAAACCGGCTTGGGGAAACGCAATTTGTCATATCCGTAGGTGAAAGCGACGGGATTGATTTGATTCGCCGTGAGACCGATGCCGATGGCAAAGGTCATGGTGCCGTGTGCGATACGCTGACCAAAGGGAGTCTCACGGGCAAACTCTGCGTCGACGTGATGCGGAAAGTAGTCTCCCGTATGCCCCGCATGAATCACTACATCCGTCTCCGTGATCGTGCGCCCCGAACTGATTCGCTGCGCCCCGACTACATAATCTTCGAAGAACTCGGCGCGTGTCATGGCTGCCCCTCGCCGGAGGAAAGTTTCGGCCTCTCTCCACCGATGGCTGAGGAAAGCGTGCGGGAAGCCTGGCTTAACGCTTCCTTTACCTGGGGTGGGCCCACGCTGTCTCCGATGCGCGCAAGAAAGGGAACTGCCATTGCGGCGATCGCTTCCCCGTGCTGATTCAAGACCGGGTAGCTGATGTTCACCACTCCGTGCACCTGGTAACTGGCGAGTTCTTCGTAGCCGCGCCGGCGAATCTGGTTCAGGTGGCGGTAGAGACCAGCCGGGACAGGTTTTCTAGAGCGGAAGCTCCACGCTCCCAGTGCGCGGGCGCGAACTTCGTCGCCTTGAAAAGCCAGAATCACGTGTCCCGAAGCCGTGTTCAAAAGGTCAATGTTGGCTCCCAGCCGTACGGAGAATCCCATGTTCCCCGGTGCGTCAAACTGCGCCACGATAACCACCTCGGCATGGTTAAGCATCGCCAGATGGCAGGACTGGCCGGTGTCGCTTGCGACCCGTTCGACCAGCGGGCGCGCCTGCGCGATCAGGCGTTGAAGCGGACGGTGGTGGTGGACAATTTCAAACAGCTTCAGCGTGAGTTGGTAGCGCTCGTCCGGGCCGGTCCGGGAAATGTAGCCCCGCTCTTCGAGACACACCAACATGCGGAACACCTCAGTAAGGGTGCGGCCGAGACGGTTGGCTATCTCACTGTGGGTCAGGGCCTCTGAAACTGAAGCTAGAAGTTCCAGGATGTCCAGGCCTTTTTCAAGGGCAGGGGCGGGGTAGCGGCTTCTCCGCGGAGTCACTTGCCGTCGAGTTGGAAGCGCGCGCCTGGCGGTCATGTTGAGCAACCATTCTCAGTTTACTACGGAGTTTCTCTAATAAAAATACTATTTCATTGGTAGAATTAAACGTAGGGTAGGATCAGGAGCCTTCCGTGACCACTTCCACTGCTTGCGTCTCCACAGATGGCATCAAGGAGAGGCCCCAAAAGCCTCTCCACGGCATTCTGGTGCTGGACTTCAGCCAGTTTCTTTCCGGTTCACTGGCCACCCTGCGGCTGGCGGACATGGGTGCCCGCGTGATCAAGATCGAGCGACCGGGTCGAGGAGACCTAGGGCGCACGATTTACTTGAGCGATACGGATGTGCAGGGCGAGAACACGCTATTCCACGCCATCAATCGCAACAAGGAGAGCTACGCGGCGGATTTGAAGAACCCCTCGGACCGGGATCAATTGCGTCCGTTAATGGCGCGGGCCGATGTGATGGTGCAGAACTTTCGTCCGGGAGTCATGGAGCGGCTGGGCTTCGGCTACGAGAAGGTGTCACAGATCAACCATCGTTTGGTGTACGGAATCGTCTCGGGATATGGAAATGCTGAAGCATGGCGCGATCGACCGGGACAGGATCTGCTGGCGCAGGCGCGCTCCGGAATCATGTGGCTGAGCGGCGAGGAGGGAGATCCCCCTACGCCAATGTCTCTGGCAATTGCCGATATGCTGGCGGGACACAACCTCTGCGAGGGAATTCTGGCTGGTCTGGTGCGACGCAGTGTGACGGGCCGAGGGGGATTGGTGGAAACCAGTTTGATTGAGGCCTTGCTGGACTTCCAATTTGAAGTGATTACCACACACTTGAACGACGGGCGACGTCCACCCCGGAGAAGTGCATACCGCAACGCGCACGCCTACCTGGCGGCGCCCTACGGAGTTTACGACACGCAAAATGGTTACCTGGCGCTGGCTATGACGCACCTTCCGACACTGGGCAAATTGCTCGATCTGCCAGCGCTTCAGCTAATGTCGGATCAGGCCGACGGCTTTCGCCGCCGCGACGAAATCAAGCGAATGATCGCCCACTGTCTGAAAGAGCGCACCACCCAGCACTGGCTCGAGATTCTCAATGCCGCTGACATCTGGTGCGCGGAGGTTCTCGATTGGCCCGAGCTTTTCGCCAGTCAGGCTTTTGAGCAACTTGCCATGATACAAACCCTCAAGGACGAGCGCGGAATCGAGATTCTCACCACCCGTCTTCCCATTCGTCTGGACGGAGGTTTGCTGACCAGCGAGCGGCTCGCTCCCCGAGTGGGGCAACACACCGAGACAATCCAGAGAGAATTTGGGCTTTAGCTCAACCGGTACACGCGAACAGCATTGTCGTGGAACAACTTTCTCTGGTTGACCTCGCCCGCCCCTTCGGTGATCGCCTGCAATGCCTCCACCCACTGTTGATAGCTGGCGGAGAGTGTGCAAACGGGCCAGTCGCTCCCGAACAGAACGCGGTTCCAGCCGAAGCTTGCGATCGCGTGTTCCACGAAAGGCCGCAGGTCTTCCGCTGTCCATCTCTGCGGATCCGCGTAAGCCACGAGACCGGAGATCTTACAACATACATTGGGAAAGCTGGCGATTTCCGCCATGTAAGAACGCCAAGGATCGAGATTTCTTTCCTTCACCTGAGGTACGCCACAATGGTCAAGGATGAAAACTACATCCGGGCATTGGGAGACCAATTTGATCGCAGCGGGAAGCTGTCGAGCGAGAACGCAGAGGTCGAAGGAAAGTCCATACGCCGAGAGGGCGGCGACGTTGTTGATAAACGTCGCTCCCTGGCCCACTTCGTCAGCTTGGGTATGGAGCACACGGCGAATTCCCTTTAGCTTGGGATGATTTGCGATCTGGTCAAGATAGGATTTGAAATCCTCGTTCTCGGGCCGGCCGCAAGCCACAATGCCTTCCAGTGGATTGTCCGGCTGATCGGCGAGCGCGAGCAGATGCCGGGTCTCGTCGAGCATATAGGGCTCATCGACATCGGCCTCCAGATGTACCGACTTCACCACGTTCAATCCTTTGGCGGCTTCGAGATAGTCGGGCATCCGGAAAGGGCGGTTCAGTGCCGGAAGCGAGTTGAGCCACGAGTAGCGAAACAGATCTGGATCCCAGAGATGCTGGTGGGTGTCTATGATTTGCATACTCGGTGGACCGGCGGAAAACTCTAAAGGCAACGTCGGGAGCTGTCAACTGTAGCCGCAAGACACTGTAGCCGCAAGCAAAAGCAAGCAAAATCTGAGTGAAATCAATCGAAGTGAAAAACCTCCTCCATATCGGCCCACCACTCCCCGGTGGCGCGTGTTTCCAGCGGCTTCTGCATCGGCATCATAATGGCCCACCATTCTTGCGTCTTGGGATCCGCTGCCATCTTCGCCATGTCCGCGGCGTAGTCCGCACCGTGATATTCAAAGTATCCGAAGAGAAGATCATCCTTTAAATAGATGGAATAGTTCCGAATGTTCGAACGCCGGATCATGTCGAGCACTTCCGGCCACACCGCCGCGTGGTAGTTCTTGTAGGCTGCAAGAGATTCGGGCCGTACTCCGATTACAGAACCGTAGCGCCTCATGGCATCGTCCTTTCCCCAGAGTGACACACATTGCATTTCACCAAACCGCTCCACTATATTCGATGCCTTTGAACACTGGCTATGGTTGGTGAGATCCGGGTGAGTTACCCTCGCAACCAGTGACATGGCACAACATCGGATTCTTTCATTGGAAACACGGGATGTGCGCTTTCCGCTGGAGCAAGGCGCGGGTAGCGATGCCGTGCACTCGGGAGCCGAGTACGCATTCGCCATAACGCTGCTCGCCTCCGGCGAGAAGATCTACGGCACCGGTATCGTGCTTACGCTGGGCCTGGGGAACCAGTTGGTCTGTGAAGCGATCGAATGGCTTGGCAAGGAATTGATTGGCCAGGATATCGAAGAGCTAATGGCGGATTTCGGGGTGGTCGCGCAGAAGCTTGCTCAACATCCTCAACTTCGCTGGCTGGGTCCTCATAAAGGGGTGGTTCACCTGGCGCTGGCCTCGCTCACCAACGCATGTTTCGATTTGTGGGCCAAGAGCCGCGGCGTACCCTTATGGCGTCTGCTTCTGGATCTCGATGCAAGAAAGATCATCGACCTCCTCGACTTGAGTTATCTCGAAGACGTGCTCACGCGGGAGGAAGCCGAAGCGATTTTGCGAAACCATACCAGTTCCCGCGAAGAGCGGGAAGGCATTCTACGCAGCGGTTACCCCGGATACGACACATCGGTAGGCTGGTTCCAGTACGATGACAACAAAATAAAGGTTTTGGCGCAGCAGGCCATGGAGCGGGGATTCCACGCTTTCAAGCTGAAGGTTGGATCCCAAGATGGCCGGCGCGACTTGCGGCGCGCCTTTATGCTCCGTGAACTTGCCGGGGCGAATGCGCTGATCATGGTCGACGCCAACCAACAATGGACGCTTCCACGTGCGCTGGAAATGTGCCGAGAGCTTCGCGACATGTCTCCTTACTTCGTAGAAGAGCCCACGCATCCCGACGATATTCGGGCGCACCGCACGCTTGCCCGCGCGATCAAGCCAATCCCGATTGCGCTGGGCGAGCATGTTCCCAACCGAATCATGTTCAAGAACTTCATGCAGGCGGAAGCGGTGCGGGTCGTGCAAGTCGACTGCACGCGGGTGGCGGGGATTTCCGAGTTCCTCACGGTGAGCTTGCTGGCGCGAAAGTTCGGCCTGCGCGTGGTTCCTCACGTCGGTGATATGGGACAGATTCATCAGCATCTGGTTCTGTTCAATCACATTGCCATGGGACACGAGGCGGTATTCCTTGAGTGCATCCCACATCTCGAGCCACACTTCGTGAATCCCGCTCGAATCGAGAATGGCGTATATGTGACTCCGCAGGCGCCGGGTTCCTCTTCCGATCTGAAGAGCGTGCGGCCTTGAGCGCAGGCGAGCTCACGCGCTGATCTCTTCCGGACGAACCGCGCGTTTCTCCGCCATGGAGCGGTACTCGGCAAACATCACCTGCAAGGTGCGCAGATTGTCGCGTCCGCTGGTTTCCGGCTCCGAGCCGCTCTCGATAGAACGCATGAGTGACGCCATCGGACCTACAAAGGCATCTGGAATCCACAGGCTGTCGAGGCGAGCGGAGAACCAATAACCCGGATTGAGCTTCGACATGAACTCCAGCGTATCCGGGCGTCCGGTGGGATAGTTGTACATCAGGCCGATCGTCCCCTTGATCACTCCTTCTGTACCTTCGAACCGAAATATAGCGTAGGGATCATCCTGCCACGTGGTGTGGCAAACATCGATCAGCACTTGCAGGCCGGATGGGTATTCCCAGATGGTCAACGTTTTGGTTTCGGCTGGCGTGGTTTCGCCCGGAGCTCGACTCCCGCTGGTGAACACCTGGGCGGGGTCGCCCAAAAGATAACGGAGGGAATCGATGTAATGGATGCTATGGAACATGATCTCCAGGTGCTTGCCCTGATAAATCCAGGGCCAGAGACTCCAGTCGGTTTGGCAGTGGACCTGGATGGCGGCGTAGGTGGGTGTGCCTAGCCAGGCGTCGTCAATCAGGAGGTGGGCACAACGGATCCCGGCGTCCCAGCGCATTTGTTGGTTGACCGCAATTTTCACCTGCGCGCGTTCCGCGAGCTCGACGCTACGAACTGCTTTGGAATACTCATCGGCAAGAGGTTTCTGGCACAGCAGATGTTTGCCCGCGGCACTAGCCTGTTCGACGACGTTGACCTGCTCGGCGGGATACACCGCGATGTCGATGATCTCGATCTCTGGCTGACGGAGAAGCTCATCCACGCTGGCATAGACTTTACCGATTCCGTGGTCTTTGGCAGTACGCTCCGCCTGCTCACGATTCCGGTCGGTGATGCCGGCAACTTTGAACCCAGCCTTCTTGTAGGCGGGGAGGTGTGCATAGTTGACGATCCCTCCGGCGCCGACGATGCCGATTCCGTGGTCCGTGCGCTGTGGCAATTTTGGTTTGTAGTCGAGGTGCGGGAAAACATTGGATAATTCTGACACTGTTTTCATAACCATTTGGGCTTGCGCAAGCGCAAACTTTAGCAGCAACTACGGCAGCAGGCCAAGCTTATCTTCCGCGGAACCTGCGCGACGCGTTTTATCCAATGAAACAATGGCGCCCATGTTTTTCCAGGTTTCGCAAGTCCGAACTTGCGAAGTTGAATCTCTTGGTTTAGGATGGCCACCTTTTTCGCGGGTTGCGAATCGAGTACGCCGAGTTACGAAATGAGAATGGAAATGATTCGATGAAGCTGATCCGATTTGGCGAGCCGGGCCAAGAGCGCCCGGGGCTCATCCTGGAAGACGCCGTGCGTCTGGACTCTTCCAGCTGCGTCGAGGATTATGACGAGGCGTTCTTCGCAAAGGACGGATTCTCCCAATTGAAGCAGTGGTTGAACGAGAACGCTGCTTCAGCGCCCCGGGTTGCGCCATCGGTCCGCCTGGGATCGCCGATCTCTCGCCCCAGCAAGATCGTCTGCATTGGGTTGAACTTTCGCGATCACGCCAAAGAAAGCAAAATGGAGATTCCGGAAGAGCCAGTCCTATTTTTCAAATCCACCACGTCGCTGGTCGGGCCGAACGATGACCTGATCATGCCGAAGAACGCGCGAAAAGTGGATTGGGAGGTCGAACTGGCCGTCGTGATCGGAGAGGGAGGCAGCTACATCGAGCGGGAAGAGGCGCTCAAACATGTCGCCGGCTACTCCCTGCACAACGATTATTCCGAGCGTGTGTTTCAACTGGAGCGTGGCGGGCAATGGGTTAAGGGAAAGAGTGCGGATACGTTTGCGCCGCTGGGTCCGTTCCTGGCGACATGTGATGAGATTCCGGACACGGGGCATTTGGGAATGTGGTTGAAGGTGAACGGCGTCATCCGGCAACATAGCTCCACCAGCGAAATGATTTTTGATGTACCCACTCTGGTCAGCTACGTCAGCCAATTCATGACGTTGCTGCCTGGCGATATCATCAGCACTGGAACACCGGCTGGAGTTGGTTTGGGCATGAGGCCGCCACAGTATTTGAAGGCAGGCGATGTGGTTGAATTGGGGATCGACCACCTTGGCGAGGCGCGGCAGAAGGTTGTTGCGTGGCAACCCACAACCGCCGACACGGTCAGCATACATCTGGCGAGATGAGACAGCGGTGAGGGCGTTGCGATTTTTCCTTTAACATGTCAAGGTGATCCCGCTCAAAGTTGAAAGGTCCAGATCCATTTTGTTTCTCGCAGCGGTTTCAGCGCTGGCCAGCTGGCTGGCAGCCCAAACCACCCAACCGAGCAAAACGGCGACGGCGAGAATCAAGCCGGGCGAAGTCCACTTCGAAGACATTGCCTCGCAGGCGGGACTGAGCGCGCTCAACGTATATGGCGGCGACACGCACAAGGAATTCATCATTGAAACCACCGGCAACGGGGCCGTCATTTTCGATTACGATAACGACGGCTGGCCCGACATTTTTCTCCCTAACGGTTCGACGGTAGAAGGATTCCCGAAAGACAAAGCTCCGACCGGGCACCTGTATCACAACAACCACGACGGGACATTTACCGACGTTACATCGCGGGCCGGGTTGGCGCGCCCAGGCTGGGCACAAGGCGGGTGCGTCGGCGACTACGACAATGACGGCTATCTCGATTTGCTGGTCACTTATTGGGGACAGAATGTGCTGTATCACAACAACGGGGACGGGACGTTTACCGATGTGACTGCCCAGGCCGGACTTAAGACCTCCGAAGACGAGTGGAGTACGGGTTGTAGTTTTGTAGACTACGACCGCGACGGCAAAGTAGATATTCTCGTGGTGCGTTACGTGGATTTCAGTTACGACTCGGTGCCGCGACCGGGGCAGGGACGCTGGTGCCAGTGGAAGGGGATCAACGTAATGTGCGGGCCGCGTGGCCTTAAGCCGGGCGCAAATGCGCTTTATCACAACAACGGCGATGGCACGTTTACCGACGTCTCCGAGAAATCCGGCATTCTCAATACCACGCGATGTTATGGATTCACGTCGCTTACGGCGGATTTCGATCATGATGGATGGCCAGATATCTACGTTGCCTGCGACTCTACCGCCAGCATTCTGTATCACAACAACCAAAACGGGACGTTCACCGACATCGGAAAAAGGGCCGGAGTAGCGTACAACGAGGACGGAAGCGAGCAGGCGGGCATGGGCCTTTCCGCCGACGACTTTACTCACAGCGGGCGTCAGGACCTGGTGAAAACCAACTTCAGCGACGACACCCCAACGCTGTACTTGAATCGTGGCGACAATAACTTTGATGACGTTACCTACAACTCCGGGCTTGGCAAGATCAAGAACTGGTTGGGTTGGGGAGTGCAATTCTACGACTTCGACAATAGCGGGTGGCCCGGAATCCTAATCGCCAACGGCCATGTGTATCCCGAGGTCGACGGCAAGGCATTGGGTACCAGCTTTCGCGAACCGAAGGTCGCCTACTACAACCAACGCGACGGGACGTTCGCCAACATCACGGCCGACGCGGGCTCGGTTCTGAGCGAGCCCCACTCTGGTCGCGGCATGGCACTCGCCGATCTGTTTAATGATGGTCACCAGGAAGCTTTGGTGAACAACATGAACGAGAGGGCGTCGCTTTACTACAATACTTCGCCGATTGGGAACTGGATCAGCTTACAGCTGGTTGGTGTGAAATCCAATCGCGCAGCATTGGGCGCTATGGTGACTCTGGAGCAAGGCAGTGATAAGCACGAAAAGGAAGTGCGCAGTGGGGATGGCTACATCTCGCAGAGCGACCTGCGGCTGCACTTCGGCCTAGGCAAGTCCCCCAGGGCGGAGAAGATCGTAATTCGCTGGCCCAGCGGACTGGTCGAGACGCTTTCCCACCTTCCGGCGAATCAGTATTACGTTGTTCGAGAAGGCGGCGGTGTTGACCAGAGCAAGACGCACGGCGTAAGTTCGGTGCGGATTGACGCTCCGGGAACGACGGGCAAACAGCGATCCACGCCTGCGAACTAGCTCGCGTTGCCGGCGGAGAGGATCGCGATGGCCACCAGCAGGATCCCGACTCCCATCCAGTTGTAGATCAGGGCGCGGCGGCTCGCGCCCTTCCATTCGCCCGATACCGCGCCCCAGAAGAGAGCAGCAATAATGTCGATGGTCATGAAGATCGGCCAACCCACGATCCCGCCGAGCGCACCCAGGGAAGCTGCGCCCATTCCGTAGAGGACTGTTCCGCCGAACCAAAGCAGGCCCATCAATATACCCAGCAGCCAATAGGCGGACGGATTTCCTTCACGGAATCGAGACCAAGTCCGGTTCTTGGTCAGCCGATACACGCAGTACAGGGAATTCGCGACAAACCCGCCGGTCACGGTGAGTGCCCAAATCGGATTCGCGGCCATGGCGTTGCCTGTTCCGGAGTGAAGAGCACGAAGTCTCAGTTCCTCGCCGAAGACGAAACTGAAGTTCATCATGGAGGAGAAGATACCGGAAAATATACAGAGCACTAGACCGAAGGCGAAACCGGAACGCCCACCGTGGCCCGTTCCCAAATCGCGTTCGCGAGTGCGTCCGGCGAGTGCGAGAAAAACCAGACCCAAAACCATGACGGCCGTACCGGCAATTAGAGCCAGCCCACGTTTGGCCAGAAGCTGCTCGGAATGAAGAATCGCCATCGGGATCAAGGAACCGAACGAAGACGTGATGCCCAGGATCAGCGCAAACCCGAGCGCCATTCCCACACGACTGATCGCTAGACCGAACAGCGTGGCGCCCACGCCCCACAGCAATCCAAACAGAAATACTTTGATGAGAGTGGACGCCGACGCTCCCGCGTAAACGCTGGTGACATTCGGCACGGTGGCGAAGTTAACGATCCAAGGAAAAATGATCAGGCCTGAAAGTGCGAAAAGGAGCCAGCTGTTTTCCCAGCGCCATGCCGGCATCCGCTTCATGGGAGCGGCAAAGCTTCCCTGGAGAATACCCGCCAAGGTGACCACGCCAATCCCCCCCAACAATGCCTGATTCATGCGGTATCCTGAGCTGAAGGCTTGAAGAATGGACTACGCCTGCCCTGCTCGTCAAGCGGACGCTCGCCGGAAAGTCTGGTTGCCATCGGAACTCGCTTTGGGCTAGAGTGCGCTTCATGTCGAAGTGGGCGCTGCTGATCGGGATTCTGATTTGTCCCATTGCGCCTCTCCTAGGTCAGGACATTGATGCGAATATCACGACAGAGAATCGCAGATCCTCGACGTTAGCCGATCAGATTTCTGACCCGGCTGAACGCCTGGCTTTTCTGGCTCTGTTTGAGAACACACAACCGAAACAGATGTTGGAACAAGCGAAGTTGTTTTTGGCACGATTTCCTCAATCCGCCTTTCTCTTCCAAGCTTATGAGATGGCAGCGCGCGCCAGTTTCGGATTGGAGGACTACGATGCGGGGCTGAACTATGCCAAACAGTCTCTGACCCTCCTGCCAGAGAATCCGTTGCTGCTCGTGTCTGTGGCCGACGTGGAGGCACAGAAACATCTGAATAACGCGGCAATTTCCGACGCTCGGGATGCAGTCGAATACCTCGACCGCTTTGCCGCGCCTGGAACCGTGGCGCCGGAGAGTTGGCCGGGGCTCAAGAGCAAATTGAAAGCTACGGCTGAGTTTGCCCAAAGCCGGGCTCTGCTGGAACAAGCGCTAGCAGTTCCGAAGGGGGAAAAACGTGAAGCGCTCTTGAAGGACTGCAAAGTCTTGCTGGCGCAAGCACAAGTGTTGAATCCTTCCGACGTTGAAGTTACTTATCTGTTGGGGCTGGTTCAGCTCGCCTCGGGAGATCTGCACCCTGCCGTCCATAGTTTCGCCAAGGTTTATCGAGCGAACGGCGCCTTGGCATCGAAAGCACACGAGAACTTACTGAACCTCTACAAAACGCTCGATTCCCCCGATGCCTTCGAAGATTTTGTGGGGCAGGCTGAGCGGCAAGACAGCGTCTCTTCAAGAGGTCAAATGGCTGCCACTCCAAGCCCTTCCGTTCAGTTCATGTCCGGTTACGCAGGATCGAAATCGTGCCAAGGGTGTCATTCCAGCGTGTACCGCCAGTGGTCCCAGACCGGGATGTCGAAAATGCTTCGCCCGTATTCTCCGCAGAATGTGATCGGAGATTTTCAAAACGACAACGAGTTTTACCTGGAAGATGAATCCCTATACCGCCGGGGAATGGGAGAATCGGCGAACCGCCAAGGGCGAATGCTGTTTGCCCGCATGGTGATCCGTGACGGTCGACATTACTTCGACATCCAGCAATCTGACGGCAAGTTGCACACCTATCCTGTGGACTACACGATCGGGTCAAAGTTCCAGCAAGCCTATGCCACCAGACTGCCCAACGGCGAGATACACGTCTTTCCAATCCAGTACAGTGCACTGCAGAAACGATGGATCAATTACTGGAAAATCATAGATGGCGGAGTCAGTGAACGTAGCGATCTGCGCTGCTGGGAGAAACTCGGCGCTGCCACCAGCTATCAAGCCGTGTGCGCCGTGTGCCACACCAGCCAACTGAGAAATGTAAAAGGCGGCGGCTTCGATGTGAACCATGTGGAATTCAAAGAGCCGGGAATTGATTGTGAGATGTGTCACGGCCCGTCGGCGCAGCATGTCATGGACATGACCATAGACGAACCTTATCTCAAGCCGGCGACCGACCCGCCGGTGAATTTTTATGATTTGGGCAACCGCGAGTCTACCGGCATTTGCGCGCAGTGTCATATGCAGTCCGCGATCCGTGCTTCTGGTCCCGGTGGTGAATTGAACTTTTCACGGGTGGGTGAGTTCTTCCAAAGGAATCTCAACATTCCTTTTGGCGAGTTCTCGCGGATCGGCTTCTACAAAGACGGGCGCTTCCGCCAGACGACCTTTATCGTGGAAGCGCTCGAGCGGTCTCAATGTTTCAAGAAAGGACAAGTGAGCTGCGGAACCTGTCACGATCCTCACGGACCCGATGCAGCGTCTAACCTGACTAGCGTAAAGTTTCGCGATCAGCCTGACTTGATGTGCACCAACTGCCACTCCCAATTTCAGAACAGCGCCTCTCTCGCGACGCACACTCATCACCGCGTCGACTCCGAGGGCAGCCGGTGCGTCTCTTGTCACATGCCCCGAATCATGAACGCTGTTCTTTTTCGAGCGAGAACTCATCAGATCGACGATATTCCCAATGCTGGCATGACCGAGCGATTTGGACAGGAGGAAAGTCCAAATGCCTGTTTGTTGTGTCACTCTGAAAAGAATGCAGCATGGGTCAAGGAGAAGCTGGTGGGATGGAAGCCAGCGCCTCCGTCATGAAGTCTGCCAATTGCGCCGGAGGAAAACGATGGCGGGCTATGCCAAGCCGCATGGCATGGATGGCTGCAGTTCTGATGCTTTTCGCCGGTTTTGGCTTCCCGGCTGAATTGCCCGAAACCATCGCGTCGGCAGATCAGAATTCAGCAGCCGATGCTGGCTATGTTGGTTCCAAAGTCTGCTCCCAGTGCCACCGGAGCATCTATGAGTCTTTCTCGCGTACCGACATGGGCCGTTCGATGTCGGAAATTACTCCGACTCTTCTGGAGAAGATACCGACATCGGCTACCATCTTTGATTCCAGGCTTAATCGCCATTTCGAGATATCGGCCGGAGACAACAATCTTTACCAGAGCGAGTACGAAACTAAATCCGACGGCAAAGAGGTTTTTCGCGAAACGCGCAAACTCGATTGGATCATCGGCTCGGGAGCAAACGGAAGCGGGGCCATCGTGAAGCAAAACGACTTCCTCTTCGAAGCGCCGCTTTCCTTCTATGCGAAGCCACAGCGATGGGCGCTTTCTCCGGGTTACGAATTTGGTGACTACGGTTTCAACCGTCCTGTGCTTCCTGCCTGCATCTCTTGCCATAGCGGCCAGCCTCGTCCCGTCCTGGATGGCAACGGACGTTTTCAAGAGCCGCCGTTTGTCGAACTCGCCATCGGTTGCGAGAACTGCCATGGTCCCGGTTTGTCCCACATCGCCGCAGCGCATATGGGAGACCCCACTGGCTCCATTGCAAACCCCAACAAGTTTTCGCCTTGGCTGGCCGACAACATCTGCATGTCTTGCCACCAAACCGGGGACGCACGCGTCTTGCGAGCCGGAAAAACATACCGCGACTTTCGCCCAGGCGCCGAACTGAACGACACTCTGAGTATTTTCCTGGTTCCGTTTAGTCGCCAGTCTGCGCCCAAAGATGACCTGCTCGAGCACTACCTCTCCATGCGTCTCAGCCAGTGTTATCTGAAGAGCGGGGGACGGCTGGGCTGCATCAGTTGCCACGATCCTCACGTGCAACCCTCGCCCCAGGAGGCTCCGGCGTTCTTTCGCCAAAAGTGCTCGGCTTGTCACACCGAGAAAAGTTGCGCGGTGCCGCTGTCTCTGCGAATGCACAAGACGCCCCCCGATGATTGCGCAGGCTGCCACATGCCCAAGCGCGACGTGACGGTGATCTCCCATTCCGTTCTCACCAACCATCGCATTGTCGCCGAGGCCGAAGAGCCATTCCCGGAGGTTGCGTTCCATATGACAACCTCGCAGCTTCCTGATCTGGTTCAACTCAGCGCCAATCCGGCAAAGCAGGACGCGCCCGAGCCGCTGACCCTGCTACAGGCTTACGGCCAAGTCATGTTGGCGCATCCAGAATATCGGGCGCGCTACTGGTGGGTGGCAGAGCAACTCAAGGTGGCTCAGCCCGACAATGTTCAGGTGGCGGAGGCGCTGGCTGACAAGGCTGTACAGGACAAGAATGCCGAAGGATCGGAGCAGGCGATTCGATATCTTGAGGACGCCATCCTTCATGGCGCGACCAACCCCGCGGACTTCGAAGAATTGGCGGAGTTACTGGTCGCGGCCAAACGCCAGACCGAGGCCGTCAATGTATTGCGCCAGGGAATGCAGTTCGCGCCCTATCATGCTGAACTCTATCGACTCAGTGCAACCATTGATTTCGCCCTCAACAAAATGCAGGAAGCTTGCGAAGTTGCGTCCAAGGGAAGGCAGCGATTTCCACAAGACGACGCGATCCGAGCTCTCATGAACCGATGTGCCGCCGCTTCGGGAGCGGGCCAATAAACTCCAGCCTCAATGGCTCGCAGGTTAATTCCGAGCGGGAACGACTTTCTTAGCGCGGCGTCGGTTTACCCCTCCCGGCTCATGTTGTGAAAATCCCATCGCGGCCGAAATAGCGCAAGCGGCAGACCTGACCGCTGTGGCCAGCCCAACCACCTGGTTCGGGCTCACTCTGGTCACGGGTCCGGATACACTGACCGCAGCGATGGGTTCACGGTCCGAGTTGAGGATGGGGGCGCTCACGCAGCGCGCACCCTGGACGGCCTCCTCGTCGTCCACCGCGTAGCCTTGCCGCGAGATCTTTTCGAGTTCCTGGCGGAACTGCAGCAAGTTCATAATTGTCTTCGGCGTCGCGGGCTGGAAGGTAATCGTGCTCAGAATATTTTCTCGTGGTTCCGCGGGTAAAAAAGCCGCCAACGCTTTACCCAGGGCCGTGACGTGTAGAGAACGGCGCGTGCCCACGCGCGATGAAAGCCGGAATTCGTGCGGGCTCTCGATTACATCTACGTAAAGCACAGTCCCTTGGTCGAGAACAGCCAGGTTGACGGTTTCCTGAGTTGACTTCCACAACTCCCAAAGTATCGGCCGGGCTACCGCCTGCAACGTCGCCCCCTGGTTACCCCGCGTCGACATCTGCGACAGTCTTGGACCGATCAGGTAAGCTCCGGCTTCCGTTCGAATGAGATAGCGCTCGTGCTCCAAATGTTTCAGAAAGCGGTGCGCAGTGCTTTTGTGAATGCCAGTCAGATCGCAAATAGCCTTCAACCCTAATCCAGCAGAAGAGCCTTGCAGGGCTTCAAGAATCAATAACACCTTGGAGATCACGCCGACCGGCGCTGAACCTGGACTAGATTTTGTGACTCGCGGCATGGCTTACCCCGGCGACCTTCAAGTCTAACCGCAAGATTGGAAGGCCGAATTGAGGCTTCTCCTTCTCGAGATACCATTTCAGCATACAGAACATTACCATGGTAAATCGCCGAAAGCTAGAGAATTGTTTCATCTAGTGGAACATTATTCACGAATATGAAATTTTTTGATTGACAACGTTGATGGAATCAGGTTAGAAGTTTGTCCCGTGGGGATTTGGTTTCGGGCCATGGTGGGCGGCCCGGCAATCCGTCGCAAAGAAAATCGCCGTTGAAAATTGCGGAACCGTGTCGCACGGTCCATGACGCGCCTCGTGCGAGGAGGATCTACGATGATTCGCCAATTTTTCCCTAGTATGTCGGAGCGGGCCATTGCGGTGTTGACTTTGATTGTCGCGGGGGCACTAGCGGCCACGCTTTCCCCGTCGCCCGCCTGGGGCCAAGCTACTGCAACCGTCAACGGCACGGTTCGCGATTCGGCGGGGGCGGTCATCGTCGGGGCCACCGTGGTGTTGCACAACCGCGACACAAACTTGGATCGCACGGCATCCACCAACAACGCCGGCGCCTATGTCATGCCTGACGTACAGCCGGGAAATTACGATTTGAAGGCAACGAAGACCGGTTTCGGACAGACTGTTCAGTCGGGAATTCTCCTGGTCGTAAACCAAACTGCAACTTACGACTTCGCGCTCAAGGCCGGGTCGGTCAATCAAGTCGTCGACGTGCAAGCCAATTCGGTCGCCCTTGAGACCTCGACTGCCGAACTGGGCGTCGCCGTGGTCAAGGAGCAAGTCAATGACCTGCCCTTGAACGGAAGAAATTTCACCCAGATTCTCAATCTCACGCCGGGCGTAAGCACGGTCAACGTGTCGCAGAACAGCAGCACCAGCGGCGGCATCTGGTCGAATCCGATCGGTACGTTCTCCTACCCGTCCGTGAACGGCCAGTCCAACCGCAGCAACCTGTTCTTGCTGGACGGCGTAAATAACGAAGGGTCGTTCGGGAGCACGTACGCCGTTCCTCCCATTGTGGACGACATCCAGGAGTTCAAAGTTCAAACCCATAATGACGATGCCTCGTTTGGTGGCGCATTGGGCGGAGTGATCAACGTGGTCACCAAGTCCGGGACATCGCAGTTCCATGGGTCTGGCTGGGAGTTCTTGCGCAACCGAGCGACTGACGCCGACATCGTCTACCCGGGGCTCACGACGGCCGAACAAACCTCCCCGACGAACCAGCCCGAGTTCCAGCAGAATCAATTTGGCGCCACTTTCGGCGGTCCGCTTCCCATCCCTGGCGAAGGTCAAAAGAAAACGTTCTTCTTCCTCAGTTACGAGGGCTTTCGAAGGCACGCAGCCGCTTCCAACCAATACTTCATACCGACCGCAGCGCAGCTGGCGGGCAATCTCACAGGAATCAGCGGACAAATTTACAATCCGTACAGTGGGCAGGCATTCATGTGCGACTCGGCAGGGAGCCCCGAGCCAGCGCCTGGCAATATTCAAGCCCCGGGAGGTACGCCCTGCAACCAGATTCCCGCCAGCATGATTGACCCCAATATGGTCAAGTACGCGCAAACCTTGTTCCCCACCCCAAACCTCACTCCCACCGCCGCCGACCCAAACAACGGGCTGGACACCACCAAGGCCATTACCCGTCAGGATGAAGGCAGCGGACGACTCGACCACCACTTCAGCGACCGTGACAGCGTGTGGGCGCGCTACAGCAGCTTCCGCCAGCCGGTCACGGGATCGGGTGGTTTTCTTGGACTACTGCACGAGCAGGTAACCGATGGCTACAACCTGGCCGTGAACTACGTTCACCTGTTTTCGGGGAACATGCTGGCCGAGTTCCACTTCGGACGCAACAATGTGAATATCGATCAGGGCTCTCAGTTTGCGAACGCCGGGCCCAGCTTCGGAACGCAGCTGTTCAACCAGAACTTCGCAGGGGGGTTTAAAGGCGGGGTTTCGATGATCCCGGAGATCGTAATCCTGGGTTACATCGGGAACCCAGATCCTAGCGCGCACGGCGCCGCCCAAATTGACGATACCCACGTGTCCGACATCTGGGAGTACGGAGGTGATTTCACAAAAACCATCGGACGCCACACCTTCAAAGCGGGAGCAAATTTTGCCAGCAACAACACGAACGCGCTGTATCTGAACTCAAGTGTCCAGTTTGCAGCCGCAAATACGGAAGACCCTGTGAGCCTTACCGGCGGCAACGCCATAGCATCATTCCTTTTAGGCGATCCCAACGAAGCCTCGCGCCGCAATGTGGTGGAAACCACTCACGCCGGCTGGGTGGACGGATTTTATGCGATGGATCAGTGGAAGGTGACCGAAAAACTGAATGTGAATATCGGTTTGCGCTACGACCTCACGTTCATCCCGATTTATGGCAACAATCCGAACGACAATTATTACGTGGGTGACATGGATTTCACCACTGGAACCTACATTCTCGCCCACAATGCTCCCTCGTGCCTCGCGACCAATGCCGCCCCCTGCATACCCAATGGGACGCTTCCTGCAAATGTGGGGCTAACCCCGCTCGGCGGCGGGCGGATATTCCACACCGATTATAACGATGTCCAACCGCGGGTCGGTGTTATCTATCAGTTGCTGCCCAATACCGTCCTGCGGGCCGGCTACGGGAGATTCTTTGACAACTGGGCAGCGATCACTCAAACCGCACAAAACTACGAAGGCACTTGGCCGAGCCTGGACCAACTCGGAGCCAGCAATATTAACCCGGTTACCTCTGGCGCACCGACTATAACCGCGCAAGATCCTCTCAACCAGGGCAGCGGACCCCCAATCACCGGCCCCACGCCCTTCACCCAGTCAACTTGGTTCGCCGATCCGTACCTGAAGAGGCCTTATGCCGATCAGTGGAACTTCGGCGTACAGCAACAATTAACTTCCAAAGATGTGCTGACCGTCAATTATGTCGGTTCCGTTGGCAGGCGCTTGGATATTGGCGGGGCATATAACGTGGCTGTGAGCCCTGGCGGAAACGTCGGCTGTCCGACCTACGCCGCAAACTCGCTGGACTTCAACTGCGGAGCGCCTTTCCCCTACATCGGGGCGACCGCCTATGATCGAAGCCAGGGAAGGAGCACCTATAACGCTTTACAGGTCTCAATGAACGGCAGGCAGCAACACGGCCTTACCTACCTGATCTCCTACACTTGGTCGAAGAGCTTGGACCTTGGCTGTTCCGGGTGGTATGGAGTAGAAGGCTGCTCCATTCAAAACCCGTACGATCTGCAAGCGGACAAGGGTCCTTCCGCTACCGACCTTCCGCAAATCTTTTCTGCCGCATGGGTTTATACGTTGCCCTTCGGGAAAGGCGGTAAGTTTTCCTCGGGCAGTCCCGTTGTGGATTACTTGATTGGAGGCTGGAATTTAAACGGCATTCTCTCATTCAATTCCGGAACCGCTTTCGATGCAGGAAGCGGTAAAGACATCGCACAGACAGGGAACTACAACTACGGCAACGGATACGGCTACGAGCGGGCCAATCTGGTTGGCAGCCCATATCCCAGCAATAAAAGCCCGGCTGAGTGGATCAATGTCCCTGCTTTTCAGTATCCGGCTGCGGATACGTTTGGGGACTTGGGCCGGGATTCACTGCGCTCGGACTGGTACAAGAATTTGGATCTTTCGATCTTCCGCCAATTCCCTATTACGGAACGATTTCGACTGGAATTTCGTTTCGAGATGTTTAACGCGACGAATACTCCAGTTTGGGCGATCCCGGTCACAAGTATGGAGGCTCCAAACTTCGGAGCGGTCACTAGCACTGCTAATACGGCTCGACAACTGCAGTTCGGACTCAAGCTTTACTTCTGAGTGCAGCCACGAGCGGCACTCACAGGCGCAAAACTATGGAGGCGGGCGTCGTCAGCTCACAGAAACGAAGCGCCCGCCCAACGTTTCTTGAGCCGATCGGGCACGCGACGTTTTTCAGTTTTGACCGCGCAGAATAACTCTTCCAGGCGCTACACTTTATGCGAGCACAAGTTTGCCGGGCCCTGTGGCACAGCGACCAATCGTGCATAGGGACGATGCAGTTGGTGGATGGTTGGAGCAACTCGAAGACTGAAGGCCATTGGAGATGTTGGCGGCTAGGACAGAACGCGCTCGATCGCGAAGATGTGCGCTCTTGAGTGTCTTGATAACACTGGCGGCCACGCCATCCGTCGCTTCACAGAATGCTTCACCGGGCCAATCAGGGCCTGCGGTTCATTCGGCCGCCTTACCCAAGTCGTGTCTGGAGCAGAGTCGTCCTTCCGAGAAGGTCACCGCCTTGCTGGAGAGCGTTCATGATCACCCCACCGCCGGCGCCTACAACACGTTGGGAGTTTTATATGCCCAGGCGGATCGAGTGTCGTGCGGCATCGCCGCATTCGAAGCCGCTCTCAAGCTGGGAGACCAGAACTGGGAAGCTCACTATAACCTGGCGCTAGCGCTGCTTAGAAAGGGAGATCGAGCGCGGGCCATACATGAGCTGCAAACGGCAATTCAGCAGAAACCGGATTCTGTCAGCTCCCATTTCGCTCTAGGAAGTGTATGGGAAGACGAGAAGAAGTTAGGAAACGCGGAAGAACAATTTCGCTCGGCTCTGAAGATCGATCCCCATTTTGTGCCCGGTGCGATCCGGCTGAGTGAGGTCTTAATCACCGAGGGCAAGCCCCAGGCGGCAGTTGCGTGCCTCGAAGATGCGGTTCAGCAAGCGCCTCCAGGTCAGACTGAGCCGGTGCGGGCAGCGCTGGGCGTCGCTTATGCCGAAAACGGTGAGATGGAGAAGGCTTTGGCGACGCTGAAGCATCTCGTGGCCGTTCAACCCGATTCTGCGCATGCCCATTTTAAACTGGGGTTGGTCTACGCCAGGCAGGGTTCGTCTACCGACGAAGAAGCGGCTTTGACAGAATTCCGTGAAGCACTGCGGCTGGACCAAGGCATGGATCCGGCCCGAATCGCTCTGGGGCGAGTTTTGATTTCTTTGCAGAAGTATTCTGAAGCGGCTCCGGTCGTTCTTGACTACACCCGTCACCAACCGAAAGATGCTCAAGGCTTCTACGCCCTAGGCCAGGCTTATCAGGGACTCAAGAGGTCAGACGCGGCGGTTGCTGCGCTGGAGCGCGCGGCTGTTCTTGATCCACGAGACGCGTCGATCCGCGTCGATCTCGGAACGCTATTGGCGAGCAGAGGACAAACGAATGCGGCCATCCCGCAGCTGGAAGCTGCCGAGCGCATCCATCCATCCGACATTTCCACTCATAACGAACTTGCCCTGCTCCTCGAACAAACGGGCAATCAAGAAGGGGCTCGTGTCGAAAGGGCCAAGCTGGCTGCTCTGAAATCAGACAGCGACAAAGAAAGTACAATCGCCAGATTCAATGAAAAGGCAGGCGAATATCTCACGGCAGGAAACGCAAAGGCAGCCGCAGAAAGCTATGGAAAGGCCTTGCAGCTCAGCCCCCGCGACGCCAAACTCCACTATAATCTGTCGCTCGCTTTGGACAGACTGGGAGACTTCCCTGCTGAGCGGAAAGAGCTGGCGAGAGCTGTCGAGTTGAATCCCAATCTTGCGGTTGCGCAAAATCAGTTGGGGTTACTCGCCCTGCGCAGCGGACAGCAAGCCGAGGCGGAGCAGCGCTTCAAGAAAACATTGGCAATGGATCCCACCTTCTCTGAAGCGCAGAGCAACCTCGGCGTACTTTACAGCCGGCAAGGGAAGAATGCACAAGCTGCGCAGCTGTTTCAGCAGGCTATAGAAAATGACCCCAAGTACTCCAAGGCCTACGTCAACCTTGGGTTGCTCATGTCACAGCAGGGAGCATTCTCCGAAGCGGAACAGCAATTTCGCACGGCCATCCACATCGATCCAAACTATCCAGGTGCTTATGCCGCGTTAGGGATGCTCCAGGCCAAGACCGGGCACGGCGCCGAAGCCGTCATCAGCTTTCAGAAGGCGGTAACGCTCGAACCGGTTTCCGCAGAGGCCCACCTGAACTTGGGGATTGCGCTGGTAGACCAGTTCGACCGCTCCGCTGGGTTTAAAGAATTTTCTGAAGCCGCCCGACTGGATCCCAAGCTTGCTGCCGCTCACTGCAATCTGGGCCGCTTCTTCTTCGAGACGGGCGCGTACGAAGACGCGGACAGGGAGCTTCAAACCGCAATTCGTTTGCAACCGAATTATGCCAGTGCGCTTTATTTCCTCGCTCTCACTGCAAAACAGGAAAATCAGGTGGAGCGGTCAACCGGGCTCCTTCAGAAAGTGGTCGCGCTGCAGCCGGACAATGCCGATGCCCAATACTTGCTCGGACAGAACCTGGAGCACTCGGGCGACAGCCTTGCGGCCATTCAGCACTGGAAAACGGCGCTCGAAGCCGACCCAAATCATTCCCAAGCCCTGTATAACCTGGCCAAGTCTTTAAGTAAGATTCATGATCCCGAAGCCAAGCAGTATCAGGATCGTTTCGACGCGCTCGAGAACAACCAGCAGATCGTCGATCGAGTATCCGAGCTGGGAAACTTCGCGCTGGAAGCGGCCAACGCACAGAATTGGCCTCAGGCGGTCGAACAAATGAATGAGGCTATCGAGCTTTGCGGTAACTGCCCGCAAAGCGCGCACCTGCACAAGAATCTGGGGTTCTTTTACGGACGAACGGGAAATATCGGCGAGGCTAAGAAGGAGTTGCGGACTGCCCTCGAGCTGGCGCCCAACGATGCCGATGCACAAAACGCTTTAACCATGCTGGAGCGCGCGCATGAGCAGCCGGTCAATTAGATTTGAGCTTTAGATTGAAGTGGGGAGGTCTTTTCTGAAGGGCAATTCACACTCTTTTCGCCTGGATGGCAAACTTGCCGTAGTTACGGGAGGGGCTAGCGGCATCGGTCGTGCAGTCGCTCAGACGTTTGCCAGTAGCGGAGCCCGCGTCCGCGTGCTGGACATCGACGAGGACGCGGCTAAAAAGGTTGCCAGCGAAATCGCATCCAGTGGCGGCAACGCGAAAGCCTACAGGTGCGACGTGTCCCAGCGCGATTCTGTTAAGGCGGCATTTAACGAAGTGTTTCAAGAGGGGCGTGTTCACATCCTGGTGAACAACGCCGGAATTTCCTACGTTGGTAACCTGGAAAGTACTCCGGAAGCCGATTTTGACAGAGTTTTCTCGGTAAACGTCAAGGGTATGTACAACTGCATGCATGCCTCCGCGGCCCACATGAAAGCTAAGGGAGGCGGCATCATCTTGAACATGGCCTCCATTGCTGGAACGTCAGGCCTAGCCGATCGTTTTGCCTATTCCATGAGTAAAGGCGCGGTGGTAGCGATGACATACTCTGTGGCCAAGGATTACCTGGCCCACAACATTCGCTGCAACTGCATCTCGCCAGCAAGAGTCCATACACCCTTTGTCGATGGTTTCCTGCGCCGTAACTATCCCGGCAAAGAACAAGAGATGTTTGAGAAGCTGGAAAAATCGCAGCCCATCGGGAGAATGGCCCAGCCCGAGGAGATCGCCGCCCTTGCTCTTTATCTTTGCTCGGACGAAGCATCGTTCATCACGGGATCGGACTACCCGATTGACGGAGGTTTCTTGAATCTGCGCGGTTAGAGTTTCGGTCATTGCCGCGACAGGGAAGAGCCGAGTCTCTCGGACGCATGGGCCGAGCTTCCCCGCGCATCTGCGATTCATTATTCTGCAACGCATGGATCTCGAACTCAAAGATAAAGTTGTGCTGGTAACGGGCGGGGCAAAAGGCATCGGCGCCTCCATCACCAAAACCTGCGCCCAGGAAGGCGCCATCGCAGTTGCTGTGGATCGGGACGCACTGGCCTGTCAGCAGTTACAGGATGAACTGGCTACCCAGGGTCTCGAAATCAGTTTCATTGCCATGGATCTCTCTCCGGCCACGAACTGCAGGGAAATTGTGCAGCAAGCGATTGCAACTCGCGACCACATTGATGGGCTGGTGAATAACGCAGGCGTCAACGACAAAGTCGGTCTCGAACACGGCGATCCAAAGGAGTTTCTCTCTTCGTTGGAGCGGAATCTCCTGCATTACTACAATATGGCGCACTACGCGCTCCCACATTTGAAGCGAACCCGCGGCTCAATTGTCAACATCAGTTCGAAAACCGCTCTTACCGGCCAGGGCGGCACTTCAGGCTACGTTGCCTCCAAGGGGGCGATATTGGGCTTGACCCGCGAATGGGCGGCAGAATTGCTCCCCTACGGTATGCGGGTGAACGCGGTTATACCCGCCGAAGTGATGACCCCTCTTTATCGACAATGGCTCGATGGCTTCTCCGATCCAAATGAAAAACTGAAGAGTGTGGTAGCCAAGATTCCTCTCGACAGACGGATGACCACGCCGGATGAGATTGCGGCAATGGTTGTCTTCCTCCTTTCAGCGAAGGCTGGGCACATCACGGGCCAGCACTTGTTTGTAGACGGGGGTTATGTGCATCTGGACCGCGCCTTGACCTGACAGGAGGGATATGACGAAACCGTCCGTACCGCTTACGGAGCGCCGCTATGTTGTGCCCCTGATTCTGGTCACCAGCCTGTTCTTTCTCTGGGCTTTCGGCGTCAACCTGAACGACATCCTGATTCCCCACCTGAAGAAGGCGTTTCGCCTTTCCGACTTCCGGTCTTCCTTGATCCAAACCGCGTTTTTCGGAGGATACTTCCTCGCAGCTCTGCCGGCGGGCTGGCTGATGGAGAAGATCGGCTACAAGCGAGGAATCTTGGTGGGCTTGCTGACCTGTGCCACTGGGGCCCTCTTGTTCATTCCGGCGGCGTCGGTGAGACTGTATGGGTTCTTCTTGTTCGCACTGTTTGTCATGGCATGCGGTCAGGGCGTTCTGGAAGTGGCAGCAAATCCCTACGTCACCATCCTCGGCCCTCCTGAGAGCTCGGAGCGCCGCTTGAATCTGGCTCAATCCTTCAACTCCGTGGGCGCGGTGGTGACCCCAATCGTTGGTGCGGCCTTCATACTCTCCGGAGTGGAATATTCGCGTACGCAGTTATCCGCCATGACTCCCGCCCAGCTTCAGGCTTACCAGGTGGCTGAAGCCAACACTGTGAAAGGGCCCTATTTCGTGATAGCGGGACTCTTTCTGGCAGTCGCCACGCTCATCTTCTTTTCCCAGTTGCCTGAAGTCCGCGAAGAAGACGACGCTCGAGCACCGAACGCAGTCCAAGGTTTGCGAGGATTGTGGCCGTTTAAGCATCTGTTGAAGGGTGTTCTGGCGCAGTTTTTTTACGTAGGTGCACAAGTGGGCGTTGCCAGTTTTGTAATCCGCTTTGCGCAATACAGCATGCCGGGACTGCCCGAGAAGCACGCCGCAAATTATTTGAAGCTGCACCTGCTGGGATTCATGCTTGGCAGATTTGCCGGCTCCGCGATCATGAAGCGAATCGCGCCTTCCCGGCTGCTCTCGCTGTTTGGGATGTCGGCTTTGATCTGCCTCACGGTCGTGCTGGTGGGAACCGGAGTGGCCCCTATGTGGGCGCTGGTCCTGCTCGGGTTCTTTCATTCGATCATGTTCCCGACAATCTTCGCCCTGAGCCTGAAGAATCTGGGGCCACATACCAAGCTGGGCTCTTCGTTATTGGTGATGTCCATCATTGGAGGAGCTGTTTTTCCGGCCATTATGGGCTACATCTCTGATATCAGCAGTATCCGCTATGCTTTTTGGGTTCCCTTCTTCTGCCATCTCTATGTACTCTATTTCGCCGCGCGAGGCTACCGTCCGGATCTTGATTTGCCGAAGCAAGCTGGGATGCGGAGCATTCCCGTCGCGAACTGAAGACCCACAATCGAGAACAAGCTAAAGAGATTCGCAACTCCTTGCTCGTGCCCTTTTGCTCCAGCGGCGCTATCCGGAGGCAATTGGCGCGTTCGAGCAGGCGGGAATCAGACCCCGCGTCCACCTACTCGGACCCGGGGCTGGGACAAGCCTATCTGGCGCGAGAGACTACGACAAAGCTCTGGCCGCCCAATCGAAGAGCATTCGGGCGGCGGGCATCAACTATTTCTGGCTGGGTGCGGCCTATGCAGTTCGCGGCGATAAAGAGACAGCTCTTGCCACACTGCGGAAAGCATTCGGCTTTCACGATCTTGCCGCGCTCGATACCAGTCCGTACTTCTCGTCCTTGCGCACGGACCGGCGCTTCCGGCAGTTGACCCAGCGCTATCGCGAGTAATGCGGGCGTCGCGTCACTGCGCCGGGCGGCTTGCCAGGCAGAAGCAGCATCAAAGTTGGTAATATGATGCGATCCCGCCGCAACCAAGGGAAATGCCTTCGTGCGAGGAATCACAAGCGGAACCTTTGTCAACGGCGCCTCTCGCCTCTTCATGCCGAGCGCTACGGTCCGCCACTACGCCCGGTTATGGGAGGAGAATGGATGATGGGAAAGTTCGCGAGGGTGACCGCGACTGCGCCTGTTCTGGCGCTGCTGGTTCTGACAAGTCTGGTTCTGACAATTCTGCTGGGAGCGCAGGGATTCGCGCAGACAACGCCTCCGGGACAGACTCCCGCGACACCGCCTGTGACACCGGCGCCTGCGGCGCAGCAACCCGGCGCCCCCACTCCCGCAGGCCAGAAGCCCGACACCAGCCAGGAACCAGCCGATGAGGAGTCTACTGCGCGGCGGAAACGCGTTCACGACTACAAGAACTGGACCTACAACGTCGGCGCCGGCGCCAACCTTAACAGCGGCACGACGCGCACCTGGGTGAGACAGGGAGGCTTTGTGGGGGCGGCGGGCGTGGCTCGCAACGCGAACAAGTATTTAGGGCTGCGCGCGGACTTTGATTTTGCGAACCTGCCTTTGCGCGACTCCACGCTGGAATTGGCGCAGGCGACGGGAGCCTCAAGCCATGTCTACTCCCTCACGCTCGATCCCATCATCAACATGCCTGTAACCAAGCTATACAGCGCATACGTCTTCCTTGGACCGGGTTTCTATCATCGCGCCGGAACTCTGAACTCCGACACTACAATTCCAGGTTCGGCCTGCAATGCGTTCTGGGACTGGTGGGGCGCGTGCCAGAACTCGACCTTCAGCATTCCTCTGAACAGCAGCTTTGTCCATTCCAACGTGAACGAGTTCGGATACAACGTTGGGGCAGGCGTGTCGCGCAAGATGCCTAGTGGCGTCGAAATCTACGGGGAATTCCGTCTTATGCACGGATCGCGCAACGGCATCACCACCGACTATCGCCCCATCACCATCGGCTTTCGCTGGTAGCGGTGGTTCCTCTCGGCTACTCGGAATGGGTGATTCGCGCTGCTTATTTGGACTGCTTACTCGGGATTAGTTCGGTAACTCCAGAGACTTCCGGCGCGCTGTTGCAATTGCACGAATGACGCGGCTGGAACGGGCTGTGAAACCGCGGCGGAGGAATTGGCTTCGGCCAACGCTGCCTCGACGATATGGTGTGCGGGCGCGAGTGAGCAGGCAGGATCCGTGGCCTCTGCGTTGCCGGTGAGCAGCAGGGCCTGGCAACGGCATCCGCCAAAATCTTGGGTCCGCTGGTCGCAACTGCGGCAGGGTTGCGGCATCCACTGTTCCCCGCGAAAGCGCTGGAACGAGGAAGACTGCTGCCAGATGAAGTCGAGAGTCCGCTCGCGGACGTTTTCGAATTCGAGTCCAGGGATGACTTCCGCGGCGTGACAAGGGAGAACCTTGCCTGCCGGATTGATGAGCATCAATCTACGTCCCCATCCACCCATGCAGGCCTTGGGAAAGCGCGCGTAATAGTCGGGGACCACCGAATCAATGCGGATGCGTCCGGCAAGACGTCTTTCCGCGTCGGCTACGGCCTCGACCGCTCGATCAAGCTGCGTTCGTGTGGGCAGCAGCGCGGCCCGATTCTGCAACGCCCAGCCGTAATACTGGGTGTGGGCGATTTCCATGCGCTCGGGCGCGAGCTGTTCGATGAAAGCGATCATCTCATCGAGGTGATCAATGTTCTGCCGATGCACCACAAGATTCACGGTAAAGGCAATTTTGTGGCGACGGATGACGCGCGACAATTCAACTTTGTGCGCGTGCGCTTTGGCTCCGGCAATCCAGTTGGCTGCGTCTTCGCGTGAATCCTGGAAGCTGATCTGGATGTGATCGAGCCCGGCATCGACCAGCGTCTGCAGTCTGGCTTCAGCAAGCCCGATTCCCGAGGTGATCAGATTTGTGTAGAGACCCGCGACGCGCGCGGCCGCGATGAGTTCGGTCAGATCGGGCCGCGCCAGCGGTTCGCCTCCGGTGAAGTGCGCGTGCAGCATCCCCAACTTGCCCGCCTGCTGAAAAACGTCGATCCACTCTTGGGTGGAAAGCTCCGAACTTACCGCGGCCAACTCCATCGGATTGGAGCAGTAGACGCAGTGCAGCGGGCAGCGATGCGTGATCTCGGCGATGAGGGCTAGCGGGTTGGGAATCATGAGTCGCTGCCGGGGAAGCCCCCGGTGGATCGGTCGTCGAGACAAATTTTTCTACGACGCGATTTAGGTGGCCTCGGGAAGCTCAAGTTTACTCTCGACGGTATTATCTTGAATGGCCGGGGACATCCCAGACAGTTTAGACCGGTCACATCCCAGACAGTTTTTCCTCCTCGGGCGGCTTATCGAGGCCTGTCTTGGCTCCTAGTAATCGACGATCCGCTTGTGCCGCAGTTGCTCGAGGAACTGGCTGATGTCGGCGCGAATCTTGGCGGGATTGGCGTCGACGAACTGAGTTTGCAGTTCTCGGATGATTTGGCCGAAGCTGCGTTGGCCGTCGCAGCGCTCCAAGACTTGACGTCCCGTGCCTTGCAGCTTGATTGCTCCTTCGGGAAACAGGATCACGCGGTCTTGTTCGCTGCCTCCCCAGCGGCAACCGGCGGCCAGGCGCGGCTGGCTGGAATCCTCGGGAGGGGCCATGCTAGTGTCCTCGGTTAGTCTGCGGCAACTTGCGGGTGCCGCTAGCTGCAGAGGAAAACAGGTTCCTCCACTCCGCATTGCGATGGAGGAAGCCACTCGCCATGCTGCGGTCGGAATGACAGAGTTTTGGGTTGGAGTTCAAATTCACGCTAGCTGGCCTCGATTCGGAATGCGCCGGGCGGTGGCCATCCCGGCTGGACGTAGGCGAAGTAGAGAGCGTCGAGCTGCGCCCATAGGATGTCGCACTTGTCGCGCAGGGCCTGGATCGCCAACTCCTGCTCGGCTCGCGTTTTCGCGGTGTCGTAGACATAGTTCACCGCGAACTGCGAATCTTCCGGCGCCTGATAAAGTCTGGCCTCGAAATAATCCAGCCCTCGTGAGAGCCAGGGATAGTGCTGGCGTAATTTTTCCACGCGCAGGGTGATCAGCTTGGTCGAAAACAATTCTGTCAACGAGGAAGCGACCGCCTCCACGAGAGTCCGGCTGCGAACAATGTTCAAGTATTCGTTGACCGCGAAGCGGGTTGCGGGAAGAATGCCTTCTCCCGCGCGAACCTGCTCAGGATCGAGACCCGTGGCTTCCGCCAACTTGATCCAGCGCATGATGCCACCTTCGCTGGTGGCGTCGCCATCGTGGTCGACGATGCGCTTGCGCCAGGCGCGGCGGAAGACTGGGTCGGGACCACGGGAGAGGATGATCGAGTCTTTTATAGGAATAATCGATTGATAGTAATAGCGGTTCAGCGCCCAGGCCTGCAGTTGTCCGCGGCTGAGCTTGCCTTCGTGCATTAACAAATGAAAAGGATGTTTGTGATGGTAGCGCTCCTCGCCGGTGGCCTGCAGTTGTGCGCGGAACTCGTCGAACGAAAGCAGGCGTGTTTCTGATGCGGTTTCTAGAGATCGAACTGCCATCCATCCTCCGCAATTTCCCAGCCCGCGTCGCGCACCTGGCGATATTCGGCACTCGCCTCGTCCAGCATGGGATTGGTGTTGTTGATGTGCAGAAATATTTTACGCGGGCGCCGCAGTGCAGCCAACATGACGAGCATGTCTTCGACCGGGACGTGGCCCATCTGCTGGGCGGTTTGGCCGAATTTCCCGGCGCCCTTCACGCGAATGAGTTCGTCGTTGCTCCAGAAGGTGCCGTCGAAAAGCAGGACGTCGCAAGCATCCAGTTCCGCCATCAAAGCGTCATCCACTTGAGGGACCGCGGGCATGTAGGCCAAGCGCGCGCCGGAATTCGAATGGATGAAGAAGCCCAGGGAAGCTTCGCCGGGAGACAGTTGCGATCGGCGTTCTGCCGTGACGTAAGCGGGATAGTGAGTACTCAGCGACCACGCCCGGCAGTGGAGACCGGAATCGTCGCCTTGAGCATCGCACAGAAAAAATTCTTCTCCGGACACGAAATCGGTCCACTTGGCTTGATCTGGAATGCGATGCAGCATGCCGAACATTGAGTTGTCTTTGCGGAGAATGCGCCGCACGGAAGCGGTGGCGTAGATGCGCAGCGGCTGGAGTTCGCGCAGCAGAAGCAGTCCGAGGACGTGGTCGAGATCGGCATTGGCTAGCGCCACCCCTGCGATGGGCGACTGGCGCAAGCCATCGCGCGGATGCAGATCAGGCGTGGCTTCGATTTGGGCGTGCAGGTCCGGAGAGGCGCCCAACAAGAACCACAAGAGGCAGTCCTCGGTGAGCGCAACTTGTGTTTGAGTGCGCGGCTTGCCGTGGAAAGTGCCGGCCCTGACAGCGCGACAATTTGCGCAGGCGCAGTTCCATTGCGGAAACGCGCCTCCGGCCGCTGAGCCAAGAATCCTTACTTGCATCTCTGGTGAGTTTACCGCCTGGAGTTGATGCGGGAGGTAATTTTGCGAGAACCCTCGGGGGCGAGTCGGGTTGCTGCCGCGGCGTCGCGGAGAGCGCTCCAAGCGAGCCAGGACGACAGAACGGGCAAGGTTTCCACGAATTGACTGCAGCAAGTGTGAAATTCTCTGCAACTTAGGTGAAAAATAAGTACTGGTGCTCCGTTTTCTCCTTGCTTTCGCGGGGCTACCGCTGCATACTGCCAATGGCCCGCGCGATGCGGGGTTCAGCTCTCTCCCTGCCCTCCCCACTCCTCACGCTATTCTGCTTCTAGAAATTGAAACCAACGTAGCCCGAGGCTGCATCTAGCTCTGGCCTGCAGCGGCCGCGCAGCGCAGCGGATCGACATCCCAAAGCGTGGTATCCACGGAAAGGTTCTCGACTCCGACTTCCCCGGCTATTTCGGTTCCGGGTCTGCCGCACCACACGATGCGGAATTGGGCTTTAGTGCCCAGGTACATCACGTCAATCACGTCTCCCGGCTTCAGTTGAGCGTCTACGCACTGCAGGGTAGCCCCGCGTCCGCTAATGCTGCGCAGACTGGCGGGTTGAGTGAAGGGGCGGGAATGAGCGTCCATGCCCCAGATCTGGACAGGAAGATCAACGAAAACGCGCGACTGCCGGCGCCGATCCATGCGATGCTCCTTGGTTTCGAGTGGTGGTCAAGGAATCGTAGGCGGGCGGGAGGGGGAAACATAGGTAACCACAGTCACAGGCGAAGCTGTGCCAAAAGTTTGGTGACCTGAGGTGAGAGTGGTTCTTTGCGAGGAGCGCCCGAGGCGCTAGTCGAGGTCGCCGAGCGAGCAGGCGCCCGGGCCCCGAGGGTCGCCACAGGAACCGCAGGCACCCGCGGGAGTTGACGCGCTCGTACCGCTCTTGGCAGACATGGCAAAGACGCTAAGCTGCGGGCTCAGCTTCTGGCTTTGACACTTGGGGCACTTGGCCTTGTCGCGGCCGAAGACCAGGGTTTCAAACTCGTGCTGGCATTCCTGGCAGATATATTCAAAAATCGGCATAACGATTGCTCCCTTGGAACCGAATACTGCTATTAGAATCAATTCGCGCCAACTTCGCAAACAGGAGCAGACACCTGGGACCTTCAAGTTCAAGAGCTGAGTTCGAGAACGACTTAACGGAGAAGCCTCCCGCGTTCGCAGCCTCCGTCTTCCGGCCACGCCGCTGGCTGCGGGGCGGGCATGTGCAAACGCTCGCTGCTTTCTTTCTCCCACGCCGAATCTACCCGCCGGCTGCCGAACAACGTTTGATCGAAGTGGAGCCCGGCGTTCCTGTGCTGTGTCACTGTCACTGGCAGAAAGATCGGAGCGCGCTGACCCTGATCGTGGTGCATGGGTTGGAGGGATCGAGCGAATCGCAATACATGCTGAGAATTGCGCGGAACGGCCTGGCCGCAGGCATGAACGTGGTGCGCATGAACCAGCGCAACTGCGGCGGCATGGACCATTGCGCGCCCACGCTCTACAACTCAAGCCGCTCCGGGGACGTCGCGGCGGTGGCGCGCAACCTGGTTGAGCGCGACGGAGTTTCCGCTTTCATGCTCATTGGCTTTTCCATGGGCGGCAATCTGGTGTTGAAGCTGGCGGGGGAGTGGGGCAGCGACGGTCCGGCGGAGTTCCGCGGAGTGGCGGCGGTTTGTCCTGCGATCAATCTGGCGGCTGGGGCCGACGCGCTGCATCAGCCGGCCAACCGGATTTACGAGTACTATTTTCTGCTGCAGTTGTACCAGCGGTTTCGCCGCAAGGTGAGGCTGTTTCCTGAGACCTTCGACGCCTCGCGCCTGCGCGGAGTCAGGACGCTGCGCGAGTTTGACGACCGCGTAACCGCCTACTATTGCGGATTCACCGGTGCCGATGACTACTACGCCCGGGCCGCAGCCGCCAATGTGATCGACCGGGTCGCGCGACCCACGCTGGTCATCCACGCAGTCAACGATCCTTTCATTCGTATTTTGCCGGAGACGCGCCAGGCGCTCCTCTCCAATCGCAATATTACCTACATCGAGACCAAGGACGGCGGACATTGTGCCTTTGTCGGCGAGCGCGACGGCGACTCCACTTACGACGGCCGCTGGGCAGAGCGCGAAGTTGTGGAGTTCGCGAAGCAGTTTCGATAGCGCCACTCAGCGCTGCATCCCTTACAAACTGTCATCCGAGGGAAGCGAGGGATCTTGGTGTTTGCCCGCCTTTGCTCGGGATGACAAGGATTTGCTCGGGATGACAGGAGTGTGTCTTACTGGGCGCTTGCTGGACGCCGGAACCACGCCAGCATCTCGGCGCCGTGCCCCTTCAGCCGCGTCCGCAGGAACGCGAGGAGTAGCATAGCGAGGAAGATCATTAGCAATCCCAAGGATGCGGTTCGGAGGTTGCCGCTGTGCTTGGCCAGGATGGAAAAACGTCCGTACACGAACTCGATGTGCACCCAGTAAACCAGCAGGGAAGCCTGGCCCAACTGAATGAGAGGACTGAAGCCCCACTGCCCCGCACCCCAGCGGCACCAGGCATAACTCGCTGTCAGAATCACGAGCAACATGCCTACGCGGATCAACCAGAAGTTCGGGCTGGTGTGCCAATAATCGTAGATCGCGTAAAGCTGACGCGGTTGGGCGTCGAGCCAGCGTGCGGTCGCTATGAACACTAAGCCGGCTGCGCCCGCCAAAAAGAAAGTCAGGGTTTCACGCTGGCGAGCCCATTGGCTTTGCAAAATAAATCCAGAGCCCAGCCCGGCGAAGGCGAAAGCAGTCCATGGGAAAATCGGGAAGAGCCAGGCCTGCGGTGTGCCGAGATTGTGAACGCCGTTGATGTAGGACTCGAGCGGCCACGGCAGCCAGTTCGGACGCCAGGTTGTCCACAGCGGCGGCGTGAGCAGAGAAATCAGCAAAGCGGTTCCAGCGGAGGCGAGAACGAGGGCGAGCCTGGTCCGGGGTCCGCAGTGAAACGACAGAACCAACCAGCAGACGACGCCCATGAGCATCATGGAGAGACCGATGGTGTTGAGAATATCCACGCGCAGCAAGTCGCTGAGCGGTGCCCAACCCCAGGCGATGAGATATTCCTGCAGGCGAAAGAGCAGGCCAAAGGCAAAAATCTCCGCCCCGCGGCGGATGGTGGCGTGAGCGATCTGCGCGGGCGGTAGATTCTTCTTCCACAGCTTTTCCGTTACCAACGCGAACGAAATGCCCGCCAGAAACAAAAACAGAGGAGCAGGGAAGGTTCCTCCCAGTTGCGAATACATGAAGAATTTGCTCTGGCGCGCGCTGGGGCTGAGCCAGGAGTCGTAGCAATGGGTCTGAAACATCAGGACACAGGCTAGGCCCCGCATCCAATCGATGTAAGCGAGGCGAGATGGATTCGGAGCCACCATGCCGCTGCCCGCGGACAACGTGGAAGTATACGGCACGGGCGCCGTAATGTGTCCTCGCTTTACTCTGTCGATTGAATCTGCACGAGGGGAGTTCTTGGGCCAGAGGAGCGCGCTCCCGGCTGCCTGCGATTGGGAGGACGCTCACTATCGCGCAACTGGTTCACGGCTGTGCCGACGCCAAGCGAGGCGGTCACCAGGTGCCCGACACGAAGCGGGCCCGGCAATTCTCTCGTCCTGAATCCAATGCAGTGCACTGCTGATGCTGCATCCGCACTGGCTGCAATCCGGGTTTCCGCCGAAGACACAAGGTTCCACGCGGCTTTCGAGATCGGCGGAGTAATTCACCGACATTCTGGAAAACAGGCAACTCTGCGGATTCGAGGGCGGGTTCACGAAGGCGCGAGCCACGCCTTTCGTAATCAGCAGCTTCGGATACTTTTTCCGCAAAGGCGGCAATTCGCTGGCAACGCGTTCTCGGTTTTCCGCAGTCAGGCGCTCCGGGCTTTCTTCGCCCATCTGCGGGCTGTAGAGACTCACCCAGATGTGGTCGACTTCGGGCCGCGCGTTCCAGAATGCCACGTATTCTTCGAGATAGCCGGGGCGGGCGAGCATGGGCCGGGTAATAACCCAGTGCACGTTGATTTTCCGGCCTGCGATGTTCTTCAGGATGCGCTCGTAGGTAGCCGGCTCGCGTCGAACGTCATGGTGTTCGGGCAGACCGTCCACTGATACGGCGATGCGCATGCGGGGGATTTCCATCCAGTGCGCGGGAATGGGAGTCACGCCGCTGGTCACCACCATGGCGAAGACTCCCATTTCGCTGAGCGCGGGAAGAATGCGATCCAATTCGCGATAGCGGATCATGGGTTCGCCGCCAACCAGAGAAACATGCATAGGACGGTGGCGGCGTACCATGTCAAGGACACCTTCGACCAGCGCATCTCCGCGAAAGTCCCGGAGTTCCCGCAGCGTGGCGCCGTTGCCCAGATGACTTTCACCATAGGCGTAGCATCCCGGACAACTCAGCGGGCATTCGCGAGTGATCTCAATGGAAAGCAGCGGAACGTTTCCGCTCAAAACGCGCCACCAGGCACGGGCAAGATCGCGGGGAGTAAGACTGGATGGGGGAACTACAGACTGCATTGTCACTTAGAGGCGAATTGGTGGTTTGGGGTTATCCGCCGAAACCGCCCGGAAATCAGGGGCTTGCGGACAAAATGGGAGAACGACGGGGGGCTCGGTGACTTCAGAATCCTCCAAGTCGATGATCGATTTCAGCTCGGTATCGTCTTGTACTTCTTGCCGGAGCCGCACGGGCACATTTCACTGTGCTAGAACTGGGCTTCCGAGTCTGGATTGCGACCTTCGCCATTACGCGACATCAAACTCACATGACCGAGACTACGATTCTCCGCAAGCCACTTCTGAAGGCAACTCTTCCCAAGAGGCAAGTAACCGCCGTTGATGTTCGCGAGATTACGTTTCAACCCAATCAGAAAACCGGCCGCCACAAGCATCCCTGCCCTGTAATTGGGTACATTGCGGAAGGCTCGGCGGTTTTGCAGATTGAAGGGCAACGCCCTCAGCAGTTGCCGACTGGTTCCGCTTTTTACGAACCGGCCGATGTCATCGTCACACGCTTCGACAACGCTTCCGCAACCGCCCCAATGAAGTTCATCGCCCAATATCTCCTCGATGGCGATTCGTCGCTCATCGAAATGCTTTGAGGCGAACCGGGAATCGCTTTGTGAGAGTTCCTGCGCGAACCGTCCAGAAACTCCATGGCGATATAAGGTTTGCCCGTGCTCATCGTCAATTTCGTAGATCGTGCAGATGTTCGGATGATTTGAGGGCGGAAGCAGCCTTCGCTTCGCGCTGAAAGCGGCCGAGTGCCTGCGGGTCTTTGGCTACGTCGTCGGGCAGGAACTTGAGGGCAACAAAGCCACCGACCTTCACGTCCTCGGCCTTGTAGACGACACCCATGCCGCCGCCGCCGAGTTTCTCGACGATGCGGTAGTGCGAGATGGTTTGGCCGATCATCGGAGAGCGCAGGACTCCGGGTGCAATGTTAGGCGTGCCGCGAAGGCGGAGTCAACGAAGGACAATCGACGGAGATCGGAAAGTCGGAGGCCGTCGCCCAACGAGTCACCGAACCTTCACCCCGTATTTCTGTGTGAACGGTGGAACGATACCGTTTAAGCGCAGGTACTCGACTAGCTGTCCGTAGTGGTCGGTGATGTGCCAGACCGCAATGACCGAGATACCCAGTTTGGTGTTCGGTCCAGCATAGCGGCCTTCGACACGGTCGAGCGCATTGTTCGCCGTGAGCGTGGCGAGGACACGGTTGGAGTAGTCGAAGGAGTCCTTGAGATACTTAATCAACTCGGCTTTGGTTTTCGCCGGATCGTGGCCACCCTTTTCGCAGTCTTCGGGCGGTTTCCTGCCCTCAAATTCGTTGAAGAAGGCGAACTGAGCGCAGGCGACGTGCTTCACTTGTTCCCCGAAGCTGCGGACGCCGTCGAACTTGCCGACTGTGGGGATGTAAGAATACTTGTCTTCCGGCATGGCTTCAGCGAGGCCGATAAAATTCCCTTCCGCGAACTGGAGCGTGCCGCTGACGCTTTCCGCGATGGACTTTGGAATGTCATCTGGCTGGACGGCTTTCTTGGTTGCTGAGTTCTGTGGCGTTGCAGATTTCCCGACAGCAGAGAGGGCGATGCCACACAGGATAAGAAGGGCAGCACCCCGAAAAAGGCTCATTCTAGCCTCCGGTATTCGGAAAAAGGATACTTGAGCCACAGAGGGAAGTCGAATGTGGGGGCTCTTGGCTATGCTGGTGCGTCGGCAATCTGGATGCCCAGATCGAGCGCCGTTTCGATCTCCAACGTTTTGCCCGCAATCCAGTGCCGGAGCGTCAGACCCTCTAGCAGTTCCATGGCGATGAAGCTTCGTCCATCGGCTTCATCAATTTCGTAAATCGTGCAGATGTTCGGATGGTTCAAGGAGGATGCAGCCTTCGCTTCCCGTTGCAAGCGGCTAAGCGCCTGTGCGTTGTGGGCGAGTTCGTCGGGAAGGAGCTTCATGGCGACATGGCGACCAGCTTGAGGTCTTCCGCCTCATACACCACGCCCATGCCACCGCCGCCGATCTTGCGAAGGATGCGGTAATGGGAAACCGTCTGCCTTTCGGGTTGGGATAGCGTGGCCATTGGCTACACATGTTAGGTGTGGGCGAGGGATAGGTCAATCAAGACAGGGGGTAGTGTCTGGCGACGGCAAAATGCTCCCCTGCCTGAATGAGCGCAATTGCGGTTTTGCGAACAGTGATCTGGTGCAAAAACAGAAGGGGCGAATCTGAGACCGTCTTTGATCCCTCGGGCACCCTGCCGGAAGGTGGACAGCTACGGCGAACCTTCGCGTTCCTTGACAGGCGGTGTGACGTACATGTCGGCAGCCATGGGTGGCAAAGCTGTTGCATCCCAAATGCACTTTTCTGTTTCCACACTCTGGACACCAATTTGACCCGCTTTTTCGCCGTCGCCCACCCAAGTCACACGGAACCGGGCTCTACTGGTCTTGTAGGTAATAGCGACTATCTCCCCAATCTTCAACGTGCCTCGAATGCCTTCTAAGAGAGCCCCTTGCCGACTGACGTTGCGCGTCGGAACCATGAGGAGGATCGGCCGTCCGCTGGCATCGATCCCGGCGATTCGGACATGCAGTTTCGCCTGTATCCGAGGCTCTCGGCGTTTTCCCAATATCGCACCTCTCCTCTCGCGACCTGCATCAACAGAGGGAATTATGTCGCAATCACCAGAACGTTGTCAGGATTACTGGTGTAACCGCGATATTTCGGTGCTAAACACCTCACACTGGCACAGCCCCGCTACGAAAAGAGCCGATTCTGAATCTGGGCGAGTTCCATGGGCACGGAGCATTCTTCGTCGTCGTTAACTACGTGGTCGATCCGGGCGCTCACGGGATAGCACCGCATCAGCCGGGCATCGTTGCGCGACAGTCGATAGCGTCCGCACATACGGAAATTATGGCAGATCGACTGAGCGACTGAGCATTTCACCCGTCGCGCTGTTAGCACAAATCAGCTGAAATCGAAAGGTGGGCGCGAAGGTCGGCGTGGTTAACGCTGGTGGTGCAGTAAAGACTACAGACTTCATCGCACGGCGTGGGCTAGTCTTGGCTCTTTACGTACTCGACCTCATATTCTGTTAAATCGTTGCCGATCTTGCGGCAACCTACAATACAACCGGCCACGAAAATGTTCACCGCGTCCTGCGTGTAAGGGACAGCAATTTGAACCCAACTGTCCTCATGGTAAGTTTGAGCACTGCGGAAACAAATACCTTTGCGTGAAATGTTCACCACCTCAACTATGTCTGCTTCGGGACCAAGTGGACCAATGCAAGCAACTGTTTTCATGTTGATGCGGCCGTATTTTATCTTCTCTCTGTTTTTTGCCAGTCGCGAGGAGTTCCTCCGGTAAGGTTTTATCCGGAACTGGTTCCCACACGGTATTTGCAGAGCACACATCGCACATGCGCGTGAGACGATGGGTGATTTGGAAAACGGAGAGTTCAACCTCGTTGAGGGCAGTCACGTGACAGGTTTGGCACACAGCGCATTTGAGAAGCGTGCGTGAGTGACTTTCTTCCAGTTCCTTTTGTCGAGGAAACCGACTACCCCATGGTCGAGGAAACCGAATACCCCAGAAATCGTCGCTTTGGTTGAGCACTTCGATTCCATAAAGATTGTGTTCGGAACGAATGCCAGCCTGCCCCACTACGCGGCCGACCGCTTCCTCGCCGCTGCCTATCCGTTGCAATCGAATTTTCTGCCCCGGGGCCAAGGAACACTTTAAAAGCAGACAGCAACCGTTCCGGCTGACATTCGCCGTCTGCACAACGTCGGTGAACTGCTCACCCGCGAGATCGATACACGAGACCCGAACGCTGATTGAGATTGAAATACGATCACCCTTGCGAGTCGTTGAGGCCGCTGATTCTTGAGTTTCCATAATCAGAGGAAAACAGCGGACAACGGGGCGAGGGCCGCGTGAGTTCCTTCACATGTTCCCAGCTAAACAAATTTAGAACCGCGACATATTTTGGGAGTGTTCACAATTGCACACTGTTTGAAATAAGTTGAAATAAGTGATCCCGATTTGGGAATGAGTTACAGAAGCCGCGAACTGCCTCACGCATGCACTAGCAGTGGCGAGCAAAAACCTGTCATCCCGGTACTTGCCAAGATTCTGGACTACTTCAGGCTGACCAAGGGGAATCCGACTAACGGGCCCATGTTCTGTGCATCAAATGGCGCTCCTCTGAGGTTGAACAACCTGTTAAGATCGCAAATCTTGCCCGCCTTGAATCGCTGCGAGGAAGGCGGAAAGCCGGAGGATGACCATGAGACAAGCCACAAGTACGTGCGGGAAGGATCGCTGCCGCAGTGGTGTGGCTGGCACGCTTTCCGGCGCGGACTCGCTACGAACCTTCACGATCTCGGTGTGCACGACAAAACGATTCAGGCAGTCTTGCGACACAGCAACGTTGCGGTGACGCAGGGCGCATATATCAAGACGTTGCCGAAACAGACCCTGGACGCGATGGACAAGCTAAATGCTCGGGCAGTGGGTGAAGTTATTCAACGATTGTGCAACAAGTGTGCAACGGGTGTCGTTGTTCCAGCGAAGTAAAGCTAGTAAAATCAACTAGATGGGCGCGTAGCTCAATTGGATAGAGCACCGGATTTCTAATTCGCCCAACCGTGCGTAAGTTGTTGGTCGTTCTGGATGGTCGATGTGTGAGAACCAGCGTTCTGGGGCGTTGTTGTACTCATTTTGTACAGCCTTTTGTACAGCCTCGCACTTGGATTGATCGTTAGCGAATAACGGGCCAAATTCAGTTCGCTCATGCTTGGTTTTTGATCCTTCAAGTCTTGTCCTGCTCTTGAAGTTCAGTTCCCCGTCGCCCAGCCGCAGCGCCGCTTGTGCTTCTTGCCGAACCGCAGGGACACGGGTCGTTCCGCCCGACCTCGGGGGCGGTGGGAATCAGGTACCCCTTCTTATTGTCGTCGTGCTTCCCACCACCGATCCAGCGACCAGTGATTCCTCTCGCAGTACGTCAGCAAGATAAAGTACAGCAGCACGTAGATGAGTTGCGCTCCGGCGACATCCCAATTCTGTGCCAAGCAAGTCCCGATCTGTAAAGTGAGCATCAGCAGGCTGCCTGCGATCAGTGCGACCGATGTCCATAGCCCAAGGATCATCAACAGACCCGCAGTTCCCTCCCCACAGTTCCCTCGCACCATGGCAATACGACGCCCACGAAGTGTACTAAGAATGCCGGCAGGGGAGCGTTGTGCATCCGCTTGTCCATGTAAGCGGCAAAGGTAGCGTGGTCACCGACCAGCCGGGAGAACCCGTGGAGGAAAATGTTCGCGCCCAGAGTGAGGCGCAGAAGCAAGTAGGCGATCTCTTTCTTGAACATAAGAATGACCTCCATTATCTCCGCTCGCCGCTCGCCGGGGATTGTATCAAGACGGCTCAGGAAACCGATTGTGCGGCGATTTGGGTGTCCTGCGTTTCACCTGTGATGGGATCAGCGAATCAGGAGTGTGGCATCTGCACGTCAAAGTGATCAGCCAAAGCCGCCTGCCACTCCGCTTCGGATTTCAGCAACCGCTCTTCCCGCCTGTCGCCGTTCGTCGTGATCAGCTTCATTTCCGACAGCGTGATGCGCCCCTCCGGGGTGGCTCGGCTGCACACGCGCTTTCTCGTGAAAGGAGATTGCGGCGAGGTCTGGTGGTAACGGCACATCTCCGCGAATTCCTCCAGTCGGCGTGGTTTTAGACGGAACAAGTACTGGGTTTTCCAACCAGCTTCCCCCTCTCGCCTCTCCAGGCTCAAGGAATCGCCCGCCTCGACAATGCGAAACCACTTGGGTGCGGCTCTTTTAGATTTTCTTATTCCTATGAAATTCAGGGCCAGCTCGCTGGTGCGAGGGCGGTTACGACTCTCCTTTTTTCTTGACGATTTTCAGAGTGCTGCGACGACTGGGTTGGGATAAGAGGCCCGCAGGCAGAACGACAATCGGCACGTGATGATCGGCATAGTGCGACGCGTGATGGCGTTGGTACTCCTGTTCCTCGTGAAACTTCCAATAAGCATCGAAATCATCACTCGAACGCAGGGCGCGTAAGCGGAGCACGGCTTCGGCGCCGCTTAAACTCCAACGTGCCCCAGTAAGATTCATCCGGTCCTCAACCAGATGACGACAGGCACCTTCAATGACACCAGTAGCGATGGGCACGCCGTCAGCCAGTGCCTTGTCGTACTGCAGATACGGCGAGTAATTAAGGAGGTAATCGGCACAGTCGTCAACCGCCTTTCGCTCCGCAGCGGCCATGGCTCGCAGCGTGGCACTGCGGCGGATGCCCGCCGCCACCCAGCTCGCCTTGCCGCGCAGGATCTCCAGCAGGTGCGCTCGCACCCAACGATCTTGTTCGACCTGGTTTTCCGGAATGAGTGCCTGTGCTGCTTCCCAAACATACTGCGCTACATGGATGAAATCCACGATGATGGGCAAAGCTATGTTCCGCTTCTCGGCAAGCCGCTGGAGAAGATCAATTTGCGTGCGATTGCCGTCGACCAGTGCGATCCACTCTTTCTTTCTTTTTGGATCCCGGTGCATCGCCTCCTCGAACATCGCCGTGATCACTGCTTCGGGCGAGTTAGCGAGGCTGGCCCATACGCGTTTCTGTTCCGGCTGTGGCCGCGTTGGCTTCTCCCGCCGCTCCTCTGATAGCGGCAGAATTTCCTCTGGCGTGCGCACGAAGCGCTCGACGGTATAGATGGCGGCCACCGAGGCCATCCGTTTGGCGTGCAGCCGGCGACTGCGTCCCAGCCGTGCCGTGAAGCTCTCCGCTCGCTTCGCGGCAGCGCGTTGCGTGGCTTCGCGTAGATCCTCGGGCCGCATCACTACGCCTTTGCCATCTACCGTGAGCACCAGGACGGGCCCGCTATGGGGGTCGGCGCGAGCGCGCTTCTGGCGATCGGCGTAAAAGGCCTCGAAATCCTGCGCCGCGCGGCTTACCAGTTCTTCGAACTGCCGCTTGGGAACGTGTGCGCCGGTAAACTCCTCCAGCGTCTGGACCCCCTCGTCAAACGCTCCTTTGGCCGCTTCGATGGCCACTCGCCGCCGCACTTCCAGCGAGTACTTCTCGGGCGGCAGATTGAGCGCACCATCGAGCGGATGCAGACTGGGCTTGTCTTCGGCTCGATAACCAGGGCGTGTCACCTCCACCGTCCCGAAAATGCTTTCCAGGCTGCGTGTGTGCGCCGGCGTAGGCGTGAGGGTCGTGCCCGCGGCATCCCGTACCGGCTCGATCGCTTTCCCCGGCTGGCGTAAGTCGAGATGCGCTTGCAGCAATTTTCGCATCAACTCACGCCCCATCCCCTCCAACTGCCGCTCCAACTCACTATGCTTCACCTGACACGCCTCTTCCGAACCTAGGAACTGGCTGATTGTCGCATAGGCTTGGTCGGCCGCAGCAAACGGATCCGCAACCGGACAGGGCAGCGCGCTCATGGGGTCACCGCTCTCCCCGCAACCGTGCCCGCGCATCCCGCCTTAGCGGATACAAGAAGACCCGCTTGCGCCGCGCTCCATGGCGGCGATGCTGACGATCATCGCGGCCCCGCCCACTCGTCTCTCCCAGCTCCACCCAATTTGCCGCCCGATAACAAGTGCCGCTATACTGCGCCGGGTCCACGAAGGTTTCCACCAGCAGTGGGGTGACGCCGTATTGCGCCTGCCAGTCCGCGGGCAAACGCCGGAGTCCGCGGGCCAACGTGGCACTAGCTAAATTTTTGATGTGGACCCAAGGAGCCAGAAGGAAGCGACTGTTATTGACCACCTGCGGCAGATGACGCGCGCGCGTTGCGTCGTCCCACCCAATCCATTGATCGCGCACCTCGATCCGCCACGCCGCACTGGAAAACTGCAGACCGCCCACCACCGTCGGCACCGGCTGGCTAATCCAGACCAGATATTCCAGGTGCCCTCCGAAAGGTATTTTGTAACCCAAGGGGTGATAGCGGTCGACCAGTTCGCGAAATCGCTGGCGCGCCCCAGCCTCGCGGATACGCTCAACCGAGACGGGAGCAAAGGTTTCCACTCGTCCGCTCAGCGGCGCACCCGGTTCGCCCTCGGCCGTGTGCGGAATCGAGGTCGCCGACCCCACCGGTCGCGTCTGCTGTTTCGCCGGTAACGTGAGCAGGCCCGCCGCTTCCAGCCGCGTCAATAGCATGAGGCATTCGGCTTCCTTTAATAAACCATTCGCGCGCGTCCAGCCCGCCAACTCGCTGATGGTGTTGGCCAGCTCTTTGCGGCTCAGGCCCCGACAGGTTGCCACTACCTCGCGAATCAGAGCGATCTCGGATGCCGGGAATATCCGGCCGCTGCACTGGAACGCGTTGCTGTCGGCTGGGCTCGCCACCGCTGCTCCTCCCCTGCAGCTTTACGATAGCCAACCACCAGAGAAATGTCCAGCCCTCATCGCATCCATCCAGGTGGTGTTGGGATCAACAAGGTAAATAGGGAGGAGTTCCAAGCCGCGCGAACTCATTGTTGCTCGTCCAGTCGAATGAAAGTGAGGACGAAGTATTCTCCGACAGTGGTAACCGTGGCAATGTGTTCACCACATATCTCGTTGCACGCTCGATATCCCCCACATCTGAGAAGTATGAACACGACACCCCTCATCTATCCTATTGAAAAATCATGCTGTAACTTCAAATGCAAAAGAGCCGCACCCAAACCACTTTCCCTGTTGCTCCTGTTCCAGACCGATCTGAAGCCGAAGGGGATCGACAAAACAGTCGCCAAAACCTACGTCGGCGACCCACGGCTCGTTCAGGTCAACGCGCAGGGTAAGGTGGTCAAACTCCGGCGAGTCGCTTGCGTCCGCAAGCGGCACACGAGCCGACAGCAATGTCACCTGAAATCCCAGAACCTCTAGCAGCACTGAAAAGGCTCCGTTCAGCTCATAGCAAAATCCGCCTCGATGATGCTCAACGATTTTGCGGACGAAGGCTTCCTGATCCATTCGGATTTCGCGTTCCCAGCCGATGTCAAGATTTTCGAAAGGTACAGAGAACAGGTGGGCGCGATGTATGTATCGAAGGGTATCGGCGCTGGGTGTGCGCGATCCCGAATACCCGATCCTTTCCAGATAGGCGGCTACGTCCACCATGCTCTCTTGATTAGCCAGAGCGAGCTAGGATTCACCGCGTCTCCCGATCCAGCCATTTCTCAATGTGCACGGGACGCCACTCCTCCAGTGCTTGCAGGAGGTCGGCGGGCTGGTCCCGCGCCAGTACCAACGCCCGGTTCTCCGGCTTTAGGAATCGCTCCTCCACCGCATGATCGAACATCCGGAGCAGCGGCGAGTAAAATCCCAGCACATTCAGGATTCCGCAGGGCTTTGCATGCAGACCCAGTTGCGTCCACGTCACGACCTCGCAAAACTCGTCCAGCGTTCCAAATCCGCCCGGCAGCGCGACGAAGGCATCCGACAGATCGGCCATAAGGGCCTTGCGCTCGTGCATCGTGTGGACGACATGGAGTTTCGTGAGTCCCGTATGCCCGACCTCCCGCACCATAAGGTGTTCGGGGATGACGCCCACTCCCTCACCGCCCGCTTTTAGCACAGCGTCCGCAAGAATCCCCATCAGACCCACATTGCCGCCGCCGTACACCAAGCCGATGTTCCTCCGCACCAATTCGGCAGCCATCTCCTCGGCGGCAGCGCGGTATTCCGGACGGCTACCCTGACTGGAGCCGCAGAAAACGCAGATTCGTTTCATGGAGCCATTCTAAGGCTCGCTTCCGCAGCCAACAGGAGGCCCGCGACAGAAGCAAAGAAACTCTGCGGCAAGGTGCATGATGGGATTGAACGCTCCTTGTCCCTGACCCACCAGCCCTCCGCGATCAGCCATTCCCCCGCCGTCACCGAAGGCAGCGACCCGACCGTCGTCTCCTCCCGCTGCCCGCGTGCTTTGACTCGCAGGACGCAGAAGCCGCTTTCATCGTTGTGGAAGGTGACGCGCTCGATCAGCCCGGAGATTTCCTCGGTCGCGGGTCTGCGTTCTGGGATCGCGGCGTTCATCGGGGATTCATTTTCCCACGGACGGTCTGCCTTGCGTATCACGGATATGATTGACAGCAGGTGGCCCACTGCAAGTGGGCATAGAATTGATCGCATGGACGGGCAGCGGATGCGGCGATTCAAGACGCTATTGGAAGTCCGCCAGCATGAACTGAGCTGGAATGAGCCAGCGCGGAGGAATTGAGCCGCACGCTGCTTTCCGCCTTGAGATGGGCTTTCACGACCTGCCGCAATTGCCAACTTTCCCGACGTAGGGATAGTCTAAGTCGAGATGCTCAGCAGCAGGTCAGACTGGCTGCGTCCTGAATGCTGAAAGGAGAATTTCGTGCTGAAGAAGACAGCCTTCGCAATTCTGTTCGTCTTCACTTTCTGCATCATTTCTTCCGCTCAGGAGGATAAGGGCAAGCGCCCTAGCCCGCCCGCACAGGCGCAGTGCAAATTCTCTGACGGAAAAACAATCACCGTCGATTACTCCAGCCCACGCATGCGAGGCCGCAAGATTTTTGGTGAACTTGTGCCGTATGGAGAAGTTTGGAGGACTGGCGCGAATGAGGCCACCACGTTCGTCAGTAATGAAGACCTCATCACGGTTAAAGGGACAAATATTCCGCCGGGCAGTTACACGATTTTCACGGTTCCCACTTCTGACACTTGGACGTTGATCATCAACAAACATACCGGTGAGGGCGGTATGCCGTACAAGTATGAATCTGAGGAGTTGGCCCGCGTGCCCATGTCCGTTACGAAACTCTCCTCACCAGTCGAGAGCTTTACAATTTCATTCGATCAGACAGGCGGAAGCTGCACGATGCGTATGGGCTGGGAGAACACGCAAGCCGCATTGGAGTTTGCGGAAAAGAATACAGATTTGCCAGTCAGGCCGTAGACCTGCTGCAATTCCACTGGTGACTACGCGGCTCGGATGCACTTTCAGGAAGCCGATTCTGCGGCGATTTGACTATTTGACTGCCGGAAGGGGGTTCGGGTCGGCTGGGACGTTTCAGAGGTGCAGGCAGCCTTTGTGACCAGCCTAGCGGGCAATCCGAACGTGGTCTTTGCTCGCGGCAGGCTCCGTTTGGCTCTAACCAGCCTTCTTCCCTTGGTGCGCCAACGAAATAGGCGCCCTTGCTACAACTTCGCCGGGGTTGGAATCGAAGACCTCCACAACCTCTCCATGGTCGCCATTTTTTGGCGAATACGGCTGCGTCCGCCAATTCAACTCATCCAGCCGTTCTCGCATCTCAAGCCCGGACTTTTCACGAGCTTTGCAATGTTCACAGTCCGGACGGTGGATTCTCAGGAGGGACAACAGGTAGCATCTTAACTTCACGACCCACCTCGCAGGATTCAGCCCATGCGCCTCAGGGGGTGTTGCGTCTCAACTGGCGGGAACGGCTCTTCGGAGAGGCGGATGTATTATGCACACGATGCGGGTGTCGTTTCAAGGAAAATTGTTGCATCTCGATGCGCGGAGACGGCCAACCCTCGCGGCGTGTCACCTGAAGACGCTGTCGATCTATCCGGGCGGTCCGCAGCGCAGCCCTGAACCGACACCACGCTGCGGTTCCCTGCACGGGCTACGGCTGGTCTGCCGTGCTAGAATCGCGCCCACAAGTGGAAATCTTGCTCCCCAGTTCTCAATTCGTGTACGTGCTCAGCGTTTATTTCTTATCCGAGCTAATTGACACAGCCGCCCTTTTGGGCTTTCGAGCTTTCGAGCGGCTGTGTCGTCTGAGGTTTAGCTGAAGAAGACCCCGTTTTTCTCTTGTCCCAGTACAGAAACTAGGTTCGCTTTCGGGTTGGGCGGCGTTTCCGACTGGAAATGGAAACCAGACTGATCCGCAGACCAGGTAATCGTGGCTCCTGTGCTTAGAAACGTACCCTCAAACTGCTGTGAAGTGTTCTCAATTTCTGCCGTCGCGATTGCGCCCTCCCACTTCACATCAAAGGATACCCTCGCGTGGACTGGAAAGACTCCCGGGATGGGTGGAGTGGGAATCCCCAGTCCATCGGTTAGCGCGTTAGCAAGGTCGTGATCGTCGAAGACTTCCAAGTCGCACACCGTCAGTCGAGCCTGCGCTTGGTCGAAGTCGACTTTTACGGCGTGGCGTCTCACTGGGATCATCCAGAAAACGTCGCTCCGGTCAATTCCTACGTTGTAATCATGGATCTGTTGAGTTACCGGCAGGGGGTTCGTTCCAACTGGAACGGTGTAGAGGTCCAGTCAAACAAAACAGAGAGTACCGTGATGCTCGTGCCCGTCCGTGCCGATGAATCTGCCCTGACTGAAGCCCATGTCCGCCCGGAATGCCAACGTCATGGTAGCGCCAGTCGTGGTATCTGTTCCCGTTCCGCCGCCTTGTATGTGAGTCAGTCCGACAAACCCGTCGAAATCTGTAATTTGCGAGGGGTCGCTGATGGCGGCTAGTGGGGTTGCCGGATTCAGTGGATTGTGGTGGATAAAGATCCCGTAGGGGTTAAACGGTGCGAGACCCCCTGGAATCGGGTTTACGCCAACGCATTCGCGAGGCTCTCTGTCCTCCTCGTCACTGCTGGCATAGACCGAGTTCGAACGCAAAAGACTCGCCCCCAGCACTGTTCCCGCTGCGCGGACGAGATCTCTTCGGCTTAGCCATTTTTGTTGAAGAGTTTTCCTCAAACTGAATTCTCGTTCCCTCATGGTCGTCTCCTTCGTAGAAGGGCAAGCTGCATTCCACAAATCGCTTGCCAGCCTCTAGCCTTAACCCTGGAGTCCCGAAAAACGCCCTTCCCTTACAATGTGGGCTGTATGATAATGACAGGAAACGAACGACTAGACGCTACGCCTACCAAATCGCACTTGTCAACCACATCGGTACCATTGAATACCTAAGTCGCGAGCAAGAATATTGCGTCACGGCGATGTGGGCACGACCCAGAAAAGTTACATCAAGGTGCGCAACATGAGAGTTGAGGACGCGATGCGCCAATTGGCTCAAGCTTTTGAAGCATGTAATGTACAGCTTCTGTACAGCTTCCGGAGCAGCCGAAGCTGGTAAACTGATGAAAACACTAGCGAGGGCGCGTAGCTCAATTGGATAGAGCACCGGATTTCTAATCCGGTGGTTGCAGGTTCGATTCCTGCCGCGCCTACCATTTCAAATCAACTAGTAAGGAAGCTGTGCATGCAGGGTCACTGCTTCCAAATGGTCCGAATGCACCGTTCTTCGTGCTCTTTTCGATGCAATCATGCCCGAATCATGCCCGACGAGAGCTGGAATTTCGAGCAGAGTGTTGGAGTTCTGACACAAGACGTGGAGTGTGTTCGAGCGGTACAACATCATCGACAAAGCCGATCTAGTAGAAGCAGCCCGGCTGCTGAATGAGAGAATGAGAAGCAATGATTGGATGAACAACTCGTTTCTTAATCTGGGCCCCACCTGCGGCGAAGGGACGGATTGGACCACAAAATCAACCTCCGCCAATTTCGTGGCGCAGCAACAGGACGAACAAGAGGAGCCGGAATAGCGCGGGTTAGGGAAGAGGCGAAAGCTTGCATTTAGAGCCTACGTTGACTGTGATGCTGGTGGTGACCGGGTCTCTGCAGGTGGGCGCACTGGTAACGCGCATCGCCGGGCGCAAGCACGCCGGCTCGCCGGCTCGCCATGGCCGGAGCCAACGCGGCGCTGGCGCTTGCGTTGACCCTGTTTGGTTTTTGGGGAGGCCCGCGCAGGGAGAATGCCGTATTTGGGGCGCTGCAAGCGGCCGCGGCAGGTGTGGCAGCCATTGGACTAGCAAAGCGGAGAGAATCAGGCTGGTGTTCTGGCCGGTGTGGCTCTGGAACTTCGTGATGGTTTATGCGTTGGTCTACTTAAAGTTTTTCTTCCGCGTGTATTTTTGATCCGAAACGTTTTCCCGCACCTTCGAGCGAATGCCCAACCGATCCCGATAGTTTTAATGAATGGGGATAGCAAACAGCCGAGTACTTGAAACTGCAATAGTCACTTGACACTATCAGGCCATAGCGCTCAGAACCCGCTATCCCGGAAACATCAAAGCTTGAGTCATGCCGCTCCTGACTTGCCCTCTATTGAATACGCTCATGGGTGAAGCGGTCGCGTCCGGCCCAATAAGGACATTGCGGGCAAGAAGTGCCCTCTGGGTAGTCCACCCCTTCTTCGTGCGGGCAGCCGATAATCCCATCGGCCACGACAGTGGAGCGGGGTCCGTGCGGCTTGAGGAAGGTCAGAATCTGCTCACCGACGGCGAGATCTTGGCGTAGGTCCAGGTCGTCATCGGAGAACCAGCGCTGGAGAAAATCTGGGTCGTTACTTTCAGTGAGAAAAACGCTCACCACAACCTTGGTAGCCAGTTTGTCATTGGGCCCATAAAAGGCCACGGTGGCAATTGGGTAGCCTCGAAAACCAGACCGGAATTTCCTGTCCACCCACGAGCGGACGGGCCTCTTCTTGCGGAATCCCTTCCTTCTCTTCTTCACCCGTGCAATATATTGCCGTGCCTCGCCAAGTTGTCGAAAAATAGGATGGGCCGACATAGCAAGCCGGGGAAGGAGCTTTTCAACAGCCACAGGCCATAGCGCTCAGCGACCGGGCTTTTGCGTGCGTCAGTGTTTCCTCCGGCGTAGTCGTCGGTTACCTCATCTGCAGAGAAGGATTCAGGGACAAAATCGCCAAGCCACTCACAGACCTCATTGTGACTCGGGTGATTGGCGTCCTGGAATGCTTGGCGAAGCTCTGCGAATCCTTGCGGCCCTCCACAGTCTTCGGGCGGACAACATCGTTTACCCGCCACGCATGTCTGCTGAAACGTTTCGTCTCCAAGCAAGACTTCTTCCAGAAGAAGGTCGTGCTGCCAGCCGTCCCCGAAATCGTACTCGTACAATAACCTCGCCCCCACAGTCCCGATCAATTCCCCGAGCTTAGTTCGGTTCTCATCTGCGATCTTGCTCCCAACTCTAGATCGCGGGTCAGATAACCTTGGTCTCTGGCGAAGAAATTGATGAGGGTGGGAATTGGACCACCCCATCACCGTCTGCAAGGTCCGGTGCAGATCGCGAAGCGTAATCTCACGAGGAACTGAAATGCGCCTCCAGACCGGCGGGCTCGTGCCGAGGAGCGTCACTTTAATCAATGACCGGCAGTCAAAACGTGCTATCGCCTGTTTATGCCAACAGTCCCGTATCCCGTAGAATCAGGCGTGAATGTCCACCACTCTTTGGAGGCACCGAAATGAAAATGATTCACGCGCTCTGTGGCTCGCTGTTGCTGGTCAGCGTTGCCTTCGCCCAGCATCCCGTTCAAGGAGCCGACGCTCTGATTGGCACGTGGCGAGTGGTGGAGTTTGCCGATCTAGATAAGGAGGGCAAGTGGCAGTACCGGTTCGGTGAACATCCGCGGGGATACATCGTTTACGATGCAACCGGGCACGTGCACATTCAGCTCATGAAGGTTCCTCCGCTGGCGCCTTTTCCAGAAGCAAACACCGGCGAAGGTAAGCCGCCGTCAGCCGAGCATGCCCTCGCCGCTTACACCGCCTATGTCGCATACTTCGGCACCTACACCGTGGACGAAAAGAAGCAGGTAGTGACTCATCATATCGAGGGAAGCCTAATGCCGGATTACACCGACACTGACCAGGCGCGTCCCTTCAAACTGGAAGGAGACCGGCTGGAGATCGGCGATGGCAAGACCTGGCGACGTGTGGCGGAACGTGTGCGCTGATCTTGTGGGCCCCCGGAGGCGCGTCCGGACACGACCTTCACGATGATTGGCGATCGCGGTAGGGACCCCAGTCGCCTGGGGCCCCACACAGATCCGGACGGGCGCTCCTTAGCGCATCCGGTTCTTCTCTCAGATAAGTGACGGCCAATGGTAAAATGGTAAGGCTTGTCCGTACACTCACGCACCTGTGAGGCACGCGGAGTCCCGCTCAATGTCGGGCACGTGTCAGATGAGTGGGCGTTCTCCTTGAGCCGCAGCCTTCCCTCCCCACTCTCCGCCGACGACTGCTTGTCTTTGTTCGAATGGTTCATAGGTACTACGCCGCAGTGTGACTCCTCGCAGACGTACACGCGGGCCGTACGGCCTGAGCCTTCACCCGCCGACCTGCCGTCCACTTGGGCCACAGGTGTCTCCGAGGTCTCCCGGTTCTCGTGCATGAAGTTTCTAGGCGTGCCTGGGGTCTTCGACTACGCCGGACTGAACAAGAACTCGCGCTAGCGCTCTTGCTCATGTTGCCTACCGCGCATGTTAAAGACGGCGGCGTCCGGATTGTATCTTTTCGGAGCTGGATACCCACCTCGCCTAGCTATGGCGTTGCGCTGGGCACTTGCGTGCTTGCGTGTAATCTGATTTCGACAGTTGCGTGAAACGCCACAAAATTGTTCCCGTTTCCGTTAGACAGCTTCTGATTATCTGGTTGCTTCAGCAAGCCCCAATAGGTAGTGTTTGCCGAGGGGTCGCACATGAGGGACCAAAGTTGAGCCGCGACAGAAGCCATGTTGTTGCGTTTTGTGTGCCCCTCCAGCCCCAAAATCTGGCTCGAAGCGGGTACTCAGCTCAAACCGCGGCGCTAGAGACCTACAGCACCGCGGAGTGTCGGCACCGACGGCGGTTGTCGACCACAACATCTGGTGGCTTGCTGAAGCAACCAGATAATCAGAAGACAGCTACTCGAACTATACTTCTTGCGATTTCCAGGGAGAGAGCATGGCAACACTGGCTGTTGCTCGTCCGCGCCGAAGATGGAAGCGAGCTTTAGTTTGGATAGCGCGCATACTTGTTGTGCTTTATCTGGCGGTTATCGTCACGTTTCATTACTACCTTGAGCCCAGGCTTATTTTCCCTGCCCCGACGAACTATGCCCGGACAACTCCTGCAAGCCTGAATCTTCCCTTTGAAGACCTGCATATCCCAGTGGACGGCTCGACTCAGATACACGCCTGGTGGATTCCCGCCGAGAAACAATCCGCCAAGGTAATCCTCTACTTCCACGGGAATGGATATGTTTTGGATTCCGAGGCGGGGATTCCAACCGCTGAGGGCCCGCTCCTCCATCAAACCGGTGCGAACCTGCTGCTGGCTGACTACCGCGGATATGGCAGCAGCAGCCCGGTTCAGGCCAGTGGCCCCCGCACGGCAGAAGATGCGCGCGCCGCGATGCGCTACCTCATCGAGCAGCGTCACTTGTCTCCTTCTGATGTCTACATCGCGGGTCGGTCCATTGGTTCGGGCGTCGCGACACAGCTTGCCGTCGAGTCGCCACAGTCGGCCGGACTCATTCTGCTCAGCCCCATTTCAAGCGTCTATGAAATCGCCAATCAGGACTTGATCTACAGCACGGTTCTACGACCCAGTCAATGGATCGACAAGGCCAACAATTTTGAAAACAAGAACAAAATCGCAAGCGTACACATCCCCGTCCTTATAGTCTCAGGGACCTCAGACACAATTGCGTTTCCGTGGATGCCCAAGCTGCTTTACGATCGCGCCAACCAGCCCAAAACTCTACACATGCTAGAGGGAGTGGGACACAACGATTTGTGGCACGAAGGAAACGGAACGCTGGTGGTCGGCTATATCAGAGATTTTGTTTCCGGAGCTTCTGCGGGGACTCCGGCTCCGTAGGCTGGCCCTTTCGCCCCAGTTCCCTCCAGATTCCAGTTTGGATGTGCCGCCTGATCATTGGCGGAACATCACGATTGCGCTCAAAAACCCACGATGAGCGTAACCGCCTTCGCCAGTTGACTTCCGAGTTGCCCGTCGTTCTTCGAGCTCGCAACAAACCGCGATTTCGTAACGCTACCTGGAGAGGAAGACCGATCCGCAGTTATGCCTTTACAAACCCATGATGGCTACCAGGCCCAGTGAGGGTGCTCGTTGAACCAGACGTGGACGACGAACGCCAAAACGCCACCGAAGAAAAGTATTCCGATAACGCCGAAAAGTATTGCGACAAAGGAGCAGACGGGGCCGCATTGCTCTCTACGCCTCCCTGCGTCGTTGGAGTCTTTGTCGACTAGAGTTCGATGAAAACTGCCGTCCACGGTAGAGATGGAATTGGGTGGGTTGTTGCCAAAAAGGTTGGACACTGGAATCTCCTTTCAACCTCAGAGATTGTTTGCAATTCTAACACCTGCCCCGGTCAGCGGGATTCTGTCGGAGCGATGGTTGGCGTAACTTCGCCATAACCGGCCAATCTGTGCCCGCTCTGAAGGTGTGTTCGCAACGGCCAAATTCCTGGACCCTGTTGCCCCCGGACCGCACCAGATACGTGCTCACAGCGATGACCCATGCTGAACCACAACACGCTCTAGCTCGCGGGCTTGAAGGAAAGAAATCCGGCTGAAGAATAATAACCTACGTCTCTCAGCCGCGATGCATCGAGCGATTCACAATTCCACAAGTCAAAGCGCATTGGCCGGTTATCTTCGCCATAACACTCATTGACCCCCAGCCGGGGTTTTGAGTGTTATGGCTGATTTCGACAGTTGACCTGCGTTATGCTTCACCTCGAATCGAATGGTCGACCACAATATCACCAGACGAGCCGGAAAAAGCAGCCTCTAGTGCGAGCTTAACGAGGTCATTCCACAAAGAACATGGCGTTCAGTATTACTCATTACCAGAGGAGTGCATAGCTTTTCCCCGGAAAGAGATACCACTTGTGGGCTCCCGGATGCATTATCGACGATGGACAGAGTGCCTGATCCTGAGCCTTCCTGTTCCAACCATGTGACGGACATAGTACAAAATTCCCCCGGTTTCAGGCTCGTGCCACAGTTGTTTCCTTCAGTGAACGGTCCCGTTATCCTGATTCCGCTGATATGCAAGGTTTGATTGCCATAGTTGCCTAGGGTGAGACTGCCCTCGGTGAAGCACTGGCAGCCAGCGTTAATCACGGGTCTGCACTCGAATCGCATCGACGTGCTCGATAACGTGGCATTCGGTCCTGACAAGGGCTGCGCCTGGAGCAGAATGGAGAATCCTGAGGCACCGTCCGGAACAGCGATATCGAGTTTGCCGTCGCCGTTGAAGTCTCCCAGCGCCCCTGATAGAACGCCCGCAGGAACCATGTAGCTCACGGTTTCCTGGAAGCCTCCGTGGCCGTTGCCCAGGAGCGTGGTAACGTTAGCGACGCCAATGTCTGCAACGGCCAAATCGAGCATTCCGTCGCCATTCAGATCTCCCACGGCCAGACTCGGTTCGTAGCCAGTGCGGTAGGTTGCGGGCGACCGAAAGCTTCCATCGCCGTTGCCCAACAGCACGGCTACATCATAGCCGAGCGCATTCGCTACAATCACGTCCAGTTTGCCGTCGCCATTGAAATCTGCCACTACGGCTGAGGCGGCGTTTGGCGTACCGCCATAGTTGACTGCCGGCCGGAATGATCCATCGCCATTGCCGAGTAGCACACTCACATTGTTGCTGTCATGGTTCGCTACTACCAGGTCCAGCTTGCCGTCACCGTTAAAATCTCCAACCGCGACCGAGACGGGATTCTGACCCACACCGTAGGCGACAGCCGATTGAAACGATCCAGCCCCGTTACCCAGGAGCACACTTATCTTGTTGCTGCCTGCGTCCGTTACAACCACATCCAGCTTGCCGTCTCTGTTGAAATCACCGACCGCAACTGCTACCGGATTTTCGCCTGCGCTGTGCTCCACAGCTGTTTGAAAAGTCCCGTTGCCCTTGCCCAAAAGTACGCTCACGTTGTTGCTGACGTTATTCGCTACTACCAAGTCCAGCTTGCCGTCACCGTTAAAATCTCCAACCGCCGCCGTCACGGGACTTTGGCCCACACCGTAGTCCACCGCGGGCCGGAAGGTGCCATCGCCATTGCCCAAAAGAATGCTGACGTTATTGCTATTCGGATTGGGCACAGCGAGGTCTAACTTGTGATCCCCGTTGAAATCGGCGGTTACCAGAGACTCGGGTCCCGCTCCCGCGGTGAAGTGTACGGGTGAGCCGAACGCAGCCCAACTACTGGCAGCCCTAACTTGAAACAAAACTACATTCGAGGAGCCCCCGCCGGGAGTGGGATTGAAGACTGTTATTGAAGACGTGGTCGGGTGAGAGATATCGGTACTTGGAATGGCGGCTGTCAACTCGGAACTGCTGACAAACTTTGTAGGTCGGGCGCCACCATTCCAGCGCACAACAGAGCCACTAACGAAACCGGTGCCATGAACTGTCAACGTGAACCCTGCCCCCGCAGGCGCAACAGCCGCAGGAGTCAGTGGCCAATTGACTAAGGGCAGCGGATTGGTAGCCCCCGCGGCACGAGCCATGATTATCACAAACAATAAGCTCAGAATGAAAACTCTGAGCGACCAGATAAATGGCGTGAGATAGTTCTTGCTCATGACCCACCTCTGGTACGGGCGCTTCGACGTGTAAGAAAGAAGCCGGATTATAGCGGACGGATGGTAGGGAGGGAATTTTATACTCGGGGCTGGGGGATGTCAATGAAAATATCTGATTTGTCAAGACTGAATAGAAATGTCCCCTTTCTGTGTTGTGGTGTTCTGGTTGGAATGCGCACTTCCGCTTCGCCCTGTAGTTAGGGCGAAGCGGAAGTGCGTATTCCAACCAGCGGCGTTGCGATCCCCTGGTTTGGAACCCGTGGCTTCATGCTTTTATAACCCTGCCGCCACGGATGGTCTGGCTTAGCTTTCCTCACCACCACGGGATTGACGCGGGGCGGCATGGGCCGAGTGGTTTTTCCTATGGGCTCCTTCAGCTCGATAAAGGCTACACGCTCCCCGCGGTAGTACACCTGCATCGTTCCGTCCTCCCATTCGCAAACCAGGGCCTTGCTTTGCGTAGGTCCATAGCGCCGCTGCCCAGGCTGCAGTTGCAGAGAACGACCATTGTGGCGGATCACCCAGTCATTGCTGATCGCGCGCTCGGTCTCTAAGCGGAAAATCTCCCGCAGTTCGTGGGCCGTCGGCTTCCGGCCGTGATAGTCCTCCGGACTTGCCGCCGGATAGCCAAAGCGGCGGTTGTGCTCCGGCCATATTCTTTTTCCAGATACGCGTTCGCCGCTTCATAGCTGCCGATCCCCTTCCGTCGCATTTTCTTGATCAGGCGATCCTGATGTACCCCGTTCATCCGCTCCACCCGACCTTTGGCCTGAGGGGAACTGGCGGCAATGATGCGAATGCCCAGCTTCTGGCACATGCCTCCAAACTGCGTCACCGGGACTTCTCCCCGCAACTGCTCGCCGGCGTGGCTTTCGCTTGTACACGTTTTTCCAGTCGGCATAAAGCGCGCGGGGTATCCCGTGATTTCAATCCACGCCCGCCATACCGACCGCCGCCCAGATCGTCTCTTCCTTTCCCATTCGAGCCTGCACTTTGCCGGTGGCATCATCTACCATGTCCATCAAGCAACCCCGCGGCCCACGCTGCTCCAGCCAATCGTGAAAGCTCCCGTCCAGCTGCACCAGTTCGCCAAAGTGCGATTTGCGTTCTCTTCGTTGGCAGTGTTTCTTTCGCTTCCGTTGCCGGCTCCCCAATCCTTCCGCTAACATCCAACCGCGCAAGGTTTCATGATCAATGGCAATCCCGTCTTCTTCCGCCAAGTGCTCCGACGCCAGCGTCGGCCCGAATCGCTCCTCTTCCGAACCGGAATATTTTTTTCTTGATTAAATTCAGCACCCGCCGCCGTAGTTTCAGCGGCTTACTCCGATTGGAGGGCCGGCCCGCGTTCCCATGCTGCAGCCCCTTGCCGCCCACCTTCCGATAGCGCCGCCACAATCTCTTCGCCTGGCGATAACTCAACTCCAGCATGGCAGCTGCATCTTTCAATTTCAGTGCCCCACTGTCGACTCGTCCCATTACCCCCACCCGCTCCAGCTCACGACTGCTCATCTTCGTCCTCTTCAACGAGACCTCCTGTGGCTGGAGGTCTCAGTCTAAGGGGACATTTCTATTCGGTTCGTGAGGGGACATTATCAAAAAGTTTCAACATGAAAATATCTGATTTTGAAAATATCTGATTTGCTCCTCACCTGCTGTCGGTTGTCGATAAATCGCGATAGCGCGTTTTGACCCATGACCGAAAGTCAGGGCGATTCTCGGTGAGCGTAATCGCCAATTAAGGCCCAATCTTTTGCAACTCGCTCCAGTGCGGCAGCTGCGTGGTGCTCGTTTTCCGGGACGAGTAGTTACAGCGCCGGTCAGGTTGTTTCCGCGAAAGAACAGGTCGAACTCGACATCATAGGGCGGTAGTGGCGCATCAGGTTCGTGGAGGTCGGCGGACAAAACGCCGTAGACATGCTCGCCTTCAATTGACGGACTGCGCAACTCCGCTTGCGCCCCGGTTCCCACTCGCCCATGGGCTTCGCCCGATGCGGAGACTGAGATTTCCACCGGAACTCTACCGGCATACGTCTGAAGGTCGCCAACCCACTTGCCCACCAACTGTTGCGCAGCAACCGGCCGTGGCGAATGCGGAAGCACAGCAGACGAGGATTGCGGTCGAGCACGGAGATTCTGCCGCAAAGCGGCGAGGAGCGTCTCTCAATGCCATTCGGCATCTTCAGATTATCGCTCCACGAGTTTGCCAAAATCACGATACCGAGATCCTCCGACGGGAATAATTCAAGCAGAGTAAACGAGTCGGTGGTTCCGCCTTGACCGAAAATGACGCGCTCACCCTCGCGGTCCTCGGTCCACCAACCAATCGCATACCCTTGGCCGGATACATCAGCAACTGGGTGGTGAAGTTCGTCGATCGCTGCATCTGGCAGGATTTGCTGCTGCGTTGGACGATGGTCCTTGAGCTGGAGCAGAGCGAACAGCGCCAGATCATGCGCACTGCAATATACCGCCGAACGCCGGGCGTGCCCGAAATTTGTCGAGGACTGCGTTGATGCGAATATTCGTCGTAGTTCACCGCCGCACCGCGGGCCCCACCCAGACCGCAGTGAGTCATCCCCAGCGGCTCGAACACGCTGTTTTCCAAAACTTTTGCGAAGCTCTCCCTGGAAACATGCGCAATAGCCTCGCCGAGAATCGCGTAGCCGAGATTGGAATAGTCGAAGCGTTCGCCTGGAGGCCCGAACAGAATCCCATACCGCTCGATCTCTTGTTCAATTGAGATCTTGCATTGTGAATCGCCGACGTTGCAGACACGATAGAAAGTAGTCAGGCCGGCCATGTCAGTAGCGCGTCGCCGGACGATCACTTACGGTTCGCATTCCACATCGGGCTGTGCACCTTCGCCGCCCCGAGGTATAGATTGACCGGGCTGTCCAAGTTAAGCTTGCCCGATTCGCGCAGTACCATGAGTGCCGTTGACGTCAGGGACTTCGCTACCGAGGCGAGATAGAACGGAGTTTCGGCAGTTGCACGAATATGCCGCTCGCGGTCAGCCAGACCGAAGCCCTGTTCCCGGAAACTATCCGACCGTGTTGCGTGACGGATACGGAAATGAGCGGTTGCGGCACCGGCAGCGACTACGCTGCGAATCTGATCTTCAGCCTTGGAAAACTTGGGAGACGTTTGACCAGTAAGGAATGAACCGCATCACGGAACAAGAATCCGAGAACTCGGAACATACGAAATAGACGAAGAAGATACCTCGATGTGA